>CAVPME010000001.1:0-209917 GCA_963706335.1 Terriglobia bacterium
CGTCATGAATTGCCGGGACCCGGTTGAGGAGGTTCGATGCGGTTCAGCACTAGATCACGACGTTTCCTGTTGCTACTGTTGCTTACGGCACCGGCATCGCAGATTTATGCCGCTGACCTGAAGCCTGAAGACCTGGTAGCTCATCATCTGGATTCCCTTGGCACGGCTGCCGCCCGTGAAGCCAACAAATCGAGGGTGGTGCAAGGCACCGCGCGATTCAAGCTTCTGGTCGGCGGCGGAGGCCAGTTGGAAGGCAAGAGTGCTGTGGTATCGCAGGAGCGCAAGCTCAATGTCTTACTGAAATTTCCCAACGATTACAAAGGCGAGCAGTTTATCTCAGATGGGGACAAATCTTATATTGCCGCGACCACGTCAAACCACCGGCGCAGCACGCTCGGGGAATTTGTGATGAGCCAACCGGTGATCTTGCAGGATGGGTTGCTGGGGGGTGAGCTCTCTACCGCCTGGGCGCTGGCGAATCTGGACCACAACCATCCGCACCTGAACTTCGCAGGACGCAAAAAAATAGACGGACGGGAAGTTTTCGACCTTCGGTATCAGCCCAAAAGAAGTAGCGAGATGGACATTCATCTATACTTCGATCCCGAAACATATCGTCACGTCGAAACCGTCTATTCCATCACTCTGGCGTCGGGCCTGGGCGCATCAGTCCCCAGCATGAGCGACCAGGTGGGACTCACAACCCCTTCAGGCTTGGGTGGGGCCGATCCCACTCGAAGCTCCAAGCAACAACAAACCCGTTATACGCTGGAAGAGCGTTTTAGCGATTTCAACACTACCGACGGCATCACCCTCCCCACCCACTACAACATCCACTTTACCGAGGAGTCACAAGATGGCAAGACGACGGTTTACGAGTGGGATGTGACCGCCAGCGAAGTTACGGAGAATATGACTTTGGATCCACGAAACTTCCAGATCAAATAGGGCGCTCACCACTGCGATCACAAAAAGTGCTTACCTAAACGTAATGGGCCAGTCATTACGAATAACTGGCCCAGCATCCTCTATTTTTTCTTGGAAGCCGCGTCTCCTTTAAGCGTGCGGACGTAGCCTAAAACCGAATGGATTTCAGCTTCGCTGAGAATCGTTTTAAACGCGGGCATATTGCCCTTGCCTTCGCTGATGGACTCAGTCAGCTCCGCATCCGATTTTTTCTGAACCTCCGCTGACCGCAAGTCCGCCGATTGCAGGCTCTTCCCTACTGGAGTATTGCCGCTTCCGTCTTTTGCATGGCAGGTCATGCACTTCGCCTTGAAAAGGTTTGCGCCTGCCGAATCCTCACCTACAGCGCACGGGAAGGCAACAAAGATCAAACCGAGGGTTAGACTGCAAAATAAGAACGTACTCTTGAAAGCTAGACGCATAGTCCTCCATTCCATATTCAGAGTCTCCTCCCTTGACCTCTACGGCAACCGAGCCGGCCAAAGTTTTGTCATTTTAGAGGTTCGGGATGATCAAAGCAATGAGCGCCCGATCCATCCGCGCATTTGTTTCTCAACGCACAACCTAAAGGGGGGCGGACGCCGTCAAACACAGTACGTGAAAGACCTGACCCTCAGAGTACGAAAGCGGACAGACGGGACGGTCCAGCGTTCTTACCTACTATGCCGTCAGGAAATCGGTAAACCTCGCAGCGGGAGAGCACACATTGTCATCTAAAAGCACGACTGCCCTAGGCACTGCTTTGCAATTTCCGGAGTGGCAATCGGACTATCAGGCGGTGTTGCGCGAAACCGATCACAAAATGCTATTCCAGCGAATTGAAGTCGCACAGGCTGCAATACTCGGTCGCCGCGACTCGGTAATACACGATCCGAACCGCGAGGCCGAATACCAAGAGATCCGGCGTGCGTTAGAAAAACTGACGTCTTTGAAAAGAGACGTCCTTAATTTTTCCCTCTGATCTCGCCCTTGGAACTTCGGAAAAAGCCCCTCTCGCCCTCGCCCTCGCCTTCTCTTCCCGTCCTCCCCGCTAAACCTTTGCTGGCTCGGTAGTCACTGAATGTGAATCGCTCCCTGTAATCGAACCTCCCCGCGAAAGTCCGCGCACATTGCGCTGGACAAACGAAAGCAAACGATATAAAAAGAAAGCGCAATCATAAGCTGCTGGCTTTTGGTTTTCGTGTTCCCGCTACGAGGAAACGTGCTCAACGAAGAACGCCGACGGGCCATTATCGAAATTCTTGACCGGGACGGCCGTGTGCTGGTCATGGACATGGCCCGGAAATTCGATACCTCCCAGGTCACGATCCGGAAGGATCTCGAGATTCTGCACGCCCACGGACTGGTGCATCGCACCCATGGAGGCGCCTTGCCGGCCCGCGAAGGCGCGCTCGAAGACCCTACGCTGCGGGAGAAAGAAAAGCTGCATCGCAAGGAGAAGCTGCGAATTGCGGACGCTGCGGCCGGCCAGGTGAAGGAAGGCCAGGTGGTGATTCTCGATTCCGGCACCACCACGACGGCAATCGCGCGGGCGCTTGCGAAACTTTCATAACATTACGATTATCACCAACGCCTTGAATATCGCGGCCGAACTGACCGGAGCGCCGGTGGAGGTGATTCTGACCGGAGGCACGTCTGCGCAAGAATTCATTCTCGCTGGTGGGACCGATTGCGGAGGAAACGCTGCGCGGACTGAACGCCGACATTCTCTTTCTCGGCGTGGACGGCTTCGACGTCCACTACGGATTGAGCACGCCCAATCTTCTGGAAGCCAAGGTCAACCGGGTCATGGTCGGAATCGCGAAGCGCACGGTGGCGGTGTGCGATTCCAGCAAGTTCGGCCGCCGAAGCTTGTCGCTGATCGTTCCCCCCACGGCTTTGCAGGAAGTTATTACGGACCACGGCATTCCCAAGTCCGATTTGCGGGCTCTTGAAGAAGGTCGGGATTGAGGTGACGCTTGTCTGAATCCTCGCTGGCGCCTACTCTCTTGGCCGAAATCCTCTCCCAACCGCAGTTCTGGGGCCATTGTCTGAAGGCCATTGGAGCGCGAAGGATCTCTGGCAGAAATCCGACAGCCCTTTCAGCTCCGCCAGTGAATGGCTGTTTATCGGCTGCGGTTCGAGTTACTACATCGCTCAGGCGGCGGCGGCTTCATGGAGCACGATCACCGGAATGCGGGCGCGCGCGATTCCAGCCTCCGAATTGTTGCTTTTCCCGGAATTGGTGCTGGCCGGCACCGGCGACGTCGCAGCGGTGGTAATTTCCGGTCAGGCCGAACTTCCGAGGCGGTACGAGCGGCACAACTGCTGGAGCGCGAGAAAGAACATTCGCGTTCTGGCGGTCACCGGCACGCCCGATCAACCGCTGGAGCAAAGCTGCCACAGCAACTCTGCCGCTGCTTCCCTGCGACGAGCAAAGCACGGTGATGACGCGATCGTTCACCTCCATGCTGCTGGGACTGCAATATCTGGCGGCCTGTCAGGCGGACAATCGAAGCTCTCAGAACATCCTTGAGCGAAGTTGCCATCATGTAGCGCGCACGCGTGAGACGGATCTGCAATCCTCGGATTCGCGACTTTGTCTGCATCGCGGCAGTTTGCCGACTATGTTTGTCTTGGGCAGGGCCCTTCTATGGACTGGCTTGCGAGACTGCGCTCAAGGTCACCGAGATGTCGGTGTCTTACGCGCAGAGTTTTCATACCCTGGAATTTCGTCACGGACCAAAGTCTATCGTCGCACCCGAGACGCTGATCATTTTCCTGATGTCCGAGCAGGGTTACGACGCCGAGTGCGAAGTCCTGCGAAGAGATCAAGGGTCTGGGCGGAACAACGCTGACGGTCGCCAATCGGGCGGATGATCGCGTTCGGCGAGTCTTCCGATCTTCTGATCGAACTGGATTTTGACTTGCCGGAACTGGCGCGACTGGCGGCTTACATTTTTGCCGGCCAACTGACCGGACTTTACACCGGGCTTGAAGAAGGGCCTTGATCCGGACAATCCGCGCCACCTGAGCCGGGTGGTGGTTCTCGACGAGACGCAGCCAGCGAAGTGATCGGGAACGCAAGCGTGAAGTCGCCCCCGGAAGCGGTCCATTCGCTTGCCGAGCTTTCGAAAGCTTTCCATTTCCGCTGTCGCCGTGCTCCAGCACGCTTTCGCCGCGCGTGCCTTATACGCTGGCGCTCGACAAGTTACCTTCAGGCGTTCATGCAGCGAAGGTTTGAATGCTCCGCATTCGCGTTTTGATGGCCGGGTGATCCGACTTTTGTCTTGACAAAGGTCACAGAACGAAAGTAAAAGTAAGCGTTCGTAACTATTCACCACAATTCATCCAGCGGAAATTCGTAGCATTCTGTCGCGGCTCATCTGGCTGTCCGCAGGCGAACCAGGATTCAAGGAGGATTGCCATGCCGAACCTGGCCAGCTGCCCGACTCTCCGTGCTTTTCGTTGTTGTCGTATGCATGGCTTCTCTCCGTCGCCGGCGTGGGCGCAGAAAGATGCCGGCAGCATTGTCGGCACGGTCAAGGACCAGACCGGCGCCATCGTGCCGAAGGCCAAGGTCACGGTAAGCGACGTGGATCGCGGCACCAATCTTGAGACCACGACTAATGATTCCGGCGAGTACGTGGCCAGTCCGCTGCGGGTCGGCCGCTACACGGTCACGGTCGAGCATCCGGGATTCAAGAAGGCGGTGACGGTGCCCGTCAGCCTGGATGTGCAGCAGCGAATTGCGTTGGACGTGACCCTGCAGGTCGGACAGATTTCGGAGTCGGTCGAAGTCACCAGCGCCACTCCTCTGCTGGAAACTGAAACTTCTGAACTCGGCCAGGTGGTGGATAACAAGCGGATGGCCAACCTGCCGCTCAACGGCCGCAACTTCGCCCAGCTCGCGCTGCTGACCGCTGGCACGGCGCCCAGCGAACCGGGCGCGCGCGATGAAGGCGGCTTCGGCTTTTCCGCCAACGGAGCGCGTTCCCTGCAGAACAATTTTCTGCTGGATGGCGTGGACAACAATTCCAATCTTCCCGACCTGCTGAACGAAACTAACTACGTGATTCAGCCGTCGGTGGAGGCGCTGGAGGAATTCAAGGTTCAGACCAACGCCTACAGCGCTGAATTCGGACGCGGCAATGGCGCAATCATCAACGCCACCATCAAGTCCGGCACCAACAAGTTTCACGGCAGCGCGTACGAGTTCCTGCGCAACGAGAAGCTCGACGCCAAGAATTTCTTCGACGATCCCAATAGCCCGATCGCTCCCTACAAGCAAAACCAGTTCGGCTTCACCATCGGCGGCCCGATCGTTCACAACCGCACATTCTTCTTTGCCGACTACGAAGGGCTTGCGGATTCGCCAGGCGCAGACTCTGACTTCTTTCGTTCCCACGGCGGCGCAACGCAGCGGAATTTTGCCGATCAGCTCGATTTGACCAGTCCGCAGCAGGCTTTGGCGGCCGACGGCGTAACCATGATTCCGGCGCTGGACTGCGCCGGGCACCCCACTACGCCGGAGAAATCTTCGACGCACGTGCAGACGCAGAACAGCGGTCTCTACGCCAGCGGGCTCTGCGGAGTTCCGCTTGGCGGTTACGACGCCAGCGGCAATCCGACGAACATCATCCCGCAGGGCAGCTCGATCCTCTGGCTTTGGCGATTACCAATCTTTATCCCTGCACCCAACGTCAACGGCAACGGATTTAACTATCTGTCCAATCCGGTGCGCACCGAGACCCGCAACAATTTCGACGTTCGCATCGACCAGAAATATACGGAGAAGGATTACGGCTTCTTTCGCTTCAGCTACGAAGACCAGCCCAGCCTGATTCCGGGACCGTTCGACACCACCGGAGGCGATGGCGGCGGATTCTTCAGCGGCGACGAAGACAACGCCTATCGCAGCTTCGCCACCAGTTGGACTCACCTGTTCCGAAACAATCTGACCAACGAGTTCCGGCTGGGTTACAACCGCGTCAATTCGCAGCGTCAGCAGATCAATGCGGACAAGACCAGTGAGGAACTGTTGAATTTTCCCGGCGGCTTCCCCGGAATTCCGAACGTGCCCGGCAATGGCGGCTTGCCCCAATTGACCTTCAACGATATTTCGCAGATCGGCAGCCCGACATTTCTGCCGTCGCACGAAGTGCAGAACACCTACGGCCTTTCGGAAAATCTGAGTTGGGTGCACGGCAATCACTCTTTCAAGTTCGGGACCGACATTCGCAGTGAAGAGTTCACCATTTTTCAGCCGGCGGCGCCGCGCGGCACGCTCGACTTTGGGCCGGGCTTCACGGACAACCCGGCCGCGCCATTCAGCGGCGGCTCCGGCTTCGCGTCTTTCCTGGTGGGCTTGAGCGACGGCGGCAGCATCAACAATCTGCACAACATTGATTATCACCACCAGGTTTATGCCTTCTACGGGCAGGACGACTGGCGGGTCACTCCAAAACTCACGCTGAATCTGGGACTGCGCTACGAACTGTTCACCACGATCAAGGAACGGAACAACGAGCTGGGCACGTTCGATCTTTCCACCGGCAGCTCTGATCGTGCCCAAAGGCGTGACCGCGCAGCTTACGCCCAATGCTGGCCGCGATCGTTCCGGTGCAAGCGACTGGAACGCCGGGACTGATTTCTCCCGACACCAACAATTTTGCTCCGCGCATCGGCTTGGCCTACCAGGTGACGCAACAAGCTGGTGGTGCGCGCCGGATACGGAATCTTTCTACGGCGGCGACGAGGCCGGCCCGTATTCCAATCCGAGCATGGGATTCAATCCGCCATTCTTTGTCAGCAAGAATTTCAACCAGCCCTGCGGCGCGGCTTCGGCCAATCCCGCGACCGTGGACTGTTCCCTGCCCGGCATACCGACGCTGGCCAGCGGCTTCCCGGCGAATTCACTGACCGATCCCGAGCCGCCGCCGCTTTTCTTTTCGCTCGATCCCAATCTGGTCACGCCTTACATGCAGCAGTGGCATCTCTCCACGCAGTACGAATTGCCGTCGAACACGGTGTTTGAACTCACCTATGCGGGATCGCGAGGCTTAAAGCAGTACATCTATCTGAACGGCAACCAGGCTGCGCCGAATCCCGATCCCAATTTGCCGTTTGCGGATCGCCGTCCTCTGCCGCAGCTGGATGGATTCATCGGCTGGTTCCGCTCGGCGGGCCAGTCAAACTACAACTCGCTGCAAGCGCGCGCCGAGAAGCGCTTCTCTCACGGGCTCACATTCCTCGCCTCTTACACCTGGGCGCATGCGCTCGACATCGCTTCGAACGCCGATCTGGGAGCGCAGAACGGCGGCGACTTCCGCTATTTCAAAGATCCGCAGGCGGAATACGGGAACTCCGATTTCGACATCCGCCATCGCTTTGTCTTCAGCTATCTGTATGAATTGCCGATCGGGCATGGCAAACGCATGATGGGCGACGCCAGCGGCGTGCTCAACCAGATCGTCGGCGGCTGGCAGGTGGGCGGGATTACATCGGTCTCGTCGGGCAACTGGTTCACGATTCTGGACGCCAATGGAGTCGCCAACTCCGACGGCCAGCAGCGTCCCGACCTGATCGGCGATCCGCGCGCCACGCCGTGCGTGCCAGGAACGTTCTTCAACACCTGTGCATTTGCCGATCCGGCACCAGGATCATTCGGCGACGTCAGCCGCAACAGCGTTCAGGGGCCTGGCTATCAGATATGGGACTTCTCGCTGTTCAAGAACTTCCCCATCACCGAACGCACCAAGCTGGAGTTCCGCGCCGAGTTCTTCAACGTGTTCAACCATCCGAATCTTCAGTTCGCCAAGTCGGGGCCGCAGAACTCGATCAACACCACGACTTTTGGCACGCCACAGTTTGGATTCCTGACGGCGGCCCGCGATCCGCGGCAGGTTCAGTTGGCGCTGAAACTATCGTTCTAGAAAGCCGACACTGGCAAGTCCTCTGCCCGGAGCCCATTGCCAGAGGTCTCTACTGCGGATCACTGAAGAGGATGGCGCAGGCGTTCGATAGAATGATAGGCCTCCTATGAGATGTCGCCGCGTTTGGACTTCTTGCCTGCGTGTCTATCTTGTGCTATTGCCCAGCGCATCTGTTGTCGCGCAGTCAGATCTCCGAATCTCACCGAACTGCAGAGCGGCTGGAGGATGACGTCGGCGAAGAACGTCAGCGGCGACGATGCCTCTGGTCTCGCAACCCAGCTTCGACGCTTCGCAGTGGTATGCCGCGCAGCACATGCCTGCCACCGTCTTGCAGATCCTGCAGGAGAACGGGGTTTACAAGAATCTGTATTACGGCATGAACCTGGCCACTCCCGAAGGATCTCTGGAAGCAGGACTGGTGGTATCGCACAACGTTTACCGCGCCCGCCGGTCGCGATGTCTACTCCCTCATTTTCAAGGGAATCAATTACCGCGCTGACATCTGGCTGAACGGACACAAGGTGGCGAATCGGGCGACAGTGGTCGGCATGTATGACGAGTTCGAATTTAACGTTACGGAGTTTATCGTGCCCGGCGGATCGAACGTCCTGGCGGTGAAAGTCACTCCCGAGCAGAGCCTTGAAGGCGAGAACGGCGATTGAACTGGGCGATAGCTGGCTGGACTGGATCAACTGGAAATATCTGGGATATCAGGATCCTCAAGAAGCATGTGGATATTTCGTTCGTGCCGGACCGAAACGCGGGAGTGTGGAAGCGAGTATTTCTCAGCAGCACGGGTCGCGGTGACCATTCGAAATCCTTACGTCGCAACCGATCTGCCGCTTCCCGCGACCAACCCAGCTTCCCTGACCGTTTACTGCGACTTGAGCAACCCCACTTCCAAGCCGGTGTCCGGCACTCTTGTCCGGCGAAATATCACGTCCGGGCAAGCCGATCGATCAAGTTTCAGAAGAACGTTGATCTGTTTCGCGACCAAACAAAAGAAGATTGCGTTCACGCCCTCTGAATTTGCTCAGCTCACGGTCGCCGATCCCGATCTGTGGTGGCCGTATCAATGGGGAGAAGCGAAGCTGTATCACCTGAAATTGGAATTCAAGGTTAACGAACAAGATCAAATTTCCGATTCGCAGGCGATTGATTTTGGCATTCGCAAAATCACGCAAGGGCGCGATTCGGACAACAGCTTTCCCGAAATCGGCGACAGGCGGAAACTTTTATCTGCAAAGTAAATGGCAAGGATTATCTGATCCGCGGTGGCGTCTACTCGCCCGATCTGCTTTTCAGAAACGATCCTGCGCGCGATGCGACCATCATGCATTACGCCAAGGATCTTGGTCTCAACCTGCTGCGCTGGGAGCTGAAGATTGCGGACGACACCATGATCGACCGGGCAGACCGTGAAGGCATGCCGGTGATGCTGGGCTTCATGTGCTGCGCGCAATGGGAGCACTGGGGACTATGGAATGCCGAGGACCAGTGGGTGGCCCGGGCCAGCCTGCGGGCGCGCATCCGCGAGCTTCGGTCGCATCCTTCGGTGGTGATCTGGGCGAATGGCAGCGACGGGCTGCCGCCCGATCCGGTGCTGAACGACTATCACCAGATTCTCAAAGAAGAACATTGGCAGAACGCCGTGGTAGATACGGTGTCGCATGTGAACCGTTCCTGGAGCGGCATTCACATGGCTGGACCGTACGTCTGGCGGCCTCCTTATTACTGGTTCAGCGACAAGTACGGGCCGGCGCGCGGTTCGTCGGCGGAAGAGGGGGACAACGAGACCATTCCGCCGCTGGAGAGTCTCAAGAAATTCATTCCGGCGGACAAGCTGTGGCCGATCAATGAGTACTGGTACTTCCACTCCGGGGCCAACGAGGGAAACAATACGCTGGACAACGTTCAGCGCGTGATCGACAAACGCTACGGGCCATCGAGCAGCGCGGAGGAGTTTTCCAGGAAAGCGCAATTGGCTCACTACGAAGACGTTCGCGCGCAGTACGAGACCTACGCCACTCACTGGGCCAATCGCAAGATGATGATTCACTGGATGATGAATAATCCGTGGCCATCATTGTTCGGTCATCTGTTCGACGACTACTTCAAACAAGGCGGAGGATATTTCGGAGCGAAGAAAGGTCTGCGCCCGGTGAACGTGGTTTGGGATTACTACGCGACCGGAGACCGCAGCAAAGCAAAGCTGTACGTGGTGAACCAGACTGCGGAAGCGCGACAGCGCATTGAAGGTGGCGGTGGAGTTTTTCAACCTGGACGGAACCCGAAAATACTTTACGGAAATCAGCGGATTCAGCATCGGGCCGAATACTTCACGGGAAGCCATGACGGTGCCTCGTGTTCCGAATCTTGATCCTACCTACCTGGTGCGCGCAGTGTTGATGAATGCGACGCGATAAAGTGCTGGCAGAAAATGTGTATTGGGGATCGACGACAGATGACGATCTTGGCGACGCGAAGAATGATCGAGCAATTCACGACCAAGCTCACAACGTGGGCGGATATGTCGGCTCTGAATACCATGCCGCACGGCGAGCTGAATGTTTCCACTCACGTCTCAGAGCGATACGGGCGAAGAACAGTCACCATCACGCTGACGAATCCCGGCAGCCATGTGGCCTTTTTTGTGCGAGCGGAGGTCACCAGGGGCGCCGACGGAGAGGAAATTCTGCCGATCACCTACGACTGACAATTACATCACGGTTTTTCCGCACGAAACCCGGACCATCGAGGCCACATTCAGCAACGCGGACGTGGGAGGCCCTCTCCGTCTCTGCGGGTGGAGGGTTACAACGTGCCAAAGAAGGTTATTCCACTGCAGTAGAGCCCACGTCCCAGGACAGGCCGAGCGATAAACATTGAGGAAGTGAGTAGCCCGTTCGTGCCATTCACAGCGTTCCGTCTCTTCGCTACTATGCTTTTGAACAAACTTTCGGGGGAGGGGTTGTTCGACGAGCGTCCCAGGACTCAAACGAGTCTGGGACGTTTTGTTTTGTGGCTTCATCGTCGCGTAAGGCATCCCTAGTATTGTTCCTTCCCAATTGCCTATGGGCCGATTGATTCGACGATTCTTTCTGCTCGTTCTGTTCTTTGAGCGTTGCTCACTTGATCGCACAGGACAAGGCGATCCCGGCCGACAAGACCGGAGACAGTGGCTTTGTCGCAGCATCGCCTACCTTCAGCGATACTTTTCCGGCGGAACACTGGATAAAACCAAGTGGTTCGTCGACACCGGGACGGGCTCCGGGAAATATCGCGGGAGTGAACAACGGAACACTCAGCGCGAAACACGTCGATCTGTCTACTGGGATGTTGCGGCTTGAAACTGACCCAGACCGTGTCCGGCACGATGGCAACTTCGGTTGGAGCCGAGATTCGTTCGAAGAAGCTCTTCGGCTACGGAACTTATGTTTGGGTGGCGCGTGCAGCCTCAACCTCGCCTACGCCACGCGGCGCCGGCTCAGCGGCTTCAGGTTCCGTCACCGATGTTTTCAACTTCATCAACGACAGCGAATCGGAAATTGATTTTGAGTATCAGGGGCAAACTCCGTCGACGCTGGAGATGACGAATTTCTCGACGGTCTCCAAAAGCCAGAGCACGACGACTCCGGTACCCGGCGCTGACAGCAATTTCCACGAATACAAGTACGTCTGGAGCGCCGGGAAGATCGAGTTCTACGTCGACGGCGCGCTGGTCTCCACCCACACGGAACATATCCCTTCCGCCCCGGCAGCAGTGATGATCAATCTGTGGGGAACGAATTCCTCTTCGTTCGGTGGAGTCGCGACGGATGGCGTTACGCGCTATCTTTACGTGTCGTCTTTTTCATACACTGCTCCGTAACCCCAACCCTTTACTCCACCGTGCACACTTACTCGGAAGTACATAACTTTCGTGATGGTAGTTGTTCGGAACTGTAGTAAGTCGTTCTTTCCAGGTTTGCGTGATATGAATCAGTTAGATCATGAAATCTGTAAACCTATTTGTGATTGTTTTGGGAACGGTCCTGAGTTTCGCGACCCTTTTATTCGCCTGCCCATTCTCGATTACTTGCCCAGCCGACCACGCCGACATGCATCAGGTTGGCGTAGACAATTCGGGCCCGATACACCTCGTAATCTACGAGCATAAAACCTCTGCCGGCGAGACTCATCAACTGACGATCCGTTGCCAAGACTAGGCGCCACCCTTGCGACTTTAGCTTCTATGTCGCATATCCCAAAACATGTCCCAAAGCATTGACATAGCACTCCTGACGGAGTAGTTTTGGGTGCCTTTTGCAAGGAATCGACAACAACCTACCATTAAGGAGAACTACATGCGAGTGCGACTAGCGCTTTTTGGGGCTGTGCTTTGTCTGTGCCTCGCCCCAATCCTCTCGGCCCAGGACGCGGTCAAAGTTGATCCGAAGCATTACAGCGTCGTCAGCGAAAACGATCAGGTCAGAATTTTGAAAGTGCACTACGGCGCTCACGAGAAGTCAGTGATGCATAGCCATCCCAACAGCGTCGCAGTCTTCCTTACGGATGCCACCGTAAACTTCTCTCTCTCCGACGGGAAAACCGAAACTTCAACCGTCAAAGCGGGCGAAGCGCGATACACCCCGGCTGGCGTCCACCTGCCGGAGAACACGGGAGACCGGGCGATGGATCTAATCCTGGTCGAATTGAAAAGCAAAGCTCCGGAAGCATCGAAAATGAAAGAATGACCCTGAAATGAAGAAGTGAATCCTAGGGGAAAACTAGAGGGTCGAAAGCGAGGACCTTCGGCCCTCACCCTCAATAAACAACCAACCAGCGAAGTGTAGAACCGAGAAAGTTCAAATGCTGAAGGCTCTGGTCTGACGTCGAAATTCGTCGCCTGCCCACTATTCTTTCGGCTTAACCCTAACCACTGTGATTTTGGAAAATCCTTCTTCGAAAGTTGGCGCCTTCAACTTGGCGCTCATCCGGCGCATTACGTCTTCGGCCACAACCCGCTCGCGCCGTCGATTCCGCTCCAGACAAACTTCCAGACGGGACATCGAAGAAGACGGCCTGCACTTCGTATCCGTAGTCGTGTCCCAGCTTGACCCAGCTCTGGCGTTCGTGCGGGGTCAGGTTGGTGGCGTCCACATAATTCAGCGGACGCCGCGCAATCAATCGGGCTTTCAGCATGGAACGCAAGGTTGGAAAAAATCAGATCCTGAAAACGCTGCTCCGTGGGATCGTCAAACAGCAGGCCTCGCAACATGTCGCTCGAAAGCGGAGTGATCTTGTGCCGCTTGAACCATGAACTCTTTCCCGACCCAGGCAATCCGATGGCGAGAATCACGCTACCCTTCGAAGGCGTTGGCACGGTCAGCAGCAGATGCCTGCACCGCGCTCTGAGCTGCCGGTGCCACCTCACCCCCAGGCGAGGAGTCGATGCGGAATGGCTCCAGTTGTGGCTGCCACGGCCGGTCGCGAACCACCTCTTCCCCGCCCACCTCGACCGCGCCGACGTCGACGACGCGGATCGCCGCCTCCTGGAGCACCTTCGCGTACAGGCCGAGACGACGGCACTGGACGCGGCTTCTGCTACTATTTGCAGGAGGACTCTGACGATCATCCGCTGGATATCGTGCCCCTGGTAGGTCAACATCCGGCTGATTCACGTCCGCCGATACCGATCCATCCGGAGCCGCATCAAAATATGCCGGTTGCAGCGGCGCAGGTGCCAGGTTCGCCCTTGCCCGCCTCTGGTTTTTTGCGCTTGAGACGATCGCGCATCCATTTGCGCATGCTTGGCTTTTAACACAACCGCATAGTCGCGAGCAATGGATGTAGCGCAAGAGAACCAAGACCGCCAGCCAAAAATGAGATAGCTAGTCGACCTCTTGCAGCCGATACAATTACTTCATGCCGATCCCGCCGAATATTCACGGTCAGAAATACATTTCTCTGATCAGTTTTCGAAAGAATGGCGCGGCCGTGCCCACTCCGCGTCTGGTTCGGCGAGAAAGACGAAAAGCTCTATGTGATGACCCGCAGCGATTCTGGAAAATTCAAGCGCATACGAAACAATCCTCAGGTGCGAATCGCTCCCTGCACCATTCGGGGCAAGATCACCGGACCCGAGATCGCGGCTACCGCACGGATTCTTCCTCCGGAAGATTGGCCCTGGGCGCGCAAGACTCTCCAGCAAAAATATTGGCTCACTCGAATTACCTTCTTTGTGGAGCAAAGCTCAACGTCTTACGTGGAGATCGAAATTCCGCAATCGCTGGCAATCGATTGTCAGTGTCGCGCGATCGTAGAGCGGTTCGCAATTTGCCGCATTCTTCCTTTCCCTGTTACCATTTTCCTTCCATCACAGGCCTGACAAAGTTTCTTGGCGTTTCACCACAATTTTGGAGGCTACATGGCAATTAAAGTAGGAATCAACGGATTCGGACGCATCGGGCGAAACGTGCTCCGGGCTTCGCTCAATGACAGCAATATCGAATTCGTTGCGGTCAACGACCTTACCGACCCAAAAACCCTGGCTCATCTGCTGAAATACGACTCGATTCTGGGCAATTTGCCCCACAAGATCACGGCCGGCGCGGACAGCATCACGATCGACAACAAGACCTCAAGGTGTTCAAGGAAAGAGATCCCGGGAAAGCTGCCCTGGGAGTCGGTCGGAGCACAGGTCGTTGTCGAATCGACCGGCCATTTTACCGATGCCAACGACGCCAAGAAACACATGCGCGGCCCGGTGAAGAAGGTCATCATCTCGGCGCCGGCGAAGAATGAAGACGTCACTCTCGTGCTCGGCGTGAACGAGCAGGTCTACGATCCGGCCAAGCATCACATCATTTCCAATGCTTCCTGCACCACCAATTGCCTGGCGCCTATCGCCAAGGTCGTCAATGACAATTTCAAGATTGTCAGCGGGACTATGACCACGATCCACTCCTATACCAATGATCAGGTCATTCTGGACTTCCCGCACAAAGACCTGCGGCGCGCGCGCGCGGCCGCGATCAACATGATTCCAACCTCGACGGGCGCTGCGAAAGCACTGAAGCTGGTCATTCCCGACCTGGCCGGCAAACTCGACGGCTTCGCCATGCGCGTGCCTACCCCGAATGTTTCGGTGGTAGACCTGGTGGCATTCGTCGAAAAGAAGACGACGCGCGACGAAGTCAATGCCGCGTTGAAGAAAGCTTCCGAGAGCGGCCCGCTGAAAGGCTATCTGGGATTTGAAGAAGGCGAACTGGTCTCGGCAGACTTCAAAGGCGATGGCCGTTCTTCCATCGTTGATGCGCCCATGACTCTGGTGGTCGCCGGCAACTGCGTGAAGGTCATTTCCTGGTACGACAACGAGTGGGGCTATTCATCGCGCGTTCGCGACCTGATCAACTATTTGGGAAACAAGGGTCTGTAATATTTCGTGTAGCCCGGTGCGGCTGCGCGAGAGCATCTTGCTCTCGCAGGGGCGGCATAACTGCCGCCCGCCCAGCGCGCCGGAAACTGCTCGGCAAAAGGACGCCCATCATGTCAAAACTCTCCATCCGCGATCTTTCCCTTAACGATCACCGCGTGCTCATGCGGGTTGATTTCAACGTTCCGCTCGAAGATGGCCGGGTCATTGACGACACCCGCATCCGCGAGACTCTTCCCACCATCGAATACGCCCTGCGGCACGGCGCCACGCGTTGTTCTTATCTCCCATCTCGGCAGGCCCAAGGGGAAACCCAATCCCAAGATGAGTCTCAAACCGGTGGCCGAGCGTCTGCGAATGCTCCTGGACAAGGAACTGAATCCCGACGAAAACGTTGGTTTCTGTCCCGATTGCGTCGGGCCCGAAGCCGTCGAGATGGCGGGACAGCTGGAGAAAGGACAAACCTTATTGCTGGAGAATCTCCGCTTCCATCCCGAAGAAGAAGCCAACGACGAGAAGTTCTCCAAACAACTTGCGCAGCCTGGCGGACTTTTACGTGAACGATGCTTTCGGCACCGCGCATCGCGCCCACGCCTCCACGGTCGGCGTCACCAGATTTCTGAAGAAATCGGCCGCCGGCCTTCTCATGGAAAAGGAACTCGAATACCTGGGCAAGGTGCTGAAGAAGCCGGAACGGCCGTTCATCGCGATCCTGGGCGGTGCCAAGGTCAGCGACAAGATCGGCGTGATCCGCAATCTGCTGGACAAGGTAGATGTCCTGATCATCGGCGGCGGCATGGCCTATACCTTTCTCAAAGCTCAGGGCGAGCCCATCGGAAAATCACTGGTCGAGGAAGACAAACTTGACCTGGCTCGCCAGCTCCTGCAGGAAGCAAAGAACCATAAAATGAAATTTCTATTGCCGGTGGACCACGTTGTGGCCGACAAAGATCGACATCGAGCGCACTGCGTGAAAACCGTGGCCAGCGGCCAAATCCCGCCCAACCTGATGGCTCTCGATATCGGACCAAAAACGGTCGAGCTTTTCACCGAAGCCATTGGCCATGCCCGCACGATCGTGTGGAATGGACCGATGGGTGTGTTCGAAGTGGCGCCCTTCGCCAAGGGAACTTTCAAAATCGCTCATGCCGTTGCCGACAATGTGGGAGCAACTTCTATCGTCGGCGGCGGTGATTCGGTCTCGGCCGTTCACGCTGCCGGCGTGGCCGACAAGATCACCCACATTTCCACCGGCGGCGGAGCGTCGCTCGAATTTCTGGAAGGAAAGAAACTTCCCGGGGTCGAAGCACTGACCGACAAGAAATAAATCCGCTGTCATTCTGAGTGGCCGTCAGGCCACGAAGGACCAGCATTTGATTCTGAGTTAGCTGCCGTACACTTCCTGAAAGGATGTCATGCCTCGCAAAAAAGTTGATGGCCGCGAACTGGAAGATGTACAAGAATCCCGAACCAGACGATCGCGCTTTTTCCGCGATTTCCTGCCCATGGTTGCCGGCCATACCCGCGACGAAATCGTCGTCTGCCCGCCGTATATCGATCTCTACGTCGCCGCTCGAAGTCCACAAAGGGACTCGAACGTCAACATTGGCGCTCAGAATCTCTACTGGGAAAAAGAGGGCGCCTACACCGGCGAGATCTGCCCGGGCATGTTGCTGGATATCGGCTGCACCCATGTGATCATCGGCCATTCCGAGCGTCGACAATACTTCGGCGAGACCGACGACATGGTGAACTTCAAGCTGAAAGCCGCGCTGGAAGCCGGACTGACACCCATCGTCTGCGTCGGCGAAGTTCTGGAAGAACGCGAAGCGAATCTTACCGAGGACGTGCTGCGCCGCCAGTGTCTGCGCGCCTTTCACGCTATCTCCGGCAAGAAAGCCGCGAAACTGGTGGTTGCCTATGAACCGGTTTGGGCGATCGGAACCGGAAAGACTGCCACGCCCCAACTCGCCGCCGACGGCACATCTGATGATTCGTGGCGAAGCGGCCAAGGCCTTCGGCAGGAATTCTCGAAAGATCTTCGCATTCTGTATGGCGGCTCGGTAAAACCGGAGAACGTCAAAGGCTCTGATGGCGGAAGAAGAAATCGACGGAGCGTTGGTCGGAGGCGCCAGCCTGGACCCGAAATCGTTTGCCGCAATTGTGAAGTACTAGTAAATAGAATGCTAGATTTGGGGATTTAGATCGCAGAATTTCAGATTGTAGATTTTAGATGGCAGACATCATCGCTTGTAATCCCGACCGGAGCGAACCGCAGCAAGCGCAGTGGCGGGACCTGCTGTCCCTCTCAACCAGCAACCTGACGTACAGAGGCCTTTCGCCGGCGCAATTCTCAGATCGTGATCTGACGCTCCTCAGCTCATCCACGAAATCACCTGTCCGATGTCGGCAGCTGTGCTCGAAACCGTTCCCCGCGCCATCGCCGGACCAATCGCCACGGCGTCTCCGTGATTTTCAAACCACACCAGGAAGGAAGACTGCTCGGCTCCGGGCAGGCGTTGCTGGTTCAGCCAGTTGTAGTACGCGCCCATGTCTCCATCGACCAGCGAGCCCACCGGGTCGAAGTTCGACATGATCGGAATTTCCGGACAGCAATTCGTTCATCGGCTTCTGCCGTTGTCGCGGAGCGAAACGGACCAGCAGCGTCAGCGGCTGGGCGCGCCGGAGCGCCTCCCGCGCGGTCCACTGGGCGAAGGTTGTGCTGAAAATTTGCGTTCCCGAACCTTCGGTCAACATCTTTACTTGGAAAGCGGTCGAGATACTTCGTCCCCGGTTCCCAACCCCAGATCAGCGGGACGCAGTTGAGCCAGAACAGTGCGCAGCGCTTCCGGTCCCATGCCGGGCCGGTCAGTCTCCGATCGAATGCTGCGCAACAGGGCCGCGCGCACTGGTTCCAGAGCGCCATATGAGACGCACGTCAGCGCGGAATCGTGAGCTACCGCTGTACCGCCGTCCATGTACCAGTGACCGTATGCTACCGGATGCGCTTTAGCTCTGGCGGTTACGACATTCAGCAATTGCTGCTAGTCCATTTTCCGGCTTGATCCGGCTGAAATACGCTCCATGCGGCCGCAGTTTGCGAAACAAGGCTTCCGTCGTAATGCCCCCACTCCCTGACCCACCACCGTGACGCCCAACCGCGGCATCGGCGGTCGCTCCGCCGGAACCGCACCCTGCAGCCGGCTGGAATACTGTACCGCCGCCGTCGCGAAATGCATCCAGTTGATGTGTTGTCCAGAGATAGGACGACAGCTGTTCTACAAACTGGGCAGGAGCAGTTGATCCAGTCAAAACTCTCCAACTTCGGCGAAATCTGAATTTGGGCAAATTGTTTAAACCACGTTTCCAGCGCCTCGGCGCTCAAGGAACTAAGATTTGCCAGTTCCCTCTCAACCGCTCGGCGTTCAACTGGAAATCTGAAATCGTACTCCACCATCTCTCTCAACAGGCTGGGCAAGAAACTCAACGGAAGCCGCCGAAGCGCGCCGATGTACCCGACGACCAGTTTTCTGGCCTCCGGCGGGTACCCGTTGAAATGCTCCGGCTTCAGTTCACGTGGAAGCATATAAAAGTAAAAAAGCCCCCATCAAACCCCTGTCATCCCGACCGGAGTGAAGCGCAAGCGAGCGCAGTGGAGGGACCTGCTGTATCTTCCCAAACAGCAACCTCTACAACAGCTCCGCTATCGGCTTGCCCCGTGCGAACCAAGCTGCAAATCCCAGCATCGATCCCAAAGTCGGCACTAGGTCAATAGTTTCCACCGGGCGATCGAAGACCACTCCCCCGCGAACTCCCGCGCCCATGGCCATCATCCAGGTAGTGCGGGACAGTGCGTCTCCAGTACGATGATGCTGAAATCCGTTGCCTCCGGAATCGTCGTCCGAGTCACGGCCGAAATCCGGCAGAATGAACATAGTTGTATTGCCTGCATATTCGGGCTCACTCTGAATCACCTTCCACAGATCGGCGCAAAGCCGGTCGGTCCGTCTGATGCCTTCCACATAAAGTGAATACGCGCCGGCGTGCGCTACATCAATATCGTGCATTGTGATCCAAAGTAAACTTGGAGCCACTTGTCGCATCAATTGATGCGCGATGTAAACCGACAGCTCGTCCGGACTCGATAATGTTCTCGCCTTCGCCTTGAATTCGTCGACGGATAGCTTAAGCATTTGCTCCAACTGTTGCAGCTCAATCTCACTTCCGCCGAGCTCCGGCGCATAGAACGGCGTCTCATAATTGTCGCGTAGCAGGTGTTGGAAATCCTTGCCGCCCGAAGTTGCAGCCGTCAACAAATGCTTCGGCAGCAGCACTCGCGCTCCCAAACCGGTCCCATAAGAACGGTGGCTGCTTTCTCCGATCCGGTTAAACCCGTTGCTGGGGGCGACCACCCACGCATCGGACGGCGGACGCTTCAGATCTTTGCGGAAATATTCAAACGCAGTCGGGTGTTCAGGGGGGAGAGACGCGAAGTTATTGATGGTTTCGTACACCCCAGTGGCCAGGCTCGCTGTCGCCACATAGTGACCAAGTATTCCCCGATTTACCACCTGGCTGAAGAATGTCGATTGGGGAATCAGCTCCTGCATGAGGTGGGGAATATTCTCTTGCCCCTCTGGAGCAAAAGTCTCCTGATCACGTGCGCCGCCGCCGAAGGTGATGACAACCACCTTTTTCCTTTTGGGCCCCGCTGCCGCGTGAATCATCCGGCTGGACCCAAAAAGCGTCCCACCCAACGTCAATCCAGCGGCCGTCCGCAGAAAATCGCGCCGGTTACAAGCCAACCGCGACGCCAGCTCTCGAGGGGATGCTGCACCCCTACTGTCCCGGCCCCTTGCACCCCGCGATGAGAAGTAGGTCGCCATTTTCGATTCGCACTATCGGCTATTGCTTGGAGGTTGCCCCGTTTTTCGCGGCATAGACGAATTGCCGAATTTCCGCTCTCTCCTTATCCAGGTCCGCAAGATGCTGCTCCCGGATTTTCTGATAGATCGCAAACTCCGCTTGGGCCTTTTCTTTCTGGCCAGTGCGAACGTAGGCCTGTCCCAACCGGTACCGGACGTCAGCCAGGTCAGCGTCCAGCTCACGCGCCTTCTCATACTCGGGAATCGCTTCCGCGTACTTTTTCTGGTCCGAGTACAGATTTCCCAATTGCAAATGGGCCTCCGCCGATTTTGGATCAAGAGTCAGAGAAGTTTTCAGCAGGCTTTCGATCTGATGGAGATCCAGTCCAGGGTCTTCAGCGCGCTTCCCCTTCCACAAGCTCATCGCATAGTAGTACTGGGCACGTGAATTGCGGGGTTGAAGTTCAGCGAACCGGTGGAACCGCTCTGTAACTTCAGCCGCTTGCCCCGGTGAACTGTTGTATGCCTTGTATAAGAAAACGATAGCAATCCGGATCAGCCGGATTCAGGTCAGCCCCACGCAGCAACGCCTTAACTGCATCGTCGTAATTTCCGCGCGCATAAAAAGCCATGCCGAGCCCGATCACCAGCCTCGCTGACTTGGGGTAGCGTTCACTGGCCTGCTGAAACACCTCCACTGCCGGCCCAAGCGTCCGATGAAGCAAAAGTTCGCTTCCCCAGTCGAACAGGTTGCTTTCGCTGGGATCGGCGTGAGCCGCCTTTTCAAATTCATTCGCGGCCGCCACAAATTTTCCATCTTTCTCTTCGATCTCTCCCAACAGGTTGTGCAGTTCAGCCGTATCCTTCAATTTCAAAAGTTCGAGCACTTGCACCCGCGCATCCGCGAAATGACTGGTGAGAATATAAGCCAGCGCCAGATCGTAGCCATTGTCATACGAGGAGGGATTGATTTTCTGAGCTTTGCTCAGAAACGGGACAGCCTCGGCAACCTTGCCCGCGCGGACATGCGACTCTCCCAGATTATGGTTGGCGTCGAAATTGTCCGGCTCAAGCTCAACCGCCTTCCTGAATTGCGTTTCCGCCAGGTCGTTCTTGCCTAATCGCGACAGATTCGCAGCCAGGTTGCTCCTGGCAGCCGCAGAGGTCGGTTTTAGCCGTACTGCCTTCTCAAAGTGGGGATTGGCTTTGGCGTCCTGAGACTGCCCGGAATATACCAGTCCCAGCAGTTCGTGCACCTCAAAGCTCTCCGGAACCTGGCGAACGATTCGCTCCAATCGCACTGCGGCCTCCGCATACTGCCCGGCGTCATATTGAGCGATCGCAACCTTAAATTCGCGGTCCAGGTCCTTGCCCTGCTCACTGGCCTTGACTGGCAGCCATGCCACGAGAGACAGCAATCCCAGCCAAATCGACCATTTTCCTAAGATCACGGCTTCGTATGTTAGCACCGCACTACCGTAGTCGGGAGCGCTAATCAGGACAAGGATGGGGCAGGGCATTCTGGAGAAGGGGCCTTCTAAGCACCTTCTCCAGAATCGTTCTTCGTTGTCTAGAAATACAATTTCAGAGCAAACTGGATCTGTCTTGGATCGTACGGTTCATCCCGAGTCGATCCAATTTTGCCAAAGTTTGAACTTGTGTAGTTAACCGACCCCCCGATTGCCACAACACCATTGCCGCCAAATCCAGGAGCGTTGAAATTCGGATGGTTGAGAATGTTGAAAAACTCGGAGCGGAACTGTAATCGGAATCGCTCGGTGAGTTGGAAGTCCTTAAAGAGCGAGAAATCGACACGATGGAATCCCGGTCCCGCCACCTGCGCGGGGTCTCCTCCCAGTATGGCAGTGCCAGTTAACGGTACGCATCCTGCGGGTGATGGTGAACCTGGACCGGGCAGAATAGGACCGGCTGCTCCCAGGACACAAGGTTGGGTAAACGCCGCCGGGTTCAGGAACCCACTCGGGTCGTGTGGCCCTGCGTACGGATCTTGTCCGGTAAGTAGAGCGCGACAAATTGTCCCCGCAGTGGTGGCGGTAGGGCAAGGAATGGCGAATGGCTGTCCTCCCTGGAGGGTTGCGGACACATTGGTGCTCCAGCCCCCGATCAACGCGTTCGCCGCCCCACCCACGTCAGACATGAAACGCTTTCCTTTACCGAAAGGCAGTTCATAGCCGCCGCTGAGATGGAAGACGTGCCGGATGTCGAAGTCCGCCAGTCCCATGTCACCCTGAATTCCGAAGCCTGGAACATCGGGGGCACGGTAGCCCTGGTTATTTCTGGTGTTATTAAGTAAGTCGATTGCATCCGACCGTGCCTGGGACCAAGTGTAGGTTCCCAGGAAATTCAGCCCACGAGAAAACGACTTTTCCACCTTGACCTGAAGACTGTGGTAGTGGCTGCTTCCCTCCGTAATGGCATAACTTGATCCTTGTCCGAAGTCAGGGAATGGAATTACTTGCGGAGCCCCGGCGGGTAGGATCTGAGTGACATTGTTGGAGTTTGGAAATACCTCCAGATGACGCCCCAGCGAGGTTACGTATCCTGCTTGGAACGACATCGTAGGCGTTAGTTCATACTGAATAGTAAAGTTGCCGCTCATCGAGTACGGAGTTTGGTAATCAAATTGAATTCCCCGCAATCCCAACCCCGATGCATTGACCAAAAGGGGATCGAGTGGCGTGCATGCAAACCCCGTTTCAAGCGTGGCATTGCCGATAGGACCAGCCCCTGGCGCAGTGCATCCGTTGTAAACGATAGGATGATTGTCGTCCTGCGTTTTGAACTGGAAATTGAACTGGAAGGGGTAGTTTTCGCCGAGGTTCGGTGAAAATCCACGGTTTTCGAAGCCGTTATAGAAAAGACCAAAGCCGCCTCGAGCCACAAGCTTAGGCGTGACTTGATAGGCGAAGCCCACCCGCGGCGCAAAATTGTAGTTCTGCGACTCCCCTAGCCCCTTGCCGTAAGCATTGGTGACATCTATCTTGATGCCATCTTTAGCCGCCAAATCCGTGAAGCACGTGGGACAGCCAGAGGAAAGGTTGTTAGCATTCGGGCCCGGTGGAATCAGGTATACCGGGCCACCGAGAGGAGGTCCACTCGGCACGAAGTTGGCCTGGTTCGCATGGTGCTCGAAAACGAGCCCGAAAAAATCCCACCTCAAGCCCAGATTGACCGTGAGCTTGGGTGTCAATTTCCAGTCGTCGTTAATATAGGCACCATAATAGTTCTTCCCGTTGTCGGTCAGCGAGATATTGGAGATGTCAACGGCATTGCGACCTCCTTGAAGACCCGGGCCACCCACATAATCGACGCCTCCCACGGTCGACGCCAGTCGGAGTCAATAGCAATTGCGCCAGACCGGTATTCTCTGTCCCCGGGCTAGCACCCGGGATATTCGTAAACGTGCCGTCAAAGTCAAACTCTCCTCGCGACCAGGGTGGTTGCAGGGTCGAGAACTTTACGTGTTGAAACTCGAAACCCATCTTGAAAGTATGCTTGCCATAAATTTTCGTGAAATCGTCGGTAACCTGGAATGTAGAGCTAACCTCATCCGAGGGCAGAAATGCGTTACTCCCCAGAGTCTGTAGGCCTTGGATTGCGAAGGCCGGAAGGCCACCATTTTCGTGCTGCTGGGGAATTCCCTGGATGCCAAACTGACCCGGAATATCGCTGAGGTCATTGGCGGAAGGCGAGACCCTCGTCGTGTGCAGATAATTCAGTCCGGCGCGAGCAACATTAACCATACTTGGAGAAAACACATGCGTCCAAGCCAGGGCGCTCTGCTGCGCCAGGGCGGTCTGATCTCCCTCTTGGAAACCACCTCCATCGGCTACGCCGCCGAAAATTCCAGGAATAAACTGCGGATCGTCCACATAGCTGAAGCGGTAAAACAATTGATTCTTATCACTCAGGTTCAGGTCCAATCGGCTGTCGAAAGCATTCCGATTTTCACTGATCGCCGGCGAGGCGGTGAAGTTAGAAACTAGCGCCCCATTTGTGGGCGATGGATAAAGGTTCAATAACTTGATAGCGTTCGGGTCCAACCGACCTGCCGGAAGAATGTTTAGATTGCAAGCCGCCATCGTGAATGTGACCGTGCTAGCGGGGCACGTACCAAAAGGATCCCGGACAAATCCTCCAGGCACGGCTCGCGTAGTGGCGGGATCCAGGATCGTTCCAGTAGGCATCGTTCGACCAAGAAGATCGGTTTGCGTGCCCGATTGGTCCGTGATCAACTCTTGCAGATCGGTGAAACCTGAGTTTCGCTCCGTGGCCGTGGGCACGCCTCCGGTATGCGGCGATCCCTGTCGGCGGCGCAGTCCTTCATAGTCCCCAAAGAAAAAGATCTTATCTTTGATCACCGGCCCGCCGATTGCCACCCCGAATTGGTTGAGACGTAGTTCGCCTTTTTTCGTGGTGTCACCTACGCGCTCAAAATAGTCGGCGGCATCCAGCTTATCGTTGCGAAAGAATTCCCATCCCGCACCGTGAAAACTGTTAGTACCCGATTTGATAGTGGCATTCAGAACTGCGGCTCCAGAACGGCCATACTCGGCGCTGAAGTCCGTGGTTTGCACCTTAAACTCTTGAATTGCGTCCACTGGAGGAAGCACCACGAAGTTCGTCCCGTTAAGAAAGTCCACGGTGTCGGAGTTGTTGTCGATTCCATCAAGCAAGTAATTGTTCTGCGATGGACGCGAACCATTGGCCGAAAAGGCTCCGCTAGCCGCGTTGCCCCGCGTGTCCGCTTGCGGTGAATTCACCCCCGCGGCCAACTGCGCCAAAAAAGTAAAATTCCTGCCATTCAGCGGAAGATTGTTAACGTTGCGCGAGTTGATTACTTGACCTACGGAGGCATCCTGGGTAGCGAGCACTGGAGTGGTCGTAGTCACCTCAACCGTCTCCGTTACCTGGCCTGGTTTGAGCGTGAAATTAATCAGGACTGATGCGCCAACGTTAACCACAATGTTGTGTTGCTCCGTAGTCTGGAAGCCCTGAGCAGTCGCCGTGATTTTGTAACTTCCAATCCGAACCGGCGTGAAGGTGTACCCGCCGTCTGATCCGACTGTTGTCGAGAGACTGGCGTTCGTACCTTCATTCGTCAACGTGACCGTGGCAGCGCCAATCACAGCCCCTGAAGCGTCCGTGACCGTTCCGACGACCGTCCCGGTGTCAACTTGGGCATGGAGTGGGACGGAGCTCAACAACATGATGCTGGCGGCAATCGCCAGCGATGTTCGCAGGACCCAGGGCGAAACGTTGTTTCGTTTCATGACTTCCTCCAAGCTTCACGGCTCAGTATGCGTTTTCTGCTGTGAATGTAAACGTGTACATTCAGACCCGCACAACGTTATTCCAGGTTCTCCAAACTTGTCAAGAACAAACTAATTCATTTGTACTAGTAGCTCCGCTCCTTGTTTTCCCTCCTTTCCTCGCTCGACTCCGAAGCCTCCCTTCCTCGAGATTTGGCCCAACCTCATCCCCGGTGCTAACATTCGCCTCGTTGGGTGCGCTCCACCGCGGCGCTTCCGCGCACCCCAAACCTACGACCCATCGTCCTTATCCCCAATGCTTTCACGTCGAACTTTCCTGAAAGGAATGCGCTGGGTGCCCGCCCTTTTCATTCCCGCACCACTATTCCGGTCTCCGTACCATTCCCTTTTCGCCGCACCCGCTGTGAATCCGCACGCCGCTTTTCCCCTGCACGATTCTCGTTTTAGCCCGCACTATCCCGCGAGGTCTCCCCTGGAAGACGTGCTTCGGCTCATAGTCCCCGGGTCCGACGAGTTCATCACGGAAAAATACGTCGCGGAAATCAAACCTCTGCTCGACGACCTGAGCCGCGCCCTCAAACGCGCGCCATTCGTTCCCCAAGTCATCGCAAATCTTCTGCACCCCTCGTTTGAAGCCACTTCACTTTTACCGGCTCAGGAAGCGAAACGTCGTTCGGGCAACGGTATTGAGGTCCTTTGCAGACGCTTCGCCAGCACGATCGTCCCCGGAAGAGAACCATTTCTCCTGGATTTCGAGAAGTACCTGGGAGGAATGGCGGAAGTAAGGACCGCCGAATTCGAAATCGTCGGAGTCGAACAAACCGCGCATTCCCCTCTTTCGATCAATATCGAGATTCGTTATGACTTCGTCGGTGCCCTTAGGAACTCCGGACTCGAAGAGCGCATCGGCCATTGGCGCACCAGATGGGTACGCGATGAGTCGGCTGCCTGGCGAGCGATTAGATGGGAGGCAACCGAGGAAGTCCTCAGCCGCTCGCGCGAGCCTATCTTCATTGACGTTACGTCGCAAGCTTTGGGTTCGATTGATTCTTACAAGACTCAAATGCTCCGGGGCGCGGACCACTGGCGAACTGTCATTGACGGAGCCTGTGGGATCGACGTGTACGGCAATAACGGTCTTGCAGTCGGAGATATCGACAATGACGGCTTCGATGATTTGTATATCTGCCAGCCATCCGGCCTCCCTAACCGCCTCTATCGCAATCGCGGAGACGGAACCTTCGAGGATGTGAGTGCGCTGTCGGGAGTCGACGTTTTAGACAATACGGCTTGCGCTTTGTTCGCCGATTTTGAAAACAAGGGTTCGCAGGATCTGTTGGTCGTCTGCGCCAGCGGCCCGCTGCTGTTTCTGAATCAGGGCAAAGGACAGTTTCTTCCTAAACACGATGCATTTAAGTTCGCCCACCCACCGCAGGGAACGTTTACCCACGCTGCCATTGCTGACTACGACCAGGATGGCTTTCTCGATATTTATTTTTGTCTTTACAGCTACTACCTTGGTCTGGATCAGTACCATTATCCAGTTCCTTATTTTGATGCCCGCAATGGTCCGCCAAATTTCCTGTTTCACAATCAGGGCAATGCATCCTTTGAAGATCGGACTCAGGCAGCAGGCCTCAATGTAGACAATGATCGCTACAGTTTTTCCAGTGCGTGGGGCCACTCCTCGTCCCTGGGCTCCCCCGATCTTTACGTAGCCAACGATTTCGGCCGGAGCAATTTTTATCGCAGCCGCGGCGACGGAACTTTCTCGTCTGCCGCGACCGAGGCCGGGGTCGAAGATCCCGGTGCAGGAATGAGCGCCACCTGGTTCGATTTTGACAATGATGGCAATCAGGATATCTATGTCGGCAACATGTGGTCTGCGGCTGGTATCAGAATTTCCGAACAAAATATTTTTCAAGCCAAAGCTCCGCAAGAGATTCGCAACCTGTACCGGCACCATGCGCGGGGAAATTCTCTTTATCGTAATCTCGGCAACGGGAAATTCGGAAACATAGGCCCGCAGGCGGGAGTTGAAATGGGCCGATGGGCTTGGTCCTCCGACGCATGGGACTTCGACCATGACGGGTACTCCGACCTGTATATCGCCAACGGATATGTTTCGGGAACTGACTCTCGCGACCTCTCCAGTTTTTTCTGGCGTCAGGTGGTGGGCGAGTCGCCACAGAATACGACTCCGGCGGTGAACTACGAGCGCGGTTGGAATGCCATTAACGAACTCATCCGCTCAGACTTTTCCTGGAGCGGCCATGAAAGAAATATTCTTTACGCGAACAACCACGATGGCAGTTTCTCCGAAGTGTCAGGCACAGCCGGCCTCGATTTTCCAGACGACAGCCGCGCCTTTGCCTTAGCCGATCTTGACCACGATGGGCGGTTGGAAGTCATCCTGAAGAACCGGAACGCTCCGCAACTCCGCGTATTGCGAAACGCAATGACAGACCTGGGCCACTCCGTTGCCTTTCGCCTCCGCGGGACAAAAAGTAACCGTGATGCGATTGGGGCTGGTGTGACGGTTGAACCCTCGGCCGCTAATTCACAATCCTTGCGGCAAACCAAATATCTTCAAGCCGGGTCCGGATTTCTGGCACAGCATTCCAAAGATCTCTTCTTCGGAGTTGGCAAAGACACAACTTCTATTCACGCCACCGTCTACTGGCCAAGCGGTCGGACCCAGACGTTCGCTCATTTGCCGGTCAACCAACGCATTGAAATTGAAGAAGGCTCCCAGAATTTCGTCGTCAAGCCGTTTGTCGCTGAACCTCGCTCCTATGCGCACGCCGGCGAGCCTCCCAGGCTCGATCCCTTGCCTTTGTTGATCGAGACCTGGCTGATCGATCCCCTGCGCGCACCTGATTTCTCATTGCCGGATGCCTCAGGCAAATCCTGGGATCTCCAATCTTTTCGGGGCAACTTTTTGTTTTTAAACTTTTCGACTTCAGATTCTCCCGTTTGTGTCGAACAGGTTCGTCTCCTTCAGCAACGCCAATCGAGCCTTATCTCCGCCGGCCTCCACCTCGCCATCATCAAGGTCGACGACGGAGTTAGTAATGAGAGTTCATGCGGTTCCGACGCACTGCAATCGTTAGTTTCGAAAGAGAAGATTCCTTTCCCCTTGCTGATCTCCACGCCAGACGTCGCCGGCATGTACAACATTGTTTATCGTTACTTGTTCGACCGCCGTCGTGATCTTGCATTCCCTACGTCGTTCCTCATCGACACGGATGGCATGATCGTCAAGATCTATCAGGGGCCCGTGGACATGAAGCAGGTGCTGCAAGATTTGAAGTCAGCCCCTCGCACCTCCACCGATCGCATTCGCAAAGCTCTTCCCATGGAAGGAAGGCTCTACCGGGAAACGTTTCAGCGCAACGACTTTACCTATGGAGTGGCATTCTTCCAACATGGCTATCTCGACCAGGCTGAGGCCTCCTTCAAACAAGTCATAGCGAGCAAGCCGGATGATCCCGAGGCGCATTACAACCTCGGAACTCTTTATCTTCGAAGGAACTCGCTCGCGGAGGCACGCCAATATCTCGAGCGGACAGTGAAGCTGCGCCCAGACTATCCGGAAGCCTGGAACAACCTTGGAATGCTCGATGCTCAGCAGGGTCACCCGGATGAAGCCGCCAGAAATTTTCAGCAAGCGCTCAGTCTGAGGCCCAACTATGCTGTCGCGATCGCAAACCTGGGAAATCTTTACCGGCGGCAGGGCGATTTCGCGAACGCCGAAAAACTCTTGAATCGTGCACTTGAACTCGAGCCGGACAATGCTGAAGTCAACTACAACCTCGGAATGCTTTACGCCCGGCAGGATCAACTGGATCGTGCAGCACAGTACCTGCAACGGGCAACCGTCTTACGGCCCGACTATCCCGACGCACTCAACAATCTCGGCGTACTTTTCGTGCGCGAACAGAATTATTCCGCGGCAGAAGACAAATTCAACACTTGCATCCGGGTGGCTCCGGGTTTCGATCAGGCGTACATCAACCTGGCCCGCGTCTACGTCATTTTGAACGACAAAGAAAAAGCCAGGGCAATCTTGCAGGATCTCCTGCACTTGCAACCGCAACACAAGGTGGCTCAGCAGGCGCTTGAAATGCTAAATTGACCTCGTGCGACTGTGGTGCTAAGCGGCTATCCCCTGGCCGATCATGCAGCGCAGATCGCATAGAATCTGAATAAGGAAATGGTCGCTGGCGCCTCATTCCCGCATTCGCCGAACGCCGGAACCTGGCGCGCACGGCTCATCGCGATCCTTCTTATCTCCCTGACTCTCGTTACCACCATCGTCTCTGTGAGATCACAGTCGCCTCCCACTGCCCACCGGATTCAGAGAACCGATACAGTCGCCGGAAGACGCCAGTCCCCTTTTGCCCAGGCTGAAGCTCTGCTTCGTCAGGGCTCTGTAGACGAAGCAAAACAGAAAATTCAGGAACAGCTGGCGCTGAATTCCTCGAGCGTAGAGGGTTATAACTTGCTGGGTATCCTCTACACCGGCGAAAAAGATTATTCCCATGCGCAAGAAGCTTTCCAGCATGCGTTAACGATTGCCCCCAAATCGACCACAACCTTAAACAATCTTGGCAACCTCTACGTCGCACAGGGGAGTCTCGATCTCGCAGAAAAACAATTCAGAAACGTACTGCGCCTCGATCCCTCCAACCGCGACGGCAATTACAACCTGGGTCTGCTCCTTCTGGCGAGAAACCTATTCGCGCAGGCGATTTCTAGTTTCCTGCGTGTCCATCCCTCGAATACCGCAACCCGATTAAACCTGATCCGCGCCTACCTGCTCGTCGGACGCACCGCCGAAGGCCTGAAAGCCTCAAAGGATCTTTCGCTTCAAAGCCAGAATGACGTTCAGACCCATTTCACCCTCGGTGTCTTACTGGCCTCCGCAAAGCAATACATCCCGGCCCGCCGGGAATTAGAAAAGGCCAACGCCCTGAAACCCGAAACATTCGAAATTCTGGTCAACCTCGGACAAACCTACCTTCGAACCGCTGACTACTCAAAAGCAGAAATCACACTGAAGCGCGCCCTCAAACTACAGCCAGATTCTGCCCCAACCCTGGGGCTTCTGGCTCAGGTATATTCCGCACAGAACCGTCCCGTCGACACGCTGGACTTACTGGCGCGCGCTCACAAGCAGGCTCCCGAAGATCCCGATATTATCTTGCTCCTCGCCCGCGTCAGCATGTCCCAAAATTATTTTGAGGATGCGATCCCCCTACTCGAGTCTGGGATAAAACTCGCTCCCAAGCGAGCCGACCTCCACGCTGCCCTCGGCGAGAGTTACTTCATGGCCGACCGCGTGGAGAAGGCGATTGACGAATTCATGAGGTTGGTCGACCTCAATCCTTCGGCCCCGTCCTACGCCTCCCTCGGACTTTCCTACCGTCATCTGGGACGCTTCGACGAATCCAAGAAATATTTTCAGGAAGGTCTCAAGCTCGATTCCCACAACGCATCCTGCCTCTTTAATCTGGGATACATAGAAGAGCGAAAGGGAAACCAGACCACGGCAGAGCAATTTTTTCAACAGGCCTTGAAATCGAACCCGAATTTCTCCGAGGCCCTTTTAGAACTTGCGAACCTCCGAATCGGCGAGCAGAAATTCCAGGAAGCCGAAGTCTTACTTAAGCGATACGTCAAAGTCAGCCGCGATCCCGCTTCCGGATACTACAAGCTCGCCATGGTGGAGAGGAGTTTGCATCAGACAACCGCTGCCCAAGCCGATCTAGCCGTCTTCCAAACCCTTTCGCAAACCTCGTCGCCAGGACGACATCCTTATCAGCACCTGTTTGAGTATTTGGACAACCGCTCCAGCCTGGGCACCGAGGCTCGTACCCAACTCGACGAGACCGAACTCCTCGAACAAATCAAAAAGCATCCTGACAGCTCGCAGGATTTATACCTCCTCGCCGAAACTTATTTGAAGTTGGGAAAACTCGACGACGCTCGCCGCACGATTGCGCAGCTTGATCGCCTCAGTGCCCGCGATTTTCGTACTCAGACCGGCGTTGGAGTCCTGCTTGCCCGGTATCGTTTATATGATGACGCCATCCAACACTTCCAAACCGCGCAGCAGGTCAACCCGGATTCCGACGACGTAAAATTCGATCTTGCCGACGCCTATTTTCGCAAAGGCCTTAATGATCAGGCTCTCGATGCCGCCATGAAAGTTTCTACCACCGGTCAGCAGGATGCCACCTTTCTTGCCTTACTCGGCGATATCCATGCCCATCTTGGCGATACCGACAAGGCCGAAGAGATTTTCCGCGAAGCGATCAGCCGTAATCCGGATAATGACCAGTATTATCTCTCGCTCACTTTGGTTCAGCTTCGAAGCCAAGACATCCCTGGGGCAGAGCAGACACTGCAGAGCGGAATCACGCGAATCCCCGGCTCCGGAAAGATCCTTTGGGGCTTGGGGATTGTCTCCGCCCTTGAGGGAAAAACCGGACAAGCTGCTGAGCGTCTCGAACGGGCAGTCGATCTTTTGCCCGAATGGCCCGGCAGTTATTCCACTCTCGGCGTTTTCTATTACCAAACTGGACAAATCGCCAAGGCTCGCGAGGTGCTTGATCGCTTCAAAGGTAGCAATGCGGGCGGTCTGGACGTGAATCGCATCGAGGAAGTCTTGTCACGGGCGCCAGCCGTGACTGCCGCTGCCGATGCTCCGATGTCGGTAGCAGCCAGGCAGCAACTGCTCCAACTGGCACTATCGCTCGCCGATCGCACCCTCTGAATCTTGAATCGCAAAGGGAATCTCAAAAAAAGATCACCGGGAATGGGCAAATCACCAAAGGCGACGAAGGGGTTCATTCTTGGAGCCGTTGGCGGACTCATTCTCACTTCTGGTTTTGTGCTCGCCATTGCTATCCACCTGTCGGCTTTTCCCAACGAAATTCCCAAACCATCCGGCGACGACATTCCCGTCCATTACACTGACGTCCGCCGGGCCGCTGGCATAACCTTTGTTCAGGATGCTACCGCCACTGAAGAGAAATATTATCTCGAGACCATGGGTACCGGTGTCGCATGGCTTGACTACGATCAAGACGGTTTGATGGATCTTTTCTTCGTTCAATCTGCCGCCACAGATGTCTACAAACCTCCGCAGCCCTTACGCTGTGCTCTCTACCGCAACAACGGTGACGGAACTTTTACCGATGTAACCGAGAAAGCCGGCGTGGGCGGAGCCGGACATTACGGCCAGGGCGTCGCAGTTGGTGACTTTGATAATGACGGGTTCCCTGATCTCTACGTAACCGGTTACAAGACAGCCATCCTTTATCACAACAATGGCAACGGCACGTTTACCGACGTCACCGCCAAGGCTGGTGTCGCCGACGAGGGCGGATGGTCAACCAGTGCGGGATGGGCCGACTACGACAAAGACGGGTACCTGGATTTGCTCGTCACCAATTACATTGAGTGGTCTCCGAAAAACAATGTCTGGTGTGGCGAACGCCGGCCCGGCTACCGCTCTTATTGTCATCCCGGCAACTACAAAGGACAGAAAACCAAGCTTTACCATAACAATCACGACGGCACTTTCAGCGACGTAAGCGAGGCTTCAGGCGTGGGCAAGCCCGAGTCGAAAGGTATGGGCGTCGTTCTTGCCGACTTCAACAACGACGGTTGGACCGACATCGCCATCGCCAATGACTCTTGGCCCAATTTTCTCTTTATCAACAAGCACAACGGGACATTTGAAGATGTGTCTTTCGTTTCTGGCCTGGCTGCCAGCGAAGACGGCCGTTACGAAGCTGGAATGGGCATTGACGCTGCGGACGTTGATGGAGATGGATGGCAGGATATTTACGTCACCCATCTTGATCACGAACTGAATCGCCTCTACCGCAATAATCACGATGGTACTTTCAATGACGACACCTACCGCTCGGGTATGGGCAACAAGGCGATTCTACTCAGCGGCGTCTCCATGAAGTTTTTGGACTACGACAATGACGGCTGGACCGACATTCTTCAACTGAACAGCTCTATGCTCGACAATGTTCAGCTCTACCACAGCGAAGTTAGCTACAAGGAGCCGCTGCTCATGTGGAGAAACCTGGGCAAGGGTCAATTCGCCAAGGTTTCTGAGTCGTTGGGCCCAGACTTCCTCCGCCCCATCCCCGGCCGCGGCCTCGCCACCGCCGATTATGACAATGACGGTGACACCGACATCGCAATCAATAATCGTGGCGACCTTCCCTCGCTCTTGCGTAATGACGGCGGCAACTCCAATCACTGGCTGGAGGTTCTATTGGTCGGAACGCGTTCAAATCGAGATGGCATCGGCGCTTCGCTGAAGCTGACTTCCGGCGAGTTCGTGCGGGTCGAACAGTCAAAAGGCGGCATGAGCTACATGTCGGCCAACGATCCACGCATTCTATTCGGCTTGGGAAGACGGGCTAAAATCGACTCGTTGGAAATAACCTGGCCGAGCGGCCAGGTGGACAAATTAACGAATATCTCTGCCGATCGGATCATCGCGGTCAAAGAAGGTGCGGGAATCGTCCCGCACGCATTCCCCAAAGTGCTGCCAAGATAGATCAAATCATGGATAGTCTCGACCCTATAGAAGAAGCGCGGCGGCTTCAAGAACACTATGCGCGTCTGAGTGATGATGAGCTCCAAGCAGTCGCAGAAGAAGGCGACGACCTCACCGACATTGCCAAACAGTTTCTTCAATCCGAGATCCTGGGACGAGGTCTTCACATTCAGCTTAGGAGTGCCCCGCCCACGACCGAAGCCGACGCTGCGACCAACGATTTCGACCCGTCCGATTTGGATCTGGTTGTTGTCAGTCAGGTGTGGGATCTAGCCGATGCGCGCCAAGTCAAGAGCATACTCGACGATGCGCGCATTCCATCATTTCTGGCCCAGACAACGTAGATAATCTGGATATGTTCAAAGAGAATTTGACGGCGGGGTCGATGTGAAGGCCAGGTACGTAGATAGCCAGCGCGCTCTCCAGGCAATCTCTCGATCCATGCCGCCGGAGCCGTCAGTCGAAACCGATTACGTTCCCCGTTGTCCGAAGTGTCACTCGTCCGAAATCGTGTTTCAGAGCCTAGGCTCGGACTCGACCGCAAACTTTGCACCGAACTCGTGGTTTAATTGGAGCTGCGACGCCTGTGGTCATCCATGGAAGGACGATGGAATCGAGCAGGAAGCCTGCGTGCCACCTTTATTCCTATCGTAAAATCCCAACATGACCTTGCATGCCAGCTTCAATGAGTGTTTCCATTCAACTTCCAGTTTCTGCCGGTCATCAACAAATGCGGTTTTTCTGACAACCGACAACCCACGGCCGACGACCGCCCTTCTATGAATCTCCCACGTCGTCATTTCCTGGGCTCGTCGCTCGTAGTTCTGGGCAGCAGCTTGTTGGACGCGCTCAATACTCCCCTCTGGAGATGGAAAACCGCGGCTCTGCTTCAGACTTCTCCCGCGGCCTCTGAAAAATCTCCCGTTGTATTCGTAGATGTCGCTAAACAAGCCGGCCTTACCGTACCGAATGTCTGGGGCGCTACCGATCACAAGAGTTACATCATCGAAGCCAAGGGCAGCGGCCTGGCCTTTTTCGATTATGACAACGACGGATGGCTGGATATTTATCTCACCAACGGAACCCAGCTCGGCGCCCAGTGGCCGCCGGGAAAGGCTCCCTCCTCCCATTTGTACAAAAACAACCGTGACGGCACATTCACAGACGTAACCGAGAATTCCGGATTGGCCCGAACCGGCTGGCAGACCGGGGTTTGCGTCGGTGACTATGACAACGACGGCAATGACGATCTGTTCTGTTGCTTCTGGGGGCACAATATTCTGTTTCACAATAACGGCAACGGAACATTCACCGATGTCACCCGCCAAGCTGGTCTCTATGATGAGGAAATTCGCTGGGGATCGGGTTGCACCTGGCTCGACTACGACCGCGACGGCCGTCTCGATCTTTTCGTCTGCCATTACATAAAGCTCGATCCGCAAAAAACTCCAGATCCTGCTGGCCCGTCGGTGTGCCAATGGAAGGGCATTCCGGTGATGTGCGGGCCGCGCGGCCTCACCGGCGACACCAATTGCCTCTATCACAACAACGGTGACGGAACTTTTACCGACGTCTCAGCCAGGTCTGGCATCCTGAAACCCGGTCCGCGTTACTCCATTACCCCGGTCTCGTATGATTTCGACAACGATGGCTGGCCTGACATTTATGTGGCCGTGGATTCCGAGCCCAGCATGTTGCTCCACAACAATCACGACGGAACTTTTACCGATATCGCCGTGTTGGCTGGATGCGCTTACAGCGAAAATGGGCATGAGCAATCCGGAATGGGCGTGGGGGTGGGAGATTACGACTGCGACGGTTGGTTTGATATTTTTAAAACCAACTTCGCAGACGACACTTGCAACCTCTATCACAACAACGGTGATGGCACTTTTACCGACGTTACGTTTTCTTCAGGAATCGGAATTAACAATCGATACGTTGCCTGGGGCTGCGAATTTGTCGATTACGACAACGACGGCTGGCCTGACATTATTCAGGTTAACGGACACGTCTACCCGGAAATTGACCAGCATAATATTGGACAGGCTTTTAAGAACCCTCGACTCGTTTACCGGAACATGGGCGATGGAAAATTCAAAGATGTTTCAGCCTCGATGGGCCCAGGGATTGGCGAGAAATTCTCCAGCCGCGGAGCCGCCTTCGGGGATTACGACAACGACGGCGACATCGACGTATTGATTCTGAATCTCAGCGATCCACCCTCGCTGCTTCGCAACGATGGCGGCAACTCACGGAATTGGATCAAAATTAAATTGATCGGCACCCAGTGCAATCGCACCGCCATTGGAGCCCGAGTCCGTGTGACGACCGCCAAACACACTCAAATGAACGAAGTCCATAGCGGCTCCAGCGTCATGTCGCAATCTGACTTCCGCCTCCACTTTGGCCTAGGCGATTCCCAGTTGGCCGACGTCATCGAAGTCAAATGGCCCACTACACAAAAACTCGAACGCTTTACCCAGGTAAAAGCCAACCAGATCCTGACCATCCGCGAAGGCTCCGGCATCGTAGCCACGTCAAATAACAAAGCAAAATAGACACCCAGCGCCGGAAACCTGACATCGGAACAAATAACTGTCATCCCGTCTCTAACGACGTGTGTCCGAGTGAAGGCATTTGTTTTGGCAGGACCGGTTCACTGACGCTCTCGGGTTTTGACCTAGCGGCATTTCGCTTTAGCCGGAAAGGTTTGGCAATGTTGACCATTGGTCCACGGGAAACGCGAGCGTCCGGCTGCGATGGTTCGTCGCGGGTCCTGTGAGAGTTGGGATTCGGCCATGCCACGATGTGCTGTCGTGCAAGTAATCTTCCCCCCTTTGCAGCGACCGCATACGGGCCTCCCGTAATCAGTTACTTGACTCCTGCATCCTAAGTTCTTTGCGATATGTGGCCTCGTGCTCGACTACAGCCTTGCGATAGCCATCAGGGTCGATCCACACGAAAGGACCCGTACTGGGCAGGCGATCGAGTTTGGAGAGCATGTTGAAGTAACTTCCATGTGCGCCGAGAAAAATATCGCAAGGCAGGGCCTTCGGGGTGGCGAAGGTGTGATCGAAATCAGCCGTAATGCCCGGGTAAGCGGCGGGTCTTCCATGGTTGGGGACGAGTGGCACACCAGGATTGAGCCCCCATCCACCGACGATGACCACGTCGAGGGTACGGCCGCCTTCATGGGTCTGCATCGTCCACGCGGTGCGGCCTCGGGTATGTCCAGCTGTCTTGTGAGCGGTGATGGTAGTGCCGCCCAGGGTAATGGTGTCGTTGTCGCGCAACGTACGGTCCACGCGTGCCGGAGGAAAGCGCGCAAGGGTGGGATCGAAGTCGGTCGCTCCACCGGTCTTGATGACGTCGACGTCGCCGTCCATGACCATGTATTGGGCATGGGTTTCCTGGAGGACCTCCGCCGCGCCGGCGGCGTGATCGTAGTGTGCCTGGCTGCGGAGGAGGATTTTTATATCTGTCCATCGAAAGCCGAGACGTTCGACGCTGCCACCAATCTGCGCGGGTGAAGATTCGAGGTTGGCATTGATGAGGATGTTGCCTTTAGAGCCTGTAACAAAACCCTCCGACCTCGCCTCTGCTGTTGCAGTTCAGGTCCCAGATCTGTCAATATCCCCCAGACAGTCTCGGACAAGGGTGACGCCCTCCTGATCCGAGACCTGAACAAGGCGAGGTCCGCTAGGACTCAGGAGTTGGGGTGTCATCATGTCAGCCAAATGCCCGCGATGTCATTCTGATCTTCCCTCGGGTTCCCAGTTCTGCGAATTGTGCGCCATGACGGCGGATGCAGATGTCGGAGGCTCCCCCGCTCCCACCGTGAGTCTCTCGACTTCTCCTGGACAGTCGACGCCCAGAGCGACGGTCAACGGGAGGTACCGAATCATCGGAGAAGTTGGCCGGGGCGGTATGGGTGTCGTCTACAAGGCGCAGGACACCCGACTGGAGAGAACGGTCGCCCTCAAGTTTCTCACTTCGCCATCAACGCTAGGGGAAGAGTCTCGTGAACGCTTCATCCACGAGGCGCAAGCTATCTCCGAGCTGGATCATCCCAACATCTGTACTGTCCACGAATTCGACCAGACGGAAGCCGGGGAGATGTACATTGTCATGGCTTTCTACGGCGGGGAATCCCTCAGGAATAAGATCCAGCGAGGACCTGTCGCAGTCAAAGACGCGATCGACACGACAATTCAGGTGGCCCGTGGGCTGGAGAAAGCTCACCGGAAGGGGATAGTTCACCGGGACATCAAACCTGCCAACCTTTTGATCACCGAGGATGGCATGGTCAAAATCGTCGACTTCGGACTGGCGAAGCTGGCGGGTAAGACGCACCTGACCAGAACTGGAAGTACTCTGGGCACGGTGGCCTATATGTCCCCGGAACAGGCCCAGGGGAAAGAGGTTGACCATCGTACCGACCTGTGGTCGCTGGGTGTAGTCCTGTATGAGATGTTGACCGGCAAATTGCCATTCAAAGCGGAGCACGACATTTCCCTGCTCCACTCCATCATTTATGAGAAGCCACAACGGCTTAAGTCTGTGAAACCGGAAGTCCCGCCGGAGTTGGAACGGATCGTCCACCGCGCACTGGAGAAGAGGCCGGAATCTCGCTACTCGTCCGCGGAGGCGATGCTAGAAGATCTTAAGAAATATCGGGACGCTCTGCGAAGTGCTGAAACCAGGCCGTTCAATCTCGGAATAATTCTCGAACGAGCCCGAACTCCCCGGATCGCCATTCCGGCTTTGGTCTTGCTTCTTGTTGTCAGCCTCCTCTGCTACTGGTTTCTGCGCCGCCAGGCCAACATCCGCTGGGCGAGGGAAAAGACTCTGCCCGAGATTGCGCGACTTATCGCTGAAAACGATGATTTGAATAATGCCTATAAGCTTGCGGTACAGGCGGAAGCATTCATCCCGCATGACCCCACACTGACCGAACTCTTTTCAAAATGCTCTTTGCGCATCAACATCACGACCGAGCCTCCAGGCTCCAGGATCTATTTCAAGGAGTACAAGGATCCAGACGGTGAATGGAAATACCTCGGTATCTCACCCCTTGAAAACATCAGAGTGCCGATTGGCATCTTCCGATGGAAGATGGAAAAGGAGGGGTACGAGACCGTGCTGGCAGCTTCTTCCACTTATGATTTCGCTATTTCCGCAAGAAATCCGCTAATTCCTTACAACATTGTCAAAGTGCTGCACAAGAAGGGGAGCGTCTCGCCGGACATGGTGCGGGTGCCAGGAGCGAAAACAGATATCGGGGAAGTGAGTGACTTTTTTATAGACAAGTATGAAGTCGCGAACGAACAATACAAAAAATTTATCGACAGCGGCGGGTATAGAGACAAGAAATACTGGAAGCACCAGTTTCTCGATGACAGCAAAGCGCTGACCTGGGAGAAAGCCATGGCCAGGTTTATTGATCAGACCGGAAGGCCTGGCCCGGCCACCTGGCAGGCCGGGAACTATCCAGAGCAACAGGGCGATTTTCCCGTATCAGGTATCAGTTGGTATGAAGCGGCCGCCTATGCGGAGTTTGTCGGAAAGAGCCTGCCCACCGGAGTTCACTGGGATATGGCGCGGGGTGAATATAGCCCAATGCTTAGGTGGGGTGGGCTCGAAAATATTGCTCCCTTCAGCAATTTCAGTGGCAAGGGACCGGTCGCTGTGGGGAGCCTCCCGAGCATTACGTCCTACGGTGCCTTTGACATGGCGGGGAACGTAAGGGAGTGGTGCTGGAACAAGACCCCGAAGGGAAGATTGCTGCGGGGCGGCGCCTGGGGCGATCCCAGTTACATGTTCAACAGTGTAAGCCAGGCTCCTCCCATCGACCGGTCACCCAAGAACGGGTTTCGATGTGCTGTTTATCCCTCTCCGGAGAAGATACCGAACAAGGCATTCCAGGAAGAAGGCCTTTCCGAAGACGAATTCCCAGACTTATATAAGCAAAGGCCGGTGGCGGATTCGGTCTTTCAGGCGTACCGGGAGCAATTCTCCTATGACAAGACTGACCTTCAGCCCCGCGTCGAGTGGAGGAGGGAAAACTCTGAAGGCTGGATTCAGGAGAAGGTAACCTTCGAAGCCGCTTATGGCGGCGAGCGGGTCATCTCCTACCTGTTTCTTCCCCGGAACACGCCTCCCCCGTACCAAACTGTCATTTTTTTTCCCGGCGGCGCGGCGCGCTACCGCAGATCGAGCCAGGACCTTGAAACCCAGTATTCGGGTTTCCTTTCCTTCATCATCAAGACTGGCCGTGCGGTTCTCTTTCCCCTTTATAAGGGGACCTTCGAACGCGGAAACGACAGCCTGACTGCCGTCGTCGAAGACTGGGGACAGTCTCACCAGTCCGCGGAATTGATGATTCAGCAGATCAAGGATTTCCGAAGATGCGTCGACTATCTGGAGACACGGCAGGATATCGACGGCAAAAAGTTTGCATTTTACGGAATCAGCTGGGGAGGGGGCTTCGGAGCCATACTTCCGGCGGTGGAGCCACGTCTCAAGGCCATTGTTTTAGCAGGAGCTAGCATGTCACATACCCCTCGTCCCGAAGTGAGTCCAATCAATTACGTAACCCGGGTGAAAATACCGACCCTGATGCTAAACGGGAAGTTCGATGGTCGTCCGGAGAAAACCATTCAGCCGCTGTATGACCTCTTGGGAACGCCCGCCCGGGACAAACAACTGAAATTGTATGAAACCGACCACCTCCCGCCGAGAAATGAACTCATCAAAGAGACTCTGGCCTGGCTCGACCGTTATTTGGGTCCAGTCAAATGAGCCAAGATCCATCGCATTGCCTGGCAGCAAATGCCAGCTGGGTTGAGTAGATTAGATGCTCAACTTTAATCCGAACTGCGGGCGCCCAAGGCTGCTGGATTTCATACAGGCTCAGCCGGGTTCCGACAGTGAGAGTCATGGGCGCTTCGGATCGTTCAAAAGCTCAGCTTCAGGCCGAACTGGAGATTGCGTGGGCTGAAAGTGCCCCCAGCCTTTCCGAATTCCGGGCTATTCAAACGATTATTGCCGCTGGGTCCGACGTTCCCCACCCCTAATTGGAAGTTGGTGTGGTTGAGAATGTTGAATGCCTCGGCGCGGAACTGTAGCTGGAAGCGGTCGGAGAGTCGGAAGTTCTTGAACAGCGATGTATCCAGGTTCAAGTATCCCGGCCCCACAAAGGTATTGCGGCCCAGGTTGCCGACACAGCCCAGGCAAGGTGGGGAGAAGAAATTGTCAGGAAGGTTGAAGCCGTCGGCCCACTGCTCGTGAGTTGCATCCACGTGGTTCGCGATCGCATTGGGACGGTCATTGGCGACTCCGTCGAGGTTGTAATCCGACCCGGACGTTCACGCAGTGTGCTGGGTCGAACGTGGCCGCGTCGCATGCGTCTGGAAACCCCGTGTCGGGCTGCAACTTGCTGCCTAGCGCGCCTGCTCCTCCCCGGTAAGGGAACCAGTGGGCCCCCGTCTGGAGCGAGAAAATTCCATTCAGCTGCCAACCCGCGAGCATTGTGCCCACGAAGTCGTGCCGGTCCCGCAGGAACGGCATCTCCCAGACAAAATTAAAAGTCAGCCGGTGGCGAATGTCATAAGTGGAGTTGCCACGGTCGAGTTGGGGCAACGTCTGGTCGGTCGTATAACCGTCACCCCCACCAAAACCATTGGCGCTGGAGATGCTGTGGTGCCAACTGGATCCAGAATCGATGGAGTGGCTCCAGGTGTAGTTGCCGCCGAACTGCAGGCCGTGGCTCATTTGCTGTTTCAGCGAGACTTGCAGGCCGTTGTAGCTGGAGTTCGCGACATTCTCCCACACCCGCAGGTTGGCGTAGTTGGGATTCAACACTCCATTGGGGTTGTTGTCGTTGATCTGGCTGCACAGCCGTCGGCCGAAGGTATCGTTTACGCAGACTCCCTCCGGTAAGGCCCCGCCCGGAACCCGGTTGACGCTCTCGGCGCGCAACAGCTTGTGACCGGCTGTACCCACGTAGTTGACTTCCACCGAGAGCCTGGGCCGGATCTCCCGCTGCACCCCCAAAAACCAGTTCTCCACATAAGGATCTCGAATACCCTCCGGAAAAACAATGGAGGTCAGTGCTGCGAGATGGGGATTGGAGGGGTCCCAGCCAGAAATGTTCCCCGTCGCCTGGACTCCCACCCCGGCGTGCTGACCCGGGGGAGCCGGTCCAAGGAATGTGGGAGTGCCTCCTCCCACCGGACCGTACACGATGTTGCTGCTTCCACCGCCCAGCGTGTTGGTTGCCTCATCCAGCGAAAAGTAGGGCGGGTTCCAGCGGGTGTTGGAAAGCGGGTTATACAGGGTGCCCTCATAGGAGACGCCGAAGCCCCCGCGCAACGAAGTCTTGCCGTCGCCCAGCACATCCCAGGCAAAGCCCAGCGCGGGGACCGAAGTCATTGTGATCTCCCTGCCCCAAGGTTTTGGATGGCGCAAAACCTCCCGGCCCGCACTCGCCGGCAAGAATGCCCCGCTGGTCGTCCGGACACGGAGCATTGGCGCTTTGAATCTGCCCAGCACCCGTCGTGATGTTATCGATCAGGTGCTGTCCCGGTCCCTTCAGGAAGGTCGTCGCCAGATTGTTCAGCTCGGTGTGGCGGGTGTACAGATCGTAGCGCAGCCCCAGGTTAAGCGTGAGACGCCTGGAAACCTTCCAATCGTCCTGGAAAAAGAATCCGTACTCCCAGTTGCGCCAGTGCCGGATGTTGGTTGCCATCTGCGCGGGCTGACCGCTCACAAAGCCGGGATCGACCCCGGCCGCCCTCGTCGTAGGGTTGATCAATGGCGAAGAACAGCGGGTCGAAGAAGCCGTAGGACGGTCGCCCCACGTCCCAATTACTGTTCTCGATGTTCCGCCGAATCTCCACCCCTCCCTTCAGACTGTGTTTGCCGTGGCTCAAGGAGATCACGTCCACGTAGTTGTAGATGTTTTCGTGAAAGAACTGTGGGTACCCGTTGTAAGAACCGAAGCCAACGGTCACGTCATCGAATTCAACGTCTGGCACACCAGGAAGGCCAGCCTGCAACGAGAGGTCGTTTCCTGCGTAGCCTGCCCGGAACTCATTCAGCAGCGTGGGAGTGAAAGTATGAATGTAGCTGAACTGGAAGTTGGGGGTGGTGGTCGATCGAAGGGCGTGTAGAAACCGCGAAGTTGCGTCGCATTGCCACCCGCAAAACTGATCGGCAGCCTTGGACCAGTTGAACTGACCAAAGAGTCGATCGTTGCTGCTCAGGTTGTAGTCCAGCCGGATGGACGCCTCATTCCCGTTGAACAGGTTTTCGGCTACCTGTGACTTGCTGACGTTCAACACGTTCACAAGAAATGGAAGGTCACGCGCAAATGCCCCTGTCACCGGCGTGGAGTAAGGTGAACCGCTCGGGCAATTGGCCGGCTGGTTCATGTAATCGATATCGCGCCTGCTCCACGCCAAACAAGGCAGCAAACTTGTTGGACATCGCGCTGGTAATCCCCAATATCGGTGTTAGGGCACAGGTAGTCACCGAAGTTAGCGAAACCGGAACCCGAGAACTGGCCTCCGTTGACGTAATCGCGCAGCGTATAAGCCGTGCTACCCGAGTTGGAGGGAGCGAAGTTGGAATACAACAGGCTGGAAATGGAATTGGGAAAGGTCGAGATCACCGCTTGCCGAAACTCTGAGGACTCCGCCAGTACCTGTCCCGGGTTGGAGATGATAAACCGGTCCCCTTGATACGCGGCAAAAAAGAACAGCTTGTTTTTGCGAATAGGACCACCCAGCGTTCCCCCAAACTGGTTCAGGTGCAATGGTGTCTTCTGGCGCTGCGCAGGGTCAGCAAAATGGTTGGCGAAAAACGGATTGGCATCGAGCGCATCGTTGCGAAAATATTCCCAGGCGTTCCCGTGGAGATCATTGGTCCCCGACTTGGTCACCAGATTGGTGATCGCTCCCGCACTGTTGCCGAACTCGGCCGAGTTGTTCAGGGTCAGCAGTTGAAACTCCTGCACCGTGTCTTGAATCGGCTGGTTAACCGGTCCTCCGCTTAACCCCTTATTGGAAACCCCATTGATCACGAAGCCGTTGAAGTTTTCCCGCACTCCGTTGACCACGGTGTTCGCGCCATTCTCGAACATCGTGCCCCGCATGTTGGTCGCACCCGGCGAGTACTGGATCAGGTCATAGACATTGCGTCCGTTCAGCGGAAGATTGGCGATCTGCGTGGAATCCACGGTCTGGGCCAGGCGGGAGTTCTCGCTATTGATCAGGAACGGCGGCATCAGTCACCTCTACAGTTTCCTGTCGCTCCCCGATCTGCAGCTTGAAATCCGCCCGTACGATCGTTCCCGCATTCAAGTCCAAGCTGCTAGCAATGGCGGTCTTGAATCCCGCAGCTTCCACCGTCAGTTTGTAGTGCCCGACCGTCAGCTCTTTGGCTGCATAGATCCCGACCTCGTTGCTGCGAGCCTCCAGTGTGTAGCCAGTTCCCAGGTTGCGGATCAGCACCCGCGCCTGGTTTACGACGGCGCCAGAAGGATCGGTAATCTGGCCGGTGAATTCGCCGTTCTGTACCTGGGATGAAACGGGCAGGATAAGAGCGATCAGCACCAGAATGCAGGCGCTGCTGAGCACCAGCTTACTCATGACACCCTCCTGGTCAGGAGGCTTGGGGAGAGCCCAGCTTAGAAAAGAGGCCCGCTAGAAGCTCAGACAGCCCCAACTTCAAAACCCGGCTACCATGGGTTCCAACTTGCCCTAGAGTCGGAACTATACACCTGTTTTCCTGAAGAAGTGGAGGTGTTCGAACCTACTCGTCTAACCTAGCGAAAGTTGCTGATCAGCACGGCGTCAATGCATTGCCGGCAATGCTAACTTCAACCCGCCACCCGATCGGCTCGCAGGCAGTGCCAGCAGATCAAAGCACACCCCAAGGACAGGAATGCCTCGTGAATGTCCGCCCGTTTTTCGTAGCGCACGCGCAGTCGCCGGAACTGATTGAGCCATGCGAAGGTTCGCTCGACCACCCAGCGCCATCGGCCCAATCCACTGCCATGTTCTACGTTTCGCTCGGCGAGCCAGGGCACGATGTGGAAGGCAAGCAGACTGAGGTACCCCCGTTCGATGTACCAGTTCGCGCGTGAGTTTTCCGTCAAAGCGGGCAAAAACACAGTGGAAGAGAGTTGTTGGCTCACAGGCACGGAAGCAAACTTCAGGGTGTCAAAAAGCTGTGACTTTGACTGTGACGGTCAGCCGATTTCCATCGCGCTCTAACAACAACCTCCGAGTCTCGCCAGGATTACCATGCATCCGATCGTAGATCGCACCCCAGGTTGCATTCCTGGTTTCCAGGTCATCTACCTGAATCAATCGATCGCCAGGTAGAACGCCGTCGACTGTTGGCCGGCCATTCTTTTTAGCAACTGCTGCTACAAAATATTCACCGTGCTCAAATCGCAGAGTGAGTCCAACCTGGTTAAGATCGCGAGAGTCGGGACTGGTCTGCTGTTGCCAGTACATTACGTGATCAGGATAGTCGATCATCAATTCAAAGCGTTTCAGAACATTGCCTCCGATCCATCCAACTACGGGGCCAACATTTTTTTGCGAGTACCAGTCAAATAGGTCGAGATTCCCTGGGAAACCTCTGACGGATCCAGGCGCAAGGGCGCCAACATCATTGAGGATGAGAGTTCCTAAAGAGATTTGAGGTATACGCAGAAGTATACCCGAGCTTTCGGCGTCGTCCCCTGACATCATCATATTGCTCGCGCCGACCGCGCCGACCCCACGCTCCCAATCGGGATGCGACACAAGCCAGGTTTTCGCAGCACTCTGCCGGAACCAGGTATAGGCGGAGCCACTGTCGATGGTAATAGAGTAGGTGTCACCCCCAATCGAAGCATCCACAGAGAGAAGGCCGGTGTTCTTGTTGATGTGAAATGGCACGGGTGTTCCGCGGGGCCTGAGTGTTTGCGGCTGGGCAAAGGTAAGGATTCGCTTCTGATAATCGATCACGACCTGATATCTCTGCAGAATGCTTGCGGATAGAGTTCCCTCTACCTTGAGGTCCGACCCGATTGAGTAAGATTCCGAACTCTCCTTGATGACTTCCGCATCGGGCACCTCGACGGTCAGGTCGCCAAGCCTGAAAAGCAGCGGTCGGTTGTGATCAATCTGGAGTTCCTTGAAGAGAGACTCCGTGAGGATCATGGAGGGACCACCCATGTCGACAAAAGCCAGAGCTCTATGCACCGAGCGGTCTTGACGGACGAAGCTCAATTCCACATACATCCGGTTGCCGTCGAAGATAAACGCGGCCGTGCCTTTTGAGGGTGAGTCGCGCGCAGAACAGAAAGAAGATGCGAGAAGAAAACCCAGGCAAATCGCAGACAGCTTACCTGCATTGGCTATTCGACTGGAAAACACGAGATTCACCTCTTGGAACTAGCTCGAGAAGATCCTACGGTTCGCTCTGAAAATCAGCAACCGACTAACAACTTAGTGCGGATTCGCATCCCCAATCTGATTCAATTCGCGCTGAAGCTGGATTATCTGTCGCAGAGGGTGGAGACTCTCCGTTGTGGAGGCTCGACCGTGGTCTGCGCGAGTCGACGTCTGTTTTATGCCACGATCCGTGACGACATAGATAGGGGTATTCGCATCTACTGAAACGACGATTCGTTACTTTTATCGTGAAAGCTACAGTGAGCTTCTTTCCTACGGTCCGTGGACCGATCTTCGCCTCTCAGACTTTGATGAGTCCTACATAGAAGGTTTAAGACATGGGCCCGCAAGCACGCTGGACGACAACCGAATGGAAAAGGAACGGCAGTTTCAAAGACCACTGTCAATCGCTACTCAGCAACCCTGAGGTAAGGGCTGCGATATGCGTAACGCAAACTGAAGCTGATTGATAAGTGCCTGTCGTCGAGCAGTACATAGTCGAGCAGTACATAAAGGACGAGCGGGCGGAGCGCGACGTGGACTATGTGTTCAGCCGACTATCGGAGGGGTTCTAAACGCAGCTGATCCACTCCGTCAGGCCTCGACATTGGCGCGACACACGGTGTTTGCCGTAATGAAATTTTGAAACTCAGAAAGGATTGCCTCACTTTCTATCGCTCGGCGAAAGAGCATGGAACAGTCTATGGAGAACTGACGATCAAGCAGGTCTAGAGCGCCGTGCGCGCAAGCGAAAACTCAAGATCGATCGCGAAATGAAAAAAAATCCTTGAGCAGTTGATTACCCGCTCACGGTGTGATTATGTGTTCGCCAAGCCGGATGATCCTAAAGCAGCCCTCCTGACCGAGGCTGGTGAGCACACCGATCCCTTTACGTTGCAGTATGTTGCCGGACACGATAACATTAAGACGATGCGTTATGTGCATCCCCCGGGAGGAAGCGGTCGAGAAGTTGTTTGCCCGCCTGGGCGACCTCGAGTGACCGGAGAACATTCAAAGCAACGAGACCCTGGTTCAGGAGTCGGTGCCACGCCGGTGAGACTAGGATGCGAATAGCCCGGTGCAGAATCGGGGGCAGTAGTTGGAACCCTCTGAGCAGGTATATCTAAGTTGTTGGAACAAAAGCAGTTTACATAATGCGGAAGTGGTGGAACTGGCAGACACACCATCTTGAGGGGGTGGCGCCGAAAGGCGTGGGGGTTCAAATCCCCCCTTCCGCACCAGTTCTAAAGCACTTGCAATCTCTCACAGTCCAATAGCAGTCCGTTAAGCAAATTCACCGCAAGAGATCACTCACTACCAACGCATTCGCTGCACGATTAGCCTCTGGCACTTCTTTGCCGTAGCCGTCCATCGTCATCGTGATCGACGCATGGTACCTGCTGCACAGAGACGGTTTTAGATGTTGGGAGGAGTTGGAGGAAGTTTCAGCCACGCACGGACATCGCTATTCCTAAGCGCACGATCTTGAATCTCCCACTCTCCATGAAGCCGACAACCAATCGCTCGGCTAAGGTCACTGGATTGCGGACTACGGCAGAGAAGAGCACACGTATGACCATCAAATGGAAGCCGGTCTCTTACGGAAACCCACGATACACCCACTGCTCGCTCTGCCACTAACATATTGCCATCTCGTCATCCTTCATGCTTCTGATTTCTGAACGATCAAGCCTCCCTAACCATGGGAAGCCTGCGCTCTATTTCTCTACAACCGGGGTCACACTCACCGCCTTAAGAGATTTGCCACACTCCAAGCAAAACGGCTTCAATCGGGACGTGATCAACCCGCAAGCTGGGCACATTCTTTGCGACCCATACCCAGCGACCTGCGGTAGCTTGCGCATGCGATAGAAGGCCAAAATCGCCACCAGTGCAATCAACAGACCGACACAAATATTAATTACGTTCATAAATGTGCTTTCGTTCGGCAATCCTTGCATCAAGTGCTCTACTTCCAATGGTGATGGCACGTTCGCTTTCGTTGCCTTCGATGTATTGGTCGCCATTCAACCATCGGAGGTGTTTTCCTGAAGACTCGGTTTCAACGTCGTTGTGGTAGTACTTGGTTTCGCGTTTGTCGGGACTTCCGTACTTGGAGGTCAACGCAATTACGTAGCTGTTGTACGTGTTTCCTTGTGTACGGCTGTCGGTGGATACGTAAATCTGGGCTACTCTGTGATCCAACAACGTCATATTCACGTACTCCCCGGTATCCAGAACATCGGTGCAGGTTTCGATCCGACTAATCCCATCGGAACCGCACAAGCCGGGCTTTGAAGAAAGCGTGGATACTTTCAAGGCAAGGAACTTTCGTTCGGCCTCCTTCATTCGATCGCCGATCCGAATCCCGTGAAACTCGAAAACTGGGTGCGGAGTCAGAATAGGCGGCAGAGTGGCTAGTCGAAAATCGAGAGCCTTGCGACCAGAGACCAAACCAGAGGCGTCAGGCGCACCAGGAATCTGCGCGAAGACAGACAGTGACAAACCCACAATCAAAGCGCCCCGCAGGGCTGCCTGTAAAAAATAGCGGAAGGTTTCCATGAGTGAAACCTCATTTCTATCGGTTGCGCAAAAGAACCCGTCGAAAAGGTCTTAGTGCCCAGAAGGGGCGACGGAGAGATGCGAAAGGGACTTCTTAAGAGTAGTCCTCCGGGGGAGCAATAGCAATGAGGCGCGGAATGAGAAACGGGATTATCCATCTGATCGAACAGTTTTTATGGGTGCTTACTTTCCCATCAATCGGGTCATAAGATCAAAGTAGATGGGATGAGAAGGTCGATCCCCGATCACGGATGGCGTTAAGCTACCGGTGATCAACGCACTCTAAGGTGCAATCACAACGGATAAGGAGATCGACCTTGAAGAAGCATAACAATTCTGGAAAGAAGAGTGAACCGACATCGAAGCGGGCGAAGTCGCGGGGCCCGGTGCAGCGGGATACGAAGGAAGTGCTGGCGGAACTGGTGGGAAAGCTGAGGGAAAAGCTGGATCCGAAAAAGGTGGCAGCAACGAGCGCCGGAGAAGAGCATCAGCGAGGTGAGCTTCGCCCCAATCTCGACCGTCTGACGGTGGGAGTGGATCTGGGCGACCAATGGAGCCACTACTGCATTTTGGGTCTGGAGGGGGAAACGCTGGCGGAGGGACAGTTGCGGACGACGCAGGAGGAATTGCAGAATTCTTCCAGGCATTGAATGCGGCGCGAGTGGTGATGGAAGTGGGGACACACTCGGCATGGGTGCAGGAAGTCATCTGCGGTTGCGGGCACGAAGTGCTGGTGGCCAACCCGCGGTTAATGGAAGGGTCGAAGCGTCGCAAGCGCAAGAATGATCGGATCGATGCGAACAAGTTGGCGCGATTGGGACGAGTGGATCCGCAGTCGTTGCACCCGATCCAGCACCGCAGTCGGGAAGTGCGGCAGGATCTGGTGATGCTACGAGCCCGCGATGCGTTGGTGGCGGCGCGGACGGAGCTGATCAACGCCACGCGAGGACTGGTGAAGAGTATGGGCACACGGCTTCCCAAGTGTTCCAGCCCGAGCTTCGCACAAAAGGTAGAGGAGGCAGTTCCGGCCGAGATGCGCGAAGCGCTGCTGCCGTTGGTGCGTTTGGCAGCGGCGCTGAGTGATTGCATTCAGGAGTATGACGAGAAGATTGAAAAGCTAGGCCAGCGAGAAGTATGGGCATACGACGTTATTGCGGCAGGTGAAAGGGGTGGGACCGATCACGGCGCTGGCCTACGTGTTGACCTTGGAGAATCCGGAACGATTCGCGAAGAGTCGAGATGTGGGACCGTATCTGGGATTAGTGCCGAAGCAGGAGGACTCCGGGAGAGAGCCAGCCGCAATTAGGAATCAGCAAAGCCGGAGACACGATGGTGCGCAAGCTGCTGGTGGGGAGCGCGCACTATATCTTGGGGCCGTTCGGACCGGACACGGACTTACGACGGTATGGGCTGCGGCTCTGCGAGCGGGGTGGGAAGAATGCGAAGAAGAGAGCGGCGGTAGCGGTGGCGCGGAAGCTGGCGGTCTTACTGCACCGGCTGTGGGTGAGTGGAGAGGTGTATGAGCCGCTGCGCCACGCCATGTCGGCGCCGATAGCAGCGGCTGCGTAGCCGGCCAGGAGAAGGGAAAAACGCGAAAACGAGCCGAACGATTGCCAAGCGATTTGTTGCGGAAGGCAGGAATCAGAGAGCAGACAGGAGTTGATGGCGCGAGAACCAAAGTCTATCCAGAAGGTTTGGCAGACAACGACATCCACCGCCTTGTTCGGGTGACTGCGTTATGAGCGCTGGTCTATTAAGATCGCGCGATAGATGGCAGCCCCAACAATCCCAGGTTCGTCACGGTAGTGATGGACCTGGGCTTTAGATCGAACCCCAACGTGCACCGGGCCCAGAAGCGGCCCATTCAGAGTGCGGATAGAAGCACGGCAACGGTGGGTGGCGTCGGCCAGAGTTTCTCAGGAGGACTTGGTTCGAAGCGAATCCAGAATGTTCTGTGACCGAAACGAAAAAGATGATGATGGCAGAATGCCAGAACGGTGAGGCGGAGTGTGGATGCCAACGAGCAAGCTCGAGAAAGAGCGAAAACCACTCCACTAAGGAACGAAGCTCAACTGAACTGCGTTTCGCTTCGTTCCCAGCTCGATTATGAAGTGACTTGCGGGGCTGTCAAGGGTCAAGATGAACGCCGCCATTCGGCGGCGCCCTTGACAGCCTCGCAACTCACCGCGAGGTCGATGCAGCACGGAAGAAAACTAGCAAGGTATTCACGCGGAAGACAGACAAAAGCGGGGGTGCTGTGGGTCGACCGAGTTGCCAGTCGTCGCTCCTGAGCGATCCTAACGCAAAATTTTCTGTGGAAATGTGGCGAAAGCCACAAAGAACAAGAAAAATAATAAGGAGGGCCGCCACGTCGGCCTTGACTTTTATGACCTTCTCATACTACCCAAAAACCTACGAATAGATCCCAGGCGCCTCATGTCCAAGTTTCTGCACATACTCGACGTACGACCCAGGATAAACAGTGGGATGGCGGTCCGTGCCGCTATCACCGCCCAGTTCCAGCACACGTGAGCCGAGACCGCGAAGGAACATGCGGTCATGCGATACGAAGATCATAGTGCCTTCAAAGTCCTTAAGGGCGTCCACCAGCATTTCCTTGGTCGCAAGATCCAGGTGATTGGTAGGTTCGTCGAGCACCAGGAAGTTCGGCGGGTTGTAAAGCATGCGTGCTATTGCCAGCCGCGATTTTTCTCCGCCGGAGAGTGCACGGATCTTCTTGTCCACGTCTTCGCCGGAGAACTGGAATGCTCCTGCCAGGTTCCGCAATGACCCAAGACTGTCCTGGGGAAAATCTTGTTGCAACTGTTCGATGACGGTGAGATCGGAATTGAGCACGTCCAGGGATTGTTGCGCGAAGTAACCCATATACAGGCTGGCGCCGAGCCGCACGCTTCCCGCATCTGGAGCAGTGGCTCCGGCAATCATCTTGAGCAGCGTGGTCTTGCCCGCGCCGTTTCTCCCCATGACGGCCCAGCGTTCACCGCGGCGGATGGTGAGATTGAACCCTTCGTAAATCACACGCGGGCCGTAACTCTTGTGCAGATTCTCAAGGACCGCCACCTGTTCGCCGGATCGCGGAGGTAGACGAAACTCGAACTTCACCACCACGCGTTTCTTTGGCAACTCGATCTTTTCGATCTTGTCCAAGGCCTTAATTCGGCTCTGCACCTGGGCCGCTTTGGCGGCGTGCGTCCTGAAACGATCAATGAAGCGCTGCTCCTTGGCAAGCATAGACCGCTGCCGGGCGAATGCTGCCTGCTGATTGCTCTCTCGCACAGCCCTTTCTCGCTCGTAGAAGTCGTAGTCACCCGAGTAGGTGATGATTTCGCCGCCATCAATCTCTGCAATCCTTGAGACCAGACGATTCATGAACTCGCGGTCGTGCGAGGTCATGAGCAGCGCGCCAGGAAATGACTTGAGAAACTGCTCCAGCCAAATGATGGATTCGATGTCGAGGTGGTTCGTCGGTTCGTCCATCAGCAACACATCCGGCATTCCGAGCAGGACCCGTGCCAGCGCAACCCGCATTTTCCATCCGCCGGAGAGAGCGCCCACGTCGCCGTCAATCTGATCATCCTTGAATCCCAGACCGTGGAGTACTTCACGGGCTTGCGATTCGAGCGCGTAACCGCCTAAATGCTCGTACTCCTCCTGAACGTGACCGAAGCGCTCAAGGATGCGGTCCATGTCATCAGCCTTGTCAGGGTCTGACATTTCCCGCTGCAAGGCTTCGAGCTCATGGTGCAGATCGCCGACGCGTCCGCTCCCTGCGATCGCTTCATCCAGAACCGAACGGCCCTGCATTTCCTCGACGTCCTGCCGAAAGTAGCCGATCGTCAACTTCTTGGGGACTGAGACCGCGCCCTCGTCGGGAGTTTCCTCGCCGACCACCATCCGAAAGAGCGTTGTCTTGCCCGCTCCGTTTGGACCGACCAGGCCGACTTTTTCGCCAGGATTCAACTGAAAGGAAGCATCCACGAAGAGCAACTGCTTGCCATACTGTTTATTGATGTTTGCGAAAGAGATCATTTTGAAGGAGCAACTCGCGGCACGGTGCCTCTTCCAGTGTAGCCCGGCCAGAAAATTGCCGGCGAACGCTGGCGTTGGATTATTGAAGGTTTGCCCGTGATACAGGAGTTTCTTGGCTTATCAGTACTGATCTCCCGAGCATGCCCTCGCCGACACTGGTTCGAGATGATGCCTAGGATAGCTAGGGGCTGCAAGATGTGAAAAAATCAGCTAGGGCCGCAGATGAACTCCCCATAAATGCGGATAACCTACGGTGTTTTTTATCGGCGTTCATCCGCGTTCAATGGTGCACCCACTGGATTCGCCGTGGAAAGACTATGAGATGCGAAAAGGGTTTACGAGAAAACCACAAAGGGACGAGCCCGCGACGCCAGGCAAGAACTACATAACGCGGAGCGGGCTGCAGCGCCTCAAAGATGAGCACCGGTTTCTGCTCACCAGGGAACGCCCGGCCGTGACGGAGGTGGTGGCGTGGGCTGCCAGCAACGGCGATCGCAGTGAAAACGCCGACTATCAGTACGGCAAGCGGCGGCTGCGGCAGATCGATGGGCGGATTCGCTTTCTCACGAAGCGAATCGAAGCTGCGGAAGTGGTGGACCCGGAAGCTCCGAGAGCGGGGCAAGCGGCGACGAGGGCATTCTTCGGAGCGACCGTGCGCTATGCCAATGCCGCGGGAGCGGAGCGAGTGGTGAGCATCGTGGGCACCGACGAGGTCGATCTTAACCGCAACCACATCAGTTGGGTGTCACCTCTGGGGCGCGCGTTGATGAAGTCGGCAGCGGGTGATAGCGTAGTCCTTCAATTGCCGGGCGGTACAGAATACTTGACCGTGCTGGAAGTGTGCTACGAGAGCATTTCTGTGGAACCGTTTCGTGAACCAGCTGGATCCGAGGCCTCGGCAAAGGGTCCTCGCCGACGCTGATCCGCCTGATGAGTCACATCCAGCTTCTTAGAGGCCGAAAATAGCGGCAATCCTTACTCAAGAGAGAGTGACCGACGGCACCGCCGTCGTCGTCTCCGAGGGACACTGGAAGCTGTTTACCCCCTAATACGGAAAGGCTCAGCGGATTCGCTCGCGATCTTGGCCCTTGTGGCGGAAATTGGTTGAGTCCGAAGAGTTAGTCAAAGTTCAGATTCAAACTGACCCACTACCGATCTGCGATGCGCATTGCCCCGCCAGTCGTGCTGGATGCTTCCCAACAAGAGACCTTGAAACAGTGGGCCGGTTCGCGATCCTTCCTGCCCGCCAAGTCGAACGAGCCAGGCTTGTGCTGTTGGCGGCGGCCGGGCGGACCGGCAAAGGGCTGATTTTGGGGTTACGTCAGACCGGGAGTCGCTACTTAGCGCAGTGGAGTGTAGTCGCCACATTCCGTGGATTTGTAGATAGGGGCCGTAGCGCCTTCGCGTGCCCACCACTGCGCCCATTGGAAATACTCGGACTGTGGACTCTCATTCTGATCATCCCTCGAGGCGCGATGCGTCAATCGCCGAAGTGCGTATCGGGCCCTGTCGCCGATGTTCGTATCGGGACTCCGCAGGTACTCGAGCAAAACAGGTACCGCAGTCCTTGACCCGGTAGAGCCCATCGCCGTGACTGCGTTTATGCGCGTGAATTCCTTGTCAGGGCTGTTCATCAGGGAAATTAGCGTGGGAAGCATCTTGTCCCCACCGAGTTCGGCTGCGTCGTCCACATAACTCGAGATACCCGGGTTCTGTTGGGCAACGTCGCGCAAGAGCGGGAACCATTGTTGGTCGCCAATCCTCGCAAGGTAGTCAGCGCTCTTCATATGCTCGAATGTGCCCGGCTTCGCCTTCGTTAGCAATTCCGCCAAAGCCGCTATGCTCCGTGGAGTCTTCAGTCGATAAAAAGCCAGCGGCGCGAATTCTCGGATCTCTGGGTTATCGGCAAAAGTGAGCAGCGTGTCCTCTAAAGATTGAGGCGCAACACTGGCCAATGTGCGTGCCGCTTCCCTCCGTTCTTGGGGATCGATGGATCTGAGCAGACTCACCCACGACTGGAACGCCATCGGGTTTGACTCGCTGCTCTGTTCGACTCGGAAGTTGAGTTTCGTCCGTATTTCGAGAGTATTCTTAATGGCTTGAAAGTAGTCCACATCGGCGCTCGCATACGCGGGATACCGCACGGCTTCCACTTCGTAATCAGCCGGATCACTGATGTTGTGCTCAAAATTGAGCAGAATACGCTCGATACGTTTCTTGCCCGGCTGTAAGGCCACATCGGAAGAAAGGCAGCTGCCAGCGATGCCACCGGGGGAGCCACATGATGATTTGAGGCTGGGATCATGGGAAACAATGATTTGGTAACCAGAGCAAAAACTGTAAGGATCAGCTTGACGCAGATTTATCGATTTCGATCCGTTATTCGTGATTTCGAAATAAAGAAAGACCGGCTCACCGACCGTGAACGTGGATTTCTCCATGTAAAACTGCCCTGAAACCTGTCCTTCCGTAAAGGCAGTCCAGAAGATCAAAACCGTCGCGACTATCAAGCGAATGGCCACGTCACAGAATTAGACACCGCTCGAGTTAAGTTGGGAAAATGGAAAGACAAGTTTTTGTGAACCGGGAGATTGCAACACCTACCTTGTGGACATGCTCCCAGCGGGCCGTTATTCGGTCACTGCCACTTCCAACAGCAGCCCTTTACGCACGCCGTGCAAAGGAAGAACGGACAGTGTTTGATCCCGGAGCGGATCGACCGTCCGCAAAGCCGGCAATCCGCTAATTGTCTCTGTTTACAATGGGGCCGAACGACTGAACGAGGTTGTGTAGCGTACGCTAACGCGATGAGGACTCCTGCGCTGAAGACTTTATTGATCGGAAGTTGTGTATTTTGCGTCGGAATGGCTGCGACTCTGCAGACGCAGACTACGAAACCAGTTCCTCCAACGCCTATCGACAAGAAGAAAGTCGAACTGGGCGGGTCGCCTTGGGATCCGGCGTGGGACCAGATCGTTGAAAAGGCGCTGCCGGCGGAAATGCTTTCTGCGCAGGTCCCCAAGGATGTACTTCGATTCTGCCCGCGATTTTACGAGATGGACGAAGCGGACAAGCGCGTATTTTGGGCTTACTTCTTTCAGGCACTGGCAGGGGCCGAGGCTGGCCTGAATCCGACCACCAGTGTCCGACACACCGAGCCTGACGTCACAAAGCGAGATGAAGTGAGAGGGACGGCGGTGCGGACCGAGGGATTGTTGCAGCTGGCATACGCGGACAAGAGCCGTTACGGTTGCGAATTCGACTGGGAAACAGATCGGAAGCTAAAGGCAAAAGATCCGGCCAAAACTATTCTCCAGCCGAAAAATAACCTGGAGTGCGGGGTCAAGATTCTGGTGAACCAGATTATTGTGCAACATAAGCCCTTGTTGACTCCGTCCGCATACTGGTCGACGTTGCGGCCAAATGTGCCGAGCTATCTGGTATTCGCAAAGCAGATGACAAATCCTCCAGCGTCGTGCGGGCTGCCCAAGCAAGTCGAAGATAGACAAGTCGGCAACGACGCAATCGGTGCAAGATGACGCGAACAAGGGTGAAACTCCGAAATAGTCAGGGTTGGGGCAAGCGAGACATCCTTGGCATCCTTATCGTCCCTGAGACCTAGAAAAACGGGATGCCGGAGCTTGCCGTCTTTGGTCAATTCCGTATAGGAAATCTGGGCGATGAGTTTCGGAGACAAAAATGTTCCATGAGGCAAATTCTCGATAGCGGCGTTTTTTCGTTTAAGCGGCTGAAATTTGCGATAGAGCGATGCCAGGTTTTTGCGATCGAATCCCGTGCCAACTTTTCCGACATATTGCAACGTACGGCCTTTGTAGGCGCCGAGGAGCAGGGCGCCGAAATGTTCTCGTGATCCGGAGGGCTCGGTATAGCCCACGATGATGAATTCGTCTTCCTGATTTACCTTCACTTTGGACCAATCGCGGCTTCGTCCCTCCACGTACATCGACTCCACTCGTTTCGCGACCAAGCCTTCAAAACCCCGTTTTTTCGCGATTCGAAATGCCTCGAATCCGTTGGCGGCGAGGCGGCGCGACAATATCAACTCATGACTGTTCAGAGATTTCCTTCTCCAATGCGGCGCGGCGAATGGTTAGAGTCTCGCGCCGCAGATCGTTTCCATTAAGAAACAGACAGTCAAACACGGCATAGCGAGCACGACCACCCCTCTGCAACATTTGAAAACGGGAAATCTTGTCCCGATCGAGCGCAATGACTTCGCCATCGAGCAACAGCGTGGATGCGGGCAAGGCACGTATGGTGGCAACAATGCTTGGGAAGCCTTCGGTGCGGTCCTTGTCATTTCGACTGAGCAACGTGACTTTCGACCCTTCTTTGTAGGCAAGGATCCGGATGCCGTCATATTTCTCTTCGTAGACCCATCCGGATTCGTCGAAAGGCTCAGAGACAAGCGTGGCCAGCATGGGTCGAACCCGAAACGGAATGATGTTCTTCACCCCACGTGAGATGCGATCGATGGATGGCACGTACTGTTTATAATCACGAAAAGAGGAGTTAGATAGTGGTAAGACGAAGCCCGGTTTCCGGAGATGTATCCACTGCAGCCGGTTTGCGAACCGTGTCCGTCGCGGGTGTTTCTACTTTCTCCAGCGAATACTTCCGCACTGCGCGGACAGCTACTGTTGAACAAGGATTCTCAGTTCGAACTGGCTCATCGGATCCGGCGACAGGGCGCGCCACTCGGTGAAATTTTCAGTTTCATCAGCAGCCTGTATTTTCGCGGCAAACTCGCCTACGCCAAAGCCTTTGGAAATTCGCCGCCGGGGGTGCCTCCAATGCTGGCGCTGACCACGTCGCGGGGACTTCTGTCGCCAGAAACCACCATCACCTTGAATGAGCTGATAGAAATGTCCGGTGTCCCCATCGATCTGGGCGATAGTAGATACCGCGAACCGCTTGTCCGCGACGCCCGCGCATTGGCTGACCAGCTTCCGCCGGGTTCCAAGATTGTTCTGCTCGGCAGTATCGCAACGGGAAAATATGTCGACCCATTGCTTGAAGTTTTCGGACCAAACCTGCTGTTTCCCGAAAAATTCGTAGGGCGTGGTGATATGAGTCGCGGTGGGCTGATGCTGCGATGCGCTGAGTCACGCCTCGAATTGGATTACGTGCCGGTGGCTTCGGCGATCCGCCGAGGAACCAGGCCCCCCAAACTCTCTCCTCTCAAAGCGCGAGCGTGAACGGTGAATGCGGAACATACACGAGCGACAGCATGAGGGTTACTCCGACGGACGGCAATCCGGACAATGACTCCGATGTTCAGCTCTTGGCAGGCAGGAAATAGTGCGTCTTCGGGCGCGACTTTACTGGCGGCATAAGAGAAGGTGCAGGAGCGGCTTTGTGTCCAAATGTGCTGGAGACATTCACATCCATGGCGAGTAGTGTCTCGGGTTTTGCGGAAGGCATACTCCGCTGCGAGTCAGACGGGCCAAAAGACCCGCGAGATACGCAGGGCGACGCACCTGTCGCATCCTGCTTCGCGTTGTCATCAACCGGATCTCGAAGCGCCAGGTTCCTGTCGACATGCTTGAACCAGTCTGCCTAACAGTCTTGCTTAGAGCTCACGCTAGCAGAGCATCTGTAATTACGTGCGATCATTGCAGGAGTTCGTCGTTCTTGAAGACTCCGAGAGCCAAGAGCGTAACACCGCGGCGAACCTATTTTTTGCGCGTGTTCAGCTTGTCGAGCACGCGCTTCAACTCTTCAAGCTTCTGTCCCGCCTCGCCGAGCTTGCCTTCCGCCGTCAGGCGCTGGTAGTCGGCAAGGTCTTTGGCGGCTTCCGCGATGAGCGCGTTGAGATCGGCTTCGGGCTGGGGTTTCGAGGCGGATGCCGATGTCTTGCGGCTCCGACTCCGCGGGGGCTGGCGCAGCGCTCATCGACGAGACCGCTCCGCCAAAAAGGGACGCCATTGCCGACTCGAAGGTTGGTCCGTACGCCAGCCGATCTTGCAGCGCGAGCACGACCAGGCGCAATTCCGGCATCGGACTCCGCTCGGCCTGCAGGTAAATCGGCTCCGCATACAGCAGCGCGCGCCCGATCGGAATCACCAGCAGAGCCCCGCGCCGCACGTGCGAGCCTTGCTGATTCCACAACGTCAATTGTCCGGAAAGCTGCGCGTTCTGATCGATTCGCGCCTCGATCTGCAGCGGTCCGTCGACCAGCTTCGTCTTGGGAAAGTTGTAGACCACCGACGTACCGTAGTGTGCGCCGTCGCTGCGCCCGGCAATCCAGCCAATCAGGTTATTCCGGTTCGCCGGCGTGAAGGGCAGAATCTCCACGAACTCCTCGCCGGTTTCGCCCGGCAGTTTCATCAGCACGAAATTCGGCTGCATCGCCTGAGTCGTTTGCTGACCTCCTTCGCTCATGCCGACTTCGGTGGCCACCGTCCACAGATCCTCACGGTTGTAGAACGCTTCCGGGTCCGTCATGTGATACAGGCCGTAAACTTCCGCCTGCAGTTTGAGCAGCATCTCGGGATAGCGCACGTGCTTGCGCAGCCCGGCCGGCATCGTGGCCGCATCCTTGAACAGGCTCGGAAAGATGCGGCGGTAGGCAGCGATGATCGGATCATCCGTATCAAAGACGTAAAACGTGGTCGTGCCATCGTAGGCGTCGATGACCACCTTCACGCTGTTCCGCATGTAGTTGATCAGGTCGTTGCCCAGCCGGTAATGGGTCGAGTACGGATAGCTGTCTGAGATCGTGAACGCATCCATGATCCACGACAGCCGGCCATCGTCCCCGAGCACGATGTACGGATCCGGATCGTAGGTGAGGAACGGCGCCAATGCCGATACGCGATCGCGCACGTTGCGCCGCATCAGCAGCCGGCTATCCTTGTTCACGTCATCGCTGAACGGTAGCTTCGCGAGGTCGCCGCGGTCGAGCGCGATGATGATGCGGCGCAGGAAACCGCCGAGGACGATGCCGCCGTTGCCTTCGTACGACGTGAGATTGTTGGTCTGGCCTTGCGGGTAGTTGAATTCCTTCTGCCGCGTCTTCACGTAGACGTCGGTGTTGGTCAACTCGCCGAAATAGATCTCTGGACGCGTCACGGTCAGACCACGCACCGTGCTCTGGACCGGCATGTTGCTCAGAATCAGCGTGGGCAGCCCTTCCGGCGTGAATCCATTGACCGGGTTCATCGTGATGCCGTAGCCGTGGGTGTAGATCAGCTTCTCGTTAATCCAGTTGCGGCTGCTCTCCGGCAGCTTGTCGACGTTCAGTTCGCGCGCGGCGAGCATCACCTCGCGAGTCGTGCCGTCGATTTCATAGCGATCAATGTCGATGTCGGGAAAGTCGTAGTAGGTGCGGATTTCCTGAATCTGACGCAGCGTGTCCTGGAGTGCATGCCAGTCCCACAGCCGGATGTTTTGCAGGGTAGCCTGATTGTTCGCCGGGTCGGCCGCCTCGACGGTCGTCTCAGCGGGAAACTCGCGCTGCGAGACCTGGTTCAATCCGTAGGCCTGCCGCGTCAGGTCGGTGTTGTAGACAATGTAGGGCTTCTCGCGAACCAGTTCGTTCGGTTTGACGATAAAGCTGCTGACGTACCAGGCGATCCCTTGAACGGCGACATAACAGACCGCGGCCGGAAGGATCGCCGCCACCAGCCAGCGTCCGCGTGGCACCCGCACGGCGTTGACGGCTGCGATCACCGCGCCCAGAACGAGCGCCGCGCAGACGACGAGCATCCCGGTGAGCGTGACGTGCGCGTCCGTGTAGGTCACGCCCCCGAAGATCGTGTGATCGTCGAACAATCGCTCGAACCGGCCGAGATAGACACGCATCGCGAGGATCAGCAACAGAAACGCAAATGCGATGGAGAGCCCGCGCCAAGGTAATGTGACATAGCGGCTGAGACGCCCAGCGAGCACACGAGCTCCGCCCGTGATGAGAATGAAGAAAACGGCGAGTGCACAGGTAATCACGGCCAGCGTAAGCAGCCAGCCGGCGATGAGCTGCCACGCAGGCAGGGTGAACAGAAAGAAGTTCAGCGGCTTGCCAAAAATCGGGTCCACGACGCCACCAGTGGTGCGCGGCGCGTACCAAAAAAGCGCGAGCGTCGGCCACTCCGCCATCATGGCGGCGCCGGTTGCAGCGGCAATGACGAGCGAAACGCCGAGCGCGATGAGCCGCAGAACAGGCTCAACCGGCAGCTTCACCGGCTGTCCGCCGATGAGAATCGTGTGACCGCTCGGCAAATCGGGGAGATGCGCTCGCTTGAGAGCCAGAAACGATCCGTACAGAATGAGAAATGTGGCCGCCGCAAAAGCCGCGAAGATTCCCCACTGAAGACTCAGCGTTTTCCAGAATACGTCCCGATAGCCGAGCGACCCGAACCAGAGCACGTCCACGTAATACGACAACGCGGTCCGACCGCCGAAGAAGATGACGGCAAGGACGGCGAGAATGAGAAGGAAACGGCGGCGACGGCGACGCCGCGCGGCATGCAGCCGCGGCCAGTCAATGGACTCAGGCATTGCTCCACTCCGTTTTCATCAACTCCATATGGTTATTCGCATAATACTCTCTCCGCTAGCTGCCTCATCGCTCGACTTCCACGCCAAGGTTGCGTCGCGTGAGAATCACAGTTGTCGGAGAGTCTTTACGCGTATCGTGATCTCCTTTCGGTTCCGACTAGAAGCGCCTCTCAGAATTTGACGGAATCACAGCCAATTTGCGCAATCGGGTTACGAGGGTGTCACCGAAACCATTTGTCCATTGACGATCCGATTCGCACATTGGAGGCGGAAAGCGAACGGCGATGAGGGACCCGGAACTTTGCAGGGAGTTTGGGATCTCCCGCAAGACCGGCTATAAGATTTTCGATCAGCTAGGAAACCCCATGTGAGCGATGGCGTTGTGTTCGAATATGTGGCTGTGGGCCGAATTGGGTCCGCAGAGGCAAGCAGATTAAGGCAGAGTGAAGGCAAGAACATAGTCGCCTTGTTTCGAGCCGAGCTTTCCGTGTCCTCCGGCGGCGATGACAAGGTACTGCTTACCATTCACAACATACGTCATAGGCGTGGCTTGGCCACCCGCGGGCAGTTGATATTTCCAAAGTTCTTTTCCGCTATCGATGTCAAAGGCCCGCAGGTAGAGATCCAGCGCAGCGGAAGTGAAGACCAAGCCGCCCGCGGTTACGATCGGTCCACCGAGATTTATGGAGCCCGTTTGTTCGCCAGGAATCATTGTGCCCAGAGGAACATCCCAGACTTGCTTACCAGAGTAGATATCAACGGCTTTGGTGGTTCCCCAGGGAGGCGCATTGCAAGGTAGTCCGCTCGGCGAAAACAAGAAAGTACGATAGAGGCCGTAAGGCGCTCCCTTCTGTTCCCCGAACTCGCCATAGATTCGATTGTCCTGTTGCCTATTCGTCTCGCTTTCGAATTTCTCGCGCGGAATCAACTTCACCCAGGCTATAAGGCGATTCGTGTTCGCGACCAGAACATGGCGTTTCGAATCGAAGGCCGCGCTGCCCCAATTCACCCCACCCACATTGCCGGGGAACACAATTGTCCCTTGTAGACTGGGCGGAGTAAAAATGCCCTCCGAGCGCGACGCTTTGATTTTGTCCTGGCACCACTTGGTGTCTTCGGGCGTGGCTCCCCATGCGTCGCCCGGTACAAATCCTTCCGGCACCAGTGCGATTGTGGAAAATGGCTGCGTGGGCCAGCTTTTTTCGCCCGGGATATTCGTCTGAGGAACGGGTCTCTCTTCCACCGGAAGCAGCGGAACTCCCGTGAGCCGGTCGAGCACAAAGACATGGCCCATCTTTGTGCTGATGGCAACCGCCGGAGTACCGTCTTTCCAGGTGAACAACAACGGCTGCGCGGCCACGTCGTAGTCCCATAAATCGTGGTGTACAACCTGGAATCCCCAAACGAATTTGCCGGTGGAGGCGCGCAGCGCAACGACGGAATTAGCCCATTTATTATCGCCTTTGCGAATGCCGCCGTAGTAGTCCGGGCTGGCACTGCCGGTCGGAACGAAGACCAGGTTCCGCGCAGGATCAACTGACAGCGTGGACCAAGCATTAGAGGCGCCTGTACGAGGTTTGGTAGTGTCGGCCCACGGGACTCGGATTCCAACTCCAGCGCAATTTCCCGGTTCGTGCGTCATAGGCCCGCACGATGCCGCGCTCCGTATCTACCTTCCAGTTGTCTGCAACAGAAGATCCAACAATCACGAAGTCGTTGTAAATCGATGGTGCGGAAGTGATCTCGTAGCCGCCTGTCCATTCCGTCGCCAGCGCCACGCCTCGCGTAAGGTCGACTTCACCTTTCGAGCCGAAGTCGAGACAGGGTTTTCCCGTCTCGCCATCGAGAGCAACCAGTCGCCCATCCAAAGTTCCGAGAAAAATACGAAGATGACACGGTTGCCCGGCCTTCCTCTTCAGGTCCTGCCACGCTGAAACTCCCCTGGAAGTCACTTCAGAGCGATTTTGTGCAAGGTTTACGTGTGCGTCGTACTCCCAAAGCCTGGCGCCGGTTTGCGGATCAAGCGCAATAACGTGGTTGTATGGAGTGCTGAGGAATAGCTTGTTATAGGCGAGGATAGGAGTAGCTTCGAAAGCTGCTTTACGCTTGAGTTCGGTTTCCTGCTCCATGGCGCCAGTCCGGTAGGTCCAGGCCAACTGCAAACGACTGATATTTGTGCGATCGATTTGGCGAGCCGAGGAATAACGAGTGCCTCCGGGATCATTGCCGTAGTTTCGCCATCCGAAATCTTGCCCAGATTGTGCCTGTACGACGAGCCCCAACCAGGGCACAACAACGCCCGCAAACAAACAGTTAAGCCAACTTAGTGTAGGGGGTGCCACGCATAGGCAACAAAATCGGAAAAAACGAAGCCCCATTGCCCTGATTCTGTCCCGGTACATTCTTCGAGTCTGGCGTATCAGCAACGGTCCGAGGATTTTCATGGGGTTTCGCTCCTCTCCTAGCTCAAACCGAAATCCTGATTGTTTCTGATAGCACAGTAACGGACGCGGCACTGCAGTCGCTGACAATGCAACGCGACGAACTGAGCCAGCATGCAAACGCCCAGCACTGGAACACGCACCATGAGGGAGCGATCCCAGGACGCCTGCAACGCGCGAGCATTGTCCAGTTTACCTCCCGTATTCGCCGCTTCTGTTTGAAGTCGGTTGATTGGCTTCGAGAAACCCTGCGTCTACTACTCACTCTCCCCATACGGCAGTACGCTGGGGCCAGTCGTCGAAATGATGTGCAACTGGGGACGCGCACACCTGAAGCGTATGTCGGCAAAGCGCTGATCGATGCCAGTCACCGTGGAATTCCGTCACGGGAAATTCTTCGCTGCGGTGAGCAGGTTCCATATCGCCTCGGCTCTTTCAGCGGTGCCTCCGCCACTCACGGTCGCAGCACCAACTTGCCACGGGTGTGGCGCAATTCGAGCTGTCGGTACGCTTCCCGCACGTCGTCGAGGGCGAAGACTCCGGCAATCGGCACTTCCAGCTCACCCCGTGCGACGAGGTCGGCCAACTCGGCGACCACCGCTGCGGTTGCGGCATCAGCGCCGCCTTTTGACTGGACTCCGAACCGCTTCACGGCATCGAAATCGGCAATGGTATCGACCTTTTCGGGCGGGAGCCTGAGGTCTTCAATTGCCATGGCGACATATCCACCACCGAAGAAATCCAGTAGTGCGTCAATGTGTCCGGACTTTGCTGCGGCGAGTAATCGGGCCGGCAGATCGTCACCATAGTTGACCGGGACCGCGCCATGGCCAGTTAGCCAAGCGTCGTTGGACGGCCCGGCGATCCCGAGGACCGTGGCGCCGGCGCGTCGGGCGAGCTGAACCGCAATCGAACCGACACCTCCAGCCGCACCTGCGATCACCACCGTATCCCCCGGTACGAGATGCACCGCCCGCACTGCGGCATAGGCGGTGACCCCCGCGACAAACAGCGAACCGGCTACCTCCCACGGCACCTTGGACGGCCGCGGTGTCAACTGATTCGCGGGCACAGTCACGTACTCGGCGTGGCTGGAGCGCCGCATGGAGAACCCGATCACCTCGTCGCCGACAGCGAAACCGCTGACGCCGGGACCGAGTTCGGCCACCACTCCCGCCAAGTCGCTGCCCTGACCGGACGGAAACGTCGCTGGAAATAGGTGGTGCAGCGCGCCACTCCGGATCACCGCCTCACTCGGATTGATGCCGGCTGCCCTGACTTCGACCAAAACCTCACCGTGCGCCCGGAACGGGCCGGGGTACGTCGCGCACCTCGAGGACGTCGATGCCGCCGTACGAATCGAACTGCACTGCTTTAGACATGAAGCTCACTCCAATCCTGCGTTTTCGCCCAAGACTCGAAGTCGTGGAAGGCGACGTCGGGAAATTCACGGCGAAGCGCGGCGCGATCCACCGTAAAACCGACGCGGTCGAACCATTCGTACATCTTGACGGCATCCTCGCCCATGCGCTGGCGGACGACATCGAGCGGGACCTGGTAATAGGTGAAGGGGCGGCCGGTGACGCGCGAGAGAATGGCCATGGCGTCATTCCCCGTGAGCTCGTCGCTCGCGAGGTCGAAGCGCTTGCCGGTGAAGCGACCGGCGTCCTCGAGGACGCGAACGGCGACCGCCCCGATGTCCGCGACGGCAACTTGCGCGAGCGCCCTTGTCGGCGGGAGCGCCGACGCGTAGATCCCTTTCGCGAGCTGCTCTTTCACGAAATAGAGGTTCTCCATGAAGGAAACGGGCGCGAGAATCGTTGCGCGGACGCCGATTTTGGCGATGTGCTTTTCGACCTCGTACTTGCTGTCGAAGTGCGGAACGCCCGTCTGCCGGTTGGCGGAGCCGACCGAAGTGAAGACGAGATGCACGCCTGCTGCCTTGGCCGCGTCGGCGGCGGCAATACCTTGTCGTGTCTCGGCGTCCGTGCCTCCGGACGGCGTCGTCATCGCGAAGAGAGAGGTCGCTCCTTCGAGCGCCTTCGTGATCGCCGCAGTGTCTTCGAGCGACGCCGCGACGAGCGTCGCCCCGGCGTTCGCGAGCGACTTCGCCTGGCTTGAGTTTGGGTCGCGCGTGACGGCGCGGACCTTGTGGCCTCGCTCAAGCAGGCCTCGCGCGACGGCGCCGCCTTGTTTACCCGTGGATCCCGTGACAACGACCGTGAGTTTTTGCGTCATGTTTTGATTCCTTTCTCCCGCGGTCAGGCCCGCGGCTGCCAGCGCGACTGGAACAACCCGGAAAAGGCCGGTCGCACCTCGATGAAGATTGCGACCCACAGGAGCGCCACGAATAGGGCCAGCGGAAGCCCGCTCGGGGCCATCAACACGTGAAAAGTAAGGATGTTGACAATCACCGGCGCCAGCACTGCCACCGCCAACGGTACATAACGGTTGACCAGCAGAAGTAAGCCTCCGATGACCTGAAACGCGAAGATCACCCAGAGGTAATGCGAGACATAAAGGGCACCCATGAACTGTCCAGCAACGCCCCCGGGCGGGGGAAGTGGAATGAAGTTCAGGAAGCCGTTCAGCCCCATGACAAGAAAGATCACGCCCGCAAGATATCGGGCGATTACAGAAGCGGTTCTCATAACTCGAATTCTCCTTTTCGATCGGCGCGATTGTATGGCGTCAATTATATTGATGTCAATAGAATTGATGCTGTATACTTCTGGAGGGATGCAGGTTTTTTAATGACCCGAGGCGCTCAAGGAACGGACTACGTCTGGCTGAGTGATGATGAAGGCGATGCGCGCCTTGACCAGGTACGCAGCCGCTGGCATTGAAGAGACCGGACTCGGCCTCTCGGATTTCGGCGTGCTGGAACTCCTGCTGCACAAAGGGCCTTTACCGGTTAATGCGATAGGCCCGATGGTAGATCTGACGCCAGGCTCGATCAGTATCGCGGTCGATCGCCTCGTCGCGAAGGGCTTGGTCAGCCGGGTCGAGAGCGCCGAAGACCGACGCGTTCGGATCGTAGCCCTCACCCCACGTGGCAAGGATCTCATTGTTTCCGCGTTTCGAAAGCATTCCGGGCAGATGAAGAGAGTGTTCTCCGAACTGAGCCCGGAGGAGCTTCGTAGCCTTGAAGTGGCGCTCAAGAAAGTCGGCAAGCGCGCTGCTGCGCTGGGGAGTAAGAAATGAACGGCTCCATGCCAGTCCGCGTTTTATGCTGGACTATAAATGCTGTGTTCCTTAAGCCAGGCTGGGCCAGTTGCCAAGCTGATTTGAACTGCTCTTGAGAATGAGCACGGATGAGTTCCGCACTCGCACCCGCAGCAATCGTGTTCGCAATCAGTTCGCACCATGCGATTACGTTTGACCGTCGAGGAGCCTCTTGGCCTTCCACAACCATGCAGTTCTTGCTGAGCGAACGGACAAGCTGATTAAGGCATTCGCGGCAACGCATCCCAACGGCTTGAAACTTCTTCAGCCTCCTCGGCCGTGTCCGGTGCTCCAGCGGCTTCTGTCCACCTGCGCCGTACTGGGGACCTTACCCTTTGCGCCCCCATCCGGCGCACCCCGGTCTGCCGCGAACGTTCGCGTTGTCACCCCTCAGGAATTGCGATGATTTGCACTGGCGATTGGTCGCCCATTATGCGGCAATTGTAGCCGACTTCTGATTGAGCACCATTGAGACGTGCTAACGGCCACGCAGTTCGGAAGTTGAAAGCTGCATGAAATCGCTTGCACCAATGAGCCGCAGAATCATCCGCACGAAAAGAGGGAATCTTCGCCGAGAAGGGTCATGGACGATGGTGGGTGCGGAAAGTTGATACAGTAAGCCTCGGGTCGTAAGCTCGCACTTACCAGCCGCCACTACGTTCCTGACCCATTCACTATCTCGCCCGTAGGTGAGCGCAATCAGGAATCCTTGCGGCACTCGAAAAACATTCACAGGTATCCGGTAAACTTTGCCGGACTTCCGACCTACGTGTGTCAGAATGCCGAAACCCGGCAACCGGGCAGCGAAGCGGCTGGTGATTCGATTCGTGACAGCGAGATTGAAGGCTGCTACCCATCTTTTGCGGAACCGGATCAGGAGAATCGGAGCGAGCAGGATTGCCAACACTGAGATGAGTACGGTGATGGCCATTCTCGCCTCTACCGTGGAGACTGGTCGATCTTCTTGAATTCAACGCCACGAACGCCTTCGGTCAACACGGTCATACTGGAAACTCGCCCATCTTTCTCTCGATGGAAAAGAACTAGAATAACCGGACGGTCCACTAACCGCTCACTCGCGAGGTCATCGGCAACATCTTTTCTCTGTTTCGCTTCGGCTGCCGGTCAAATCAGCGCGCTTTCCGAGCGCGAGCTACGCACCGGCAGCCGACACCCGCTCGACCGATTGGTTTGCCGGAGCCAACGCGATCAGGGCTGCACCTATTATGACGAGAGCAGCCACGCCCAGCAGTTCTCCACGTGGAATCAGATTACGGAATGCTTGCATCCCCATAAGTGCGGCGTGGGCAAAACTCGACCATGCCGTAAACGCAATTAGGCTGCGATTTGCAGATGGGTCATCGGCTGCTAGCAGCAAGAAAATGCCGAGTGTGACATAGAGGCTAAGCATCATCGCCAACGCAGGTTCTTGCCTCACGAACATCATCAACGGATAAACTAAAGCCACAAAGAGCAGTCCCACCAACACCAACACAACCTTCAGCGCCCGTGCTCGACTCATAGTCGGTCTCCTGCTAAATCACCAGTGCGAATGCAGCCTTACCCCAACGCTCATCTACCGCCGCCGAGCTTCAGGCGATGGTGTAGTGCCAGATTGTCTGGCCGATATTGGCGTTGGTCGATCATGGTAGGAGCCAAGCGGGAGGCAAGTCAATCAAGACAAGCGACCCACCGCCTCAACCATGTCACGACCGTCACCGCCCCGACCGCAACCAACGCTAAACTCACCCTCGCATGTCTCCCACGTGCAAGCTGATTGTGCTGCTCTCTTATGCAGGTTTACTCGCGTACGCAGAAAACGTCGAGTTGTGTCGTTTGATTCAAAGATCGTTATCAGCAAAGACAGTCACTTGGACGTGAGAGAAACAATTGCCATTGCCAATGAGGAAGGTCTCTTCAACAAGGGTTTCCACCGGCGACTGCACCTCAAACCAGCCAGCCGGGAACGCTCCAAGGCGGGCTCGTTCGAATCCATTCAAGCCAAGGTCGATGGTCGAGACGCGTAGATCAAGACAACTCAAGAGAACGACTTTTTGGACGTTGGCGTATCCGCTGAAGACCATGGCTGGACTCGGGCCAACCACATCATCGAACTGAGCTACACCGCGAAGCACCAGTCTGCTGTGTACGGCAATTATCAAGACCTCAATCAAAATGTATCTTCGCCCCCCGTTCGGATGGGATCGGCGACTGGCCCGCCCGGATACCTCCTGACCACCTTAAGGAGCTTCCCGCAAGAAATCTAAAGATGTCCTCGCGGCATAACCAAATGCGGATGTCCACAGAGACGACCACAGAGAATGGTGCGATTCGCCTCAGCTACGGAGTTGGATGGGGACTCTATTGGACGCAGTATGCTGAAGTTTTCTTCAAAGAAGGCATGATGACGGTGGGGGCTGGCGTCATTACGTTGTTTGTTTCGACCAACCCAAAGCATGCCTGCTCATCATGACTAATAGTGCCAACGGAGAGGACATCTACAGCGGGTCTTCTGGCGCAGGTGTTTGGCGACACATTCACGCCTCTGGAATGGGAAGGATTTAACGCGGAGGCGAGCGTCAGCCCACGCCATTGACGAAATCCTCGCGCTTCATCCTTCACCACTGAGATAAATAGGCACGCTCACTCCGAGTACCCGTCGTCTGTGTCGTCATCATCGTCGTCCTCATCCTCCGTGCCGTCGCCTTCGTCTTCCTCTTCTTCCTCGTCTGGCTCTTGTCGAACGAGGACATCGGCATCTATCGGGCGATCAGAGGTTTCTGGGTCGGCGCACTCTAAACGTATTCTGTACATGCTCAATGGTACGCTCATATTCGAACTTCCATCACTTGATCTAAGTTTTGACGCTGTTTTTTATTGGGTATTTGTTTCGTGTGTCGATTAGGCAGCATGCTTAGTGTGGTGCAGCACAGGAGCCCGGATTGAAATGAAACGGACTTTGCTTTCATGGAGCAGTGGAAAAGACAGTGCTTGGAGCCTCCACCTTCTACGGCAGCAACATGAGTACGAAGTTGTCGGGCTGCTTACGACGTTCAATCAGGAGGCAAACCGAGTCGCTATGCACGCTGTACGTCGGAGCCTCGTAGAAGCGCAGGCGAAGGCGGCAGGCATTCCTCTTTGGGGCGTGGATTTGCCGTGGCCATGCTCGAATGCCGACTACGAGTGCATCATGAAAAACAAGTGCAAGGATGCTGTTCAGGCGGGCATCGAATGCATTGCTTTTGGCGATCTCTTCCTGACCGAGATTCGGGCATACCGCGAGAAGCAACTGGAAAATTCTGGATTGCAGCCAATTTTTCCGGTGTGGGGTATGTCCACGCGGGAGCTTGCACGTTCCATGATCAAATCCGGCATCCGCGCCAAGATAACCTGCGTTGACCCGAAACTCCTGGCACCGGAATTTGTGGGCAGAGAATTTGATGAACAACTGCTTTCGGAATTCCATCCGGACATCGACCCCTGTGGCGAGAACGGAGAATTCCACACCTTCGTGCACGCAGGCCCAATGTTCCAAAACGACTTGTCGGTCGAGATCGGAGAAATTGTGTTTCGCGACGGATTTGTATTTGCTGACCTGAGCGCTCTGGAGACTACCTAGATCGTCCATTGGATGAGTTAACATGGGAATATAGAAACGGACGAGCTAAACAATGAAGCAACGCGGACTCATTACCCCGGGCAAAGGTCACGACCCGCTCACTATCGTGTGGCGTCTGACAAAGAAGCAGTCTTAGTATCTACAGAATCAAAACTCTAATGGCGAAGAAGAAAGCTGCTAGCCCCTGCCGAAACTGACAGAGAGTGAAGAAGACCTGCTATCGCAAATGCAACACGGATACGAGCTGGAAACTGATTCGCTCGGCGCCGACCCTATTCTGCGCCAATTGAAAGACAACGAAGTAATCCGCCCTCTGACTGCCAATCGCGGTACGATAGAAGCGTCCGACCCTCGGCGAGAGGCCAACCCGCAGCTCGCTTACTTCGCAGCCAACTCCACGCAGGCTTGGCCGAGCCAGCAAGAACGAACGCCGCCCAGACGTAGAACATCCACGGCCACGTAGCTGGGTCATTCCACCGGATTGGGGTACCAGCAGTAATCATCGCTCGACAATTCTACGTTTAGAGCCTCGGATCGACAGGTTCGCTCTCCAGTGCGAGCACTCCGAACACGCACCCTAGCACAGGTCTCAGCGGCTCCCTCTCTACGAACCGCTGGAGACCTCCCATGCGAGAGCGAACTTCTCTTGAGCCACGATGCAATACCGGGCGTAGATTACCTCGGTCGGCCCCATGATGTCTTTCGCCACGGAGCGGCTCACCCGTCATTGTCGGCATTACCTGCGAAAGTGGGGGAGAGATGTCTGCGGCTCACGGTTCTTCCAATACTTCGCTGGGAGGGACACGACCTCCACTTCCATGCGTTCCTAAGTTTGATTGTCGTTGATGATCTGCGTGGCGACATCGGGCCACCGCAGGTTAGTGATGCCAACTTGTCATCAGGGTCGCTTGTAACTTCCAAGCGCCGCGTCAGGGGCACCCGAATTCTAAGGCACTTATGTGACATCCTTCGCCTACAAATTCCTGCGCACACCCGCTCCGACCGGATATGTCCCGGAATGTAAGATTTTGTAGGAAGGTGGTCTATCTGGCCGCCACTCGATCTACGCCCCGCGAGAACGAAACTATCCCGTCCACAGAACGATGAGTTTGGTGGACCCGAACCTAAATTTACTTTCAGCGTAGATTCTATCCACAATACGGACCGCACTTTTAGGTCGTGCGATTAGATCGCAGGAGCTTCGTCGATAGCTCCCAGGGTGAGCTGAGGCATTTAGCTTCTGAGGTAAACTGTCCCTATGCCACAACCGATTATGGGTAAACCCGTCCGAGCGAGACACACTCGATCAGCAACTCGCGTGTCGTTTGAGAAGGAACCATTATGGCTAAAACGCACTCATTCGCGCTGACCTTTTTCCTCGCTGCTCTCGTCCTTTTTTCCGGTTGCGGTCACACTCGCGTTGTATCCGCAGCGCAACCTTCCGGGCCCATTCCCTTTCCTTTCATTCCAACCGATGGAACTCCTCTTGTGCTGAAAGCCGGGGTTTATACCTGCCCCACCATGATTCCGACGGGGGCCCATATCGTGGGTCGTGGATCGGTCGCTTCCCCCTGAACTGGTAGGCGACACTCACTTTGCGCCGTTCACTACTACCGGGACGGTGCCGGCAGTAAGAATTTCTTGCACCAACAACCTAGTTCTGCAGAATGTTGCCTCCGTAGAGCTTTCGGGCTTGATCTTTGATTTCAACAATGCTGGAGGCATGGTGATGGACGGCGTTATTTACTCGCGCTTTGAGATAAGCATCGTCAACGCGACCGTGGGCCTCACTATGACCACCACGACCGGGACCACCGCTACTAATACATTCCCGAACCTGATCTTCTATAACGATGCCGTCGGGTTGGTTATGAACGGGATCAACAGCCACGCCGTGACTTGGAACGATTTCGGCAATCTGGAACTGGTCAACATCACCGATACCGGCATCATCGTCTCGCAGTTCGCTGATACCAATACGTTCGGATCGATCAGAATGCATCTCCGCGGCTCTGCCCGCGACGGCATCGTGTTTAATGATGCTGGCGTGCTGGGCGACGTAGATGCGAGCGGAAACATCATCCGCGCCTTGGATTGTGATGGAGAGCCCGGCTTTGCGGGAGCGTGTGCACATTTTAAGGGCTACACAGTGGGCAATTACATCGTGATGGGTTTCGCCACAATGCCAGAACAGAACAAGATCGTCTTTGACAATACCTTCAGCGCCGGAGCTAACACGGTCGTAAAGTTACAGGAAAATCCCAAACAGCCCTAGAAAGCTCAACACTCTGCACGTTTCCGGGGATTCCCCGACGAACACGGAACGCGTGTTCTTGATTGGCGATTCCATATTTTTGCGCACGGCGAAGCATTTGACGTTGACGCTGTCCTCGACGTCAAAGCTTCATCCTAACCACTTGTGGCATGGCCTATTTCTGTTTGAAGAAGGAAGCTGCGCCCGGTCTGGACGGAGAGACATGGCGGCACTACGGCGAGACTCTGGAGGACAATCTTCAAGATCTCTCCCATAGGCTGAAGCGGGGAGCGTACCGCGTTATTAGCTGAGGTAAGGGCCGGATGCGGCAATCCGGCGTGTCCGGATCCGAAGAGAGGGTTCTGGGTAACCATGATACCTACCCAGACTATTCTCCGTTGTGTACATTTCAATTGATTGGGGCGACGCCCCAAGATGGGTCCTGCAAGAGCGGCAACGGATTTCTTCTCCCCGGCCCAGCCTGCGTTGAGATGCGGCCCTTTCTTTCGGAAGCGGCCGCTGCACCGCACGTCTAGTGCTGCATGTTGGATGAATGAATCGTGCTCAGTTCGTAAGCGACTCTTGCAATCTCGCTTTTGGAATGTGTTGAGTTGCACACCTTTGGATGAAGCCGCTGTTTTCGTTTTGGCGGGGTTCGCACGGTGGATCCTGGCGTTGCGAAAAAGATTTCGCATCTTAATTTACAGATTTACAGACAAGCGAGGAAAGACCGTTCAATCTCGAACACCGAGTTAGACTAATATGTCTAAAGGAAAATTGAAAATGAGGAAAGATCGCCGCGGAATTAATCCCGCTTCGAAACCAAGTGGCGACGGGTGTGTGGAATGCCTAGCGTCACCGAAAGGTTGGTGGTTTCATCTCCGTCGGTGTGCCGAGTGTGGGCACATCGGATGCTGTGATAGTTCTCCAAGTCAGCATGCATCAAAGCATGCGGCGGCGACAGGGCATCCGATCATCGCCAGCTTTGAACCGGGTGAGAACTGGTTCTTCGATTACGAGAAGCAGGGGATGATTAAGGGTGTGGAGTTGCTTCCGCCGCACTCGCATCCGGAAAATCAGCCTGCGCCTGGACCGGTAGGAAGGGTACCAGCCAACTGGGAATTGCTACTGAACTAGCCGGCGGTATAAGGGGGCCAATCGACTGTTCTCGCCAACTACATCCGGTCGACGCTCAGCTTCACATCACGTTCTCAACATCGTTTGAGCAACCAACTCCCACAGTAGCCCCCGTTTGCGGGCCATAATGCGAAACCTGGCAAAGAACGGTTTGCGATCCCGCGTCAGAATCCAATTCGATTCCTGGCCAGCGGGTGGCCGGGGCGCGAAATAGACGTTCACGGTTCCGTCGGCCTTTTTCTTCAAACTCTGATTTAACTGCAGGTGCCTCGACTTGCCCTTTTCGCGCCAGCGCGACGCGGACAGCGCTCGGGTGACAAGGTAACGGTGGTTAGGGAGTGACTTTCAGTGGGGCCGACACGCTGCCGATACGGCCGCTGAGGCGGTCCTCGACCGCGAAGTGGACGGTGTAGTTGCCGGGCGGCAGGGTCAGCGCACCGCGGTAGTCCATGCCGTGGTCGCGGATCTGGGCTGGCGGTTTCGGGCTCGAGGTGGCCGTCCATGGTCTTGGAGGTTTCGCCGGCGCGCGAGCCATCTTCGGTGCGGGCGATAGCAGCAAATTCAAGAATCACGTGGTTGTTGTCATCGGCATCAATCTGGGCGAAGTTGGCCGGCATGGTAAGCAGGAACACAACTTTCTGCTTGCCGTCGGCGGCAGGGACAGCTTGCTGCCATTTTCCCGTGACGGCGATTCCTGTTGAGTTGAGCGGAGAGTTCAGCGCCACCTGCAGCTCGGTGTAGTCGGCGGGCTTGGCGGTGTTCTGGTCCAGAAAGAACCCGCTGCGGGCCGCGACTTGTGCGCCATCCCGGCGGACCTTCACCGCAAGTTTGTGCCATCCCGATTTTGTTGGCCGCGCGGTCCAGATAGTAACTCAGCACGTAGTAGGCAGCGTTGTCTTCGGAAGCTTTGAGAAAGGCGCCGGCGAGGTCGTTGCCGTTGAAGAAGGCGCGTCCGCCGGTGGCGTGGGCGAAGGCCTGAAATGTTCCAATCGTTTCCGTCTGCGTCCAGACCCCATGGGCGTAGGCATCGTCGCGCGGGTTGCGGATCGAGATGTCGGGCATGGTCGGGTCTACCAGTCCGCGAACATCTACGGGATACACGGAGACCTGGGCCTGCTCCAGCGCCCGCCAGGTCTTGCGATATTTTTCCGAGACGTCGCTGAGTGAGGCGCCTTTCACGCCGGCGATGTTGATGGAGAGGTCGGCCTCATTCACGGAGAAAGGGAAGCCGGCGCTGGCCCACAGCATGGCCTTGCGGCCGGGAATTCCGGCGCAGTATTGTGCGATCTGTTGCATGGACCGCAGAGTGATGTCGATGCTGGTGGTCCGTTCTTGCGATTCCAGCCGCTGGTCCGCCATGTGCTGTTTCTCCAGCATGATGGCGATGACCGCGTCAAGGCCGCTGCCCGACGCCTTGGGGATGGCTTCTTCCGATGCCTCATCCACCAGCTTTTTTTCACCTTTCACTTTCTTGAGGGCGGCGGCGAGCAGCTGTGGGTCAGCAGTGAAATCGTGGACTACCCGCATGCCATCGCGAGTGATGACGAACAGCGAGGTCAGCTGGTGAGTGTTCACGGAATCGTTGAGATACTTCAGGATTTGCTGCTTGGCGAAAGGCTGGTCTTCGATTGGGGTGTTGAGCTTGTCCAGCACGATGAGGGTGAGTTGCGTGGGCCGGTTGTCCTCTACTTGCAGATTACTGAACTGGCCGGGCTGCGCGGCAGGGACCTTTGCTGGCCCAGAGGTTTTCTCTATCTCCTCAAGGTTTGCGATCTTCTGTGGTTTGCCGTCCTCGAGCAAAGTGAAGTCTTCCTTCTTCAAGCCGAGGACGTGCAGGCCGTTCTTGTAGGTGACCACCACCGGCACAGTGACCAGCTCGGCCCGGGTCTTGAATTTTGTTGCGAGGGAAGGAATGTCGGAAGGCAGGCTTGAACCCGCATCCTGCGAGAAGCCATGGCCGGAAAGCGCGACAGCGCAAAGGTAGAGCCACTTCCGGATTGGACTGGATACGAACACAACGGCCCGGAACAACTTCGCAGTGAGTCTACCTCAATTCTGGAGCAGTCCTCCAGCAGGAATATATGCTTTTTGTTAATCCCGGAGCGCTTCCGGTCATCTGACGTATGGCTTCACTGTAGAATCTAAAGTGACCTACCTATGAGAGCTTTCGTCCAACCGGGGTGGGTATTCAGCTCCGCGGAAGCAACATGAGTGGGCGCGATAGCGAGAGCTCCTGCTTAGTCCGGCGTAGTCGAAGAGATTCTCGAAACCGTTTCTCGTGGCATTGAATTCTCCTTCTGCGCAGTTCTGTCGACTTACACGAGCTGCCGATGAGCAGACATCAGCATGCGAATCATGCATAATGACCATGGTGCCTATGCGTTTAGAGAAATTACGTCAGGCGGATTTGAATCTTCTGGTTACGTTTGCTGCGATTGCCGAGGAGAAAAGCATTACCGCAGCCGCATCCCGACTATTGCTCAGTCAGCCTGCCGTGAGCCGGGCTTTGCAACGCGCACGCGCGATGTTCGAGGATGATCTTCTGGTTCGCTCGCCGAATGGGTTCGAACTCACTTTGCGTGGTCGAAAGATTCTCGACGAGCTTGAGGGACTTCTACCCAGGATGGAGAATCTCGTTGCGCCGGCTCTGTTTGATCCCAAGCGATGAGAAAAGCCATTTTCGCATCTCAGGTCCGGATAATGTTTGTACAGTCGTGCTCCCGCGGTTGTGTCGGCAGTACGGGAACGGACGCTATCAAGTGCAGTTTGAATTTCTTCCATGGCAGAGTGGCATCGCGGAATTGGTGGAGCACGGGCAAGTCGATCTTGTTCTACACATAGATGACGGACTCCTGCCAGTCTCACTTTCAGTCGGAAAGGTTCTATCGCGAAGATTGGATTTGCGCCGTGGCACGCGACAGCCGCTTTGGCGACCGGCTGTCGCTTAAACAATACCTGGCAGCGAGCCATATCGTTGTTGCCACGTATGCCGGTGTGCAAACAATTCCGGACAAACAACTGGCAGCTGTCGGTGCAAAACGGAGTTCTTGTATTCGACTGCCTTACTTCGGTGTGGCCCTGCAATGCCTTCCCGGCACGGAACTGGTCCTCACACTAACTAGCGGCATGACATCAGTTATCAAAAACGATCGCAGGTTGCGGCTCGTGAAGGCACCGCAAGAATTGCATGCGTTTCATTTCCTCATGGCCTGGCATCCGAGACTCAACACCGACCCGCGTCATGTGTGGCTTCGCGGTGCGATGCGGTCAACGATCGCGGCCCTTAATTCATAATTAAGGATTGCGCCGCCGGTCCGGCTCAACGGGACGCGGATGGTTCCCGGAAGTCGACAAACCCTTCGCTGCGGCCAAGCCGGCACAAATTTCGCGCAGCGACTGGGCCCGCCAAGGTGGCAGAACAACATGGCCACGGACTGTCCCCAACACTGAGCATGACGCTCAGCCCGGGCTCGGCGACGGCTGTTCAAACTCTTGCCGGGAAAACAACTGCAACACCTGGCTGAAATTGCTGGATACTCGTATCAGGGCGGTGATAGTCCTCCCTATATACGGATTTAAGTCTCGCAGGGCAAACCGTAGCAGAGTTCTACCCCCGCCGCTCAAAACCGACAACAGTGTTTGAATTCACAATAGATGGACAAAGGAAGATGCCATGAAGTTCATGACGATGCTTACCGTCCCCGCCTTTCTTCTAGTTCTTTGCGCACTTTCGCTTCGTTCCATTGGCAAGCCAAGTCCGGACGACAACATGGCGCGCATGGATCTCATAGCAGATTCGTCTATGCCATCGAGACTCGGGGCTGTCTCGTTCAATATTTCGTGCAAGCCGCAGGTCAAGGCGGAATTCAACCGTGGCATTGCGCTCCTGCATTCGTTCTGGCTCAATGAGGCAGGAAAGTCATTTCGAAATATTGCGGCCGCGGATCCAGACTGCGCGATGGCGTACTGGGGTGTGGCGATGGCCGATTTTAATCAGGTCAACGGTGGGCCGACCGATACCGGTGTCGTCGCAGCAAACCGAGCACTCCGCATGGCAGACAAGGCGCGAGAGAAGGATCCACGAGAAGTGGCTTACATTCACGCAGTGCATCTTTTCTTCGATGGTTACAAAGAAAAGGATTTTGATGTGTACTCCAAGCGATATACCGACGCGATGGCAGAAGTTGCCACTCACTATCCGAATGACTTGGAAGCGCAGGTCTTCTATGCACTTGCCTTGATCAATTCGGACCCGCGTGACGATGTGGCTCTCATCAACCCAAAGAAGGCCATGGCAATTCTTTATCCTATTTTCCGCCAGCATCCAGACCATCCAGGCATTGCGCACTACATCATCCATGCCTGCGATAATCCAGTGATGGCGCAACAGGGGCTGGAAGCAGCCCGACGTTACGCTTCCATCGCGCCTGCTGCTCCGCATGCGCTTCATATGCCTGGCCATATCTTTGCCCGATTGGGGCTGTGGGATGAAGACATCCGCTCGAACCTTGCGTCGAAAGCCGCCTCGGAGAACCCCACGGTGCTTGTTGGTGCTGAGAATCGCCTACATGCCATGGAGTTTTTAGAATATGCCTATCTTCAGATTGGATACGATGACGAGGCGTGGGCGATCGTCACGGAGGGTTCTGCTGTCAAGCAATCCGACGTCGATATACGTTACCCTTCCTATTACGCGGACGTTGAAGCTCGCAACCCGGCTCTATTTGCGATCGAGACTCGTGACTGGGCACTGGCCACGAGTTTGAAGCCGATCGAAGGGGGCGATTGGGTCAGCCAAAGCCAGACTTTGCTTGCTCACGCTGTTGCTGCCGCTCATCTGCATGACGCGCAGGGTGCAAAGGCTGCGGCGCAGAGCATCGAGTCGTTGACGGAGGCCAACCCCCGGATGCGAGTAGGCGCCCCACGCGCTGCTGTGCCCGACGAGATACGCGCCTGGGCGCATTTCTCCCAAGGTGATCTACAAGGAGCCATCGCGTTACTTCGGTCCGTTGCCGATCGACAGGGAAAGATCGGCAAAGGCGAGGTCGAGTTGCCGGCCCGTGAAATGCTTGCTGAAATGTTTTTTCTCAGCGGCGACTTTTCTCAAGCGCTACACGAATACCAGGTATCACTTACAAGTGATCCCAATCGCTTCAACGCTCTCCTCGGAGCGGGCCAAGCCGCGGAGGGACTCGGTAACCGCGACGTTGCAGCGGGTTACTACCAGACCTTATTGGCGAATTGCACGAATGCGAATGGAAAGGCGTCGGCTGCGCTCAGCCATCCTCGGGCAGTCGTCCAAGAAATGCAACGGTAGACGTGCCGAAAGTCTTGCCGAAAAAAGCCGTGCCATACTCGAGTCTTAAAGGAGGCACTCTTATGAGCCAGCACCTGACAATCTCTCCCAGCGAAGCCGCGGATCGTCTCGCCATCCGGGAACTGATCGAGGCCTACGCGCATTGCGCCGATCGTCGCGATGCGAACGGCCAGATGTCTCTCTTTACCGCCGACACTCACTTCGTGGTTTACATGAACGCCAAGGATCCGAAGCCTTCGCAGGAGCTGCACTCGCGCGAGGCGCTCGCTCCCGTCTTCGCAGATCTGAACAAGTACGCCGCCACCATGCACTTCGTCGGGCAGAGCACGATTCTCAGCCTGACCGATGACCGAGGCACCGGCGAGGCCTACTGCCTGGCGCATCACCTCACTGTGGACGGTGAAAAGCGACAGCTGATGATCGCAGCGCTACGCTACTACGACACATTCGTGAAGATCGACGGCGCGTGGCTGTTTGCGGAGCGCCTGCTCTACGTCGACTGGCTCGAGGAGCGCGCTCTGTCATGACAGTGACTAACAGCGCTTCGGAGTCGTCGATGAACGTTCCAACAGCGGACCAAGCACGCCTCGTGATCGTGGGCGCGACTGGAATGGTCGGCGGATACGCTCTTCGCTACGCACTCGAGCACCCCGCCGTCGGAACTGTGACCGCTATCGGGCGCAGACAGCTCGGCATCTCGCACCCCAAGCTGAAAGAGGTTCTGCCCAATTCCAGGAATGTCAGTCATTTCGCAATTGTCAGAGAACAACATCGTTTTCGGCATCTCCAGGAGGTTTTGAAGAACCCGCAGCGCCGTTGCGGCAGCAGGATAGCAGTTGTGCTAGCTTTGTGGGCTGACGACAAGGAGGGAGCATGGTGGCCAGAAGCGTCGTCGTGAACACCACAGTTTCGAGATACGCCCAGGAAGCATCCGTAGGCCCGCATCTGCTCCGTGCAGACGAACCACGTGATTTCGGCGGCGACGACCTTGGGCCGAATCCATACGAACTGCTCCTCGCTGCCCTGGGCGCGTGCACGAACATGACCCTTCGCATGTATGCCGAGCGCAAGCGGTGGCCGCTTGAGGGCGTGCAGGTGCGCCTCACACACTTGAGAACCTATGCCAAGGACTGCGCGACGTGCGATACCAAGGAAGGAATGCTTGATCGAATCGACCGAGAGATTCTGCTGATCGGAAACTTATCCGACGAGCAGCGGGCAAGACTTATGGAAATTGCCGACCGTTGTCCGATTCACCGCACGCTGGTTTCCGAGGTTCAGATTTTCACGAGACTGGCCGTCGGCACACAGCCTCAGGAAAACCGCATGACATGAAAGGCTGCATTCTATTTCTCGATTGCATTGTCGTCTGCTGTTGTTGGCCAGCGGCGCGAGTTCTGTCTGCCAGTGAGCAGGTCTTTGTGCTGGACAAGTTCCTTCGGGAATATGCCGGCTTGAACGCTGAGCAGATTGATTCCGATTCACCGTGGGAAAGCCGTCGCCATCGTCCTCGATTCGCCCACGCCGGACGAGGTCTTCGTGTTTGGCACGGTTTATGTTGACGCCACTCCGGACAGTTATCTCCGGTTCGCGAATGACTTCGATGCGTTGCGCAAACTTCCCAGCTATCTCGCAGTTCAGCAGTTCAGCAATCCACCCCGGCCATCCGGACCTGGACGGATTCACCATCGAAGCGGAGGATTTCAAGGAACTGAAGAACTGCAAGCCCGGTCGCTGCGAGGTTCAGTTGCCGTCGGATGCGATGGATCAATTTCAAAAATCTGTAAGATTGGACGGCTGCTGATGCCGCAAAGCCAGGCCAATCGCGTGGCGCAACAGATGGCGCTGCGAGGCACTTCTGGCTTATCAAAAAGGAGGAAATGCAGCACTCGGAGTATACCGCGACAAGGACCATCCGACCGGAGTTGCCGACACTTTCGAGGCCTTGCTGCGCCGCTTGAAGTCCCTTCCTGTGTATCTTCCAGACCTCAACCGGGTGCTGCTGGAATATCCTGACGTGCATCAGGCAAACGCACCCTCCAACGTTCTATTGGGAAAAAGTAAATTTTGGACTGAAACCTACTTTGCGAATTGTGCAGCAAATCATCTATCGCGGGGGAAACCCAGCGGATCCAGTTTACGCGGTGGCTCTGAAACAAATGTACGCCAGCCACTATTTTCAAAGTGCGCTTGATTTGACGGTCTGCATACGAGACGCGGCTCGCCCGAATGAGCACGGCTTTTATCTGATCACAGTGAAAGCGTCGCAACAGGCCGGTCTCACGGGACTGAAAGGAGGTATTGTGCGCAAAGTTGCTGTGGGCAAAACCCGTTCGTCGCTCGAGCGTAGCCTGACTGCAATCAAGCAGAGAGTGGAAGCCGCCCCTCAATAGCGGCTTCGCGACGAGATTGTTCCTGCACAGCCGGTAGTTTTCGGTGTTTGAGGTTTGGGTATGTCGCAAAGAAAACAGCAAACCGTTCTCTGCCTCCTGCTGGGAGCCCTTCTTCTTGTCTTGTTGCGGATTGCCTGGCCTTTTGCGTCGTCCCTGGTGCTGGCTTTGCTTCTGGCTACGGTGCTGCACCCGGCCAACAGCCGGCTCAGCCGGCGACTGCGACGGCCCGGTTTGGCCAGTCTCCTGACGACACTCACGACGGTGGTTGTATTGGAAGTAATCTTCGGGTTCGTTTGCTACAGGGTGGTCAAGGACGCAGCGAAGATTCAGCACGCACTGAATCAGCGTTCGGTCGATGAAGGCGGGTGGGCGTGCGATGATCGCTCATTCCACCGACCGGATCGCGAACGCGCTGGCAACACGGCTGCCTGTTTCCGAAGAAAGAGTTCGAGCGGAACTCGATGCCGACATGAAATCCAGCGCTCGTTATCTTTTCAGCAGGACTCATGCGGTGATCACGAACATCGCGTCAATCGTGGTCATGACCGTGTTTGCCACTATTTTTCTGTATTATCTGCTCCGCTATGGCCAAGGTTGGCTAGGTAGCGTGGCCGCTCTGGTTCCACTCAGCCCTCACATCACCGCGAACTTGCTGAGAGTTGCGCACCGCTCCATCGTGGCAAACGTAAATGGTGTGCTCGTCGTGGCTCTGGCTCAAGGATTATTTCTCAGCCTAGGATTCTGGTTTGTGGGCATCGGCTCTCCATTGATGTGGGGGATGTTTGGGTCGATCGCTTCAGTTATTCCCTTCGTTGGCGCCACACTGGTCTGGGTGCCATTTGTGATCGGCCTTATCTTCATTGGCTCTTATTGGAAGGCCTTGGCGCTTGGGCTTTGGGGAGGCCTTGTCGTCGGTTCCCTGGATAACATTCTTCGCCCTTGGGTGGTGGGTGCGCAGGAAAAAGAGCACCCGGTCCTGCTCGGATTCGCGATGCTGGGCGGGACCTACGCATTCGGCCCCCTCGGACTTCTCTTTGGTCCTCTCGCGGTTTCATTAACCGCAGGGGTGGTCCAGGAACTTCACCGCCTGGGCCCGATTACGCAAGCACTTTCGCCTAGCGCGACCAACGATCCGCTGGCGGTGCAATCGCGGGAGTCAGAAGTCAGATTTACTACAGCCACGTAGTAGAGAATCTCATGGAGCAGATGCGATGAATCGGAGAGCTTGAGTGTCACAATCTGCGAGGGGGATCTTGCAGCACTCTTTTCAACGGCAATCAATGGCTGTTTTCTTTGTGTGATCCAGCCCCCAAAAAAGCCCACAAAATTCTTTTCTTCGGGTGATCATCGATGACTTAGGGCGTCGTCCGTGCCTTCCAAGTCATTGCAAATACGTTGTAGTTTCACTGGGAAAAGGCTGCGCTCAAGAGCTTGTTGAATGCGACTGTGTTGTGGTCCGATTGTGGTCCAATCACTTTGCTCTTGAGTCTTTTCAAGGACTTTCTCCCGGCGCCGTCAAGTCGTTGAAATGTAATGCTGTCTTTTATTCTGTTGGCCTCACAACCCAAAGCCCGATGGTTAAAATCCATCCCCGCAACCAATGAACGCCGCTGCCGAAACGTGGTGGCGTTCGTGTACCGCCGGTTTTGCCTGCAATTAGGCCGTCCACGAATCAGACTCAGGTAGAGCAGCCAATTGGAGGTCAATAAGACCAAAATTGTACTGAAGTACAGGTGACACTGTATGGCACTTTGATTACCCGTTTGCGATGATTTGCCGTGCTCGCTCGGGTAGTTCAGCCTCGGTCTAGCGAGTGTCGGAATACCTATGGGCGAACTCAAAATCCTTATTGTGGATGATCACGAAGCGGTAAGGCGTACCCTTCGCGCCTTATTGCGTGACCGATCGGGATGGGTTGTTTGTGCGGAGGCTGCTGACGGTTTGGAAGCCGTGGAGAAGACGCGTTTACTTCGGCCAGATGTCGTGGTCATGGACGTATCAATGCCACGCATGGATGGAATAGCTGCGACTCGAATAATCCGGCAACATGTCCCGGAAGCCGATGTGATCATCATCAGCCAAAATGATCCGGCAGTGGTAAGGCGCCAAGCTGCGGACGTAGACGCTTACGGCTTTGTCTCCAAGGAACGGTTGGGTTTTGCGTTGGTGCCTCTGATTGACAGGATTGTAGAGCGAAGACAGCCGGCATTTTCGGACGGTGAGTCTCGTCTCTGAGTTCGACACCGGAGCGGAGTACTTCTAAATGATCGATTCAGATTTTCGGGACTTTGCCGAGTCTGCAGTCATCGGGCTGCATTGTGTGGGGCCGGACGGGATCATCTTGTGGGTCAACCAAGCAGAGCTCGACATGCTTGGTTATAGGCGCGAAGAGTACGTCGGCCATCACATCTCTAAGTTCCATGTCGACGCACCGGTCATCGACAACATTCTTGCTCGTTTATTGCAAGGCGAAGTGTTGCGCGAGCACGAAGCAAGACTACGTTGTAAGGATGGCAGCACGCGCTACGTTCAGATGACATCCAGCGGCCGGTTTGAGAACGGAGATTTCATTCATAGCCGTTGTTTCACGGTCGATGTCACTGTACGAAAGGCTTTGGAAGCGTCCCTCAGAGAGAGCGAGCGACGATTCCGAGATGTGCTGGATGCGCTACCGGCTGCGATCTACACGACTGATGCCCAAGGCCGTCTTACACATTTCAACCAGGCAGCTGTCGAATTTTCGGGTCGGGTGCCGAACTTGGGTACCGATGAGTGGTGTGTGACGTGGAAACTATTTCACCCGGATGGAACGCCTCTGCCGCATGACCAATGTCCAATGGCCATCGCGTTGAAAGGGGGGCCTAACATTTACGGCCAGGAAGCTATAGCGGAACGGCCTGACGGGACGCGACGGTGGTTTACGCCATTTCCAACTCCGTTGCGAGATGCCGAGGGAAAGATCGTCGGCGGCATCAACATGCTGCTCGACGTTAGCGAGCGAAAGCAAAATGAACAGACCAGCAACCTGCTCGCCGCCATCGTTGATTGCTCTGACGACGCGATCGTGAGCAAGAACCTGGAAGGCATTATCACGAGTTGGAACAAAAGCGCAGAAAGAATGTTCGGCTACAGTGCCAAAGAAGCTGTTGGCCAGCACATCTCGCTCATCATTCCTCAGAATCGTAGAGTCGAAGAAATTGACATTCTCGCTCGATTAAGAAGGGGGGAGCGGGTCGACCATTTCGACACCAAGCGCCGGCGAAAAGACGGAAGTCTCCTCGACGTGTCACTGACTATTTCGCCTGTTATGGATAACGCTGGCAAAGTAATTGGAGCTTCGAAAGTAGCTCGTGATGTCAGCGAACGAAAGCGCTCGGAAAAATCTTTGGCTGACGCGGTGCGCCAACAGAAGGCTCTTTTTCATCTGGCTGATCGATTGCATCGTGCTCCGTCGCTAGATGACGTGTACAACGCATCGATGGATGCTATTTGCGCGGCTTTACAGTGCGATCAGGCCTCCATTCTTCTGTACGATAATGAAGGAGTGATGCGATTTGTCACTTGGCGCGGCCTGTCGGACGGTTACCGGGGAGCGGTTGAGGGACATTCGCCATGGAAACCCGATGAAGAATTCCCACAGCCAGTGTGTATACAAGACGTGCGGAATGCCGACATCGCAGACTCGTTGAAAAGCACGGTCTTGGCAGAAGGCATCGTCTCTCTGGCTTTTATCCCCCTTGTTGCTGAGGGGAAGCTTATCGGAAAGTTCATGGTGTATTTCCCGCACCCCCACGTTTTCAACGACAGTGAAATCGAACTGAGTGTTGTCATTTCGCGCCAGCTTGCATTTGCGATTGAACGAAAGCGTGCAGACGAGGCCCTACGGCAGAGCGAAGAACGGTTCAGGAATCTTTCTGAGACTCTGGATGCAGAGGTCCGTGTCCGTACCAAAGAACTGGAGCTTCGAAATTCGGATGTACTCAAGCAATCAGAACAGTTGCGAGAGCTATCTTGGCGCTTGATGAAAGCTCAGGATGAGGAGCGAAGACACATCGCACGCGAATTACATGATAGCGCGGGACAGACCCTGACGGTGCTTGGGATGAACCTTGCACAGCTAGTTCAGAAAACTGGACGAAAGGCGCCCGGACTTGCATTAGATGCGGAGATGATTCAAGAGACGGTCCAGCAGTTGCATCGGGAAATACGGACTGCTTCGTATCTCTTGCACCCGCCCTTGCTAGACGAGAACGGCTTGGCGTCGGCTCTCAGTTGGTACATCGAAGGACTTATCCAGCGGAGCGGACTGGATATCAAACTCAGCATCGCGGACGACTTCGGGAGACTGCCGGCAGATATGGAGTTGATGGTGTTTCGGATTGTGCAAGAGGCTTTAACAAACATTCACCGTCATTCCGGTAGCAACAATGCGGTTATCCGGGTAACTCAAGAAGCAGATTCGATCCTCGTGGATGTTCAGGATACGGGCAAGGGCATTTCGCCGGAGAAACTGGCGGACATCCAGTCGCACGGCTCGGGCGTTGGCATAAGAGGTATGCAGGAGCGGTTGCGTCAATTCCGCGGCAACATCAAGATTGAGTCTGGGTCTTCAGGAACTCGAGTTTTGGTGACTATACCGATTCCGGCGAGCACCCAGGCAGAGCAGGAAGAAACAATCGACCCCGTACAAGCAGTCGTTTAGCTCCGTTTCAACTTCGGGGAAGAAATGTTCGAGCATTGATGGCCCCCCCCGCGTGCGCGCCGAGCCTCCGGATGGTCGCGCTGTCCGGATTCCCGTTCGGCCCTGTAATCTTGGTCTTCTGAAGATGCTTGTTTGCTGGCTCATCTAAAAACAGTTTTCCCTCTGTTACCAGCGTCATCAATGTTGTCGTCGTGAAGGGTTTCGTTATTGAAGCGAGATTGAATGGAGTGTGAGCGGTAGTCTTCAGGCCAGCCTCCGGTTTGCCCACCCAAAACCCTCCTGCCAAACGATGCGACCCTTTTGAGCTACAGCTTCCGCCACTCCGGTTGCCTGTCCCTCTGCCACGGCTTTGAGAATATGTTCGCGGACGGGCGCAAAACCGTAGGCCCCATGAGCTGCTTCCGACGTAGCGCTTTGTTCTTGAGAATGAATTTGCCTGCAATACGGTAACTGGCGCCGAAGCAGCCAAGGTTCTCGATGGTGTACCTTCTGCAGCTTTCGTGCTCAACTGGGATCCCGGCAACGCCGCCATGGTTTGGCGAGATACCGTATCCCAACGGTTACGATCTACTACCCAAGGGTCGCATCGGGCATTGCCACTGCAAGATGCAACGAGAACCGCCAAGGGATTTGAATGGGCCGCATGGGCAAAGGCATCATCGCTGGGTGGGGCAATTAAAAGCTCTCAAACGAGACGGCTATCATCACACCGTTACCCTCGAAACCCACTGGCGCGGTCACGCCCGAAGCCTCATCCCTACGGAGCTGGGCGGGTATGCAGGAATGAAAGATGCTCTGGAGAAGGCGGGAGCGATCTAGGTAGACGGTGCAATACAGTTGCGCCTCATGTTGACGATCTCGAAGTGATTACGTTGATTCGCTGGCGGTTGCACTCTTTCTGGTTCTCCGCGCATCCAATGTTTAGCGGCAAGGCCTTCTCTTTCAGGTCTTTGGCAGCAGGGAGCTTCTCCGTTATCACGATTACTTCAGTGATCTCACCGCGCCCCGGGCTTTGGAATCCCGCCAATCGCTATAATAAGGAAGGCGTATGTCTGTTGAAGAATGTCGCAAGTGGCCAAGGCATCCAACACCATCAGGAGAAATGACTAAATTCAACCAACATCCGCTTGAAAAGATCCTCGAGAATCGAATTGCCATCATCGACGGAGCGATGGGCACGACGATCCGCACCTATGGCATGACGGAAGCGGACATCCGCGGAGACCGCTTCAAGGACTCGACCAAGGGCCTGCTGAACAACGGTGACCTCTTCTCCCTGACCAAGCCGGAGATGATCGGCGACATCCATCGCCGGTTTCTCGAGGCCGGAGCGGACATCATCGAGACCAACACCTTCGGCGCAACCAGCATCACCCAGAGCGAATTCTTTGTGGACGATCCGCGGGAGCACGGCGGCCGCAAGGATCCCGCGTTCTACCAGAAGGTCATCGACGATCCGTTTCTCGGCAACCTGGCTTGGGATATCAATGAGCAATCGGCGCGGCAGTGCCGTGAATGGGCCGATCGTGTCGGGACCGCAACCTCGCGTCAACGGTTCGTGGCGGGGGCGATCGGGCCGCTGACCGTGTCTCTTTCGAACTCGCCCGATGCCGATGATCCAGGCTTTCGGGTGGTCACCTTCGATCAGGTGAAAACCGCCTACACTGCAGCAGGTGCGCGCCCTCATCGCCGGCGGCGTAGACCTGCTCCTGGTCGAGACGATCTTCGACTCGCTGAACGCCAAGGCGGCACTGGTCGCCATCCGCGAGGTGTTCGATGAGGACGGCAAGGAATTGCCGGTGATGATCTCGGCGGCGGTGGGGCGTGGCGGCGAGACGATGATCTCCGCGCAGACCACTGAGGCGTTCTGGAATGCGGTGCAGCACGTGAAACCGCTGTCCGTGGGGCTCAACTGCTCTCTCGGTCCCGATCTGATGTATCCGTTTCTGGAGGAGCTCTCGGAGAAGGCGGACGTGGCGATCTCGTGCTACCCGAATGCCGGTCTGCCGAATCCTCTCTCGGAAACCGGGTTCGATCTGGGGCCGAAAGACATGGCTCGTTATCTGGGCGACTTCGCACGGGGAGGGCTGATCAATATTGCCGGCGGCTGCTGCGGCAACACGCCCGAGCACATCGCGGCGATCGCCAAAGCGCTCGAAGGCAAGCCTCCGCGAAAGTGGGGGACGACGCTCATTGATGAGATCTTACGCACGCCCGAGCGAGATTGAGAGTCGAGCGTGAGCGTGTCCGATACCATCAGCGTTCCCGAGGCTCCAGCGGTCAACGAGACGAAGCCGCTCCGTCTCTCGGGATCGCAGCCGTTCACCCAGCAGCCCGGCGTCTACATCATGATCGGCGAGCGGACCAATGTGGCCGGTTCGCCCAAGTTCGCGAAGCTGATCAAGCAAGGCAAATATGAAGAAGCGGTAAGCGTCGCCCGGCAGCAAGTCGAGAACGGCGCGAACGTCCTCGACATCTGCATGGACGAGGGCATGATCGACGGCGTCGCGGCGATGACGCGCTTCCTGCAGTTGCTGGGGAGCGAGCCCGAAGTCGCCAAGGTGCCCTTCATGGTGGACTCCTCGAAATGGGAGGTCATCGAGGCGGGGCTGAAGTGCCTGCAGGGCAAGGGCATCGTCAATTCGATCTCGCTGAAAGAAGGCGAAGAAAAATTTCGCCAGAACGCCGCCACGGTTCTGAAGTATGGCGCGGCGGTGGTGGTGATGGCCTTCGACGAGCAGGGCCAGGCCGCGACTTACGAGGACAAGATCCGCGTCTGCGAGCGCGCCTACCGGATACTGGTCGACGAGGTCGGTTTTCCGCCCGAAGACATCATCTTCGATCCGAATATCCTCACCGTTGCCACCGGCATGGAGGAGCACAACAACTACGCGGTTGACTTCATCAACGCCACGCGCTGGATCAAGGCGAACCTGCCGCACGCGAAGGTCAGCGGCGGCGTCTCGAACATCTCGTTCAGCTTCCGCGGCAACAACAAGGTTCGCGAGGCCATGCACTCCGCGTTTCTTTATCACGCCATCGCGGCGGGCATGGACATGGGCATCGTGAATGCCGGAATGCTCGAGGTGTACGAGGAGATTGAGCCTGAGCTGAAGGTGCTGGTCGAGGACGTGCTGCTGAACCGCCGTCCCGACGCGACCGAGCGCCTGGTGGAGTACGGCGAATCGCTCAAGGGCGCGGGCACGGTCGCGAGTGAAAAGAAGGCCGAAGAATGGCGCAACGGCACGGTCGAGGAGCGTCTTTCTCACGCGCTGGTCAAGGGGATCGACACGTACATCGAGGCCGATGCCGAGGAAGCCCGCGTCAAACTGGGCCGTCCTCTGTTGGTGATCGAAGGCCCGCTGATGGCCGGCATGAGCGTGGTGGGCGATCTGTTCGGAGCCGGCAAAATGTTTTTGCCGCAGGTGGTCAAGTCTGCCCGCGTGATGAAGAAGGCCGTGGCGCACCTGACGCCGTTCATGGAAGCCGAGAAAGCTGCGATGGCTGCATCCGGCCAGGTGGTCAAGGCGCAGGGAAAAATCGTACTCGCGACGGTCAAGGGCGACGTTCACGACATTGGCAAGAACATCGTCGGCGTCGTCCTCGCCTGCAATAACTACGAGGTGATCGACATGGGAGTGATGGTCCCCTGCGAAAAGATCCTCGAACGCGCCAAGGCGGAGAAGGCGGACATGATCGGACTCAGCGGCCTGATCACGCCGTCTCTCGACGAGATGGTGCATGTGGCCCGCGAGATGGAGCGTCAGGGTTTCAAGTTGCCGCTGCTCATCGGCGGGGCAACCACGAGCCGGGCGCACACCGCCGTCAAGATTGCGCCGCACTACAGCGAGCCAGTGGTCCACGTGCTGGATGCCAGCCGGGCGGTGCCCGTGACCACCAGCCTTCTGAGTGACGAGGGCAAGTCGGCGTTCGTGGCGCAGCATCGCGCCGACTACGAGGCGCTTCGCAAGGCCCACTCCGCGCCGCGCCTGACGGTCGTCTCGCTTGAGACCGCCCGCGCGAGGCGAACTCCGATCGAGTGGCGTGCCGAAGACTTGCCTGTACCCTCGTTTACCGGCGTGCGCGTGCTGGACAACTTTCCTCTGGCGACGCTGCGCGACTTCATTGACTGGACGCCGTTCTTCCACACCTGGGGACTGAAGGGCGTTTATCCTCGCATTCTCGAGCACGAGGGACAAGGCGCGCAGGCGCGCCAGATCTTCACCGAAGCCAATGCTCTTCTGGATATCATCATTGAGAAGAAGCTGATCACGGCGCGTGGCGTGTACGGCTTGTTTCCCGCCAGCGCCGTGGGCGACGATGTCGAACTGTACACGGACAATACACGCGAGAAGGTTCTCGAGCGATTCCACTTCCTCCGCCAGCAATCAAATAAAGAAGGCAGCGAGCCGTGCCGATCGCTCGCCGACTTCATCGCGCCGAAGGAAACAGGACTGCCCGATCACATCGGCGCATTCGCGGTAACCAGCGGGATCGGCCTGAAGGAACTGTGCGACCGGTTCAGGTCCGAGAACGACGACTACAACGCGATCATGGCGGAGGCCCTCGCCGATCGTCTGGCTGAAGCTTTCGCCGAATGCCTGCACAAGCGGGTGCGGGGTGAATGGGGTTACGGTTGTGACGAAGGTCTGAGCAACGCGGATCTCATCGCAGGAGAAGTATCGCGGGATCAGGCCGGCCGCGGGTTACCCGGCGTGCCCGGACCACACCGAGAAGGGCCCGCTCTGGCGTTTGCTCGATGTGCAGGCGAACACCGGAATGCTGATTACCGAGTCGTTTGCGATGTGGCCCGGCTCGAGCGTGAGCGGGCTCTACTTCGCCCATCCGGAATCGCGATATTTCAGCCTCGGCAAAATCGATCGCGACCAGGTCGCCGACTACAGCGAACGCAAGGGAATGAGCGTGGCAGAGGTCGAGCGATGGCTCGGGCAGAACCTGAACTACGACCCTGCGGAATGACATTCGGCAGCCCTGGTACAGAGGTCCGCATCTTCAATCTAAATCTATTGTCCGCCTCGGTTCGTTCGAGATCTGACTGATAAACAGCGCACTCTTCTTTTCTTCCCAGCTTTTCGACGGCGGCGAATTTCTTCCAAGTCCACCTTCGTGGAAACGAACCAGGTTTTATGGTGATCGGCGCGTCTGCAATGATTTGAGAATCGACCAGCAATCTGGCTGGTGTTCCAAAAGACAAATAAGTACAATAGGGAACTTTATTAGGAGCTCCGCAAATGTCTGAAGCACGAGATCTCCAGGTGATGGGATTTTTGACCACAGATTTGTCGGAAGATCAGGATTTGGGTGCCGCTCCTTTACCTGGTAAGAGAAGAAGCGCCGCACATTACTGGCGGCTGGCATTAGCGATTGCCTTTTTTCTTCTGGCTGTCGGCTTTCTTTCTCAGAGCGTTCTGGCCTTTGAAGGCAAAGCACCGGTCCAGTCTCCAGTGCGAAGGCATGCAGGAGCCCCTTGGAATCGATATTGTTGATCCGCGACTTTCGTGGCAGCTTCAGGATTCAACGCGCGGCGCGAGGCAGACGGCTTATGAAGTTCGCGTTGCGAGCACTGCCGATGCGTTGGCACAAAATCACGCAGATGTCTGGGATAGCGGACAGGTCAATTCCGATGAGTCGGTAAACGTTGTATACGGTGGGCCAGCAGCCGAGTCTCGACGCCGGTACTACTGGCAGGTGCGAACCTGGGACGCGCAAGGACAAGCCTCGTCTTACAGCCAGCCCAGTTGGTGGGAGATGGGACTGCTTTCTAGCTCAGGACTGGAAAGCGAAATGGATTACTCGCGACATGCCAGTGGAGCGTGGAGACTACGAGTCGGCACCCAAGTGGATTTGGGCTGCGGACGACAACGCGCTGACCAATGCGACGCCGGGGAAACATTATTTCCGTTTCCAGTTTTGATCTGAAAGGAAAACCTAAAGCCGCGACACTTTTCATCACGGCCAAAGACAATGTCGCGGCATGGGTGAACGGCAAGCAGGTGCTGACCGAGTCGCCGATGGGAAATTTCGGACGGGCGCGGGATCCGTGGGGATATTTTCGGGTGATTCCCGATCGGCAAGCTTCTGAACCAGGGCGCCAACTCGCTGGCTGCCGAGGCCATTGTGCAGAAGGACCATGACCGCCGTCCGCAGGCCGGACTTATTGCGCTGCTGCGTATCGAGATGGCAGACGGCAAAGTTGAACGGCTTGTTTCGGGGCCCGAATGGAAGATAGGGCAGGAACAGAACGGACGACGCATGGACCGCAACCACTTTTGATGATTCGTCGTGGTCAAGCGCCTCGGTGGCGAGGAAATTGGACACGAGCCGCTGGGAACTCCGTGGCCGGCGCAGCCGGTAAATCTGCTTCGCCGAAACTTTACTTTGGTCAAAACAGTCCGACAGTGCTCGAATCTACTCGACCGCGCTTGGGAACCTATCAGTTGTATTTGAATGGACAGCGCGTGGGAAATGATATTCTCGCTCCGGGATGGACCGACTATCGGAAACGAATCGTCTATCAGGTGTACGACGTCACTTCGCAAGTGAAAGCAGGAGCAAACGCGATCGGCGCCATTCTCGGTGGAGGCTGGTATGCCGATGGGCTGGGCTGGTTGCAGACTCGATACAACTTTGGGCCGCCGCCCGTCCGGTTGCTGGTGCAGCTCGAGCTTGAGTATGCCGACGGCACTCGCGATTCCGTCGTGAGCGACGAATCGTGGAAAGCAACGCAGTCTCCGATTCTGACGTCCGAAATTTACAACGGCGAAAGTTACGACGCCCGGCTGGAGCAGAACGGCATGGAACCAGCCATCGTTTTCCGACTCGCATTGGGGCGCTGTGGCCGTTGCCGCAGAGCCTCCTGCACCGGTGGTTGCGCAGGATTTTCAGCCCATCCGAGCGAACGAGACTCTCAAGCCGAAGGCGGTTACGAATCCGAAGCCCGGCGTCTATATTTTCGATCTCGGCCAGAACATGGTCGGCTGGGCGCGGCTGCATGTTGCCGGTAAGACTGGAACCAAAGTTCAAATCCGGTTTGGAGAAGTACTCAAACCGAATGGAGAACTCTACACGGAGAACCTGCGAACGGCAGAAGCGACGGACACTCTACACTCTGCGGGGTAAAGGGAACTGAATCTTACGAACCTCATTTCACCTTTCACGGCTTCCGTTACGTTGAACTGACCGGATATCCGGGAACGCCGACGCGCGATGCGGTTGAGGGCATCGTCTTCTATACGGCGGCGCCTTTCACCATTCAGTTCAAGACCGGCGAATGAAACTGTGAACCAGTTGTGGAGCAACATCCTGTGGGGACAGCGTGGAAATTTCCTGAGTGTACCCACCGATTGTCCGCAACGCGATGAACGACTGGGTTGGATGGGCGACGCCGAAGTATTCTGGCGAACTGCTTCGTTCAACGCAAACCTGGCAGCGTTCTCGCATAAGTTCACCACCGACATCCGCGACGCGCAGAGTGCCACGGGCGCGTTCACCGACGTGTCTCCGCGGGTTGGACCGACGACGGACAGCGTCGCGGGCTGGGCTGACGCGGGCGTCATTATTCCCTGGTCTGCCTACTCTGCAATTCCGCGATCAAGCGCATTCTGGAAGAAAACTGGGCGGCGATGGAAAAGTGGATGAAGCACGTCGGAGGCGCCAATCCGAACTATCTTTGGCTGAAAGAGCGCGGGAATGATTACGGCGATTGGCTGGCCATCGGAAGCACGACGTCGAAAGATCTGATTGCTACGGCCTATTGGGCTTACGACGCTTCTTTGATGATGCGCATGGCGCATTTGCTAGATCGTCCGGCGGATGAGCAGAAGTACGGAGAGGTTTTCGAAAAAGTTCGGGCAGCGTTTAACGCAGGAGTACGTGAAGCCCGATGGCACAGTGGGAACCGGGAGCCAGACCAGCTACGTGTTGGCGCTGCACATGAATTTGCTGCCCAGGAACTACGCGCAGCCGTCGTTGCGGAAAAGCTGGTTGCGGACATCAAAGCCCACGACTGGCATCTTGACCACCGGCTTTCTCGGCACGCCTTACTTGATGATCGAACTCAGCAACAGCGGTCACAGTGACGTGGCTTACCGGTTGCTGTTGCAGAATACCTATCCTTCATGGGGATACATGATTGAGCATGGCGCGACCACTATGTGGGAGCGCTGGAACGGCGATCAGATGATGGGCGACCCGTCGATGAATTCCTACAATCATTACGCTTATGGCGCGGTGGCGGAATGGCTATACCGTTACGCAGCCGGCATCGATGAGTCGACTGAAGACCCGGGATTTCACCGCATCATCCTGCATCCGCAATTCGATGCCAACCTGGGCGAGCAAAAGCGACTTACGATTCTTCGTACGGACCCATCACCTCGAACTGGAAGGTGGATGGCAGCCGCACTACCTGGGATGTTGTAATTCCGCCGAATACCAAGGCCGTGCTCCACTTTCGCGGCGATGTCACAACCGGAATCATGGAAGCTGGAAAAGACATTCGTCAAAGCAGCGGCGTAACCCCGATTCTCGGAGATGATGGCAGCGCGATCTATGAAGCCGGGGCAGGAACTTATAGTTTCACGATTCAGCGTTAGGTATGGCGCGGTCTTCGTTCTGCTGCACGCCAGCGTGGCACAGCGGCTCCATAAGGTGAAATTCAATAGGTAAATATATTCATTTTGCTTGACAGTGTCCCGGCCTGTTTAAAGTTGCGCGGCACCCGATAGACCAGATGTCTTCGACGGAGGAGCCGGTCTGGAAATTTAGATCGCAACGTGGGTGCTCTTACAGCTTCCCGGCGAGCCCGGCAGTCCGACTCTTATTCCGCTTGGCCAATATTTCCTTAAAAGGAAAAGTTGATATGAACCGTTTCGGCGCCTTTCTGCTCCGAGTGTCTTGCGGTTGGATTCGTATTGACGGCGGTAGTCACCGGCATCGATGCGGGCAAGGTGCGAGCGACTCGCTGGAGCAGGGTTTCAGGAAGCCCCCGGACGCGGCGAAGCCAATGGTGTGGTGGCACTGGATGAACGGCAACATCAGCAAGGAAGGCATCAAGCTCGACCTGGAGTGGATGCATCGGGTGGGGCTGGGCGGATTCCAGAACTTCGATGCGGCGCTGGCGACGCCGCAGGTGGTGGACAATCGCCTGGCGTACATGACTCCGGAGTGGAAGGAGGCCTTCAAATACGCGACGACTCTTGCCGATCAACTGGGAATGGAAGAGGCGATCGCCGGTTCTCCGGGCTGGAGCGAAACAGGTGGACCCTGGGTTCCGGCGTCGCAGGGTATGAAGAAGTATGTTTGGAGTGAGACTTCGGTCGAGGGCGGCAAGCCGTTCACCGGCACGCTGGCTCATCCGCCATCGAACACTGGCGCATTCCAGAACATGGGCGTTCGCGATGCCTTGGCGCGCCGGAAGGCGCACCTCCACCTCCGCAGTTCTATGCCGACGCTGCCGTGATTGCGTATCGCAGAGCCGGCAGACGATGTGCCGGTCGAATCGCTACATCCGAAGATCACAGCGAGCGCGGGCGCTCCGGACGGCGCCATGCTCATCGATGGCGACCTGGAAAAAACCACCGAAGCTTCCCGATGCCCGAAAGACGGAGAGAGCGTCTGGATCCAGTACGAATTTGCCGAGCCGCAAACTATGCGCTCGTTAACCATTGTGACCAAAGGCGTGGACTTTGATCACCGCGATGGTCGCCGGAATCTCAAACCCGGAGAAGTCGCTCGAGGCCAGCGACGATGGGCAGAACTTTCAGCGCGGTGGTGAAAGTGCCCGAGGGCGGCGCTCCCGAGCACACACTTTCTTTTCCGCCGGTGACGCGCAAAGTATTTCCGGGTCGTCTTCAAGCGCACACCACCTCCTCCGACTCCGCCTGGGCAAGCGGTATCGATCCCGAGTCTCTGGGAATGAAGATCGCCGCCACCGACGACTATGAAATTGCCGAACTGGTGCTTGCATCCGGGAGCGCGCGTCAATCGCTTCGAAGAGAAAGCGGCATTCACGCCGGTGCCGGATCTCTACGGCTTCGCGACGCCTGCCGTTGCTGCCGAAGACGTGATTGCAAAATCCGATGTCATCGACCTGACTTCGAAGATGCATGCCGACGGAACGCTTGACTGGACGCCTCCAGCCGGCAACTGGGTCGTGTTGCGCTTTGGCTATTCGCTGCTGGGCATCACCAATCATCCTGCGACCGCAGAAGCGACCGGCCTCGAAGTCGACAAGCTGAACGCGGCTACGTTAAGAACTACATGGACGACTACCTGGACAGCTACAAGGAAACAGTCGGCGCCGACTAGATGGGCAAGCGCGGTATCCGCTACGTGATCACCGATAGCTGGGAGGCCGGTTCGCAGAACTGGACCGACGACATGATCGCGCAGTTCAAGAAGCGGCGCGGCTACGATCCGACGCCGTGGATGCCGGTTCTCACCGGGCGTGTCGTCGAGAGCGCCCAGGCCAGCGATCAGTTCCTGTGGGACTTCCGCAAGACCATCGCCGACCTGATTGCGGACGAACACTACGGCCAGGTGCAGGCGTCGCTGAACGAGCGCGGCATGGGCCACTACGGCGAATCGCATGAGAGCGGCCGCGCCTTCGTCGCCGACGGCATGGAAGTGAAGAAGCTGAATGACGTTCCGATGAGCGCGATGTGGACGCAGGTCCCGGGAGTAAACAAGGAACAATTCGGCTACAACGCGGATGATCGCGAATCGGCGTCGGTGGCGCACATCTACGGGCAGAACATTGTGGCGGCGGAGTCGATGACCGCAGGAGCCGCGCCGTGGGCGTGGTCGCCGGCGACGCTGAAGCCGACCGCCGACCAGGAGTTGCTGAACGGCATCAATCGTTTCGTCATTCACGAATCCGCGCATCAGCCATCTCATCGACAAGGCTCCGGGCCTGACACTTGGGCCGTTCGGACAGTGGTTCAATCGCAATGAGACCTGGGCTGAGCAAGCTGGCGCATGGGTCGATTACCTGGCGCGCAGCTCGCTACCTGCTGCAGCAGGGACATTTCGCCGCGGACGTGATTTACTTCTACGGCGAGGACTCGAATCTCACTGCAATCTTCAATGACAAGGCGCCGGATATGCCCGCCGGATATGGCTTCGACTACATCAATGCCGACGGCCTGATCCACGAACTAAGCGCGGCTGACGGCCGAATCACAACCAAGAGCGGAATGAATTATCGCGTTGCTGGCACTCGATCCTTACAGCAAACATATGTCGCTGCCGGTGCTGCGCGCAATTCAGAAGCTGGTGGAACATGGCGCCACGGTGGCCGGCGAAAAGCCGACGGAGACTCCCAGCCTGGCCGACGATGCGTGCCGAATTCAAGAAACTCAACGACGAACTGTTCGGCGACGGTAGCGGCGTGCACTCGGTCGGCAAGGGCAAGGTCTATGCGGGACAGAACGCCGAAGCCACGTTGAAAGCGCTGAATGTGGCCCCGGACTTCGATCACACCAAGCCGCAGAGCGACACGCGGATTCTGTTCGTCCATCGCAAAGTGGCCGACAGTGACATCTATTTTCGTGGACAACCGCAATGATCGCGACGAGACGGTAGACGCGAGTTTCCGCGTGACCGGCAAAGCGCCCGAACTGTGGTATGCGGAGACCGGTAAGTCGGAACCCGCTTCTTACAACATCGCCGACGGCCGCACAACGGTTCCGCTGCATCTCGAGCCATGGGGCACGGTGTTCGTTGTGTTCCGCAAGCCTGCGAAGTCAACATCGCTCGCCCTACCGAAGCCGATGGAGACGGAACTGGCGACGGTGAATGGTCCGTGGAACGTAGCTTCCAGCCGGATCGCGGTGCGCCGGCATCGATCACGCTGGACAAGCTCATGTCGTGGAGCGACAGCGCAGACAAAGGCGTGAAGTATTTCTCCGGGACCGGCACCTACACCAAGACCGATCCAGGCGTCAGCGGATTGGTTCAAGTCAGGCGCGAAGATCTGGATCGATCTGGGCGACGTGAAGAATCTGGCCGAGGTGACAGTGAACGGCAAGTCGCTGGGAATTGTGTGGCATGCGCCGTACCGCGTGGACGTCACGAGCGCCCTGAAGCCAGGCGCGAACGAGGTCACGATCAAGGTGATGAATGCATGGGTGAACCGCCTGATCGGCGATCAACAGCCGGATGCAACAACGAAATACACATTTGCTGATGTGAAGCCGTACAAGGCGAATTCGCCGCTGCTGCCTTCGGGATTGCTGGGACCGGTGAAGCTGCAGAGAGAAACGACAAGATAAGGCTGGCGAATGAGCTTTTTCGACCGACGCCGATTCCTGACCCATAGGCAGTGAAAGACTATTTTCACTGGTCGCTTCTGGATAATTTCGAGTGGACTCAGGGCTTCAGCCAGGGCTTTGGACTGATCTACATCGATTACAAAACCCAGAAACGAATAGTGAAAGATTCAGCAGCACGCTACACTCAAATTATTCGTTCACAAGGCGCAATTCTTTAACAGTCAGAATCGGGGACTGCGCCCCCTATGCGTAGGTGGTGACGGAGACCGCATTTCGCTCGCGCCGGTCTGCGGTGATTCGCTCAAGATATCCACTCTCCCGGAATGCCTGCATGGGGTCTTCCGGCAAACCGTGGCTGCGGCGCCATTCGCGCACGCCGGACGCACGTCGTACCAGAATGCGCCACGCAGGGTTTCCTCGGCTTCGACCAGGGAGCAACTCTGCTGCAACTGGGCCAGACGCGCGTGATCGACGATCGCCGCCTTGGCATAGAGTTCCTGCGCCGTGCAGACGGTCTGAATCATGGCTTCCATCTTGCCCTTCAGATTGTGGCTTTGATCGACCATGTATGCGACATCGGCAAATGATCCGGTCTCCCATGCGTAGGTGTGAATTTCATGGAAGATGCGAAAGATCTGATAAGGATCGATCGAGCCCAGAGTTAGATCGTCATCGGCGTATCTGCGATCGTTGAAATGAAAGCCGCCGATCATTTCGTGGTGCAGCAGCCAGGCAACGATCTGCTCGATATTTTGCGCCTGATAGTGATGACCGGTGTCCACCAGGACGTAGGCTTGCGGACCGGCGTTGCGCGCCAGCAGAAACGCCATTCCCCAGTCGGCGATGTCGGTGTGGTAGAAAGCCGGCTCGAACGGTTTGTACTCGACCAGCAATCGTTGCTTGGGATTCAGACCGGCGTGAGCTGTCTTGAGCGCTTCTTCAAACCATCCAATGCGGTTGCGAATGCTCTGCGTGCCCGGATAGTTCGAGCCGTCGGCGAACCAGGGTGAAATGTCGCGGCACTTCAGGGCATCAGCGATGGCAACACAATCCAGCATGTGATCCGAGAGCTCGCTTGCGAATCGCGGGATCGGGATTGCCCACGGATCCATACTTGTATTCCTGGTCCTGAAACACATTCGGGTTGATCGAGCCTGGTTGCACGCCGTATTTTTCGGCCAGACGCTTCCACCTGGGCGACATCCTTCAAGCCGTTGGGAAGATCCCACTGCACGTGCAAGGCGACGGTTGGGCAGGCACCGGTCAAGGCGTGCACCTGGCCCGCGTCGCTGAACTTGTCTTCGAGAGAGACAGCGGCGGCGAGCTGGATGAATTTGCCGAAGCGCGTTCCGGTATTGGCAAATCCCCACGAGGGCAGTTCGATATTGAAATTGTCCAGTGCCCGATGAATGAGTGCGTCCGGCTTTTCCGTCATGCGAGTGCCTCTCCAGTTCAGCCGTTGAATTCGTTCAACTTTCTGAGCGCGAATGTTATTTCCCAAGCCGATCCGGCTGGTTGCGCCAGAATGTTCGCCCACCTGGCAACGGCGCCGCGGATACTCCGAGTACGCATCGTGTAGTCCCCGTCCAGCGCGGCGAGTTGGATGGCAAAATTACCGACCGTCGTGCTTTCGGTTGATCCGGTCAAGACTTCGAAGTCCCGTGGCTCTGGCGGTAAGTTGGTTGAGCAGCGTATTCTTGCTGCCGCCGCCTACAATGTAAAGCCGCTTCAAGGTTTTCCGTGAAATGCTCGTCGCATCTCTGCAGAACCGCCGCATAACGGGCCGCCAGGCTGTGAAAAATCAGGTTTGCCATTTGGGGGCCATTTCAGGCCCATCCGGAATGGCGGTCCGGCCAGCGCGCTTCAGTTGCGCGTTGATGCGTGCCGGCATGTCGCCGGGCAACAGCAGATCGGGCTCATCGACGTCGAGCAGATCTTCGGGTGCATCGAGATTTGCGCAGGCAGCGATCAGTTGCTTCGACCGTCCAGAGTCTGGCCTTGTGATTTCCAGTGCTCGATGCATTGCCGCAGCAGCCACATGCCGTTCACATTTTTCAGAAAATAAATCTTGCCGCCAACTCCGCCTTCGTTGCTGAAATTTGTGCTTCGCGCCGCCTCGGCAACGACACATGCGCGAATCGAGCACGCAACCCACCAGCGACCAGGTTCCGGAGCTGATAAAGGCCCAGTCGTCTCCCTGGCCGGGAATTCCCGCGATGGCCGACGCCGTGTCGTGACAGGCGGGAACGATCAACCTGGTGTCGCGAAACGCCGGCAGAGAAGCCAGGGGGCCCTGCAGTTGCCCAATGTCAGTTCCCGGCCTCACCAGCGGAGGCGCGGCATTCACTTCGAGTCCAGCCGCCTCGAATATTTCGGACGACCAGGTCTGATCCTGCACGCCGAGCAGCTGGGTGTGCGTGGCATTGGTGTATTCGGAGACGCGCCTTCCGCCGAGCCGGTGCATCACGAACTCCGGCACGTTGATCCATGGAAGACTCTGTTCGCTGTCGACCATCCGCGTGCAACTGATACAGCGTGTTCAAGGAAAGGATCTGAACTCCGGTCAGTTCGTAGAGGCGTTCGGGAGAAATGCGGGAGTGCACACGCTTTTGCGCTTCGACGGTGCGTTCGTCGCGATAGCAAAAAGGATTCGCGACCGGTTGTCCGTCCGGCGCCCAGGCGCACATAGTCCACCGCCCAACCGTCCACTCCGATCGCGGCGATTCCTTCGGGCGCGAGCTGCGCACAGAGCGCGCAAGCCCTCTTCCACGCCTTCGCAGATGGCGCGATGTCCCAGCGGAGACCGCTTCCCTCATCTCGGCTGAATTCGCGAAGCGATGAACCAGTTCGAATCTCCGGTTGACCTCCGACCCAGCGCAAGCAGCGAAACGCGACAGCTTTCCGCGCCCAAGTCCACGGCGACGAGAGCTCCCGGACTTGACTCCGCATTGCGATCCGTGGCCGCGCTTGCTCGTCTCATCGGGCATTCCGTCTCGCGCAGCATCATTCATCGCAGAAAGGCCTCGGTCAGCCCACCATCCACCGGAACAATGTGGCCGGTAGTGCAAGGTGATTTCGGTCCCGCCAGGAACAGAATTGCTTCCGCGCAATCTTTCGGATCGATCGGGCGATGAGTGAGCGTGCGTTTGGCGTAGAACTCGGCGAGCAGAGTCCGCAACTGCTCATCGCTGGCCGTTTCCTCGTAGGCGAATCTGATATTTCTTCAGCGATGCCATGATCACGCGATCGCGGGGAAACATGGTCGATCCCTTGATCACGGTAGCGGGACTGATGCCGTTTACACGAATCTTCGGGGACAGCGAAATCGCCAGTTCGCGTACCAGATGACTGAGCGCTGCCTTGCTGACGTCGTAGGCTTCGCTGCCCCGCTTTGGCACAACGGCATTGGCGGAACTGGTCAGCACGATGGATGCGTCGAGATTCTGGTCGCGTCAAAATGCGTGCCGCTTCATCGGCCAGGAGATAGTTGGCCGTGACATTTATGTCGAGCGTGACTCCCCATTGCTCGTCGCTGATATTTCCGTCGGTGGAAGAGGGAAACAGCGCAGCAGTGTTGATCAGCACGTCCAGTCCGCCGTAAGGCTGCCACCAGATCACGCAAGACTCTGCCGGATCACATCGCGACGGCGAATATCTACCGCCACCGCCAGGCTGCCTTCCTTTCCGGCGATCGCCTTCGCCTCTTCGGCAACTTTCTTCGCAGCGTCGTCATCGCGGTCAGCGACCACAACATGAGCTCCGCGCTCAGCCGCCAGCAATGCAGCTTCACGGCCAATTCCGCTGCCCCCGCCAACGATCAGAACCACCTGGCGGCTCAATTCTTTTTCCGGAGGCTGCCGTCGAATCTTGGCTTCTTCCAGTTGCCAGTATTCAATGCGAAAGGCTTCGGATGGAGGCAGAGCCACGTAATTCGAATGCACCGTGAACGCGCTGGTGGACGCCGCCGGTCCCGCCTGGGGCAGTACCTCCGGGTATTTTTCCGTCTCCGAGCGAGGTCGCACCTTCCATGACGTGAATCGCGTTGACATAAAACTCGCCAGTCAGCCGCGCTTCGGTCTTGCTCTTTCCGAAGCTGAACATGCCAATGCCGGGAATCAGAACGACCGTGGGATTCGCATCTCGCATGGCCGGGGAATCGGGCCGCGCGATAGGTTGGTAGTATTCCGCATATTCCTTGCGGTAATTCTTCAGGGCCGAATCGATTTGGTCGCGAAGTTCCTGCGTATCTCGTTCCGGGTTCCACGGAACAAACAGAGGCCGCACCTTGGTGCGAATGAAATGATCGGGACAACTGGTGCCGAGATGGGCAAGCTTTTCGGCTTCAGCCGAATTCACGAAACGCAGGACTTCCGGAAGATCGCTGAAGTTGCCGATCAGCCGCCGGATGCTGGAAACCCGGCCGCGCAGGAAAGGAAAAATATCGAGAGCCAGATTCGCGACGGTTCTGCAAGGCTTCATTTTGCGCGCCCCCGAAAAAGTTCGGTCGCCTCTCTTCTCGACGTGGTCCACTACAAATTGTCCGAGCTGGTCGATGATGGCAATCGTGTTCTCGTAGCATTCGCGCTGCGAATCTCCCCAGGTAAAGAGACCGTGTCCGCCCAGCACTACGCCGTCACATTTCGGATTTTCCTGGACTGCACGGCGCAGCATCATGGCCAACTCGAATCCCGGCCGCTGCCAGGGCACCCAAATCAGATGATGCTCAAACAGACGATTGAACTCTTCCATCTTCTCGCGGCCATTCGCCGAGGCCGCCAGAGCAATTCCCCAGTCGGGATGCAAGTGATCAATGTGCCGGTATGGCAGAAATCCATGGAGCGGAGTGTCAATCGAGGCCGCGACCGTGCTCTTGCCGAACGCGCAGAGCGAGATACATCTCCACCATCTCGTCTTCAAATTCGGCGCCGCGATAGATATTTTCCAGACCGTGCAGCTTTTCCGAGATAAAGTGCCGCTAGACCGGATAGCTTGATACTGCCCAGGTCGCCTCCGCTGCCTTTGATCCACAATACTTCCTCTTTCTCTCCGCTGAGAGGATCGGTCTGCGACGATCTTTGAACTGGTATTTCCTCCGCCAAAGTTGGTGATGCGAAGATCGGAGCCCAACAAGTTGGAGCGGTAGCGGAGTAATTCAGGTTCGTCGAGTTCGCGGGCCACCTTGTCGTCCCAACGGTCCTCCAAATAGCGCAGCTTGGTTTTAACGTGCATGGATCTCTCACTGGAATAGCGCTGCTAATGAACCGGAATAGAAGCTGGTCAGACATGGGCCGCGCTCGAAAAGCCGCTGTTATCATACTCCCTTAGTGCAATAGGGCAACTATTTCTATAAGAGAATTAAATTTGGTTGACGGGCCGGCAAAAAAAACCAAACCGAATGCAAGAGTCAGGCGATTTTGCCGGCCTTTCCTGACCAGGACCCGGTCACCAATTTGTGCTCGACGTAGTTGTAAGGTGCGACGCGGTGGCCACTAAGCAGCGACAGGGCAAGATGAATCAGCCGCGGTCCATAACTTTGAGCTTCGTGCGACACGGAGCCGATCAACGGGCTGTCCACAGTTGCAATCTCTTTCAAGGCCTCGGGAATGCAATCCTGTCCAACAATCGCGACGTACTTTTCGCGCTTCAATTCCCGTACCGCTTGTACCGCGCCCGAGCGCGCTGGTGTCGGTGGCGGCGGCGATCAGAATTCCACGATCTTTAGGATGACGCCGCAGAAAATCGAGCACCATTTGAGCAACTCTTCTCGCGCAGGCCGCGGGCGTCCATCCGTACCAGGAATTCGGGCGGAATGTCCGGCAGCTTGGATCGAATCGCTTCGAAAGCGCCGGTGACCCGGCTGCGCACCAGCGGACCAGCTTCGTCGACGTCCAGTCCGAGGGCCCAGCGGACTTTTCCGCCCCACATTCTCTTCGCATATTGGGCCAGGCACTCGCCAGCCTCGAAGCCGACTCGATAGTTATTTACTCCGAAGAAAGTCGCGTGGGGATGCGGTATGTCCACCGCAATCAGCGGGATACCTGCCGCGTCGATCTTGTCGGCGAGCACCGGAGCCACATGCTGATCGATCTGAAATTCAATGACCAGGTCCAGCTGATTGCGCACGAATTCATCCGCGTTGCGCAAGGCGGTGGCACCGTCGTAGCGATTGTCGAGCACGATCAGATCGACGCCGGCCGCAGAGGAAGCGGCTCTGAGACTATCTGTCACGGCCTCGGAGAACGGCATCTCCGCGGACTCGCTGCCAAATCCGAATCTGGCCTTCTTGGGGCGCGCCACCAACCGGTAGAGCCCGTCCTGCGATTGCGCCAGATATCCGCGATGAACAAAGGTTTTCAGGATGCGGTAAACAGTCGTCTTGGAAATGTTGGTGCGCTGGTAGATGGCTTCGAGCGCGAGCGGATCTTTCTCATTCTGCAGCAACTCGAGTATGTCGAGCGCTTTCGAGAGAACTGGGATCAGGTAGAGCCGCTTGGGCGATGAGCGTGTCAATTCGCTTGAGCCTCCGGATGGCCAACGCTTAAAGACTATAACGTGGCCTGGAGGTTTTCGCCTATTGGGCACAAGCCAGACTCTGCCATGACCCGATGAAAATCGCTGAAAGGAATTTTGAGGCGCGAACTTTTTTGAGTATTGGAAATTCAATAGGGGAATAAGTTCATTATTTTCTTGACAAGGTCAATTCAGCATCGCTACAGTGCGCCCCAGTCACAAAGGGCGGGAGTGGGGCGGAAATGTGCGGCCATTGCATTCGATGGATGAGGAGATTGTCACGGCGCTCGTGGCAGGCCCTGCTCAGCGGCCAGGCTGTACGCTCTGACGCGTAATTTCAGCGGTGAGTAATGGTGTCGGTCCCTGTCGATCACTGGTGCCTGAGAGGCACAGGAGGAAGTGCGACCATGAAAGTCCACCAACTTGCAGTTTGTGTGTTTGTCATCGTTTCGGCAGGCCTGCTTTACTGCCAAGGGGGGGCCAATGGAACTATCCTTGGAACGGTCATCGACAATTCCGGCGCAGTGGTTGCCAATGCGAATGTTGACGTCAGCAACGTTGCTACCGGAATTACCAGCCATGCTGTAACCAGCGCTGACGGCAACTTCACGGTCCCGTATCTTGCTCCCGGATCCTACCAGGTAAGCGTCCAGGCCTCTGGGTTCCAAAAGGCAGTGGCTGACAACATTGTTCTGGCGGTTGCGCAACAGGCCCGGGTGAATGTCACGATGAAGCCGGGCGCGGTCTCGGAAACGGTCGAAGTTCAGGCCAATGCGGTATCGCTCGACACTGACAGCGCCGCAGTGGCGCAGTTGGTCAGCCAGCAGCAAGTGGAGCAGTTGCCGCTGAACGGCCGTAATTTCCTGAACCTGCTGTTTATTGGCGCCGGTGCGGTGCAGACGACCGGCGAACAGGGTCAGATGAGACAGGGAGAAGGCAACGCCATCAGCATTAACGGCGGCCGACCCACGTCAAACAATTACACTCTCGATGGTTTGGTTAACACGGACACCGCGTTGAATACTCCGGCTGTGATCCTCTCGCAGGACGCGATCCAGGAATTCAAGGTGCAGAGTGAAACCTACTCTGCCGAATATGGATTCAGCGCCAACCAAGTCAACATCGTGAGCAAGAGCGGCAGCAATCAGCTGCACGGTACCGCATTTGAATTTCTGCGAAACGATGCCTTCGACGCGAAGGCGCCTTTCCAGTCCGCGATTCCAGAACTGCGGCAAAATCAGTTCGGCTTCGTGCTGGGTGGCCCGATCTACATCCCAAAGGTCTATGACGGACGCAACAAGACTTTCTTTCTGGTGAACTACGAAGGCTGGCGCATTCGGAACGGAATCAACCAGGACACTTTCAACGTTCCTGATCCTGCGTGGCTTGCCGGCGATTTTTCCGCGTCCGGACTGTCGCCGGTGGTGGCGGCTGGAGGCACCTGCGTTCCCAGCGCGACGTCTTTCTGTATGCCCATCGATCCGAGTACGGGCGCGCCATTTCCGGGCAACATGATCCCGACGACCAGGTTTTCCCGCCTGGCACAAGTTGAAATCGGCGCCGCACTTTTCCCGGCGCCAAATTGCTTTACCAGCGATTGCCACGGGAACTATCGTCTAACCACGGCCCTGCCGAATACGGTCAACCAGCAGACCTACAAGCTTGATCAACAGCTGGGCCGTTTCGGGTCGATGTTTTTTCGCTACACCACCGCCCAGTATGAGAACCAGAACATCAATGGCTCGGTCTCACTTCCGTTTGGAATCGGAACCTTCAACGAAAAATCTGAGAGCTGGATGATCTCTCACACGATTCCGATCACTCATAACTTGGTTAATAATTTTCGCTTTGGCCGTCTGGAACCCATCTCGGTACAGGGCGGTATCGCTGCCCCTGCGGGAGATGTATCAGCGCTGGGACTCACGGGGGTATTTCCGAACCTGCCAGACTATGCCCGTCTATATCCAGGAGTCCAGTTCCAGGGCATCAACGGCGCGACTTTTGGCAGCCAGGGAAATGACACGACCACGAGCGATATACCGACGTGGGAATTTTCCGATTCGATTTCGATGACCCATGGCAGGCACACGATCGCCGTGGGCTTCGACTATCGCCGTTGGGTACAGAAGCGGGACCTGTCCTCTGACTTCCTGGGTAGCTTCACCTTCAACAACGACACGATCACCTCAAACGGAGGTGGTTGTGCCAACCCAGGAGCGAACTGCGGCACGGGTAATTCCGTGGCTGATTTCCTGCTCGGGTATTATCACGATGCATCGACGTTCCAGCCAGGGCCCTTCAGTCCGACCAACGTGGCAGGAAACCTGAATCAATATCACTTCCAGTATTTTGCCCCGTACATTCAGGACGATTGGAAAGTATCGAATCGCTTGACTCTGAACCTTGGACTGCGATGGGATTACCGAACCGTGCCTTTCGAGCAGGACAACAAGATGTTCTGGTTCGATCGCGCCAACCCGGGCGGCGGTTTGTGCTTTGCGGATAAGAATCTGGGAACCTCGGATGTTAGCGGGCTGGGTGGTCCGATTGCGCCAGATGGCAACGGCTTCTATCGGTATTGCGGTCGTAACAACCCAGCGGCCGCCTCGAAAAAGCCGTTTGCTCCCCGGATTGGATTTGCCTATCGCCTCGGCGACAAGACGGTCGTCCGCGGGGGCTACGGCATCTTCTTCGATTCCGCCGAAACCCGTGAAATTGACGATTCCGGCGACATCTATCCGTTCGTGGTGCGCGCTTCACCCGGGCCGACCACAGATGCCACCCTGCCTAAGCTGACGGACAATATGTTCCCGCCGGTCCCGCTCCACCAGGTGACTCCGGCACTCGATGGCAGCCAGTTCTTCGCAGTGATCATCTCGGAATTCCCGAAAAATCCTTACGTCCAGCAATGGTCTTTGTCGGTGCAACGTGAACTTGCGAGGAACACCACGCTGGAAGTGAATTACGTGGGCAATAAGGGCACGCATTTGCTTAACCGAACTAACATTGGCCAGGGGCTCGCGCCGGTCGATCCAGCGCTGTGCGATCCTCTGACTGGCGGCGACCCGGGAAATGCGGACTGCCCGGTCGCTGCGCGGCGACCATTTGCAAATATCACTTCCGCTAACGGATTCCTGGACAGCCAATGGAACGGATACTCGAGCTACAACGCTGGCAATGTAAAGTTGGAGCGACGTTCAAGTTCGACTTGCGCTGGTGGCGGTTTACACCTGGGCGAAGAGTCTGGATGATAAATCCGCGGCGGCGGGTGTGGGCTCTACCAACGCGTTTGCGGGACATATGAACGAGCACGATCAGGCGCTCGACTACGGGCGTTCTGATTTCGATGTGTCTCAACGTTTCGTAACCAGCCTGGTGTACCAGTTGCCCGTGGGCCGAGGTAAGCACTTCGGAGCGAATATGAACCGGGCAGCCGACCTAGCGATCGGCGGATGGCAGGTTACCGCCATCACAACGTTCCAGGCCGGATTCCCGTACTCGATCCTCGCCGAGGACAAACTGGACCTGCTGACGAGCTTCACCCAGCGGGCGAATCTGGTTCCGGGTTGCAATCCCAACAGCGGCTTTCACAAGAGCATCAATGAGTATTTCAACACTGCGTGTTTCACTCAGCCGCTGGCTGGACAGTTCGGCAACAGCGGGCGTGACATTTTACGCGGGCCGGGAATCAACAATTGGGATATGGGTATCGGCAAGGACTTCAAGTTCTCGGAGAGGATCGCCTTCCAGTTCCGTGCCGAGGCTTTCAACCTGTTTAACCATGCGCAATACGGATATCGATCCCAACACCGCCACGAGCATCGGTGCTCCCATCGATAACAATCCCAACGATACGGCGTACGGGAAGGTTATCGCTGCCCGACCAGGTCGCATTATTCAACTCGGAGGCAAGATAGTCTTTTAGGCAAGCAAGTTGCTTTTTAGATCCGCCAGGCGAGTTGCGGCCTGGCGGATTTTTTATTGAGGTACACTTCACCTGATGATTTCGTTCTCCTCAGTTCGCTGGCTCTTCGTGCTGGCCACGCTGTGCGGTCTGCACATTTCAGCGTATCCGCGCAGTCTGGGGACGCGATAGAAAAGTACTCCGAGCAGGGACAGCGAGCGCTGGCACAGAGTGACTATGCTGAGGCCGAGGCGGCCTTCGAAAAGCTGCGAGAACTGGAGCCCGGCGTCGCAGAGGTGCACGCCAATCTGGGCGTCATCTATTTTCAGGAAAGAAAGTTCGAGCCAGCCGTTTCTGCGCTGCGTCAGGCCCTGAAGCTCAAGCCAACTTTGCCGAAGTCCGCGACCCTGTTGGCGATGTCCCTGTCTGAGCTCGGCCGGTATCGTGAGGCTCTGCCGGGTCTGGAAAAAGGCTTTCGCCAGTCCACTGACCCCCCGACCAAACGTATGTGCGGACTGCAGCTGTTGCGCGTCTATACGGGTCTGCGACAGGACAGCAAGGCGGTTGAGGTTGCACTGGAGCTGAATCGGCTTTATCCGAATGATCCGGAGGTTCTGTATCACACGGGACGAATCTTCGGAAACTTCGCCTTCCTGAATATGCAGCAGCTGGCGCAGGTGGCGCCAGCGTCGGTCTGGAGACATCAGGCCGAAGCCGAGGCCTACGAAAGCCAGGGATCGAATGATGCCGCCATCAGCGAGTACCGGCAGGTGCTCTCGGCTGATCCGCAGCGTCCGGGCATTCACTACCGGATAGGGAGGACGCTGTTGGCGCGTTCCCGGCAAAGTAATTCGCCGGAGGACATGGCCGAGGCGGCGAAGGAATTTGCGCAGGAGCTGGAAATCGATCCGGGCAACGCCAACGCCGCCTACGAGCTGGGGGAAATTCATCGCAACGCCGGAGAGTTCGATGAAGCGCAAAAGCTTTTCGAGCTGGCGATGCAACACCATCCCGACTTCGAGGAAGCGCAACTGGGGCTAGGCTCGGTTCTCATGTCGCTGCAGAAACCGGATCTGGCATTGCCGCATCTGCAAAAGGCGACCGCATTGAACGCCGGAAATGAAGTTGCCTGGTACCGGCTTTCGCAAGTGCAGGGAATGCTGGGTCACGAGGCGGAGCAGAAGAAAACTTTCGCGGAGTTTCAGCGCCTGCGCAACCAGAAATCAAGTCAGCAGGAAGCTGGAAAGCAGATCTTTTCGCCCGACGAAGTGACAAGGCAGCATCTGGACCCGAAAGAGCCGCAGTAGTCTTGTCGTGGCCGTTCCGTGCCTGGTGGTCTAGCCCTTGGGCCAACCTGCGCTGGGCACAATCCCCGTACCTTCCTTTACCGTTACAAGCTGGTTTGCAGACACATTTGGAAGCGTCTGCCACTCGCCGCTGGGCCAGCGGATCTTTAACTCTGCGCTCTTCACCTGGCCCAGACCAAAATGCAGGCGGAAATCGTTGCAGGACAAGAAACTCGATTGACTCTGGACTTCCTGCGTTTGCGTCGAGTCTCCGGTTTTTACAACGACGCGCGCGCCAATAGCGCTGCGGTTGGATTTGGTGCCGATCAGTTTTACCTTGAGCCATGAATTGTTGCCGGTGACGTCATTGCGAAGCAGTGACGGAGGCTCGTTCAGATTGACAATCAGAATGTCGAGATCGCCGTCGTTATCGAAATCTCCGAAGGCGCAACCCCGGCTGTTGTGTGGCTCCTGGATCGCCGTTCCGGCCTGATCGCTGAGTTCCTCGAATCGTCCCTTGCCCAGATTGCGAAACAACATCCTCGGGTCTTTCGCTGGAAATTCAGGATTGCGTTTTTCGATTTCCGGGAAAGTGTGTCCCGCCACCATGAACAGGTCGGGCAGCCCGTTGTTATCGAAATCGGCCATGCCAGCGCCCCAGCAGACGAAACGATTTTCCACCGCCAATCCGGCGGCGCGGCTTGCTTCTTCGAAATTGGCCTTGCCCATGTTGTGGTAAAGATCCGGAGTGTCGCCTTCGAAATTGGTTTTGAAGATATCGAGGCGGCCATCGAGATCGTAGTCGCCGACGGCGACGCCCATTCCAGCCTGCTCCTGACCGTCTTCACCGTAAGCCACGCCGCGGATCGCGCCTTCTTCACGGAAGGTGCCGTCGTGATTGTTGATGAACAGAAGGCTCGGCGTGGAGTCGCACGCGAGATAGATGTCGGGCCATCCGTCGTCGTCGAAGTCGCCGGCGATGGCGGTGAGTCCGTAGCTGTGCTTCGGGCGGCTGAGATTCCGGATGCAACGCTGACGTCGGTAAACGTCCCATCTCCTTTGTTGCGGTAAAGGCTGTGCTGGCCATAAGGAAAACCACGCGGGCCACAGGTTACTGGCGTCCCCATCCAGCGGCAATTTGCGTTCTGGCCCGGCTTGGGAGATTTCTGCAGATCGAAATCAAGATAGTTGGCGACAAACAAGTCGAGGTGTCCGTCGCGGTTGTAGTCGAGAAAAGTACATCCCGTGCTCCAGCGATCGGCGGATCGGGCAGTCCGGCCGCACGAGTCACGTCGGTGAAGGTTCCATCGCCGTTGTTGCGGTAGAGGATGTTCTGACCCCAGTAGGTGATGAACAGATCCTCGAAGCCATCGTTGTTGTAGTCGCCCACGCAAACGCCGCAAGCCCAGCCTGTCTTCAGCAGTCCCGCGCGTTCGGTTACATCGGTGAAGGTGCCGTCGCGATTGTTTTTGAACAGCCGGTTGCTGGCGCCACTGGGGGCATTGGTGAAGCGAGTTCCGGAGAGAAGAAAAATATCGAGCCAGCCGTCATTGTCGAAATCGAGAAAGGCGCAACCACAGCCCAGGGTTTCGACGATGTATTCCTTGCGGTCGCTTTCACCGTAGACCGTGATCGCCTGCAAGCCGGCCTTGGCAGCAACATCGGTGAATGTGGAATTGAAGGGAAGGCCCGATGGTTTGCTCCGGGCCTGGGCTACCGCCTTATGAGGCGCGACGCCCTGCCCGAGACAGGCCGTCGCCGTAGCGCCGAGCAGTCCGGTGAGAAATAGCCTTCGAGAAGTCGCCATGAAGTGTGTTTTTCGATCGATTCGCTACTCCATATAGAAGACTTCTTTCATCATAGCGAAGCGCTCTCCGGGTTGAAGGCCGGGTACCGGCTCAAAGTACTTGGCCATTTCCGCCTGCCAGCGCAAGGTTTACCGGATCGGTGGCGAGTGCGTCCCAGGCGGCGTCGAAGTCTTTCACTCGCATGACCAGGATCAGGTCCTGATCGCGACGAAAGATGGAATAGTCCGAGATGCCGACTTCCTTCAGCTTGGCCAGCAATTCGGGCCACACCTGGGCGTGATCTTTTTCGTAGCCTGCGATGGCATCAGCCTTGATTCGCAAGCGGAAAGCTACTCGTGGCATGCTGCAGTTCTCCTTAAGTTAGCGGGCCGCCCGCCAGGGCAGCCCGAGCCGCGGGACGCCGGCGCGACGACTACGGAAGCGTCACCACGGCCACGGCTAGTCCGTTCAATGTGATCTTCTCGCTCGGTCAGACTTGACCGATCCCGGCAGGATCAAAGCCGGTGGTCTGGTCCACGTAGTCTTCCTGACCGCCGGTGGCTCCGGGCACAGTGATCTCGAAGGGACGATCTCGTTTGTTGATCAGCAGAATACGCCGTTTGCCGTCGGGCTTCACCACCGCCAACGAATAAAGATACGAATCCACCGCCCGGTTGAATGGCTCCGTTTCGACAATCTTGTCGCCCGGTCCGAAGTTATCTCGCAGCAGGTTCAGCACCCGGATACGGGAGTTGGGCTTGCCGGTGTTCCAGTCCACCATCGAGACCGAGGGAAATTGCGTCGGATAACCCACCAGTTGCGACTCGCCGGCGACATCGACTCCCATGCGCGTCAGCTCGCCGAAGATGTAAGCATACATGGCGCAGGTCAGATTCCAGTATGAATTCGGAATCGGCTTGGTGACGTGGCCCGGTTGGTCCTGCATTACGTCATCCGCGGAAATGGCGCCAATCTCGTCGATGGTCGTCTTTGTCTGCGGGGAGAGTCGCTTCCGGATCGTCTCGACATAGCGGACCGTATTAAGGAAGCCGTCCGCATACGCAAAGAATGTGTAGGGCTGCATCGATGGGTTCTGATCGCCGGTCGGCACCGCGTAGAAATGATAGGAAATGAAATCGAGCGGAATGCCGGGTTTGTGATTCTTGGGATTAAGAAAATATTCGAACTGCTCCGGATGCGTCGACGGCTGGGCCAGTGCAAGTCCCACGAACTTGGTTTGCGGTGCGACCTTGCCGGATGGATTCGACCACTGCGTCGTAAATTTTCGTGTAGGTTTCCGGAGTCATCTTGTGCTCGAACTCAATTTCGTTCAGCACTTCCCAGTAGGGAATGGAGTAGTGATATCCAGACTCATGCCGCTTGCCGAGTTCGTCGGTGAATCCACCCTGCGTGTACCAGGAAAAGAGTCGGCCGTAGTAGTCGCCAATCTCTTTCATGCTGGGATCGCGAGACTCGGTACCCTGCGTGTAGTCCCATACCGGCTGGTCGGGATCGGCGGGGTAAGGCACGGGCTTGTCGGTCTTGAACATCCACGCCGGAATCGTGCTGAAGTTCAGAATGACGGAATGACCTTTGGTGGCGTCGAGAAAATCGATGGTCATGGGATCGATCAGCGAAAAGTCCCACGAAGTCTTGCCGTTTGCCGGAGGCTCGAGTTCAGCCACAGCCAGTTTTGGATACGGCAGCCACGGAACATAACGAACATAGTCGGCCTGAATATCGCGCAAGGATTTGAAAGCGTTGTCGTGAATCGGGGACCCGCGACGCAACGGCGGGTTCACTACCACCTGAAGGGTGGCGGTCGTCTTAGAGATGCTAGTCACTTTGTCCCAGTGAGCGGCCACTTTCGCGGATTGATCCTGGGCCGGGATCTGGAATGGATGGATACTGCGAATACACAAAAGATACGTAGCCAGCAACAGGGGTGGCCGATATCGATTCACGCGAATCCTCCGTCCCGGAAGTACGCAGCATTGTGCGGGAGTTTTTAAGCTAAATTCAATAGGAAAATAAACTTACTATTGACAACGACCGACGCAGAATACTACAGTTCAGCGGTTTGCAGCGAGTAGCATTTGTGCCGGCACAGATTCGCCAATGGACAAGCCCAGAGCAGACGCCGAGCCGAAGATTGGACTCTTCGGAATTGGCCTGGATGCGTACTGGCCGCAGTTTCCCGGGCTGGAAGATCGTTTAAGAAGATACGGCCAGCAGGTTGCCCAGAAACTGGAGCGGGCCGGCGCCCAGGTGGTCAATCTGGGATTGATCGACACCCCTGAGAAAGCACTTACCGCTGGTCATCGAGTTTCGGCAAGCCGAGGTTGATCTGATTTTTCTGCACGTTACCACTTACGCGCTCTCTTCCACCGTGCTTCCGGTGGTGAGGCGGGCCAAGGTTCCGGTGATTATTCTGAACCTTTCTCCTTCGGCGGCGATTGATTACGACTGGTTCAACGGTCTGGCAGACCGCACGAAAATGACGGGGGAATGGCTGGCCTACTGCCAGTCTTGTCCGGTGCCGGAAATTGCGAATGTTTTCAACCGCTGCAGCATTCCATTTCTTCCAGGTTACGGGCATGCTCGAAGACGATCCCGTGGCCTGGGGGGAAATTTCCGAGTGGGTAGAAGCCGCGCGAGTGGCTCATATCATGGAGCACAATCGCCTTGGTGTGATGGGTCATTATTACGGTGGAATGCTGGATATCTATTCCGACCTTACCCAGCAATGCGCATATTTCGGCGGACACATTGAGGTGGTTGAGGTCGACGAACTCGCGGCCTTGCGACGACAGGTGCACGATTCGGAGATACAAAAGCGAGTCGCAGAATTTCGCAAAGGCTTTGATGTCCAACCGGACTGCGTGCAGGAGGAATTGGAGCGAGCGGCCCGCACCTCGGTGGCGCTGGACCAGCTGGTTGAATCCCATAAGTTAGGCTCACTGGCTTACTACTACAAAGGAACCGGGAACGCGGAGAACGAGGACGCCATCAGCTCTATCATCCTGGGCACCAGCCTGTTGACGTCTCGCGGGGTACCGGTAGCCGGCGAATACGAGATTAAGAATGCGCAGGCCATGAAAATCATGGATAGCTTCGGCGCCGGTGGATCTTTCACCGAATACTACGCCGCTGACTTCAAGGATGACGTTTTGTTAATGGGGCACGATGGGCCGGGGCACATCGCGATTGCCGAAGGCAAAACCAAAGTTCGTCCGTTGGAGGTTTATCACGGAAAAGTGGGGCGGGGCTTGTCGGTCGAAATGTCGGTGAAGCATGGTCCGGTGACGCTTTTGTCCGTGATTCAAACGGTGGAGGGAAAGTTGAAACTGCTGGTGGCGGAAGGTGAATCGGTTGCGGGTCCGATTCTTGAGATCGGTAACACGAATAGCCGCTACCGGTTTTCCCTTGGGGCGCGGAATTTTATGAACGAATGGAATGGGCACGGACCCGCGCACCACTGCGCGGTCGGAGTGGGACACATTGCGAGCAAACTGAAAAAGCTGGGGGCATTGACCGGCATTGAGTGTATCCGGGTCTGCTGAGGTCCTGAAGTGGCATCTGTACATATCAGAAAGAACAGAGCATAAGCGTTCGTTCCCTTCCGGCGTTTTTTGTTCTGGACGCAGATTTCGGCTCTTTCCCATGCCCGTTCGTTAGTAACTCATCACATCGCCCTTGAATGCCGGAAGTGATGCGGCTCGTCTCGAATTTCCCAATGCCACCAGATGTGCCCGCGACTGACACGAGTCTTTTGCACCGAGCACAAATCTTATTTTTCTCCGAAACGAAGCCGCTACGGATGAATCCAAACAGAGTGTATGAGACGAAAAATCATAAGAAGCGTGTGACACGTCGCGACAAAATAAAATCAAGGGGGTTCGCTATGAAAATTCTTCTTGTTGGAGCGACTGGAGCCATTGGAAGAAGACTGGTTCCATTGCTGGTGGGAGCAGGACACACCGTAACAGGAACCACCCGCCAAGCCGACAAGGCCAAGTCGATTTATTCATCAGGAGCGACTCCGCTGGTGGTTGATGCCCTGAATGCCGACGAATTGCTGAAAGGTGTGCGGCAGGCGGCGCCTGATGTGATCATTCATCAATTGACGGCGATTCCGGCCCGCTTCAATATGCGCCATTTTGACCAGGAGTTCGCGAGTACCAATCGTCTCCGTATCGAGGGGACCGACAACCTTCTGGCTGCTGCTCGCGCCGCCGGATGCCGGCGTTTCATCGCCCAAAGCTACAGGGGATGGCCGTATGCCCGCGATGGAGGCTGGATTAAAACGGAGAGATCCTCTGCTTTCATCTCCTGATTCGGGCTCGCCGGAGTCGTTCAAAGCCATCGTGCACCTCGAGTCGACGGTGCTTGCAGATAAAGCAATTCAAGGTTTCATCCTGCGCTATGGCGCATTTTACGGTCCCGGAACATCTCTCGGAACGGGCGGTTCTGCGCTAGAGGATATAAAGCAACGTCGTGTTCCAATTGTCGGTAAGGGGACGGGGTACTGGTCTTTTATTCATATTGACGACGCGGCGGCGGCCACGCTGGCTGCTCTCGGGGGAAATACGCCAGGGTTGTACAACATCACTGACGACGAACCTGCGCCGGTTTCCGAATGGCTGCCTTTACTTGCAGACGTCCTGGGAGCGAAGCCTCCACGTCACGTTCCAGGATGGCTCGGGAGACTGGCGATCGGCCAACATGGAGTGGCGATGATGACAACGGCGCGCGGCGTCTCCAATGACAAGGCCAAATCCTTACTTCCCTGGAAGCTCAAGTGGACGACCTGGCGGGAGGGTTTTCGAGAAGGCCTGAAGGATCGCGATCAACCAATGAGAAGCGGAGAAGCCAGTCAGGTTGCTTGAAGGGATATTGCGTACGAGTGCAAAAAATTCTCCAGTGGCGAGAGTTCGGCTCGAAGGACTGAGTGAATTTTATGCGGAAAGTGTTGCCAGCGCTTCGGCCAATACTAAAGCGCCGCGGCGGATGTCTTCCGGAGATGCGTACTCGTCTGGACGATGACTGAATCCGTTGCGACAAGGAATGAACAACATTGCCACTGGCGCAATCCGGGACATGAAAAGCGAGTCATGATATGCCCGACTAACCATTGGAAGGAATGGTTGCTGATGTTTTCGACATGCGTCTGAAAGAGCGGTTACGACGCTGGGCGCGCACAGCCCTGGTGCATCCGCGTTCAGCGTTTCGGTGTGAATAGTAACCTGACGTGCCCCGGATATCGTCTTACTCGCACTTTCCATGGCTCCGATCACGTCGTCGCGACGCTGGAGATCGGTGTCTCGAATATCAACACCGAGACGAACCCGGCTAGGAATGCTGTTGATGGCTCCGGGGAAAACATCGCAAATGCCAACCGTAGCGACGGTATCAATCGCGCCGCTGTTTCGCGCTGCATTCTCGATCGCCAGAATGAGTTCTGAGGCCGCGCAAAGAGCGTCGCGGCGCTCCGGCATCAGGACTCCACCGGCGTGGCCACCCGCGCCCTCGATCGTAATCCGCATACTGGCGGGAGCGGCGATGCTCAGTCACTACTCCGAGCGGTAACTGCTTGCGCTCCAGTACTGGACCTTGTTCGATGTGCAATTCAACGAACGCTTTGTAGTAGCAGTTCGGCAGCTTCACGTTGTCGAGTTCTCCAAGTAGCCCTGCTTTGCGGCGTATATCCTCGATCGATTCTCCGGCGGCGTCTTTCAACGTTTTGGCGGCTTCGACGGAGAGGCTCCCGCTCAACAGTCGGCTGCCGAGACAACCTATGCCGAAGCGCGTCGGTTCTTCGGAAGTAAAAACCAGCAGCTCAATGGAATGTTTCGGACGAAAGCCGCCTCGTTGCAGCGCACGTATCGCTTCTAACCCGCCGAGGACTCCGACCACACCGTCATATTTGCCGGCGTTGGGAATTGCATCGATGTGGGAACCGGTGCCGACCGCTGGGGCAGAGGCATCCGTACCAACCCACCGCGCAAAAATATTGCCGATGGGATCCTGCCGCAGGGTCAGTCCGGCATCCTCACATCGCTTTCTGAGCCAAGCGCGGGCTTTTAGATCTGTGGGAGTAAAAACGACCCGGGTGACGGCTGGTGGGTCAGCGTCGGAAATCGCAGCCAGGGCTTCGATCTCGGAGAGCAGGCGATCTCGATCGATTTCGAGATTCATGGGTGACGATCAGCCAGGGGATGGCGGTTCCAGTTTTTGTAGATCAGATATTTTGCTGGCACTTTGCCGAGTGCTCCGAACCATTGCGGGCACCACGGAGCCATCCATATGAAATCTCCGGCGTGACCGGATACCAGGAATCGCCCAGGCGATAAATCGCCACCGCCTTCGAGCATGATCAGTCCATGTTCCATCACGTGCATTTCAACCATACTGAGCGATGCGCCCGGCTGGTAAGTCATCGTGTTTACGGCAAAGTCGAAATTCATCTCGTCGGGGAGCAAGACATTTCACTTGCAGGTCGGGGTCATCTCCGAGCGGATGAGAGGACACGTCATCCTCATTCGATACGATCAGGCGGGGCGGTTCGACCGAGGGCAGCGGCTGGTAGGGTTTTTCGATGACGGAGACCCGACTCGCTTTCGCGGACTACGACGCGATGCGGCAAGTCTTCGGGCAAATAGGCGTAGCCGCGCGTTCCCAGTCGGTGTTCGCTTGTCCCCAATTTCCAAGTTTATTCCGCCGTCCATAACAAAAATAAATCGTTGCGCCGTAGCGTTTCCCAGTTCTCCGCCAGCTTCAAACTCGGCGGTGTACTGAGTGAACCGTGCGCCCATGGCGGGACCCGCATGCACGATGGCCGAGCACTTTTTCATTCCTGGCAGAGTGTTGCGGACGAAAGTGTCGGCAGTTACCAGTAGATGATTGGATTGTTGCGAACTTCGCGTCTGGCCAAGGTTATGCACGGTACGTCCTTTTGCGAAATGTGGGTGAAGAAGCGAGTTGATCGAGGAGATGCAGACCGCATTCTATCGCCTTGGCCACGTCTTCGACTGCGACGGATTCGGCAGGGTCGTGACTGATTCCGCCCGGAGTTCGCGAGAAAGATCATGGCGGCAGGGAACTTTCTCGGCGAGGATCATGGCGTCATGACCGGCGCCACTTACCATGCGATGTGGTTCACAACCGGCTGTTCGGATCGCGTGCTCGATTTCATCGATCAGAGAGCTAGTCCATCGCCACGGCCGCTGGTTCAGCAGAACCTTCGACTCGATCGATAGTCCGCGCCGTGTCGCAATCTCTTTAGCCGCACGCGTGAGATCGTCGACAGCGCGGGTTGCGAACTCGTCCATACTGTGACGAACGTCGACAGTCAGCCGAGCCTCACCCGCAATCACGTTGGTCGCTCCGGGCTTCGCTTCTATTTTGCCTACGGTGGCGACGAATCCAGGAATCCCGCGCGCCTCGCGCTCGACTGCGGTTATCCATTCAGCCGCCCCCGCGAGAGCATCGTGTCGAAGATGCATTGGGGTGGTGCCGGCATGGTTGGCAGCGACCACGAAATACGAACTCCAGCCGACTCTGGCCGGCAATGGTTTCGACAACTCCGAGCGGTCGCTGCATTGTCTCCAGAACCGGACCTTGTTCGATGTGGAATTCCACGTAGCCCAGAATATCGTTTCCCAATAGCCGCCATCGGGAGCTGCTCGGGGATTCAATCCAAAATCTTCAATGGCCTGGCGCACGGAAATTCCTCGGACATCTTGACGCTCCAGGAGTTCGTCGTCGAATCTACCGACCAGCGCCCGGCTGCCGATAAATGGCGTACCAAAGCGAACCCCCTCTTCTTCCGAAAAGCCAACGACTTCAATTCCGAAGGGAAGCCGACTCTCCTTCAAGGCTTCGAGCAAGCGCGATAGCCAAGCACGACCCCGAGCACTCCGTCGAATGCGCCGGCGTTCGGGCACGGTGTCGAGATGCGAGCCCAACAGCAGCGTGGAGCGCCCGATTCGGCTCCCGCATAAAATCCCGCGAAGATTCCCGGCATGCGTCGATCTTACTTCGGTCGCCGAGCGGCGCCATCCAGGCGGTGATTTCCCGGTGGCAATCATGCATGGGAGGTGAAAGAAAAGTCCGCCGCGTGCTTCCCGAGTCTTCACTGAAGCGTGGCCAGCTTGCGGCAACGGGCGATCACTTCTTCGGCACGACTTATGGTCTCAGCCGTTCTTGTCTGCACTGGATTCTATGTTCGTGGACCTAAGCCTCGCGTATGATCCTTGGCTGCTCCCCAACCGACGAGCACCAGGGCGGCCAGAATTTCCCAACTATAAGTGTTTCCGTAAGTGGCCACGGGAAAATGATTGCTGAGCATGATAAATACGACTGGCACCGCCATGAACGTGTTGTGCTTGGAGCGAAGCTTGGCCTGGGCCCCAAGCGCCGGATCGAAGGCGCGCCCGGCGCCGCGGCGGCAATCATCTTGCGCTGAGCGGGAAGAATGCGCATCCACACATTCAGCACCATGATAGTTCCGAACATTGCGCCGATGTGGATGTAAGCCGCTCGGCCGCTCAGGACGTGAACCAGTCCGTACGACAATTGCGGTTGTCATGACGAATGAAAATATCGCGAAGCGCGGCTTCGAACCTGCCCAGCGCCGAGCGCAGCGCCAGATCGTAGATGAGCCAACCGAAAACCAGCACACCGATTCCGATGGCGATGCCGCGGCCTTGAGAAATGTCCGCCACATCGGGATCGATCAAGTCCACCGCTGAAGTAATAGACCATGAACATCAGCGCCATTCCGCTCAGCCATGTCATGGCCGCTTCCCAGCGGAACCAGTGCACCTGCTCGGGTCCGACGCGCAGCGATTTCTGCTTCTCGACGGTGTAGAAGCCGCCGCTATGGACCATCCAGAGCGCAGGCGGCGTCGCCTTTTGCGTTCTTTTCAAGTTTTGAGAATTGGCCGTCCAGCCAGGTGAAGTAGTAGGTCTGGCCGACCCACATGATTGCGGCAAAAACGTGGAACCACCGCACGCCGAGATTGAGCCACTCCCGGACGGAGGATGTCACTGCGAGCTCCTCGTCGGCTTTCGTGTGAAACATCATGCGGTTCAGGTTCCCCGGTAAGTCGTGTAGCCATTCGGACTCAGCAGCAGCGGTATGTGAAAGTGCGATTCGCCGTCTCGCACTTCGAACGTGACTTCTACCACCGGATACAAGCTCGTGACTCTTTGCGGCTGTGAAATAAGTGCCGGTATCAAACACCAGACGATAGATCGCCGGTGCGAGATTCGGTCGTCGGGCAAGCAATTGACTGCAGCGTCCATCCTGTCGGTGCGAGTGGTTCCCAGAAGCTGACCAGTAGCCGGATGGTTCTCACGGCGTTCCAGACGTACCGGAATACCTGTGGCTGGCTTGCCCAGCGACGTGTCCAGAACGTGAGTTGATATTCGGTTCATGTCGAGAGCCATTTTCTCAACCGGATACGCGTAATCTGCCGTTGCTGCTCTGCCGCTTCGCGAAGTTCGGTGTGCTTCGTCGTTGCTGCAAGTCGACGTCGCAGAATATCCAGAATTTCCGGCGCCGACTTTCCCGTCGCACACACGATAAAGATGTGTCCAAATCGTTGCTCGTATTCCTGATTCGCTTTTGCCATCGCGATTCTTCAGGTCTTCACCCGCGGCGGCAACGTTGCGCTGCTCCTGCGCCGACCAGGTCTTGGACAGACTTGACCCAGACAGCGCTGGCGCAGATTGTGCCGGGAGCGATTCGCCGATCCGAGGATGGCTTCGAAATGCCTCCATCCAATCTGCTGCAGTCAGATTACTCCAGGTTTCGTCGGATGCTGCTAGCAGAGTGGTGACGTCCGAAAAATGGTCTTTGCGCTGCCATCCCGTGCAGCCCAGCGCTTTCGAGCCGCAACAGGGAAGGATTTCTTTCGCGGCATCTTCAACCGGAAGAGAATTCCATCGTGCCAGCACTTTGCTCATATCCAGAGCCTCGCTGCGCATCGAGTTTCTGGAGAAATTCTGCTGACCAGATTGCCCACCACCGCGGCTCGATATCTCGCGGTAGATCGAATGTCATCGATCGGACGAATTTCTGTCGATCGCGATCTTCTTCGCCAACGTCAGAGTGACGGTTGTAGCGACTTTCCTTTCAGCAGTCGTTCTGTTTCCCCCAAACGAAGCGGCACCGGAGCGACACTCCCCAATGCGATGCGAATGTCTTCGACACCGCCGCCAGCCGTTCGCCCCAGTCGCCGCGATGCAGACTTTCGAAATTGCCTGCGCGTTACGCGCTCCGACTTTGCGGGTATATGCAAAATGTGGGGAGAATTGCCGAGTCAGGCAAATCGCTTGAATCAATTCATCGGGTGCGAGCTTTCGTCTTCTTGTAACCGGTATGAAAGTCCTTGTAGGACAGCCGGCGTTCGCCGCGAACGGACACCAGAATGAGTTCCGCCTCGTATGCCAGTAGCGCGGGCAAGGAATCGGCGGCTGGCGAGGCGTTGACGATGTTGCCACCGAGCGTGCCACGATTCTGGTTGGCAATGCCACCGGTCCAGGCCGCGGCGCGGGCCAAGAGTGAGAACTCACGTTGCACAATGTCGTGCTTGCGCAGATCAGTGTAGGTGCATCCGGCGCCGATGCGAATTTCGTCGGCGGAGACTTCAATATGCTGCAACTCGGGAAGGTTCCATATGCTGACCAGTTTGCGCGCTGGAAGTTTTCCGGCGGCGTATTGCACCATCACATCTGTCCCGCCCGCGATCGGCAGCCACGCGCCAGGTTCCTCCGCCAACAGCGATATCACCGCTTGCAGACTTCCGGGTGCGACGAACTGGTAGTCGGCGGGATTCGATCTCATGTTGTGGTCCCGCGACGAGCTGCTTCGGCAACGGCTTCAAAAATCTGAATGTACCCAGTGCAGCGGCAAAGATTTCCGGAAAGGGCTTCGCGAATTTCATCCAGCGAAGGATCAGGAGTTTTCTTTAGCAGATGCGAGGCTGCGAGAATCATTCCTGGCGTGCAAATCCCGCACTGAGCCCCGCCGCAGCGCAAGAATGCGTCTTGCAGGCGGTCCAATTGCGAACCAGCCGTCAGTCCTTCGATGGTGACGATCTCCGCATTGCTCACCTGCAAGAGAGGTATGAGGCAGCTATTTACCAGCGAGCCATTCATCACTACGGAACACGATCCGCATTCGCCTTCGCCGCATCCTTCCTTTGCGCCGGTCAATCCAAGGCGATGTCTCAATACATCCAGCAGATCGTTCCATGGGATAGCCACGCACACTTTTCCGCTCACCGTTCACGGTGAACGAGACTTCGCAGTAGGCGTGAGGTCTCCAAGGGTGAAGGCTTGATCATCGCAGCCCGCCGGCAGAAGTCGGCTCGCGCTCCGCACTAACTGCCTCGAAGACGTCCTCGGGTAGCAGCGGAATCGAATCGAATGGAATTTTAAGTGCGTCTTCTACCGCGTTGATGATAGCCGGAGCGGGACCATCCATCGGCAGCTCACCGATTCCTTTAGCGCCAAAGGCTCCATGAACATTTCCCATTTCTTCGAAGAACACTCGAATCGGAGGAAGATCGGCGGAAGTCGGCATAATGTAGTTCGTCATCTGCCCATTTTGCATGCGTCCATCCTGCCAGATCACTTTCTCGTATAGCGCAAATCCGATGCCTTGGGCGACGCCACCCGCGATCTGTCCGCGAGCCAGCACGGGATGCAGCACCTTGCCGACCTCCTGCAGCGCGACGAAGTCATTGACCGACACACCGTATGTTGCTAAGTCAACGGTCACTTCGGCGATGTAGACCGCCCAGGCAAACGCCGCGTAAGCCTCACCGCGATATTTTTCATCGTCCCAGAAAACGTCGGGTGGCGCCTCATAACGCGCCCACGACCGGAATTGTCCGTGTGCCGCAACATGACTGTTGGCATGCCGAGCGAAATTCTTCGGCGGAGTATGAATCGGCAAGAAGGCCGCTACCAATCAGAGTTTGTTTGATCCCCAACGCGGCTGATTGCACCAACTTTCCCACTACCATGACGGTTCGTGAAGCCACTGTGGGGCCGCTATTCGGCACTACATTCGTGTCGGCCTGCGCGATCTCGACGTCTTCGTAAGGCAATTCAAGCGCCTCGGCGGCAATCTGGCAAAGAACGGTTTTCGTACCCTGTCCAAATTCCGTGCTCGAAACAAGAACACAAACCTTACCGTTGGCGCATCCTTCGACTCCAACCACAGAAGCCTAGGTGGCGCTCTCCAGAACCGGTGAATCCGGCGCCATGTAAAAAAGCTGCGACTCCCCATTCCTTTCCTACTCGTACCGGTTTCGTTTTCGGTCCGCGAAGCGTTGTCTTTTGGCTTCGATAGGCGGAGAGTTCCAACGCGCGATCGAGAAGTTTTTCCAGATCAACGGGTTCACGCACGGTCTGATCTGTAGTTGTTGTCTGGCCGGGGCGCAAAAAGTTTCGTTTGCGGATCTCGACCGGCGAAAGCCCAACCACCTGCGCGATGCGGTCCATGTGGCGTTCCAGCGCGAACAGACTCTGTGGAGCACCGAAGCCCCGAAAAGCCCCGTGGGGCGGGGTATTCGTAGCGACAGCTTTGGCCGTGATCCGTATATTGGGCCAGTAATATGCGCCGCCGGCATGAATGGTGGCGCGCGAGAGTACCACCGGGGACAGAGTGAGGTAAGCCCCGCCGTCGATCACAAACTCAATTTCGCCCCCCAGATATCTTTCCGTCTTTACTGACTGCCGTGCGATGGCGAGTTCGCGAGGGATGGCGCTTCGTGGTGGCGGCCATGTCTTCCATCCGGTCGTAAATGATTTTCACCGGACGCCCGCTCTTGTGGGCCAGCAATGCAGCGTGGGCCGCAATGATCGAGGGATATTCTTCTTTGCCGCCAAAAGCTCCTCCGGTTTCCATTTGTACGACACGAATTTTTTCAGCGGGCAAACCGAACAGGGCCATCAAGGCTTTGTGGACATAGTAAGGACACTGCAGCGATCCCCAGACCGTAACTCCTTGTTGTGGATCGAAACTGGCGATCATTCCATTGTTCTCGATATAAAGCTGCTCCTGTGCGCCCGTGTGGTATTCGGCTTCGACGATATGGTCAGCCTTCTCCAAAACTCCATTGAGATCGCCTTTCTGTACCGTGTAAGCCTTAAAGATGTTGTCGGAGCCCCAAATGATTTCGGATTGGTTTTCACTTTCTTGCATGGTGAAAACAGCAGGCAGCCGATGGTAATCGATCGAAATTGCAGCCGCTGCATGCGCAAGCAGATACCGGTTCGAGTGCGCCAACAGAAGGATTGGCTCCTCGGGATGATTTACATCTTTGTCCGCCAGACACGGCTGATCTTCGGCGATAAGCGCAATCGCATTTTTTCCCGGAATATCTTGAGCGGTCACGACAACGAATTCGTCCCAAGCAATGCCGGGTCCGAAGGTGATCTTCTTAATTCTGCCTCGTGGAATGTGGCTGCGAACCGTCGCGCCATAGAGCATGCCGGGCAAGGGTCATGTCATCAACGTACTGCGCCCGTCCGGTAACTTTGTCGAATCCCTCTTTGCGCGGAACGGATACGCCGACGATGCGGTCACTGGTCATGAAAATCGATTATCGCATTCCGCGTAAGCGGTCAGACGCGCCATTCTCGTCCCGCTGGAGTGCCGGGAAAGGTGTCATCCGCAAATACAAGTTGCCCACGCAGATATGTTGACTTGACAACTCCGCGAAGGGTTTCTCCCAGATAAGCTGATAGCGGATGGTGGTAATGTAGTCGTCCGGGCGCAACTTGAAAAGTCGAGTCGGGATTGAACACGACCATGTCCGCGTCGTAGCCTGCAGCGATGCGACCCTTGCGTGAGTCGCATCCAGCAAGACGTGCCGGACCTTCTGCCATCCAGTGAGCAATATGCGCCAGAGAAAATCCGCGCTGGCTGGCCTCCGTCCACATCACGGCCAGTGCCACGGAAAGACTTGAAATTCCACCCCATGCAGTTCCGAAATTGCCTTCATCCAGGCGCTTCATGGCGGGCGGACAGGGCGAGTGATCGGTGGCTACAAGGTCAATGATTCCGTCTCGAAGGCCCTGCCACAAGGCTTCGCGGTTCCCCCGGCTTCGCACTGGCGGCGCACACTTGCACAGAGTCGCGGAATCGGGAATGGTTTCGGCTTCGAGATGCAGATAGTGAGGGCAGGTTTCTACGCTTATAGCCAGCCCCTCGGAGCGCGCAGCCAGCAACTCCGGCAGAGCCCTGGCGCTCGACAAGTGCACAATATGCAGCCGAAATCCGTAATCGCGGCACAGCGAAAGCATCATTCGAATGGCCGACAGTTCAGCTTCAGCGGGCCGCGATCTTAGATACGTCGCGTAAGACCTCCAATCGGCATTCGCGAGACGATGGGTAGCCTCGTCCACAGGCCCTGCAAGTTCTGCGTGCACGAGTAAAGGGAGGCCTGTTCGCGCCAGGTGAGGTAAGGCTGCCCGCAAATCTTTTTCGACAACCATAGTGAAGTCATCGATGCCCGGATGAATCAGAAAACATTTGAAGCCCCGCACGCCGGCCGCAGCAAGAGGCTCGATGTCGGCCTGATTGCCTTGAACAATGCCGCCCCATGCAGCCCAGTCTACGCGGCATTTTCCGAGAGCGGCATCGCGTTTTTTTTCCAGTGCGGCAACCGTGGTCGTCGCGGGCGAGGAATTCAGGGGCATATCTACCAGCAAAGTGTACCCGCCGGCGGCGGCGGCGCGGGTAGCTGTATCGAAGCCTTCCCATTCAGCTCTTCCAGGATCGTTGATGTGGACGTGGGAATCCACCAGGCCAGGAAGAATGGCGGAGTCGCCGAAATTGTGAATGTTCGCGCCGGGAGGTATTTGCGCCGGAGGAACGACTAATGCTATGCGTTCGCCTTCGACCAGAATAGCGGCAGGACGTATTCCGTCCGGGGTGACAACATGGCGGGAGACGAAGGCCTGCAAGCGCATCATGTTAGGCGCCATTTTCCGGGGAAGCGCGCATCAGGAGCCGAGCGTATCGCGCCAGCTTCACTTTTTCAACTCAAGGTCACTCAAGGTCTTCGAGAATTCAAACTGAGAAAAATTTCGCGCGCTGCGAGGTCACGCTTATACTTGCATGCTTTGAGGCATAAAAACGCAGCTCCATGCCAGCCCTTCCATCAGTGGCGGGCGAGTGATTCTGTCTATGCGCAGGCCGATAACATGAACAACCCTCACATGACACGCGCCATTCAACTTGCGGTGGAAAATGTCTGTTCCGGACAAGGCGGCCCCTTCGGAGCTGTAGTCGTAAAAGACGGAAACCTGATCGCCGAAGGCGCAAATCGGGTAACGATGACGAATGACCCAACGGCGCATGCCGAAGTTCTCGCAATCCGCGAGGCCTGCAGGAAACTCGGCATATTCGAACTTAAAGACTGCGAGCTCTATACATCCTGCGAGCCGTGTCCCATGTGCCTGGGCGCAATTTATTGGACACGTCTTTCCCGCGTCTATTTTGGCAGTCTGGCCGCGGACGCCACCCGGGCTGGATTTGACGACTCGTTCATCTACCGGGAAATAGCCCAACCGCATGCCGAACGGGGCATACCGATGTTCCAGATGATGCGGGAGGAATCCCTGGCTGCGTTTCGCGCATGGCAGGACCAACCCGACAAGATACAGTACTGATGCCTTCCTGTAACTGATGTCACTATCGGCAACATTTTTCCAATCGAGGGGAGCACGATTGCTTGATCGCTATTTCAAGCTCACCGCAAACCAAACCAGCGTAAAGCAGGAATTTTTGGGCGGCCTAACGACTTTTCTGACGATGGCTTACATCGTTGCCGTTAACCCTCAGATTCTGGCCCAAGCGGGGATGCCGATCGAGGGCGTGGTTTTTGCCACGTGCCTGTCCGCGGCGATTGGAACGTTGGTCATGGGACTCTATGCCAACTATCCGATCGCGCTGGCGCCGGGAATGTCGCTCAACGCCTACTTCACTTATTCCGTGTGCCTGAGCATGCACATCCCCTGGCGTACGGCCCTTGGAGTGGTTTTCTTCTCGGGGGTCATATTTTTCTTCCTTACCGTAACGCGGGTGCGCGAACAGATCGTCAATGGGATGCCCGACTGTCTAAAGCATTCCACCGCAACGGGAATTGGCTTCTTCATCGCGTTTGTGGGCCTGCGAAATGCGAAACTCGTGGTTGCCAATCCTGCGACCTTCGTCGGTTTGGGAAGCTTTGCTGACCATGAAGTGCAGACGGCCTGCTTCGGTCTCGTACTGACTCTGATCCTGATGGGGCGGAAGGTCAACGGTGCGATCCTGATCGGTATCGTAGGCACTACGCTGGCCGGCATGTTGCGTGGGATCACCAGCTGGCCTTCGGCGATCGTTTCCATGCCGCACCCCTCGTCTACGCTTCTGCAACTTGATTTTCGCAGCGCGATTCACCTAGGTTTCCTGGAAATTCTGTTTGCTTTCCTCTTCGTGGACCTGTTCGACAATGTGGGTACCCTGGTCGGGGTGTGCGAGCAGGGCGGGTTCATCAAAGACGGGAAAATTCCACGCGTTGGCAGAGCGCTGCTGGCTGATGCGACCGGAACCATCGTTGGTTCCCTGGCCGGCACTTCCACAGTGACGAGCTACATCGAGAGCGTGGCCGGTATCGCAGTGGGCGCCCGGACTGGCCTCAGCAATGTGTTCGTCGCCGCACTATTTGTGCTGGCAATGTTCTGTTCGCCTTTAGCCGCGGCGATTCCCGGGTACGCCACCGCGCCCGCGCTCATCCTGGTTGGCGCCTTGATGACGCAGTCCATTGCCCACATCGATTGGGCGGATTTCAGTGAAGCGGTGCCGGCCTTCATCACGATGCTGGCCACCCCTTTAACCTTCAGTATCGCTACTGGCCTGAGCTTGGGATTGATTTCCTACACGGTGGTCAAAATTGCCGCGGGAAAGCTGCGCGAAATCAATGTGCTGGTGTGGATCCTTACAGTTTTGTTTATCCTGCGCTACATATACCTCGCTGCGAACTAGCCGAGGTTATCGAGGAAGGGATACCAGAGGTCCAAACAGGGGGCAATCTCCAAACTATAGTGGGCGTGGAAGATAGCCGTTAAGACGTATACGGGCTACAGGCAGAAAATTAGCGGCTTTGTCGATAATATACGTTGCAACGAATATCGTTCTAACGCATCTAATGCGCATAGGAGGATTAATTACCATGACCACACCGACCGCACCGCAGGTTGCCACGGCTACCTGGAACATCGATCCAGCCCATTCGGTTGCCGAATTCAAGGTTAAGCACCTTATGATTTCGAACGTAAAGGGACAATTCGCAAAACTGTCCGGAACATTGACTCTTGACGAGTCCGATCTCACCCGCTCTCACATCGAAGCTTCGATTGAGGCGCCATCGATCGAGACTCGCGATGCTCAAAGGGATGCCCACTTGAAGAGCGCCGATTTCTTTCATGTAGAGAAGTTCCCGACGCTTACGTTCAAATCCACAGGAATCAAACGGGTCGGGGATGGAGAATTGTCAATTGAGGGTGACCTCACCATTCGAGGAGTCACGCGCAAGGTATTCTTTTCCGTTGAAGGCCCAACTCCACCTGCGAAAGACCCGTGGGGCGGGACACGAGTGGCTGCATCGGCGACCACAAAGATTAACCGGAAGGATTTCGGTCTAGTCTGGAATGCGGCGCTTGAAACTGGCGGCCTTCTTGTCGGCGACGAGGTGACGATCACGTTGGATGTGGAATTTGTGAAGGCCTAAATGAATCGCCGGGCGGCATAATAGAAGAAACCGCCCGGCATAGAAACATAGAAACGAGGAGTTATGTCACTCAGAGCAGTGAAGCAAGTGATTCAAACGCAGCCCACTCTTGAGGGCGCGGGTGTAAAGCTGCAGCGTGCCTTCGGTTTCGGCAAAACCAAGGATTTCGATCCGTTTCTCTTGCTGGACGATTTTCGCAACGACAATCCGAAGGATTATCTGGCGGGGTTTCCGTGGCATCCACACCGCGGGATAGAGACCATCACTTATGTGCTTGCCGGTTCGGTAGAGCATGGCGACAGCCTGGGAAACAAGGGCAGGATGACCGCAGGCGATGTGCAATGGATGACAGCCGGCAGCGGCATTCTGCACCAGGAGATGCCAAAGGGCGATCAGCAGGGTCGTATGCACGGGTTCCAGTTGTGGGCGAACCTGCCATCATCGTTGAAGATGACCGATCCACGATATCAGGACATTCCGTCGACCGCGATTCCCGAGGTTACCGACGATGACGGTTCCCGCGTGCGAGTCATCTGCGGCGAGTTTTGGGGTAAGCGGGGACCGGTAGAAGGCGTGGCGGCCGATCCGAACTACCTCGACATCTCGGTTGCGCCAGGGCAGCGAAAGCGGCTCAAGGTTGAGACCACGAGAAATGCCTTTGCCTACGTCTTCGCAGGCTCTGGCTTGTTTCGCGACGCGTCGGATCCTCGCGCGGTTTTGACGGAGCAGGCGGCCGATCCGAATGCACCCGCGAAGTACGATGTCGGGAACCACTCACTGGTGCTGTTCGACCGCGGGGACGAGATTACCGTTCAGGCTGGCGATGAGGGAATCCGTTTCCTACTGGTGTCGGGCAATCCCATCGAGGAGCCAGTCGCGTGGTACGGGCCGATCGTCATGAATACGCAAGAACAGTTACGGCAAGCAATGGCCGAATTGCAAACCGGAGACTTCATCAAGCATCGATAAATCCGAGGGGCAAATTCGCGTGAGTCCGAGTGGATTATCTCCCAGGAATCTGCTTCGGTTGGCAATAAGGTAGATTCCTCGAGAGAAGACCCTCGAACTGAGTGCGGGCGGATGCTATCGTTCCTTTACGTCTCACCGATAAAAGCGCTCGCGATTAACTCAGTGCGAAAGGGAGAACTAATGGTTCGACTGTTGCAACGGATGCCCCAATCCCGGGTCTTCTGCGTATGCACTGGGTTGTTCTTGTCTGTAGCGATTGCTTTCGCAAGTGGCGACGCGACGAACTGGGTGCTCGGACCGTTCGCTCGGCCGCCTGACGCGAAGCCGGTTATCGTGCCGAACAAAGATTCGGTGTTCAGCGGACCGGATGGCCGAAACATTCACTGGGAGATCCTGCATACATTCAACCCGGCGGCGGTCGTACGTGACGGGAAGATTTACGTTTTGTATCGCTCGGAAGACGACAGCGGAGAAATGAAAATTGGAGGCCACACTTCCCGTATCGGACTGGCTGAAAGTGAGGATGGCATCCATTTCAAAAGAGATGCCAATCCGGTCTTGTATCCCGCGGAGGATGATCAAAAGACAAGGGAATGGGGAGGCGGCTGCGAAGACCCGCGCATCATAGAGAGCGAAAACGGCTTCTACGTGATGACCTACACGCAATGGAACCAAAAGTCGGTGGACACCGGGATTGCAACTTCTAAAGACCTGCGAAGCTGGACAAAGCATGGACCCATCTTTGCCAAGGCGCGCGGAGGGATTTACCAAAACTTGCAATACAAATCCGCCGGGATTGTTACCAAACTGGTGGACGACCGGCTTCTGGCGGCAAGAATAAATGGTAAATACTGGATGTACTGGGGTGAAGGCGAGGTTCGACTGGCGACTTCACAGAATTTGATCGATTGGGAACCGGTGGAAGACCGGCCCGGTCATCCGGTAGTGGTGTTATCAAAGCGAGCCTTTCATTTCGACAGCGCATTCCCGGAAGTAGGGCCGCCTCCGATTTTGACCTCGCGGGGAATTGTCGCAATTTACAACGGCAAAAATTCAGGAACCGACGGTGACAAGAGTCTGGCGGCGGAGACATATTCCGCAGGAGAGGCTCTATTTTCAGCGACGAACCCGGCCGAATTGCTGGCGCGAACCGACCAACCGATATTTAAGCCGGAACTGCCGTTTGAAAAATCGGGTCAGTATGTTGCCGGCACGACTTTTGTCGAAGGTCTCGTACACTTTAAGGGAAACTGGTTTCTGTATTACGGCAGCGCGGATTCTTTGGTCGGCGTCGCCATCAGCCCAAATCCGGCAATCTAGCAATCATTTCCGCTTTCGATTAGTTTTCCCGTCTATCGCATTGATTTCATTAATTTAGGGGCGTACCGCCGAACCGGGCAATGAACAAGCCCGTTGAGTGCGCAAAGCCATGCAGTTGCGGATTCAAATTTCTTGCGCTTCGAATGTCGATTTCCTCACTCTTCGTTCGACATAGTTATAAGCAGGCGGAAATCTGGCATTTCAGGAGCGTTCTTTTGAATTCAGACAAATCGTCGATGTTTCGTTAGAAATGGGCAACCTTATGAAATTAGATCGAATCCCGACGCTTATCGGGTGAATCAAATCGAATACTTGGTTAAGCGGGTCGTGCGCAAGCATCCCCTTTGAGGTTTTCCATACGGGGCAATTAAGTGGAAGGCCGTTTTGAAGCTTGCTAACCAGGCGTCTCAAGTTTGATCTAACTGTAAAAATTAGCTTTCGGCTCTTTCGGTTCCAAGAGGAAGTCATGGCAAAGAGAATGTTTTTGATGTTGGGCGTGGTGGTGGTTCTGCTCAGCGGCCCTGGGTTTTATGAAGTTCAAGCAGGTCCAGACGGCTGTGCAGGCTGCTGCGTATCAGCCGCCACCAGAGGCGGTGACGAGCGTAGTGGCGAAGCGCGAGCAATGGCCATCGACGACGGCTGTGATCGGCACGATGGAAGCCGTTCACGGCGTCATGGTCAGTGCGGACCTTCCGGGTACGGTCGTGAAAATCAACTTCGAGTCGGGCAAGGCGGTGCGAGAAGGCGACGTTCTGGTCGAGCTCGATACCAGCCAGGAGCGGGCACAGCTGGCTTCGCTTGAAGCGCAGCGTGATCTGGCGAAAATGAATTACGGCCGAATGCAGCAGTTGGTCAAAAGATGGCGTCATCTCGCGGATGGACTACGACCAGGCCACGGCGCAGCAAAAACAGACCGAAGCGAATGTAGGCGAAATCCGCGCCATGATTCAGCGAAAGACCATTCGCGCGCCGTTCTCGGGAATCCTGGGCATACGTAAGGTCAACCTCGGGCAGTATCTGTCGGCCGGAGGCGCGGTGGTTCAACTGCAGTCGCTGAATCCGATCTATGTTGATTTCGGATTGCCGCAGCAGGCGTTGACCACGGTACAGGTCGGCCGCGAACTTGCGGGTTACGTCCGAAGATCTCGTGGGCAAGGTATTCACAGGAAGGGTCACGGCTCTGGATTCGGTGATCGACCAGACCACGCGAAACGTTCAGGTGCAGGCTACGCTTTCCAATCCCGAGGGCAAATTGCGGCCCGGCATGTTCGTTCAGGTAGAGGTGGCATCGGGCACCGAGCCGTCCTGTGATCACGTTGCCGGCATCGGCGATCAGCTATGCGCCCTACGGTGACTCGGTTTTCGTCATCACCGATCTGAAAGATCCGAAAGGGCAAGACCTACCGTGGAGTGCGTCAGCAGTTCGTGAAGCTTGAAGGATCGCGTGGCGATCAGGTGGCAGTCGTTTCCGGGATCGAATCCCGGCGATGAAGTCGTAACGTCGGGTGTGTTCAAGCTGCGCAACGGCGCTGCAGTGCAGGTCAACAATAAGGTCCAGCCGGGAAATAATCCCGCTCCCAAGCCCGAGGACAGCTAATGAAGTTCACGGATCTGTTCATTAAACGACCGGTTCTTGCGATGGTCGTCAGCCTGGTGATTTTGATCGCCGGGCTGCAGTCCATTCGCTCGTTGAGTGTGCGTCAGTACCCGCGCAGCGACATCGCGGTGGTGCTGGTTTCGACGACTTACGTCGGCGCCAACGCGGACCTGGTTCGCGGATTCATTACGACTCCGCTGGAGCGCGTGATTGCCAGCGCCGACGGCATCGACTACATGGAGTCGTCGAGCGCTCAGGGCCTCAGCACAATTACTGTGCACCTGAAGCTCAACTACGACACCAACGCGGCGCTGACTCAAATCCAGGCGAAGGTGGCGCAGGTTCGCAATGACCTGCCGCCTGAAGCTGAGGCGCCGGTCATTGACCTGCAAACCGCGGACAATGAGTTTGCTGCGATGTATATCGGTTTCTCGTCGGCCGATCTCGATCAGAACCAGATCACCGATTATCTGACCCGAGTGGTTCAGCCTAAACTGAGCGCCATCAGCGGAGTGCAGCGCGCCGACATTCTGGGTGACCGCACTTTTGCGATGCGCATCTGGCTGAAGCCGGACAAGATGGCGGCGCTCGGCATTTCGCCCTCGGCGGTACACGACGCACTGGCGCGCAACAACTATCTTTCCGCTGTTGGGAGCACGAAAGGTTCGATGGTGTCGGTCAACCTGGTCGCCAATACCGACCTGCGTACCGCGGACGAGTTCCGCCAGTTGGTGGTGAAGAATAATAACGGCGTTGTGGTGCGACTCGGAGATATCGCCGATGTCGTCCTCGGCGCTCAGAATTACGATTCCGGAAGTCCGATTCAACGGCGAGACCGCGACCTTCATGGGAATCTGGGTACTTCCGACTTCCAACTCGCTGGAAGTGATCAAGCAGGTTCGCGCAGCGATTCCAGGTATTCAGGCTCAATTGCCCACTGGGATGAAGGTCGGTATTCCGTACGATTCGACTGCGTATATTCAGGACGCCATCAACGAAGTGCTCAGGACGCTGACCGAAACGCTGCTGATCGTCATCGTGGTCATCTTTCCTTTTCCTGGGCTCGATGCGCTCGGTGCTGATCCCGGTGGTGGCCATTCCGATTTCACTGATCGGGCGCCGTCTTTTTGATGCTGGTCGCGGGTTTCACCATCAACCTGCTGACCCTGCTGGCCATCGTGCTCTCGGTCGGATTGGTAGTGGATGACGCGATCGTCATGGTGGAAAACGTCGAGCGGCACATTCATTTGGGCAAGACTCCCTACCGAGCCGCAATCGACGCCGCTCGGGAACTGGTCGGCCCGATTATCTCGATGACGATCACGCTAGCGGCTGTGTACGCGCCAATCGGTATTCAGGGCGGTTTGACCGGAGCGCTGTTCCGGGAGTTTGCCTTCACGCTGGCGGGGGCTGTGATCGTGTCCGGAATCGTGGCGCTGACGCTTTCTCCGATGATGGGATCGAAGTTGCTGCGCGCGGGTGATACGGAGCGAGGATTCGCGGGGTGGATCAATCGCCGCTTCGAGCGCGTCCGTCGGGCCTACGAGCGCGCTCTGGCCGGCACGCTTCGCTACCGACCGGTGGTACTCACTCTTGTGGGCGATTGTTGCGGTGCTGATGATTCCGTTCTACATGTTCTCGCAGCGGGAACTGGCGCCGTCGGAAGACCAGGGTGTTGTTTTCGGAGTAATTCAGGCTTCTCCGAATTCGACAATCGATCAGACAAAACTGTATACCAACGAGGTTTACGACGTTTACAACTCTTTTCCGGAGAGCCAGAGCATTTTTCAGATTACGTCTCCGACCGGCGGTTTCAGCGGCATGGTGACGAAACCGTGGAGCGAGCGCAAAAAGACGACGCAACAACTTCTGGTGGAGTCGACGGGACCGCTCTCAAAGATCGCGGGAATCCGCGTGATCCCCCTGACCCCGCCACCTCTGCCTGGCGGCGGCGATTTCCCGATTGATTTCGTGATCGCATCTCCGGCGGAGCCGCAACAACTGGTCGACTTCGCCAAGCAATTGGTGGGAAAGGCTTTTGCCAGTGGACTGTTCATTTATGCCGATTCCGATCTGAAATACGATCAGCCACAGGCTGAGGTGGTGTTCGACCGCGACAAATTGCGCTCGCAGGGAGTTGATTTGAGCCAGGCTGGTCAGGATCTTTCTACGCTGCTGGGAGGAAACTACGTTAACCGGTTCAGTATTCAGGGCCGAAGTTACAAAGTAATTCCGCAGGTCAAGCGCATGGATCGTTTGACGGCAGAACAACTTTCGCAAATTTACATCACTGGATCGCAGGACAAGCTAGTACCGCTGTCCACGTTTGCGAGCCTTGAAGACCACGACCGAGCCGCGAGACTTGAAGAAGTTCCAGCAGCTCAATGCAGTGCGTATTCAGGGAGTGGTGCCGCCGGGAGTGCCGCTGGACCAGGCGCTTCGCTTTCTTGAAGACCAGGCCAAAACGATCTTGCCGCAGGGCTTCACCGTCGATTACGCGGGTGAATCTCGTCAGCTCCGGACCGAAGGCAGCAAGTTTCTGGGAACGTTCCTGTTGTCCGGAATCCTGATTTATCTGGTGCTGGCAGCACAGTTCGAAAGCTTCCGTGATCCTTTCATCATCCTGGCCGGATCGGTACCTCTGGCAATTTCGGGAGCGCTGTTGTTCTCGTTCATGGGATTGACGACGCTCAATATATATAGCCAGGTGGGATTAATCACGCTGGTTGGCCTGGTATCGAAAAACGGCATTCTGATCGTGGAGTTCGCCAACCATCTGCAAGAAACGGGACGCGACAAACTGGCAGCGGTTATCGAGGCGGCCGAAACCCGGCTGCGACCGATTCTGATGACGACCGCTGCTACTGTTATCGGGCATTTTCCACTTGTCCTCGCCAAGGGTCCGGGAGCAGGCGCAAGAAACAGCATTGGAATCATGCTGGTCAGCGGCATGATTATTGGAACGCTGTTTACCCTGTTTATTGTGCCCTCGATTTACATGCTCGTGGCTAAGACACATAAGCATGCAATTGAAGACGAGTTGAGCTCGGAATCCCTCGAACCGGCGGCAGCCGCGTTTTAGACAAGAAGCCGCCGGCGGGTCACCTCCATTTCCGCATCTGTTTCCAGGCTTGTACGAGTTCCTGGATGGCCCGGGCACTAGGAAAGTGTCCGGGCCCGATCCGGCAGACGAAGTGCGCGCTGCGATAAAAATCCTGGACAGCAGTAATACTCATAACTGAAAGTCGGGTCTGAAGATCCGCGAGTTCTTTTCGCGAAAGGACCTCGTCCGGGGGTAGGGGACGCCGAGCCATAGGTGGGAGTCTATAAGATTCGCCTTTTGTTCGCCACAAGAATCGCTTAAACCACAGCCAAGCTCTCAGAAAATAGAAACTTCCGTCCATCCCACGCCACAAATTTACTCGACTACCAAACTCTTAAGGCTGAGGTTTGATTAGAAGCGTGTGGTAGACGGGGACGATCATTTTCGCATCTTCTGAAGTGATTCTTTGGATGGTAGTTGGCGAATTGAGGGATTGATCAATGCCGCTGATATTGACATGGCACGAAATCGCTTTGAGGTTGGCCCTCGCAGTCGTTGCGGGAACTCTCGTTGGTTTGGATCGCGGTGAGCATGGCCGTCCGGCGGGATTGAGGACGACTCTCTTAGTTTGTCTCGCGGGTGCGGTGGCGATGATTCAGGCCAACGTCCTTCTGACAACGACAGGCAAAGTGCCGGATTCATTTGTTGCGCTTGACGTAATGCGGCTGCCGCTCGGGATTTTGACCGGTATGGGCTTCATTGGCGGCGGAGCAATCTTGAGGAAGGACGGTTTTGTCCTCGGAGTGACCACCGCCGCGACACTGTGGTTTGTTACCGTCATCGGGCTTTGCTTTGGCGGCGGCCAAATTTTGCTTGGTCTGGCAGCCCTGGGCCTGTGCATGTTTGTGCTTTCAGGTTTGCGCTGGGTGGACCACCGGATTAAGCAGGAACAGCAGGGAATTCTGACGTTGACGACCGCACATGATAAGCCTACAGAGGAACAAATCCAAAACGCTGTGCGCAACCATGGCTACAAGATCAATATTTCCTCGGTTGCGCAGACCAATAAGGCAGAGCAACGTGAACTCGAATTCAAATTGCAATGGCGGGCGGTGCCAGAAAATCTGAGCATGCCAACTTTCCTCAGAGAGCTTTCGGCTGATCCGGAAGTTTTGCGAGTTGTGTGGAAAATTGTTTAGAGAGTGAATGTTGAAACGAGAAATGATCGGGACCGTGTCACGTAGTGATGATTTCCACTTCGCCACGCTTCTCCAGAATCTGCAAGCGCACCAGATTATTCCGCCGCTCAAGAAAAAGATCCACGCACGCTTCTCCCACTCTCAAGTCCCTTATCCAGAGTTCCGGAACTGTTTCTGGCAGGTAGGGGCCGTCCAGGCGAATTTGTTTCTTTCCCGAGTCAAGCGAGAGTCCGAGGCACGATTGCAACAAGAGGAAGGCGGCACCCGCGGCCCATGCCTGGGGAGCGCATGCGACTGGATATAGGGTCGGTCCCTCGCGCGCCCGGCGATCAAGTCCACAGAAAAGTTCTGGCAAGCGATTCAGGTCCACGAAAGTGCTGACAGCCAGAAGTCCGGAGAGAACTTCGCCAGCCATGTCTTTAAAGCCATAGCGAGCCAAACCTGCGGCGACCAGGGCATTGTCATGCGGCCATATGGATCCGTTGTGATAGGAGAGAGGGTTGTATCGAGCTTCGCCACTTGCCACGGTACGAATTCCCCAGCCGGAGAAAAACTCTTTACTCAGAAGAGAGTGGGCTACACAAAATGCATGATCGGCGCTCGCGATTCCCGTGTATAGGCAATGGCCGGGATTGGAAGTCCGAACAGCACACTGCTTCTTTTCTCCATCCAACGCAAGGGCGTAATTAGAGATCTTATCGCACCAATAAACTTCGTCGAATCGCTTGCGAAGAGCAGCAGCTTGCGACTCCAGAGCAGAAGACCTGGCGCGATCGCCGAGGACAAGCGCGAGATAAGCTGCCCCGCGCTTCGCCGCATAAACGTATCCCTGGACTTCGCAAAGAGCAATTGGACCATCGGCCAAGTGTCCATCGGCGTGGAAAACCGAATCATTTGAGTCTTTCCACCCTTGCTGAACCAGCCCGTCTTTAGAGCGGCGGGAATATTCCACAAAGCCATCGCCGTCGGCGTCGCCATAATTGTCGATCCAATGAAGGGCGCGCTCGAGGTTAGGCCACAGGCGTTCGATAAGGGCCAGGTCTCCAGTGCGGGTGTAATAGGAATGCGCGAGCATCACAAATAACGGAGTAGCGTCAACTGTTCCGTAATAGCAACGAAAGGGAACTTCTCCCAAAGCCGACATTTCGCCTTTGCGCATCTCATGCAAAATCTTTCCTGGTTCCGCTTCTGACGCAGGATTCAATTCGGTTGCCTGATGGGACGCAAGGAACTCCAGGACGCCGCGGGCGATAGCCGGATTGAGCCAAAGACATTCCAGGGCCGTGATGATTCCGTCGCGTCCGAAAACTGTACTGAACCACGGCACTCCGGCATACGGATAGTTGGGCTCGGGGTTGCCGACGATCATCATTTCCACATCGGATTGTGAGCGTGCGATCCAGCGATTGAATTCGTCGCTTGAACTGTTGACTTTGCTGCTATTGCTGCGAATTTCACTGCTTTCAGTCTGAGTGGTGTTCCAGGCCCGTTCGTATGACTTCGGATGACGATAGGAGCCTGGTCCGACCTCACAAGCAATTGTCAGATTGAATGTCACACGGGTTCGGGGTTCGAGATAGGCGTCGAATTGAACATCGGACGCCGAAATGTGCTTGGGGCGTGGAGATCCTGAGATGTGCACGCGACGAATAACGTCGTCCAATCCGTGATAGGAGAGGACCGCAGTGTTCGCATCTGTGATGTCGTGGAGCCGATCACCGCGGCGCGTACGGGTTACACCACGAACTTCAAATATGTCAGCGAAGTCCGCGGCGAAGCGCAATCCGAAAGGAATGTCGACGGCATTAGACCCGTAGTTCACTACCTCAAACTGTTCGTAACAAACTCCCTGCCACAGAAATTTCGTTCGGAGCACGTGCAATGTTCCACGTGGAATGACTACCTCGCCGTTTCTCGAGATGTCGACGTTGGCCAAATCGGCTGCGAACTGGGAGTTGTCGGCTTTTATGGTGGAACTTAGTAAGAGCGGCCGGGCGTAGGCGAGATGGAACTCGAGCAGGGAAAGAAAACGGGTGCCTTCACAAAATATGCCTTGTTCCTTTAAACCTATGCTTTCTATATCGCCGTAACGATCGAAAACGGCAAAGGTATTACCGTGTTTAAGCACACGTGTACGATCGTCTGCGGGCGACGTTTCGGTAGCGATGTAGAAATTCTGGGTGACGCTGTTGTCGTCCAACTCACAACCTCGTGGGATAAGGCGACGCAAGCTCGGTTTCGCTTAAAACTTGTTGTGGTGCAGATAAAACCAGTTCGTTGTCGGTGTCGAGAAGCCGATTGTACACGTCCACATAACCTTTACACATGCGGGTCGAACTGAAACGCGCCTCGAAGTAATCGCGGCATTTTCGGCGACTGAGAGCAGGAATGGCTCGCACCGCCTGTCCTGCCTCCTGCACATTGCTGACGACGAATCCGCTGACGCCATCTTCGACCAGTTCTGGTATTGAGCCGCGAGCATAACCGATTACCGGAGTGCCACTGGCCATCGCTTCGATCATTACCAGTCCGAACGGCTCGGGCCATTGCACCGGAGTCAACAGAGCCATCGCCCCACCGAGGAATTCACTCTTCTCGGAATGGCCGATCTCACCGACAAAATCGACTCCCGGATCATTCAGAAGAGGCTTGATCACAGATTCGAAGTACGCCTGGTCGGCGCGATCAACTTTAGCGGCGATTTTTAATTCGATGCCAGCCGCTCTGGCAATCGCGATTGCATCGTCCACGCCCTTTTCCGGAGAAATGCGACCGAGAAACGCCAGGTAATTTTTGTGCGCAGAGTGAAATTGTAAGCTGTCGATTGGAAGTCCATGATAAACGGTGCTCTGCCAATTCAACCAAGGCAAAGGCTGGCGCTGAGAATCGGAAATCGATACCACGGGAACATCGCGGAATCTTTGGTACAAAGGGGCAAGATCGGGAATATCCAATCGACCATGCAGCGTGGTCAGGGTTGGAACATCCTGCTGCCGGCTGCGCGGGTAGTGCAAGTAATCGATGTGGAAGTGAATGAGGTCGAAGTTGTCTTTTTCGTCGAGAACGCGCTCCACCAGAAGCACGTGATGCGCGAGCGGATCAACACAAGAGGGTGCGAGGCGTAATGATTGCTTGCAAACCGGCACCAGGCGGGCTTCTGTCAGCGAGTCGCCGCTAGCGAAGAGAGTTACATCGTGGCCTTGCCGCACCAGTTCTTCCGTAAGATAAGAAACTACCCGTTCAGTACCACCATAGAGTTTTGGAGGAACGCTTTCGTAAAGGGGAGCGACCTGTGCGATTCTCATATGAATCAAACTTCCTTGCGAGCCGGGACTAGAGTGTATTGGCTGCACTTCCAGCCGTTCAACTGATGTTATGTAATGGCAAAACTATTATGGTTAATAACTTACCTATCATCCATCAGGGCTTCTCTGTATATGCACGCACAAGTATTTGTACGCAGCGGTGACGACGGTTAGATGGCAGACATTTGAGGATAATGGTCCGATTAGCAGACTGACGTGAAGAAGTACAGACAGGGTGACCAGTGATTGTGAATTTACGTAGTCAAGACTTCAGAAACAGCCCAATCAAGAGAACATCCTCTAATCAGTCTGATATTCCCGCAGCCTGACGGTGTTTTTGCTAGTCCTGCGTCTCACTCTGCTGCGTTCCCTCTGGTATGCTTTCCCTGCCTAGTGCATTCATCAGAGTTCGTGTGGAATGATGACATTTCAGGGTAAAAACGATTCTTGAGTTAAATGCATTTAAATGCGGATTTAAGAGTTTCCTGTGCGTTGGACTCGTATAATTTAGCCACACGAAGTTTCCCGTACAGACAGGAAATCTTCGAACGGAACGATGGAGAGTTTTCTTGATGGCAGAGACGGAAGTCGACCTAGGTAAAACTTATGATGCGATAGTGGTTGGATCTGGAGCCGCGGGTGGAATGGCGGCGCACGTTCTCACGACGCATGGCATGCAGGTCCTGATGCTTGAGGCGGGGAAGAAGCTGCCAATCGAGGACGAATTGCGGTCGATGCAGTGGCCCTACGACAATCCTTATCGGGGAGAACTCCCACCCGGTTACCATTCTCTGACGTTCAACGAATACACGATACGCCGACCGCCTTATGGTCCGGGTTTTGAAAAATCCAAGCACCTTCACAGCTATGTTGGCAACAGCGATTACCTCAAGAATATCGTTGTCGATGAACGGGAAAACCCTTTTACCGGCACGAACTACGCCTGGGTACGAGCCCGCTGCCTGGGTGGCAAAACCAATATATGGGGACGTCTGGCGCTACGACTCTCCGACTATGACTTTAAGGCTAAAAGCCGTGATGGGTATGGAGAAGACTGGCCGATCAGCTACAGCGACCTAGCGCCTTATTACGACAAGGTGGATTTGTACCTCGGCATCACCGGGGTGAAGGAAAATCTTCCGTATCTTCCTGACAGCATCTTCCAGCGTCCCACGAAGTTGAATTGTGCCGAGGTTACTCTCAAAGAGAGCCTTCAGAAAATGGGACGGGTACTCACGCAGTATCGCGCCGGCGTCACCAGCGACGGGTTGAAGCACAATCAATATCGGAGCCGGTGCTTTGGCCGCGGTGCGTGTGAACGAAAAGGCGGGTGCGACATACACGCTGCGTTCGATTCCCCTACTGGCTTGATTTATCCCGCCATGGATACAGGGAAGCTGACGTTGCGAACCAATGCGGTTGCTCGTGAAGTGACGGTTGACCCACAGACTGGTAAAGCCAGTGGCGTGCACTTTATCGATTCGCAAACCATGAAGGACTACAACGTTCGCGCCAAGGTAGTGGTGGTAGCGGCGTCGACGCTCGAATCCGCCCGCCTGCTTTTGCTTTCGAAATCGCGCCAATATCCCAACGGGCTGGCAAACTCCAGCGGGCACGTAGGCCATAATTTTTGCGAACACATCATGGGGCCAAGTATTGCCGGTCAGGCAAAAGACCTGGTAGGCAAGCCACCCACACTCGATGATGGCCGGCCGGGCGGTTTTTATCTCACACGTTTTCGGAACCTTACGGAAAAAAATCCCAACTTTATTCGCGGCTATGGTTTCGAGGGGGGAAGCGGCCACACCATGTTTCCGAATGGCACGGACATACGCGGCTTTGGCGCGTCGTTCAAAGAGGAGGTTCGCAAGAATCAGGGTTCTTACATCAGTATGGGCGCGTTTGGTGAAGTGCTCGCGCGTTACGAAAACTATGTAGATCTGGATCCGGTGGTCAAAGATAAATGGGGCGTCTCCGCATTACGTTTTCACTACAAATTCGGCGACAACGAACGCCGCATGGCCGAGGACATGAAAGAGACGGCTCAAGAGATGTTCGAAGCCGCGGGTTTCACAATTGTGCGCGTGACCGGACGCGTCTTAACCGAGGGATGGTCGATCCATGAACTCGGTACGGCTCGAATGGGAAATGATCCGAAGACCTCTGTGCTGAACCAGTTCCAGCAGTCACATGACGTAAAGAACCTGTTCGTTGTGGATGGAAGCGCGTTCGTCAATGCCAGTTGTCAGAATCCGACGTGGACCATTATGTCGTTGTGCTGGCGTTCGTGCGACTATCTCGCGGATGAACTGGGAAAAGGAAATCTGTAAGGAGCGTCGATGTCGATCAAAGATCCGATCAATCTGAAACAAGATCGCCGGCAATGGCTCAAGACTTCCGCTAGCGTTTTCGGTGCCTCATTGTTGCCACTGGCAGGAGTGTCTGCGGAACTCGCACAGGCGGAAACGGCCACACCGCAAGGCAAGGCGAGCGAAGGGAAATCATCCGGCCGATTCTTTACCCCCCCGCAATACACACTGGTGGAAGAGTTGTCTGAAACGATCATACCTGCGGACGGCCATTCGGGCGGCGCGAAAGCCGCCAAGGTGGTGGACTATATCGAGCAGGAATTGCGTGCCAGCGTTGATGACAATCAAAAATCGGACTGGCACGACGGACTTCGATTGATCGATTCCATGAGCCAGCACTACAGCGGTAAATCGTTCGTACAGTCTAGTTCCGAAGAAAGAATCGCAGTTCTGACCGTACTTTCTGACAACGATCATTTGACCGAACTTCCGGAAGTCAGATTTTTTCGGAACCTGAAACACCTGACAATTCGTGGCTATTACACTTCCAAGATAGGGATTCACGACGAACTGCAATATCAGGGTAATCGCATGCTGGCACAGTATGTTGGCTGCGGCGATCCGGTTCCAAAAGTGACTTAGCCGTAGGGCACTGCGTGGTGCGAAACCAATGAAATCAGCGATCGTGTGCGCATCCATCACTGGCTTTCTGGCAATCTGCATGCTTAGCTCTACTTATGCATCCACGGGGACACCCGACAACGATGGATGGATTTCGCTATTTAATGGAAAGAACCTTGACGGCTGGTATACATACCTGGAATCCAGTGGGAAGAACAGCGATCCAAAAGGCATTTTCAAAGTCGAAAATGGAACGATCCACATTCTGGATGTTCCGATGTCGGATGGAAAATCAGACAACGGATATCTCGCTACCACCCAGGATTTCTCCGATGTTCGGATTCACATCGAGTACAAGTGGGGAACAAAACGATCTTCCGAGGGCAAAAGAAATAGCGGCTTGCTGTATCTTGCGGTGGGGCCCGACGCGATTTACCCGACGTCGCTGGAGTGTCAGATCGAAGAGACAGACGTCGGAGACTTGTGGGTTGTAAACGGCGCTTCTGTGACCGCGTTCTTCATTGCTCCCGCTGTCCCCATTTTTGACGACGACATGTCGGCTGGCACTCCTGTGCGAAGCGCGAGAGAGCATTCGAGCCGTGTGCTGAAGTCGGGAGACTTCGAAAACCGAGACGGGTGGAATACGGTGGAAGTCATAATCCAGGGTGATCAGACTACTCAATTGGTAAATGGCCGGATCGTGAATCGGGCCCGCAACATCCAGCAACCCGATCCGGAGAACCCTTCCCGGATGATTCCCCTGAAGAGTGGCCGGATTCTTCTCGAAGCCGAGGGGTCAGAAATATTCTTCCGCTATATCAAAATCAAATCGCTGGGGCCGGCACAAAAGCCCTAACTCTTCTCAAGGAGCGCTAAGAGCGCATGGCGAACAATGGCAAGGTGAAGGTTGGAATCATCGGATCGCAATTTCAGGGGGATATCCACGCAGCCTCGCTTCAGATCATGCCTCAGGCAGCGGAGGCCGTCGCTGTGGCTTCTCCCACACCGGGCAACGCTGCGGCGCTGGCGAAGAAGTACAACATTCCGCGAGTCTTTACCGACTATCGCGAGATGCTGAAAGAGAAAGATATCGAGATGGTAACCATCGCGGCGCCGAATAGTCTGCACGCGCAAATGGCGAAGGATTGCGCCGCCGCTGGGAAGCATATCGTCTGTGAAAAACCGTTGGCAATGACTATTGCCGAAGGCGAGGAGATGATTGCCGCCGCCAAACGCCATGGCGTTCTCTTGATGTACGGAGAAGAGCTTTTGTTCACGCCGAAATATATGAAGGCGAAAGAGATGGCGGATGCGGGTGCATTCGGCAAAATTTATTTGCTGAAGCAAAGTGAAAAGCATTTCGGTCCGCATAGCGAGTGGTTCTGGGACGTAAATCGCTCTGGAGGCGGAGCGTTCATGGATCTTGGGTGCCATGGCATTGCCTTCTGCTATTGGTTTTTGGGGCGTCCTGCCATTAAATCGATCTATTGCCAGATGGGCACCTATGTTCACATGGATAAAACCCGGGCCGAAGACGACTCGATTTGTATTCTTGAATTCGCGAACGGCGCCAATGCCGTGATCGAGAACAGTTGGGCGCGCCGGGGAGGCATGGACGACCGCATCGAAGTGTACGGCGACGCGGGCGTGACCTATGCAAACCTGCATATGGGCAACGCATTGCCCACCTATAGCGAAACCGGATACGGTTATGCTGCTGAAAAGGTCCCAACCACAAAAGGTTGGAGCTACCCGGTGTTTGAAGAACTGTGGAACTACGGTACACCGCAAGAATTGACGCATTTTGCGCGATGTGTCCGCGGAAAAGAAACGCCTCTGGTTACCGGGGAAGACGGTCTGGTGGTGTTGCGCGCGCTGTACGCGGGATACGCATCCGCGGGTGAAGGACGGAAAATAGCGCTGCCGTTTCAGGCCCCCGAGGTCCAGAAGCCGATCGATCTTTGGCTGAAGGCGAAGGGGCAGGGTGCGCCAGCTACAAAGAGGTAGTTGAAGAGTCTCTCACTGGTTAAACACTTACATGCCCATCGCAGACAGAATCCGTCTCAGCGTCATGATGTTTCTCAACTATGTGATTTGGGGATCGTGGTACGTAACGCTCGGCGCTTATCTTACGATCAATCTTAAATTCACCGGAACGCAAGCTGGCGCGGTGTTTGGCACTACCGCGGTGGCCTGCATAATCTCTCCTTTTTTTGTGGGCTTGATCGCTGACCGATTCTTTGCCTCCGAGCGGGTTCTAGCCACGTTACATCTGGTCGGAGCCGTGCTCCTTTTCTTCGTCACCAAAGCGACCACATTCGGCCCTGTCTACGGATTGATGTTTATTTATTGCCTTTGTTATTTCCCCACTATTGCGCTGACGAATTCGCTTACCCTGCAACATCTGAAAGACCCGGGGCGCGATTTTCCCTTGATTCGTGTTTTCGGCACGCTGGGATGGATCGCAATTGGCGTTACGATCGGCCGTCTCGGTGTTGAGACGTCCACCGTGCCGTTCATGCTGGCGGCGGGAGCATCTCTCGCTATGAGCGTGTTCAGTCTTACACTCCCGCATACGCCGCCGCCGAGTAAAGGTCAGCCGGTAACGCTTCGGCGCATTCTAGGGCTTGATGCGCTGGTGATGCTGAAACGCCCATCGTTCGCGGTGTTTGCCATAGCCTCAATTCTGGCATGCATTCCGCTCACATTTTATTTCTCGTTTACCAATGCATACCTGAACGAGTTGCATGTCTCGAACGCAGCCGGGAAGATGGCATTGGGGCAAGCTTCCGAAGTCATAATGATGCTGCTCATGCCTTTGATTTTGCGGCGCGTAACCGTTCGCGGCATTCTGATCATGGGCCTGCTCGCCTGGTCGGTGCGGTATCTCTTACTGGCTTACGGCAATCCGTTCGGTGGGGTCTGGATGTTTTATGTGGCGATCCTGCTACATGGCATTTGTTATGACTTTTTCTTTATGACGGGACAGCTTTACACAGACCAGGAAGCTCCTGCCAACCTGCGAAGTGCCGCGCAAGGCTTGATCACCTTTCTTACTTATGGTGTTGGAATGCTGATTGGCTCTCTCACTGCAGGCAGCGCGGTCGACTATTTCACTCACACCGCTGGGGGGGTAGTTGTCCGCAACTGGCAGTCATTCTGGATTTCGTCGGCGATGAGCGCATTCTTTATTCTGGTGCTGATCGCCGTTTTCTTCCGCAGCAAAAGCAAAATCGTTTCGACGCCATCGTCTGCGGTTGAATCCGTGGCTTAACCAGGTGGCCAACAGCGAAGTGCACATGCCTCCTTCTAACAACAATTGCCAGAGAGAGGACAAGTCTCTCGGCATGGATCAGCCGATCTCGCGGCGCGATTTTCTAAACTCCACCCTGCTCGCCTCGGGCAGTCTCCTGATGAGCACAGTAACGCCCCTTCAGCTTGTCGCCGACGAAAGCGACTGGGGCGGCTACGGCGGCGTAGGTGACTACAGTAAATCCAACGGAAACACTCTTGAAGTGTTGACGGCTGGCCATCGCATTCGCGACCGAGAATTTGACTATGCACCCGCGAACGTAATTGATACTGGTGAAATATTTGACTGTGTAGTGGTTGGTGGAGGCATCAGCGGGCTGGCGGCCGCTCTTTTCTTCATTCGCAAGGGCGGTAAGAGCCGCACCTGCCTGGTGTTGGATAACCATCCGGTGTTCGGAGGCGAAGCCAAGCGAAATGAATTTATAGTGGATGGCCATCGCCTGATGGCACACCAGGGCTCAGCAGTTTTCTTCGTGCCATATCCGCACAGTTTTCTGGGACGCTTCTACGATTCGATCGGATTAAGGACGCCTCAACTTCAATATCAAAAATGGACGGGTCCCGAGAAGGAGATGGCTCTCAGCAAGACTCCATACGACATGGTAGGTAGCGAGCCGGCGAGTTATGGATTGTATTTTGGAGAGAAATTCGGGCAGAAGCCGGGAATGTGGATGGTCGATCCCTGGGGGAAGAAACTCGAAGGCGCTCCAATTTCCCCAAGTGCCCGTGCTGAACTGTTGAAATGGCGGTCAGGGCCAGAAGAGGCGGAGAGACGTCCAAAGTATTTTGGCGATGAGACTTCCAGACGCCTGGATTCGATGACATTGGAAGACCACATGATGCGGCGTTTTGGCATCAGTCGCGATACCATCCGAACGTTTTTATCGCCTGTGGATGGCGGGGGATCGGGTTTGGGGCCCGACGTTCTTTCAGCATATGCAGATTATGCGGCGGACATGCTTCATCCCTTGCAGAGTGACGACACCGACCAGATGTTTCCGGGCGGGAATACTGAAATCGCTCGACTGATGGTGAAGACGCTCATACCCAAGTCGATCACGGGCGACGAAAGCATGGAAGGTGTCTGCCGTGGCAACATTGAATTCACCATGCTCGACCAGCCCGGCTCGCAGGCTCGCCTTCGATTGCAATCTACGGCTGTCCGCGTAGAACATGACGGCGATCCGGACAAGTCAGAATCAGTTTCTATCGTTTACACGCGTGGAGGGAACACATATCGAGTTAAAGCGCGGACTGTCGTAATGGCCGGAGGCGGTTGGACTACCAAGCATGTGGTTCAAGATCTTCCCCAGGCTCAGCGGGAAGCTTATGGTCAGTTCTACCGGTCGCCCTGCATGATGGCGAACGTCGCGGTAAGAAATTGGCGCTTTCTGTACAAGATGGGCATGAGTGGATTCCGTTGGTTCGAGGGCCTGGGGAACTACACCGAGGTGCGGAAGACTGCATTGATCGGAGCGGACTCGACGACGATTAGTCCGGATTCGCCGGTAGTCCTGCCTCTAAAGGTTTTGTACGCATATCCGGGTTTGCCGATCGCGGACCAGGGACATCGTGGCCGGGGCGAAATGATTGCGACTTCATTCAGAGACTACGAAAAGCAAATTCGTCAGCAGTTCACTGAAATGTTTTCGCGCTCCGGTTTTGATGCTCGCCGCGATATTGCGGGAATCATCATCAACCGTTGGGGACATGCCTATCTCAATCCGCAGCCCGGCTTCTTCTTTGGCAGCGATGGAAGGCCCGCTCCCAGCGACGTGTTGCGATCCACGCCTCACGGCCGCATTGCGTTTGCCAACACCGATCTAGCCGGCATTATGGACCACCGCTGCTCGATTCTTGAGGCAGAGCGCGCTGTGAGCCAGTTATTGGACCAGGTGTTTACGGGTTAGTAGAATCCCTTCGCATGGCTGCGTCGCCGGTTCGCGCGCATTTTTTTCTTCTTCGCGCGGAATATAGTTTCAGAAGTGAAACGAAGTTAATTGGAGAAGTTGTGGTCAACGTTTTGTAATGGCTGCTAAAGAGAAACCGACGCTCGAGTCCCAGCGAGCAGCCCGATGGTTAGCGGATCAGGCTCTCCGGAAAAATACTTTTCCAATGCTTCACTGAAAACCGCGTTCGCGGAAGTAGCGCGGACAAACAACGTTATTGATGACCTGAACTTAAGGTCGTCAGGGTATCCGAAAATTTCACTGATGGAGCGGTCCCTTACCAGGTTCACAAGTTGGGTGCATTCCCGAAGTCGTGGTCCGAGAATCGGATGGTCTGAATATGCCGTCGCTTCCTGCAGTGACGATATCGCAAATTCCACTGCGGTTGGACTGTTTCCTAATCCTTTAAGCTGGGGAAAGATGAACCACATCCAATGACTCTGTTTCTGCCCCCGGCGGAGTTCGGTGCGGACTTGTTCAAACACCGGGTCCTGAGCTTCAATAAAGCGCTGTAAGTCGAAAGGATCTCTTGCGGGCATATGTAATTTTTTCAGAATTCGAAACGATAGCTTCTCCAGGGAATACAAGTGACATTTTAAAAGGGACGATAGGCGTCGAGCTTGCCCGACACTCATCCAATTTCAGCTTCATACACCGAGGGAACTGACCCTGGAGGCACGATTCCATACTTCAGGTCCAGGAACCGCCGCAGATCTTGTGGAAGAACTTCGCTGAGTTCCTGCCATGTCAAAAGTTTACAGCGCGTCCTGAGCTCTGGAATTCGAATGCATTTCACAATCATATACCAGGCCTCGATCAGGTCAGGACGACGCGCATCCAGCAGCAGGCAGAAATCGAGCGCGAGAGCGTGGGCCGCCAGAACGTTGCGGATAAGCTGGTAAGAAATGATTTGTCCCGCAGCGGTCGGAAGGGTGTCCCGGTCAAACACTTCATCGAGATCGCGATACGACTCAACAAGCTGAAGGGGTTTAACTTGGAAATCTGTTTCGGTGAGCTTCGCCTCCACCAGTAGCTTGCCGAGTTTCATATCGACTTCGGTTCTGTCCGCTCGTCGTCTCAACATGGGGACACGCGGCTTGAATCCGAACTCCGGGACGTCGTCGACGCTTGCTCCTAGAAGTGGTGCTACCGCGCCGCCCGGGAGTACGTGGGTATGACAGAAGATGTTCATCAGCAAAGCGTCAGAACTCATTGATGAGTCTAGTTCTTTCCACCTCTCATCGGCGGGTGGCAAGGTATGAGAGCCTTGGCTGTGAATTTTTTCGAGCCGCCGTTTCCAATTCTCACGCTGGAGAATCACCGCGTATGTGGCGTCGAGGAAATTGCCATGCCGCTTCTCCGAAGGCAACGGTTTGTACACGATGACCGGTGTTTCTCCGTAGCTGGAAACGTGCGCGAGGTTCAGAGAAATGGCATATGCTGCATTCCTGCAACACAACTCGTGGCGGAGCACGCTAGCGTACAACATATTAGTCAAAAACGAATTCACACTAACAAAATGTTCTAACCCATCTCCATACGAAAGAATACGGTAGAGACTGTATTGTGAGATTGGGCGACGGAATTTATTTTGTACCTAACCCACATTCATGGTATCTCCAATTTAACTCCCCAATAAGGATCCAACCTCCGAACCCGCCGAAGTCGGCGGGTTTTCTCCTTGGCGAGCGCTCTCGAAGTCATGATTGTCGGGCGACAAAAAGCTGCGACTGAGCAAAATTTGCGTTATGTGATTTGCAAAATCCCTCAAGCGAACGGCGGCTGCTACACAATTTCAGGTAGGTCAACAGTAGATATGGATGGTATTTGGTGGCTTGGCAAAATCTTTCACGCCTTCGAGAGATTTGCTAAGACTTGCACATGGAACATGTTGCCCACGCCACAAACCAAAGAGCGGGCGTAATAATGATTCTTTGGAAGCCTGCTTGCAGAGATTTTAATGACCTCAAAATCTCCTAGGAGGATTTCATGAATAAACGTAATTGTGCTCAACGGTTGCTCGTCGCTCCGGCATTGATGATGGGAATGGTGTTCTCAGGAAATCTCCTTTTCGCACAGCAGTCGTCGGCCCCGCCGCAGCGGCCAAATCAACCTGCACAACAAGCGCCAGATACCCAAGCCGACCCGCAGCAACCTCAAGGTCAAATTTTCGCAGGCACGGTAAAAAAGACAGGCGATAAGTACGTTCTGCAAGACGCCAGTGGTACATCGTACGACGTCGATCGGCAGGACCTGATTAAGAAATACGACGGGCAAAAGGTACGCATCAATGGGGCTTTGGATCCCGATGGAAAGACAATTCACGTGAAATAGGCCAGGAAAACAGGGGTTGAAAAGAAGGGACCGGATGACCTGGTCCCTTTTTCTTGTGTGAAATGTTGTGCGTGTTGAAGCAGCGAAATTCCGTCACGAAATCCGGCAAAGACTGTATTGCGAGCTTTCAGCCCAGGGCGGAAACTCGTTTGCGGATCGATAGTTGTCCGTGATGATGGAAGGTGTCAGATGAGACTATTTAACACATTTAAGGCTGGTGATGTTGCTCCAACTTCGGGAGTCTATGCGACATTGCACTCCACTCCACACAAGCTGGTCGAGCGAGCTGCATATGTCGAAGGGGATAAATTCCGAGGTTGCCGTATGTGTCCCATGGGTGTTTGGTATCGTCTCGAGGCGCCGCACGTTTCCACGCCTTTGCAAGTGGGCATGATTCCGGTGCAAATAGGCGCCCACTAGACGGGCCAAAGCATTGCTTGTCAGTTCCTAAGTTAGGTGCTGATGGCTACATTGGCAGAAAAATCGAATGATGGCATTCTCAAAGGCTGGATTGCTATCGCAAAGTTTCTCGGGCAGACAGTACCTGTGACACGGCGTTGGCATTGCTCTGGCATGCCAGTCAACAAAGAAGGCCGAAGTATTATTGCGGATCGTGAACTTTTGACCAAATGCGTCGGCACCGAAATGGTGGGAGGGAACCGGTGCACATCGCTAGTGAAGACGAAGACTTGATGGCTGATCTCAGGCGCGGACTTTCGTATGTTTGTAAAAAGCAAGATTCTGGCGGAAGAGATGTTTCCTCACAGGTCGGGCGTCGACGGCCAATCTAGTTTTTAAAAAGCTCAAAGAAACGATGCGCCACGCTCAGGCGGCGTTATTGTCGTCGGCTTTCTCGTCCGGTTTGCTGGCGGCTTGTTTTGATTTGTCCTGACCCTTTGGTGTGCTGGATGCGACATCTTGTTTGGCATCGTCAACTTCTTCTTTCTCGCCGGTAGCATGTTCGCCGTTTGCTACCGCCACTGTGTTTTTGTCCTTCTCCGGATTTGTTTCCGCCTTGTCTTCGTTGGGCTTGCGAGGTTCTTTTTCGGCAGTCTTCTGTACTGCCTTCTCTGGAGGATTAACAAGGGACGCAAGAAGACGCTCCATTCGTATCCGCACAGCTCGCCATCGTACGTTGCTGGCCTTTCCAGCCTGGTCGAGATAAGGAGCCAGATCTTTGTCGCTGGCAATTCCTTTGTCCTTAAGAAACTGAAGAATTGCTGAACTCTGGGTCTCCAGAGCTTCAAAGGAAGGGAGTAACGCATCCAGAAATTCCTGCACGATCTTTTCGTCCATCTGTAAACTCCTGCCAAACGGTGCACAAGGCGATCAAAGGTCCGACACCCGTTACCCTGAGAAACTGCATCGGTCAATGTCCAGACGGTACTGTCGCCATCAAAAGCCCATCTTTGCCTTTTCCTGTGTACTCCGGACTGGAACGAAAATCCGTTTGAACGCTGGGAGGGCTGGGGGCTTCAGCGTCGGCGCTATCCCGCTGCGGTAATGGCATCCCCACCTTCACCAGAGTCCCCTGATCTTGTTCCGAAGCGATATCTAAATTGCCCTGGAACTCGGCGTCGTTCCATATCCTGAAGTTGAAGGATGCCTCCACTTAAACGGCGAACTGCGGCTTCGGCACGGCTGCGATTCAGCAATTCCACAAGCAAACGTGAAAAGTTCAACAGTAAGAAAAGCACTACCGCAATCAGAGCGACAGCCAACACTATCCGCATCCGGCGATAAGTGTCGATCGAAATCACCACTCTTTCTGCGAGCAAACCATTTTCTTCGGCGACCATACTTTGAAAGATCGCAGTCATTTGACCGCTAAGATCCTCGTTTTGCCTGGTCAGTTCCATCTGCTGCACGGGATCATTCCGCACTTCGTGGGTGTGCGAGACCCAATATTCACTTTGGGCGAAGGATGACGTTGCACGATCTGCAAGGGCGCCAATTCCTAACAAAAGAAATATCGGGATAGCAAAGAAGACCCACGTTGCCCGAGTGGACGCGAGATGCAGCATTTCCCTTAGCTCCTGGATCGATGGAATCAAAGAATTCATCGTTGGCCCTGGATATGAATTGAAGTATGAATTCAGTGTTTACTCTACAGAAACGGTATTGTTCAGGGAAAAGAAGGTGCGTCCGTCAAAGATGTCCTGCGCCGCCTTGATCAGATCGCGCGCCGCATGACTCTTGTTCACGTATCCCGATGCGCCGGATTTTCGTACCGCTGCAATCAGTTCTTTCGAGTCGTGCATGGTTAGTACAAGAATTTTGGAGCACACACCCAGCTTGGCCACTTCACCTACGACTTCAAGACCATCTTTGTTTGGCATGGAAAAGTCGAGAATGACAAGGTCCGGGTTCAGCGATTTGGTTTTCTCGACGGCCTCAACTCCGTCCCCAGCTTCTCCGATTACTTGCCATTCTGGCCGGCTATGCAAGATTCGTCGAACACCCTGCCGAACTACATCATGATCATCTACGATGAGGATTCGCTTAGACATCCAATCTCCTTAACTTGTGAGGGCTGTATCGCGTCAAGAAATCCTCCAACAGAACGGTACCTGGCTAAACCGCTAACTATAAAAACACAAGACAGAGCTCGTCCCTACACGAACTAGATCGGGTCGAATCCCGATTCCGAGCCCCGTTCTTCAGAATTTATTGCGAGTTATCCCGAGCAAGAACAACCAGTAGCGAATAAAAACTACTAATCATAGCGGTCTGATCGGCAGTGTCGTATACGGTGAATACTGTAGATACCGCGGAAGGCAATTACTCATCTTACGCCGTAAAGCAGCCGTAAGACGTTGCGGCATGGCGAAAACTCATAATCGAACCCATCAGGCGACGTTGTCGTGACTCGCATCCATTTTTTCAATCGGAATGGTGGCAGTGATGACTGTTCCATTTCCGTTTGACTCGATTTCCAGAGTGCCGCCTAGCTGCCTCAGCCGTTCACGCATTCCGCGAAAGCCGACACCACCACTGGAAACAGTAAGCGCATGCTGTTTGCTTAAGGGGATGCCTTTTCCCGCATCTCGAACTTGAACCTGAATCTGGTGGCCTTGCTCGAACAGGCGAATTGTGGCAGTTGGACTTCCGGAGTGCCGGTGAATGTTGGTTAAACATTCCTGAACGACTCGGAAAATAGAAATCTCTAGAGCTTCGGCCAGCCTGCCGAAGCGAGGAGGTAGTTCAATCGTGACATCAATCTTGCTCCGATCCGAAAATCCTTTGATGTACCAGGAAAGAGCCGACGCGAGCCCGACTTCGTCGAGTAATGGAGGATGCAATAAGTAGGAGAGGGTACGAATCTCCCTGGTGATCTCCTCAAGCATTTGTGCGTTCTCGTTCACTGCGGCGGCTGCTATAGGCGTTAGCTTGTAAGACTCAATGTTTACCGCGGTGATGTTCATGCTGACCGCCGCGAGAAGTTGTCCCACGCTATCGTGCAACTCGCGGGCAATGTGTCTACGTTCGTCGTCCTGAATTCGAAGCAGGCGACCAGAAAGCTCTCGCAGACTATCGTTGGCGGTATTTAGCTCGGAGGTACGCAATTCGACTCGTTTTTCGAGTTCTTGCTGGGCCTCCGTCAGCGACTGTCGTATGTCGCGCTGCTCCTGAATGTCGATGTTAGCTCCGAACCAGCGGCTAACCTTGCCTTCGAGGTCAAAAACTGGATGGATTCTCGTGAGAAACCAGCGAAAGGTACCATCCCATCGACGGAGCGGAAATTCCATTTCAAAAGGTTGGCCCGTATCGAGAGACTGTTGCCATCGTTCCATGATTGCAGGAAGGAGATGTGGATCATGCAGGGAGTTCCACCCCCAGCCGCCTATTTGTTCCAGCGTAGCGCCGGTGTAATCGTAGAAGCGTCTGTTAAACCAGAAAACATGTCCGTCTTTATGGGCCATCCAGCAAAGATGCGGAAGGGAGTCAGCGAGCGTTCGGAACAATTCCTCGCTGCGACGCAGAGCTTCTTCCGCATGCTTGCGCTGGGTTAGATCCTGACTTACCCCGACGATTCCGACGGGCTGGCCGTTTTCATTGGCGACAGGAGAGAGATTGATGGAGGCAGTGAAAGCTGTGCCGTCCTTGCGTTGCACCTCGAATTCTCCCGTCCAGATCTTGCCGGCATTCAAAGAGGCCATAATTTCCTTTGCCTGCTCGGCCGTCTGGGAGTTGACGGTGACTTCCATGATGTTGCGTCCTAGCACTTCTTGCGAAGTCCAGCCGTAAAGTTGTTGAGCAAATGGATTCCAGTAAATGATATTTCCGTCGAGGTCGGTCGCGATGATCGCCGCGCTGACTGCGTCCAGCAAACTGGTCTGGAGACGATCCTGATGATCGTTCGATTGGCCAATTTGGCCGCGAGCTCGAAGCCGCATTTCCATAAATCGACAACTCTACAATCGTGCGCAACCAGTACGCATTACGCCGACGGGAACACTATCCCGACCGTAGACGGCTTAGATTACTTAAATGAGGAAAAGGGTCACTTCATGTCCCACACATAATCGGAAAACTAGAATCAGTCGCGGCATTGAAATTGCTACGTTTTTTGAAAATGGCATGATTAACGCGAACGCGACTGTGGGGCCGAGGCGGGACAATCCGTCTAAAGACAATTACCGATCGAGATCGAATACGAGGTTTAGCAGGTTCAATAACAACGCTCGCTGCCACGCGAGACTTCTGACGTCGCCTGCCTTCGATAGAACGGCGGCTATGCCGGCCGCTTCCGCAGCCTTCTCGATGAACGCGAAACTGCAAACTACTATTTCCCTTTTTCGGCGATCTCTCGCTCTGCCATGAACCAGTGCTCTTCAGCATGCCCGTCACTGTAGCCGCTCTCGACGTAAAGCTCATAGGCCCTTTGGCGTATACGACTCTCGTCGGGAGAGGATTGCTTTCTGGGCGCTTCAACCGTTGAAGTTAACGACAGTGATTGAGGAGGACGCGCCGATTGGCGGTCATGTTCGATGGAGCCTGGATTCGTTGTAGGATTGTTCGCTTCCGCGGCACTTCCCGTTTTCTGGGGCGCAGTTTCCTGACGAAATGGACTGGTGGCGGTGCCTTGCTTCATATTATTGCTCCTGTGATTTAGCTTAACTATGAGTGCATCAGCATGTTGGATGAGAGCATGTCGTATCCGGTTGCTGCGTCGACACTGGGGACCAACAGTCGTGCGCAGCCAACTTGGGTGAACGAAGTTGAATCTGAGGGGGGCACGCGGGGAGTTCTCCGCTGATCCAACCGCAAAAAATAATTTATGGCCAATTCAAAGACGATCAAGATTCGCGAGGGCGCACCTTTCCCTCGCGGAGCCACATGGGACGGCAAGGGCACGAACTTTGCCCTGTTCTCAGCACACGCGACCAAGGTTGAGGTCTGCCTGTTCGACGATAAGGGGGAGCAGGAAATGGAGCGAATCGAGCTTCCGGAATACACCGACCAGATCTGGCATGGATATCTACCCCATATTCGGCCCGGCACCATCTATGGCTATCGGGTTCACGGACCTTACGAACCCGACAAGGGACATCGTTTCAACCCCAACAAACTGTTGCTTGATCCATACGCGTGCGCCCACATTGGCGAACTCCAGTGGAATCCTGCCGTATTCGGCTACCAGATGGAGACGGCAGACGATCTTGACTTTTGACGAGCGCGATAGCGCGCCTTATGTACCGAAGTGCATTGTGGTCGATCCAGAATTTGACTGGCGCGGTCAACCTGGACGCCACGGGGTGCCCTGGGATGACACGATCATTTACGAACTGCATGTTCGTGGTTACACCAAGTTGCGTGCCGAAGTACCGGAGCCCGACCGCGGTACTTACGCGGGACTGGCGGACCAAAGAAGTTATCGAGCACATCAAGTCACTGGGCGTCACGTCGGTCGAGTTGTTGCCGGTCCATACTTTTGTCAACGACAGTCAATTGCTGGAAAAGGGACTCACGAATTATTGGGGATACAACAGCATCGGTTTTTTCGCGCCTGATCCGCGCTACGCGGCGGACAAAATGGAAAGTCTGCGCGAGTTCAAGGAGATGGTGACCCGTTTTCACGAAGCGGGACTCGAGGTGATTCTGGACGTCGTCTACAACCACACGGCTGAAGGCAACGAGCGCGGTCCGACGTTATCTTTCAAGGGTATCGACAATGCCAGCTACTACCGGCTGCTGCCGGACAAGAAACGCTACTACATCAATGACACGGGTACCGGAAACACGCTGAATGTGACGCACCGTCGAGTCTTGCAGATGGTGACCGACAGCCTGCGTTACTGGGTTCAGCAGACGCATGTGGATGGATTCCGCTTCGACTTGGGCACGATTCTGGCGCGGGAACCCAATGGATTCGACAATCAGAGCGGCTTCTTGAAGACGTGCAGCCAGGATCCCGTTCTTTCCACGGTAAAACTTGATTGCTGAGCCGTGGGATATTGGTCCCGGCGGATACCAGGTTGGTGGCTTTCCACCCGGCTGGAGCGAGTGGAACGATCATTTTCGGGATACAGTGCGAGACTTCTGGAGAGGCGAAACGCACCGCCTCGGCGATGACCGCTCGCCTGTGCGCGTCGGCGGATGTTTTCAATTACGAAGGCCGCCGGCCCTGGGCATCAATCAATTTCGTTACAGCGCACGACGGTTTCACGTTGAATGACCTCGTTACCTACAACGACAGACACAACGAAGCCAATGGCGAAGACAACAAAGATGGCACGTCAAATAACCGGTCATGGAATTGCGGCGCCGAAGGGCCGACGGACGATCCCGAGATCAACAAATTACGGGAGCGCCAGATCCGAAACATGCTGGCCACGCTTTGCTTGTCTCAGGGAACGCCCATGATGCTTGCGGGCGACGAATTTCGGCGCACTCAGCAGGGCAACAACAATGCCTATTGTCAGGACAACGAGATAAGTTGGGTGAATTGGGAACTGGCGAAGACAAACATTGCGCTGGTTCAATTTCGTCCGAAAGCTTACCGGCTTGCGTCATAAGTATCCCGTTCTGCGCCGAAGCCGTTTCCTGACCGGAGAGTACATCGAAGAATTGGGCGTCAAGGACGTTACGTGGATCAACGCCAACGGATCCGAAATGGACGATGTTCATTGGGGCGATTCGGACATGCTCTGCTTCGGAATGCTGTTGGATGGACGTGCCCAGACGACGGGTGTCCGGCAACGCGGGCAGCATGCAACATTGCTGATGGTGCTAAACGGATATCACGACGTGGTGGAGTTCACCCTGCCGGAGTACGCTGACGGACATCACTGGGCGCTCTTGATCGATACCCAGTTCTCCAACCTGGAAGATGAAAAGCACTTTACGATCGAAAAAGTTTATCAGGTGACGGCACGATCCTTGCTGCTGTTCGCACTGGTGCCGAACAAGCAAGGCTAAGTATATCCGCCAGTGGCGGTGGGAAGATTGTCCGATAAGGAAAGCGGCGAGTTAGAGAAACCTGCGCGTCCTACCCGTGACCAGACCTGCCCATAAAACAAGATGAGACACCAGCCCCGTTGATGTTAGCGAAGCGCTCGCCCGATCTTTCACCGTTTCAGGCGATCATTTTTGACGGTGCTGGTGGGCTTTGGTCCTCCTGTTTCTGTTCGATGGCGCCTTCTCTCGTTCGCTTCGCCAGTTCTGCGTTCAGTTCTGCGCCCACCAGCATTGCAAAGCCTGTCCAGTACAACCAGACCATCAGAGCGATGCCAGCCCCAAGTGTTCCGTAGGTTTTGTTGAAATTCGCAAAGGTGCGGAAGTAGATGCCCAGGAGGTACGACAGCCCAATCCAGAAACCTACGGAAAGAACAGCGCCCGGCAAGGTCGCACGAAAGCGCTGTTTCACGTTGGGGCCCATGAAGTAAAGCGCCTCAACGGCCAACACCGTAAAACCGACGGAGATCAACCAGTGGACGTATGGCCAGACCCACAGCCATACTCGCGATAAGTGCATGCGATTGGCCAACCATTGTCCAAAATGAGGACCGACGATCATGACAGACAGCGCCACCAACAACAACAATCCGATCACTAAAACGAGGACGATGGCCAGAAGCCTGGTTCTCCAGAATGGGCGCGTCTCGTGCACATCGTAGGCGATGTTCAGCGCCTCAATCGCCGCTGTAAATCCACCCGATGCAGTCCAGAGAGTACCCAGAAACCCGATTGACAAGAACGTGCCCCGGTTAGGGGTGATTGCTTCGGCCAGGACCTTACGTACGACATCCATTCCCTCGGGAGGCACAAACCGTCCCATCAAATCGATGGTCTGATCAAAAAGGCCTGCGACGGGCAGGAAGGCTACGATCGCGGACAGAAAAATCAGGGCAGGAAATAGGGCCATTACGAAGTAGTAGGAGAGTGCCGCTGCCATTTGCAGCGCGCGATTGTTTTGAATATCGGCGTACGTCCGAACCACAGCCGACTTGAACTGCGTGAGTTGCACGTCCCTTGGATGCGGCTCGTTGGAGCAGAGTGAACGTATAGTCGCCATTTAGCCGGCGAATTATATTTCTCGTTTTTCTCCAGTTCATACAAAGCAATGGGGCTTCGTGCCATCCAAACAGCAAGGAGAAATCCGCACGATGTTTGCCACCGGGTTGTCCCCGAGGCTCGCGGTTCGGGCGGGTGTAGAGACGACCTGGACATGCTAAAGCGAGAGATAAATTCCATCTGGTATGTCTGTCTGGGCATTCTAATCGCCGGCCATTGTTTCACTATGGCCGTTCCGAGCAACGCACAGGAGCAGCTTCCTGCTACGGCTCCGCAGGTGCGTGAGGTCTTGCCATCGTACGAGGGGCAAAATGTGATCTCAGTTGAAATTGCCGGCCGACCTGATCTTAATTCACAAAACCTCCTAGCGATGCTCTCGCAGCGGGCAGGCCAACCGTTTTCGCAGGAGAAAGTTGATGAGTCGATTGTGACGTTGAAGAAGGCCGCGGGAATTAAAGAAGTCGAACTCGAGGTTCGTCCGCAAGCCAACGGAATAAGAGTACTGATGATTTGCCAGCCCGCAATTTATTACGGACTATTTGAATTTCCCGGTGCGGTTGGGAAATTCGCATATTCACGGCTGCTTCAGATTTCAGATTACCCCCCACGCGGCGCATATACGCCTGTGGACATCGAAACCGCGCAGGCATCATTGAGCAAGTTTTTCCAGCAGAACGGATATTTCGAAGGTGAGGTTAAGGCCGAAATCCAGACCGATACGCCGCATGGTCTGGTGAATGTGATTTTTCATGTGGATCTGCATCGGCATGCCAAGTTTGGCAAGGTGATCTTCAAGGGTGCGCCGCCGGAAGAGGAGCCTCGGCTTCAAAAGGCTCTGAAGTCCTCGAGAGCGAGGGTTCGCGGTTCGGACATTCGCAACGGAAAATCCTACTCGCTCCGCAAGGTACAAAATGCAATCCAGTACCTTGAAGCACAGTTGATCAGCCATGATTATCTAGGCAGCCGCGTTCAGCTGGGTGGCGCCGAATACGATCCTGCCACGCACCGAGCTGACATTCACTTCGAGGTCACACCGGGCGAACGGGCTCGTGTTGTGCTGCAGGGTGCCCATATTTGGGGGCGCACGCAGAAAAAGCTAATGCCGATTTATCAGATCGCCGGGCTCGATCCGGAGTTGATTCAAGAAAGCCGGGCAAATCTAATTTCACATTTTCAGTCGAAGGGATATTTCGATGTGGCAGTACAGTCGGATATTCAAAAGACGCCCGAAGGTCAAACCGTTCTCTTCCGTATTATCAAAGGCGCACGCCACAAAGTAACCGAGGTTGCGGTAGTTGGGAATCAAAAACTTTCGGACGAGCAACTTCGAGGGCGGGTAAAAGTGCAAAAAGGAAGATTCTTTTCGCACGGTGATTTCAGCGCTCAACTGGTCAAGACCAGCACCGACAATATAAAGCGCGTCTATGAGGCGGAGGGATTTAGCAGTGTTACCGTAACTCCCGAGATTAAGAGGGAAGGCGGAAATATTTCAGTGAAATTTCGGGTCGACGAAGGCCCGCAGGATATTGTGGCGGCTTTGCATCTGCTGGGCAACAGCACGGTCCCACTAACAACGCTTGCTCCGCAAGGACTGAAAGTGACGGAGGGTCGGCCGTACTCGACGAAAAAAGTTGACGAGGACCGAAGCCAGATTGGAGCGCAATACCTCCGTATGGGTTATCTGAATGCGAATTTCCGCGCCACGGCACGCCCGATCGCAAAGGATCCGCACCGCCTCGACGTGACTTATACGATTTCCGAAGGCCCAAAGGTAATTCTGAATTCGGTGATAACTCTCGGTGCCCAGGTTACAAAGCAGTCGCTGATCGACCGGACAGTACTACTAAAGCAGGACGCAGCGTTGCAGGAAGACGCTTTGCTGGGTGCAGAAGGTCGTCTTTATACACTGGGCATCTTCGATTGGGCAGAAATCGATCCACGGCGCCAGATCACGACACAAACGGAAGAAGATGTTCTGGTTAAGCTGCACGAGGCTCGGCAAAACGATATTCGCTACGGTTTCGGTTTTGAAGTCGTGAATCGAGGTGGCAGTATTCCCAGCGGCACCATCGCGCTCCCAGGACTTCCGCCGGTAGGAGTGCCTTCAAATTTTGAGACCAGCCAAAAAACTTTCTGGGGCCCTCGAGTTTCGTTCCAATACATCAGGCACAATTTTCGCGGCCTGGGCGAGACCTTAACCTTTGCGGCATTGGGGGCGAGGCTGGTACAGCGAGGCTCTGCCTCCTACGTCAACCCACACTTTATTGGTTCGGATTGGGGCTCCAACCTGACACTTTCAGGAGAACGGAATAGTGAAAACCCCATCTTCACATCGCGAACCGGCGATCTTGGATATGAATTCCTGAAGCCGCTGAATCCGTCGGCTACGCAGACCATCTCCTTACGTTACGACTATCAGCAAACTGCGCTTACTAATTTGCTGATCCCCGATTTGGTTTCTCCCGAGGATCGCCATGTGCGCCTATCCACTCTCTCCACCAACTACATCAAGGATACGCGTGATCAGCCTCTTGACGCCCATAAGGGCATGTATCAGACGGCGGAACTCGGCCTCAATCCGACGGCGTTGGGATCGAGCGTCAGCTTTGCCCGCCTGCGTGCCCAACAGGCCTATTACAAAGAGATCAGTAAGGGAATCGTGTGGGCGAACAGTTTACGGATTGGTATCGAGCAGGAATTCGCGGGTAGTCGGGTGCCAGTGAGTGAACTGTTCTTTTCTGGCGGGGGCAGTACTTTGCGAGGCTTTCCTTTGAATGGAGCGGGACCACAACGCTCGGTCACCGTGTGCGGCGATCCGTCCAATCCTGCGACCTGCGCCCAAATCCGGGTGCCGACGGGAGGACGCGAGCTGTTTATTCTGAATTCGGAGTTTCGCATTCCGGTTCCTCTCAAGAAAGGGCTTGGCTTCGTAGCCTTCTACGACGGAGGAAATGTTTTCCAGCATGTGGGGTTCAGTGATTTCGCCGCGAATTACACAAATACTTTAGGTGTGGGCCTGCGTTATGCCACGCCCATTGGGCCCGTAAGAGTTGATCTGGGGCACAACTTCAACGGCCTGGCCGGAATCAAATCCACTCAAATATTTATAACCCTGGGGCAGGCATTTTGAACGCTTTACCACAACCTCCATTCTCGGGCTCGCGTTTGCCCGAAGCGGTTACGGGGCAAGGACCGAAATCGCCAGCCAAGTGGAAGAAAATCGCCGCATGGATCGGAGGTGGGCTGGTGCTTCTCCTTGTCGTCGTGATTGTAGCGATCACGGCCCTGCTGCACAGTGCAAGATTTCACGCCTACCTGCTGCGGACCGCTCAACAGAAAGCCAGTGACGCATTGGGCAGCCAGGTGCAGGCGCGAGATTTTGCGTTGCACTGGTCCGGCGTCAGCCCGATGGTTGACCTTTACGGAGTGGTTGTCTACGGAGCCGCGCCGTATTCGGATGCCCCGCTGTTTGAAGCGGAACGTATGCATGGCGGCCTGACGATCTCTTCGTTGCTGCATAAAGCGTGGTACATCAGCGACGTTAGTATCGAACACCCTGTGGCCCGAATTTTCGCCGACCGCGATGGTCGCAGCAATCTGCCTTCACCGAAAAGCGAAAAACCTGAAGCCCAGAGCGGCACGAGTGTATTCGATCTTGGTATTCGTCATCTTCTTCTCAATCGCGGCGAGATTTACTATAACAACCGCAAAAGCGACATGAGTGCGGATGTGCACGACTTACGTCTGCAGTCTGCCTTTGAGTTGTTGACGAAGCGCTATTCCGGAACACTTACATATCGTAATGGGCACCTCCAGTTGAAGGATGCCAAGCCGATTACGCATAACTTTGAGGCACGCTTCATTGCTACTCCGAAGGAATTCAAACTGGAGAGTGCGGACCTGAGTACGCCGGGTTCGCACTTTAGTGTCGTGGCCGATGTCCGCGACTATTCGCAGCCGCAAGTACATGCCACTTACGAAGCTGTAGCTGACGGAAGTGAGTTTCGTCGCGCCCTCAACATGGCATCGTTGCCGACTGGGATTGTGCAAGTGTCAGGATCGTTGGATTTTGACAGCCGGTCGAACCGTCCGCTACTGGCAACTATTATCGCCAATGGTAATGTGCGGAGCGTGGGGATCGTGGTGCGTAACCAGAACACACAAATTCAGATTCGAGACATCGCCGCGCGTTACTCGGTAGCGAACGGCAATTCCGAAGTTACCGACATTCATGCCCAGTTGCTGGGCGGGACGCTTGCCGGCACTTTCATGATGCGCGACCTTGCGGGCCCTACGAAATCTCATCTATCGGTATCGTTGCGTGGTATCTCGATGGAACAGTTGCAGCATGAACTGCAGAGCACGATGGCTTCGTCATCTTCAGCAGCGAATCAGATTGAGGTGCAGGGTTCCGCGAACGCCACTGCGGAGGCGACTTGGGGCAGGACGACGGATGACCTGCAGGCACGGGCCGACGCCACGCTTGAAGCTAGTGCCCGTCCGGCACAAGGTGGAACTCAAATGCCTGTGAACGGCGTCATCCACGCGCATTACACCGGCAAGAGCGGGCAGCTTTCGTTCGACCGCACCCGTGTTCAAACTCCGGGCACTTCGATGTCGCTTAATGGAGCGATCAGCCACAACGCGGCGCTGCAGATTCGTGTGAATAGCAATGACTTGCACGAACTCGAGACTATCGCATCGGCTTTCCAGCCACCGACCGCCACTCCCGTCGGGGTCTACGGCCACGCCACTCTGAATGCGACGATCAGCGGCTCAACCAAGAGTCCTCAAGTTGACGGGCAAGTTATAGCGGAGAATCTCCGAGTCAGAGGAAGTGAGTGGAAGTTGTTGCGCGCCAATCTGTCTGCCAATCCATCGAAGATTCGTTTGGAAAATGGTGAACTAGACTCCGTTATGCGGGGGCGGGTCACGTTCAAAATGGACGCGGCTTTGCAGCAGTGGTCATTTACGAAATCGAGCCCTTTCCAAGTGCAAGTTGGCGCTTCGCAGATGAGCTTAGCCGATTTGATGAAAGCAGCAGGATCGAGCGCGCCGGCGACAGGTACGCTTTCAGCCGATATTGCACTCACCGGAACCCAGTTGAGCCCCACGGGTCATGGCACGATTGGTCTGGCGGCGGCGCGTATTTCCGGCGAACCCATTCGCAACGTGGATTTGCAGTTTCAGGGTACCGGTGAACAGGTGAAAGCAAATCTGAGGATTGATCTCCGGGCAGGCCCTGCAAACGCTATGGTTCTGTATGAGCCCAAGACCCAGTCATACAGCGCTGAATTACATGCGCCCGCGATCAATCTCAATCAGTTGGAGACTGTAAAGGCCAAGAACCAGCAACTCGAGGGTGTGCTGAGTGTGAACGCCAGCGGGCGTGGCACTGTACAAGATCCGCAGATGCAAGCTGTGATTGAAATACCTCAGCTTCAAGTTCGCGACCAGAAAATACAGGGGCTGAAATTGGAGAGCGCCGTAGCGAATCACGTGGCGAGTTTTACGCTTAATTCGTACTTGCTCAATACCCACGCCGGCGGGCGTGGCACGATCCAACTAAACGGCGAGTACATTGCGGACGTGAGCCTCGATACACAGGCCATTCCACTTGCTCCGTTGGTGGACATCTACGTCCCCTCGCAAGCAGGAAACCTGGCTGGTCAAACAGAGGTTCACGCCACTTTGCGCGGCCCTTTGAAGGATAAGACACGCGTGGAAGCTCATCTTTCGATTCCGCAACTTGCCGTGAAATACAAGGACACAATTGAACTAGCGGCCGATGCACCGATTCGCGCGGACTATACGAACGGCGTCCTAAACCTGCAACGCTCGACTATTCGCGGTACGGGCACGCAGGTGACGTTCCAGGCCACAGTGCCCGTGGCGAATGATGCGCCTGCGTCAATGCTGGTTCAGGGCAGTATAGATTTGCGTTTGGCGCAGTTGGTGAGTCCTGATATCACTAGTGGCGGCGAATTGCAGTTCGATATCGATTCAAACGGCCGCCGCTCAGATCCAAAGGTGCAAGGGCAGATTCGGGTGGTGAACGCCAGCTTCGCCACCGCCGGGGCGCCACTGGGCGTACAGAACGGAAACGGTGTGCTCACGCTGACACAAAATCGACTGGACGTTACCGAGTTCAAAGGCAACGTTGGCGGCGGAACCGTGAACGCGAGTGGGGGTGTTGTTTACCGGCCGGAACTGCGGTTCGATCTGGCGCTGGCTGCTCAGGGAGTGCGTGTTCTATACGATCAAAGCATTCGCACTACTTTGAGCTCAAATCTTACTCTTAGCGGCAGCCCGGAAAATGCGCTTCTCTCTGGACAAGTCGGCGTTGACGAACTTTCTTTTACTTCGGATTTTGATATAGCTGATTTTACAAGTCAGATGGGAGGCGAAGAGACTCTCCCTCCGGCACAAGGTTTCAGCCAAAATGTAAATTTGGACGTAGGTGTCCAAACCCCAGGCGGCCTCAACTTGACGAGTCGAACGTTGAGCCTGGCTGGCTCCGCCAATCTGCGCGTAAAAGGCACGGCGGCGCAACCGGTTCTGCTTGGCCGCTTAAATTTAAGCGACGGAGATTTGATCTTTTCTGGAAACCGGTACAAGCTTCAAGGCGGTGCTGTCGACTTTGCCAACCGTTCCCGAACCGAACCGGTGGTGGACATGTCGGTCAGCACAACCATCAGTCAGTACGATATTCAAATGCATTTCTGGGGTCCCGCCGACCACTTGCATACTAACTATGCATCGGACCCGTCACTGCCGCCTTCGGACATCATCAACCTGATTGCTTTCGGAAAGACGTCGGAGGCGAGCGCGGCGAACCCAACCCCCCCGGGCAGCTTAGGGGCGGAATCGTTGATCGCATCGCAAGTCAGCAACCAGGTTACCAACCGCGTCGAAAAGCTGGCCGGCATTTCACAGTTATCGATTGATCCGGTCCTCGGAAGCAGCCAGCAGAGTCCGGGCGCGCGGGTGGCCATCCAGCAAAGAGTTACCAGTAAGATTTTCGTGACTTTCGCGACCGATGTCACCTCAACCGAGCGTGAAGTAATACAACTTGAATACCACGTGAACCGTAGAACTTCTTTCAACGCGGTGCGGGACCAGAACGGTGGCTTTTCATTCGAAACCCGATTTCGCAAACAATGGTGAACGCGCGACCGCATCGGAATTTAGTAAACGTCACGAACCAGAACTGAATGCGATATTTTCCGGCCGCTAGGCACCTGTATCGGCGAGATCCGAAGGCAGGGAAGGCCCTCGTGCTCGCGATAGTTGAACGAGAGTTGCAATGGCGATCTTTTTCTCCGGATGCCGTAGGACGAGCTGACAAATCCCCAGTGACAAGTACGGCGACCTCAGCGGTCGAATTCAATATCCAAGATTGAAGTTCGCCGGAATCCTCGAAGCTGGAATCTCCTCCGAGCCGCTGAAAAGTCGTCGACATCGTGTCGAAATCCCGCCGTTAAGCGATTCCACAGGTCGTGTTCTTGCGATTTTGTCGCGGTATTTTCAGAAGTAGATGAGGTTTTTTTTGACCTCTCTGAGCGTTTCTCAAACTGTTCTTGAATCCATCCCATGATGACATGGGGAAAGCGACTTTGGCCCAGTTATGTTTGGGAAATCAGGCTATCTTGTTTCTACACGCTGTTGTCAGTCAGCAACATGCCGCAGTGATGGTGGCTGAAGACTGTATTGGTCAGATGCGGCTTACTAAATTTCGAAAACTCGAAAAACCGAGGATGGTTGTCGAGATTGAAGGATCGGAATCGCTACGTTGTGAACCGGAACTCCGGCTGTAGTCTTCCCGTCGGGTGAGCCGTTGTGCGCGTGACCGTGCAATATCAAGTCTGCCCCATGACGATCCACCACCTCGGCAAGCCGCGAACTGCCGAGATAGGGATAGATTTCCGGCGACTCCCCCTTAACTGTCTCGCCCACGGGAGCATAGTGCAGCACGACGACCCGCTTCTCCGTCCGTAACTGCGACATGGCGCGCTCCAACTTCACCGCCTCATCGATTCCGGCTTGAACGAAAGCCTTGACTTCACGTTCCCCAAAAGACGTCAGCGCGCCTCGTCCAAAACCACCGGGGAATCCTTTGGTACCTGCAAAACCGACGCCATCGCGCTCATAGGCGGTGCCATCCAAAAGTTTGATTCCCTCCTGCGTCATCATGCGGGTCAGTTCGATCTCCGCGCCACTTTCGTAGTCATGGTTGCCAAGGACGGCCACGATCGGCAGGCGCAGGCGAACAAGAGATTTCAAGAGTTCCTCCATCTCGGGAGGCTTGCCATAATTCGTCAGGTCGCCGGCGATCACCAGAACATCGGCATGATCGCGAGCTTGCGCGAGTTGATCCTGAATTGCCCCGAAGCGGGGAGAGAAGAAATGCAGATCGGCTGTGGCGGCAATTCTCATGCTCTTGTTCTCCTGCCGCGGTTGACTCGACGCGCCTTTTCAGAATCCGCGAGTTTGACTCTAATTTGACGATCCTCGCGACGCTTGCCGAGAACGTCTTCCATTCCCCATTCAGCCACGTCAATGGCAAACATTTTGTCGTCAATCAGACTTCCTCGAAACGGCGCGGAAGAGTCTCGATTGGCCAGTGCTTCCGAGAAGCAGACCAGCAATCGGTGCCAAACCCATGAAGGCACGTAGTGGCTGTATGCCGGATAGACATAGCGGTACAGCACCAGGGAGAAAAACAAGACTTCCCAGTGTTCCCGTACGAGAGCAAGAATCCGATTCCAGTCAAGATTTCCGCGGGTGGCGTAAACGATGTGGGCAATGTCCGCACCGTCAAATCGTTCCCGGCGCACAACAAATAGTTTCGACGCCAAAAGCTCTTCCGCCGCTAAAACCTTGACCCGCACATTCAACACCATTGCGGGAAGAGCATTTTTGATCCATGACGGCTCAACCGTGATCACGGCGTTACTCATGCCGGTGATCAAGTCGACGAAAAAACCATTACGATGTGCTTTGTGCAACCATACTGGGTCTTTGGTTTTGCAAAGAAAGCCATTTTTCTCGAGACAAGAAATTGTGGCAGGCATGTCTTCAGGAGCGAGAAAGAGATCAATGTCTTTGGTGGCGCGCCAAATTCCCGTATGAATCTGAAGCGCGAAAGCTCCCGACACCGCATACGGTATTCGGCAGCGGTTCAAAGTCATTAGAGTCTCCCGAAACATCGCTTCCTGCTTCGCAGGAAACTTCGGCCGAACAGACGAGCTCACCGGGAGCTTGATGGGAGTTTCTTTGCGCACCTTCGACCTGGCGGGCGTAGACATGGCCTGTTTGGATGTCAACCTACACCAAAGTGTTGCTGTCTGGCTGGCCATTTGACGCCTAATCTACAAAAGGGCATCTGGCCTAAATGTAAACATATGCGTCAGATTGCACCAGATATCGACCTCTAACATTGGGTGATCACCTATACAGAGCTGCATGTACAAGGTTGGAGCTTGAGACCTTCTAAGATGATTGCTCCTCTTTTGTGATCTCCCGACTATTTCTGCTTGATCAAACTACGGCAGTGGCGGGCAATCTGGCGATCTTCTTCGGTTGGTACAACCTGGACTTTATCCTGAGTGACAGAAAGGGCCTCGAGTCCTCGCGTTGCCTCGCGGCGAACCCATTCGCTGTGTTCGCCGATGCCGCCAGTAAAGACTAAAAGATCGATTTCGCCAAGCAGAGCAATGTACGCACCAACCGCTTTGCGGACAGCAATGCCAAAAACAGTCAGTGCAAGAATGGCGTTGGGGTCGCCAGACCGAGCACGTTCCTCGAGCGCTCTCACGTCGCTCTCTCCTGAGGACAACGCGAACAAACCACTTTGATGGTTGAGCAGATCCTCAAGCGCGTCGGCCCCAAGCTTTTCGGTGCGCAGAAGGTAAATCAAGACCCCGGGGTCAAGATCGCCACAACGCGTACCCATGGGAATACCTCCAGTCGGAGTCAGTCCCATGGTGGTGTCAATCGACGCGCCGTCACGAAGCGCGCAAAGGCTGGCTCCATTGCCTAGGTGAGCGAATATTGCACGCGCGGGAAGCCGCGATCCGAGACGACGTGCGATTGACTCGTACGAGAGGCCGTGGAAACCGTAGCGTCGAATACCGGCGTCAAAAAATCGCCGCGGGATGGGCAGATGCGACGCCACTTCCGGCATGGTGCGATGAAAGGCGTCGTCAAAACAGGCGAAGTGTGCCGCGGAAGAAAAGAGTGATTGCGATGCAGAGATGATTGACAAGGCCTGGGGGATATGTAACGGCGCGAAGTGTACGGCGGATCGCAGGTCATCCAAAACCTTCGCAGTGATGAGTTGGTGAGTGAGGAGATTGGGTCCTCCATGGACCACGCGGTGTCCTACTGCGACCGGCGAGAGAGGAACCTGCTCTCGAATCTCTTTCGCAATGATCGCAAGCGCAGTACTTTGTGAGTCTAGAACATTTTCGCGGTGAAAAAGCAATTTTCCCGTAGCTGAGAGGATCCGCAATACGCCGTTGCTTCGTCCAATGCCGTCCGCACTTCCGGTGAGCAGCGGTTCTTCGTCATGACCGCTATGGTAAAAGAGACCAAACTTTAACGACGACGAGCCGCTGTTCAAGACCAGGATGAGGTCGTTTTGCCGCTCCGACTCTTCCGCTGTATCTATGATGGCCATTTCCAGTTTCGAATTTCTGGCTTATCGATGCCTTCGGCGTGAGCGTAGTTGATGCTGTCGATAATCTGGTCCTTCAGCCATTCTTTAACATGAGCGCCGATATTGCGCAGACGCGGAACCCGGTTGATGACGTCGATAGCCAGGTCAAAACGATCGACCTGGTTAAGTATCGCCAGCTCGAGCGGAGTATTAATATTGCCCTTCTCCTTGTATCCACGAACGTGAATGTTGTCGTGATTTGTACGGCGGTAGCTGAGCTTATGGATCAGTGAAGCGTATGAATGGAAGTTAAAGATGACAGGTTTGTCGGTAGTGAAAAGGGAGTCGAAATCGCGGTCGGAGAGACCATGCGGATGTTCCGTCTCCGGCATGAGACGGAACAGGTCTACAACGTTAACGAATCTGATCTTAAGGTCAGTGAAGTGCTTTTTGAGAATCTCAACGGCCGCGAGCGCTTCCATGGTCGCGATGTCACCAGCACACGCCAACACCACGTCTGGATCTTCGCCGTTATCCGTGGAAGCCCAGTCCCATATACCAACACCTTTAGTGCAATGTCTTACCGCCTCGTCCATGTTGAGGTACTGAAGATGATCTTGCTTGTCAGCGACGATGACATTGACGTAGTCGCGCGAGCGCAGACAATGATCAGCCACGCTCAATAGGCAATTTGCATCAGGGGGCAAGTAGATGCGGACAACGTCGGGACTCTTGTTGGTCACAACATCGAGGAATCCAGGATCCTGGTGGGTGAAACCGTTGTGATCCTGCCGCCAAACGAGAGATGTGATGAGTATGTTGATGGAGGGTACGGGAGCGCGCCAGTCGAGTTCATTTTTCGATTTTTCCAGCCACTTCGCGTGCTGATTGAACATCGAATCGATCACATGGACAAAGGCTTCGTAAGTGGAGAAAAGTCCGTGACGGCCGGTGAGAACATAGCCCTCGAACCAACCTTCGAGCGTATGCTCGCTCAACATTTCCATGACGCGTCCGTTAACGTCGAGTTCTCCACCATCGGCATCTTCCGGTCTGTACTCGGCGAGCCAGGTCTTTTTCGAAGCGGCATAGATTGCCGTTAGCCGGTTGGACGCCGTCTCGTCGGGTCCGAAGACGCGGAACGAGCGCATGTTGCGTCGCATCACCTCGGCCAGGAAGTGCGCCAGCACATCGGTGGGTGGAGCATACATGGAACCTGGCGTTTTTACGTTTACGGCATAGTCGCGGAAGTCGGGGAGTTCGAGTTCCTTGCGAAGCAAACCTCCGTTTGCATGCGGGTTCGCGGAAATGCGGCGTTCGCCAGAAGGCGCCAGAGCCTGTAACTCCGGTACCAGAGTCCCGTTGGAATCAAAGAGCTCTTCCGGCTTATAACTGCGCATCCAGTCTTCGACGATTTTGAGATTGTGTTTGTTGGTCACCGGGTCGAGTACGGGAACCTGGTGCGCCCGCCAGAAATCTTCCACCTTGTGGCCGTCAACCTCTTTCGGCCCCGTCCATCCTTTAGGCGAACGAAGGACAATCATGGGCCAGCGTGGACGGGTGCAGTCGTTGGTAGAACGAGCTATTTTCTGCAGCGACCGAATTTCCAGGATGCACTGCTCCAGAGTCGACGCCATTTTCTGGTGCATGACGCCGGGATCGTTACCCTCGACGAAATACGGCCTATACCCATACCCAATCAGAAGCGCTTCCAATTCCTCATGCGGAATACGCGCGAGAATGGTTGGATTGGCAATCTTGTAGCCATTCAGATGCAACACCGGCAGGACAGCGCCGTCGTGAATTGGATTCAGGAATTTATTCGAATGCCACGATGTCGCAAGGGGTCCCGTTTCTGCCTCGCCATCCCCCACCGCGACCGTGACGATCAGGTCGGGGTTATCGAAGGCTGCTCCGTAAGCATGCGAGATGGAGTATCCAAGTTCCCCACCCTCATGAATCGAACCCGGGGTCTCAGGCGTGCAGTGCGAGCCTATTCCTCCCGGGAACGAGAATTGCCGAAAGAACTTGAGCAGGCCGGCTTCATCGCGGCTTTTATCAGGATAGATCTCGGAATAATGCCCTTCCAAATAAGAGTTTGCCAATGTCGCAGGCGCTCCATGACCTGGGCCGGAGATATAAATGATGTTTAAATCGTATTTTTTGATAACACGATTCAAGTGAACCCAAATTAATGACTGGCCGGGGTCTGAGCCCCAATGGCCGAGCAGTCGATTCTTGATATGCTCCGGTTTCAGTGGTTCGCGCAAGAGAGCATTCGCGCGAAGATAAATCATTCCCGCCGATAGATAGTTACATGCTCTCCAGTAGGCGTCGATTTTCCTCAACTCTTCGGACGAAAGCGGCGGGGGAAGTTTGATCGAATCAGCCATGAAATGTTCTCCGAAGATGTCTTAAATCGAGGTGAACGTTTGTTCACCTACAGCCTAAACTCTTTCCGCTTGGCAAGGGAATACGGCTAAAAAAACTATTTTGGAATGGGTCTAGTCGTCAACCGGTAAAAAGCATCGCTTTCATCGATAATTTAATACTGCTGTAACAATCCAGACGTATAGTGGCCGCCAGTCGTGACCGAATCTTCCGGCTCGATTCAGGAGACCACATGGCTACCGCCCCAACCCTGCCCGCTCCATCTAAGTCCGGTCCCGTCGTTGTTCCAGCGCTAGAAGCCAAACTCGGCAAGGGCCCAGGCAAAAAAGGCGTCCTCGTGTTCGTGCTAGTGCTAATCGTTGGAGTGGTTTACGCGGGTTCGCATCTACTTTCCGATCTGTCAGGCGTTCATAACACGTCCATCATGCCATATGTGCTCCTCGGCGTTGCGCTGTTGGTGGCGCTCGGGTTTGAGTTTGTAAACGGATTTCACGATACCGCCAATGCGGTCGCGACGGTTATCTACACACATTCGATGGAGCCTCACGTTGCAGTGGTGTGGTCGGGTTTCTGGAATTTCCTCGGCGTATTGACTTCCTCCGGCTTAGTAGCGTTCGGGATTATTTCGCTTTTACCGGTCGAACTCATACTGCAGGTGGGTAGCAAGGCTGGCTTTGCCATGGTGTTTGCACTGCTCGTGGCCGCGATCATCTGGAATCTCAGCACATGGTATTTCGGCCTGCCGGCATCGAGCTCGCATACGTTGATCGGGTCAATTATCGGAGTGGGTATTGCCAACCAGTTGATGTCGGCCAAATCCGGCACCAGCGGAGTGGATTGGGGCCAGGCCCTAAACATTGGAAAGTCACTGTTGCTTTCGCCGATAGTGGGATTTCTTCTGGCGGGCCTGCTGCTGCTGATAATGAAATCCGTCATCAAGAATCGGAAATTGTATGAAGCACCGGAAGGAACCGAGCCTCCGCCATTCTGGATTCGCGCGTTGCTTGTGCTTACCTGCACCGGCGTCAGCTTCGCACATGGATCGAACGACGGACAAAAGGGAATGGGACTGATCATGCTGATTTTGATCGGAACCGTGCCCACCGCCTACGCGTTGAATCATGCGGTCACTAAGAAACAGTCGCAGGACTTTATTGCGGTGTCCCAGCAAGCGGCTAGCACCCTGGATAAATACGTAAGCCCGAATGCTGTGATTGCCGACGAGCGCGATGACGTAACCGCGTTTATCCGTACCCGTGAATTTACTCCCAACACCATGCTGGCGCTTCGCCAGATGGTGACCGACATTAGCAATGAGACCGTGTTATTCGGAGAATTGGCAAAAGTACCTAACGATCGAGTGCGCAATTTCAGAAACGATATGTACCTGGTCAGCGAAGCGCTTCGGTTGATGCAGAAGACCCACCAACCCGACATTGCTGTGAACGATTGGGCCGTGCTCGGCAACTACAAAAAACACATCGACAACGCCACGAAATTCATTCCCGGCTGGGTCAAGGTTGCTGTCGCGATGGCGCTGGGACTCGGTACGATGGTAGGTTGGAAACGCATCGTTGTAACCGTCGGCGAAAAGATCGGTAAAGATCACCTCACTTACGGACAAGGCGCGGCGGCAGAGATCACCGCAATGGTGACAATTGGCGCGGCAGACTGGTTTGGCCTGCCTGTAAGTACGACTCACGTGCTGTCGTCTGGTATCGCAGGTACCATGGCGGCGAACCATACGGGTTTGCAATGGGGCACGGTACGCAATCTGGCTATGGCGTGGGTGTTAACTTTGCCGGTTTCGATGATGCTGGCGGGATTCCTGTTCTGGGGCTTCCGCAACATCTTCTAGCGGCTCGGATAGCTTGATGGCATTGTCCATCAAGAAAATCGCCTGATTGTTTTAGCACTCAGACACAATTCGTGTGCAGTCACTTCAACTTTGAAGCATCCTGCAAGTTTCCTTGCAATACGTTTAGGGAAGCCTTCGGTAAAGTGAACGCATAGCCGGGGTTAGTTTGGACGGTTGTCTTCACGGGCGGAAGATCAGGATCAGGATGGCTCGCCGGTCCCTCGGAGCGCCATACGTACTGCTGGCTGCCAAATGTGGTCAGCGTGACCGCACCCGAAAATGATCGTTCAATTCCTGGCGCAACGTCGAAGATCACCCGCACTTTGTGCGGATTCGATTGATCTTTGTTGATCACCATCACCGACCATTTCCCGTCTGGAAGTCGAACTGGATACGCGGTGATTAGAACGTGTCCGGCATTGTCGTTCAGTTCCGAAAAGGCGGAGAATAACTCGTGAATGCCCGCGCCATGCTTCACCCAGTCGAGATTGATGATCCGGCTGGCATGATATTGCGACGTGTACGCGTGGATAATTAGATTCTCGTCGGCCACAAAATTCCCATAAGTGCCCCATCCGTGACACCCGGAACGTATCGGTTCAGGCTGGATTGGGGAGTGGTAATAAGTGTCGCCGCCAAAGGTGAGAAATGAGCCGACGCTATCACCCAGCCATAGCGCGGCAAAAATGTCGGTCATTGGCTGGGTCAGTCCCCAGGAAACATTGCTCTCGGTATTAATCAGGGGTGCATCTGCCGGCACGCCGTCCGCTCTCCAGATCTTGAGAATGCCTTCGGTCAACTCGGGTTCGCGATAAAGGTCAGACCAGGTGATGTCGCAGGGCGGAAACGGGTAATGCTCAAACGACATAAACGATAGATCAGCCAGCCGGTTGTGCTCTTTTAGATAATCGATGAAACGGCCGAGCCATGAAACTCGCCCCTTGGCATCAGGCCAAACTTCGATATCTTCGTTGACGCCCTCAAATACCGGGCCTCCCAGTTTCAGTTTCGGGTTCACTTTATGCAGCGCGGTAGCAAACTGGAGATAGAGAGCGCCGTAGTCTTCGGGTAGCATTTTCTGACCGTCAGGCTCTTCACCCATTTCGATGTAAGAAATTGGATAGCCACGTTTCTCCACATAAGCAATCTGCGCTGCCGCGTCTTCCGGATTGCCATAGAGCATAGCGATTGGGATCATCGCAGGAAGGTGGTTGGTGAGGCCACTCGTATAAAGAAGGTCCAGGCCAGTCTGGTCGCCTGCTTCCGTGCTAAGATCAGCGGCGGAATGCCAAGGATCGACCGAGGAAGCATGAACAACGGTCTGCCCTCCGTCCGGTAGGTGCCTGACCAGGTCTACAAATTCACCGGGTGCCGTAGTTGTTCCAGCGTAAAGTTCGCGAATCGCATATCCTGCGGAATTGCGCGGATCCGTTGTGTCCTGCGTTCCGCTTTCGTTTGAAGATTCCGTCATCCAGATGCGGATATAGCGGACTGGAACCTGTCTTGTGAACCTAACAGTCTCGATCCCTCCATGTCCGTCGGCGATGATTTGCAACGCAATCCACGCGCCGGCAGTGGGATTGGTCAGCGGATTCTTATCGCTGTTCCAGTACTGAATTATGTATTTACGCGCGTACGGGTTGGCCCAATCGATCTTGACAGTGTCAATCTTTTCCGCGGCGCCCAAGTCGAGGACGATCCACTGAGGATGCAGCGAATCACCTTCGCCAGTGAATTTGCTGGTGAGATAGGGGTTACTCTTCCAATATGTGGCTGAATCACCATCTGTCATTCGTGAATATTTAGTTCGCGAATGTCCATCGCCCTCGGTATTGCCACGATGAGGCAACGGATAACCGGCGGAATGCCGGATGTACTCACCCGGTTCTGCGCTGCCCGTGAAATATCCGCTCTGGTGAACCGCATCGCTCCACTTTCCATTGGGATTCCAATGCCAGGCCGCGCCTTGCAGCTCAGTGTTCTGGCGATAGGTGATTGGACCCCATCCGGCGGAGAGAGATTGCTTCAGAATCTCGGGCGTGTAAATTTTGTCGACTACGCCTTGCGGCAGAATGTCGATTGATGTGCCTAACGCTACGTCGGGATCGAAGGACTTTATCGGATGGGTCGCATTCACTCGGATGGTTGAAATCGGGTCGGCATCGGATGTGCCCCGAGTTTCTTGCGCAACGGCGGCGGAAATCAGCAACGAGATCATGAAGACAACGAACAAGGTCTTTGGCATGGTGACCATTAATGGGCGCGGTAGGGGACGAAGCCGTGCGCTTTTGTTTGAAGTCGGTATACGGAAGTGCTTGCCGTGATGTAAAGCGTACGATAGTCCCTGTCGCCCCACGCAAGATTGGCGGGTTGTTCAGGCATTTCGATGGTGCCTAGGTGATGGCCCTGAGGGTCCCAAACCCAGATTCCTTTAGGACCTGTAACGAATAAGTTTCCGGAGTGATCCACTTTTATGCCATCTGGCACGCCATCATTTTTGGCGCCGGGCTCTTCGCCGAAGATCCGGCCATTGCGTAGCGTGCCATCGCGGCTGAAATCGTAGACTCGAATATTTCTTTGCTCGCTGTCGTCGATGTACATGTGCTTTCCATCTGGCGAAAAGGCAAGTCCATTGGGCTGCGTGAGGTCTTTTGTCAGGAGACGGAGGTCGCCTTTATCATCCAGGCGGTAAACTCCCTGAAAAGGTAATTCCTGCTTCTGTCCCTCAGCCAGGTCGAGGGTCGGATCGGTGAAATACAGCGCTCCGTCAGGACCGACGATCACATCATTGGGCGTGTTCAGCTTTTTCCCTTCGAAGTGGTCAATCAAAATGGTGTATTTACCCTCCGGCGTTATCGCGATGATTGCCCGCAGCGCACTGGCGCAGTCGATAAGGCGATGCTGACGATCGTAGGTATTTCCGTCGGGGTCGCCCAGAGAAATAACATCTTCCTTGCGGCCGTTGGCTTTCGGGCCGTCGGTGAAAACGCGATAAATCTTGTTCTGGACTTCGTCGCTGACGTAAAGGAACCCAGATTCATCCCAAACTGGACCTTCGGTGAAACCAAAATCGCCCGCGACTCGCGAAAGTGTCGCGTTACGGTCGAACAGCTTCCAAAAGTTGGGAGACTCAGCAGCCAGTTTGAATGTGCGTTCGGGAACTCCCGCCTGCAGGTGAACGGAGGGAACGCCTGCAAGCAAGAGAACCGCAATCGACAGGATGGCCGCCCCAAGCGCATGCTTGCGGAGCTGGCCATGGATTGAGAAGCACGTTTTCAAACCTGCAACTTCCATTATTTTGGTCATTTATTCCTTAGTAGCGGATATCTTTTTGTCGGTCCGGCCCACGCTGACGACGTAATTGACGAGATCGTCCAAATCAAATGAGCTGAGCCTTGATGCGTAATCAGCCGGCATCAAAGAGTCAGGCTGGTATTCGATACTGCGGAGCTCTGATTTTTGAAACAAGTGAAACGTGCCGTCCAGGCCAATGACCTGAAGCGAGAAATTATCTTCATTACGTATCAGTCCGGATTGTTTCATCCCGCTCGTCGTGACCAAGGTGACGGGATGACTTCGAGAATCGAGACTCTTACCCGGATCGGTAATCGCGTTGCGAATATCTGCCGCCGGGCGTGCACCGCCGTAGCTCGAGAGGTCTGAGGCGATGAAGCCTCCTTGCCCATTCGCCATGTGACAACGGGCACAACCCGCCTGCCCGAAGAAAAGAATTTTGCCGCGTCGTGGGTCGCCTGGGAGTTGGGCAGCCGTACCCTCACCTTGCAGGGTGCGCAAGTATCGAATAACGGCGTGAACCTGCGCCGTGTTGAGCGCACGAAACGCCGGCATGCCCGTTCCAGGTATACCGTTCTGGATAATATGAAGAAGCTCTTCGCCGGTTAATTGTTGAGCGTCTCTCTTGCCGGCAATGTCCGGGGCGTGTTCGCTGCCGCGCGCGTCAAGTCCATGACAGGCCGCACACGTGGTGGCAAAGATTCGTTGCCCGTCGGAAGCCTGGTCATTTTTGGAAGGTGGCGTCCCCAGCTCCTGTGCGTTCGAGCGTGCAGGCAAGCCTGTCGGGACGATGGAGAGCGTGAGAGTCAGCAGCGTCGCTGAGAGCATTCGTGACATTGGATGGAAGCAGGTTATGTTCTCGCCAAATCGCGGCCCGATAAATATATACAACCATCACGAATAAATGAACCGACAGCTCACGGTGTTGTTCGGCGGGATCGCTTTCTTATATTATTGCAATCCTTCACTTTTCATTGGATAATTCGCCTCGATTAAATCGATTCAATTCGTTTTGATGGACGGCGGGCAGAAGCGCGAGTCGCGATTGGGTTTGATCTTGATTTGCTGAATCAGCGTCGATAACGGGGACGATGGGACCGGGCAGAAAAATAATCTTGGCAATCGCTCTCCTGGCCGGTTGCCAGACTGTCGCCGCAGCCGAGAGTTCTGATGCCCGATCGAGTTCGGCACCGATTGTTGTGGCTTCTAGCGCCTTGATCGCGAGGCGGCCGAATGCTGATTGGCTCTCCTATAACGGAGATTTCTCAGGTCGTCGATTCAGCGAGCTTTCCCAAATCAACCTTAGCAATGTTGGGCAATTGCGAGCACAATGGGTGTTTCATTCCAGCAACTCAAACCGGCTTGAAGTTACGCCCGTGGTGGTGAACGGGGTGATGTTCGTAACGTCGGCCAACGATACTTACGCTCTGGACGCCCGAACTGGCCGGACAATCTGGCATCACGTCTGGCCTATTTCCGAAGGACTTATCGACGATGCTTCAGGGCATCTCAGCCGCGGTGTCGCGGTGTGGCATGCTCGCGTCTACCGGCTAACCGATAACGCGCACCTGCTTTGCCTGGACGCGCGTTCCGGCAGCCTGTTGTGGGACGTGGCGTATGCGGACTGGAACAGGAATTACGGGGCGACCGGAGCTCCGCTGGTCGTGAATGACAAAGTGATCGTAGGGACGTCGGGCGGCGATGACGGTGTTCGCGGTTTTGTTGCCGCATATGACGCGGCTACGGGAAAAATGTTGTGGCGCTTTTGGACGATCCCCACGCCGGGAGAGCCAGGTTCCGATAGCTGGCCCGGCGACTCGTATCTACATGGTGGCGGTACCACCTGGATGCCGGGAACTTATGATCCCGAGACTAGCACTCTGTTCTGGGGGACAAGCAATCCAAGTCCCGACTTTGATGGTGACGTGCGCCCCGGCGACAACTTATATACCGATTGCGTACTTGCATTGGACGCCGATACCGGCAAGCTGAAATGGCACTTCCAGTTTACGCCGCACGATCTCTTTGACTACGATGCCACCGAAACTCCAATTTTGGTCGATACAGTTTACAAACAAGTGCCGCGGAAACTCCTGGTGCAGGCCAATCGCAACGGGTTCATTTATGTGCTTGATCGGACCAATGGGAAATTTCTTTCCGCGACTCCTTTCGTAAAGAAACTAAACTGGGCGACAGGGATCGACGCAAGGGACGGCCTATCCGATCTGGACTTGCGCCTACATCCGAAGGAACGCGGGTATGTCCCGGATATGGTGGCGCCACCAACTGGTTTGCGCCGTCTTATAACGAGTCGACTCATTTCGTTTATTTTCTCGCGCTGGAGGAATGTCAGAGTTACTTCCTGAAAGCGCAAGACTTCGAGGAAGGGAAGACTTTTTACTCGACCGGGGTGAAGAGAATTCCGGAGGAAAGCTCGCAGAAGATTCTTGTGGCTTACGACCTGCACAAGCAATCTGTTTGCCTGGCGCTATCCGCAAGTGGGCAGCGCGCATTCCGACGGTGGAACCATGACGACTGCCGGGGGATTGGTTTTCTTTGGCTGATGACGCTCAGTCATTCGAAGCGGTAGACGCTCGAACCGGTAAGCCTTTGTGGCACTTCAACACGGGACAGGACTTCAGCGCCTCGCCGATGAGCTACGCGGTTCAGGGCAAACAATACGTGGCCATCGCGGCGGGAAGTGATATTTTCAGTTTCGCATTGCCGTAAGGTTCAGGAAAACAGCAGCGAAACTTAACTAATTCAAGGAGACTGATCATGACTTCGACATTTTTTAATCGCAGGATGCTGATGGGTCGTCTGGCTGCTGGACTTTCCGCCGTTGGGTGGGGGGCCTGCTGCCCTCAAGCGCTGAAGCCAAAGAACCGGGATTCAGGTGTGCGCAAACTCGGTCGCGACGGCAAGCCCGCCGACGGCACTCAGATGATTACCGCCTCTCATCACGCACAACGGTCTGCTTTACATTGCCGGACAGGGAGCCAACTCGAATGGGCCGGTGGGAAAGGACGACATTGACAGCCACACCACGAAAGTGCATGGAGAACGTAAAAGAGTTGGTTGTGACGCCGGCGGCGGCACGATGGACAGCATTCTGCAGCTTACGGTCTATCTCGCGGACATCGCCTACTACGAGCCCATGAACAAGATTTTCAAGACCTATTTTCCCAACGGCGGGCCGGCACGAACCACAGTCGCGGTCGCCGCTCTTCCCGGCAATTCGAAGGTGGAAATCAATTGCATTGCTGCGATCGTTCGTAAGTAGATTCCCGTGAAATTAAGGGCAAGATGACAGGCGTTGCAGAAGCTCATCAAGTTCGCGCATTAAGGAGCATAATCATGCGACTCGGTTCGAGTTGGAATCGCCGGAGTTTTCTGGGACAGCCTTGGAGTGCTCGCAGGCTCGGTAATGACGCCACGCAAGCTGTTTGCCTGGAAGGGTGCCAACCAAGGTCAGCGGATTTGGCCAGATCGGGCAATCCTTACGAAGAGCTTGGAGTAAAGACCGTCATCAACTGCGAAGGAACCATGACAGTGCTGGGCGGTTCCATTCTTCGTCCGGAACTTGAAGCTGTGATGGCCCAGGCGGGCCGCCACTTCGTGCGCATTGCCGATCTGGAGGTCGCTGCCGGAAATCGCATCGCGCAAATGCTGAAGTTGCCCGATGGATACACCGCGCTGGTGACTTCGGGCGCGGCGGCGGCCATGCAGTCCGGCCTGGCGGGCATTCTTACCGGTGACAACGAGCGAGTTCATCAAGCAGATTCCGGACCTGACGGGAATGAAGTCGGAAGTCATCATCCAGAAATCGCATCGCAATCCGTTCGACCATCAGCTGCGGAACACCGGAATTAAACTGGTCGTTATCGAAACTCGCGATGAGTTCCGCCAGGCGGTCAATGAACGGACCGCGATGATGCACTTCATCAAATTTTGCCAACTGCAGCCGGGCAGATCAAAGTGGATGAATGGGTCAAACTGGGGAAAGAGTACAAGATTCCCTGCATGAACGACGCCGCGGCCGACACGCCGCCGGTCTCTCATCTTATGGGATTACGCCAACATGGGCTACGACCTGATCACCTTCAGCGGCGGCAAGGCCATGCGCGGACCGCAGTGCGCCGGTTTGTTGATCGGTCGAAAAGAAATGGTCGCCAATGCGTTGCTGAACAATAGTCCGCACGAAGACACGATCGGCCGCAGCCAGAAAGTCGGCAAGGAAGAAATCGTCGGAATGGTCAAGGCGCTGGAACTGTATCTTAACGAAGACCACGAGGCTCTGTGGAAAGAATGGCAGGACCGGCTGGAATACATCTCGCGGCAGATTATCGCGTGTGGATGGGGTGAGCACTTCATTCTTTGTTCCCGACATGGCCAACCATGTGCCGCACATGGCGATCACCTGGGAATCCAGCCGCAGTCTCGCTCACGCCGAAGGAAGTTTCCCAGAAATTAGCCGATGCCACGCCGTCGATCATCATTGGGACTGGGAGAAGATCGTCCCGGGCTCACCATGAACTCGTTCATGCTGCAACCGGGAGAAAACAAGATCGTGGCCGATCGCCTCACTGAAGTTTTGCGCGGGCAGTCCGCGAGTAAAAATTAGGTCAATCGAGGAGACGTGCGAGCCAGGTGACGATATGAGAGCCTCCAGATTTGCCAGCAGAACTATGCTGGTCGCGGTTTGCCTTGCCCTCTTCGGCTGCAATGATTCCCCGCCAGCAACGCCGCAAAGTTTAACTTCTCAGCAGAAGCCAGCGGCGGCAACGCGGCCACCAATTGTCGGTGTCGCTCACATTGGCTTGCGAACTGACAATCTCGCGGCCGCGCGAAAGTTCTATTCAGGCGTATTGGGTTTTCAGGAACCGTTCACCGTTGACGATCCACCCGGCAAGCTGCTGCTGACCTATTTCAAAGTGAATGATCATCAGTACGTCGAAGTGTTTCCCGAGCTTAAGGACGCCAAGCAGGATCGTTTGTCGCATATTTCTTTCGAGACCACGGATGTTGAGCAGATGCGCGCCTACCTCGCCAGTCGTGGAGTAAAAGTGCCGGAAAAACTGGAGCCCATGCTGGATGGGAATCGTGGCTTCGATGTCACCGATCCCGATGGTCACGATGTAGAGTTCGTGCAGTTCATGCCCAGTTCGTTGCACAGCCGGAATTTTGGCAAGTTTCTTCCAGACAGTCGCATTTCACAGCGCATCATCCACCTTGGAATCGTGGTTCAGGACCAAGCCAAGGCCGACGCCTTCTACAAGGACATCCTGGGCTTTCGCGAAACATGGCACGGAGGTATGACCGACAAAGAAACTGACTGGGTCGACATGCGGGTGCCCGAAGGCACGGATTGGTTGGAATATATGTTGAATGTGCACAATCCGTCGCCGAAGGAATTGGGGGTGATGCACCATTTTGCGCTGGGCGTACCGAGCGTGAAGGACGCGTATCAAGTGGTCCTGAAGCATGGCCTCAAGCCAGAGAAACCGCAAATTGGCCGTGATGGGAAGTGGCAGTTAAATCTGTACGACCCTAATCTCACGCGAGTCGAACTCATGGAGCCGATCCCCGTTCGTGAGCCTTGCTGTTCACCCTTCGTGAAGTAACGCGGATCTTGTAAGTCACGGTCCTGGAGTGCTTTCGATGACATCGCTGTTCAAGAGTGTCGTTCTCGCTATATTCGTATTGCCTGTGGTGTTAAAAGCATCGCCATCTGGCGCGCAAAACCCGCCCGAACGCCAAGTAGCAATCACCATCGACGACTTGCCCGCGGCGTCCGCTAATTCAATGAATGCGGCGACGATCACCGACATGACCGGGAAACTACTTACTACGCTCCACGATCAAAAGATTCCGGTGGTAGGGTTCGTGAATGAGAAGAAGCTTTTCAAGTTCGGAGAGGTGGATGAACGGATTAAGGCTTTGAGGATGTGGCTCGACTACGGTTTTGAACTTGGAAATCACACCTACACGCACATGTCGCTCAATCAGACCGGATTGAAGGCATGGGAAGATGATGTGGTGCAGGGCGAGAATGTGACGCGCCTGCTGCTGGACGAACACCATATGAGGCTTCGCTATTTTCGGCATCCCTTTCTGGATACGGGGCGCGACCTTCAAACCCGGCGGGAAGCCGAAGCATTTCTCACCTCCCGCGGATATAGCATCGCTCCGGTGACTCTGGATGCGTGGGACTGGATGTACGCCGGTGTCTACGAGGATGCGAAGAAACGTGGAGACGTTGACCTGCAACAACAACTCGTTAGCAGCTATCTTTCTTACAGCGACCTGATGTTTGCTTACACTGAAAAACTAGCCAAACAAACCATTGGGTACGAGCCGAAACAAGTCTTGCTGATACACGCGAATCAATTGGAAGCGGATCACATCGGGGAGCTGCTCGAGCTCATGCGCAAGAGAGGTTATCGATTCGTTACACTCGCAGACGCCTTAAGCGATCAGGCTTACGGCTTGCCTGATACATTCGTCGGAGAAGAAGGTTCCGGTTGGATTGACCACTGGGCAATCACAATGGGAAAGCCTCCGCAAGGATCGCCGGTATTTCCCCAGTGGGTCATTGATCGCTCCAAAACACTCCACCTGCCGCAACCGTAAAGCTAAGAGGAGTCTGCGTTATGTCCGATTTCTTCTCGAAGGAAATCACTCGTCGAGGTTTCATTTCGCAGGTAGGACAAGGCATGGTAGCGGCCAATGTCGCTGGCACTCTTTTACAGAGAGCCGCCGCCTTGCAGGTGCCCGATGCTCCAGGAAAGAAACTCGGATGGGCCATCGTGGGTCTCGGCAGCCTTGCGATCAACCAAATTCTGCCCGCATTCGCCAAATGTGAGAAATCGAAAGTGGTGGCTCTCGTCAGTGGACACCCGGACAAGGCGAATAAGTTAGCGCTGCGTTACGGCGTCGACGCGAAAAACATCTACAACTATCAGACCTACGATCAACTCAAAGACAATCCTGAAGTTGACATCATTTACGTCGTGCTTCCTAACGGAATGCACGCTGAATATACCGTCCGAGGATTTCACGCAGGGAAGCACGTCCTGTCGGAAAAGCCGATGGCCACGACGCCTGCCGAATGCCAGACAAATGATTGATGCAGGGCGCAAAGCCAGTCGAAAGTTGATGGTGGCCTATCGCTGCCGCTATGAACCCTACAATCAGGAAGCAATCCGGATGGCACGCCAGCAGGATTTTGGGCCCGTAAAGGTCATTCTGGCCGACCACGGATTCAACATCGGCGACCCCACCCAATGGCGATTGAACAAGGCGCTGGCTGGGGGTGGGTCGCTAATGGACATCGGCATCTACTCACTCAATGCAGCGCGGTATCTTACCGGCGAGGAGCCCAGCGAAATCAATGCGATGATGTATACGACATCGAACGATCCTCGCTTCAAAGAAGTTGAAGAGACCATCAATTTTCAACTACGCTTTCCGAGCGGTGTGCTGGCCAACTGCACGTCCAGTTACGGATACGCCGGTCAAAACCGGTACCGCGTTGTGGCTACCAAAGGGTGGTTTGAACTCGAGCCGGCGACGATCTACAGCGGGCTGCGCATGTACGTACATCACGACAATACCATCGAGGAGCGCATTCTTCCGGTTCGAGATCACTTCGCTCAGGAGATGGATCACATGTCCGGTTGCGTGATGGACAACAAAGAGCCGCTTACGCCGGGTGAGGAAGGCTTACGCGATTTGACCATCATGATGAAGATCTACGAAGCGGCCAGGGCGGGCAATACTCTAAAAGTATAAAGTATAGAGCTCCGCTACGAAGGACTTCTCACCTTTCAACGCCGAGGGCGGGACGCCGATGCTAAACGAGCCTAGTGCGACTCTCGTTGGCTGCGGATTTCCGCCAACCGCTTCTTCAAATAGTCCTGATATTCCTGCTTCAACTTGGGATCGGTGGGAGAGCCATAGATTTCGGTGGACTTGTATTTTCCCTCGTCGAACTTCTTTTTGGTCCACTCATCGTGAATGTGAGTTTCGTCGGCCTGGTCGAGGACCTCCTTCACGGCCTGCGGCGGTATGAAATACACCCCTTCACGATCGCCGACCACCAGGTCGCCCGGCATGACTGTAACTCCGCCGATCCGGATTGGAATGTTGATGCCAGTCAACATGACGTTCCCGATGGGCGTGGGATCCACCGAGCGAAAATACGCGGGCATGTCGATTTCGGAGATTCCATCTAGATCGCGGACACTCCCATCCACAACCAATCCTCCACTATGTGTCGCTTTCATTACGTAGTAAAACAAATTGTCGCCGACGATTGTTCCGTCCACTTTTTTGCCGAAGAGATCGACGACGAGCACGTCACCAGGTTGAAGCATGTCAATCGCGGTCTGGTTCGTGAGCCGCGAAAGTCCTCGAGCCTTCGCCTTCGCGCTGGCTACGCTTTCAACGTCCGAACGTTCCGGCATAAACTGCACCGTAAATGCGCGACCTACCATGGTTTTCCCCGGATACAGGACTTTGAACCCATCCGCATACTGGTTGCGGTATTTCTTTTCCTCCAGCCCGGCCCAAATTTCCTCGGCTGATAACCCGCGTGCTCGTTCGATCAGGTCGTCTGGTACTTTTGGCCGACCGTCGGGCAAACGGCCAAATGGGTTTTGCGCAGTGAAATCCAAGAGATCTTGATTTGAGAAGGTGACCAATTGCGCTCGTGCGACGGAAGAAAATGGCAAAATTAATGCACCGATTGCCAAGATTGCGATCTCTCGAATTATATTCCGGATTGTTGTTTTCATCGTCAGGTGCTCCTTGAGACGCTGCGAGTCGTGCGCAACGGTGCTCGTTGCGGCGTTCGAGAAAAGTCTCAAATCACGGAAACTTTGTCAAACAACTGCAACCGAGTATTGCATCGGCGGCATCGCGGAAATAGCTTGCTACGCGATTCTGAATGCCTAATAGGGCAAACGATAATTCAGCGGAAAGTTGTTGATCCGATCTTCGTCCCGCATTAACCTGCCTGCACTTGTGAGAAAGGACAAATCAGCATGAATCGCCGCGATATTTTGAAGACCTCGTTGGGAGCCCTGGGCGCCGCACTCCTGGCTGAAGAATCTGCTGGAGCTTATCCCAAGGCCGTCAATACCAATTCCAGTCCTTCAACGTTGAAGATTACCGATCTGCGCGTGGCGACAATTGTGAAGCCCGGGCCAAGCCCGTGTCCCATCATTCGGATTGATTCGAATCAGGGGGTCTATGGCCTTGGAGAGGTGAGGGATGGCGCTAGTGCAACCTACGCGCTCTTTCTAAAGAGCCGCATCGTTGGCGAGAATCCGTTGCAGCTTGATAAGATATTCCGCAAGATCAAACAATTTGGAGGCCACGCCCGCCAGGGCGGCGGCGTTTGCGCCATCGAGATGGCGTTGTGGGACATTGCAGGAAAGGTTTACAACGCGCCCGTGTACGCCATGGTGGGCGGCGGCAAGTTTCGCGACAAGATACGTGTCTACGCGGACACCACCGAGTCCAAAGACCCGAAAATTTATGCCCAACGAATGAAGGAACGAAAAGAAGGGATGGGCATCACCTGGCTGAAGATGGATCTCGGCATCGAGATGGTCGCTGACACCCCCGGGACGGTCACAGGTCGCTCAGACTTGAGCAAGTGGGAAATGGATCAACTCGAACATCCCCTTTTGGCGATGGAAGTCACCGACAAAGGTATCGCGATGCTGGAACAATATGTTGCGGCCGTGCGCGATGCCGTAGGTATGGAGATTCCTCTCTCGATGGATCATCTTGGACACCTGGGTGTGAAGTCGATCATTCGTTTGGGTAAGGCGTATGAAAAATACAACCTCTCATGGATGGAAGACGTAATTCCATGGACCTACACCGACCTCTTGAAACAGATATCAGAAGAAAGCCCAACGCCAATTCTCACCGGCGAAGATATTTACCTCAAAGAACCGTTCCGTGTCCTTTGTGAAAAGCATGCGGTAAGCAAGATTCACCCCGATCTGGCCACATCGGGAGGGATACTGGAAACCCACAAAATCGGCGATATGGCCGAAGAATATGGCGTTCCGATGGCGATGCATTTTGCCGGGACGCCCGTCAGTTGCATGGCGAATGTTCATTGCGCCGCTGCCACGCAGAACTTTTTAGCGCTGGAGAACCACTCCCTGGATATTCCCTGGTGGTCTTCGTTGGTAGAAGAGGGAGCAAAGGCGCCGATCGTGGAACGCGGATGGATCGCGGTTCCAGACCGGCCTGGCCTGGGGGTAACTCTCAATGAAGACATGGTGCGGCAGCACTTGATGCCGGGAACGGGCTATTTCGAACCTACCCCTCAATGGGACCAGGAACGCTCGTGGGACCGCCTCTGGAGTTAGATATTCAACGCTATCCGTATGATGCTGACCGGATTATTTTGAAGGTAGTTCCATCGACCAGATCGCTCCCGGTCGCATATACATGCTGGCACGATACATTCCGCGTGCGTCGTAGGCTTCGGGTGTACGAAAGAAGTAACCGCGATCTTTCCATACCACGTTGTACACGCCGCGCGCAGTGTGGAACGCCTGATCCCGCATTCCTTCTGACAGCATGTGGGAAGCAATGGCAAACGTAGTGCCCGTCCACACCTCCTCGACTTGTTCATTCTCGTGCAGCGCCTGCCCATCGGAGCCCATACCGTTAATGGCGCCCATCTCGCCATTCTGGAACTTCATCACGTTAAAGTCATATACGTGTTGCAGGGCTGATTTGCGCATTTGCGGTGAGACCAAATCGCCAAGCCCAGTTAAATTGGCGTACCACTGTCCTGCGAGCTGCTCGGCCATGATGTCAGTGTGGTAATCGCTGCCCTGATCGTAGTTGAAATAAGTTCCGTTCCAGAGATTCTTCACGTATGCCGCCTGTGCTTTCTTGAACAGTGCGTCGTAACCTGTCGAGGAGCCTGAATCCCCTAATTTGCGAGCCATCTCGGCGGTCGCGCGAAGGGCAGCCAGGTAGAGGCTTCCACTGTAGGCGCTTTCGCCGCGGGCTACCCAATTGTCGTAGGTCTGGTCTGGAAAACCGCCGTTCTTGATCAAACCGTCTCCGTCACTGTCGTATTGACGGAGGTGTTCCATCGCCTGTTTGACTGCGCTCCATGTGTAACGAAGAAATTCCTGATCGCTGCTGCCGCTCCAAACGTAATCCCGCCAAATCATGAGCACGTATTTGCTGTTGAGATCACGCCAGTTGGAAACGTCCTGGTAGTTGTACTGGTTGACATTTACAAACGGATCCTCACTCGGAGAGCCCAGATCGTGTGGCGCAGACCCCGCCGACTTGCGTTGCATGGTTTCAAACTTGTGATCGTGTTGCAGCTTCCACGCCCACAGATAGTGTTGGGGGATGCTTTCGGGGATTGTGTCGGTATACTCGCGCAATTCCTGCTTTTCGATCTCAGGCCAAAACTTTATCAGCGGGAACGAGCCGTAGAAGCGGACGTCCGAGGTGCCGTAGTAGGAATAATCAAAGCACTCGAGATATGCGAAGCTATCCATATTCTTCGCGGACGTGTGCAGTAAATTCGAGGGACCAGCCTTCTCGTGCGCCCATAGTGTGCCGCCGTCGGCGATGATGTACAGCTCATTGAAGAGCTCACCGCGATACCATGCCGGCTTGGATTCGTCCTCGACATAAGGCTTCTGCCAGGCGTCGATCTGATCGCTCCACTGCTGGTCGTTCTCAAGCGCCGTGCGCGCAATCTTCCAGGCATTTGTTCCCGAGGCATCAAAGAATTGTGTGTAGTGACGAACCCATTTTCGGCCGCCGCCAAACTGCACGATGGGAAGGTCCCAGGAGAGTGACATCGGGATCGACTTCTTTTCGTATGGAGCGAGGGTAAAGCGGATCGCGATGGCTCCGGCCATCTGCTCTCCGGCGCTAGCGACGTCTGGTGAATCATTCGGGAGCCGCCCCGTAGTGGAGAAAGGATTCCAAATCTCAGCCGCCGAACTCTTCGGGTCAAAGTTGGTGGCGTAGCTGACCTCGACTCCCGAACCAGCCAAAGTGGCGATGGCGAACTGCCCATCCCACTCCTCGGCAACAGGGCCGCTGCGAATGCGATCGAATACTATGCCTTGCATCGTCCCACCTGATATCGATTCGGAATGGAACGAGTTCTTATTCTGAGCGTTCAGCACCGCGTTGAATTTGCCGCTGGTATCGCGAAACCATCCCACCATGTTGGTCCAGGAAAACAAAATGGAGACAGTCACCGGCTTGCTGGATGGATTTTCGCCGTACCAGTTGTACAGCGCAACCGGATAGCTGGTTTCCTTGTAATTGTTCGGCAGAATGGGCGAAAACTGTTCCACGGTGAGGGCAATCGGTAGTTTGGGCGAACGATAGGCAAACCAGGATTTTGGATAGAGCGCCGCGTAGTCGCCGCCGCCAACCGGATAAGACCAATCCCAGGAGGCAAGTGCGGCCCCGTCTGGTTTGCCGGTGGAGAGAACCTGTGCCGTGGGCGGCCCTCCTTCGGATTGAACAAAGACAGCAAACTGGTTGGCCGGCACGTTCTGATATTTGTGAACTCCGGCCTTGATGTGCCAGCGTTCAAAATTGCCGCGATATGAGCGAGAGAAAGTTCCGGCACCTATGCCCCCGACCGGAGCGCCTTGCCAGAAACCGTCGTCGATATTGGTCAATTCTGGCTTTCGCCCGCCGGGATTTGTGGGTGGCTGCCCGATGGGTATGCGCCACGCCGTCGGTGGAATCTGATCGCTGGCAGCGAGCAAAATGGGAAGGGGCAGGAAAAATAGAATCAATGCGCAGACGCGACGAGTGTTATTCATGGAGGTGTAGAAATGCAAGATAGAGTTAAGAAGCTCGGGCAGTCTGAATGACCGCGTTCCCATTGTCAAGGGAACGTCCCAAGTAAAGTAAACGATTACCTAAGGCGATTTCCTTTTACTATCGAGTTCAAAAAGCATTGACAATGGCGGGCAGCCGTCCTACCTTTCCCGAACTTAAGATCTTGAGAAGTTGTCTTCCGGGAGACCGCCATGATCCGAATAAAGAATCGGTCAGTGATTGTCATTTGTGGGCTTATTTGGCTATGTGCCGCACCGCTTATGGCACAAGCCCCATCAGCACGCACTGGTTTGTTCGAGAATCATGCGGACGTAGGCACCGGGTTGCGTCCCGGTTCGATGGAGTATGACTCGTCCAAACAGACCTACACTGTCACAGGCAGTGGAGACGATATGTGGTTCACGGCCGACGCATTCCATTTTGCCTGGAAAAAAGTTTCGGATAACATCTCCCTGACCGCCGACATCGCTTTCACTGACAAAAGCGGGAACGAGCACAAGAAAGCGGTGCTCATGTTTCGTCAGAGCCTGGACCCGGATTCCGCGTATGTCGACGTGGCTTTGCATGCCAGCGGGCTGACATCGCTTCAATACCGCGAAGCGAAGGGTGCCACCACTCATGAGATTCAGTCCAACATCTCCGCTCCCGCGCGGTTGCGGCTCGTGAAGCAGGGTGACTATGTCTATCTATGGCTGGCGGATGTCGGTGGCGACTTCAGGGTCTCCGGTGCATCCATCCGACTGCCATTGCAAGGAACTTTCTACGTTGGAATTGGAGTTTGCTCTCACGATAAGGACGCAGTTGAGAGGGCAGTGTTTTCTAATGTCGAGTTGAGCACTCCCGTTGTGTCGACGGGTGAGCCCAAGCTGTATAGCGCTCTGGAGACTGTAGCGATCGCGTCCACCGAGCGAAGGGTCGTCTATGTGGCGCCGGAACGCTTTGAAGCGCCAAACTGGATGCGGGATGGCACAACCTTCTTGTTCAATAGCAATGGCCGCCTCGTGCGACTGCCAGTAACCGGGGGAACGCCCGAAACCGTAGATACCGGATTTGCAGTGCGATGTAACAACGATCACGGGATTTCGCCCGATTCAAAATGGCTGGCCATCAGCGATCAATCGCAGGAGGATCATCGTTCGCTCGTATACGTGGTTCCCATCGACGGCGGTACTCCGCGTCGGATTACGAAAAGCTCGCCTTCGTACTGGCATGGATGGTCGCCGGATGGCGCCACTCTAGCGTTCGTAGGCCAGCGGAACGGTGATTTCGACATCTACACAATTCCAGTGGCAGGTGGAGACGAAACTCGCCTGACTACGGCTAAAGGACTTGACGATGGGCCTGAGTATTCTCCGGATGGAAAGTTTATTTATTTCAACTCGGAGCGATCTGGAACCATGCAGATCTGGCGTATGCGTCCCGACGGCGGTGAGCAGGAGCAAATCACGGCGGACCAATTCAATAACTGGTTCCCGCATATTTCTCCGGATGGGCGGTGGATGGTGTACCTCACCTACGAAAAGGAGGTCACCGGACATCCCGAAAACAAGAACGTGATGTTGCGCCTGATGGCGCTGGAGGACAAGAAAACTACCGTGCTGGCGAGGTTATTTGGAGGGCAAGGAACCATCAATGTTCCATCATGGTCGCCGGATGGCAAGAAGGTGGCGTTCGTGAGCTATGAGTTATTACCGTGAGAACGGATAATTTCCGAACGTGCATCGTCTAGCGCATCACCATCCAAAATACCGGCGATCCAAGCTCAACCCCGCGTCTGACTTATAATTCTTGCTGCTGAAAATTCAGAGGCGCAAGGATTCTGATGAGCTATCCCCCTTTTGATCTTACGAATAAAACTGCGGTGGTAATCGGTGGAACTAGCGGAATTGGACTCGCTCTTGCCAAAGCGCTGGCGCAAGCTGGGGCAGACGTCGTTCCGACAGGGCGGCGAGCGGCGCACGTGGCTGCGGCTGCCGCCGAAGTCCAGGCTCTAGGCCGGCGATCACTGGTTCAAGTGTGCGACGTCACTGATCGTGCCAGCATAGCGGCACTTCTCAAGGCTGTGTGTTCTGAGTTTCAAGGCGTTCAGATTCTGGTGAACTGTGCTGGCCGCACCAAGCGTTTGCCCACTATTGATTTTCCCGATACCGATTGGGACGCCATTATTGAAACCAACCTTACTGGTACCCTGCGCGCCTGCCAGGTTTTCGGGAAGCACATGATCGAGCAGGGCTACGGTCGCATCATAAACATCGCTTCCGTGGCGTCATTCCTGGCGTTATTCGAAGTGACAGCCTACTGCGCAAGCAAAAGCGCAGTCGTGTCGCTAACCAAGTCTCTTGCCATTGAATGGGCGACGTCGGGGGTTTGCGTCAACGCAATTGCTCCGGGCGTCTACCGTACGGATTTAAATGCTGCTTTGCTGGACGGAACCGAGCGAGGCAAGGAATTTTTGCTACGCACGCCCATGAAGCGATTCGGAAAGTTGGATGAATTGGGAGGGGCGGCTGTATTTTTGGCCTCGGACGCTGCCAGCTATTTGACAGGCCAGGTGTTGGCCGTCGACGGTGGCCTCCTTGCGAGCGGCGTAAACCAATAGTCTTGTGTAGAGCGGACGCTCTTGTCCGCTACCTGTAGACCGGGATTCATGATGCTTTTGAGCAAGAGTGTCGCAAACGGTGTGCTGTCGCACGATGAGATCCGGCAGCTGATTGCACAAGCCGCCGCTGAACTTAAAGTGGATGGCAAGCGTGTTCTCACCATCATTCCCGATGGCACGCGCTCCATGCCCATGCCGCTGATGTTCCAACTTCTGCAGCAGGAGATTGGAACGCGGGCAGTGGCTTGCGATTATCTGGTTGCTCTTGGCACCCATCCACTGATGACTGACGCCCAGCTTTCGCGTTTGATGGGCCAACCGGTGGTTAACGAAAAATGCGGCGATGCGCATGTTTTCAACCATCGGTGGGATATTCCCGAAACGCTGATAGACCTGGGAACTATCCCGGCGGACGAGGTCGCAGAGAAATCTGGAGGGCTGCTTTCCGAGCCGATCCGGATAAAAATTAATCGCCTGCTCTTCGACTACGATCAGATTCTCATCTGTGGCCCGGTATTTCCTCATGAAGTTGTAGGATTTTCCGGCGGGAATAAATATCTTTTCCCTGGGGTAAGCAGCGGAGAAATGATCAACCAGACGCACTGGCTTGGCGCGCTGCTTGGCAGTTACGACCTCATCGGTACGGTTCAGACTCCGGTTCGCGACCTCATCGATCAGGCTGCCTCCAAAATAAAACTCCTGATCTCATGCTTTGCACTAGTGCTCGCGCCCCACGCCGGGGATGTCGACGAAGAAGGTGTAGCTGGTATGTATTTCGGTACACCGCGCGAGGCCTGGCTGGCGGCAGTCGCACTCTCTTCCAAGAAGCATATTCAATGGGTGGAACGTCCTTTTCGACGAGTGCTTTCCGTATTACCGAGAATGTACGACGACATCTGGACCGGAGCTAAAGGAATGTACAAGGTCGAACCTGCCATGCTGGAAGGTGGCGAAGTAGTTATTTATGCGCCGCACATCACCGAAATCAGCTATACCCACGGAGCTTTTCTCGACAAAATTGGATATCACTGTCGCGATTATTTTCTGAAGCAGGCAGACCGCTTCGCAGGCATTCCTCGTAGTGCAATTGCTCACTCCACGCACTTGAAGGGCAAGGGTACGTACGACGCCGGCACCGGTGTGGAGACTTCCAGAATCAATGTAACTCTTGCGACCAGTGTTCCAGAGGAGCGCTGCCGGCGCTTGAACCTTGGCTATCTGAATCCAAGAGACATCAAAAGTGAAGACTGGCAGGGTCGTGAGGCTGAAGACATCAAGCTCATTCCTCGAGCGGGAGAAACCCTGTACCGCTTGAAAGCTGCTACCAAACCATAGACGGCTCCACGGCGATGACGCGGCTGACGATGGAAAACAGTGGATCAGCTCCAAGACTCGACTTTTTGCGTCCGTTGCGGCTAGCGATGAATCCTGGCAGCCCAACCACCGCCCGGCGCTAGCGTAATTTTCAGTTTCTTCCCGCTTGTGACCTGGGTTTTCGTTTTGACATAATCGCTGGCGAAACGGTCGGCATTGATTCCGTCCTGATAGGAATCCATTGTGTAATTTCCGGATGGCAGGAAGGAAAGATCAATATCGAGATCGCGACCGGTCCAGTTCGTCATTGCGCCCACATACCAGTCTTTTCCGTTTCTTCTCGCCACAAGCACATACTCGCCCAGTTTGGCGTCGAGCACTTTGGTTTCGTCCCACACCGTTGGCACCGGCGCCAGAAACTCCATTGCTTCGGGCTCTCGCATGTAATTCGTAGGACTGTCGGCCAGCATCTGCAGCGGACTTTCAAAAACGACATACATCGCCAGTTGATGACAGCGAGTTCCCAATGCCATGGGCCGTTCGAAGATGGGTGCGAACGTTTTTTTGGTGGCGTTCAACATAGCTCCCGGAGTGTAGTCCATTGGTCCGAGAAACATGCGGGTGAAGGGAAGAGTGACGTTATGCTGCGGCTCGGAGTCCGTGCTCCACTTGCTCCATTCCATGCCTCGGACGCCTTCACCGCTGATCATGTTAGGCCAGGTGCGGGTCATGGTGATTTGACTCTGACCGCCGTGAAAATCCACCAGCATGTGGCGCTTCGCGGTTTCGCGACAGGTCTTGTAATAGAAGTCGATCAGTTTTTGATCGTTGCGCTGCATGAAATCTATCTTGATGCCTTTGATTCCCCACTTTTGAAACTGATCCAGCGCCTGATCAAATTTGTCGTTGAAGCTTTTCCACACTACCCAGAGAATGATGCCGACATTTTTCTGCCTGGCATACGCGGTGAGTTCGTCCATATTGATTTCCGGAACCACATCCATCACGTCGCCCAGCTTGTACCATCCTTCATCCAAGACCACATATTGCAAGCCATACTTCGCGGCAAAGTCGATGTAGTACTTGTAAGTCTGAGTGTTAACGCCGGATCTGAAATCGACACCAGAAAGGTTGAGAGCATTCCACCAGTCCCACGCCACTTTCCCGGGCTTTATCCAAGAGGTGTCCTGCACCTCTGATGGTTTTTCCAGAAGCCATATCAATTGGTTGGTAATGAGGTCGCCATCTTTTTCGGTGATGCCTAGTAAGCGCCAGGGATAAGTGCGTGTCCCTCGAGTGGTTGCGATATAGTCGGCGGTCTCGGTGACCCGGTAATCGCGGTCCCGTTCGAGAACTTCTTTGAGCGGATACGGCGCGAAGGTCGCTGCCAAACCATTGTTGCCGGTGCCGCGCAACCAGAGGCCGGGATAGTCTTCAATATCAGATTCTGCCACCGCTACTTTTACGCCGTTACCGGCGTCCACTATGGCGGGCAGGCTGGCGATCGAAGCAGGCGGAATTTCCTTTAACTTGAAGAGAGGAAATTTTCTTTCGTTGTGCGACATGAAGCTTTCTTCAAGGGGATAGTAGGCGGAAAAATCACCTGCGAAGTTGAAGCTAGCCTCCTCCGTGTAAACCTTTACATCGCTTTGCGGAAAAAAAGTCTCGAAGCGATATGCAGTTCCCTCGTTGTAGGCCCTGAAGACAACCGCGTAATAGCCTTCCATTTCCAGTCGAAGTTCGTTGTAGTTGTCACGAATCCTGGCGAATTTTTGCCGCACGACTGGTTCGAGCACCTCGTCATGGCTTCGAGTCTTGGCTGACTTGATACGAGGTTGCAAGCCGAGCGTGGTGTGGTCAATGTCAAAGGAGAAGGTAGACTTCTGCAGCAGCCGAGTTCCTTTGAACAAAACGTCGTATTGAATGCGATCGCCAGTGCGGATATCGATCTCGATTTGTTTGTTGGGCGACAAAAGGGTGAAGGTGGACTGTGCGACCGCGGAACCGGCCAGCATCAGCGCGATCAATCCGAAAACCGCCTTCTTGCATAAACCTTGCATCGCTGATTCTCCTTCACAAGAGATTTTGGCAAACCCGAAGCCGGCAGTTGCCTGGTCGGAAAGCACGCGCCATTAGACCGTATTTTGACCTTCGGCTCAAGCGGACTGCGTGTCCGTTTCAATTTGTAGACAATTTACCTCGCTGGCAGACGCGCGGACGGGATGTCCGTTCTCACTTTGAGTGCCTGCTCAGCCTTAACCAAAAGTGCGGCGGCGACCTTTTTGATATCCGCGACCTCCTGTGCGGTGGCAGTTCCCACGTAATCGCGCACCAGTTTTTCACAGCGCTCGCGGACTTGGTCGTAGGCCGCGGGGTTTTCGCCGCGGGCTGCGAGTAACTCTTTGAGCCAGTGCTTGCCGTAGCCGGCGTGCATGGTTTCGTCGGCCCAGTCGAAGTCCATGTCGTGTTCACTCAGCGTGTCACCGTAAATGTGAAAGAGTTTGGCGCGAGCGGGCTTGTGCTTGATGTTTTTGGTTTCAAAAAAGAAGAGCATGCCCAAGCAGTAAATAGGATCTTCGCCAGAGGCACTATCGTAGATGTAGGTTCCCAGTGGAATTTCTGCAGGATCGAGGCCCCACGCCATCAATCGTTCATAGCCCATGCGGCAGTGCCGCGACTCGTCGTAAGTCCAGCGAGCGGCATTGTGAATCCATTTCCAAGGTAAAACGTCGGCAAAAGCGCTCAACATAACGCCACCCACTTCAATGGCCCAGACTTCGTTCAGATGGCTGATCGCCGATCGTAGTTGCAACTGAACGCCTTCGCCGTACGGGTAGTTTGAATCCACCACATCCGGCCAGTAGAAGCGGCATGCCCAAAAGCGGGGATCGCGCGCAGGGCGTTCCGGAATTACATAAGTCCTTGATCCCGGCAAAGTGCCCGCCGCCGGCGACCGACGCGGCTGGCCCGACACCGACGCCTCCTACTTCTAAAAGACGGTTAGCGATGGCCTGCGCCCAGTTGAGCGCGCTTTCGCGCAGTTCAGGATTTTGTTCAAGCGCATCCTTTCCCCACTTTTCGAAGGTGCTGATTTGCTCTTTCTTTTCGGAAAGAGCCAGTGAAAGAAAACGATGAGTGGGTCCGTCTGCGATCGAATCCGATGATTCCATGTACTCGCGGTAGGAATCGCGTAACGCTGGCAGTAGTACCTTTCCAACCCCAAGCAGAAATGCTGGAGCAGACGGCGAATCCTTGACGGCGCCAAACAGTTCGATCAGAGCGTTGTCGGCTCCTTGTTCCTCGAGCAGACGGCTGGGGAAACGCAACTCAAATACGCGATTGCGGAGAGCGTCCGCGGTTTCGGCGCTTTGCCAGATAAATCGAGCCAATCCAATTTTCACCTCCAGCGAGGTGATAGCGGGAATCCATGCTGCTTCGCTCACAAGCAGCGAGCGCTCGCAGAAAAAAAAACGCTTGAGGAGCTGGGCAGTGTCTAGCCTCATCCATCGAGCTCGTGGCTGCGGATTCGAAAAATGTTCAGAAGTCTCTGACATAGTGCGACGTACCAATTCTAAAGCACGGCAGAGCCGGAGGCCTTCCAGGGGCCGGGCAGGGTACCCCGTTCACGCCCTTCAAAACGAATTGCTGACAGCTACCGTGATTACCGCCACGATTAATACCAGAAGGCCGATATTCAACAAGCGTCTGGCGACGGGCGGTGCATCGCGCCATTCGCCTCGCCACAAACCCCAGAGGTTGCCCACGACGATGGAAAGCGAAATGAACAGCGGCCACCCCGCTACCGCGCCCCAACGCCCGAGTCTGACCGCGCCCGCTCCGTAGAGATAGAAGCTTCCAATCCACATCAGGGCCATCAGGGCACTCAGTCCTAAGTTCCTTGGGGTCTCCCTGTTCCAGTAGTTGCCGAATGTGCCTTTGCTGAGCATCAAGTACCAGCAATACGCCAGGTTCGCGACGCAGCCCATGGTGAACAGCAGCGCCCAAACAGTATTTCCCGCTGACGCCTGCGAAACTCCGAGCGACTCCGCGGCACGAATCATATTGCCGCCGAAAGCCATACCCACATTGGGCAAACACGAAAGAATGCCGGCAACGATCGCGATAACCAGGCCAATCCTGAAAGTGTTCGCATTTGCCGCAATAGACTTGCTCCCGGTGAGGTTCTTTCGCGATCCGCCGACAGAACCCAGCACGATTCCGAAAATCACAAGCGTGGTGCCGGCCAGCAGTACCATGCCCCTTGTCGCAAACAACATACCGGGAAAAAAGACCAAAAGGGGAATCAACGCTCCCAGGCTGGCGATAAGCCCCATGATGATGGGATAGCCGAGGGCCATTCCCAGTCTGTCCATTCCCAGACCAAACAAAACTGCGCCCACTCCCCAGCCCAAGCCGAAGAGTCCGACCACAAGAAGATCGCGGGACGGAGATGCGAAGTATACGGACGAAATATTAGGTATGAAGAGAAGCGTGATGATCCAGTTGAAGATCAGCATACCTAGCAGCGAAAATGTAGCCCACGTATGCTCCCACGACCACTCCCGAACCATGGTCATGGGAAGAACGAAGGTTCCTTGCAGCACGGCGGCAAGCGATACTAGAAGAAAGCCTATCAGTAGATCGGAGTGGGCCAAGGCCCTCCTTCAACGGATCGTAGTTGCGCTGGCTCCGGCGCACTGCCACTTTCCATCCCGGTTAATCCAGGTGTCGAGAAAGCGCTCGCGGCGTAAGTAGGATTTACCACCCTCGGTTCCCTTGGCGGAAAATACGCCGGTGGCCGTTGCCGCATTCCCGTATATATGCACAGTGATCGATTCCGGCGTGACCTGTTGTTCCTGGGAATTCGATTTCTTGATGCTGGCTAGAAAATCAGACTTGTTCTGCATGCTGCCGTCGTCATTGACGATAACGATCTTATCGTCGAGCAGTTGATCCAGGGCTTTACGGTCTGCCAGTTTGTAAGCCTGGTTCCACGCCTGCTCCAGGGCAATGATTCGTGACTGGGCATCTTCATCATGCTGTCCTACCGCCACCAAAGCCGAAAAGCATACAAACGCTGCGAGGAAGCCGGGAATCTTCATTGTGCACACGCCTTTTGTTAATCACCGATCAAGCCTTCGCTTGCAAACCAATCTGGAGGATTCAAACCGTTTTGTCGATAGCATCGCAGGACCTCATCGCGGCGGGGCAAGGAGGGAATCACTCCTTCCTTGGTCACGGCCAGGCCGCCTGTCACTACAGCAAACTCCACGGCATGCTCAAGGTTTGCACCACTGGAAAGCGCCACGGCCAGACCGGCATTAAAGGCATCTCCTGCGCCGGTAGTATCCACGGCCTCCATTTTTAGAGCAGGTATGTGGCGGGATGATGAGGCGGTAACGATCAATGCGCCCTTTTCTCCCAGAGTCATGACAATCTGCTTGACGCCTCTGCTGATCAATTCGCGTGCAACCTCTTCGGAGTCGACGGATTTGTCCGGGCTGCGCCCAGCCAACACGCTGGCTTCGGTTTGATTAGGAGTGAGAATATCTACCAATCGCAATACGGAGTCCGGTAGAGGCCGAACGGGAGCGGGATTCAGGATAGTCACTGCGCCTTGGGCGCGGCCTCTCGCCATCGCTGCTTCCGCAGCCGCTACCGGAATTTCAAGCTGCGTGAGCACCACAGCCGCCGAATCGAAAGCGGCGTTACACCGCGAAATATCGGATGCGGTCAGAAGATCATTTGCTCCGGGATCGATGGTGATGCAGTTATGACCGCTGGTTGCTTCGACGATGATGAAACCAACGCCGGTCGCCGTGCCGGAGGTTTGGGATATATGAGTAACATCGATCTTTTCGTCACGATAAAGATCCAACGCCATGGTGCCGAAAGCATCCAATCCGATTCGGGCGACAAAGTTGACGTGTGCTCCGAGGCGGGCACAACCCACAGCCTGGTTGGAGCCTTTGCCTCCGTAGTCGATGCGATAGCCGCTTCCTAAAAGCGTCTCGCCTTTGGATGGCAAGCGCTCGACTTTCATCGTCAGACCCGTTGCGTAACTTCCCACGACGGCGATTCGAGGAGCGTTCAATGAGGTCTCCGGTTGTCAGAATTCTTCGTTATCAAAGATAAGTGATCGTGATCTTGAGATCGAGCTGGCCAGCATTGCGGAGTGAGCCGGCGTCGAATTTCGGGGGACCGAATTGGACTTTTGCATTCTTTGACGCTCCAACTCCCGGAGGTGGTTCGCATGACTGCTCTATCGGCATGTTTGGGAAATTCTTTGGTCGAGGAGAAGAGCGCACACATCATCCGCCCTCTGTCGTCGCGTAGACCGCTGATCTCGACAACCAATGGCCACGAATAATCAATTCGCAGTGCCCAGGCGAGGTTGCTCCTCGAATCTCCCAGGTCAAGTATGCATTGTCGATCTGTGCCGCACAACCATCCCATAGCTCGCAAGAGACCCGCCTTTTCCATTTCGCAGCCTGCCCTGTAGAATCTGCAAGGCGCGTTCCTGAAGCACAGAAATAACGCCAACAAGAGTGGAATCAGGATGTTCCGAAAACGAGGTATCGCATGGTAGAGAAGCCCCAAGTGGCAGACGCCCGCAATGACATCGAGTCGGTTTTGCAGGAACAGAGAAAGTTCGAATGTCCAGAAGACTTTCGTAAGAATGCAAATATCAAAGGTCTGGAAGAGTACGAGCGGATCTATCGCGAGTCGGTAGAACACCCGGAAAAGTTCTGGGCTGGAATCGCAAATGAGCTGCACTGGTTCAAAAAATGGGACAAGGTTCTGGAATGGAATCATCCCTGGGCAAAATGGTTCGTCGCGGGCCAACTTAATCTTTCATACAACTGTCTCGACCGGCATGTGCAGACTTCGCGCAAGAATAAAGCGGCGCTGATTTGGGAGAGCGAACCCGGCGAAGTACGTACCCTGACCTACCAGCAACTTCATCGCGAGGTGAAGAAGTTCGCCAACGTTTTGAAATCTCTCGGAGTCAAAAAAGGCGACCGGGTGGCCATCTACATGGGGATGACCCCCGAACTGCCCGTGGCTATGCTGGCCTGTGCGCGAATCGGTGCACCGCACACCGTGGTCTTTGGCGGATTTTCTTCAAACGCTCTGGTGGATCGCATTCAGGATTCGCAGGCGGTAGCCGTCGTAACCCAGGATGGGTCGTACCGTCGAGGAGCTGAGGTCAAGTTGTTTCCAGCGGTTGAGGAAGCGCTGAAGTCGTGTCCGTCCGTGAAGCACGTGGTCGTCTACAAACGCACCGGCTCGTCGATCAACATGCAGTCGGGACGCGACCACTGGTGGCAGGACTTGATGGCCGATGCTTCGGACGATTGCCCCGCGGAGCCGCTGGACGCCGAGCATCCCCTTTACATCCTTTACACCTCGGGAACCACGGGGAAGCCGAAGGGCGTGGTGCACACGACCGGCGGTTACTCGGTGGGAACTTACATCACTACGAAGTGGGTCTTTGATCTGAAAGAAGAAGACACCTACTGGTGTACGGCCGATATCGGCTGGGTCACCGGGCATAGCTATATCGTTTACGGACCGTTGCAAAATGGCGCCACCACTCTTATGTACGAGGGGGCCCCCAACACTCCCGAGCCTGACCGATTCTGGCGCATCATTGACCGCCATCAAGTAAATATTTTTTACACCGCTCCCACCGCAATTCGGACTTTCTTGAAGTGGGGAGACGAATGGCCCAAGAAGCACAAGCTCGACAGCCTGCGCCTGCTCGGCACCGTTGGTGAGCCGATCAATCCCGAGGCCTGGATGTGGTACCGAGAAGTGATTGGGCACAACCGCTGTCCAATCGTGGACACCTGGTGGCAGACGGAAACTGGTCACATCATGCTGAGTCCAATTCCAGGCGCGATCGCTACCAAGCCCGGTTGGTCAGGCGACCCTTTGAGGGCGTGTCCTTGCCGCGGCCGACGTCGCGATCACCGAGGTGCCCTCGGTGGAAGCTGCGGATGTTCGGCGAGTCCAACCTGCGCGCCGTCCAGGACGGCATCCGGGTCCTCAGGACGCTCGTCACCGAGTGGCGCCGGGCCCGGTCGATCCGCCGGATGGACCGCAAGCTCTCCGCGGCCGGCCGGTCGCCGAGCCGCGCGTCCGTGCCGAGCTCCGCTCGCGCCTGACCGGCAGGTCGGGGCCGGCAGCCGGCTCAGGGCTCGAGCGTGTAGCCCAGCCCGCTGCGTGGTGAGCAGGTGCCGCGGGTGCGACGGGTCGTCCTCGAGCTTGCGGCGCAGCTGGGCGGCGTAGACCCGCAGGTAGTGGTGCTCGTGCAGGTAGCCGGGCCCCACACCTCGCGCAGGATCTGCTCGCGCGGCACCAGCCGGCCGAGGTTGCGGGCCAGCAGCTCGAGGAAGGCCCACTCGGTGGGCGTGAGCCGGACGTCGGCGCCGTCGCGGCGGACCTTCTTGCGGGCCAGGTCGATGACCAGGTCGCCGACGACGACCTCGGTCTCGGTCGGCTCGCCGCTCGCGGCCCGGCGTACGGCGGCGCGCAGCCGGGCCATCAGCTCGTTCATCGCGAACGGCTTGGTGACGTAGTCGTCGGCGCCCAGGTCGAGCGCCTCGACCTTGTCCTCGCCGTGCTGGCGCGCGGAGAGCACGACGATCGGGACCGAGGTCCAGCCGCGCAGGCCGGCGATCACCTCGGTGCCGTCCAGGTCGGGCAGGCCGAGGTCGAGCACGACGACGTCGGGGTGGGTGGTGGCGGCGGCGTCGAGGGCGGCCCGGCCGTCGGCGGCGGTGACCACCTCCCAGCCGTGCGCGCGCAGGTTGATGGCCAGCGCGCGGGCCAGCGCCGGCTCGTCGTCGACGACCAGCACCTTGCCGGCTCGGAGCCTCGCTCACGAGGCCTCCGCCCGCGCATCGGCGCCGGCTGGCGCCCGGGGCAGCGAGAGCACCATGGTCAGCCCGCCGCCGGGGGTGTCCTCGGCGGTCAGCGTGCCGCCGAGCGCCTCGGTCAGCCCGCGCGCGACGGCGAGGCCGAGCCCGAGGCCGCCCGGCGAGGCTGTCGCCGAGCCGCTGGAACGGCTCGAACATCCGCTCCCGCGCCTCGGGCCGGGACGCCGGGGCCGCGGTCGACCACCATCACCTCGACGGTCTCGGGCAGCACGTGGGCCAGCACCCGGACCGGCGTGCTCGCCGGCGTGCCGGACGGCGTTGCCGACCAGGTTGGCGACGACCCGCTCGAGCAGCCCGGCGTCGGTGGCGACCAGCGGCGCCGGCTCCTCGACCTCGAGGCGTACGACGTCCGGGCGGTGGCCGGCCACGGCCAGCGGCAGCACCTCGTCGAGGCTGCGCGCGCGCGAGCACCGGGTGGACCAGCCCGCTCTGCAGCCGGGACAGGTCGAGCAGGTCGTCGATGAGCCGCTCGAGCTGCGTCGGCGGAGGCGTCGACGGCGCGGACCAGCTCGCGCCGGTCGTCGTCGGAGACCCCGGCGGCCAGCAGCCCGTCGACCGCGGCGCGCATCGTGGCCAGCGGGGTGCGCAGGTCGTGGGAGACCGCGCGCAGCAGCGCCGTCGAGGTGGCCTCGGCGCTCTCGAGGTCGCGGCCCGCTCCTCGCGCTCGCGCAGCCGGCGGTACTCCAGCACCAGCCCGGTCTGCACGGCGAACGCCTCCAGCACCCGCTGGTCGGTGGCCCGCAGCGGCGCGCCGCACAGCGCCAGCACGTGGTCGTCGTCGACCGCGCACCCGGGTGTCGCCCTCGTCGGGCGTGGCGGCGCACGGTGCGCCGGACGAGGCCAGCACCACCCAGCCGGCGGGCCGCGCGCCAGCAGCGACACGGCGTCCTGGCCGAAGGTCTCGCGCAGCCGGCTCGACGATCGCCTCGGCGGTGTCCTGACCGGTCAGCACCGAGCGGGACAGCGCGCCCATCGTGGCCGCCTCGGTCCGGGCGCGCAGCGCCTCGGCGGCCCGCCGCGAGGCCCGGTCGACGACGGTGGCGACCGCGGCGGCCACCGCGACGAAGACCACCAGGGCGAGCACGTTGCGCGGCTCGGAGACGGTGAAGCGTGCCGACCGGCGGGGTGAAGAAGTAGTTGAGGGTCGAGGAAGCCGACCACCGCGGCCGAGCAGGGCCGGCAGCAGCCCGCCGACCAGGGCGACCACCACGGTCGAGGCGAGCAGCGTCAGCATGGCCAGCGGCAGCTGGTCGGTGTCGGCGAACGCCGTGCAGCGCCCAGGCGAGCAGCAGCGGCAGCACCACCGCGCCGACCCAGCCGGCCACCTGCCGCGCAGCGGGAGAGCGGCGAGAGCAGCGGCCGGGCGAGGGCCCGCCGGGCGACCTGGTCGTGGGTGACGAGGTGCACGTCGATCGCGCCGGCCAGCGAGGCGATCCGGTCGCCCGTCGTACCGGTGAACAGCCGGCGCAGCCGGCCGTGCCGGGAGACGCCGACGACGATCATCGTGGCGTTGGCGCCGGCCGCGAAGTCGACCACCGCGGCCGAGACGTCCTCGCCGACGACGGAGTGGAAGGTGCCGCCGAGCGAGGCCGACGAGCTCCTGGGCCCGGTCGAGTCCGGCGCTCGTCGGCGCTGCGCAGCCCGTCGGTGGCGATCACGTGCACCGCCAGCAGCTCGGCGCCGGCCGCGCGCTGGGCCAGCCGGGCGCCGCGCCGGATCAGCGTCTCGCTCTCCGGGCCGCCGGTGACCGCGACGACGATCCGCTCCTTGGCCGGCCAGGTCTCCTGGATCCGGTGCGCGCGCCGGTAGTCGTCGAGCTGGTCGTCGACCCGGTCGGCCAGCCACAGCAGGGCCAGCTCGCGCAGCGCGGTGAGGTTGCCGACCCGGAAGTACGACGTCAGCGAGGCGTCGATCGTTCTCCGGCTTGTAGATGTTGCCGTGCGCCATCCGGCGCCGCAGCGCGTCGGGGGCCATGTCGACGAGCTGGATCTGGTCGGCGGTGCGCACCACCTCGTCCGGGACCGTCTCGCGCTGGCGGACGCCGGTGATCCGCTCCACCTCGTCGTTGAGCGACTCGAGGTGCTGGATGTTGACGGTGGTGATCACGTCGATGCCGGCGGCGCGCAGCTCCTCGACGTCCTGGGCGCGCTTCTCGTGCCGGCTGCCCGGCACGTTGGTGTGCGCCAGCTCGTCGACCAGCACCACCGCCGGCCGGCGGGCCAGGATCGCGTCGATGTCCATCTCGGTGAACGTCGCTGCCGCGGTAGCTCGACCTCGCGGCGCGGCACCACCTCGAGCCCCGTCGAGCTGGGCCTCGGTCTGCGCGCGGCCGTGGGTCTCGACGAAGCCGACCACGACGTCGGTGCCGCGCTCGAGCCGCCGGCGGCGCCTCGCCGAGCATCGGCGTAGGTCTTGCCGACCCCGGGCGCCGCGCCGAGGTAGACGGTCAGCGCGGCCCGCGCTCCTCGCAGCGTCCACGGCCCCATTGTGTTCCTCAGGCCGTCCGCGGCCGCCTGCTGGACGGCGATGTTGAGCATCAGCACGTTGACGTGCGGCTCGCCGAGGACGCCCCAGGTGCGGCCGGAGGTGTGGTCGTCGACCAGGTCGCGCACCTGCGTCCTCGCTCAGCCCGGTGGCCCGGCGACCCGCGGCGACCTGGAGCGTCGGCGTAGGCCGACCGAGATGTCGGGGTCGAGCCCCGAGCCGGACGCGGTCACCGCGTCCGGCGGCACCGGGCTCGGGTCGACGCCCTCGCGCTCGGCGATCTCGGCCTTGCGCTCCTTGATCGCCTTGATCAGGGCGGGCTCCTCGGGGCCGTAGGTTGGAGCCGTACGTCGAGAGCATGTCGTAGCCGTCGCCGGCCGCCGACGGCCGCGGCTGGAACAGGGCCGGGTCGTCGACCAGCTGGCCGATGAGCGCCGAGCCCGACCGCCTTCGCCGGGGTCGGTGGTGTGGCTGCCGTCGGCGGTGACCAGCGAGCCGCGCGGCCTGCCACGGCGCGGCGACCTGGCCGAAGCCGTAGACGACCAGCCGGGTAGGCCAGCCCGAGCGACCAGGGTGGCGGCGACCAGCAGCCGCAGCCCGGCCAGGCTCTGGCGGAACAGTGCGTAGAGGTCCTTCATGAGGTCTCCTTCGTTCCGGCGTGGTCGTGCCGCTTGCCACTCGACGGTTGCGGACCTCAGCGAGCCGTGTTGAGATGGTGCACGCAGGGCTCGTGCCTCCCGGCAGCAGGCGAGCTTCGCGGACGTCTCGACGAGCTCGCACCAGCGGCGGTCACGCTCACAGGCCCGGGATCAGGGAGATCACGAGGTCGAGCAGCTTGATGCCGACGAACGGCGCGACCAGGCCGCCGACGCCGTAGATCAGCAGGTTGCGGCGCAGCAGGTCGGCCGCCGACGAGGGCCGGTAGCGGACGCCGCGCAGGGCCAGCGGGATCAGCGCCACGATGATCAGGGCGTTGAAGACGACCGCGCTGACGATCGCGGACTCCGGCGAGCTGAGCCGCATGACGTTGAGGACGTGCGAGGTCCGGGAAGGCCACGACGAACATGGCCGGCAGGATCGCGAAGTACTTCGCGACGTCGTTGGCCACCGAGAACGTCGTGAGCGCACCGCGGGTGATGAGCAGCTGCTTGCCGATCTCGACGACGTCGATCAGCTTGGTCGGGTCGGAGTCGAGGTCGACCATGTTGCCGGCCTCCTTGGCCGCCACGGTCCCGGTGTTCATCGCGACGCCGACGTCGGCCTGGGCCAGCGCCGGGCGCGTCGTTGGTGCCGTCGCCGCACATGGCGACCAGCCGGCCGCCCTGCCTGCTCCTTGCGGATCAGCGCCATCTTGTCCTCGGGCGTCGCCTCGGCCAGGAAGTCGTCGACCCCGGCCTCGGCGGCGATCGCCTTCGCGGTGATGGCGTTGTCGCCGGTGATCATCACGGTGCGGATGCCCATCGCGCGCATCTCGTCGAACCGCTCGCGCATGCCGGGCTTGACGACGTCCTTGAGGTGGATGACGCCGAGGAGCCGGGCCGGCGGCTCGCCGCGCTGCTCGGCCACCACCAGCGGCGTGCCGCCCGACGGAGCTGACGCCCTCGACGAGCTGCTCGACCTGCGCGGTCACGGGGCTGGCGGCCGGGGTGCCGGTGGAGTGCACCCACTTCTGCGACGGCGGAGCCGGCGCCCTTGCGGATCGTCCGGTCGGGCAGGTCGAGGCCGCTCATCCGGGTGGTCGCCGAGAACTCGACGAGGCGTCCCGCTGGTCGCGTCGGCGGGCTCCGGCTCGGTGACCGCTCGCGGACCAGCTCGACGATGCTGCGGCCCTCGGGCGTCTCGTCGGCCAGCGAGGACAGCAGCGCCGCCTCGGCCAGCTCGTCGTGGGTGACCCCGTCGACCGGGAGCAGCTCGGTGGCGTGCCGGTTGCCGAGGGTGATGGTGCCGGTCTTGTCGAGGAGCAGGACGTCGACGTCACCGGCCGCCTCGACCGCACGGCCGGACATGGCCAGCACGTTGCGGCGGACCAGCCGGTCCATGCCGGCGATGCCGATGGCCGAGAGCAGCGCGCCGATCGTGGTCGGGATCAGGCAGACCAGCAGCGCGACCAGCACCAGCACCGACTGGCGGGCGCCGCTGTAGTCGGCGACCGGCCACAGCGTCGCGCAGACGACGACGAAGACGACGGTCAGCGCGGTGAGCAGCACGTTGAGGGCGATCTCGTTGGGGGTGCGCTGGCGCTCCGAGCCCTCGACCAGGGCGATCATCCGGTCCACGAAGGACTGGCCGGGGTCGCTGGTGATCCGGACGACGATCCGGTCGGAGAGCACCGTCGTGCCGCCGGTGACCGCGCTGCGGTCGCCGCCGGACTCGCGGATCACCGGGCGCCGACTCGCCGGTGACCGCCGACTCGTCGACCGAGGCGACCCCCTCGATGACCTCGCCGTCGCCGGGGATCCGCTCGCCGGCCGACCACGACGACGACGTCGCCGTTGCGGAGGCTGGTGCTCGGCACCTCGTCGGTGGGGAGCTCGGTCGAGGTTGCCGGTGTACGTGAGGGTGTCGCGGCGGCCCGCGGACGCGGCGGGCGGTCGGTCTCCTGCTGGAGGGCGCGCAGGCTCGCCGCCTGGGCCTTGCCGCGGCCCTCGGCCACCGACTCGGCCAGGGTGCCGAAGAGCACGGTGAGCCAGAGCCAGACGGTCACCAACCAGCCCAGCGTGCTCGGGTC
>CAVPME010000002.1:0-671376 GCA_963706335.1 Terriglobia bacterium
CGGCCGCCCACGACGACCTCCGGCTTCGACGGCCCGCCGAGGCGCGACCCCGACCGCCCGCCAGGACGACGGCGTCGTAGACCATGCGATCCGGCGTCGACGGACCCTGCGCAGGTGCCGGGTCAGGCATCGCCGGCCGCAGCCAGTCGCCCGACTCGCCGCCCGACTTCGCCTCGAGCCGCACGTCGGCGATCCGCACGGACTTGTCGAGGCCCTTGACCATGTCGACGACCGCGAGCGCGGCGACGGACACGGCGGTCAGCGCCTCCATCTCGACGCCGGTGCGGTCGGCGGTGCGGACGGTCGCGGTGATGTCGCACGCCGTCGTCGGCGATCGTCGAGGTCGACGACGACGCCGTGCACGCCGATGACGTGCGCGAGCGGCAGCAGCTCGCGGGGTGCGCTTGGCGGCCGGCGATGCCGGCGATGCGGGCGACCGCGAGGACGTCGCCCTTCGGCACGTCGCCGGACGCGCAGCGCGGCGACGACGACCGGGCCGCAGACCACGCGCCCGATGGCGGTGGCGGAGCGGACGGTCGGCTGCTTGGCGGTGACGTCGACCATCCGGGCGTGCCCGGCGGCGTCGAGGTGCGTGAACTGGTCGGTCATGGGCTCACCCTCAGGACGGTGATGCGGTCGCCGACGGACGACCTCGTCGATCTCGGCGGGGATGACGGCGAGACCCTCGGCCAGGGCGAGCCGGGCGACGAGGTGCGAGCCGGAGCCGCGCGCGGTGCGCACGAGCGCGACGCCGGTCGGGGCCGACCCAGCGCACCGGCATGAGCTGCGCGCGCTCCGGGCGGGGTGGTCCAGCCGTCGTCGGCGACGGCGAGTCACGGTCGGGCGCTCGACGTCGACGCAGGCCGCGCATCCGCAGGATCGCGGGCCGGACGAACATCTCGAACGACGCGAACGAGCTCACGGGGTTGCCGGGCAGCGTGTAGATCGGGGTGCCGCCGGGCAGCCGGCCGAGACCCTGCGGCTTGCCGGGCTGGACGGCGACGCGCGACGAACTCGACGCCCGGCTGGTCGAGCGAGCGCGGCCTTGACCACGTCGTACGCGCCCGACGCTGACGCCGCCGGAGGTGACGATCGCGTCGACCCGTCGAGCCCGAGCGAGCAGAGTCGCGCAGCGCCGCCGGGTCGTCGCGCACCGGCCCGATCCGCACGGGCACCCCGCCGGCCTCGCGGACGGCGGCCGCGAGCAGCCAGGAGTTGGAGTCGGGGATCTGGCCGCGCCGCAGCGGCGGCCCGGGCGGCACCAGCTCGTCGCCGGTCGAGACGACGGCGACCCGCGGGCGGCGGTGCACCCGGACGGTCGCGCGGCCCAGCGGACGCGAGCGGCGGCGACGTGCGCGGGCCCGAGCAGCGTGCCCGCGGCGACGACGAGGTCACCGGGCACGGCGTCCTCGCCGGCGCGGCGGATGTGCGCGCCCGGCCGGCGGCGCGTCCGGACCAGCGACCGTCGCCGTGCCCCGCGTCGGTCAGCTCGACCGGGACGATCGCGTCCGCGCCCTCGGGGATGGGCGCGCCGGTCATGATCCGCGCCGCCGTACCCGGCCCGACGACGGGCTCGTCGGCCGACGCCCGCCGGCGAGGTCCGCGACCACCCGCAGCGTCGACGGGCCGTGCGGCGACGTCGGCGTGCCGCACGGCGTACCCGTCCATCGCCGAGTTGTCCCACCGCGGCAGGTAGCTCGTCGGTGCGCACGTCGTCGGCCAGGACCAGCCCGTCGGCCTCGTCGAGCGCGCACCTCGATCGCGGGCAGCGGTGCGGCCAGCGCGAGGGCGGCCGCGCGGTGCTCGTCGAGTGGTCGCACGATCAGCTGGCGCGTCCAGCCAGGCGAGGATGCCGCCGTCGAGGTTGCTCGCGTCGAAGCCGGCACCCCGCAGGATCTGCGCGGCGGTCAGCGACCGGGCACCGACCTGGCAGTGCACGACGATCTCCTGGTCGCGCGGCAGGTCGGCCAGCGCCGACGCCGTCGAGCACCGAGCCCAGCGGCACGAGCACCGCGCCGGGGATGGACGCCTGGCGCGTACTCGGCGGGCTCGCGCACGTCGATGAGCAGGAACTCGTCGGTGCCGGCCTCGCGGGCGGCGAGCCGGCGGACGAGCTCGGGGGCGGTGATGACGGGGACGTCGGACATGCGGAGGTCCTCCGGGGTCGACGGGTCGGCGTGCCGATCGGTGCGGTGGCGGGTCGGCGCGACGAGCGGGACCTCGGTCCACCGGCCGCGCAGCGCGTCGATCGACGAGCACGCGGCCGAGCAGCGGCTCGCCCGTGCCGGTGACCAGCTTGACCACCTCGGTGGCCATGACGGAGCCGACCTGCCCGCACAGCGCGCCGAGCACGCCGGCCTCGGCGCACGACGGGACCTCGTCGGCGCGCGGCGGCGTCGGGAACAGGTCGCGCAGCTGCACGCCGTGCGCGGCCCCAGAACACGGTCGTCTGCGCGTCGAACCGCAGCACCGACCCCCACACCTCCGGCAGGCCGAGGCGCGACGCACGCGTCGTTGACCAGGTAGCGGGTGGGGAAGTTGTCGGTCCCGTCGACGACGAGGTCGTAGCCGCGCAGGATCTCGTCGACGTTCTCGCTGGTCAGCCGCGTCGCGGTGCGCCACCACGCGGATGTCCGGGTCGAGCGCCGCGACCGCGTCGCGCGCGCTGTCGACCTTCGCGCGGCCGACGTCGGCCGTCCCGTGGATCACCTGGCGCTGCAGGTTGCTGACGTCGACCACGTCGTCGTCGACGATCCCGAGCGTCCCGACGCCCGCCGCCGCGAGGTACTGGAGCACCGGCGCGCCCGAGGCCGCCCGGCCCCGACGACGCAGCACCCGCGCGTTGCGCAGCCGGCGCTGCCCGTCGACGCCGATCTCCGCGAGCAGCAGGTGCCGCGACCCGCGCGCGACCTGCGCAGGGGTCAGGGGCGGTCCGGGCGGGACCAGGGCGGGCAGCGGCACGACGACCAACCTACGTCCGCCGGGGTGCGAGCCGTCACCGGCGGACCCGACACGGGTGACGTGACGCGGTCGAGACGTCGCTCAGGCCGGGTCTCAGCGTCGCGCTGCCAGGCGACGATCCGGTCGACCGCCTCGCGCGACCACCTCGACCGACGACGCGAACGACAGCCGCACCCAGCCGGTGCCCGTCGACGGGGTCGAAGTCGGTGCCCGGCGTCAGCGCGACGCCCGCCTCGTCGAGCAGCCGCGCGCACCAGGTGATCGAGTCCAGGCCGCTCGCGGAGATGTCGGCGTACAGGTAGAACGCGCCGTCGGCCGGGGCGACGCGCGACCAGCCGAGCGTCGGGCAGCCGCTCGAGCAGCAGCGCCGCGGGCGGCCGCGTACCGCTCGACGTTCGCGCGCGCGGCGGCGTACCCGTCGGGGCTGAACGCGGCGACGCCGGCGTGCTGCGCGAGCGCCGGCGGGCACAGCGCCACGTTGCCGGCGAGCGCGTCGACGGCGCGTGACCAGGTCGTCCGGGAGCACCAGCCAGCCGAGCCGCCAGCCCGTCATCGCCCAGTACTTGGAGAACGAGTTCACGACGACGGCGCCCTGCGCCGAGGTAGCGCGGCGGCCGTCGCGGTCGCCTCGGAGCCGTAGGTGATGCCGTGGTAGATCTCGTCGCTGACCAGCCGCACGCCGTGCGCGCCGCACCAGTCCGCGAGCGCGGCGAGCTCGGCCGGGTCGATCATCGTGCCCGTCGGGTTGGCCGGGCGAGGCGACGACCAGGCCGTCGACGGGCCGGTCGAGCGCCTCGAGCTGCGCGACCGTCGGCTGGTAGCGCGTCTCCGGGCCGCACGGCAGCGTCACGACCTCGCAGCCCGAGCGCCGCGAGGATGTTCGCGTACGCGGGGTAGCCGGGCACGCGCGAGCGCCACGCGGTCGCCGACGTCGAACGCCGCGAGGAACGCGAGCATGAACCCGCCGGACGACCCGGTGGTCACGGCGACCCGGCCGGGGTCGACGTCGACGTCGTACCAGTCGCGGTAGTGCTGGGCGATCGCCGCCCGCAGCCCGGGGCGCCGAGCGCCTCGGTGTACCCCAGGTCCCCGGCGGTCAGCAGGTCGATCGCGCGCTGCCGCACCACGTCGGACGCCCCGGTCGACGGCTCGCCCGCGCAGAGGTTGAGGACGTGCTCGCCGGCGGCCCGGCGCGCGTTGGCGGCGGCCAGGATCTCCATGACGGCGAACGGTGGGACGTGGGCGCGGGCGGCGACCTTCATGGGGCCATCGTGGCGCACGAGCGACCCACATCACGTGCCGGGAGGAAACACGCGGAGGGCGTCGCCGGTTGGCCACAGGTATGAGAGCCATCACCTACGCCCGGTACGGCGACGCCGACGTCCTCGAGCTCACCGAGCTCCCCACCCCGAAGGTCGGACCCGACAGCGTCCTCGTGCGCGTTCGCGCCGCCTCGGTGAACCCGGTCGACTGGAAGGTCCGGGCGGGCTACCTGGACCCGATCATGGACGTGACCTTCCCGGTGGTGCCGGGCTGGGACGTCGCAGGCGTGGTCGAGCGCGTCGGTCTGGACACCCCCGAGCTCCAGGTGGGCGACGAGGTCTACGGCTACGTCCGGCGCGACTGGGTGCACGGCGGGACGTTCGCCGAGCTCGTCGCGGCGCCCGTGCGCACCCTGGCACGCAAGCCGGCCACGCTGTCGTTCGAGGAGGCCGCGGCAGTCCCGCTCGCCGGTCTGACGGCGTACCAGGCGATCCGACGGGCCGGGGTCCGGTCGGGGCAGACCGTGTTGGTGCAGGCCGCCGCCGGCGGGGTCGGCGCCTTCGCGGTGCAGATCGCCCGTTCGCTCGGTGCGCGCGTGATCGGCACCGCGTCCGAGGGCAACCACGAGCACCTGCGCGGCCTGGGCGCCGAGCCGGTGACGTACGGGGAGGGGCTCGTCGAGCGCGTGCGCGCCCTCGCACCTCAGGGCGTCGACGTGCTGCTGGACTTCGGCGGGGACGACCTGGTGGCCACGGCGCGCGGCGTTCTGGCCGCGGGCGGCGTCGTCGCCTCGATCGTCGACGCGGCCGCGCGGGACGAGCTGGGCGGTCACTACGTCTGGGCGCGACCGAGCGCCGAGGACCTGGACGCCCTCACAGCGCTGCTCGACGCGGGCACGGTGACGGTCGACGTCGCCGAGGTCTTCGAGCTCGCCGACGCGGCCGCCGCCCACCGCGCGAGCGAGACCGGCCACGTGCGGGGCAAGGTCGTCGTCCGCATCGGCTGACGCCCCCAGACCGGACGGCTCCGCCCGAGCCGTCCGGTCGGGCGCGGGTCCCGCGCCGTGCGCGCTGGTGGGGCCTAGCCTCGGACCCGTGATCGTGGACTGCGCCCTGTACGCCGGTGGCCGGCGTCTCCACCGGCTCGACGACCTGCGCGTCGCGATCCGGGAGGCCGAGAAGGAGGACGGCTTCGTCTGGATCGGCCTGCACGACCCGACGGCCGAGGAGTTCGACGCCATCGCCGAGGGGTTCGAGCTGCCCGAGCTGGCCATCGAGGACGCGATCGCGTCCCACCAGCGCCCGAAGCTCGAGCGCTACGGCAGCCTCACGTTCGCTGTCGTCAAGCCCGTGTTCTACGTCGACCACGTCGAGGTGGTGGAGGTCAGCGAGCTGGCGATCTTCGTCGGCGAGCGGTTCGTCATCGTCGTGCGGCACGGGATCACCACGATCCCGGCGCAGGTGCGCTCGGCGCTCGAGGGCGACCCCGAGATGCTCCAGCACGGTCCCGTCGCGGTGCTGCACGCGATCCTGGACAAGTCCGTCGACCAGTACCTCGAGGTCACGGCCGCGATCGACATCGACCTCGACGAGATCGAGGACCAGGTGTTCGGCGACGACCCGGGCAGCGACCACGCGGAACGCATCTACAAGCTCAAGCGCGAGGTCCAGCAGTTCCGCCGGGCGGTCGTGCCCCTCGTCGGCCCCCTGACCCGGCTCGCCGACGACGACGTCCCGAACGTCCCCGCCGTCGCGCGGCCCTACTTCCGTGACGTCCAGGACCACGCGCTGCACGCGGCGGAGCTCGTGGAGGCCGCCGACACGCTGCTCGCCAACATCATGCAGGCCAACCTCGCGCAGGTGAGCGTCGAGCAGAACCGCGTCGGCGTCCAGCAGAACTCCGACATGCGCAAGATCTCCGCGTGGGCGGCCATCGCGATCGTCCCGACGGCGATCGCCGGCATCTACGGCATGAACTTCGACCGCATCCCCTTCCAGCACGCCGCGCACGGGTTCTCCGTCGTGGTGGCCGGGATCACCGTCGTCTGCGTGGTGCTGTACGTCGCGTTCCGGCGCAACCGCTGGCTCTAGAGAGTCCGGCGCACGTAGGCGACGATCCCGTCGGCCGCCGCCTCGACCTGCGCCAGGCACGCCTCGAAGTCCTCGGAGTCGCCGTACCAGGGGTCGTCCACGTCGAGGGCGTGCTCGGCCCGGCCCACCGGTGCGTCCGGGTCGAACGACCGGTACATGTGGACCTCGCGGTCGCCGAGCCGCCGCAGCGCCTGCGCGTGTGCGGACGTCATCGCCAGGACGAGGTCGCGCGAGGGCAGGTCGGACGCGCGCACCTGCCGGGCGCGGTGCCCGTCCGCCGGGTCGTAGCCATGGGCGACCAGCACCGCCCGGGCGCGCCGGTCGATCGGGCGACCGTGCTCCTCGTCGCTGATGCCGGTCGAGTCGACGACCACCTGGTCGGCGAGGCCCGCTCGCGCGAACCGGTCGCGCAGCACCACCTCGGCCATCGGTGAGCGGCAGATGTTCCCGGTGCAGACGACCATCACGGTGTAGGGCGGAGGCACGCTCGATCGTCGCACGGCCATGGGGGTTGTGACGCGACATAGACGCGATATACTCTGAGTCGAGCATTCGAGTTCGGACGATACGCGTTGGGAGGTTCCACCATGGCCGCACGGTCACGCAGCAACCCGCTGGCCCTCGCCGTCCTCGCGCTCCTGTGGGAGCGCCCGATGCACCCGTACGAGATGTCGATGACGTTGCGCGAGCGCCGCAAGGACGAGTCGGTGAAGCTCAACTTCGGCTCGCTCTACTCGGTCGTCGACTCGCTCGTGAAGCACGGGCTGATCGAGGCCGCGTCCACCGAGCGCGACGGCAACCGGCCCACGCGCACGGTCTACCGGCTCACCGACGCCGGTGCGACCGAGGCCATCGACTGGCTGACCGACCTGGTCCGTACGCCCGCCAAGGAGTTCCCCCAGTTCGAGGCGGCGCTCTCGTTCCTGCCCCTGCTCGGTCCCGACGACGTCGTCCGGCTGCTGCGGCTGCGCCAGGCGACGCTCGAGCGCACCCTCGCCGGGCTGCGTGCCGGGATGGACGAGTCCGCGGCGATGGGCCTGCCGGCGATCTTCACGCTGGAGAGCGCCTACGAGATCGCCGTGCTGGACGCCGAGGTCGGCTTCGTCGTCGGGCTGGCGACGAGCATCGCGGACGGCTCGTTCGACGGCGTGCACCTGTGGCGCGAGCTGCATGAACGCGCCATGGCGGGCGGCCGACTGACCCCCGACGAGCTGGCCGAGGCGTTGGCGTCCTACGTGTCACCGCCGCCCTAGAGCTTCGCGCGCGACCCGCGCGAAAAAGGTCGGCCCAGGTGCTGGAACACCCGGGCCGACCACCACGAACCGACCGAGACCCGCAAGGGCACCTGTGCGATCCGCTGCACGTATCAGCATAGGTGGCTCCTCGGTCGACCCACCCGCCGGTCTTCTGCGACCGGCTCGACCCGAAGGCAGTCCCATGCCACGTGACACAGCCGTCGACGCGCTCGACCTGGTCAAGACCTACCCCGGCGGCCGCGGCCGACCGGACGTGCGAGCCCTCGACGGGCTCACGCTCACCATCCCCGCCGGCACCGTCCACGGGCTGCTCGGCCCCAACGGCGCCGGCAAGTCCACCACCACCAAGGTGCTCACCACGCTGTCTCGGGCGACGTCGGGATCCGCCCGCGTCGCGGGCCACGACGTGGTCGACGAGGCCGCGGCCGTCCGGCGCGCCATCGGCTACGTGTCCCAGGGCACCGGCGCCGACCCGCTGCTCACCCCGCGGGAGAACCTCGTCATGGCAGCCCGGCTGCGGGGGTTGTCACGCTCCGCGTCGGCGGATCGGGCCTCCGCCCTGGTCGACCGGTTCGGGCTCACGGAGTTCGCGGACCGCGGCGCAGCCAAGCTCTCCGGTGGCACGCGTCGCAAGCTCGACGTGGCGCTCGGCCTCGTCGGGACCCCGTCCGTCCTGTTCCTCGACGAGCCGACCACCGGCCTGGACCCCGAGGCGCGCTCGGCGATGTGGGCCGAGATCCGGCGGCTCGCCGGCGAGGACGAGCTGACCGTCGTGCTCACGACGCACTACCTCGAGGAGGCGGACCGGTTGGCCGACGGGCTGACCATCGTCGACCGCGGGCGGGTCGTGGCGGCGGGATCGCCGGAGTCGCTCAAGGCCACGCTCTCGGGGGACACGCTCTCCGTCGAGCTGGTCGAGCCTGACGCCGACCTGGTGCGATCGATCGCTTCCGACGTCGCTCTCCTGCGCGACGTCAGCGTGCACGTCGAGGGACCGACCGGTCGCCTCGTCGCGCGCACCTCCGACGGGCCCGCCGCCGTGGGCGCCGTCATCGCCGCCCTGCAGGCCGCGGGCATCCGGCACGGCGCCGTCGGCGTCTCCCGACCCACCCTCGACGACGTCTACCTGGCCCACGCCGGCCGCTCGTGGACCTCGTCCGACGCCGCAGCGAAGGAGCTGGCCCGATGAGCACGACATGGATCACCGAGACGTCCCAGGTCACCCGCCGCTGGACCATCGACGGCATCCGTCAGCCGTGGGGGCTCGGCGTCGCGATCATCCAGCCGGTGATCTGGCTGCTGCTGTTCGGCAACGTGTTCTCGTCCGTCGCGACGGTTCCAGGCTTCGGGGCCGACGACTACATGACGTTCCTGGTCCCCGGCATCCTCATGATGACGGTCCTGTACTCGGGCGCCTGGGCCGGCACGGGCTTCATCGACGACATCAACAGCGGCGTCATGGACCGCATGCTCACCTCGCCGGTGCACCGCTCGTCGCTCGTGGCCGGTCAGCTCGTCCAGCAGCTGGCCATCTGCTTCGTGCAGGGGCTGTGCGTGCTGGGGATCGGGTGGCTCGCGGGTGCGTCGTACGAGGGCGGTCCGCTCGGTCTCCTGGTCGCGCTCGCGGCGTCGCTCCTGCTCGCGGCCGCGTTCTGCTCGCTGTCCGCGGCGGTCGCCCTGCTGGCCCGCGACCAGACGGCCCTCATCGGCATCTCGACGATCATCGTCCTGCCGGCGACGTTCCTGTCGACGGCCCTGATGCCGGCCTCGCTGCTGCCGGCCTGGGTGCAGACGGTCGCCCAGTACAACCCGCTGACGTGGGCGGTCGAGATCGCCCGCACGGCGATGTCACCGTCGGTCGACTGGTCGCTCGTCGCCACCCGGTCGCTGTGGCTGGCTGCCCTGGCGGCCGTCGTCGCCTGGTGGTCGGTCCGCGCGATGCGCACCTATCAGCGGTCCCTCTGAGACGACCACGACGTCCGCCCTTCCCCGGGCGGACGTCGTGGTGTCAGTGGCTGGTCGTGCGGCCGAAGTGGAAGCGCGCCGTGGCCGGGGAGCTGGGCCAGCGGCTGGTGACCACCTTGTTGCGCGTGTAGAAGCGGACCGCCTCGGGGCCGTAGATGTGGCTCTCCCCGAACAGCGAGTCCTTCCAGCCGCCGAACGAGTGCCAGCCGACGGGCACCGGGATCGGCACGTTGATGCCGATCATGCCGACGTGCACGGCCCGCTGGAACGTGCGGGCCGCGTCGCCGGAGGACGTGAACAGGGCCGTGCCGTTGCCGTACGGGTTGGCGTTGACCAGGGCGATCGCCTCGGACAGGTCCGCCACCCGCAGCACGACGAGCACCGGCCCGAAGATCTCCTCGGCGTACGCGCGCATGTCGGTGGTCACCCGGTCGAGCACGGTCGGGCCGACGTAGAACCCGCCCTCGAACCCGTCGACCGTGTGCCCGCGGCCGTCGACCAGGGCGCGCGCACCGGACGAGACGGCGTCGGTGACGATCTCCTCGATCCGCAGCTGCGAGGCCTTCGTGATGACGGGCCCCATGTCCGAGGACGGGTCGTTGCCCGGAGCCACGCGCACCTTGAGGGCCGCCGCCTTGAGGCGCTCGAGCAGCGCGTCCGCCACCTCGTCGACGACCACGGCGACCGAGACGGCCATGCACCGCTCGCCGGCCGCGCCGAACGCCGCACCGGTCAGGTGCGTCGCCGCGAGGTCCAGGTCGGCGTCGGCCAGGACGACCGCGTGGTTCTTGGCGCCGCCCAGAGCCTGGACCCGCTTGCCGTGCGCGGTCGCGGTCGCGTGGACATGCTTCGCGATCGGGGTGGACCCGACGAACGAGACCGCCGCGATGTCCGGGTGCGTGAGCAGCCCGTCGACGGCCACGCGGTCCCCCTGCAGCACGGAGAAGACCCCGTCGGGAAGCCCGGCGGCCTTCCACAGGCGGGCGAGCAGGAGCGACGACGACGGGTCTCGCTCCGACGGCTTGAGCACGAACGCGTTGCCGGTCGCGATGGCCATGGGCGCCATCCAGAGCGGGACCATCGCCGGGAAGTTGAACGGCGTGATGCCGGCGACGACGCCCAGCGGCTCGCGGAACGAGAACACGTCCACGCCGGTGGCGGCCTGGTCGGTGTACTCGCCCTTGAGCAGCTGCGGGATCCCGCACGCGTACTCCACGACCTCGAGCCCGCGGCCCACCTCACCGAGCGAGTCCGCGATGACCTTGCCGTGCTCCGCGGTGATCGTCGCGGCCAGCTCGTCGGTGTGCGCGACCAGCTGCTCACGGAACGCGAACAGCACGCCGGCACGCTTCCCGATCGGCTCCTGGGCCCAGGCTTCCGAAGCCGACAGCGCCCCCGCGACGACCGCGTCGACCTCCGCCTGGTCGGCGAGCAGGACCCGGCCCGACACCTCGCCGGTCGCCGGGTTGTGGACGTCCTGCGTCCGGGACCCGTCGGGCGTCGTCACCTGCCCCCCGACGACGTGACCGATCAGTGGAGCCTGATCAGGCAAGAGTGTCGACGAGCGTGGACATCAGAGCCCTCTTTCGTGCGGTGGCGACGGGGGTACGCCGGACCGATCCAATCTATCCCCGGCGCTGCGCGACGTCAGTCGCGCGCGGTGAGGACCAGGGGGCCGTCCGGCGTGATCGCGATGGTGTGCTCCGCGTGGGCAGCGACGGAACCGTCGGCCGTCCGGATCGTCCAGCCGTCGGGGTCGATCGTGTAGTCGTCGCCACCCGCCATGAACCACGGCTCGATGGCGATCGACGAGGCCGGCCTTCAGCTTCAGACCGGTGCCCGGGCGGCCCAGGTTGGGGACGTGCGGGTCCTCGTGCATGGTCCGCCCGACGCCGTGCCCGCCGAAGTCGGCGTTGATCCCGTACCCGCCGGCGCGCCCGATCGTCCCGATCGCCGCGGAGATGTCACCCATCCGACCACCGGGCACGGCCTTGGCGATGCCCGCGGCCAGCGCCCGGTCGGTCGTCTCGATGAGCGCCGTCACCGTCGGGTCCTGCGACCCGATCTGGAACGTCAGTGCCGAGTCGGCCACCCAGCCCTGCAGCTGTGCGGCGAAGTCGATGGACAGCACGTCGCCGTCGGCCAGCACATGGTCGGACGGCAGACCGTGCAGCGCGGCATCGTTGACCGAGGTGCACAGGACGCCGGGGTACGGCATCGCACCGAACGACGGGTGATAGCCCAGGTAGACCGAGTGTGCGCCGGCGGCATCGATCATCTGGTGCGCGTGCGTGTCCAGCTGCTTGAGGGTCATGCCCTCACGGGCGATGTCGCGAAGGGACGACAGGACACCGGCGACGAACCGGCCGGCGGGACGCATCGCGTCGATCTGAGCGGAATTCTTGAGAGCCACGGCTCCACCCTGCCACGGGCAGGCAACAGCCCGTGGGCCGGACCCTTCGAGGGGCCCTGCCGCGACGGACGAGGTCGCGGCTCCCACGGGCTGCGGTGACTGCCTGGATTCGCTCGCCGACCGGGTGGTCTGCGGGCGGACGGCAATCCGTCCGAGTACTGACGGGCGACTAGCGGACAGTCACCTCACGCGTCCAAAGAGAAATCATGTCGTGGACCACCTCCTTCCCGTGTACGACGAACGTACGTCCGGTTGCGCGGATGTGCCAACCGTTTTCTCCGGTGGCGAACCGGTGCCTGGCTGGGAACGCTGGAGCGATGAGCACTCCACCGACCGCTCCCTGGAACGAGCACGCGGGTCGCCGGTTCTCCCTGTCGGCGACCGTGCTGGAGTCGGGCGACGCCAACGCCCTCGCCGACTTCTACCACCGGCTGCTCGGCTGGCCCGTGATCGCGGACGAACCGGGCTGGGTCATGCTCCGGCCACCCGGCGGGGGCACCGGGCTCTCGTTCGGCTCGGACCCCGCGTACCGCCCACCGGTCTGGCCCGCGACGACGGACCAGAACCAGATGCAGCTGCACCTGGACATCCGCGTCGACGATCTGCCGGCGGCCGTCGAGCACGCGCTCGCGACCGGTGCGCGCCTGGCCGACTTCCAGCCGCAGGAGCACGTCCGCGTGCTGCTCGACCCGGCGGGCCACCCGTTCTGCTTCTTCGAGAACTAGGCCTTTCGCTCGACCCACTCGGCGAACGTCACGCGACCCGTCGCGCGGTCCGGAGCCAGGTGGCCCCCGCCGCGGTAGTGCCGCAGCGGCCCCAGCGCCGGGATCGTCACGATGCGTGCCCGGCGCCCGGTCGCGGCGAGGTAGGTCCGCATGAGCTCGTCGACGCCGAGCACCTGCGGGCCGCCCAGGTCGTCGACACGCCCGGCCGGTCCCGACGAGACCAGCTCGGCAAGGCGGCCCGCGACCTCACGCACGTCGACGGGCTGGTCCTGGATGCCCCCGGCACCACCGCGACCGGTCCCTTGGCGAGCAGTCCCAGCAGGAACGCGACGAAGTCGTGGAACTGGGTGGCGCGCAGGATCGTCCACGGGATCCCGCTGTCTTCGACGATCTCCTCGACCTTCGCCTTGACCTGGTAGTACGCCGTCGGGACGACGTCGACGCCGACGATGGAGATGTAGACGAGGTGCGGTACGTCCGCCGCGCGGGCCGCGAGCGTCAGCTGGACCGCCGCGTCGAGGTCCTGGTCCGGCTTGCGAGGGTTGCTCGCGCAGTGGACGACCGCGGCGACCCCGTCGACCGCCTCGTGCAGCCCGGCGCCGGTGAGCAGGTCACCGACGACCCACTCGACCTCGTCGGGAACCGCGGGCGTCCGTGCCGTGCGGCTCAGCACCCGGACCGGCCGCCCGGCGTCGAGCAGGGTGTGCACGAGGGGACGTCCGAGCGTCCCGGTCCCGCCGGTGACCAGGACGGGTCGACGTCGTTCAGCCATGCCCTGATCGTCGCGGATGCTGCGTCCGCCTCGCGAGACGGGTCCTGGTCACACCGGGCGGGTGGCCCGGACGGCATCCGCGAGCGCCGGCACCTGCGGGGCCTTGACCAGCACCGCGACGTCCTGCGGGGCGCCCTTGGCCAGGGTGATCCGCAGACCGGTGACCGTGCGCTTCTGCCACGTGCGGACGTCGGAGGCTGCGGCGACGTCGGTGATCTGCGGCCCATCGGATACGCGCACCACCTCGAGGTCGGACTTCTTGCCGGCCCAGATCTCGATCCCGCCCGGCCCGTAGGCGAGCGTCGCGGCGACGCCGGTCGTGGTGCGCTCGCCGGCCGCCTTCAGGAAGGATTCCTGGGTCGGGCCGGTGACGCACGGGACGAACGACCAGCCCGGACGCGTCGACTCGAGGGCCCGCATGCGCCTGCGGTTGGTGCGCTCGATGCCCTGGTTGGTCATGATCAGCACGGCGGGTCCGACGACGAACGCGACGATGAGCAGCGCGGCGGCCGTGTTGTTCCCGTCGGGATCGTCAGGGCCAGACCCACCGCGAGGACGACGAGGTCGATCGCGATCAGGACGATCCAGCGGCTCTTGGTCACACGCGGACGGTACCGGAATCGACGTATCTCGCTGCGGCAGCCTTCACGGAGGGGGCACGGCGACGTCGGCCGACGGCGACTCCGGCGACCCCCGCCACCAGCGACAGCGGCAGCACGCCCGCCCACACCGCGCGGTCCTCCCCGTCGTCGGGCTCCTCGGACGCGCCGTACGCCCGGACCTTCACGCTCGCGCGGTCCAGGCCGATCCGCAGGATCGAGGTCGCGGCAAGCTCCTTGCGGGTCGACGGACGCACCTCGTCCCACCGGCCCGGCATGAGGTGCTCCGAGACGACGAGCAGTGCCGCCTCCTTCTCGTCGGCAGGCACGGCGACCGCACGGCCGTGGACGACGACGCTGCGGTAGTTGGCCGAGCTGTCGAACACCGACCGCGCGAACACGAGCCCGTCCACGTGCGTGACGCCCGACCGACACCTCGACGCCCTCGGGCTCCAGGAACAGGCCGCCACCGGTCGACCCGTGCAGCAGGAGCGAGTCGCCGTCGCGGGCGTACAGGAACGGGATGACGACCGGGTGGCCGTCCCGGACGAACGCGACGTGCGCGACCAGGCCGGCGTCGAGGATCGCGTACAGCTGCTCGCGCTCGGTGCGCTGCCGCTCCGGCATGCGCCGGATGCGCGTCTGGTCGTCGACCGCGAGGGGCTCCGTCATGGACCAGAGGGTAGGGCGTTCAGCCCCACCGACCGGTCCACGGTCCGTTCCGCGGGCGCCGGTGTGCCTACCGGGTCGTGGCGACGACGGTCGCGTGTCCCGCAGGCACCGCAGAACGGGTCGTCCTGCGCGAGGTGGTAGCGCGCGCAGCTTCGCGTTGGTGCAGGTGCGGGTCTGAGACGCCGGGCGTCGGCGCGGGTGCGTCCTTCAGCGGCATCGGCATGGTGTAGATCGGACCGATCGGCGCGGCTGGCCCGCAGGTGGGACACGCAGGACGCTCCACGTCGTCGGCTTGCCGCACACCGCACACGTCTTGGTCGTCTGGACCTTGCCTTGTGCGGCGCACGCCGGGTCGGTGCACCGCAGGGCCACGTTGGCCATGACGCTCTCTCCTCACGTGACGACCACCTCGGGCGGCCAGGGCGGGACGACGACCTGGCCACAGTATCGACGGGGCCGGCGTCAGAGCCGCCGGCGACGTGCTCGGACGATGAGCGGGATGCCGACGCCTGCGCCGACCACCAGCAGACCGAGCACCCACCACACCCACGCGGGGGTACCGTCGTCCTCGGCCGTGGCGGCGTCCTCGGCGGACGGGGACGGCGACGGCGTGACTCCGACGGGGTCGGCGTCGGTGTCGCGGTGGGCGTGGGAGTGGGCGTGGGTGTCGGTGGGGTGCTGGGCGTCGGGGTGGGCACGGGAGCGACGGCCGTCTGGGTCGGCACCGGGGTCGGCGTGGGCGTCGGCGGTCGGCGTGGGTGTCGGGGTCGGCGTGGGGTCGGCGTCTGCTGGGCGTGGATGCGTCGGGCGCGTCGGCAGCGTGGGGGTGGGCGTCGGCAGCGACGGGACCGTCACGGTCGGCGTCGGTAGCGACGGGATCGTGAACGTCGGTGACGGCAGCGTGCGGGTGCGGCGTCGGGTTCGGACGGTTCTCGCCGCCGCACGACGCCACCAGCAGCACGGCCAGCAGCACCGCGACCACGCCGGACACTCGTCGAACGACACCTTGTGCGGTGCGGTCACGCAACACCCCTCTGGCGACTCTCCGGCGACACGAAGCCGCAGGTGCCGGCCGTGCGGGAGCCTCGGAACGGCGTGGCCCGACCGTATCGATCAGTGGCGGCCGCTGGAAAGGGGCAGCACCTGGCGGTCTCGCGTGCGTGCCGGTCTCGAGGCCGAGGCGTCCGGTCACGGCGCCGGAGGGCGCGCGACCTCAGCCGCGGGTCACCAGGAACTGCGTGTACGCCGGCACCGTGAGGAACGTCGGGAAGTCCTCGGCCAGCGCGACCTGCCGGAACAGGTCGGCCGCGTCGTCGTACCGGTCGCCCGGCTGCCGCGGCAGGTCGGACAGCACCGCGAGCAGCACGGCACGGACCCGGTCGGTGTCGATGCGGGTGCCCTCCGCGGTGACGACCGCCGTGGTGCACCCACTGCCACACCTGCGAGCGCGCGATCTCGGCCGTCGCGGCGTCCTCCATGAGGTGGTCGATCGCCACGGCCCCGATGCCGCGCAGCCACGCCTCGAGGTACCGGACGGCGACCGAGACGTTCCCCCGCAGGCCCGCGTCCGTGACGGCACCCGGCTCGCCGCCGCCGGCCGACGCGGTGTCGAGCAGGTCGCGCCGCGGTCACGTGGACGTCCGGCGCAGCACGTGCCGCTGGTCGACGCGGTCACCGAGGGCGGCGTCGAAGACCGCCCGGGCGACCGGCACGAGGTCGGGGTGCGCCACCCAGGTGCCGTCGTAGCCCTGCCCGGCCTCCCGTTGCTTGTCGGCGGTGACCTGGGCGATCGCCTTCTCGGTGACCTCCGGGTCGCGACGGTCCGGGATGAACGCGCTCATCCCGCCGATGGCCTGCGCCCCGCGCTTGTGGCACGTGGCGACGAGCAGCTCGGTGTACGCCTTCATGAACGGGACGGTCATGGTGATCGCCGACCGGTCGGGCAGGACGAAGCGGGAACCCCGGGCACGGAAGTTCTTGATGACGCTGAAGATGTAGTCCCAGCGTCCCGCGTTCAGCCCGGCACAGTGGTCGCGCAGCTCGTAGAGGATCTCCTCCATCTCGAAGGCGGCCGTGATGGTCTCGATGAGGACGGTCGCGCGGATCGTGCCGTACCGCAGACCCAGGTAGGTCTCGGTGTAGCGGAACACCTCGTCCCACAGCCGCGCCTCCAGGTGCCCCTCGAGCTTGGGCAGGTAGAGGTACGGCCCGCGGCCGGCGGCGACGAGCGCGTGGGCGTTGTGGAACAGGTACAGCCCGGCGTCGACCAGGCTCGCCGACGAGGGACAGGTCTGCCCGGTGCGGTCCGTGAACTCGAGGTGCTTCTCGGTCAGGTGCCAGCCGCGGGGTCGCATGACGATGGTCGGCGTCTGCTCCCCGACCCGGTACTCCTTGCCCTCGGGGCTGGTGAAGTCGACCTGGCCGCGGACGGCGTCGAACAGGGAGTGCTGGCCGCCGACGATGTTGGTCCACGTCGGGCTCGTGGCGTCCTCGAGGTCAGCGAGCCAGACCTTGGCGCCCGAGTTCAGGGCGTTGACGGTCATCTTGCGGTCGGTCGGTCCGGTGATCTCGACCCGGCGGTCCTCGAGCCCGGGGCCGGGACCGGCCACCCGCCAGGACGGGTCGGCACGGATGTGGGCCGTGAGCGGCAGGAAGTCAAGGTCGGCGCCGTTGGAGATGCGCCGACGGCGGTTCTGCCGGCCGAGCAGCAGGTCCTGGCGGCGGCCGGCGAAGTGCGCGTGCAGGTCCGTGAGGAAGTCGAGGGCCTCGTCGGTGAGGATCTCCTCGGAACCGGGCACGTGCGGGCCGACGACGGTCGTCTGGGGTCTGGTCAGGGTGGACGTGGTGAGGGTCATGGTTCCTCTCCTCAGTGCGTGAACTGGGCAGTCTCGGTGGACCCGGCGAGCGCGAGGGTGGCGCTCTGCGGGGAGATCGCGGTGGCGACGCGGTCGAAGTAGCCGGTGCCGACCTCGCGCTGGTGGCGCGTGGCCGTGTAGCCGGCCTTCTCGGAGGCGATCTCGGCCTCCTGCAGCTCGACGTACGCGCTCATCCCACGCTGGGCGTAGCCCTGGGCGAGGTCGAACATCGAGTGGTTCAGGGCGTGGAACCCGGCCAGGGTGATGAACTGGAAGACGTAGCCGTGCCCCGCGAGCTCGCGCTGGAACCGGGCGATCTGCGCGTCGTCCAGCTGCGAGCGCCAGTGGAACGACGGCGAGCAGTTGTACGCCAGCAGCTTGCCCGGGAACCGGTCGTGGATCCGCTCCGCGAACTCGATGGCCAGCGCGACGTCCGGCGTGGACGTCTCCACCCAGATGAGGTCGGAGTGCGGCGCGTACGCCTCGGCGCGGGCGACGACCGGGTCGAGGCCGTTGCGCACCCGGTAGTAGCCCTCGACGGTGCGCTCCCCGGTGAGGAACGGCTCGTCACGAGGATCGACGTCGGAGGTCAGCAGGTCCGCGCCCAGCGCGTCGGTCCGCGCGACGATGACCGACGGGACCCCGGCGACGTCCGCCGCGAGCCGCGCTGCGGACAGGGTGCGCACGTGCTGCGACGTGGGGACGAGCACCTTGCCACCGAGGTGGCCGCACTTCTTCTCGGCGGCCAGCTGGTCCTCCCAGTGCACGCCCGCCGCACCCGCCGCGATCATCGCGTGCATCAGCTCGTAGGCGTTCAGGGGTCCCCCGAAGCCCGCCTCGGCGTCGGCGACGATCGGCGCGAGCCACTCGCGGGTCCGGTGGCCGGTCTCGGCGAAGTCGATCTGGTCGGCCCGCAGCAGGGCGTTGTTGATCCGACGCACGACGGCCGGCACGGAGCTGACCGGGTACAGCGACTGGTCGGGGTAGGTCTGGCCCGCCTGGTTGGCGTCGGCCGCCACCTGCCAGCCCGACAGGTAGATGGCCTCGAGCCCGGCGCGGACCTGCTGGACCGCCTGGTTGCCGGTGAGGGCACCGAGCGCCGGCAGGAGCGTGCGGCTGTGCAGCAGCTGCCACAGACGGTCGGCGCCGCGCAGGGCGAGCGTGCTCTCCTCGCGGACCGAGCCCCGCAGCGCGACGACGTCCTGCGCCGAGTGGACCCGCTCGATGCCCGCCCAGCGCGGGTCGAGGGCCCAGCTCGCCTCCAGCTCGTCAGCAGTCTGGATCTGGTCGCCGTGGGTGGTGCTCATCGTTCCTCCATCTTTCGTGGTTCTTCTCGGCTGTTCGGCCTGACCTCAACATTCGCTGGTGCCGTGTCGTTCTTCCCCCGCGAATGCAGCAGAAGAACCGCGATCCTTCTCCTGGACAGAAGGGTGAGGGCCGGGAGATCGTGGACGGCATGACGACGACGACCGACGGCGGCCTCGACACCCTCGTGCTGGGACGACGGATCCGGCACCTGCGCACGAGCCGCAACATGACCCTCGACGACCTCGGCCACGCCATCGGCCGGGCCGCCTCGCAGGTGTCGATGCTCGAGAACGGGCACCGCGAACCGAAGCTCTCGCTGCTCGCGCAGGTCGCCGAGGCTCTGGACGTGCCGCTCGCCGAGCTGCTGCGCACCGAGCCGCCGACGCGACGGGCCGCGCTGGAGGTCGAGCTCGAGCGGGCGCAGCGCGGTCCGCTGTTCGCGTCGCTCGGTGTGCCCACGGTCAAGGTCGGCCGGACGCTCCCCGCCGACGCCCTCGAGGCGCTGGTCAGGCTCCAGGCCGAGGTGCAGCGGCTGCTGACGGAGAACGCCGCGACGCCGGAGGAGGCCCGACGCGCGAACGCCGAGCTGCGGGCGCGGATGCGGGCGCAGGACAACTACTTCCCCGAGCTCGAGGAGCACGCGCGCCGCCTGCTCGCCGCGATCGACCACCCCGGCGGGCCGCTCTCGCAGCGGGGCACCGCGGACATCGCGGCGCACCTCGGCTTCGGTCTGCACTACGTGACCGACCTGCCGCACTCGACCCGCACGGTGACCGACCTGGCCCACCGGCGGATCTACCTTCCGCAGGGCAACCCCGGCGTCAGCGACGCGCGATCACCGCTCCTGCAGGCGATCGCGAGCCACGTGCTCGGCCACGCGGAGCCCCGCGACTACGGCGACTTCCTGCGCCAGCGCGTCGAGGCCAACTACCTGGCGGCGGCCCTGATGCTGCCCGAGGAGGGTGCGGCGGCGTTCCTGCAGGAGGCCAAGGCCGAGCGCCGGCTGTCCGTCGAGGACCTTCGCGACGCCTTCGCCGTGCCCTACGAGACGGCCGCGCACCGGTTCACCAACCTGGCGACGCGCCACCTGGGCGTGCCGGTGCACTTCATGAAGGTCCACGAGGGCGGCACCCTGCACAAGGCGTACGAGAACGACGGCGTGGTGTTCCCGTCGGACGCGCTGGGAGCGATCGAGGGGCAGCCCGTCTGCCGGCAGTGGACGGCCGCGTCGTGTTCACGCTCGCCGACCGGTTCTCGCCGTACTACCAGTACACCGACACCTCGTCGGGAACGTACTGGTGCACGTCCCGCGTGCAGCCGTCGTCGCAGGGCGCGTTCTCCGTGAGCGTCGGCGTGCCGTTCGCGCACGTGCGCTGGTTCCGTGGGCGCGAGACCACGGAGCGGTCGGCGTCCCGCTGCCCCGACCCGATGTGCTGCCGGCAGCCGCCGAGCGAGCTCACGCAGCGGTGGTCCGACAAGGCCTGGCCCAGCGCCCGCCCGCACGCGTCCCTGCTCGCCGCGCTGCCGGTCGGGGTCTTCCCGGGCGTCGACACCACCGAGGTCTACCGGTTCCTCGACCGGCACGCGCCCGTCGACTGACCGGCCACGACCGGGACCCGGCGGCCCACTGCGCCGTTCCGACGGGCTCAAGTCGCCTGTCCTACGTGCCGTTGACTCCAGTGCGGATCCATCGGGGAGCGCGGGTTACGACGCTGTAGCGGGAGTTGACATGACGAAGTGTGACGAGTGCAGCTCTGCGGTGCAGATCTGTCTGAAGTGCGACGGTGCGGGCAAGAAGCGTTGGACCGGTGAATGCCAGCGACTGCCGGGGTCACCGTGACCGTGACCACAGGACTGCTGGTCCGGCAGTGAGGAACCGGAACGGCCACCGCTGGTAGGCGTCGAAGTCCTTCCTGACGTCCACTTCCGGTCTGCGTCAGCGGTCGGACGCGCGGACCGGTCCGCGCCCCGGCGGGTGTCTACCCTGGCGGCATGCCCGCCCCTCGGAGCCGCCAGGCCCGCTACGCCCAGCGGCGCAAGCGACGGATGGCGGCCGTCGAGCACGACCTCAGCACCGAGCAGTGGGCCGGCGCTCACCGCGCCTGGGGCGGCTGCGCGTACTGCGGCGCGATCGACGTGCCGCTGCAGCGTGACTGCGTGCTGCCGATCTCGCGAGGTGGCCGCTACACGCTCGACAACATCGCGCCCGCGTGCGGCTCGTGCAACGCGAGCAAGTGCAACGACGAGGTCACCGGCTGGCTGCGCCGCAAGCGGCTCGACGAGCGCGCGTTCCTGGAGACGCCACGTGCGGATCCAGGCAGCCCTGGCACGCTCGGTTCGCTGCGCCCGCTGCCGACGGCGGGCCACCGCGCTAGGACCGTGCCGCTCGAGCGCGGAGGTCCTTGCGCAGGATCTTTCCCGACGAGGACTTCGGGATGGCGTCGACGAACTCGACCTGCCGGACCTTCTTGTGCGGGGCGACCCGCTCGGCCACCCACGCCATCAGGGCGTCGGCGTCGAGCTCGCGAGCGACGCACGACGAAGGCCTTCGGCGTCTCCTGCCCGTCGTCGTCGGCGACGCCGATCACGGCGGCGTCCTGCACGTCCGGGTGGGTGAGCAGGAGCGCCTCGAGCTCCGCGGGCGGCACCTGGTAGCCGTGGTACTTGATCAGCTCCTTGAGCCGGTCGACCACGTAGAACGCACCGCTCGCGTCCACCGTCACGAGGTCGCCGGTGTGCAGGAAGCCGTCCGCGTCCAGGGTCGCCGCGGTCGCCTCGTCGTCACCGAGGTACCCGACCATCACGTTGGGACCCTGGCACCACAGCTCGCCCGGCTCGCTCCGACCGGTCGGCGGTACGTCGATGTCGTGGCCGTCACCGGGGTCGATCACCCGGCACACCATGTTCGGCAGCGAGCACGCCGATCGAGCCGCGCGGCAGGTCGTCGCGGTCGGCGGGCACGGCGTGCGACACCGGGCTCATCTCGGTCATCCCGTAGCCCTGCACCACCCGGCACCCGAGCCGCTCGGCGACCGCGTCCGCCAGCGCACCGTCGAGCGGCGCGGCTCCGGACAGGATCGTGTGCACGCTCGACAGGTCGTGCTCGGCGACGGCCGGGTGCTTGGCCAGCGCGACCGCGATGGGCGGCGCGATGAACAGGTAGGTGCAGCGCTGCTCCTGCGACGGTCGCCAGGAACTGCGCCAGGTCGAACCGGGCGAGGGTGACCAGCCGCGCCCGCGCGCGCAGCGACAGGTTGAGCAGCACCGTCATGCCGTAGATGTGGAAGAACGGCAGCACGGCCGCGACCACGTCGTCCGGGTCCAGGCGGATGAGCCGCCGCGACTGCGCGACGTTGGCGACGAGGTTGCGGTGGGTGAGCATGACGCCCTTGGCCAGGCCGGTGGTCCCCGACGAGTACGGGAGCACGGCCAGGTGCGTCGCGGGATCGATCGTCACGTGCGGGGCGTCACGCGCCTCCGCGAGCAGGTCGGCGAACGAGGTGAACCCGTCGACACCGTCGGCCACGACGATCTGGTCGTCCGTCGATCCCCGCCGCGCGCGCGGCCGGCGAGCATCGCCTCCCGCAGCACGGAGACCGTCACGACGAAGGACGCCCCCGAGTCGGCGAGCTGCCGGTCGATGTCCTCCGCGGTGTACAGCGAGTTGACGGTGGTCACGGTCGCGCCCGCGCGCAGGATGCCGTGGAACAGCGCCACGAACGCCGCCGAGTTGGGCGCGTGCAGCGCGACGACGTCGCCCGGCCGCACGCCGCGCGCCGCGAGCGCGCCGGCGACGCGCAGCACCTGGTTCACCAGGTCGCCGTACGTCAGGGCGGTGCCGCCGTCGACCACCGCTACCGCGCGCACCTCGTCGGGCGACAGGGTTCCCAGGACGTAGTCGAAGACCGACAGGTCCGGGATCTCGACGTCGGGGTACGGACTGGTGATCGCCACGAGAGCCTCCTCGCCCCGGGACCGCGCACGCCGGTGTGCGCAGCCGCCCTCGGCACGCTACCCGCGCCGCCTGCCACGGGCCAGGAGTCCGACTCTGCTCCGCCCGATCGACCGAACCATGCTCAAGTCCTTCGCCACACGTGCCGTTGTCTGCAGTGCGGGTCCATAGAGGGCTTGCTGGAGACGACGGAGTAACGGAGGTAGACATGACAAAGTGCGACGAGTGCAGCTCTGCTGTACAGATCTGCGCGAGGTGCGACGGCGCAGGAAAGAAGCGTTGGTCCGGCGAGTGCAGCTACTGCCGTGGCACCGGACAGCTGTGCATGAAGAACTCGAACCACCGCTGGTGATGTGAGTCGACGTCGTCGTAGGTCACCGGGTTCGCTCATGGTGACCGAGCGACGGTCGTCAGTCGGACTGCCCCGAGGGTCGAGAATCGGGCCGACCCGGGACAGATGAGGGCCTCCCGCGCTCGTTCGCTGATGCGATTGCCCCGGGGTCACTCAGGCGCGTGGCCCTCCAGAGGCGCCAGCAGATCGAGCGCAACCGAGCGGCCAGCGGTGCGCAGGCCCTCCTCGTCGCCTGTGAGGTCGATGAGGGGCCCGCCCAGCGCGCCGAGCATGAGCGCCCCGTAGGCGAGCGTGGCCCGCAGGGCGGCCTCGGGTTCCGGCGCCGGCCCGGCCAGGGCAGCCATGAGCCGCTTGAGCAGGTCGATCTGTCCGTGCTGGCCCTGACGGCCGAGCACCGTGGGGTTCGCCTGGCCGAAGCGGAGCGCGTAGGCACCGTCGGTGCGCAGGAGATCGAGTAGCCCGTCGACGAATACCGTGCTGCGCCCGGCGCCCGGCGGCAGCTTCTCCACCTCGGTGACGACCTGGTCGAGCTGCTCGGTGAAGTCCTCGATGCCGGCCCTCACGATGTCTTCCTTGGTCCGGAAGTGGTAGTAGAGCGCCGCCTTCGTGACACCCACGTGCTCCGCGATCTCGCGCAGCGACGTCCGGTCGTAGCCCTGCTCGACGAACATCCGCATCGCCGTGTGCAGGATCGTCGCCCTGGTGCTGCTGCCGTCGCGTGGCACTCGCGCCTCCGTGGTCCGTCGTCCTGTGGTCCCGCTGAGAAAGCCTACTTGACGACCGGCTAGGAACAGTGGTTACCTGCCGACCGACAAGGAAACTAGCCGGTCGACAAGTAAGCGGAGGTCAGCGATGTCCAGCACACCACCCACCGAAGAGCCCGCGCCACGCTTGCCGCTCATCATCGTGAGCCTGGTGCTCGCGCTCGTTCCGGTGCAGCTCGACGGGCTCGTCGCCGCGACGGCCGTCCCGACGATCGCCGGGGACCTCGGCGGCTTCGACCGCATCGCCTGGATCGCCACCGCCTTCCTGCTCACGATGGCCATCGGCACGGTCCTGGCCGGCCGGCTCGGCGACATGTTCGGTCGTCGGGCCATGCTCCTGGCCGCGCTCGGCACCTTCTTCGTGGGGTCGCTCGGGTCGGGCATCAGCACGTCGATGGGGGAGCTCGTCGCCTCCCGCGCCGTGCAGGGCCTGGGTGCCGGGATGACGTTCACCACGCTGCTCGCCGTCATCGCCGATGTCGTCCCGCCCGAGCGCCGCTCCCGCGTCATGGGACTGATGGGGGCCATCGCGCCGGTCTCGATGATCATCGGCCCCTGGGTCGGCGGCGTCATCACCGAGCACCTCGGCTGGCGCTGGATCTTCCTGCTCAACCTGCCGCTCGTCGCGCTGTCGATCATCGGAGCCGCGACCCTGCTGCACCTGCCCGTTCGTGCGCGCGGCGGCCGGATCGACGTCGCAGGACTCCTCGCGGTCTCCGTCGCGAGCAGCGGCGTGGTGCTCGCCGTGACCTGGGGCGGCCACCAGTACGCGTGGACCTCGTGGCACGTCCTCGGTGCCGCGCTCGTCGCGGCCGTCGCCGTCGTCGTGCTGGTGGTGGTGGAGCGTCGCGCCCAGCACCCCGTGCTGCCGCCCAGCCTGTTCCGCAACCGGGCCGTGGTCTCGTCGTTCGTGGTCGTCTTCCTCGGGACCGGCGCCATCATGCTCGGCACGATGAACTACCTGCCGCTGTACCTGCAGCTCGTGCAAGGCCGTTCCGCGAGCAGCAGCGGGCTCCTGCTGCTGCCGATGCTCCTGCCGGCGATCGGCACGGCCGTCGCGACCGGCGCGTGGACCAGCCGTCCCGAGCGGTTCCGCACCGCGATGGTCGCCGGGACCGCGCTCCTTGCGGGCGGCAGCGCGCTGATGGCCACGATGGACGCCGGGACGTCCGCGTGGGTGACCGCCGCGTTCATGGTCGTCGTCGGCGTGGGCGTCGGGCTGCTCTTCCAGACGCCCACGGTGCTGGTGCAGAACAACGCCGCGGCCGACGAGGTCGGTGCGGCCACCGGGGCCGCCGGGTTCATGCGGATGATCGGTGGCGCCGTGGGGGTCGGCGCGTTCGGTGCCCTCTTCTCCAGCACGCTCTCGGGCTACGTCGCCGACCACGTCCCCGCTGGGCAGGCGCAGCCCGACGTCACCGCGCTCACCCCCGATGCGCTCGCCGCCCTACCCGCGGTCGTGCGGTCCGTGGTCTCCGGCGCCGTGGTCGCAGGATCGTCGGCCCTGTTCTGGGCTGCCACCGCCGCCGGGTTGCTCGCAGTCGTCGCGGCGATCTGCGTGCCACGACGGCCGAGCGCCCCAGCCGACGCGGTCGACGACGCGGTTGCTCAGGACGTCGTCGACGAGACGGTCCGCGTCGACATGTAACGCAGGCACGTGCGCGTCGCCGAGCCGGGCGCCCGCGACTGCCGCGCCCCTCAGCGGATGTTGTCGCTCGCGCCCGTCGCGCGGACGGCGCCCCGGCGGCGGGTGGACGTGAGGGGATCGGCGACGTCCTCGAGGGACTTGCGTTCGGCGTCGACCCCGATGAACCACGCCACCAGGCCGCCCGTCATCATGAAGGCGGCACCCAGGGCGTAGCCCACGGCGAGCGGGCCCCGGGAGTCCCCCTCGCCGACGAGCGCGGCGTACAGCGACGCGGCGGCGGCACCCGACAGCTGGGCGATGCAGAAGAAGAATGCGATCGCCTGCCCGCGCAGCTCGAGCGGGAAGATCTCGCTGACGGTCAGGTACGCCGACGACGCTCCGGCCGAGGCGAAGAAGAAGCAGATGCACCACAGGATGGTCTGCGTCACGGCCGTCAGCAGGCCCGCGTAGAACAGCACCGCCGCCGCGGCGAGCACGATCGACGCCAACCCGTAGGTCAGCAGGATCATCCTGCGGCGGCCCCACACGTCGAACAGGTGGCCCAGCAGCAGGGGGCCCAAGAGGTTCCCGAACGCGAACGGGATGAAGTAGACAGGGACGCGCCCGCTCGGGACGTCGAAGAAGTTGGTCAGCACCAGGGCGTAGCTGAAGAAGATCGCGTTGTAGAGGAACGACTGCGTGATCATCATCGTGCCGCCCAGCGATCGCGCGGCGGCGGTACTCGGTGAACATGAGCTTGCCGACGCGCAGGATGGCGATCGACCTCTCCGGGACGACCTCGATGGACTTGCCCTCGTCCACCGGCGGCAGCTCCACACCCTGCCCGCGGACGGTCTCCTCGATGCCGTCGATCGTCGCCTCGGCCTCCTCGGCGTACCCGTGAGTCAGCTGCCAGCGGGGGCTCTCGGGGATGTGGCGCCGGATGTAGATGATGACCAGGCCGAGGATGGGCCCGATGAAGAAGCAGATGCGCCAGCCCCAGAAGATCGGCACGAGGTCCGGGTTCAGCAGCACCAGAGCACCCAGCGAGCCGATCAGGGCGCCGGCCCAGTACGTCCCGTTGACCGCGATGTCGACCCGGCCGCGGAAGTGCGCCGGGATGAGCTCGTCGATCGCGGAGTTGATGGCGGTGTACTCGCCGCCGATGCCGAGCCCCGCGATGAACCGGAACACCAGGAACGAACCGAGGTTCCACGACAGGCCGCCGAGCCCGCTGCCCACCAGGTAGATGACGAGCGTGAGGATGAACAGGCGGCGCCGGCCGAGCCGGTCGGTCAGACGCCCGAACACCAGAGCGCCGACCACCTGGCCGATCAGGTACGCGGAGGCCAGGAGGCCCACCTGCGCGGGCGCGATCCCGAGTCCGCTCTCCGGCTCGGTGAGGACCGAGCCGACGTTGGCCACCAGCTGGATCTCGAGGCCGTCGAGGATCCACGACACCCCGAGGCCGACGACGACCATCCAATGGAACCTCGTCCACGGCAGCCGGTCCAGCCGTGCCGGTATCAAGCTGCGCACGGCCTGCGGCGGCGCTGTGGGTGCACTCATCTGGGTCCCCTCTCGTGCTGGTTGGTCGGGCTCGCTTGCGCTGCTGCGGCGTGTGGCGCGGCGGCGAAGACGCTGCGCGGCACGGCCGTGAACCTGCCGTCGACGACGTCCGCGATCAGCGGCGCGCCCTCCGTGCAGTTCTCCTTCGCGTCCACGCCGTACACGACGTGCGCGTCGCGGTACTTCTCGTCCGGTTCGCTCGGCGCCTTCCCTACAGGCCGGATGCTCGATCCGGCTGCCGCGTCGCCCCATTCGCGGTCGCGATCGACCTGCGGGCGGTCTCCGTGGGAAGTCACAGCCACGCCGGGTCCTCTTCGTCGAGGCATCGCACGGGCCGGCTGCTGCAGCCATGTCTTGGGAAAACGGTGTCACCCGACCGTGACGGGCGCATCCCGAACCGAGGGCGGTCGCCGCGGCAGCTCCGTGCCGCTCGGTGCATGGCGGCGGGTCATCGAGAGATCGCAGCCCATCACGGACGATCAAGTGACGCGGTGGGTGAGCTCGGCTCGGATCGCGTGGCGGAAAGGCTCACCAGGATCCCCGTGGAACGACGAAGAGTCGGGAACCATGAGGTCCCCGACTCTCGGTCTCCCTGGGAAATCTCCCAAGGATCTGTGCGCGAGGGGGGATTTGAACCCCCACGCCCTTTCGGACACTGGCACCTGAAGCCAGCGCGTCTGCCGTTCCGCCACTCGCGCGCGCCGGAGAACATTAGCACGGTGACACAGGCGTCTCGAACACGGCAGAGAGCGCCGACGGACCGCCGGGGCGCGTGCGGACCGTGGTGCACCACAGCCCCACACGCAGGCCGACACTCCGTCGGCGATCGGCTAGCAGGGGCGACCGCCAGGCCGTGGCGGGACGCACCCGAACGGGGGTAGCGACCGAGCGGCACGAGGAGACGCGCCCCCATCGGAGTCACGGACGCTCGCCGCCCGGATACCATCGAGCGAGAGCGTGCGCAGGTCAGCAGCGACGCGTCAGCGACGAGACCAGAAGGAGGTGGGCGTGGGCATCCTCGACCGGTTCGAGAACGGCGTGGAGCGGGTGGTCAACAACGCGTTCGCCAAGGCCTTCAAGAGTGAGCTCAAGCCGCTCGACCTCTCGAGCGCCCTGCGGCGCGAGGTGGACGACAGGGCGGCCGTGGTGGGACGTGACCGCACCGTGGTGCCCGAACGAGTTCACGATCGAGCTGGCCACCGCGGACTACGACCAGGTGGAGTCGTGGGGCGCCGAGGCGCTCGCCGACGAGTTCGCCGCGAACGTCACGGACTACGCCGCCAGCCAGCGGTTCGCGTTCGTCGGACCCGTCACCGTGCGGTTCAGCGAGGACACCGAGCTCGAGGCCGCCCGCTTCCGCGTGGTCAGCGCGACGGTGCGCGGTGCCGTGGCACCCGCCGCACCGACGGCCACACCGAGCGCGCGTCACCCGCTGGTCGACATCGACGGCCAGCGCTACATCCTGACCGGGCCGGTCACGGTGATCGGCCGCGGCTCGGAGGCGGACATCATCGTCGACGACCCGGGCGTCTCGCGGCGGCACCTGGAGATCAAGGTGACACCCGACGGGGTGGTCGCGAGCGACATGGGTTCCACCAACGGACTCTTCGTCGAGGGCCACCAGGTCCCGGCTGCAACTCTGCTGGACGGCAACACGCTGACCATCGGGCGCACCCGGATCCTGTTCTGGACAGGTGGCGAGCCGGACCCGGACGAGTGACGCCGGCGCATGAGTGAGCTGACGATCACCCTGCTGCGGCTGGGGTACCTGGCGCTGCTCTGGATCCTCGTGCTCACCTCGATCGCGGTGCTGCGCCGCGACCTGTACGGCACGCGGATCACGGACCGTCGACGCAAGACCGTCGCACCGCAGCCCGCCGGCGTGACCGCTCAGCCGACCCCAGCCCCGCCACGTCAGGCGCGATCGAGTGGACCCAGCCGGCTCGTGGTCACCGAGGGGCCGTTGCGTGGCACGATCATCCCGCTCGGGTCGTCGGCGGTCCTGCTCGGTCGCGCCCCCAGCTGCACGCTCGTCCTGGACGACGACTACTCCTCGTCGAGGCACGCACGGATCTATCCGCAGGGTGGCCAGTGGTTCGTCGAGGACCTCGGATCGACGAACGGGACATTCGTGGCGGACCAGCGCGTCGAGGCCCCGACTCCGCTGCCGACCGGTACACCGGTCCGCGTGGGACAGAGCGTGCTCGAGCTGCAGAGGTAACCGGTGACCGTCGCACTGAGATATGCGGCACGGTCCGACGTCGGGCTCGTGCGCTCCAACAACCAGGACTCGGCCTATGCCGGGCCGCACCTGCTCATGGTCGCGGACGGCATGGGCGGTCACGCCGGCGGCGACGTCGCGTCGTCGGTGGCGGTCGCCGCGTTCGCGCCGCTGGACGGGGAGTCGCACGGATCCGACGACGCCCTCGACCAGCTCGAGGCGGCGCTCGCCGAGGCGCGCGAGGAGATCATCCACCGCAGCGAGACCGACCCCGAGCTCACGGGCATGGGGACGACGGTGCTGGCGATCCTGCGGGCCGGCAACAAGCTCGCGATGGTGCACCTGGGCGACTCGCGCGGGTACCTCATGCGGGACAAGGTCCTGACGCAGGTCACCACGGACCACACCTTCGTGCAGCACCTGGTCGACATCGGGCGGATCACGGCCGAGGAGGCCGAGGTGCACCCGCAGCGCTCGGTCGTCATGCGCGTGCTCGGCGACTTCGACCCGGACGTCGCGCCGGACCTGTCCGTGCGTGAGGCTCGACCGGGCGACCGGTGGCTGCTCTGCTCCGACGGCCTGTCGGGGTTCGTCAGCGCGGAGACCATCGAAGAGACCATGGCGACGATCGACGACGTCGACGCGTGTGCCGACCGGCTCGTCCAGCTCGCCCTGCGGGCGGGGGGCGGCGACAACATCACCGTCGTGCTCGCCGACGTCGTCGAGCTGGACGACGTCGCGGACGGCAAAGGCCCGACGACCCACGCGTCGGTCGTCGGCGCCGCAGCCCTGACCCGCAACGCCCCGACCTCGGCGGACGACGGGCCGGCCGCACGCGCGGCGAGCCTGACCAAGACCGAGGAGCCCGTCGCGGTCGAGGAGGACCTCGAGGAGGAACCCGCGCCGCGACGCCGCTGGCGCGTCCTGGTCGCCTGGGTCGTCGGCGTGCTCGTGGTGGTCGGCGCAGTCGGGGCAGCGATCGCTTGGCTCAACACGCAGTACTACGTGGGCGTCGACGACGGCGAGATCACCATCTTCCGCGGCGTACCGCAGACCCTCGGCCCGATCGACCTGTCGTCGCCCATCGAGCACTCCGGCACGGCCGTCGACGACCTGCGCTCGGCGTACCTGCGCGCACGCGTGCTCCAGACGATCCAGGCGGGCTCGCTCGACGACGCGCGCTCCCAGGTCGACATGCTGCAGGACGACACGGGCTCGTGAGCGTGCGAGTGATCATGCAGGTGAGCAGGCGCTGATGGCGACCGTCCAACCGCACCGCGTGCGGGCCGGTCGCGGCGTCGAGCTCGGGCTCCTCGTGCTCGCGCTGGTCATCGGCGTCGCGTCGTACGTGCTGGTCGGCATCGGGACGACGGACAAGGTGCCGCCCGACGTCCTCGAGTACGGGATCGGCATGGCGGTGCTCGCGGTCGGGATCCACCTCGTGCTGCGCTGGCGCGCGCCGTACGCCGACCCCGTGATCCTGCCCATCACGGTGGCGCTCAACGGCATCGGGCTGGCGATGATCTACCGGATCGACTTCGCGTACGAGGCCCGCGGTCGCGACCACGGGTTCGCGGACCGCCAGCTCGTGTGGACCGCGATCTCCGTGGTCCTGGCGGCCGCGGTGCTGGTCCTGCTGCGGGACCACCGCACGCTGCGCCGCTACACCTACACCGCCGGTGTCGTCGGCCTTGCCCTGATCCTGCTGCCCCTGGTGCCCGGCGTCGGGGTGCTCATCAACGGCGCCCGGATCTGGGTGCGCGTCGGCGGCGTGGGGTTCCAGCCCGCCGAGTTCGCCAAGATCGCGTTCGCCATCTTCTTCGCCGGGTACCTGGTCACGCACCGCGACGCGCTCGCCCTGGCCGGTCCCAAGGTGCTCGGCCTGCACCTGCCGCGGGCGCAGGACCTCGGCCCGATCCTCATCGTGTGGGCCGCCTCGGTCGCGGTCCTCGTCCTGGAGCGCGACCTCGGCACGTCGCTGCTCTTCTTCGGTCTGTTCGTCGCGATGCTCTATCTCGCCACCGAACGGCTGTCCTGGGTGGTCATCGGCCTCCTGCTGTTCACCGCCGGCGCTGCGCTCGCCGCGACGGCGTTCGCGCACGTCGGCGCCCGGTTCGACGCCTGGCTGCACGCGTTCGAGCCCGCGGTGTTCGACAAGGCGTACGGCGGCTCCGGCCAGCTGGTCCGCGGCCTGTTCGGGATGGCCAGCGGCGGGCTGTTCGGCACCGGCTGGGGCGACGGACGACCGGACCTGGTGCCGTTCGCGGAGTCGGACTTCATCGTCGCGTCGCTCGGTGAGGAGCTCGGCCTGACCGGCCTCATCGCGATCCTGATGTGCTACCTGATCCTGGCCCAGCGCGGCTTCCGCACCGCGATCGGCGTCCGCGACGGGTTCGGCAAGCTCCTGGCCGGCGGCCTGGCGTTCATCGTCGCGCTGCAGACGTTCGTCGTGGTCGGCGGCGTCACGCGGGTGATCCCCGTGACCGGGCTGGTGACGCCGTTCATCGCCTACGGCGGCTCGTCGCTCGTCGCCAACTGGGTCATCGTCGCGCTGCTCCTGCGGATCTCCGACGAGGCCCGTCGGCCGGCGCCGAACGTGCGGGTCGCCACGCCCGTCGCGGGCGTGCCCGTGCTCCGCGGCGGCGACCAGCCCACCGAAGTCATCGGCAGGCAGTCGTGAACACCCCGCTGCGCCGGCTCGCCACCGTGGTCATGGCCATGTTCGTCGTCCTCATCGGCAGCGCGACCTGGGTGCAGTACGTCCAGGCCGACAAGCTGAACAACGACTCCCGCAACGTGCGCGGCCTCTACCGGGAGTACGGCAACGCCCGCGGACCCATCGTGGTCGGCGGTACGGCGATCGCCTCCTCGACGCCCGTCGACGACCCCTACGGCTACCAGCGGCAGTACGCCGACGGGGCCACGTACTCCGCGGTCACCGGCTTCTACTCGATCGTCAACGGCAAGTCCGAGCTGGAGCAGGCGGCCGAACGCCGAGCTCACGGGCAGGGGCGACCGGCTCTTCTTCACGCGGATCCGGGACCTCATCACCGGACGCAAGCCGGAGGGAGCCGCGGTCGAGACGACGATCAACGCGGCCGCGCAGGCGGCGGCCGTCGCCGGTCTGGGCGGACAGCAGGGCGCGGTCGTCGCGATCGAGCCGTCCACCGGCAAGATCCTCGCGCTGGCCAGCACGCCCGGCTTCGACCCGAACACGCTGGCGACGCACGACACCGCGGCCGCGAGCGCCGCCTACCAGGCGCTCGACGCGGCGCCGGGCAACCCGCTGCGCAGCAACGCGATCAAGGAGCGGTACGCGCCCGGGTCGACGTTCAAGCTGATCACCGCCGCCGCCGCCCTCGAGAGCGGGCAGTACACGACGGACTCCACCCTGCCGGCGCCGCTCGCGCTCGACCTCCCGCAGACCACCGCGACCATCAGCAACTTCGGCGGCGAGGGGTGCGGGAGCGACCCGATCACGCTCGCCGACGCCCTGCGCGTCTCGTGCAACACGGCGTTCGCGCAGCTCGGCCTGAACCTCGGCGCCGACGCCCTGCAGGCGCAGGCCGAGAAGTTCGGGTTCAACGACGCCGGCCAGACGATCCCGATGACCGTCGTCCCGAGCGTCTTCCCGAACGACCTGAACGCGCCGGAGACGGCGCAGTCGGCCATCGGTCAGCACAACGTGCAGGCGACGCCGATGGAGATGGCGATGGTCTCCGCGGCCATCGCCAACGGTGGCCGCCTGATGACGCCGTACGTCGTGGACGCGGTGCGGTCCGCGGACCTCACGACCGTCACCACGACCAAGCCGACCCTCTACTCGACGGCGATCTCGCCCGCCACGGCCGCCGCGCTGACACAGATGATGCTCGGGGTGGTCCAGTCCGGCACCGGCACGGCCGCGCAGATCCCCGGCGTGCAGGTGGCCGGCAAGACCGGCACCGCGCAGACGACGGCCGACCAGCCGCCGCACGCGTGGTTCACCGCGTTCGCACCGGCCGACAACCCCAGGGTCGCGGTCGCGGTCCTCGTCGAGCACGGCGGCAACCTGGGGAACGAGGCCACGGGCGGACACGTCGCCGCTCCGATCGCCAAGGCGGTCATCGAGGCGGTGCTCGGCTCATGAAGACTGCTGCGGGCGTCGCGCTCGGCGAGCGGTACCGGCTCGTCCGGCAGATCGCGGTCGGCGGAATGGGCGAGGTGTGGGAGGCGCACGACGACGCCCTGGCCCGCCCGGTCGCCGTCAAGGTGCTGCGCTCGGAGTTCGCCGGTGACCGCGGGTTCCTCGAGCGGTTCCGCACCGAGGCCCGCAACTCGGCGTCCCTGTCGCACCCGAACATCGCGCAGCTGTTCGACTACGGCGAGCAGGACGGCTCCGGGTTCCTCGTCATGGAGCTCGTGGTCGGCGAGCCCCTGTCCGACCTCCTCGAGCGCGAGCCTGTGCTGTCGACGAGGAGGCTTCTGCCGATCCTCGCGCAGACGGCCCGCGGCCTGCACGCGGCCCACATCGCCGGTGTCGTGCACCGCGACGTCAAGCCGGGCAACATCCTGCTCGGCCGCGGCGGCCGCGTGAAGATCACCGACTTCGGCGTCTCGCTGGCCCGCAACCAGGTGACGATGACCGCGACCGGCATGGTCATGGGGACCGCGCAGTACCTCTCGCCCGAGCAGGCGGTCGGGCACCCGGCGACACCGCTGTCCGACCTCTACTCGCTCGGGATCATCGCGTACGAGGCCCTCGTGGGGCACCGGCCGTTCACCGGTCCCACCGCCGTCGACATCGCCGTCGCGCACGTCAACAACGCGGTCCCGCCGTTGCCCGCCAGCGTGGACAAGCCGTTGGCGAACCTCGTCCTGAGCCTGCTGTCCAAGGAGCCGGGCCAGCGTCCGCAGTCGGGCGAGGAGCTCGCGACGCTGCTCGACACCCTGGTGCCGCGCACGCCCCCGAGCGGTGTGCCGATGGTGGTCGAGCAGCCGACCCGCACGCCCGACACCTTCGCGACGTCCGCGACGCCCATCGCTCCCGCGTGCACCGCCGCCGTCCTACCCGCCACGCCGCACCCGGCGGCTCGAGGAGCCGGCGACGCCCCGGCGGACGCACGCCGCACCGCTCCCGACGCGGACGTCGCACCGGTGGTCGTGGCCGGTGCTCGTGCTCGATCCTCGTGCTCGTCGCGCTGCTCGGGGCGCTCGCCGCGAAGTCGATGCTCAAGGCGGACGGCACCGCCGGCGGGCTCGACCGTGGTGGTCGCAGGCGCACCACCGGGGCACATCGACCCGCGCCCGATCACCGCCGGATACGCTTCTGGCGGGGGTGGGGATGCGATGATCGGCCCGTACGGCCGTGCCCATCGCCACCTGTACGACCTCGCCGTGGCAACTGACGCAGGCACGGCATCAACGGAAGCAGAGGACGCCTAGTGGTGGACGACGGATCGCGGATCCTCGCCGGACGGTACGAGGTCGGTGAGCTCATCGGGCGTGGTGGCATGGCCGAGGTGCACATCGGCCACGACACCCGGCTCGGTCGCACGGTGGCCATCAAGATCCTGCGCTCCGACCTGGCCCGCGACCCGAGCTTCCAGAACAGGTTCCGCCGCGAGGCCCAGTCGGCCGCGTCCCTGAACCACCCCGCGATCGTGTCGGTCTACGACACCGGCGAGGACGTCTTCACCGAGCCGACCGGCGTCGTCGCGCACGTGCCGTTCATCGTCATGGAGTACGTCGAGGGCCACACGGTGCGCGACATCCTGCGCGACGGGCACGCCGTGCCCATCGAGGAGGCCGTCGACATCGCCGCGGGGGTGCTCTCCGCGCTCGAGTACTCGCACCACGCGGGCATCGTGCACCGCGACATCAAGCCCGCCAACGTGATGCTCACGCCGACGGGTGCCGTCAAGGTCATGGACTTCGGCATCGCCCGCGCGGTCGCCGACTCGGCCGCGACGATGACGCAGACGCAGGCCGTCATCGGCACCGCGCAGTACCTGTCGCCGGAGCAGGCGCGTGGCGAGACCGTCGACGCCCGCTCCGACCTCTACTCCACGGGCTGCCTGCTGTTCGAGCTGCTCACCGGTCGTCCGCCGTTCATCGGCGACTCGCCCGTGGCCGTGGCCTACCAGCACGTCCGCGAGGCGGCGCCGGTGCCCAGCTCGTTCGCGTCCGACGTGCCCGACACCCTCGACCGGATCACGCTCAAGGCGCTCGCGAAGGAGCGGGACGCCCGCTACTCGTCGGCCGCAGAGTTCCGCTCGGACCTCGAGGCCGCCGTGCGCGGGGGCGTCGTCACCGCACCCGCGGTCGGCGCTGCGGCTGCCGCCGCCGTCCTCGCCGGGTCGGCCACCGAGTCGACACAGCTCATGGCCCCGCCGGTCGCGACCACCCAGACGATCCCCCCGGCGACGCCCTGGCAGTCGACCGGCACGCTGGCCGCCATGCCCGACGACGACGAGGAGTCGCGCGCCAGCAAGGTCTGGCTGTGGGTCCTGATCGCGATCGCGCTCCTGGCGGTCGGCGGGATCCTCTATCTGCTGCTCAAGCCCGACGCCGCACCCAAGCAGATCTCCGTCCCCGACGTGACGAACCAGCAGGAGGCCGCCGCCAAGACGGCGGTCACGGCCAAGGGCTTCCAGTGGGGCGACCCGGTCAAGGAGTCCAGCGACACCGTGGCGGCGGGCGCGGTCATCAAGACCGACCCGGCGGCGGGTGCCCAGGCCCCCGAGGGATCCAAGGTCACCGCGACGATCTCCACGGGCAAGGGCTCGGTCGCCGTGCCGGACGTCGCCGGCCAGACCGAGCAGCAGGCCGTCACCACGCTCACCGGACTCGGCCTCCAGGTGAACCCGACCCGCCAGCAGGATGACAACCCGGCCTTCCCGCAGGGTCAGGTCACCAAGACCGACCCGGCCGCCGCCGCGACGGTCGCCGCCGGCGCCACGGTGACCCTGTTCGTCTCCACCGGCAACGTCGCGGTCCCGGACGTCACCAACATGCCCAAGCAGCAGGCGCTCGACACGCTGAACGCGCAGAAGCTGACGGGCAACACGGCCGAGGTCCCGTCCGCCGACAAGCCGCCGGGCACCGTCATCTCCCAGGACCAGGCCCCCGGCACGCTGGTCAAGCAGGGCAGGACCATCAACCTGTCGATCGCGGTGGCGCCCACCACCGCCGCCGTGCCCAACGTCGCCGGCATGACCTACGACCAGGCGGTCGCCGCGCTCAGCGCCGCCGGCCTGGACAACGTCAACCGGATCGACGAGGCGTCCGACAAGCCGAAGGACGAGGTGCTGCGCACCGACCCGCCGACGGGCACCGAGGTTCCGTTCGACCAGCAGATCGACATCCACGTCTCGAAGGGCCCGACCGCCGCCGGCCTGGCGGCCGTCCCCGAGCCCCACGAAGCCCGGGGCCTGACGCGAAGCGAAGGGGCCGTCCGGTGGGACGGCCCCTTCGTCATGTCGATCGCCGCGCGACGTCTACAGCCGGACGAGCGGGTGCAGCCCGACGGAACGCGCGACGGCCTCGTCGTCGCCGCAGATCTGCAGCCAGTTGGCCAGCAGCCGGTGCCCGCCCTCGGTGAGCACCGACTCGGGGTGGAACTGCACGCCGTAGAGCGGCAGCGTGCGGTGCTGGAGGCCCATGATGATGCTGCGCTCGTCGGCTGCCACCACCGCCGTGACCTCCAGCTCGTCGGACACGGTGTCGTTCACGACGGCGAGCGAGTGGTACCGGGTCGCGGTGAAGGGATCGGGCAGACCGGCGAGCACGCCCTCACCCTTGTGCTCGATCTGGCTGGTCTTGCCGTGCATGAGCTCGGGCGCATGCGTGACGACGCCACCGAACACCTCGCCCAGCGCCTGGTGACCGAGGCAGACACCGAGCATGGGGGTCCCGCCGGCCGCGCAGTCGCGGATGACCTGCATGCTGGACCCGGCCTCGGCGGGCGTGCCCGGACCGGGCGAGACGAGTACCCCGTCGTAACCCGTCCGCGCGGCGACCGGCGGCACCGCGTCGTTGCGCACGACGACCGTCTCGGCGCCCAGCTGGTTGAGGTACCCGACGATCGTGTAGACGAACGAGTCGTAGTTGTCGATCACGAGGATGCGCGTCATCTCAGGTCCCTACGGTCGTGTCGTTGAACGGCATGTGCGGTGACAGCGCGGGGAACACCCACGCGAAGCACACCGCCAGGACGGCGAACGCGGCGACCGCGAGGATCAGCACGCGCACCACCACAGGTCCCGGGAGGTGTCGCCAGAGCCATCCGTACATCAGCCCTCCGTCAATGATGCGTCAGGGGCGAGCTCGGCGGGAGTCCCGTCCGCCGTCGGCGCCCAGTAGTCCAGCACCCCGTGCACGATGTACCGCTCGCGCGCCGAGAACATCGGGTGGCAGGTGGTCAGGGTGATCATGCGCTCGGTGGGGGTCGCGCCGGGCTTGCCGGGCACCGGCGCGATCACCTGGACGTCGGTGGGCGGGACGATCTCCGTGGACGTCACGCGGTAGACGTACCAGGCGTTGTCCGTGGTCCGGATGACGATCGGGTCACCCACCTGCAGCTCGGTGATCCGGTTGAACGGCTTGGCGTAGGTGGTGCGGTGGCCGGCGATCGAGAAGTTGCCGACGCCTCCGGGCATCGCGGTGCCCTCGTAGTGGCCGACGCCGAGGACGTCGAGCACGGTCGCGCGGTCGGTGCCCTGGCTGATCGGACGCTCAGGCTCGCCGTCCCACCGGGGTACCTGGATCGTCGCGAACGTGGTCGCGTGCGGCGGTTCGGCCATCACCGGGGGGTCGTCGTGCCGGGGTGGAGCGATCACCTGGGCGGTCGTGGTCCCCGACGGGGTGGGGGCCGGGACCGGTGTGAACGGGAGCTCGGCCACGATCTGCGCCTGCGCGCGGTTGCCCACGACGTCGGTCCACCACAGCTGCCAGACGAGGAAGGCGAACAGCAGCACACCGATGGTGATGAGAACCTCGCCGATCACGCCGATCGTGCTGTAGACCGCGTTCCGGGTGCGACTCACGGAGCTTCCGTGGCGCGTGCGCGTGCGCGGCTCGACTGGTCCCGCTCGCGGGACTCGGCCTCGTCCAGACCCGGGAGGATCTCGGTGCCCGCGGGCACCTCGGCGGCCTGCAGGTCGGTCGGACCCGAGTAGGCGGAGAGCTTGAGCGGCGACGACGTGCTCGACTCGGACACCGACCAGCCGAGGCCCACGTCTTCGGCGTCCCGCACGTAGGACTGCACCGCGCTCGACGCGGACAGCGCGTGGCGGAGGCGGTCGGGGTCCCCGATCGCGCGGATGTCGTAGGGCGGGGAGTAGATCCGGCCGTGCAGCCGCAGCACGTTCCCGGCGCAGTGGATGGCGCTGGTCGAGATGATCCGCTGGTCCATGATCTCCATGGCCTCGGCGCCGCCCGCCCACAGCGCGTTCATCACGGCCTGGATGTCCTGCTGGTGCACGACGAGGACGTCCGGGCTGACGTCGTCGCGACGGGGCGAGTCGGCGGGCGCGTCGTTCAGCCGGACGGTGAGACCCGGGCCCTGCACCGGGGTCGAGCCCGCCCTCGACCAGGTAGCCCACGCTCGGCTCACCCACCTGCGTCCCGGCCTCGGCGTTCTCCTGGGTCGTCAGGCCGGTGACGTCCGCGTGCAGACCGTCGACCTCGGTGGAGAGCCGCTCGACCCGCTTCTCCTCGACCCTGGTCAGGTCGGCGAGGTCCTGCGGGCGCCGCTCGGCGGACCCGTGCGCGAGCTTGGCGTTCGCGGCGAACAGCGCCCCGGACAGGGCCAGCACGAGCGCCACCGACAGGGTTCCGCGCGCGAGGAAGCGCCGGGCCCGGTGCGGGTGGTCGGTCATGGTCGGCTCCTGGAGCGGGAGGGCGAGCGGCGTCGGGGCGTCCACGGCAGATGGACGTGCTGGCGCCCACTACGCTAGGTCACGATGTGCCGGCTCCGTGACGATGCGGGGCTCGACGCACCAATGATCGCCCGCCCGCCGACCGCGACGTGACCCGTCCGGTCTCCCCGTGGTCCGAACGCCACGCACCGTTGGACAGGAGGCCCCGACGTGCCTGAGTCGAGCTCACGCAAGAAGGCCGTGTACATCCCGCCGCCGGCGAAGTCGTCCGGGCCGAAGGTCAACCCGCCGTGGTTCATGCCGGTCATGGTGGGCCTGATGCTCGTCGGGCTGGCGTGGATCGTGGTCACGTATCTCACGCAGTCCGCGTACCCGATCCCCGGCATCCACCAGTGGAACCTGCTGATCGGCTTCGCGTTCATCATCGCCGGCTTCGGCATGACGACCCGCTGGCGCTGAGCCGCACGCCGTCCGACAGGCGCCGTCCCGTGCGGGGGCGGCGCCTTCGTCGTCCCCAGGGGTGTACAAGTCTGTGGATAACTACAGCCGTGTAACTCGGCTGATCAGCTCAGAAGATGCCGAACGACCGGTACTTCAGAGTCGTCGCGACGAACAGGACGAGGGCGACGACGACCGGCGCGACGAACGCCACGAGCGCCCGGCGCTCCTTGGGTGCGTACGCGTAGGCCGCCGCGAGCACGCCGCCGGTGACGAGGCCCCCGAGGTGCGCCTGCCAGGCGACGTTCGCTGCGACGAACCCGATCGCGAAGTTGACGACGATGAGTCCGATGATGCCGCGGTAGTCGCCGCCGAGGCGATGGGTGACGACCAGAGCCGCCCCGAAGAGGCCGAACACCGCACCCGACGCACCGAGGCTCGCCTGGACGAGGCTCGTCCGTGCGATCAAGGACGGATCCGCGGCCAGCAGGTGGGGGTTGGACGTCAGCAACACCAACCCCACCGAGCCGCCGACGGCGCTCAGCAGGTACAGGGTCAGGTACCTCACCCGTCCCAGGGTCTGCTCGAGCATGGGCCCGACGAACCACAGCGCCACCATGTTGAAGACGATGTGCAGGTACAGCGTCGTCGAGTGCAGGAACGCCGCGGTCAGGAACCGCCACGGCTCGTAGTACCCGGCGTACGGCGAGAAGGCCCAGCGATTCGTCCACCCCGGGACCACGAGCTGCAGCACGAAGCTGACGACGCAGAGCCCGATGAGCGTCAACGTCACGACCGGGCGCCCCGGCCGGATCACTCCACCGAGGGCGGTGCGCTGCGTCGGCAGGGCACGAGCGGCCTCGGCGACGCAGTCGACGCACTGGATCCCGACGGCCGCGGCCCGCTGACACTCGGGGCACGTCGGCCGGCCGCACCGCTGGCACCGCACGTACGACACCCGGTCGGGGTGGCGCGGGCAGACCGGCGGCGCGACCGGCGCGCCGTTCGGAAGGGTCTCGCTGATGGCGGTCTCAGTCCTCGATGTCGATGGACTCGATGACGACGTCCTCCACCGGACGGTCGCCCGGCCGGACCCGCGTGGTGGCGATCTTGTCGACGACGGCACGGCTCGCGTCGTCGGCGACCTTGCCGAAGATCGTGTGCTTGCCGTTGAGCCAGTCGGTGGCCCCGACCGAGATGAAGAACTGAGAGCCGTTGGTGCCACCGACCTTGCCGGTGACCGGGTCGAGACGCTTCCCCGCGTTGGCCATCGCCAGCAGGTACGGCTCGCTGAAGGTGAGCTCGGGGTGGATCTCGTCGTCGAAGTTGTAGCCCGGGCCTCCGCGGCCGGTGCCCAGGGGGTCACCGCCCTGGATCATGAACCCCTCGATCACGCGGTGGAACACGACGCCCGCGTAGAGCGGGTCGGTGCGCTGCTCGCCGGTGCTCGGGTCCGTCCAGGCCTGGGTCCCCGTGGACAGTCCCACGAAGTTGGCCACGGTCTTCGGCGCGTGGTTGGGGTAGAGCTCGATCCGGATGTCGCCGGCGGTCGTGTGCAGGGTCGCAAACATGCGCTCAGTCTGGCACGCAGAGCCCACCCGGTCGGCTGTGAACCACAGATGCGCAGGCCAGCGGTCCTGCACACCCGCCCGCGCGGTGGCAGAGTGGTGGTCTCACTGCAGCCGACGAGCCGGGAGCCCGACATGCCGTTCACCAAGAGCCGCCCGAAGATCGACGTCGATACCGAGAAGATCAAGGACCAGGCCGCCGACCTGGGTGCCGCGATCGCCGACGCCGCAAGCCAGGCCAAGGGCACCGCGAGTGCCGCAGCCGGCAAGGCCAGCGAGGCGGCGGTGCAGGCGAAGGACTGGACGGCTCCCCGGGTGGAGGCCTTCGTCGACTGGCTCGTGCCGCGCCTCGAGCACGCGTACAAGGAGTCGCTCAAGGCCGCCGCCCCCAAGGTGGAGGCCGCCGCGGACGCGGCCGGGCCGGCGATCGACAACGCCCACGAGAAGCTCGTCGACGACGTGCTTCCCAAGGTCGTCGAGGCGCTGCACCAGGCGGCGTTCAAGGCGGGCGAGCTCGCCGAGAAGGCCGCCGACATCGCCGCCGACAAGGCCGCGGTCGCGAGCGCTGCCGTGGCAGCGGCGGCCGCGCAGCAGACGAAGAAGAAGCACACCGGCGCCAAGGTCTTCTGGCTGGTCACCGCGCTCGTCGCCATCGGCGCAGGCGTGGCCGCCTGGAGCCGCTCCCGCTCGACGGTCGACCCGTGGGCGGAGCCCTGGGAGCCGGTCGAGTCGACGGACGTGCACGGCCGGGTGGCTGACGCAGCCGACGCCGTCGGCGAGGCCGCGGGATCCGCGGTCGCCGGTGCCCGCAAGGCCGCCGGCAAGGTCAGCGACGCCGCCGGCTCCCTCAGCGAGAAGGTGAGCGACGCTGCGGGCTCCCTCACCGAGAAGGTGAGCGACGCCACCGAGGACCTGACGGAGAAGGTGACCGACGCGACCAAGAAGGTCACGCGTCGCTCGAAGCCCGCCGCACCGGCCACCGCGGACGTCTCGGAGGAGACCACCTTGCCCGCGACGCCGGAGTCCAGCCCGTCGGAGGGCACCGACGGGCTCTGAGCCCGGACGACAGAACGACCCCCGGATCCGTCGGACCGGGGGTCGTTCTGTGCCTGAGAGGTGCCGCGCGCGTCAGGCGCTGTGCACCGGCCGGACGCGCTCGCCCATCTCGCCGAGCTGCGCCTTCATCTCCTCGACGGTCAGGTTGTGCTCGACCCGGGGCGAGTAGAGCATCGAGCTGACGATGGCGCCCGTGGCACCGATGGCGAACGCGTCGCTCACGTGGCTGATCCGGCCGGCTCCTCCGGAGGCGATCACCGGCAGCGAGACCGCGTCGGTGATCAGACCGGTGATCTCGAGGTCGTACCCCTCGCCCGTGCCGTCGCGGTCGATGCTGTTCACGACGATCTCGCCGGCCCCGAGGTCCTGCCCGCGACGGGCCCACTCGACCGCGTCCATCCCCGTGAACGTGCGGGCGCCGTCGATCGCGATCTCGTAGCCGCTGGGGATGCTCGCGGTCTTCTCCACGCGCTTGACCTGCATGCTCAGCACGATGCACTGCCTGCCGAACTCCTTGGAGCCCTGCGTGATGATCTCGGGCTTGCGCACCGCCATCGAGTCGATGCTGATCTTCTCGGCACCGGCCCGCAGCACGAGGTGCATGTCCTCGAGCGAGCGGATGCCGCCGCCCACGGTCAGCGGCACGAACGTGCGGTGCGCGATCCGGCGGACCATGTCGAGGTCGATCTGGCGCTTCTGCGCGCTCGCCATGATGTCGTAGGTGACGATCTCGTCGACGTCGTCCCGGTAGAGCCGGTCCGCCAGCTCGGCGGGGTCGCCGACGTCGATGTTGTCCTGGAACTGCTGGGCCTTGGTGACGCGCCCGTCCTTGACGTCGAAGCAGGCGATCAGCCGGTTAGCCAGCAACGGGGACCTCCAGGTCGCAGAAGGCCTTGAGCACCTGCAGACCGGCGCGGGCGCTCTTCTCGGTGTGGAACTGCGTCGCCATGATGTTGCCCTGCGCGACCGCGGCGGCGAACGGCTGCCCGTAGGTGGTCACGCCGACGAGCGCCGCCGGGTCGGTCGGGACCGCGTAGTAGGAGTTGACGAAGTAGTAGTAACCCGCCGGGCGTGAACGCTGTGCTGAGCGGGTGGTCGCCGCGCACCTCGACCGTGTTCCAGCCCATGTGCGGGACCCGGACCTCGGTGTTGTCGAACTGCTGCACCGTGCCCTTGATCCAGCCCAGGCACTCCTGGTCGTCCTCGGCGCTGTGCTCGAACAGGACCTGCAGCCCCACGCACACGCCCAGGAAGCCGACACCCTCGCCGACGACCTTGTCGGTCAGGTGCCCCACCCAGCCGTCGTGCGCCAGCGACTCCATGGTCACGCCGGCGGATCCGACCCCCGGCAGCACGTACTTGTCGACGTCGTCGCACTCCGACGGCGTGGCGACGAGCTTGTGCGGGACGCCGAGGTGCCCGAGCGCGTACGCGACGCTCTGCGAGTTCCCGGTGCGGTAGTCGATGATCCCGATCACTGGTCGATCCTAACGAGGGGGCTCGGTGTCACGCCGGGAGGTCCATCAGGCGAGGAACATCGCCCGGAGCCGTCGGGTGGTGAAGGTCAGGCCGAGCAGGATCATCACGACGAAGTACGCGACGTGGTTCAGCATCTGCGGGTCGAGCACCCCCAGCGTCAGGCCGCGCACGAGCTCGACGGCCTGGTAGAGGGGGAGCGCCTTGACGATGCCCTGCAGCCAGCCCGGGTAGACGGTCACGGGGTAGAAGGTCGCGGAGAACAGGAACATCGGGAGCATCACGAAGTTGATCCAGTCCATCTGCTGGATCGTCCGCAGGTAGCTGGTCACGGCCATCCCGAGGCTGGCGAACCCGAAGGCCACGAGCAGCACCGCCGGGACCGCGAGCACGGCCGACCAGGCGAGGTTCAGGCCCATGAACTGCATCACCGTCAGGAACCCGATCGCGTAGGCACCTCCGCGCAGCAGCGCGTTGAGGATCTCCCCGAACGCGACGTCCAGCGGTCCCAGCGACGTGGTGAGCATCGCGTCGTACAGCTTGCCGTAGTGCATCTTGAAGAAGACGTTCCACGTGGAGTCGTACACCGCGCCGTTCATCGCGCTGACGGCCAGCAGCGCGGGGGCGATGTAGGCGGCGTACGAGACGGACCCGCCCGAGGGCAGGGCGACGTCACCGATGTACGTGCCGAGCCCGACGCCCATCGCGAACAGGTAGAACACCGGCTCGAAGAAGCCCGACAGCATGACCGGCCACATCGTGCTGCGCGTCGCCAGCAGCCCGCGCGCGAGCACGGACCGCGCGTTGCGGGCGTACAGCGCACCGACGCTGCCCGGCCTCCGAGTGACCTCGACCTCGACCGCCATCAGCGCAGCCTCCGTCGGAACACCCGGTGCGCCAGCACCCAGCCCGTCACCGCGTACGCCACGAGCACCGCGTAGTGCCAGCCGACCGGCCAGCTCCCCGGTGGCAGGCCGTAGGACAACGACCTGCCGATCTCGCTGGCGTGCCACAGCGGCGACACCCAGCCGACCCACTGGAGCCAGCCGGGCAGGGTCCCCAGCGGGAAGAACGTGCCCGAGAACAGGAACATCGGCGTGAAGATGAACCGGTTGACCAGCGCGAACTGCCCCTTGTCCTCCGTTATCGAGGCGGCGTACGCCATGAGCGGCAACCCGAACGCCATGCCGCCCAGGACGCCGACCAACGGCATCCACGCCGCACCCCACGGGTCGCCGACCGCGCCGAACGCCACCATGAGCACGTAGTACGCCGTCGTCGTGAAGATCATCCGGAAGAAGACCGCCAGGATCAGGCCGGTGGCGACCTGCCCAGGCTCCACCGGGGACGCGTTCATGCCCCAGAAGATCCGGCGCCACTTGAACCCGGCCATCACGGCGTACTGGAACTCGTCGGCTGCCACCGTCACCCCGGCGGTCGCAAGGAGCGCCGGCGCGACGAAGTACAGGTAGCTGACCGGGCCGTTCGCACCGTCGGCCACCGGCTGGTCGAGGAACGTCGCCAGCCCGAGCCCGATACCGAGCAGGTACAGCACCGGGCTGCCGATGCCGCTCATGACGATCGTCCAGCCGTACGCCCTCATGCCGCGCAGCTGGTGCTCGGCCACGTACCAGGCGCCGAACCGGCGGGCCCTGGTGTCGGTCAGGACCGTCATTCGATCAGGCTCCGTCCGGTCAGCCGCAGGAACACGTCCTCGAGGCTGGAGCGTCGGACCAGGCTCGTCGTCGGGCGCAGCCCGAGGTGCGCCACGCGCTCCAGGACCGCCTCGCCGTCGTCGGTGTACAGCAGCACCCGGTCGGGGAGCAGCTCGAGGCGCTCGACGAGCCCGTCCATGCGCGCGGCGGCGGAGGCGTTCTGCTCCGACCCGAACCGCAGCTCGACGACCTCACGCGTCGAGTACGCGCGGATCAGCTGCGACGGACTGCCCTCGGCCATGATCCGACCCTTGTCGACGACGACGATGCGGTCGCAGAGCTGCTCCGCCTCGTCCATGTAGTGCGTGGTCAGAACGAGCGTGGTGCCGCGTTCCTTCAGTCGGAAGAGCCGGTCCCACAGCACGTGCCGGGCCTGCGGGTCGAGGCCGGTGGTCGGCTCGTCGAGCATGAGGATGCGCGGCTCGTTGATGAGCGCCCGCGCGATGGTCAGCCGGCGCTTCATGCCACCCGACAGGTCGTCGACCTTCGCGTCGCGCTTGTCCTCCAGCTGCGCGAACGCGAGCAGCTCGTCGGCGCGCTTGCGCACGACGGCCCGCGGGATGCCGAAGTACCGGCCGTAGACGATGAGGTTGTCGCGCACGCGCAGCTCGGTGTCGAGGTTGTCCTCCTGCGGCACCACGCCGAGCAGCGAACGGATCTCCGGCCCGTGCGTGTCGGGGTCCCGGCCGAGCACCCGGAGGTCGCCGGCAGTCCGCGCCGAGACCGCGCCGATCATCCGCATCGTGGTCGACTTGCCGGCGCCGTTGGGTCCGAGCAGCCCGAAGGACTCTCCGGGCGGCACCTCGAGGTCGATCCCGTCGACCGCCGTGAAGTCCCCGAACCGCTTGGTCAGACCGCGTGGCGGAGATGACGGGGCTGACGGGCGCTCACAACGATCCAACCTAGACGGGCCCGCCGACACCCGCAGAGCGGATTTCGACGCCCTGCGATTTGCCTTGCCGACCGGGGTCACAGCCGACACCCTGCTCCGATGACCTCCCTCTCTGCCCTCTGGCCGGTTGCCGACCTGCGCGTGACCTGCGGCGACCTGTCGCTGGAGTTCCTCGACGACGCCAAGCTGGTCGCGCTCGCGGCGCTGGCCGGAGAGGGGATCCACGACCCGGACGTCCTGCCGTTCAACTCACCCTGGTCCAAGGGCACGCCGAGCGAGGTCTCCCGTCGGGTGCTCGCCTACCAGTGGGCGGTGCGGGGAAACGTCGAGCCGGACGCCTGGCGGCTCGAGCTCGCGCTGGTGCGCGGCGGTGAGGTGCTCGGCGTGCAGGGAGCCTTCGCCACGGACTTCCCGGTCACCCGCACCGCCGAGACGGGGTCGTGGCTCGGGCGTCGCCACCAGGGACAGGGCCTCGGCACCACGATGCGGTGGATGATGCTGCACCTGCTGTTCGAGGGGCTCGGCGCACAGGTGGCGACGACCGCGGCGTTCGTCGACAACCCGGCATCGCAGGCCGTCACCCGACGCATCGGCTACACGCAGAACGGCCTCGACCGCGTCGCCCGTGAGGGCGCCGCGGTCGAGAGCCGTCGTTTCGTGCTCAGCCGGTCGGACTGGTCGAGCAGCCCGCGCCCGGAGGTCACGCTCTCCGGGGTCGAGCCCGTCCGCGAGCTGCTCGGGCTGTAGCGGTCAGCCGACCGGGTGGGCCCGGGCTGCCGCGATGAACGCGAGCGTGGCCGCTCGGGACGTCCCGTCGTCGATCGCGACGTCGGGCAGCGCCTGCGCGTCCTTCCACGCCGTGGCCGCGTCGTCCGCACCGGCCAGCGCCAGGTACTCGAGCAGGTACCCGCCGAACTGCACGCCGAAGCCGGTGGGTGACGCCTCCTTCACCGAGTCGCGGATCTGCTGCGGGTCCACCCCGTCGGCCACGTTCCGTTGCACCGGTCCCATGGGGATCAGCTGGATGCCGAGGATCGCCGCGGGGTCGGGGCTGAACCAGGTGGCGTAGTCGCGCTTGCCGCCCCAGTTCAGCGACACGATGTGGTGGGCGAAGCCCGACGGCAGGTCCGGGTCCGTCCAGTACGTCCGGGCGGTCGACGACTCGGTGGACGCGAGCCAGGTCGCCTCCGTCGCCAGGGCGTCCTGCCCCGAGGCCTTCGCCCAGAGACCGAGCCCGTTCCACGCGTTGACGGCCTCCGAGGAGGACTCCTGGTTGTTGCCGTCCGCGAACGGTGACGTGCCGGACGCCCAGGAGTGGCCCGCGTACGGGTCGAAGGACCGCAGCTGCGGCAGCTGCTTGCTCGGCGTCGCGGCAGCGATGTCCTGGCCGAGCAGGTTCATCACCGGTGCGAGGTCCGACGCCAGCTTCGGGTCGCCGTCGGACGAGCAGCCCGGCGGCGGACAGCAGGTAGCCGTAGTGGAAGTGGTGGTCGTTGAGCTCGTCCGACCCGAACGACGGGGTCAGGCCGATGGCCGACTTGGCCTTGTCGTCGTACACCACGCACCGGGCGTCACGCTTGTCGCAGCCCTTGGGTTGCGTCCACTCGCGCAGGGCGTCCTCCGTCTTGCTGCGCAGGGCCGGCGACGTCCACGCCGAGCTTCTCGCCCAGCACCACGAGCGTCGCCGCACGGTTGAGCGACTTTCCACCGAAGTAGGTGTCCGACGGGAACGGCGGCGTGGCGGCGACGTCCGCGGTCACGGCCGACGCGATGGCCGCCCGCTCGTCGTCGGAGATGCCGTCGAGGTCGAACGCCCCGGTCGGCGTGACCTTCGGCGCGTATGACGTGAGGGTCGAGCCGGCGCACAGCTCGAGATCGCCGTAGACGCTCGGGTACGTCCCGAGGCCGCAGCCCGTGCGCTTCGGCTGGTCACCGGTGCGCTGGTGGGGCATGAGGACGTAGGCGCCCTTCCCGTCGGAGCGGTACGTCAGGGTGGTGCGCGCGGTGCTGCCGTCCACCCCGTACGCCACGTCGACGCCCGTCACCGGGTGCGCCGCGGCGTCTGCGAGCGCCGCCTTGGCCTTGCTCGACGCCTTGGGCGGCAGCGCGTACCAGCTCGCGGACTGCCCCTTCTTCAGCGTCGTCGTACCGCTGTGGGTGCTCCCGCCCACCAGACCCCAGTCGGTGCTCCCGACGTGAGCCGTGGCGGGGGTGCCGCTGAAGGTCCCGCCCGTGGTGCGGGCCGTGACGCCCGTCTCCGCGGTGAAGCTCACGAAGGGCGAGCCCTCGGCGAGGACCACGTGCCCCAGGGTGGCGCCCGAGGCGTCGAGCAGCGCGATGGTGACGCTGACCGGGTCGGCGGCGCTGACCTGCGCGCTGGCCGCGCCGAGGTCCACCGTCAGCGCGGGCACGTGCGGGGCCGCGATGGTCTTCTCCGAGACGGTGGGGTCGGGCAGCCCGACGGTGAAGCCGGAGTCGGTCAGGCCGAACGACAGCGGCTCCGCGAACACCGGCTGCGGCTGGTCACCGAAGACCAGCCCGCTGTACCAGCGGTTGGTCGGCGGCACGACCCCCGGCGCGAGGCGCACCGGGTCGATCTTCGCGACGGACTTCTCCGGTACGGCGCCGACCAGACTCGCGGCGTCCGCGGTGGGTGCCGCCGCATCGGCGCCACCCGTCGACGAGGACTTGCCCGCCGTCAGCATCACGGCGACGCCGGCGACGACAGCCGCCACGATCAGGGCACCGGTCATGAGGAGTCCGCGCCTCATCCGAACACCCCCTGCAGGTTGTCCGAGGCATGGTGCAGGTAGTCCGAGACGTGGTCGGCGACGGTCGTCACCACCCCACCGTTGTGCAGCTGGAGCTCTGCCTGGACCGGCGCGCCGGCGACCACGAGTCCGTTGCGGGACCCGTCGACCAGGTTCTTGGCCGTCACGGTGAGCACGGCCTGGGCCTTGCCGCCGTCGGTCTTGACCTGCACACGGGACACGTGACCCGTGACCGTGTGCTGGTCGGGCAGCTTGATCGTGACGGTCGCGTGGTTCGGGACGCGGGCGTACTGCGTGGAGGACAACGTGTACTGCGCCTCGACGTACAGGCTCTTGGCCCGCTCGACGGTGGCAAGGGCGTCAGACCCGCGGACGAAGTTGCCGCCGGTCGTGGCGACGTCCGTGACGGTGCCGTCGCCCGCCGCGAGGATCACGAGCCGACCCTGCGGGTCGAGCGTGGTGCCCTCGATCGAGTCTCCGACGAGTCCGTGCGAGCGGTCGTAGTCCAGTGATTTCGAGTCGATGACGAACAGTGGGTCCCCCTTGTGGACGGTGTCCCCGACCTCGACCTTCTGTTCTGCCACGAGGCCTTCGTATGGCGTGCCCACGGTGTAGGTGCGGGCCATGATCTGTGCGGAGTCGCTGGCGACGTGCCCGCGTGTCTCGTTGAGCTTGAAGGTGGCGGCAGCGGCGACGACGAGCACGAGCAGCACGCCGACCACCAGCCGGATCCGGCTTCCCCAGGTCATGCGGTTACCTCCGTTCGACGAGCGGCTCGGGCTTCGAGCCGGCCGTGATGCCCCTCGCGCCAGGCGGCGACGAGGAAGCTGCCAAGAATCAGGGTGTTGGTCGCGTTCCACGCGACCGCGAGGCTGAGCGACCCGTTGCTCAAGTCCTTCCAGATGCCGACCACGGTGGTCAGGAGCAGGAACTCGAAGAAGAGCACCTGCGGCATCACGAACGCGAAGGGTGAGCGGTAGGCGCCCTTGCGGCCGGTGACGTGCCACACCTGCTCGCGCTTGAACATGGCGTTGAGCAGGGCACGCACGTAGATCGGGAACGAGACGCTGGCCAGCAGCAGGGTCTGCCAGCGGAACGAGCCGAGGGTGTAGAACGCCACGACGATCTGCAGCACGTAGAACCCGGCGTAGTACAGGGCCCACGTCATGGGCGTGATCGTGAGGTCCATCGGCGTCAGGTTGAAGTAGATCTGCAGCGGCGGCACCAGCAGCAGCAGGAGCGGCGCGATGCCGGTCAGGTAGTGCGTCGCGGTGACGGTGTACTGCAGCCGCTGGTCCATGGTCAGGTTCCGCTTCGGCGACAGCGGGTTGTGCGTGAACATGATCTCGAAGCCGCCGGTCGCCCAGCGCAGCTGCTGCTTGGTGTACGCCTCGACGGTCTCCGGGGTGTCCCCGACGGCGAGAGGGGTCGGGATGTAGATCGTCCGCCACCCCTTCTCGTGCAGCATCAGGGAGGTCCACACGTCCTCGGACTTGGAGTCCGAGTAGATCCCGCCGATGGAGTCGATCGCGGCTCGTCGGAAGATGACGTTGGTGCCGACGCAGAACGCGGCGTTGAACCGGTTCCGGCCCGGCTGGATGAACCGGTAGAAGACGGCCTGCATGTAGCCCGCGCCCTTGGAGATGACGGTGTGCAGGTTCCCGTACGTCTGCGGCGTCTGGACGAACGCGACGTCGCTCGTCGCGAAGAACGGGACCGTCTCCCGGAGGAACTCGGGACGCGGCACGAAGTCGGCGTCGAAGACGACGAACAGCTCGGAGTGCGTCAGGGACAACGCGTGGTTGATGTTGCCCGCCTTGGCGCCGTTGGTGGACAGCCGGCGGATGTAGCGGGCGCCGAGCGTGGCGGCCAGGCCGCGGACCTCGTCGGAGCGTCCGTCGTCCAGCACGTACGTGTCGTGCTCGCCCTGCATCGCGACGGCGGCGGTCACCGTCTTGCGGATGGTCTCGAGGTCCTCGCCGTAGGTGGTGATGAAGACGTCCACGCTCACGGCCTTGTCGTTCAGGTACATCGTCCAGGTGTGCGGCTCACGCTCGGCACGGTCCCGGATGATCGCGGCCAGGTCGTGCAGGCCGTCCTGCGCGTGATGGAAGGCGAACGTGCGCGGGTCGTGGCTGCTGGACAGCACGGTCCACATGGACAGCAGCGCGTGGGCGACCAGGATGGTCTCCGCCACGATGACCATGACGTACGGCAGCCAGTCGCCACGGTTGGCGGGGTTCAGCAGGAAGGCTGCGTAGACGATGATGCCGGCGCTCGCCAGGAGCACCAGGAGCATCAGGGACGGGCTCTGGGCCGACTCGTTCTCGGCGGTGCGTGAGGGTGGTGTGCTCGGGACTTCTGTTGTGCGGGGCTCCATCAGGAGCCGATCGAACGTGGTAGCCACGGAGATCCTCCTTCGGCATCGCCGCAAGATGCGTTGGACGCCGGACCCGGTCGCAGCCGTGTCCGTCGCTCGCGACGACGCGGATGCCGGGTACACCGCTGGAGGCCCTCTTCGGGACCCCAGCTTCGGTGGATGACATCCACGGTAGGTGGCGGCCGCCCGGGACTGTCCAGCGCGCACCGTGTGCGTGCGGTCACAGCGTTGACGTGGACATTCGTCCGGATTGACCTGTTCGTGCAGGTCAGCGCGCACTCCGGCGACCCGTCGTCGCCTAGCGTTCAGAGCCTCTTCACCCTGTCAGGGTTTCACCATGTGAGATCTGGGAAATCCGACCGTCGTCGTCGTCTCCAGAACGGTCCTGGTCCTCGCCACGGCTCGACCGGGATCGGACCGTAGTGGTGCAAAGGCGGTTCCACTCGACATGGCCGCCGACCCACCCTCGACGCCGGCCCCGTGGTGGAAGATCAGACCGAAGCGACTGCAGGAGGACGCCGATGAGGCTCGAGGGCAGAGAACGGGCCGCGGCGACCCTCGCCGCGCTGGGACGCGTCGACACCATCGACGACATCGAGCGGTGCACCACACGCCTCCGGCCCGGAGACACGGTGGCGGCGGGCGAACCCTCGTTCTCCTGGACATGACCCTCCTGGAGATCGCCGTCCAGGACGTCGCCGGTGCGCTGGTCGCGGTCGACGGCGGTGCGGACCGCCTCGAGCTGTGCGTCGCGCTGGCCGAGACCGGAGGTCTCACGCCCAGCATCGGTCTGCTCGACGCGGTGCTCGCCGCCGTGCCCCCTCACGTCGGAGTGCACGTCCTGGTCCGCCCCCGGCCGGGTGGTTTCGTGTTCTCCCGCCACGAGCTCGACGTGCAGATGCGGGACGTCCGGGCCTCGGTCGCGGCGGGTGCGGCCGGCGTGGTCGTCGGCGCCCTCACCCCGGCCGGAGGCGTCGACCGGGCCGCGATCGACGCGATGATCGCCGCGGCCGGCGACTGCGAGGTGACCTTCCACCGGGCTCTCGACGCCGTCGTGTACCTGGAACCCGCAATCGATGACCTGGTCGAGCTCGGCATCGTCCGGGTGCTGACGTCCGGCGGTGCAGCGCGGAGCATCGACGGTGTCGACCGGCTGCGGCTCACCGTCCGGCTGGCTGCCGGCCGGCTGCAGGTCATGGCCGGGGCGGTGTGCGACCGCAGGACATCCCGACGCTCGTCGGCCTGGGGGTGTCCGCCGTGCACCTGTCCGCCAGCCGGCAGGTGGCCGTTCCTGGCGGCCCGGGTGGAGGGACCGGCGTGCAGCACGACCACCGATCCGGACCTCGTCGCAGCTGCGGCGGCTGCCCTCGGTCGGACCGCCCCTGGCTATCGGCGTCACTGCCGTAGCCGGTTTCGGTGGCCCGCGCGCCTCTCGAGCCGCAGACGGTGTGCGACGGCATCGGTCACGGACCTGCGGTGGTGGAGCCAAGGGGACTCGAACCCCTAACCCCCTGCTTGCAAAGCAGGTGCGCTACCAATTGCGCCATGGCCCCGTAACGCCCGGGATCACTCCCGGACAGGCGCCGTCACTCGAAGGTGTCGGTGACCTCGGCCCACAGGTCGCGCTCGTCGCGATCCTGGGTGTACTTCTGCCAGACGACGAACGCGGCGGCGGCAACCGCCACAAGGAGCAGGAGCTTCTTCATCGGGTTCCCCCACGGGTCGGGAGTGGGCCTAACAGGACTTGAACCTGTGACCTCTTCCTTATCAGGGAAGCGCTCTAACCGTCTGAGCTATAGGCCCGTGCAATGCCGGATGAGACTACCCCAGGGCCGGGGTCAGTCCCAAACCGGCCGTCCGCCGCGGTTCTGCCGGCTCAGTCGTCCGTCATGGTCACGTGCACGCCGCCCACCAGCGCGGCGACGATGTTGTACAGGAACGCGCCGATCGTGGCGAGCGCCGTGAGGAGGAAGACGTCGACCACGGCGATCAGCATCGAGCCGGAGACGATCCGGCGGAACTCGACGTACTGCAGCACGTGGATCGTGCTCTCCTGGCCCGTGATCTGGGTGACCAGGTCGTCGATCTGCGCGAACACGTGCATGCGGTCCAGCGTCAGCCACACGACGATGACCGCGATGACGAAGATGATGCCGATGGCGACCGAGAGCAGCAGCGACAGCTTCATGACCGACCAGGGGTCCACGCGCGAGATCGCCAGCCGCACGCGGCGGGGGCCGCCGTGCGCCGCGACGGTCGGGATACGACCGGTCGACGGGCGCGGGTGGTCGCCCAGGGGGGCCGGCCGCGGCGCAGCCGACGTGACCGGGGGGGCAGTTGCGGGTGTGGCGGTCATTGTCGGTTCCTCGGGACGGGGACGGGTCAAGGTCGCGAAGGCTGCGGTGGTGGCGACGCCGGCCTTCTTGAACCACGCCGTGGTGGCGTCCACTGCCACCATCATCGGGGACGGGACGTCTTCCTCGGTATCCTCGCTGCGGGATGTCGCCTGATCGGGTTCCGGCTCCGGTGGGACGGTGACCCCGTCACCGAGACGGATCGACGTCTTCGTGGTGCCTGCCGAGGCAGCGGTACGACCGCCACCGGCGGAGCCGAGCCGAACCGGTTGACCCGGTCGACCCGGTCGAGCCCGTCGCACCGGCGCGTGGGCGGCGGAGCGCCGTTCGCGCCGCGACCGGCCGTCGTCGACTTCCGGGGTGGCGGCGCGACGGTCGGGGGCAGGACCGCGGCCTTCGCCGACCCGTTCGACCCCCCGTTCTGGGTCGGGCCCTGGGTCGACGGCTCGTCGCCGTCGTTCCACGCATCCTTCGTCCCTGGACGCACCGGTGACGACGTGGTCTGCCGGCCCGTGGAGGCAGGTGCGGTCGGCCGGGTGCGTGGCGGGATCGAGGGTGGCGTGGAATCGGTCATGCGTCCTCCGGTGACGGGTCGGTCACGGCCTCGTCGGGCTCGGTCGACGTGTCCGCACTCACGGGCAAGTCGCCGGCATCATCCGAAACCTGGGCATTCTCGCCGCCCACGGTACCTGCTTCATCGGCCAGGTGTCGCTCGGTGTTCCTCGCGACGGCGATGATCCGGTCGCCGTTGTCGGGCTTGGCGAAGATGACTCCCTGCGTGGTGCGGCCCGTCGCGTTCACCTCGGACGTGGCAGATCTCACGATCTTCCCGCGCTCCATGATGACCAGGACCTCGTCCTCGGCATCCGCCACGAGGGCCCCGACGAGGTCGCCGTTGGCCTCGGGCAGGTTGGCCACCTTGATGCCCAGGCCGCCGCGGCCCTGCTGCCGGTAGTTCTCGACCGTGAGCGCCGTGCGCTTGGCGATGCCGCCCTCGGTCACCGTGAAGAGGAACGCGTCCTCGCGTACGACGTCCATGGCGAGCAGCTCGTCGTCGTCGCGGAACTTCATGCCCGTGACGCCCGACGTGGCTCGGCCCATCGGGCGCAGGGACTCGTCGGACGCCGTGAACCGGACCGACTGGCCCTTGCGGCTCACCAGGATCAGGTCCTGGTCGGAGTCGACCAGGCGTGCCGAGACCAGCTCGTCCGGCCGACCCTCCTCGTCCTCGCGCAGGTTGATGGCGATCACGCCGCCCGAGCGGTTCGAGTCGTACTCGGTCAGGCGTGTCTTCTTCACCAGCCCGCGCTGGGTGGCCAGCACCAGGTACTCGACCGTCGTGTAGTCGCGGATGTCCAGGACCTGCGCGATCTTCTCGCCGGGCTGGAACGCCAGGAGGTTGGCCACGTGCTGACCCTTGGCGTCGCGCCCACCCTCGGGCAGCTCGTACGCCTTGGCGCGGTAGACGCGGCCGAGGTTGGTGAAGAACAGCAGCCAGTGGTGCGTCGTGGTGACGAAGAAGTGGTCGACGAGGTCGTCCTCGCGCAGCTGCGCGCCGCGCACCCCCTTGCCGCCGCGACGCTGCGCCCGGTAGTTGTCGGAACGCGTCCGCTTGGCGTACCCGCCGCGGGTGATGGTGACGACCATCTCCTCCTCGGCGATGAGGTCCTCGATGCTGACGTCACCGTCGAACGGGAGGATCGTCGTGCGTCGCTCGTCGCCGTACTTCGCGACGATCTCGGCGAGCTCCTCGGACACGATGTCGCGCTGGCGCTGCTCGCTGTCGAGGATCGCCTGGTACTCGAGGATCTGCGCCTCGAGCTCGGCGTAGTGGTCGAGGATGGCCTGGCGCTGCAGGGCAGCCAGTCGACGCAGCTGCATGCTGAGGATCGCGTTCGCCTGCACCTCGTCGATGTCGAGGAACTGCATCAGGCCCGTGCGCGCGTCGTCCACGTCGGGCGAGCGGCGGATGAGCGCGATGACCTCGTCGAGCGCGTCGAGCGCCTTGAGGTACCCGCGGTAGATGTGGATGTCCGCCTCGGCCTCGCGGAGCTTGAACTTGGTCCGACGCACCACGACGTCGAGCTGGTGCGTCACCCAGTGCCGCACGAACGCGTCGATGCTCAGCGTGCGCGGGACGTCGTCGACGAGCGCGAGCATGTTCGCGCCGAACGTGTCCTGCAGCTGGGTGTGCTTGTAGAGGTTGTTCAGCACGACCTTGGCGACGGCGTCGCGCTTCAGCACGATCACGAGGCGCTGGCCGGCGCGGCCGCTGGTCTCGTCGCGGATGTCCGCGATCCCGGTGACCTTGTTCTCGCGGACGAGGTCGGCGATCTTCTTGGCCAGCGTGTCGGGGTTGACCTGGTACGGCAGCTCGGTGACCACCAGGCAGATGCGGCCCTGGATCTCCTCGACCTCGACCACCGCGCGCATCGTGATCGACCCGCGCCCGGTCCGGTACGCCTCCTCGATGCCCTTGTGGCCCAGGATCGTCGCGCCCGTGGGGAAGTCCGGGCCCTTGATCCTGGTGAGGAGCGCCGCCAGCAGCTCCTCCGTCGTCGCCTCGGGGTGCTCGAGGTACCACTGCACCCCGTCGGCCACCTCGCGCAGGTTGTGCGGCGGGATGTTCGTCGCCATGCCGACCGCGATGCCCGCCGAGCCGTTGACCAGCAGGTTCGGGAAGCGGGCCGGCAGGACCGCCGGCTCCTGGGTGCGGCCGTCGTAGTTGTCCTGGAAGTCGACGGTGTCCTTGTCGATGTCGCGAACCATCTCCATGGACAGCGGCGCCATCTTGCACTCGGTGTACCGGGGTGCGGCCGCGGGGTCGTCGCCCGGGGAACCGAAGTTGCCCTGGCCCGAGACGAGCGGGTACCGCAGCGACCAGTCCTGCACCAGCCGGACCAGTGCGTCGTAGATCGCCGTGTCGCCGTGCGGGTGGTACTTGCCCATCACGTCGCCGACGACGCGCGAGCACTTGGAGAACTGGCGGTCCGGGCGGTAGCCGCCGTCGTACATCGCGTACAGCACACGGCGGTGCACCGGCTTGAGGCCGTCGCGCACGTCCGGGAGCGCGCGTCCGACGATGACCGACATCGCGTAGTCGAGGTACGACCGCTGCATCTCGAGCTGCAGGTCGACCTGGTCGATGCGGCCGTGCTCGATGCCGTCGCTGGTGGTCTCGCTCAACGTGCTTCCTTACTGTCGGCTCTGCGCTGGCACGGCCTGCGCATCGGACCTGGGATGCTCTGCTGTCGATTTCCGGGGCTCGCTCGCTCACCCTCAGATGTCGAGGAAGCGGACGTCCTTGGCGTTGCGCTGGATGAACGAGCGGCGGGACTCGACGTCCTCGCCCATGAGGATCGAGAAGATCTCGTCGGCCGCAGCGGCCTCGTCGAGCGTGACCTGCAGGAGCGTCCGGTGCTCGGGCGACATCGTGGTCTCCCACAGCTCCGAGTAGTCCATCTCGCCCAGACCCTTGTAGCGCTGGATCTGGTTCTCCTTGGGCAGCCGCTTGCCGGCCGCCTGCCCGTCCGCGACCACGGCGTCCCGCTCGCGGTCCGTGTACACGTAGTCGTGGTCGGCGTTGGACCACTTGATCCGGTACAGCGGCGGCTGCGCGAGGTAGACGTGACCGTGCGTGATCAGGTCGGGCATGTACCGGAACAGGAGCGTGAGCAGCAGGGTCCGGATGTGCTGGCCGTCGACGTCGGCGTCGGCCATCAGGACGATCTTGTGGTACCGCAGCTTGCTGATGTCGAAGTCCTCGCCGATCCCCGTCCCGAAGGCGGTGATCAGCGCCTGGACCTCCTGGTTGCCCAGGGCGCGGTCCAGCCGGGCGCGTTCGACGTTGAGGATCTTGCCGCGGATCGGCAGGATCGCCTGCGTCCGCGGGTTGCGACCGCGCACGGCGGAACCGCCGGCCGAGTCACCCTCGACGATGAAGACCTCGCACTCCTCCGCGCGGTTCGACTGGCAGTCGCGCAGCTTGCCCGGCATCCCGCCGGACTCGAGCAGCCCCTTGCGACGCGTGGCCTCGCGCGCCTTGCGGGCGGCCATCCGCGCGGCCGCCGCCTGGATCGACTTGCGGATCACGTCACGCGCCTCGGTCGGGTGGCTGTCGAGCCAGTCGCCGAGCTGGTCGTTGACCACCTTCTGCACGAACGTCTTGGCCTCGGTGTTGCCCAGCTTGGTCTTCGTCTGGCCCTCGAACTGCGGCTCGCCGAGCTTGATGGAGATGACGGCCGTCAGACCCTCGCGGATGTCGTCGCCCGTGAGGTTGTCGTCCTTCTCCTTGAGGATGCCCTTGTCACGCGCGTAGCGGTTGATCAGCGAGGTCATCGCCGCGCGGAAACCCTCTTCGTGCGTCCCGCCCTCGGTGGTCGAGATGGTGTTCGCGTACGTGTGGACCGACTCGGAGTACGCGTTGGTCCACTGCATCGCGATCTCGACGGCGATCCGGCGCTCGGTGTCCTCGGACTCGAAGTCGATGATCTCCGGGTGGACGACCTCGACCTTCTTGGCACCGTTGAGGTGCTTGACGTAGTCGACGAGCCCGCCGTCGTACTTGTACGTGACGTTGCGGAACGCCGCCGGCTCACCCTCGGCGTCGATCCCCCGCGACCTCGTCCGACGTGTCCAGGTGCGCGGGTCGCTCGTCGGTGAGCGAGATCTGCAGGCCCTTGTTCAGGAACGCGTACTGCTGGAACCGTGAGCGCAGCGTCTCGAAGTCGTACTCGACGGTCTCGAAGATGCTCGGGTCCGCCCAGAACGTCTGCGACGTGCCGGTCTCGTCGGTCGGCTCACCCTTGCGCAGCTCGCCCAGCGGCTTGCCGCCGTCGCTGAAGTCCTGCTCCCAGACGAAGCCGTCGCGCTTGACGACCGTCTCCACCCGCGTGGACAGCGCGTTGACCACGGAGATGCCGACACCGTGCAGCCCGCCGGAGACCGCGTAGCCCGCCCCGCCGAACTTGCCACCGGCGTGCAGGATCGTCATGACGACCTCGACCGTCGGCCGGCCCTCGGTCGGGTGGATGGCCACGGGGATGCCGCGGCCGTTGTCGACGACGCGCACACCACCGTCGGCCAGCAGCGTGATCTCGACGTGGTCGCAGTAGCCCGCCAGCGCCTCGTCGACCGAGTTGTCGACGACCTCGGTCACCAGGTGGTGCAGGCCGCGCTCGCCGGTGGAGCCGATGTACATGCCGGGCCGCTTGCGGACCGCCTCGAGACCTTCCAGAACCGTGATCGCGGAGGCGTCGTACCCGCCGTTGCCCGACTTGGTGCCGTTGGTGGTGCCGGTGCTTGTCGTGCCGGACGGGGTCGTGCTCTGCTCGGCCACGGGCGGTAGTACTCCTCAAGCTCTCACACGCGACGGAGCGCGCCCGCCACGGATCTTCAGGGCGGATCACTCCATGACGCTGGAGTTCCGGGCACAGATGCGCCGGGAATGACCTTCACAGTCTACCTGGTGGAACGGCTGAGACCCTCGTCTCCACACCTTCGGCGAGGAGGTGTTTCCGCTCAGCGGAACGTGTCCCGCTCACCGCGTCCGGGGACGCGCTTGGGACCGGTCCGGAACCGCGGGCCCCCGGGGTTGAGCACCGTGATCTCGACGACCACACCATCGCCGAGGTCCGCGGCGAACCGGCCGAGCATCGAGGGCACCAGGAACCTGAGCTGCGTGGCCCAGGACGTCGAGCTCGCGCGCACGGTCAAGCCACCGCCCGAGAAGGACACGTACTCGCAGTGCTCGGCGATCTCCGGTCCGACGAGCGTCGCCCACGAGTGCTTGAGCACACCGGCCACCTGGTCCGAGGTGCCGCCGAGCTGGTCGAGCAGGCCGCTGACCGTCGATCCGATCAGCTGCGGGTCACGTGCGCCGGGGCCGGCCGAGCCCGAGGTGTCCACCAGCGGTCGGCGCCGCGCCGGATCTCCCGGGCGGTACCCACGCTGCGACGCCGCCTTCTTCGCGCGCGCCAACGCCCCGGCCGCAACCTGGCGCGGTGTCGTGAGCTCGACGAGCTCCCTGAGCGGACGCTCAGAGGACACGGGACACCTCGCCCGCCATGACGTCGACGCGGGCGCCGGCGAGCAGCTCCGGGACGTCGCCCGGGACCGCGGCGGTGATGAGGACCTGCCGCGCGGGCGCGACGAGCTCCGCCAGCCGCTCGCGTCGACGTGAGTCGAGCTCCGCGAACACGTCGTCGAGGATCAGGACCGGCTCGCCGTCCGGACCCCAGTCGCCGGCGTCGTCGAACCCGTTGGTGAGCAGCTCGTAGGACGCCAGCCGCAACGCCAGCGCGAAGGACCACGACTCGCCGTGACTGGCGTACCCCTTGGCCGGCAGGCCGCCGAGCGTGAGGACGAGGTCGTCGCGATGCGGCCCGACCAGGCTCACGCCGCGCTCGATCTCCTTGCTCCGCAGCCGCCCCACCGCCTCGAGCAGCTGGGCCTCGACCAGCTCGACCCCTGCGCCGTCGTCGAGCACGTTGTTCTCGCCGCTCCCGCGCCGCGTCACCACCGAGCGCAGCGTCGAGCGACGCCTTGTAGGTCGTCACCGCCGCACCTTGACCGGAGCTGACCTGCGCGTATGCCTTGTCGACGTGGGGCGCGAGGGCACGCACGAGCGATCGCCTCGCGACGACGATCTGCGCACCCGTCTGAGCGAGCTTCGCGTCCCAGACGTCGAGCGTCCGCAGGTCCGCACCGGTCCGACCGCCCCGCATCGCCGCACCGGCCGACTTCAGCAGCGCGGACCGTTGGCGCAGCACCCGCTCGTAGTCCGCGACGACGCCGGCGATCCGGGGTGTCAGCTGCACGAGGAGGTCGTCGAGGAATCGGCGACGCCCGTCCGGGTCGCCCTTCACGAGCGCGAGGTCCTCGGGCGCGAAGAGCACCGTGCGCAGGATCCCGAGGATGTCCCGCGCCCTCGTCGGCGAACCGCCGTTGACCCGCGCGCGGTTCGCCTTGCCCGGCGTCACCTCGACCTCGACCAGCGTGGGCCGGGGGTTGCCGGCGTCGAGCTCGCGGATGACGCGAGCCCGCACGACCGCCCTCGCCGTCCCGGCCCGGACCAGCGCCGCATCCGTCGGGACGCGGTGGCTGCCCAGCGTCGCGATGTACCCGAGCGCCTCGACGAGATTCGTCTTGCCCTGCCCGTTGGGTCCGACCAGCGCGGTGATGCCCGGGTCGAGCGGGAGCTCGACCTGCGCGTACGAGCGGAAGTCGGTCAGCGAGAGGTGCGCGACGTACATGCGTGCCCGGTCAGGCGGACGGCGGCACGGCCGCGCCCGTGGCGGGCGTGGTGCTGGTGACCGGGCCGGTCGTTCCCGCCGGCTTCACCGCGTGCCCGCCGAACTGCTGGCGCAGCGCGGCGACGGCCTTCATCGCCGGCGACTCACCCTGGCGCGACGCGAAGCGCGCGAACAGCGCAGCAGAGATCACCGGCGCGGGGACCGCCAGGTCGATGGCCTCGTCGACAGTCCAGCGGCCTTCACCCGAGTCCTCGACCCAGTCGTCGATCGCGCCGAGGCCCGGATCCTGCTCGAGGGCCTGGACCAGCAGGTCGAGCAGCCAGGAACGCACGACCGTGCCACGCTGCCACGCCTTCATCGTCCCGTGCACGTCGGTGACCAGGTCCTTCGCTGCGAGCAGCTCGTAACCCTCGGCGTACGCCTGCATGAGTCCGTACTCGATGCCGTTGTGCACCATCTTCGAGAAGTGGCCGGCACCGACCGTTCCCGCGTGGACGAAGCCCTCCTCGCGCGGACCTTCCGGGCGCAGGGCATCGAAGACAGGCATGACCCGAGCCACCGTCTCGGCGTCGCCGCCGACCATGAGGCCGTAGCCGTTGGCCAGACCCCAGACGCCGCCCGAGACGCCGGCGTCGATGAACCCGACACCCGTCTGTGCCAGCAGCTCCGCGTGCGGGAGGTCGTCCTGGTAGTAGGAGTTCCCCCCGTCGATCAGGATGTCGCCCTCCGCCAGCAGTCCTGCGAGATCGCTGATGACGGCGTGGGTGATCTCCCCCGACGGCACCATGACCCAGACCACGCGCTCGCCGGCGGGGAGTGCGTCGACCAGTGCCGCGAGCGTCGGGACGTCCGTGACGTCCGCGTTGCGGTCGTAGCCGGTGACGTCGATCCCGGCGGCACGGATGCGCTGCCGCATGTTCGCGCCCATCTTGCCCAGACCCACCAGACCGATGTGCATGTGCGCCTCTTTCGGTTCGCGACGCGTCACTCGGCGCGCGCCTTCAGACCTCTCACCTTGCCGCAAACTCCGCCGCCGAGCCCGGTGTCGTCCGACGGTTGCCAGCCGGCGGTTGCCCGCCGACGGTGTCAGCTGGCGAAGCGGATGGGCACCAGCAGGTAGCGGTACTCCTGGTTGTCCTCACCGTCGAGCGCCTTCTGGCCGGTGAACTCCACCGGCTTGTTCGGGTGGGTGAACGACAGCCGGACGAACGGCGTGCTCAGCGCGCCGAGACCGTCGAGCAGGAACTGGGGGTTGAACGCCACCGAGATGTCCTCGCCGACCAGCGTCGACTCGATCGCCTCCGAGGCCTGCGCGTCGTCGCCCTGTCCTGCGTCGAGCACCACCTGGCCCTCGCTGAACGACAGGCGGATCGGGGTGTTGCGCTCCGCGACGAGGCTGACGCGCTTGGCGGCTTCGGCCAGCGCCTGCGTGCTCACCACGGCGTGGATCGGGGTCTCGTCGGGGAAGAGCCGACGAACCGCCGGGTAGTCGCCGTCGACGAGCAGGCTCGTCGTCTGCCGGCCTGCCGCCTCGAAGCCGATCATGTCGACGCCGGTGCCCGTCGCCAGGGCGACCGTCACCGAACCGGCACTGCCGAGGGACTTCGCCGCGTCGAGCAGCGTGCGTGCACGGACCAGGGCGACCGTCGAGATGTCGGGCGACGAGGGCTTCCACGTCAGCTCGCGCAGGGCGAGCCGGTAGCGGTCGGTTGCCAGAAGGGTGACCTTCTCGCCCTCGATCTCCACGCGGACGCCCGTGAGCAGGGGCAACGTGTCGTCCCTGCTGGCGGCGACCGACACCTGCGCGACAGCGTGGGTGAGCTCGTCGCCGTCGACCGTCCCTGTCGTCGGCGGCATGACCGGGAGGTTGGGGTAGTCCTCGACCGGCATCGTGAGCAGCGTGAACCGGCTGGCGCCGCAGGTGACGATCACCTTCGTGCCCTCGAGCACGACGTCGACCGGCTTGTCGGGAAGCGCGCGCGAGATCTCCGCGAGCAGCCGGCCGCTGACCAGGACGGAACCCGGCTCGCTGACGTCAGCCGGGATCTGCGACCGGGCGGACACCTCGTAGTCGAAGCTGGAGAGCTGCACCGTTCCGGTGGTGTCCGCCTCGAGCCGCACCCCCGCCAGGACGGGGACCGGCGGCCGGGTGGGCAGGCTGCGCGCCGTCCACGTGACGGCGTCCGCCAGAACATCACGGTCGACCCGGAACCTCATGCCTCAACCTCTCGTCGTGCGGGCCCGTCGGCAGCTCTTCGCGATCTCCTCGAGGGTTCGAAGGAGGCGGGGCGGACAGGCGTCACGCGAACACTACGCGTTTGGTCCGACGCTCGGTACGGCGACGACACGGTTGTGGTTCGTGAACCGTCCGGGACGTTCTGGCGGTGTGTGGATCCATCACAGAGAGAGTTGTCGTCATCGTCATCGGGGCTGTGCATCGTGTGGATGACGCCTCTCGTCGCAGGTCAGGCCTCGAATGACATGTGGACGTCGCTTGTGCGCCGATCCGGACATCCGGTGGACGACCGTGCACGCCCTGGGACGGAGCTCTTCTCGTCCACCGTCGAGGCCCTGCCGGTGCACATCAACCGGGGCGCCGTCCACCACTGTCCACAGGTGAACGCACAGGTGTGGAGATTCGTCCCATGGTTCTCTCAGGAAGCGGATGAAGGTTGGCTTCTCGGCCGGTCGATCTCGCCGGCGGCGTGGCTGTTCATCCCTTAGGGGACGGTTTGGATCGTTCTTCCTGACCAATTCGGGCTGGCCCGAAGCATCGTTGCAGGTCAGCGCCGGGTGTGATCGCTGGGCCCGACGTTCGTCCACCTGGGTGAATCGGATCACAAGCATCCCCAGGTCCCTGTGGACGACTGTGGATAACTGTGTTGAGGGATGCCGTCATTTCGGGCCAGATCGGACAGTCTTCCGTCCGGTACGACGGTGATCCGGTCAGCCGCGACTCTGCTGCTTGATCCGGTTGGTCAGCTCGGTGACCTGGTTGTAGATCGAACGCCGCTCAGCCATCAGCTCACGAATCTTGCGGTTCGCGTGCATCACCGTGGTGTGGTCGCGGCCGCCGAACGCCTGGCCGATCTTCGGCAAGGAAAGGTCTGTGAGCTCCCGGCACAGGTACATCGCGATCTGCCGGGCGGTGACCAGGACGCGGGACCGGCTCGGAGCCGCAGAGGTCGTCGATGCTCAGGCCGAAGTAGGCGGCGGTCTGGCCGATGACCTGTGTCGCGGTGATCTCCGTGGTCTGGTCGTCGGTGATCAGGTCCTTGAGGACGATCTCCGCGAGCGACAGATCCACCTGCTGGCGGTTGAGGTTCGCGAACGCGGTGACGCGGATCAGTGCGCCCTCGAGCTCGCGGATGTTGGTCGAGATCTTCGAGGCGATGTACTCCAGGACGTCCGGCGGTGCCTGGAGACGTTCGCTGCCGGCCTTCTTGCGCAGGATCGCGATGCGCGTCTCGAGGTCGGGCGGCTGGACATCGGTGATCAGGCCCCACTCGAACCGCGACCGCATCCGGTCCTCGAAGCCGTTGAGCTGCTTGGGCGGCAGGTCGGAGGTGATCACGACCTGCTTGTTCGCGTTGTGCAACGTGTTGAAGGTGTGGAAGAACTCCTCCATCGTCTGTTCCTTGCCCTGCAGGAACTGGATGTCGTCGATGAGGAGCACGTCGACCTCGCGGTAGCGGCGCTGGAATGCACCCGCCTTGCCCTCGGAGATCGAGTTGATGAAGTCGTTGGTGAACTCCTCGGAGTTCACGTACCGCACGCGGACGCTCGGGTAGAGGTTCTGGGCGTAGTGCCCGATCGCGTGCAGCAGGTGCGTCTTGCCGAGGCCGGAGTCTCCGTAGATGAACAGCGGGTTGTACGCCTTGGCCGGCGCCTCGGCGACGGCGACCGCGGCAGCGTGCGCGAAGCGGTTGGAGCTGCCGATCACGAAGGTCTCGAAGAGGTACTTCGGGTTCAGCCGCGCCGGCTCGGCGGCCTGCTTGCGGCCGCCCTGGCGCTCGTCGTTGCTGCTCGGGAACGGACGGTCGTTGCGCTGGGAGTCACGGCGGGCGCTCGGGCGGACGTCGCCGTCGTTCTGCACCAGCGCGAGGTCGGCCCGAGACTCACGTCGGGGTTCGTCGGTGTCCCGCTCGTAGTCGGTGCGCTGCTCTGCCCGTTGCTCGTCGTACCGGGACTCGGTGCCGACCACGCGCAGGGCGGGCGGCGCGTCCTCGGCGAGCTCGGGGTCGACGGTGATCGCGAACCGTGCCTCTCGGTCGAGAGCGGTGCTCAGCGCGTCGGTGACCTCGCCGCGCACGCGGGACTCGAGGTAGTCCTTGGTCAGGTCGTTACCGACCGCCAGCAGCAGGGTCCCGTCGAGGAGACCGAGTGGCCGGGCGAGGCGCACGAACGCGATCTGGCGCGGTGTGATGTCCGGGCTCTGCTCCAGGGTCGAGACAACGTGACCCCAGACCCGTGCGAGCTCTTCGTCCTGTGACACGTGCTACCTCGGTTGTTCGTTCGCGTGGGTGGTCGAGTCTCGCACGGCGGTGCGTTGTCCACACAGTTGTCCACACCTGTGAGCGGATCATCGCGTCGGCTCCGACTGCCGTCTCCGGCGGTGAGGACGGGGAACGTCCGACGTCGTGCGCGCCGCTCCCAGCGCCCGTCCCCAGCACCTCCGTGTGCGCATGGTCCACAGGCCACTGCCCCCAGCGACGAGGTATGAGCGTAGTGGCCGTGCGGGAGGTGTGGCAGGTCTCGACCGGGTGACGTCCGATTCGTCCCGGCAGGATGGGTGACAGCGAGCCTGGTTCGCGACTCACGCGCATTTGACCCACCTGGACGGCGGGAAGTACGGTATTGGAGCCTTATCGATGGCCTCCTGCTGGCGCGCCCAGACGCCGCACGCTTGAGCGTGTTCCTGGAGCGGTCGGTCTCGGCAGCCCGAACCTCGGTCGCGCGGTACATGCGAGGCCCACCCGATGTAGTTGGAGACTCTCGTGACCAAGCGCACCTTCCAGCCGAACAACCGGCGTCGCGCCAAGACCCATGGCTTCCGTCTGCGCATGCGTACCCGCGCAGGCCGCGCGATCCTCGCGGGCCGTCGCCGCAAGGGCCGTGCGGAGCTCTCGGCCTGACATCAGCGTCGGTGCTGCCCGTTGCGCACCGGATGCGCCGGGCTGCCGACTTCGAGCAGGCGGTGCGCCGAGGCGCGCGCGGCGGACGGGACACCCTCGTGGTGCATCTGACGACCAGGACCGATCACACCCCAGCGGGGCCAGTGGTCGGTCTTGTCGTGTCCAAGGCCGTCGGCACGGCGGTGACACGCAATCTGGTCAAGCGTCGCCTGCAGGGAGCTCGTCCGGTCTCGACTGTCGGTCCTCCCGTCGGACGCCGGCATCGTGATCCGTGCGCTCCCCGCCGCGGCGACGAGCAGCTACGAGCGGCTCGGCGACGACCTCGATGCGGCACTGGCAACAGCTGGACGCCGGGCGTCCCGACGGCACGAGGCGTAGTCATCCCATGACATCTCACTCGGCGTTGCGCGCCGTCGCACAGCTTCCGGCCAGGCTCCTTCTTCTCCTGGTCCGCGGCTACCAGCTCTTCATCTCGCCGATGACACCGCCGACCTGTCGGTTCTATCCCTCGTGCTCCCAGTACGCGGTCATCGCGCTGCAGCGGCACGGCGCTCTGCGTGGCACGTACCTCGCGGTCTGGCGTGTGCTGCGCTGCAACCCCTGGAACGTCGGCGGCGTGGACGACGTTCCCCCTGTGCACCACTCCCACCGTCATCTCGACGCGGCATCGTCCGCGCACTGATTCTCCACCGAGGAGTTTTTCCGCATGAGCTGGTTTGACGGTCTGCTCCACCCGATCATGCTGGTCGTCAGCTGGATCATGGTCGAGTTCCATGCGTTGTTCGGCGCGCTCGGGCTCGATCCGGACAGTGGTGCCGCGTGGGCGTTGTCGATCGTCGGTCTCGTGATCGTCATCCGCATCGCACTGATCCCTCTCTTCTTCCGCCAGATCAAGGCGTCCCGCGGCATGCAGCTGCTCGCGCCGGAGATGCAGGCGATCCAGAAGAAGTACAAGGGCAAGTCCGATCCCGCGTCCCGGGAGGCGATGAGCCGCGAGACGATGGAGCTCTACCGGAAGCACGGAACGAATCCGTTCGCCTCGTGCCTGCCGATCCTGCTCCAGTCCCCCATCTTCTTCGCGCTGTTCCGCGTGCTGAACTCGCTGCCCTTGATCGCGTCCGGTGCCAAGCCTCCCCTGGGTCCGATGACGCAGCCGCTCGCGGAGTCGTTCGACAACGCGACGATCTTCGGCGCTCCGCTGTCAGGCACGTTCATGAAGGCCAACGGCGACATCCACATCCAGATCGTCTCGGTGGTCCTGATCATCCTCATGTCGGCGACCACGTTCACCACGCAGCGCCAGCTGACGATGAAGAACATGCCGCCGGCCGCACTGCAGGGTCCGATGGCTCAGCAGCAGAAGATCCTGCTCTACGTCCTGCCGCTCATCTTCGCGTTCTCCGGCGTGAACTTCCCGATCGGCGTCCTCATCTACTGGACGACCACCAACCTCTGGTCGATGGGCCAGCAGTTCTACACGATCCGCCGGATGCCGGCCCCTGGCTCGCAGGCCGAGATCGCCATGAAGGAGCGCAAGGCGAAGAAGGCAGCCGCCAAGGGCGTGATCGAGGACGCACCGACGCCGCAGATCGAAGAGAAGCCCCGCACCGGCCAGCGTCAGCAGCCGAAGCGCAAGGACCGTGTCAAGCCCGTCACCAAGCCCGGCGACACTGCCCCGATGAAGGCCGGTATCGAGGAGGATCCCGGCCCCTCGGACGCCGCGCCCGTCAAGCCGCCCACCAAGCCCAAGAAGTAGACGTTGATCGGAGTGCCCTCCATGACCTCAACCGAGCCCGAAGCCCCCGTCGAGCCCCCGAGCACGAAGCGCCTCGAAGAAGAAGGTGAGATCGCAGCCGACTACCTCGAGGAGCTGCTCGACATCGCGGACCTCGATGGCGACATCGACATCGACGTCGACCACGGCCGCGCGGCCGTCGAGATCGTCTCCGAGGACCCGGCCGACCGGTCGCTGCGACGACTCGCCGGGCCTGATGGGGAGGTGCTGGACGCGCTTCAGGAGCTCACCCGCCTCGCCGTCCAGGCCAAGACCGGCGAGCGCAGCCGACTGATGCTCGACGTGGCGGGGTACCGGTCCGGCCGCCGCGCTGAGCTGGTCACCGTCGCCACGGAGGCGATCGGTCGCGTCAGGGAGAGCGGCGAGTCTGTCGCGCTCGAGCCGATGAACCCGTTCGAGCGCAAGGTCGTGCACGATGCCGTTGCGGCCGCCGGACTGACCAGCGACTCGGAGGGCGTGGAGCCCGAGCGTCACGTGGTGATTCGACCGGCGTGATCAGCTGACGCGTGTGCGTGCCGTTGCACGCGCGACGGAGGGGCGAGCCAATGGCTCGCCCCTCCGTCGTTGTTTCACGTGAAACAGCCATTGGCTCGATCCACTGCGCTGCAGTGGTTGTTTCACGTGAAACAACGATGGTGCGGTGTGTGCCGACCAGGGCCCGAGCGGACCTTCGGCAGTGCAGCCGCCCGAGTTCGACCTGTCGCCCGGGTGATTGGCTCCGCAGGATCGGCCGGTTTCGAACGCCATTGTTGACATGCAACTACCGCGATCGAGCCGGTCCCGCAGGACGTGCCTGAGCCGCACCCGACTGGGCGCCGCTGTGGGACCTCCTGAACTGGTGGGGCGATCCAGCAGTTGAGTCGACTCCGGGGGTGATCGGCTGAATGAGGGTGATCGGCTAGGTACTGAGGGGATCACTGAGCACGAAGGACGCGTCGAGGGCGGCCGCCTCATCTGAGGCAGCCTTGTCACCAGCGGTGCCGGGCCCGGGCCTTGCCACGTGACGTGTGGCAACCACCGTGTCTGTCCGGAGGGCCGTCTGTGGGCGGGTAGCGCCAAGGCGGAACAGGTGCACGTCGCGGACTCACGGATCGCTTGTTTCACGTGAAACCTGGCCGGGTTCGAGCACCTCGACTGAGTGAGCCGCCGCAGCCACGGCCGCGATGCGGGCGCGGCCGTCGCACCATGGACAGACCGGCTTCGCCGGCGTTTCTCCCGCCGGCTCCGGATCTTCCCGGTGTGAGAGGGCGGGCGATGCACGCTCGTGCTCGACGGCCAGCCGAACTGGTCGGGCAAGTGCGGTCACGCTGCACGGTGAACCGTCGTCGCCCGCTGCATCGCGCGATCAGGTGGTTGTCCTGCGCTTTCGGCGCGGTCCATGCTCGGCGTTGCACGCTGTGCCGTGAGCGTCCGTAGAGGCTCTCCAGTGAGTCGGGCGGTGGAGGTTTCACGTGAAACACACTGCGGATCGTCCGTGAGACTAGCGCATGGGTGGTGACGAGGCGGGTCCCTGACGTGTGTCGTGGACGGCCGCGCCAGTTGAGCCCGGACGCCGGCGCCACGTAGCGGCTACAGATGGAGCAGGGCGATCGAGAGTGCTGCGATGCCCGACGTCCCTCGCTGGGATCCGGCATCCCAACGTCGCCTGCGGTACGCCGCCACCGAGGCCGTCCATCACGTGAACGGGTGGCTGTGTATGGCGGGTGGGAGGGGATGCGCACGGTACCGTAGGCGACGCGATCGACCGCCCTGTGCACCAAGCGCGCGACGCCCGCGGCGCCCTCTGGACCGACTGGTGCGCGCACGTTCGTTTCACGTGAAACCGAGGAGACCTGACAGTGACGGAAGCTCAGTCGACCGACGTCGACGGGGCCGACCCGCTGCAGGACGATCCGCGGCTCGAGAACTACTTCGGCTCAGCCTGGCCGACGGTCCTGGGATTCCATGACTTGCTGGTCGCCGAGGGGGAGTTACGAGGGCTCATCGGTCCACGTGAGCTTCAGCGGCTCTGGGAGCGACACCTGCTGAACTCTGCTGCTGTGGTCCCGTTCCTTCCGACCACGGGCCGGATCGTCGATCTCGGTAGTGGCGCCGGCCTCCCGGGCGTGGTGATCGCGGCAATGCTGCCGGCTGTCGAGGTTGTGCTTCTCGAGCCGATGGAGCGGCGCACCGACTGGCTGAACGAGGTCGCAGCCGCGCTCACTTTGGACAACGTGGTCGTGCGACGCGGGCGGGCGCAGGATGTGCACGGCGACCTGGTCGCCGATGCGGTCACCGTCCGAGCGGTGGCGTCGCTCGACAAGCTCTACCGGTGGGGTATGCCCCTGCTCAGGCGGGGCGGAACGCTGCTCGCACTGAAGGGCAGCAAGGCGGAGGCGGAGATCGAGGACGCCCGGCACGTCGGCAAGAAGTTCGGGGCGGGCCCCGCGATGGTCCTGGACGCGCCGACGATCGAGGGGGTCGACGTGACGAGAGTCGTCCGAGTCGTGCGGGAGGCTGTGCCTGGTGTTCGGTAGGAAGAAGCCTCGACCCGACGAGACGACGGCCGCTCAGGCGAGCTCGGTCCGTGACAGTGGTTCGGATGGGCCACGCTTCGACGGTGGACCCGCTGCTGCGTCGCCTCCGAGCGCACCGTATTCGGGTACGCAGGAAGACATGGAAGCCCACGCCTCGCAGCCCGGGCAGTACACGTGGGTCACGCCGGTCACACCTCCGGGACGCACTGACGGAGCCGACACTGTGCACGACTCGGCCACCGAGTCGCCTGCAGCGTCAGCACCGGTCGGTGGGGCGTGGGCCAGCCAGGTGCGATCAATGACCGTCGGCAACGGCGCTCCGGCCAGCTCGGAGGTAGCGGTCGACGACCAAACCGGCCCGCACGGCCACGGCGCTCGCGACCGGAACCCCGAGGGTGGCAGCGGCGATTCCAGGGCGGAAGGCACCGGCTCGCACCAAGCCAGTGCCCATCCTTCGCTCGCGGCCGTTGTTTCACGTGAAACGGGCGCGTCGCCGTCGCGCGAAACAGAGCGTGCAGAGTCAGGGGATGCACGACGTGTCTCTCGCCAGCCCGAGGAGGTGGTTTCACGTGAAACAGCACAGGACCAAGCGCACGTGCCTGCACAGAGCGGGGCTGGACGAGATGAACGTCCGCTTCAGACGCCGGCCGGACGCGCGACGAGCGTTGCGCCGACGGACGGGCCCAGTGTGACCACCGGCAAGATCGACAGCTACCCGCAGTACGAGGCAGGCGCGGTGAACGACAGTCCGGCGTTCGAGGATTCCCGTGGCGGTGGCAACGACTCCGCTGGCCGTGTGTCAGGCGGGTCTGTGTCGAGCGGCGGCCACGTCCAAGGCGGCGAGGCCAGCGATAGTGAGTCGCGGGAGCATGTTTCCCGCCAGACGACCTCAGGTGAGAACGACTCGGACGAGCGGCGCCGGGCGGCACTCGTGGAGAGCCTTCCTGAGGCCTCGGAGGACACCCCGCTCATGGCGCAGCTCCAGCAGGACGCGCGTCGCCGGATCGAGCTCCGGGGCCGCAGGTTCCCGCGTCCGCCGGCCACTCGTGTGGTGACGGTCGCGAACCAGAAGGGGGGAGTCGGCAAGACGACGACGACGGTGAACCTGGCAGCCGCTCTCGCGCAGTCGGGGCTCAACGTTCTCGTCCTGGACAACGACCCGCAGGGCAACGCGTCGACCGCGATCGGGATCGAGCACCGCGCGGGTACGCCATCGATCTACGAGGTCCTCGTCGACGGTGCACCGATGCACGAGGCGGTCCAGGAGAGCCCGGACGTTCCCAACCTGTTCTGCCTGCCGGCAACGATCGACCTGTCGGGTGCCGAGATCGAGCTCGTCTCGATGGTCGCGCGCGAGACGCGCCTCCGGAATGCGCTCGATGCGTACCTGACGTGGCGCGCCACGAACGGGCTCGAGCCGATCGACTACGTGTTCGTCGACTGCCCGCCGAGCCTGGGGCTGCTGACGGTCAACGCCTTCGTCGTGGCCCGTGAGGTGCTCATCCCGATCCAGTGCGAGTACTACGCGCTCGAGGGTCTGAGCCAGCTGCTGAAGACGATCGAGCTGATCCAGGCGCACCTGAACCCGAATCTGCACGTCTCGACCATCCTGCTCACGATGTACGACGCTCGGACCAACCTCGCTCAGCAGGTGGCGAGCGAGGTCCGGACGCACTTTCCCGAGCTGACGCTGCGCACCACCGTCCCGCGTTCCGTGCGCATCTCCGAGGCGCCGAGCTATGGCCAGACGGTGATGACGTACGACCCGGGTTCCAGCGGGGCGCTCGCCTATCTCGAGGCCGCCCGCGAGGTGGCCGAGCGCGGTGCCGCAGGCGTCGACGCCACCGCACGAGCCGGGGCGGAGGGCGCGCGACCGTGACGAGGCCACGCGACACCCTCCGAATCCCCGGCGGCAACGTCCCGAATGATCAGCACGGACACGAGCAGGCTGGTCCTGCCGGCCAGAACACCCAGCAGTCAGCGGCGATGGCCGCCCACCAGGAGGAACAGTGAGCGAGAAGCGACGCGGTCTGGGCCGGGGCCTCGGAGCCCTCATCCCGACGGGCCTCGATGGCCAGCGCCCGACGGGAGCAGAGCGTCCGGTCGACGTGTTCTTCCCGGACCCGAAGCGGGAGGCCGCGGGAACGGTCGAGCCGACGACGGCATCGGAGCAGTCGTCGGCCGCCGGCACCGCAACGATCGACGGCGTTGACCATGCATCGGCCGCGGTCGCCGCGACGACTGCGGTCGTGTCGGAGCGTGCCACGGCGGTCGCCGGGGGCTCGGTCAACGGCAGCGGGACCGCGGTGCTGACGGAGGAGCGGCCCCTCGCCGATCAGACGTCCGCGTCGGGTGTCGCGCCGGCGACGAACGGCGTCGAGGTCGACGACCGGGCGACGGTCACCGACGAGCAGTCGTCGCAGTCGGGTCGAGGTGCTACGGCGATGAGTGAGGCTGAGCAGTCGCGCTCGGACGACGGGACCGGTCTCCTCCCGGTTCCCGGGGCACGGTTCGCCGAGCTTCCCGTCCTGTCCATCCGCCCGAACCCGCGTCAGCCCCGGACCGTCTTCGACGAGGACGCCCTCGAGGAGCTCGTCGGGTCGATCAGGGAGATCGGGGTCCTGCAGCCGATCGTCGTGCGCGAGGTGGGCGACGGCTTCGAGCTGATCATGGGCGAGCGGCGCTGGCGCGCGACGCAGCTCGCCGGCCTGGCGACCGTTCCGGCGATCATCCGGGACACCGACGACGCCGACCTGTTGCGGGACGCCCTCCTGGAGAACCTGCACCGGTCACAGCTCAACCCGCTCGAAGAAGCCGCCGCCTACCAGCAGCTGCTCGACGACTTCGGCTGCACGCACGAGGAGCTCGCCACGCGCATCTCACGGTCTCGTCCGCAGATCTCGAACACGCTGCGGCTGCTGAAGCTGCCGCCGCTGGTGCAGCGCCGGGTTGCCGCGGGCGTCCTGTCGGCCGGCCACGCACGGGCGCTGCTCGGGTTGCCGGACGCCGCGGCCCAGGAGCGGCTCGCGCAGCGCATCGTCGCCGAGGGCCTGTCGGTCCGGGCGGTCGAGGAGATCGTGTCGCTCGGCGGCGATCCCGAGCAGCCTGCTCGCCGTAGCGCCCCTGTCGCTGGTCAGCGGAACGACGCCCTCGACGACTTGGCGGCGCGGTTGTCCGACCGGTTCGAGACCCGGGTCAAGGTGAGCCTCGGCAAGTCGCGCGGGCGCCTGACGGTCGAGTTCGCATCGGTGCAGGACCTGAACCGCATCCTGGCCAGCCTGGCACCCGAGGACCCGGGCCTGCTCCGGGGCTGAACTGACGTCGCGCGGACATCGTCCGACCCGGCCGTCATCCGCGTGATCGATCCGACCGCTGTCGAGCGGTCGCACCGGACCGTGCTGGCGCAGGTTGGGGCCAACTGCGCCCCACGTCGGTTCGGAACGACCGTGCTGACGCAGGTTTGGAACGACCGTGCCCACTCGGGTTCGGAACGACTGGCCATGTGGGTTCGGACCCAGCGTGGCCCACGCCGGTTCGGACCGACCGTAGCCGCACGGATCGAGCCCACACTGACGAGGCCAGAGCCTTCGTACGATTGCTTGTAGCAACAAAGTACGAGAGGTGCGTTACCGCAGGTCAGCGCGCTAGGGCAGCGTTCACCATCGAGCGGTAGAGCTCCCCGAGCGCGAGCCCGGCGGCCTCTGCCGCCTGCGGGAGCAACGACGTCTCGGTCATGCCGGGCGCGACGTTGACCTCGAGGAACCAGGCGGTGCCGGCCTCGTCGACGATCAGGTCGGTCCGGGAGAGGCCCTCGAGGCCGAGCGCTCGGTGGGCGGCCAGCGCGGTGCCGATCACCGAGCTCGACACCTCCTCGGACAACCGCGCCGGCGCGAAGTACTCGGTGCGTCCGGGGTTGTAGCGGGCGTCGTAGTCATACGGGCCGTCGGTGACGATCTCGACCGGCGGCAGCGCGAACGGTCCGTTGCCGAGGTCGACGACGCTCACGGCGACCTCGGTCCCGATGACGGCAGTCTCGACGAGGGCGGTGTCGCTGTAGGCGAAGCAGTCGACCATCGCCTGCGGGAGCTCGTCGGCCGTGGTGACGAGCGTGACGCCGAGCGCCGACCCGCCGCGCGACGGCTTGACCACGAGGGGAAGCCCGAGCCGGGCGACGATGACCTCGAGGACCTGACGCGCACCGAGCTCGCGGAAGAGGGACTGCGGCAGGGTCACGAAGTCGGGCGTCGAGAGTCCCGCCCGAGCCACGACCGTCTTGGCGATCGGCTTGCTCCAGGCGACGCGGCTCTCGCGGGGACCCGCGCCGAGCAGGCGCAGGCCGAGCATCTGGACGACGTCACGGACGGATCCGTCCTCGCCGCTGGTGCCGTGCAGCAGCGGCCAGACGAGGTCGGGCCGCAGCTGGGCGAGCGCGGGCACGAGGTCGGCGTCGACGTCGTGCACGCTGACCTCCACGCCCACGGACCGCAGTGCGTCGGCCACACGTCGACCTGATCGCAGCGAGACGTCGCGTTCGTGGGACAGGCCGCCGGCGAGGACGACGACCCGGGGCGACGAAGTGGTGGTCACGCGAATGGCTCCAGTCTCAGGACGTCAGCGGGTTGAGCGGCGGCTCGCCATGATCTCCCACGCGGGGCCCGCAGAGCCTTGGACACAGACGCAACCGGCGGCGCGCCCATCCCAGGTCAGGCGACGTCCGGGGCGGGCGACTGGACGTCGTCGGGACCCGAGGAACCGCCCGTACCGAAGAGCTCCACGAGCTCACGTTCCCCGGCCACGACGCCGCGCGAGGCGACGGACGCCCTCGCGGATGCGTTCGGGTGTCGGGTAGCAGAACGAGAGCCGCATGTGGTCGGCGCCGCTGCCGTCGAAGTAGAACGCGGTACCCGGGACGTAGGCGACCCGGGCGGTGACGGCGCGCGGAAGCATGTCCTTCGAGTCGAGACCCTCAGGCAGGCGCACCCACGTGTAGAAGCCGCCGTCGGGGACGTTCCACGACGCGTCGGGCAGGTGCTCGGCGAGGGCGGCGATCATGGCGTCGCGCCGCTCGCGGTACTGCTCGCGGTAGCTCTTGATCTGGCCGCGCCAGTCGCAGGTCGACAGGTAGGTGGAGATCGCGATCTGGGAGGCGTTGGACGGGCACAGGATCGCCGACTCGCTGGCGAGCACGAGCTTCTCGCGCACGGCGTGCGGAGCGACCACCCAGCCGACGCGGTAGCCGGGCGCGAACGTCTTGGAGAACGAACCGAGGTACAGGACACCCTCGTCGTCGAGCGACCGGATCGCGGGCAGCGGGTCGCCGGAGAAACCGAGCAGACCGTACGGGTTGTCCTCCAGGACGAGGACGCCGTACCGCCGCGCGATCTCGAGGATCTGCGGACGACGTGACACCGAGATCGAGACGCCGGCCGGGTTGTGGAAGTTGGGCACGGTGTAGAGGAACTTCACGCGGCGCCCGTCGGCGGCGAGCGAGGCAAGGCACGACTCCAGAGCCGCCGGGATCAGCCCGTCGGCGTCGATCGGGACGTGCACCACGTCGGCCTGGTACGCACGGAACACGCCGAGCGCCCCGACGTACGACGGTGCCTCCGCGACGACGACGTCGCCGGGGTCGATGAAGATGCGGGTGACGAGGTCGAGCGCCTGCTGCGAGCCCGTGGTCACGACGACGTCGTCCGGGTGCGCGTCGATGCCCTCGAGCGCCATGACGTCCAGGATCTGCTCGCGCAGCGTGGCGTCACCCTGCCCCGAGCCGTACTGCAGGGCCTGCAGGCCGCGGGTCGCGACGACGCGCTGCGCGAGGTCCCCGAGGATGTCGAGCGGCAGACCTTCGAGGAACGGCATGCCGCCCGCCAGCGAGACGACCTCGGGCCGGTTGGCGACCGCGAACAGGGCGCGGATCTCGGACGAACGCATGCCGTGCGTGCGCTCCGCGTAGGAGCCGAGCCAGCGGTCGAGGCGCGTACCCGTGCCGGCGGCGGAGGACGTGGGGGGGCCCGACGTCTCGCCGGCGGGCACGGGGTGCTGTGTCATGCCCCGAAGTTTCGCACGGAGGGCGACAAGACCCGGCAGCGTCCGACGCCGGGACACCAGCGCCACCAGAGACGGTCCGACGCCGGCACACGAACGCCACCCGGCTCGTGGCGCGGGTGGCGTTCGGGGCAGGGTCAGACGGGGGAGAGCACGCTCTCGATGTCCTCGGCGATCATCGACTTCGGGCGAGCACCGACCCGCGACGCGACGAGCTCGCCGCCGGAGTAGATGTTCAACGTGGGGATCGAGACGATGTTGTAGTCCTGCGTGAGCTGGGGGTTGGCGTCCGCGTCGACCTTGACGATCTTCACCCGGCCCTCGTACTGGGTCGAGAGCTCCTCGAGGACCGGCGCGACCATGCGGCACGGGCCGCACCAGACCGCCCAGAAGTCGACGACGACCGGGATGTCCGACTCGAGGACCTCGGACTGGAACGTGGCGTCGGTGACGGCGGTGGTGCTCATCGGATCTCCTGGACGTAGGCCTCGACGGGCGGGACGGGGGCGACCAGGTCGCCGAGCGACGCCAGGAAGTGCTGGGCGTCCAGGGCAGCGGCACACCCGGAGCCGGCCGCGGTGATGGCCTGGCGGTAGGTGTGGTCGACGAGGTCGCCGCAGGCGAAGACGCCGGTGACGTTCGTGGCGGTGGAGCGTCCGACCACCTGCACGTAGCCCTCGTCGTCCAGGTCGACCTGGCCGACGAGCAGCTCGGAGCGCGGGACGTGCCCGATGGCGACGAAGACGCCGGTCGCGGGGTGCTCGCGGGTCTCGCCGGTGATCGTGTCGCGCAGCGTCACGCCGGTGACCTTGGCGTCGCCGTGGATGCCGACGACCTCGGAGTTCCAGGCGAACTCGATCTTCGGGTCGTTCGCGGCGCGGTCGGCCATGATCTTGGAGGCGCGCAGGTGGTCGCGACGGTGCACGAGGGTGACGCGCTTGCCGAACCGGGTGAGGAAGGTGGCCTCCTCGACGGCGGAGTCGCCGCCGCCGACCACGATGATCTCCTGGTCGCGGAAGAAGAAGCCGTCGCAGGTGGCACACCACGAGACGCCGCGGCCGGACATGCGCTTCTCGTCGTCGAGACCGAGCTCGCGGTACGCGGAGCCGGTGGCCAGGATGACCGAACGGGCGCGGAACGTGTCGCCGTTGATCGTCTCGATGACCTTGACGTCGCCCGTGAGGTCGAGCGACGACGCGTCGTCCCAGAGCACCTCGGCACCGAACTTCTCGGCCTGCTTCTGCAACGACTCCATCAGCTCGGGGCCCTGGACGCCGTCGGGGAAGCCGGGGAAGTTCTCGACCTCGGTGGTGTTCATCAGGGCGCCACCCGCGGTGACCGACCCGGCGATGACCAGCGGAGCAAGGCCGGCACGCGCGGCGTAGATGGCCGCGGTGTAGCCGGCGGGACCCGATCCGACGATGACGAGGTCGCGCACGGAGTCGGGCGCGGCGGTGGACTGGTCGGTCACGTGTGGGGTCCTTGCGGGTCGGCTGTGGGGCTGTCGGGATCAACAGATCCTAGGCGCCAGATGTTCCGGCGACGACCCTCGCCCGCCCGCCGTCAGGACAGCGAGATCTCGGTCAGCTCGAGCCGGAAGGACCCGTCGGCGGTGGTCGGCAGCTCGGTGATCCACAGGACGAGCGACTGGGTGTCCGGCGGCGGGACGAGCGGGAAGTCGCTCTCGGGCCCGAACGACCCGGAGGCGAGGACGGGACCGTCGGTCGGGTGCGCGGCGTCGGTCGCCCGGATCTCGACGTGGCCGCCCGTGCTGTTCGAGTGCAGGGTCACCGAGTTCACGGTGGTCTTCGTGGTGAGCGTGATCGCGTAGCCGACCGCGGGCTTGAACCCGGCGAAGTCCGCTCGCTTGTAGGTCTGGGTGTACCAGAACGTCGTCGGGTTGCCGTCGAACGCCTTGGCGGCGTCCTCCTGGTGCTCGCCGTCGGTGTCAGAGGGGTCGATCGTCGTCGCCGACGCGATGACCGGCGGGCCGCCGGCCGCTGCCGGCGCCGGCGTGGCCGCCGCTGAGGGCGCGGCCGCCGCCGGCGCGGACGCCGAGGCGCTCTGCGACGGCGCCGATCCTTCGGTGGACGGGCTCCCCGGCGCGAAGCCCGAGAACAGGGTCCGGATCGCGATGATCACCCCGATGATCACGGCGATGACGACGATGATGAGCACCAGCGCCGTCGGGTCGAAGCGACGCGCGACGATGGGGACGTCGTGCTCGCCGACACCCATGACCTCGTCGAAGTCCGACGCCGCGGCAGCCTGTGCGACCGGTCGGCGGGAGACGGTCGGTGCAGCCGCGGCGGCAGGCGGGATCGTCGGCGGTGGGGCCACCGGTGCGTCTCGGGGGGCGGCGCTGCTCCCGCACCGAGCGCGTTGCCCTTGGCGGGGATCGCGGGCGGCGGGGTGCCGGGAAGGTTGGCGCCCGGGGGCTGCGTCTGCGGACCCTGGAACGCGCTGCGCACCGACTGGCGCTGCACGACGACCGCGGCAGCCGCGGCCCCCTCGACCTTGCGGGGCTCCGCCTCGGGTGCCGCCTCGCCGGTCGGCGGGAACTGGTCCTCGACGGCGGTGGTCGCCGCGGCCGCGTCCTCGCCGAGCCCGGACGCACGGATCTCGCCCCACGGCTCGAGCTCACGCACGAGGTCGCCAGGGCTGTGGGGTCCGTCGTCGTGGGGTCCGAGCGTCACGACACAGAGGGTGTCGAGGTCGTTGGGGACGCCCGGCACCAGGTCGGCGGGGGGCACGGGAGAGCCGTCCACCAGCGGGGCGAGCGGCAGGGTGTCGCCGCCCGTCGGCTGTCGCGAGCCCGGGTCGCCCGGCCAGTACCCGGTCAGGGCGGCGTAGAGCATCCGGACCAGCCCCACGGCATCGGCCCGCGTGGTGGACCGTGCGTCGCCGCCGACGTCACCGAGCAGTGCCGCGTCGAGCGCCAGCCCGCCGACGAGGACGCGACCGTCGGGGCTCACGTGCACGACCGACGGGCGCAGGGCGAGATGGTGGACGCCACGGCGGCGGGCGACCTCGAGGGCCGCGGCGGCCTCTCCGACGACCGCGCGGGCCTGGTCGGCGGTCAGCGGCGCGCGGCGCGCCAGCTCGGCGAGGGACGGTCCGACGACCTGCTCGGAGACGACGTAGCCGTAGCCGTCGTACAGACCGACGTCCAGCACGCGCACGAGCCGGGGATCGGTGACGAGGGCCGCCCGGCGCGCGGCGTCGAGCGCGGGTGCCACGTCTCCGGACTCCAGGACGCGGACCCGGACGGGCCGGTCGAGGATCTGGTCCGTGGCTCGCCATGCGCTGGCGCCCTCGAGGTCGGAGTCGACGGGCGAGAGCACGCGGTAGCGACCCGCGAGCACGGTGCCACGGCCGACGACCTCGCTCACCAGCACCTCCACTCGACGACCACGACGACCACATGCCTCACGACGTGGATCGGCAGAACTCCTGCATGCTAGCCGCGCCGACCGGGAAGCTTCCGCAGAACGGGCCCCAGCAGGCCGTCGAGCTCGCGCACGCGCAGGCCGCGCAGCGCGGCGACGTAGAGCAGGGCCATGACCGTGCCGACGACGGCGCACTCGATGACGGACGCGACGAACCGGCCCGACAGCACCCGCGCGAGCAGCCAGAGGAGGGCCAGCCCGACGGCACCGGACACCGAGCGCCGCGACTCCGGCACGCGCGTGCAGACGCAGGACCCGCGGCCCGTCGAGGGAACCGATCCGTCGGTGCAGCAGAACCTGGGCGTAGACCATGCCGACGACGTACGACAGGCTCATCGACAGACCGATTCCGACCACCCAATGGGTCGCGGGCAGGAGCATCTTCGTCGCGAACGCGCCCAGGGCGACGACGATCGCCATGACGACCTGGATCGGGAGCATGGACCGCGCGTCCTGGTAGGCGTAGAACACCCGCTGGTACAGCGACCACACGCCGAAGGCGGGCAGCCCGACGATCATCGCCAACGCGACCGGGGCGATGGCGTCGGCAGACTGCGGCTGCCGACGTGAACAGCAGGACACGGCACAGCGGAAGGGCGAGCACGGCGATCGCGACCGTGGCGAAGACGGTGAACACCCCGACGATGCGCAGGCTGTACGACAGGTTGGTGCGGACGCCCTCGACGTCCTCGTCGTGCGCGTGCGCCGGAGAGCCGCGTGAACATGGCGGTGGCCAGCGAGACCGTCACGAGCGAGTGCGGCAGCATGAAGATGAGGAACGCCATGTCGTAGGCGTTGGGACCGGCCACGGATCCCGCCGGCGCACCGACGGCGGCGTCCGGCGCCGCCGAGGCGACACGCGGACACCACGACGTAGCCGAGCTGGCCGACGCCGAGCCCGGCCAGCGTCCACGTCGCCACCTTGCCGGCCGACCCCGAGGCCCGACCCCCGCAGCCCCCAGCGGGGCCGGTAGCGCACCCCGGCGCGGCGCAGCGCCGGCACGAGGACGGCGGCCTGGGCGACGACGCCGAGCGTCGCGGACAGGGCGAAGAAGGTGGCCTGCGCCGTGCTCAGGTCGTCGGCCTGGACCACGCCGTTGCGCTTCACGCCCTGGAACAGGACGATGAACAGGACGAAGCCGACGATCGAGACGACGTTGTTGACGACGGGCGCCCACATGTACGGGCCGAACGAGCCGCGGGCGTTGAGCACCTGGCCCAGCAGCGCGTACGCGCCGTAGAAGAACAGCTGCGGGATGCACCAGAACGCGAACGTCACGGCCAGCTGGGTCTGCGCGCGGGTCGCTCGAACGGTTCGAGTAGAGCGTTCACGAGGAGCGGCGCGGCGACGGTCAGCACCACGGTCAGCCCGAGGAGCACGGCGAAGCCGAACGTCAGGAGCCGGTCGACGTACTCCTGGCCGGCGTTGCGCTTGTAGGCGCGGACGACCTGCGGCACGAGGATCGCGTTCAGCACGCCGCCGATGAGCAGCATGTACAGGATGTTGGGCAGCTTGTTGGCGACGGCGAACGCGTCGACGGCCTGACCGGTGCCGCCGATCGCGGTCGCCAGCACCATGGCCCGAAGGAAGCCGAGCGCCCGGGACGCGGCCGTGCCCGACGCCATCACGGCAGCCCCGCGGCGCATCCCGCCGGTGGTGGGCTCGCTCACGAGCGCTCCTCGTCGTCCGGGACCGGGACGGGTGGCGGCTGCTCGGCCTCGACCCGGCTCCCGCGCCGAGCGCTCTGACCGCGTCGGACGGTACGGACGACGCCGAGCACGAGCCCGATGGCCAGCAGGACTCCGACGACGATCGTGCCGACGCCCTCGATGGTGGGTGTCACCCGGGCCGTGAACGCGACGGGCTCGGACACCGGGGTGCCGTCGGCCGCGGTCAGGCGCGAGACGACCACGACGTCGCAGTTGGCGCGGGCGTGCAGCGTGACGGGCACGACCTTCGTGCTCTTCGCCGCGACCTGCAGCGTCGGCACCTCTTCCGCCTCGAGGCATGGCTTGCCGGGTTGGACGGTGAGCCGCACGGCGACCGGGACGGTGAGGTCGTTGGACACCGTCATGCGGATCGTCGCCCGTGGAGTTGATGACGTTGACGTCGCTCAGGCGGCCGATCGACAGCCCGCTCGTCCGGGCGTCGACGTCGGCCAGCACGCGGGTCACCAGGTCGGCCCGCGCTGCTGGCTCGGAGCGCCAGGCGACGGCCAGCGGTGCCACGACCTCGGCGTCCACGCCCGCGAGCAGCCGCTCCGGCTCGTCCGTGACGGTCGCGAACCCGACTGCGCGGTCTCGAGCCGCGGCCAGCGCCCGGACGCTGTCGGGCGCGAGCTCGGCCGGGTCGTCGGTGCTCGCGGGAAGGGTCGCGTGCCCGACCGCCACGTCGTCGCCGAGGAGTGTCGACGGGTCGGTGAGATCCACCCACGGCGCGCCCTCGAGCGCGTCGAGCAACGCCGACACGAAGGCCGTGTCCGGCTTCCAGGTCCGCTCCGCCGTCATCAGCACGTTCGGCTGGTCCGCCTTCGTCTCCCGCGCCACCACGGCGAGCTCGGCGAGTGCCCTCTGGGCGGTCGTCGCCGGCGTCGCCTGCGGGTCGACGGAGGTCGGGTCGGTCAGCAGGGCGCTCAACCGGCTGTCCGGTACGAGCGCGTGCGCGGTCCCGGCCGGGGTCCGCACGGCGACGCGGGCCTGCGGCGTCTTCCCGGTCTTCGGTCTGTCCACGTCCACAGCGCCCGGGCGCCACGACGACCGCGCCCTCGTGCACCTCCTCGGCGACCGCCAGGGTCGTCTGGTCGGGGGAGCCGACCGCCGGGGTCCACAGGATTCCGGACGCGTCGATCCCGGCGCCGACGGAGGCGTCCACGGCGAGCTGCACGAGGGCAGCCTGACCGGCGTGCGCGGCCGCCCCGATGTCCGGGTCCGACCACGGCAGCGTCAGCACGTCGTGGTGCGCGAGGTCGTCCTCGAGCGACGAGCCCCAGGCCTGCGCCCGGCTGCTCCCGGTCGCTGCCGACGCGAGCAGGGCGGGGTCGACAGCGACGCCGATGTCGGCGTGGCTCGCGAGCGTCTCGGCCAGGACGTCGAGCCGGCCACCGGGCGCGACCAGCGCGTCCAGCGACGTGGACTGCGGCGACAGCGGGTCTGCACCGGGTCCGACGACGGGGACCAGGACGGACAGCGGCGTCGGCGAGATCTTGGACGCGTCGGGGAACCAGAGCAGGAAGGTGCGTTCCAGACCCACCTGCGTGCGGCCGTCGGTGACCTCGACGGAGAGGCCACGCGGCCCCCAGGTGTCCGGGAGGTCGAGCAGCGGGATCTTCGACGGGTCCACCGCCAGCTCGACCGTCGCGGACTGCCCGACGGCGAGCGGCTGGGGCAACGCCGCGGTGGCGATGCTCGGGCACCTCGAGGTCGACGAGCAGGTCGTCGCCGAGGTCCAGGCCTCGAGGTCGTCGCGGTCGCTGATGCGGAAGGGGCTCAGGCGCAGGGTCGCGGTGGGCTTCTCCAGCACCTCGGCGCTCGTGTTCGTCACGGTGGCGCGCACGGTCAGGCTGTCGCCGGGACGCAGCACCGACGGTGAGATCTGGTCGATGCGCACGGTGACGGGGAGGTCGTCGCCCGCCGCGCCGGCCGGTGGGGCGAACGCGAGCGCAGCGCCCAGTGCCAGGGCCACGCAGAGCACCCGGCGCACCGTCGAACGGGCGCTCATGCCTCGTCGACGAGGACCAGCAGTGCCGCCTCGGCGAGCCGGCGCTCGTTGGGGTAGGCGAGGACGTCGTGCAGCTCGGCGACCGGGACCCACGCGGCCTCCTCGGCCTCGCTGTCCGGGTCGCCCTCGACGGACAGGTCGCCACCGACGGCACCGAGCAGGAAGTGGTGCACCACCTTGTGCACGCGGCGGTCGTCGCCGCTGAACCAGTAGTCGATGACGCCGAGCTGCCGGAGCACCTTGCCCTGGATGCCGGTCTCCTCGGCGATCTCCCGGACCGCCGCCTCCTCGGGCGTCTCGTCACCCTCGAGGTGCCCCTTGGGCAGGCACCACTCGAGGCGTCCCGCGCGGTTGCGCCGGGCGATCACGGCGGCGTGGGCGACCCCGTCCCGCGTGCTCACGACGATGCCGCCGGCGGAGGTCTCGTCGACCACGGGGAGCGGCACGGGTGCCGGCTTGGGGGGCGTGAGATGCGGGTCGATGCGCAGCGCATGGCCACCCGGCGGCGCAGGCACGCCCCCGGGGAACGATGGGCGCGCCGGGCTCGACATCCCGCCACTGTAACGACTTGACGCTCAGGTCGAGGCCACCGGGACGACGGAGCGGGGCCGCCGCGTCTGGCAGGCTTGGACGAGTGCCCGCCGAACAGCCCGAAACACCTGCCGCGCCCGTGGCCGCCGAGCTTGCCGCGCTGCGTCGTCGCGCCCTGGGGGTCCTGAGCAGCCTTCCGGCCGACGCGCTCGAGCTCGGTGAGGTGTTCCGCGCCGCTGGGCACGAGCTCGCGCTGGTCGGGGGGCCGGTGCGCGACGCGTTCCTCGGGCGCGCCTCGGCCGACCTGGACTTCACGACGTCGGCGTCGCCCGACGAGACGCTCGCGCTGCTCGCCCGGTGGGGCGACGCGCACTGGGACATCGGCAAGGAGTTCGGCACGATCGGCGCTCGGCGGTTCGCGGGTCGTCGCTCGCAGAGCCCGCAGGACGTCGTCGTCGAGGTGACCACGTACCGCTCGGACGAGTACGACCCCGCGAGCCGCAAGCCCGTCGTCGCGTTCGGGGACTCGCTCGAGGGTGACCTGTCGCGGCGCGACTTCACGGTCAACTCGATGGCCGTCCGGCTGCCCGACCTCGTCGTTCGTCGACCCGTTCGACGGGCTCTCGGACCTCGCCGCCGGCGTCCTGCGCACGCCCGTGGACCCGCGGCAGTCGTTCGACGACGACCCGCTGCGCATGATGCGGGCCGCGCGCTTCGCCGCCCAGCTGGGCTTCGCGGTGGATCCCGCCGCGCGTGCCGCGATCGTCGACATGGCCGACCGGATCGCGATCGTCAGCGCCGAGCGGGTCCGCGACGAGCTGAGCAAGCTGCTGGTCTCGGCGCGCCCGCGGGACGGTCTCGAGGTCCTCGTCGACACCGGGCTGGCCGACCACGTGCTGCCCGAGCTGCCCGCGCTGCGCCTCGAGATCGACGAGCACCACCGGCACAAGGACGTCTACGAGCACTCGCTGACGGTGCTGGACAAGGCGATCGCGCTCGAGACCGGCCCGGACGGCGCGGTGCCCGGTCCGGACCTGGTGCTCCGGCTGGCCGCGCTGCTGCACGACATCGGCAAGCCGAGGACGCGCCGGTTCGAGGCGGGCGGCGGCGTGAGCTTCCACCACCACGAGATGGTCGGCGCGAAGCTCGTCGCCAAGCGGCTGAAGGAGCTGCGGTTCGACAAGGCGACGGTCACGGCCGTGGCCCGGCTGACCGAGCTGCACCTGCGCTTCCACGGCTACGGCGAGGGTGCGTGGACCGACTCGGCCGTGCGCCGGTACGTCACCGACGCCGGCCCGCTGCTCGAGCGCCTGCACCGGCTGACCCGCTCCGACTGCACCACGCGGAACGTGCGCAAGGCCGCTCGGCTGTCCGCCGCGTACGACGACCTCGAGCAGCCGGATCGCCGCGCTCGCGGAGCAGGAGGAGCTCGACGCGATCCGCCCGGACCTGGACGGCACGCAGATCATGGCGATCCTCGGGATCGCCGCCCGGGCGCGAGGTCGGCGAGGCGTACAAGCACCTGCTCGAGCTGCGGATGGAGCGCGGACCGCTGGGTCCCGACGCCGCGCGTGCCGAGCTGCTGGCCTGGTGGGCTAGCCGGCCCTGACCACCAGCAGGCACACGTCGTCCTCCTGGTAGCGTGCCGACGAGGGTCGCGACGAGCTGGTCGCGGATCGTCGCGGCGGATGCTCCCTCGGGCGTGCCGGCGAGCTGGTCGGCGAGCGCGGCGATGCCCTCGCGCAGACCGCGGTCGCGTCGCTCGACGAGCCCGTCGGTGTACAGGACGAGCACGGCGCCCGGCGGCACGTCGATCGACGCCTCGGCACCGCCCGGTCCGGCGAGCCCGACCGGCGTGGACAGCCCGCCCGTCGAGCGGGACCACCGACCCGCCCGGCAGGCGCAGCAGCGGTGGCGGGTGCCCGGCCCGGGCGTAGGTGACGTGACGCGCCGCCGTCCGTCCCTGGACGACCAGCGCAGGTAGACGCAGGTGGCGATGTCGGCGATGTCGAGCCCGCGCACCAGCTCGTCCGCTCGGGACAGGACCGCGGCCGGCGACGAGCCCTCCCACGCGTACGACCGCAGCAGCGAGCGCAGCTGCCCCATCGACGCGGCGGCGCGCAGGTCGTGCCCGACGACGTCGCCGACGGCGAGGCCGACCGTCCCGTCGGGCAGCGGCAGGACGTCGAACCAGTCGCCGCCCACCTGGGCGTGCCGCCCCGAGGGGACGTAGGCCGTCGCGACGTCCAGGCCGGGGACGTCGGTGATCGTCGGCAGGAGGCTCTGCTGCAGGGTCAGCGCCGCCGAGCGCTCGGCCAGCAGGAGCCGCACGTTGTCGAGCGCGAGTCCGGCGCGGCGTCCCAGGTGCGCCGCGGTGACGACGGCGTCCGGGGTGAACTCGTCCGCGTGCACGAGGCAGAGCACGCCGATCACGCGGTCACGGGCGCGCAGCGGCACGATCATCGCGGCACCGAGGCCGAGCCGCCGCAGGAGCTCGAGCTGCACGGGCGTGCGTCCGGCCGGGCAGACCGTCGGTGTCGATCCGGTACGGCGTCGCGACGAACCCGGGCGGGCTGCGCGAGCGCCTCGGCCACCATCGGCGCCCGCGACAGCCAGCCGACGTCCTCGTTCGCGAGACGCGCCGCCAGCTCCCGGTCGGTCGGGTCGCTCGACGACGAGGTGCACGCGCGAGAACCGGCCGCGCTCGTCGGTCATCGCGACGAAGCCCCACGTGGCCAGCGCCGGGATCGCGATGTCACCGAGCGCGTCGACGGCGGCGTCGTAGTCGAGGATGCGCGTCAGCTCGTCGCTGACCCGGGCGAGCAGGTCGAGCCGCGCGGTGGCCTGCTCGTCGAGGCTCTGCTCGCAGGTCGCGCGCGTGCTCGGCCGGCAGCTGGTCGGACCGAGCAGTGCCTGGACGCCCGAGGAAGTGCGTCATCGCGCCGGTCTCGTCGCAGACCGGGCTGATCACGACCTGGTTCCAGAACGGGGAGCCGTCCCGGCGGTAGTTGCGGACGACCGTGGCGATCGTGCGGCCCTCGTCGAGCGCGGTCCGGATGCGCGCCACCTCGGTCGGGTCGGTGTCCGCGCCCTGCAGGAACCGGCAGTTGCGCCCGAGCGACCTCGTCGACGGGGTACCCGGTCAGCCGCGTGAACGCCGCGTTCACCCAGACCAGCGGCGCGTCCGCGGCGCGGGCGTCGGCGATGGACAGCGCCAGGTCGCTGTCCAGGACGGACCGCAGCGGCAGGTCGTCGTTCACGCGGTGACGCGTTCCTGGGCGACCGCGGTCGACCCGACGCCGCGCGACGCCAGGCCGAACACCACGGCGCCGGCCACGTACCCGACGGCCAGGATGACGAAGAGCCCTTGGGAGTAGCCGGTGTCGGGCAGCGTGAGGGCGCCGAGCGCGGCCGCGCCGACGAAGGCCGCGTTGTAGAGCACGTCGTAGAGCGCGAAGGCCCGGCCGCGGTAGATGTCGGCGGTGTCCCGCTGCACGATCGTGTCGACGGCGATCTTGGCGCCCTGCGCAGCCAGACCGAGCAGGAGCGCGGCGGTGAGCACGACCGCGCGCGACGTCGACGAGGCGAGGAGCAGCTGGCTGCGCCGCGGCGAGCAGCAGGCACAGGACGATCCACACCTGCGGCCCGGTGTGCCGCGCGACCACGGGCGTGACGATGACCGACAGGAAGAACCCGAGCGCCGACGCCCCGAGGATCGTCGCGAACGTCTTCAGGCCGTCGCTCGTGTTCGCCGGGTCGCTGAGCAGGTTGCGCGCGATGAGGATGCTCGCGATGAACGTCACGCCGTAGAGGAAGCGGTGCACGGCCATGATGCCGAGCGCCCGGGCCGGTGTGCGCCGCGCGATCAGGTACTTCGCGCCGACGACGAAGCCGCGGAAGATCAGTCCGAGCTGCTCGCGCAGCTGGGCGGCGTTCGCACGCTCGTCGGGACCCAGCCGGTCCTTGCCCAGCCGGGTGGACAGGACGGCGGCGACCGCCATGACGCACGCCGCCACGATGAGCGCGGTCGCGTCGCGCACACGCCCCTCGGGCAGCGACGAACCCGAGCACCAGACCGATCGCACCGCCGAGCCCGGCCGCGGCGGCACCGAGGGTCGGGGTCAGCGAGTTGGCGGTGAGCAGCAGCGGGCCGTCGACCGTGCGCGGCAGCGACGCGGACAGCGCCGAGAGCAGGAACCGGTTGACCGACAGGTTGACCAGCGCCAGCACGTAGACGGCCGGCGTCACGCCCGCCGTCAGCATGATGATCGGCGATCAGCGCCGTGAGGCCGACCCGCACCAGGTTGCCGACGAACGAGCACCTGCCGCCGCCGCCACCGGTCGAGCAGCACCCCGGCCCACGGACCGACGATCGTGAACGGCAGCAGCAGCACCGCGAACGCGATCGCGACCCCCGACGCCGTGCTCGCCTTCTCCGGGGAGAAGAAGAACAGGGTCGCCAGGCCGACCTGGAACATGCCGTCGGCCGCTGGCTCACGAGCCGGACGGCGAACAGCTTGCGGAAGTCCCGCAGCGGCCACAGGGCCTTGAGGTCGGCGATCACCTGCACGCGGACATCCTCGCACCCGCGTGGGATCGCGGCGCCCTACGACCCGAGAAGGCGAACCGGTTCGCGAGTTCCGCCCGCCGTCAGGACCGTGATCCCCTGGACCCACGGTCGTGCGGCGCTCGATCCCTCGGGCCAGTCCGGTGGTGTCTCCAGGCAACGACGAAGGCGCGCACCCCGGTGTGGGGTGCGCGCCTTCGTCAGACTGTGCTGAGGCTCAGCGCTCGTTCTCGCCGGCGATGAAGGCCTCCAGCTGCTCGCGGCCCAGGGTGTCCTCCATCTGGACCGGCGGGGACTTCATGAAGTACGTCGAGGCCGACAGGATCGGGCCACCGACGCCGCGGTCCTTGGCGATCTTCGCGGCGCGCAGGGCGTCGATGATGATGCCGGCCGAGTTGGGCGAGTCCCAGACCTCGAGCTTGTACTCGAGGTTCAGGGGCACCTCGCCGAACGCGCGACCCTCGAGGCGGACGTAGGCCCACTTGCGGTCGTCGAGCCAGGCGACGTAGTCCGACGGGCCGATGTGGACGTTGCGGTCCTCCTTCTTGCCGCCCAGGGGGCCGGTCAGGTTGGAGGTCACGGCCTGCGTCTTGGAGAGCTTCTTGGACTCCAGGCGCTCGCGCTCGAGCATGTTCTTGAAGTCCATGTTGCCGCCGACGTTCAGCTGGTACGTGCGGTCCAGCACGACGCCGCGGTCCTCGAAGAGCTTCGCGAGGACGCGGTGCGTGATGGTCGCGCCGACCTGCGACTTGATGTCGTCGCCGACGATCGGGACACCGGCGGCCTCGAACTTCGCGGCCCACTCGGGGTCGGACGCGATGAAGACGGGCAGGGCGTTGACGAACGCGACGTTGGCGTCGATGGCGCACTGCGCGTAGTACTTCGCGGCGATCTCGGAGCCGACGGGCAGGTAGCAGATGAGGACGTCGACACGGGCCTCGCGCAGGGCGGCGACGATGTCGACCGGCTCGGCGTCCGACTCCTCGATGGTCTCGCGGTAGTACTTGCCGAGACCGTCGTTGGTCACGCCACGCTGCACGGTCACGCCGAGCGGCGGGACGTCGGCGATCTTGATGGTGTTGTTCTCGGAGGCGACGATGGCCTCGGAGAGGTCGAAGCCGACCTTCTTCGCGTCGACGTCGAACGCGGCGACGAACTCGATGTCGCGGACGTGGTAGTCGCCGAACTGCACGTGCATGAGACCGGGCACGGTGCCGTTCGGCGTCGGCGTCGGCGTAGTAGTGCACGCCCTGGACGAGCGACGCGGCGCAGTTGCCGACGCCGACGATGGCGACGCGGATGGAGGTCATCCTCGCTCCTTCTCGGTGGTTCGCGGTGGGACGACGTCGTCGTCACCGGCGGTGGTGTCAGCAACGGCCGGACGACCGGTGCCTGCAGGACGGATGCGGCGTACGCCGCGCTCGTTGTCGATCAGCCCGTCGAGCCAACGGACCTCACGCTCGACCTGTTCGAGGCCGTGGCGCTGCAGCTCGAGCGTGTACTCGTCCATGCGCTCGCGGGTGCGGGCGAAGGACTGTCGGATCGTCTCGAGTCGTTCGGTCAGGCGCGTGCGCCGACCCTCGAGGATCCGAAGCCTGGTCTCGGCGTCGGTCTGCGCGAAGAACGCGAACCGGACGTCGAAGTTCTCGTCCTCCCAGGTGGCCGGGCCGGACGACGCGAGCACCTCCTGGAGGTGCTCCTTGCCGTCGGCGGTCAGCTGGTAGACGATGCGGGCCCGCTTGGACGCCACCGTGTGCGGTGTCGACGACGACTCGGTGCCCGCGATCCAGTCCGCGCTCGACGAGCGACTTCAGGCACGGGTACAGCGAGCCGTAGGACAGGGCGCGGAACGAGCCGAGCACGAGGTTGAGGCGCTTGCGCAGCTCGTAGCCGTGCATGGGCGACTCGTGCAGCAGGCCGAGGATGGCCGGCTCGAGCACGTCGGAACGACCGCGCACGGGGCACCTCCTCGGTCGGCTGTCAGTCGTGGATCGACTTCTCGATGTATCAACTCGATACATCCGCAGAGTATGTCGAGTTGACGGTCAGGACAAGTCCGACGCGCCGGACGGGTGACCTGCGCCACACGCCGGTCAGGCCCGTCTGCGTCGGGTCTCGGGGCGCGGTGGCGATCGTGTGAAGGGTCGCGCAGACCAGGCCCGACGTCCCAGGGTCTGCCCAGCCAGGTCCCCCATACTGGGCTCGCGGCAGAGGCCTGCCCGGACTCCCCGCGGGCCTCACGTCGCCGCGACCAGCTCGTCGACGGAAGGCATCACGTTGGCAGGCACGAACCGGAGGTCCGCGCCCGCCGCGGGCAGGCGCAGCCGCACCCCGCGGCGTCGCACCAGCCGCCGCACGGGCCCCGAAGCAGACGGTTCTTCGACTACCCGCGCACCGGCTTCCACGGCCTGCACCGCTGGCTGCCGTCGTGGCGCGTCGTCGTCGGCACGATCCTCGGCGTCGCGCTTCCTCGGGCTCGGCGCGGTCGTCGCGGCCTACGCCTTCACCGAGATCCCGACCGCGTCCGGCCGACGACGTCAAGGCGCAGACGTCGACCGTCTACTTCGCGCCGAACGACGACGGCACGCCCGGCGCCGTCATGGGCACGTTCGCCGTCGCAGAAGCGCAAGATCGTCGAGTACGACGACCCTGCCGAACTACGTCGGCCAGGCCACCGCCGCCGCCGAGGACAAGTCCTTCTTCACCAGCAAGAGCCGGCGTCTCGATCACGGGCATGGGCCGCGCGCTGATCAACAACCTCAAGGACGGCAAGACGCGAGGGCGGCTCGACCCTCACGCAGCAGTACGTCGAGCGCTACTACGTCGGCAACGACGACGACGGACTACGTGGGCAAGGCCAAGGAGGCGCTGCTGGCGATCAAGATCGCCCGGACGCAGACCAAGCCCGAGATCATGGGCCGCTACCTGAACTCGATCTACTACGGCCGCGACTCCTACGGGATCCAGGCCGCGGCGCAGGCGTACTTCGGTGTCGACGCCTCGGCGCTGACCGTCGAGCAGGCCGCGCTGCTGGCCGGCATCATCCCGTCGCCCAACAACTGGGACCCGGCGGTCGAGCCCGGCCAAGGCCGAGGCCCGCTGGAACATCGTGCTCGACTCGATGGTCGACAAGGGCTGGCTGACGGCCGCCGCGCGCGACGCGATGACGTTCCCGCGACGATCGCCGTACAAGCGCGAGCAACACGATCGGCGGGCACCAACGGCTACCTGCTGCACGATGGTCGAGAAGGAGCTGCAGCCGAGCTACGCAAGTCACCGAGGACAAGCTGATCCGCGGCGGCTACTCGATCGTCACGACGATCAAGGAGCCCATGCAGGACGACAGCCGTCGACCAGGCCGACGCAGTTCGCCGCGGGCACGCTCGACGGACAGGACGGTGCGGTCCCGAACAAGCACATCCGCGCGTCGATCTCGTCGCTCGACCCGTCGACCGGCGGCGATCCTCGCGCTGTACGGCGGTCCGGACTACCTGACGGACCCGCGCAACCGGGCGACGCTACGACAAGGTCCAGGCGGGCTCGACGTTCAAGCCGTTCACGCTGATCGCCGCGCCTCGAGCAGGGCATCCCGCTGACCACCACGTTCAGCGGCCGTGACGACATGCTCATCAAGGGCTGGGACCCGGACCCCAAGAAGAGCATCGTGACGAACTTCGGCAACGAGTCGTTGGGCACGATCGACCTGGTCAAGGCCACCGCGCAGCTCGGTGAACACGGTCTACGCGCAGCTCAACATGGAGGTCGGCCGCGACAAGACCGCCGACGTCGCCGCGCGGGCCGGCATCCCGGACCCGGCGACCAACAACGCCAACGTGCTCGGCACCGAGACCGTCCGCCCAAGGACATGCTCAACGCCTACGCCACGCATCGCGTCCGGGGGCATCGTACCGCAAGGCGCACATCGTCGGGACCGTCGAGGACTACAAGGGCAACGTCGCGTTCACGGCCGACACCGACGGGCAAGCAGGTGTTCGCGCCGACGTGATCGCCGACGCGACGTACGCGATGCAGCAGGTGGTGCAGGATCGTCAGGGCACCGCCCACAAGTGGATCACGCCGCTCGACCGGCCGATCGCCGGCAAGACCGGCACGCCAGCAGGACCAGCAGGCGGCCTGGTTCGTCGGGTTCACGCCGAACGTCGTCACCGAGGTGTCGCTGAGCCAGACAGGTGCACGACGCGCCGCACAGGGCACCGTCACGATCGACTACGTCAGCAAGCTGGCGTCGAAGAACGCAGGGCGTCACCGGCGGGTCCGTGCCGGCGTTCCTGTGGCAGTCGTACATGAAGAAGGTCTTCGAGATGCCGGCGTACTCGGCGGTCGTGCGAGTTCCCCGAGCGTGCGAACGTCGGCGCCAAGACGAAGCCGACCGCCGCGCCGACGCGAGCCGACCGCCGACCGAGGCGCCCGCCCCGACCGAGCGAGGCACCCGACGCAGATCGCGGTCCCCGCCGGCCTCGAGGGCAAGCTCGAGGCCGACGCGACCGCCGCCGTGGTCAACGCCGGGCTGTCGCCGAACATCGTCTCGGAGTCCTCGGACACCGTGACCGTCGGCCGCGTGATCCGGGTCGACCCGGGCGGCGGCACGCATGCTCGACGGCAACGGGACGGTCACCCTCGTCATCTCCACCGGCCCGAAGCCCGTCGCCGACCCCGGCCCCGACGCCGACCGCCCACGCCGCCGCCGCCGCCCGCCGGCTGATCCGTCTCCCGGCCGCAGCCCGGTCCTGTGCACAGCCGATTTCGGCAGGTGCCCGGGCCGGGTAGCCTGGGGGACTGCTGTGCCCTGCACGTGCTCGCCGCCATCGGTGCGAGCCGCAGGAGTCTCGTCGGGACTCTCGATCCGGGCGGACACAGCGACGCACGAGAACCCTCCTGCCACGGATCGACCGTGACCGCTGAGACCAGAGGAGGTGGGTATGAGCCTGCGTCAGTACGAACTCATGATCATCCTCGACCCCGAGATCGAGGAGCGCACCGTCGCTCCGTCGCTCGACAAGTACCTGACGGTCATCAAGACCGACGGTGGCACTGTCGACAAGGTCGACATCTGGGGTCGTCGCCGCCTGGCGTACGACATCCAGAAGAAGTCCGAGGGCATCTACGCCGTCATCGACTTCCACGCGACGCCCGCGACCGCCAAGGAGCTCGACCGCCAGCTCGGCCTCAACGAGGTCGTCCTGCGGACCAAGGTCCTGCGCGCCGACGCCTGATCTCTGCATGTGCGGTGGCCGCACGTAGCGTGCGCCTCCACATCACCGACTGATTCCGAACGAACGAGGAGCTGGGCATGAGCGGTGAGACCGTCATCACGGTGATCGGGAACCTGACCGGGGATCCCGAGCTGCGCTTCACCCCGTCGGGGGCTGCGGTCGCGAACTTCACCGTCGCGTCCACCCCCCGCACGTTCGACCGCCAGAGCAACGAGTGGAAGGACGGCGACACGCTGTTCATGCGCTGCTCGATCTGGCGGGAGGCGGCCGAGTCGGTCGCCGAGTCGCTCACCAAGGGCACCCGCGTCATCGTGACCGGCCGGCTCGTCCAGCGCTCGTACGAGACCCGCGAGGGCGAGAAGCGCACCGTGTACGAGCTGCAGGTCGACGAGGTCGGCCCGTCGCTGCGCTACGCCACGGCCAAGGTCACCCGGACCCAGCGTTCGGGTGGCGGCGGCGGTGGCTTCGGCGGAGGCGGCGGCGGCGGCTACAACGGTGGCGGCGGCGGCGGCTCCGGCGGTGGCGGCAGCCAGCAGGACGACCCGTGGGCCACGCCCGCCGGTGGTTCCGGCGGCGCCGGCTACTCCGACGAGCCCCCGTTCTGATCGGCGCGCTCGACACCTCAGAACGTCCCCATCCCCGAGCACGGCAACGCCCAGGGCTCCAGCAGACAAGGAGCACCACGATGGCCAAGGCCGTGGTTCGTAAGCCCAAGAAGAAGCAGAACCCGCTCAAGGCGGCGAAGATCGACGTCGTCGACTACAAGGACACTGCGCTGCTGCGCAAGTTCATCTCCGACCGCGGGAAGATCCGCGCTCGCCGGGTGACCGGTGTGTCCGTCGCAGGAGCAGCGCGCGATCGCACGTGCCGTCAAGAACGCCCGCGAGATGGCACTGCTGCCGTACTCGTCGTCGGCACGCTGAGAAAGGAGACCATCATGGCGAAGATCATCCTGACCCACGAGGTCACCGGTCTCGGTGAGCCCGGTGACGTGGTCGAGGTGAAGGACGGGTACGCCCGTAACTTCCTCGTCCCGCGCAACCTTGCGACGCCCTGGACCAAGGGTGCCGAGAAGGACGTCACCGCGATCCGCAAGGCCCGCAAGGCCCGCGAGATCGCGACGCTCGACGACGCCAAGGCGATCCGCGACTCGCTGCAGTCGCAAGCCCGTCGTCGTCACCGCCAAGGCCGGCGAGTCGGGCCGTCTGTTCGGTGCCGTCACGACCGCCGAGATCGCCGACGCGGTCAAGAAGTCCGGCGCGCCGCAGATCGACAAGCGGAAGGTCGAGATCGGTCAGCCGATCAAGGCCCTCGGCGAGTACAAGGTGTCGGTCCGTCTGCACGCAGACGTCGCCGCGACGGTGACCGTCAAGGTCGTCGCAGCCTGAGCTGAGCACGCACGACGAAGCCCCGCCCTCCGCGATCCGGAGCGCGGGGCTTCGTCGTATCGAGACGGGCTCAGGCGACGCCGAGGTAGGCCTGCTTGACGGCCGGGTCGGCGAGCAGCTCCTTGCCGCCGCCGGTCGTGATCACCTCGCCGGTCTCCAGGATGTACGCGCGGTCGGACCGGGACAGCGCCTGCTGGGCGTTCTGCTCGACCAGCAGGATCGTGGTGCCGTCCGCGTTGATCTCCGTGATGATGCGGAAGATCTGCTGGATCACCAGCGGCGCGAGGCCCATCGACGGCTCGTCGAGCAGCAGCAGGCGCGGGCGGGCCATGAGCGCGCGGCCGATCGCGAGCATCTGCTGCTCGCCGCCCGACAGGGTGCCGCCGACCTGCGTCCGGCGCTCGCTCGAGCAGCGCGGGAAGAGCTCGAAGACGCGGTCGACCGTCGCGTCGTGCTCGGCCTTGGTGTCGAACGTGCGGGCGTAGGCGCCCATCTCGAGGTTCTCCATCGACGGTCATGCCCGGGGAAGACGCCGCGGCCCTCGGGCGCCTGCACGATGCCGGCGAGCACGCGCACGTGCGCCTTCATCTTGCGTGATGTCCTGGCCGTCGAACCAGATCGACCCGCGCGACAGCGGCCGGATGCCCGAGACGGCGCGCATCGTCGTCGTCTTGCCCGCGCCGTTGGCGCCGATGAGCGTGACGAGCTCGCCCTCCTCGACGGTGAGCGAGATGCCGCGGACGGCCTCGATCCGTCCGTAGGCGACGGTCAGGTCCTTGAGCTCAAGCAGTGGCATCGTCGGGCACCCCCAGGTAGGCGGCGACGACGGCCGGGTCCGCGGAGACCTCCGCGGGCAGGCCGTCGGCGATCTTGCGGCCGAACTCGAGGACGACGACCCGGTCGGTCACGCCCATCACGAGGCGCATGTCGTGCTCGATGAGCAGGACGGTGAACCCGTCGTCGCGGATCTTGCGGATCAGGTCCATGAGCTGCTGCTTCTCGGCCGGGTTGAACCCGGCGGCGGGCTCGTCGAGGCAGAGCAGCTTGGGCTCGCGTGGCCAGCGCGCGCGCGATCTCGAGCCGACGCTGGTCGCCGTACGGGAGGTTGCGGGCCTGCTCGGTGGCGCGCTTGCCGATGCCGACGAACTCCAGCAGCGCCATCGCGCGCTCGAGCGCGTCGCGCTCCTCGGCGCGGTGCCGGCGGCTGCGGAACACGGCGCCGGGGACCGACGTCCTGTGCCGCGCGTCCGTGCCGACGACGACGTTCTCGAGCGCCGTCATGTCGCTGAACAGCCGGATGTTCTGGAACGTGCGGGCGATGCCGAGCCGGGTGATCTGGTTGCGCTTGATCGCCCCGATCGTGCTGGCCGTCGAACACGCACGCTTCCCGACGACGGCCGGTAGATCCCGGTCATCGTGTTGAAGCACGTGGTCTTGCCGGCGCCGTTCGGCCCGATCAGGCCGAGGATCTCGCCGCGCCGGATGTCGAACGAGACGCCGTCGAGCGCGGTGAGGCCGCCGAACTTCACGGTGACGTCGTTCATCGACAGCAGCGGACTCGCCGACCTCGGTGTGGATCGCGCGGTCCGACGCGACCATCTCGGCGACCTGCGTCGGGGTCGGCCAGCTCGGGGTTCACGTCCGCGACGTCGACCGCCACCGCGATCTCGACCTCGCCGTCGGGCAGGTAGATCTCGTTCAGGTCGGCGCGGGTGCTGATCATGTCGTCGGGGGCGCGGAACTGCTCCTCGTCCTCCGAGCCCGGCGCCCATGCCTCCGGGGGTGCTCATCGGGTACCTCCCTCGGTGTCGTCGGACGACGGGACTGTGGCGGGACCGGTGCTTGGCCGCGAGGGCTGCGGCTGCCAGGTAGGCGCGCCGGGAGGCGACGTAGACCTGCCGACCGTAGGCGAGCAGCTTCTGCCGCGCCGGGATCAGAGCCTTGTGGCCGGAAGATCATCAGGACCATCGAGGGCGATGCCCGAAGAACAGGTACTTGTAGTTGGCGATCTCGTCGCCGTTGATCGGGATGCCGAACAGCTGGGTGCGACCGAGGAAGAAGTTGGGCAGGTACACGATGATGAACGCGCCCAGCGATCACGCCGAGCTTGTTGCCCTGGCCGCCGAGCACGACGGCGCAGAGGAACAGCATCGAGTTGATGACGTTGAACGTGGACGGGCACGACGAACTGGACCTGGCCGGCGTAGAGCGCACCGGACAGGCCACCGATCGACGCGCCGATCACGAACGCCCACAGCTTGAACTTGAAGGTGGGCACGCCCATGATCTCGGCGGCGTCCTCGTCCTCGCGGATGGCGACCCAGGACCGACCGACGCGGGACCGCTCGAGGTTCCCGACGATCACCAGCACGATGATGATGAGCACCATCGACAGCCAGAACCAGAACGCCCCGGAGTTGAGCGGCGCCGGGTGTTGCCGGCCGAGAAGACGCCGTTGGGCCGTTCCTCGCTGACGCCCGGCGACCGGGTAGGCGATCTGCGAGAGGCCCTGACCGCCGCCGCGTGAGCGCGGTGAGGTTGTCGGCCAGGAGCCGCACGATCTCGCCGAACCCGAGGGTGACGATGGCCAGGTAGTCGCCGCGCAGCCGCAGGGTCGGTGTGCCGAGCAGGAGGCCGGACAGCGGCGGTCACCGCGATCGCGATCGGGCACCGCGAACAGCCACGCCCAGTCTCGTGGAGAGCCAGTCGTCGGTGAGGTTCCACGGGCTGTCGGGGCTGGTCAGCAGGCCGACGGTGTAGGCGCCGATCGCGTAGAAGCCGACGTAGCCGAGGTCGAGCAGACCGGTCTGGCCGACGACGACGTTGAGGCCGATCGCCAGCAGCGCGTACATGCCGAACTGCGCGAGCACGCTGCCGAAGTCGGTGCCGACGGTGGTGATGACCGGCAGGCTGGAGCACCGGCAGGAGCGCGATGAAGATGATGATCGGGGACGCCGACCAGCCACTGCATCGGCCGCGGGAGGGCGTCCCACCACAGGCGCAGGCGGTCGCCGAGGCCGAGGTGCAGGCGTCGGGGCCGTGGTGCTCGTCGAGACGTCGGTGCTCATGCTCGTGCCCTCCCGAGGGACTCACCCAGGATGCCGGTAGGCCGGAACATGAGCACCAGCACCAGCAGGACGAAGGCGACGACGTCGCGCCACTCGGTCCCGAAGACGGCCTGCCCGTACAGCTCCATGACGCCGAGCAGCAGGCCACCGAGCAGGGCGCCGCGCAGGTTGCCGATGCCGCCGAGGACGGCCGCGCTGAACGCCTTGATGCCGAGGATGAAGCCGCCGGAGTAGATGATCCCGCTGGGCACCCGCAGCGTGTAGAGCAGCGCGGCCGCGCCGGCGAGGACACCGCCGATGAGGAACGTCAGCATGATGACGCGCTCGCGGGAGACGCCCATGAGGGTTGCGGTCACGGGGTCCTGCGCGACGGCGCGGATGCCGCGGCCGAACTTGGTCGCGTTGATGAAGCGGTCGGTGATGAACGCGAGCACCAGGGCCGACGAGGATGATGACGATCTCGACGTTGGTGACCGTGGCGCCGAAGACGCTGAACACGTCGACGGGCTCGACGAGCCGGATCGGCTGCTGGGCGTTGACGCCGCCGAGCTTGCCGTTGGTCAGCTTCGGGAGCACGAAGTGCACGAACTCCTGGATGACGAACGAGGCGCCGATGGCGGTGATGAGGAAGACGAGCGAGGGTGCGCCGCGCTTGCGCAGCGGCCGGTAGGCCACCCGCTCGAGCCCGACCGCGGAGCCGCCCGCGACGATCATGCCGCCGATCAGGGCGATGCCGAGGTAGAGGATCGTCATCGGGATGCCCTCGTTGTACGCGTTCCCGCTCGGCGTGAAGCCGAGCAGCATGAGGGTCCCGTACACGCCGAACATGCCGAGCATGAAGATCTCGGAGTGCGCGAAGTTGATGAGGCGCAGCACGCCGTAGACGAGCGTGTAGCCGACGGCGACGAGGGCGTAGATCGAGCCGTAGGTCAGGCCGTCGATGGTGAGTGCCCAGAAGTTCCGAGCCAGGGCGCCGAGGTCGAACCCGATCATCGGGTCGGCCAGGACCTGCGCGCCTACGTGCAGGACAGAACTCATGGGGCTCCTTGAGCGGGGGTCGGGCGACAGTACGGCACGACGGCCGGGTCCGCGAGGACCCGGCCGTCGTGTGCGCGCTACTTGACCTGGTAGATCCAGATCAGGGCCGAGGCGAGCTCGCCCGTCGACGTCCCACTTGTAGTGGCGGGCCAGGCCGTCACCGTCGTAGTTCTTCACGTAGTCGACGAGGCCGGCGCGGTCCTTCACGCCCGAGTCGATGCCCAGGAGCATGATCGTGGCGAGGTCGTAGGCCTCGACCGAGTAGACGCCGGGGCCGACGTTGAACTTGGCCTGGTAGTCCGTCGCGAACTGCTCCGGCGCCGGGCCGCAGGGGCAGGACAGGTAGGCGTCCTTGGCGGCGTCACCGGCCTGCTTGACGAACTGCGGGTCGTTGCGTGCCGTCGGCCGAGACGAAGGCGGCCGTGACGCCACTGGACTTCGAGCTGCGACGCGAACGGCGCACCCTCGGCGTAGTAGCCGGCGTAGAACACGGCGTCGGGCTCCTCGCCCTTGACCAGCTGGACGGCGGCCGAGAAGTCCTTGTCGCCCGTCTTGACCTTGGCGGCGCAGTTGGAGTCGGCCGCGTCACCGAGGCCGGTGGTGATCTGCTCCGCGAGGCCCACGCCGTAGTCGGAGTCGTCCTGGACGACGCAGACCTTCGCGTACTTCAGCGTGTTCACCATGTAGGCCGCGACCGACGGACCCTGGACGGCGTCGTTGGCCAGACCGCGGAAGAAGTTGGTCCAGCCGTTCGTGGTCAGGTCCGGGTTGGTGGCCGACGCGGTCAGCGACAGCAGGCCGGCCTGGTTGAAGACCGGGCCGACGGCCTTGGTCTCGCCGGAGAACGCCGGGCCGAGCAGGCCGATGATCGACGCGTCGCCGACGATCGTGGGCGCGACCTGCGTGGCCTTCTGCGGGTCACCCTCGGTGTCGAACTGCTTGATGGCGACCTGGCAGTCCGGCGACGCGGCGTTGTGCGCGTCGATGGCGAGCGTGGCGCCGTTGAGGATGTTGATGCCGAGCGCGGCGTTCGGGCCCGTCAGGGCACCCGCCATCGCGATGGTCACCGGGTCGCACTTCGCGCCCTTGTTGCCGGCGGGGTCGGCCGGCGTCCCGCTGTTGTCGACCTTGACCTCCGCACCCTTGTTGTCGATCTGGACGAGCGGCTGGATGGAGAGTGCAGCCGAGCTGCCGCCGGTCGAGGACGCGCTGGAGCCCGAGCCCGAGTTGTCCGCGGACTTGGACGAGCACCCGGCGACGGCGAGGCCGACCACCAGGACGAGCGCAGTTCCCGCGAGGCGCGGAGTCGATCTACGCATGTGATACCTCCGTGGTTGTACGTGGCCACCCGTGCGGGCGGGCCGGTTTCCCGACGGTGCCGGGGCTGAACGAAAGGTAAGCCCATGGGGTTACCGGGGCGTTTCGATTAACCCCGAAACCCGGTGACGAATCGAGAACGCGCAGGTCACAGAACGGTCACGGCGGGCCTGTCATCGGTACCGGGGGGACGACAGCCTCGGCGTTCCCCACCGCGGGCAGTCTTGCGCGTGTTCGTTCGGAGCGCCAGCGTCGCCTGGTCGTACGGCAGGTCACGAGACGGATCAGGCGCCGACGACCAACCACCTCGAGCCGCGGGCGCGCAGCCCCGTCGTCACGGCTCGGGCGAACATGAAGACGCCCGCGAACGCGGCCCACAGCCAGGCCAGCCCGACCGCCGCATCCGACGGGGACGCGTGCTGGACGACCAGCGCGCACGGCACGTAGACGACGAGCGTGCCGACGCCGGCCCACGCGAGGAAGCGGCCGTCGCCGGCGCCGATCAGCACGCCGTCGAGCACGAACGTCCACCCGGCCATCGGCATCGTCAGGCCGGCGACGACGAGGGCCGCCGCGGCGGCCTGCCGGACGGCCGTCGGACGAGGTGAACAGCGGCACGTACAGCCAGCTCAGGCCGCCGAGCGACGAGCCCGAGCGCGGCACCCGCGCCGACGCCCCACTGCAGGGTGCGACGCAGCAGCGCGCGGACCAGGCGCACGTCGGAGGCACCCAGGGCGTGGCCGACGAGTGCCTGTGCGGCGATGGCGAGCGCGTCGAGGGCGAAGGCCGCCAGGCCCCAGACGGCGCTGACCACCTGGTGCGCCGCGAGCGGCACAGGGCCGAGGCTCGTCGCGACGACGACGGTGAGCAGGAGGGCGAGCCGCAGCGACAGGGTGCGCACGAACAGCGGACCGCCGGCGCGGGCGTTGGCCAGGATGCCGCGCGCGGCCGGTCGCAGGGCCGCGCCCGTCCGGCGGGCGCCGCGCACGACGACCGCGCTCAGCGCGATGCCCATCGCGACCTGCGTGGTCGCGGTCCCGAGCCCCGAGCCGGCGATGCCCATGCCGACGCCGTAGACGAGCACGACGTTGAGGATCGCGTTGCCGAGCGCGCCGCACGCTCGCGACGACGAGCGGGGTGCGGGTGTCGAGCAGTCCGCGCAGCGCGCCCGTCGACGGCGAGGACGAGCAGCATCCCGGGCAGGCCGGGCGCGGACCAGCGCAGGTAGGTCACGGCCTGCGTCGCGACCTCGCCGGAAGCCCCGAGCGCGGCGACGAGCCACGGCGCGCGTGAGCCAGGTGACGACCGCCGAGCACGGCGCCGAGGCCGAGCGGCGAGCCACATGCCGTCGACGCCGAGCTGCAGCGCGCCGGCGCCGGTCGCCGCTGCCGAGGCGTCGCGCGACCGCCGCGGTGGTCGCGTAGGCGAGGAAGACGCAGAGCGCCGACGACCGTGATCAGGATGGTCGACGCGAGGGCGAGACCGGCCAGCGGTGCGGTGCCGAGGTGCCCGACGACGCCGAGTCGACCAGGACGAAGAGCGGTTCGGCGACGAGCGCGCCGAGCGCCGGAACGGCGAGGGTCAGTATCTGCCTGTCCACGCCAGCGGGTGGGTGTCCGACAGGTGAAATCCTGGCCAACCTTTCTCTCGATCCACAGGACCCAGTCGGTGTTTGTGCCGGTCCCAGCGCTTGCACGCGGCGGAAACGGCGCCGATCGTCCACACGTCTGTCCACGGTCTGTGGGCAACTCGCCAAGGTTATCCACAGGCCATCGACAGGTTTCGGCGACTCGTCCACAGGGCGCGGCTCACAGCCTTTCGAGCACCCGTTTGGACGCGCGACCAAAGGCGCCTACCGTCCAAGAGCGAGGCCGAGCACGAGCCCCGCGCGGGCCTGAGATGTCAGTACCCCAGAGTACATATGTTCGAACGATGACGATGGGGAAGCGATGACGATCGACGAGCTCGAGTACGGTGCGCCGGCCGGTGCGAGCCGCGGTGGCGGCGGCTACGACCGCACCCCTCCGCAGGATCTCGACGCGGAGCGCTCGGTGCTCGGCGGCATGATGATCTCGAAGGACGCGATCGCCGACGTCGTCGAGCAGATCCGCGGCACCGACTTCTACCGGCCCGCGCACGAGGTCGTCTACGACGCGATCCTCGACCTGTACGGCCGCGGCGAGCCGGCCGACGCGATCACGGTCGCCGACGAGCTGACCAAGCGCGGCGAGATCGGCCGCATCGGCGGCGCGCCGTACCTGCACACGCTCATCTCGTCGGTGCCGACCGCGGCGAACGCCGGCTACTACGCGCGGATCGTGCGCGAGCGGTCGGTGCTGCGCAAGCTCGTCGAGGCCGGCACGCGCATCGTGCAGCTCGGCTACGGCACCGACGGCGGCGACGTCGACGAGATCGTCAACAACGCGCAGGCCGAGGTCTACGCGGTGACCGAGCGGCGCTCGTCCGAGGACTACCTGATCCTCGGCGACATCATCGGCGGCACGGTCGACGAGATCGAGGCGGCCGGCCACCGCGGCGAGGGCATGATCGGCGTCCCGACGGGCTTCTCCGACCTCGACCGGCTGACCAACGGCCTGCACCCCGGACAGATGATCGTCCTGGCCGCGCGCCCGGCCATCGGCAAGGCGCTCGCCCTCGACACCCCGCTGCCGACGCCGACCGGCTGGACGACGATGGGCGTCGGTGCAGGTCGGCGACCAGCTGATCGCGGCCGACGGGACTCCGACCCGCGTCGTCGCCGCGACCGGCGTGATGACCGGCCGACCGACGTACCGCGTGACGTTCGACGACGGCACGCAGATCGTCGCCGACGCCTGGCACGAGTGGGAGACGAGCACCCGCGCCGAGCGCCGCGGCACCTCCGGGCCGGTCTCGGGCATCCGCACGACGGAGGAGATCCACGCGACGGTCCGCTGCGAGACCGTCGGACGGGCGCGCGAACCACTCGGTCGTCACGGCGCGCCCGCTGGACCTGCCCGCCGCAGACCTGCCGATCGACGCGTACGCGCTCGGCGTCTGGCTCGGCGACGGCCACTCCGCGTCCGCGCGGTTCACGAGCGCCGACCCCGAGATCGCGATGATGATCGAGGGCCGCGGGCTCGTCGCTCGCGACATGGGCTTCGGCGGGTCCCGGGTCGGCGCGGCTCTACCAGGTCCAGCTCCCGGTCGACCTCGTTCCCGAGCGCTGCGTGCGAGGTGTGCGGCACGTCGTTCGTGCCGAAGCGGTCGCAGGTCCGCACGTGCGGGCGCTCGTGCGGCGGCAAGGTCAAGATGCTCACGGCGCCGGTTGCCGTCCCGACCTGCCCCGACTGCGGCGTCGCGACAACCGGGCTGCTGCGGTGCCAGGCGTGCCACGACGCGAACGGCACGGTGCACGGGCGGCTGCGGACGCTCGGGGTGCTCGGCGACAAGCACATCCCGACGTCGTACCTGCGCGCGTCCGAGGCTCAGCGCCGCGACCTGCTCGCCGGCCTGCTCGACACCGACGGCACGGTGAACCCGACGGGCAGCGTGCAGATCGCGCTCACGAACCAGCGCCTCGCCGAGGACGTCCGCGAGCTCGTGCACTCGCTCGGCTACCGCACGGGCTGGTCGACCAAGCGCGTCAACGGCCGCACCGAGGCCTCGTCGACCGCTTACACTCTGACCTTCACGACGGACGACGACGTCTTCGCGCTCGAGCGCAAGCGCCTGGTCCACAAGGACCGTCGTCGTCCCTCGACCGCTCGCCTGACCCAGCGGTTCATCGTCTCGGTCGAGCCGATCGAGAGCGTGCCGGTGCGGTGCGTCCAGATCGAGCACGAGTCGCACCTGTACCTGGCCAGCCGCGTCGATGATCCCGACGCACAACTCGACGATGGGCATCGACATCGTCCGGTCGGCGTCGATCAAGCACGGCATGACGTCCGTCGTGTTCTCGCTCGAGATGAGCCGCAACGAGATCACGATGCGTCTGCTCTCGGCCGAGGCGCGCGTGCACCTGCAGAAGCTGCGCAACGGTCAGATGGGCGAGGACGACTGGGCCAAGATCGCCGCGACCATGGGCAAGATCTCCGAGGCGCCGCTGTTCATCGACGACTCGCCCAACATGTCGCTGATGGAGATCCGCGCCAAGTGCCGGCGGCTCAAGCAGCGCCACGACCTCAAGCTCGTCGTCATCGACTACCTGCAGCTCATGTCGTCCGGCAAGCGCGTCGAGTCCCGCCAGCAGGAGGTCTCGGAGTTCTCCCGGGCGCTCAAGCTGCTGGCCAAGGAGCTCGAGGTCCCGGTCATCGCGATCAGCCAGCTGAACCGTGGCGCCGAGCAGCGCACCGACAAGCGCCCGCAGATGAGCGACCTGCGCGAGTCGGGCTCGATCGAGCAGGACGCCGACATCGTCATCCTGCTGCACCGCGAGGACGCCTACGAGAAGGAGTCCCCGCGCGCCGGCGAGGCCGACGTCATCGTGGCCAAGCACCGAAACGGGCCGACCGACACGTTGGTCGTCGCGTTCCAGGGGCACTACTCGCGCTTCGTGGACATGCAGGCCTGACGGTCGCCACTGTTGTCGAGATGCAAGATCGATTGAAGATCGGAGCCGCTGTGCTGAACCCGCACGGTCTCGGCCAGATCGTACTGTGCTGGCGGCTTCAGTCGCGCCGACAGCGTTCAGTCGTGAGCGCGTCCGCACTAGACCCGGGTTGGGCTGCAGGTCTGACCACGGCGTCGGCCAGAATGAGCGGCCCACCGCGACCCGACCGAGCCCACGGTCGAGACCTCGAAGCTGATCGCCTCGGTCAGCGCGGCGTCCGGGCGCCCTAGCGGATCGTCACTGGGCGAACCTGAAGAAGCGGGCCCGCGTCTGCCACTTCGAACGACCCGTACATGACTCGCCCGACCGAGGCGACAAGGACGCCTCGAGCACCGACGCGGATCCCCTGTGCCGCAACCTCACCAATGATCCAGCTTGTCATGCACGGCGGCCTCAACCCGCCTAGCCGCGATCGTGAAGACCGGTAGCGAGCTCGAGTTCGGGACCAGCCGGGTGGTGGGAGCTGATGGGCGCCGAGTCGATCGCGGGCTGGTAGTGGATGCGTCGTCAGCGTGTGGGTCCGGCCTGTTGGTAGGTCCACAGCTCGGCCAGGAGCCCGTCCACCAGACGGATCAGCCAGACGAGGTGACCGGGCGAGTCGGTGCTCTGTCGGGGCTGGCCGACGGAGCCGACGACGGCGACCAGGACGTCGTCACCGAGGATGGCGTCGATGGTGAAGTGCAGGTCCGGGCGCGCCGCTCGGATGGTCTGCACGGCCTGCTTGACCGCGGTGGGCCCGGTGACCTCGGGGTGGGCGTGGTCCACCCAGTCGGGATCGCAGGATCTGGTCGGCGATCGCGGTCTCGCCGGTGTTCCACATCTCGAAGTAGCGCGTGACGCTTGCGCCGGCCGGTCCGCTGGTCATCGACGTGTCCCGTCTCCGATGGTGGTAATCGTCTCGATCATGCCTCGTCGGCGATCACCAGAACGGTTCGTCGGTTGCTTCGGGTGGGCTGCGCCGGACGGGTCATCTACGACGCTCAGCTGGGCGCAATCTGCGCCGCATTCGGACGTTCCGAGTCATCTGCCGTCTGCCGCCCGGGCTCACGGGATGGGTCGGGTCGCCGCGCGGAGCGCCGCGCGCTCGACGGTGAGCAGGCTGGCCTCGTGGCGCTCGGCCTCGTAGGCGGCGTGGCCGCCCCGGACACCGAAGAGGCGCTTGCTGACGACCAGCCACACGACGGCGGCCACGTTCACCGCGAACAGCACAAGCCGCAGCACCGTCACCCGCTCGGTCAGCTCGTAGATCTCGAGCGGCAGGAACAGGCTCGTCGCGACGACGGCGAGGTACTCGCCCCAGCGCGTGCCGAGCCATAGGCCGACCGCTTCCAGGAGCTGGACCGCGGCGTACGCGAGCAGGGCCAGCCCGACGAGGACGACCGTCGTGGTCGACGTCGTGAACGACGACTCGATCCACCGCAGCAGCCGCGAGCCGTCGAGGTTCCAGCCGAGCTGCGTGGCGAGCGGCCGCACGAGGGGCAGGTCATGGTCGAACGCTGCCTGAATCGCATCGCGGCTCCCGCTGAACCGCAGGACGAGCACTCCGGCGCCGATGAGGACGAGCGCGCGCAGCGCCCTCTCCACGGCGAGCGCCCGCAGGATCACCCGGTCGCGAAGCGCCCGCCCGCGGGGGACGGCCGGGGCGTCGTCCGCGGGTCCCGAGCCGGAGGGCGGACCGAGGACGAACGCGCCGCAGCGCAGGCACCGCCACACCTCGCCGTCCGCGACCGTCCCGCGCAGCCGTTCGCGCAGGTCGGGCTCGTCCGGCGCGTACGTCTCGTGCCCGTGCCAGCTGCACGACCGCAACGACCAGTCGGGTCTCACGTGCGTCATCCTCGTCCCTCTCGGCTGCCACCAGGTCGAGACCATACTCACGGCCCGGTCTCGGCCAGCATGCGGGTGGGCAAAGTACGAGGCTCAGCCGCGGTCAATCTGTCGCGCATCTCGACAACTATTCGGGCCTCCAAGTTGAACTACCAGACTCGTGCTTGCTCTCGAGATGTACGTGTCGAGAGGCACGGTGAACCCGGGTATTCGAGATGCATGCTGACGACCTCGTTTGAGACGGCGGCCGGGGCGCTCCGTTGGTGACCTCGGGATCAGTGGGCAGCGCCGCGCGCAGGGGTCGGGAGATCATGTGCGCCCGCTCGGGACGCGCGTCAGCGGTCCTTCGTCATGGTGATCACCTGGGTGCGCATCCAGGGCCCGGACCACCACATGCGCCAGCCGATGCCGCGCGGGGTGACGGGGTGGCCGGTGAGCGCGGAGAGGACCGGGACGTACTCCCGGATGCGCGGCAGGTCGACGATGACGAGCCGGCCACCCGGGGAGAGGCACCGCCACGCCTGCTCGACCGCGGCGCGACGACCGTCCGCTGACTTGACGTTGTGGATGGAGAGGCTGGCGGTCACCAGGTCGAAGGCGGCGTCCGGGAGCGGCAGGTCGGTCATGTCGGCGGTCAGCAGGGTCAGGCGGTCCTGGACGCCGTTGGCCTGGGCGTTCGCCGTGGTCGCGGACGGGTCGTTGCCGGACTGGTCGATCGAGCGCCACAGGTCGATCCCGGTGACCTGGGCGTGCGGGAACTTCAGCGCGGTGGCGATCGCCACCGCGCCGCGGCCGCAACCGATGTCGAGCACGGTGCGCGGCGGCGTGCCGTCGAGGTCGTCGAGAAGCTCGCCCCAGACCTGGAACTTGCCCCTGCGGGTCGCGTGGACGTACAGCGCGCCACCCGCGACGAGCAGGGCGCCGAGCACGACGAACCAGAGCACCGTCGACAGCTCCCCACCGACCACGGCGATGACCGCCCCCGCCACCAGGTAGGCGAAGCCGAAGCCGAACCACAGCCACGGGACCCAGGGCGCGTCGGTGCCGTAGTCGCCCGCGGGCCGGCGGTCGGGCATGGCGGACCTCCTGGCTGCGGGGCCGACGACGAGCATCGGCGCACTCAGCATCCGGGCTCGGACCTCATTGCGCAACGGCGCGGTCGGGCAACGTGGGGCGTCTCGCGCAGCCGGGTGCCTGACCATCACCCCTTGAGCGCGCCGCATGTCTCCGGACACGCCGGGGCGGTTCAGTTGCGCGGCCAGGTGATGCCTTGACCGCAGCGGCTCCTTGAGCCGAACACCCGTGCGAGTGCAGCACCTCGGTTTCATCCTTGGACCGAAGCGACCGCTGAGCGCCGCCGGTAAAGTACGACGCTCAGTTCGATCGATCTGCGTGCATCTCGACAAGATGCAAGGTGCTCTGAAATCGGCCTCGATACCAGACGGCAGCGGCAGCATTCACTCGGGGTGACCCGCTCACTCGCGCCAAGGGCTACCGCAGAACGGCGTCGTCAGAGTCAACGCGTTGGGCCAACGAGGCGCGCATCAGGATCCCGACCCCGCCGGAGAACTCGACGCCCGTCAGACGCGAGGAGCGCATGACCTCCTCGAAGGACCAGCGACGGTGCAGCTCGATCGACGCCCGGTTGCGTGGGTTCACGACATAGAAGACCTCGTCGGCGCGGTCCGCGATCCACTGCACGCGCGCCGCGGTCAGAGCGAGCGCGACGCCCCTTCGCCGCCATGAGGGATCGACTGTGACCCCGCCGAGGTAGTGACCCGTCGGTGCCGCATCCACGACCGTGGTGTGGTGGTAGGTCTGAGCCCAGCCGACGGTGATCGGATCACCCGCCTGAGACGAGCACTCCGCGACGAGGATGCAGCAGTCGGGGTCCGCCACCGCGCGACAGTACGCGTCCGGATGAGCCGGCCTGCCCGCCCGTCGCTGGATCTCCTGCATCGCCTCGACGTCACTCAGCGCTGCCGGCCGCGTTGCGACCTGCGCCGGGCGATGCCCCGCGCCGGGCTGGAAGTCGGCGAAGCCAGGCATGCGCACGACGTTATCGCCGGAGCAGCGAGACGTCTCGACACCCAGTGTCAAAGCCCGCCACGCCGGCCGGGTCCTGACTCACAGTCCCGGTCGCCGCATCGCCGGACCCGTGGGCGTTCCGATCCGTCGGGCAGCGAGCTGCCAGATCCGTGCCGTCCGCACGTAGGGTTCGAGGTCGCAGAGGGCGAGCTCCAGTGCCTCGAGCCGACCGTAGAAGGCTGGCTCGTGCTTGCGGGCATCGTCGGAGATGTAGTCGGTGACGCACCGAATGCCGTATCGCGTGACCGAGGAGAACCCGACATCACGCAGTGCGTCGATGGCCTCGTCGACACCTACCCGGCGCACCTCCTGGCCGAACGTCTTCGTCCGGATGGTCGGCGCGTCCAGGAGGTCCGTGGCCTCGTCCAGATCCGCGCGTCGGATCGCCGCGGCCAGCACTTCTGCGGGCGGGTTGGGAGCCATCAGCGAGATCGCGCCTCCGTCGGCGACGATGCCGGAGAGCACGCGCACGACCGAATCCGTGTCGGGGCGGTACTGGATCACGTTGTGGCACAGCACGAGGTCGAAGGATCCGAGCCCCAGGGAGGGGATGTCGTCGAGGTCCGAGCAGATCGTGCTCAGTTCGGCACGTGAACGCGCCTGTGCGAGCAGGGCCTCGGACTGATCGAGGACGGTGACGTCGTGGCCCGCATGGGCCAGCGGCGCCGCATCGCTGCCGTCGCCACCCCCGACGTCGAGCACCCGCAACGGACCCGTGCCAATCGCGGTGCACGTCCGAGCCAACGTCTCCGCCACGACGCGGTAGCGGATGCGTCCCCACGGAGCTTCCTGCCAGGCCCGCCAGTCATCGAGGTGGCTGTCGAAGTCGGTCACGCCGCGACCCTACGGCTCGTCGGTGTCACGCTCCCGGAGGTTCGCGAAACGCCGGGCACGCAGTTCGGCCACCTCGTGGGGCATCTCTTCGTGGGGCCACTCCGGTTCAGCAGGCACGGAGGACGTACTGGGCGTCGACGCCGTCCACGGAGTAGGTGGCGCTCTCGATGGTGAAGCCGGCGCGCTCGATCATCGGCTCGAGCAGCCACGTGAAGGTCGAGTGCTCGTCGCGGACGTGCTCCTCGAGCTCGTGCCGGCTCCACTCGCCTTCGACCTGCGTGCCTGCCGTCGCACACCATGCCTCGATCCGCTCGGGCGCCTCGGCGGGACCGAAGTTCCACACGACGTCGGACAGCCGCAGCAATCCACCGGGGCGCAGCATGGCGCGGATCCTGGTCAGCGCCACGGCCTTCCAGAAGTCGGGTAGGTGATGAAGCGCGTAGCGGGAGTACACGACGTCGGCCAGGTCACCGTCGTGGACGTAGGTGAGGAAGCCACCCCGGACCACGGCGACGTTGCCGAGCCCGACCTCGTCGACACGCGCTCGCAGACGCTCGAGCATCACCGGGGAGATGTCAACGGCGACGACGCGCGCGCACGCTGACGCGGCAGCGAGCGTGAACTGCCCCGTCCCCGCGCCGATGTCGACGACCAGAGACCGCGTCGTCAGCCCCAGGCTGCACAGGAGTTCCACCTCCTCGGTCGCCCCGGCGTCCATCTTGCGCGTCGTAGCGGGCGACGTGATCGGCGTCGAGGTTCTCCCGCCCGGCGGTGCCCAGCTCGTCGAGCAACCAGCCCGGCTGTGCTGCCGTGGGTGGAACGGCCATCTCATCGGTCACGTCTCATCGTGTCAGCGCAGGCTCGCTTTCGGGAGTCGTCGTGCGCGGGCGTGGCCCCGTTCAACGACCTCACCGGTGCCCAGGTCATCTCGTGGCAGCAGTGGATGAGGCTCGGGCATGATCCGTGGCATGGCAGACGTCAGATACGTCAGCGGGACGCAGGTCAACATCGCGTACGAGCGGCACGGCGACACCGGGGGTTGGCCCGTGGCTCTCGTGCACGGGTTCCCGTATGACCCGCGGTGCTATGACGACGTCGTCGACGAGCTGACGCGCGCTGGCGCCGACGTCGTCGTGCCCTACGTGAGGGGATACGGCCCAACGAGCTATCGAGCCGCCGACACCATCCGTTCGGGACAGCAGGCGGCCCTGGCCGCCGACCTGCGAGACCTCATCACCGGCCTCGACCTGCGTCAGCCGATCGTCGGTGGCTACGACTGGGGAGGTCGAGCCGCCTGCGTCGCTTCGATGCTGTGGCCCGAGATCATCGGCGGGCTGGTGACGGTCGGCGGGTACAACGTCCACGACATCGCCACGATGGCGTCGACCCCGGAGGAGCCGGCTCTCGAGAGCAGGAACTGGTACCAGTGGTACTTCCACAGCGAGCGAGGTCGTCGCGGTCTCGACCTGTATCGCTCTGAGCTTGCCCGGCAGCTCTGGCACGAGTGGTCGCCCACGTGGGACGTGCCCGCTGATGCGTTCGAACGCACCAGCCCGTCATTCGACAATCCTGATTTCGTCGCGACGGTCATCCACTCCTACCGCCACCGGTACGGTCTGGCGCCCGGCGATCCGGTGCACGACGAGAGTGAGGCGATCATCGCGTCCCAGCCACCGATCGCCGTGCCGACAGCAGTCCTCGACGCGACGTCCGACCCGCTCGATGCTGGACAGGCCGAGGAGGTGCACCGGCAGCACTTCACGAATCTCGTCGCGTACCTGCTGGTGGACTCCGGCCACAACGTTCCTCAGGAGAACCCTGCCTCCTTTGCGACGGCAGTTCGCGCTCTTCGCGTCCACCAGGCCCAGGCTCACGCGTAGAACGAACGCCGCGACCTCGGCCGCTGTGGACGAGGCCTCCTGCGTGGGGTCGGGGACTTCACGGCACGAGCACGACGCCGCCGCGGAGGCCGGAGCCGGCCTCGAGCGCGTCGTACGCGGCGGAGGCTTGGCGCAGCGGGTAGGTGGCGGCCACTCGCGGTGTGATGGTGCCGTCCGCGGCGAGGAGGGCGAGCGCCTCGAGGGCGGCGCCGTCGCTGACGACGGCCAAGGTGGAGACGCGGATGCCACGCTCGGGTGCCGGGGTCGACGGACGGGTGACCGCGACGAACGTCCCGCCGTCGCGGACCGCGGCGAGGGACGGCGCACCGAGGACCGCCGAGTCGAGAAGGCCGTCGGCCCGCAGCGTTCCGAGGTCGGTTCCGCGGACCACGAGCTGGGCGCCCGTCCGTTCGACGAAGGCGCGGTCGGCCTCCCGCGCGATGGCCAGGACGTTCAGACCGCGGTGCCGGGCCAGCTCCGTCGCGAACCCGCCGACGCTCCCCGCGGCACCGGTGATGGCAAGCGTCGAGCCTGCGGGCAGGTCGAGGAGGTCGAGGGCCCGCGCCGCGCTGAGCGCGTTGAGGGCCACCACGGAGGCCTCGACCGACCCGAGGGACGCGGGACGCCGGCCGACGGACGCCCGCGGCAGGACCACCGACGAGGCCTGGGTGCCAGTGAGCGTCTCGAACCAGTCCGACATCGCCAGCACCGGGTCGCCGATCGCAAGGTCGTCGACGTCCGCGCCGATCGCATCGACGACACCAGCCAGGCTCCAGCCCAGCACGTACCGGTCGGCGGGCCGCAGCGGAAGGTGCCCACGCAAGGCGGACACGTCGGTGGCGGTCACGGGCGCCGCCTCGACCCGGACGCGCACCTGCCCGAGGCCGGGTTCGACGACGGGGACGTCGACGACATCCACCACCGCGGTGGGGCCGGGCACGGTGACGATGACAGCGGGCATGGCATCTCCTCGGGTCGGTGTTCTCAACGCAACGGTCATCGGGAGACAGCGGCGCTGCGGACGAAGCGGCGCTGCCCGGGCGTCTCGACCGCTCGCGGCCGGTAGTTCGCGCGCACCCACCGGACTGCGTCCCGCTCGGGCACTCCCGCATACCGGGCGAGGATGGCGATCGCCGTGCCAGTCCGGCCGGTGCCGCCATCGCAGGCGACCTCCACCTTCGACGAGGCCGAGCGCTCGTAGGCGTCCGCGATCGCATCCAGGGCATCCGACGGCGAGCGCGGCAGTCGGAAGTCGGGCCAGCAGACCCAGCGCGACTCCCAACCCTCCTCGTGGTGCGGCGTCGCGGTGAGGTAGACCCCGAAGTCTGGCAGCTCCGGCCCTGCCGGCGGGCCGGCAGCCAAGGCCCGGCCGCGGACGCGGCGTCCGTCCGGCAGCTCGACGACATCCGTCGTGATCGTGCTCCAGCCGCTCATGGACACACTCTGCCGGGCGTTCGGGGCGCCTGTCGTTCTCCTGTCGCGACCGAGTGCCCTTGCCGGTCACTGTGATGGTCGACCGTGTGGAGTCGCAGTCGGTCCCGTGCCGCAGGGTCAGGTCAGGGACGAGTCCTTCCCCGTCACGCGTCGTCGCCCCACGGAGCGAAGGACCACCCGGTGTCGTCGACGACGATCGTCGGCCCACTGAACGAGACGAACCCGAGGTCGACGTCGATCCCTCCGGCCGCGCCGCCCTTGGACACGGCGACGGTGAACTGGTACTCCGGCCCCGTGCCGGTCGGGGACTCGGGATCGACCACGATCTCGGGCGACGACCCGGTGATCGCGACGTGCTCGGAGCTCAGTCCACACATCGTCGCGGGGACCGGGGTGTCGAAGGGGTGGTGCGCCGACTCGTCGTAGCCGAAGCCGGCTCCGAGGCCTGGGTCGCCCCTGGTGGACCAGTGGTTGCACGGGCCGGTCGGGGTGGGCTGTGCGTCGTGGGGGCCCGCGCCCTGGCACCCGGCGGTCAGCAGGGTGACGGCACAGACACCGATCCAGAGGCGAGGCGACACCCGCGCCACGTTGCCAGATCCCGGGTCTGGCGAGCCCCGCGTTGCCCAGGCTGCACCCGAATGGCCGCGCTCCCGTGTGCCGCGGCGTATCTGCCGCGGCCCTGCGCCGCTCCTCAGAGCGGGGACACGTCCGCCCCCGGGACCGCCGACGACGTCGGCCGCAGAACCAGGAGATACCGATGGCCACCAACCTCACGCCGCAGGCCCGGGTCCGCACACATCCGTTGCCGCCGGACGGCTTCGACCCGCGCACAGCTACGCCGGAGCAGCTCACACGCCATGGCCTGCCTCAGCGACCTGACCCGGCTGTGAGGCCTGAGCTCGCCGATCGCTGGGACCGCGTGTTCTCGCGCACGCTCACCTACATCACGCCCGAGTTCGCACCGCTGCACGAGGTGCTGCCCGGGTTCCAGCCACCGGAGCGACGTGCGCCCGTCCGCCCCGCGGTGCGCGTCACCAACGGGATCTGGTCAGGCGCCGTCGTGCACTCCGCTGACGCGTCGCAGACCTTCGGCTGGGTCACGGGGTCGTGGAACGTGCCGGACGTCGCGCACGCGGGCTCCGGTTCGGAGACCGACTGGTCGCTGGTCTGGATCGGCATCGACGGCATCAATGACGTCACGCAGATCGGGACGGTCCAGTCGGTCTCGTCCGGGGGTGCCAAGCAGTGCTACGCCATCCAGGAGTGGTGGCCGGCGAGCTGGCAGGTGATCACGAACTTCCCGGTGGCCTTCGGTGACACGGTGACCGGACTCATCTGCATGACCTCCACGACCGAGGCGTGGTTCACCTTGATCAACCAGACCAGCGGACACGCGGTGACGTGCGTCGCCCTCGACGCTCCGGCTGGTACGACCTCCCAGTTCAACCAGGCCGAGTGGGTGGTGGAGCGGCCGGGGATCGACGGCACCGCGTCGCGGCTGCCCAGGTTCGGCGATGTCTTCTTCGACGAGGCCTATGCAGGCCGCGGGCTGGCCTTCCTCGCCGACGCCGGCTCGGACACCATCATCGACATGGTGCAGGACGGCGTGACGGTCGCGACCACGACGGTCGAGACGCCGCGGCTCATCAAGGTTGCCTACACCGGTCCGTGAGCGTGCCGCCTTGGCGGCCGTCAGCTGGGCTTGCCCGGCCACCTTCTTCACCCCGAGGCGTCGGCGGCACCGAGCAGCCTTGCCGCCGCGGCCCGGGCGACTTGCCGCAGCTCGTCCGGGCTCTCGATGACGACGTCGCAGTCGAGCGCAGCGATGACCTGAGGAATCCAGTCGAGCCGTGTGGCGCGGATGTCGGCACGGTGCCAGGCGGGTCCGTCGTCGCCGTCGCGCTCCCGGATGGGCTGCAGGACGGCCACGCTCGCCGGAAGGTGACGGCGGATGTGCTCACCAGACGCCCGGATGCGGAGCACGACCCGCCACGGGTAGTCGGCTTCGGCGAAGCCGTCGACCAGGTGGGAGATCGCATCGCTTCTTGCCGGCGGCTCGAACGCCCCGGAAACTGCGCGAGCGGTGCGGATGCGGTCGACCCGGAAGGTGCGCTCCGATCGTCGGGCGGTGTCGAAGGCGACCAGGTACCAGCGACCCGAGTGCGCGACCAGGTCGTAGGGCAGCACCGTTCGGCGCGACGGTGTGTCGGCCGCGTCCAGATATCGCAGGTCGAGCGGTCGTCGGTGCTTGATCGCATCGGCGATCGTCAGCAGCGTGCCCGCGTCGGGGACGTCCCGGTGCGTCGGGACGTCGAGCACTGCGGTCTCCAGGAGCGAGTCGAGGCGTCGCGCCGACTCGGCCGGCAAGGATCGCCGGATCTTCGACATGGCCGTCTGGATCGCGACGTCCGGCGCGTCCGAACCCGCCTGGGCGTGAACGAGGCCGAGCAGGAGGGCGACGGCCTCGTCGTCGCTGAGGATGACCGGGGGCATGCGGTAGCCGGCACGGATGCGGTAGCCGCCGTAGCGCCCTCGCACCGACTCGACCGGGATCTCGAGGTCCAGCAGGTGCTGCACGTAGCGGCGCACGGTGCGCTCGTTCACCGCGAGTCGCTCAGCGAGCTCGGCGACCGTCCGGGTGTCCGCTGACTGCAGCAGCTCCAAGAGCTGCAGCACGCGCGAGGTGTCGTGGTCACGTCGCCATTCTTGCGCGATACCGGGCGGATCCTGTCCGGTATCGCCTCTAGCGTCGTGCCAGCCCCGCGTCCGCGGAGCGTGATCCCGCCCGAGGAGACACCGTGCAGCTCACCGCCACCCGCATCATCACCGACGACGTCGACGCCCTCGTCGCCTTCTACGAGAAGGTGACCGGCGTGGCCGCTGTCCGGCTGCATCCACTGTTCGCCGAGCTGCGCACCGACTCGGGAACGCTGGCGATCGCGAGCTCAGCCACCGTGCCGCTGCTCGGGGAGAACGCCGCACGCGCGGGCGCCAACCGCTCCGTCATCGTCGACTTCCTGGTGGACGACGTCGACGCGGTCTACCTGGCGCTGCAGGACGTCGTGGACGTCTTCGTCAACACGCCGACGACCATGCCGTGGGGCAACCGGTCGCTCCTGTTCCGCGACCCGGACGGCAACCTCGTCAACTTCTTCACCCCGACCGGCGCCGATGCCCAGGAGCCCCTTGCCCGCTGAACGCCGTCCCCGCCGAACTGATGATTCAGCGGAGCAGCTGCCGGATCTCTCGGTTGTCCCCGTCGACGGTCAGGGTCGCCAGCGCCCCGTTGACCAGCGGCAGGTGTGGCGGGACGTGCCCGATCTCCACGTCGAAGACGATCGGGATGCGAAGCCGGCCGAGCGCGTCCAGGACGGCCTCCCGCTGGGTCATCTTCGGGTGGTCGGGTGCGCCCGTACGGCCGACCAGCACCGCGCGGGCGTGGTCGAACCACCCCGCGAGACGCAGGCCGTGGAGGTGACGACAGATCGCGGCGGCATCGTCTCCGGCCGCCTCGACATAGACGATGAGCCCGTCCTGGGCGTGCTCGCGACCGAACGCCGCGACATCGCCGTACGGCGTGCCGGCGATGTTGCTCATGGTCTCGACGCAGCCACCGATCAGCCGTCCGCTGACGTGGAAGTTTGAGGGAGTAGTCGTGGATTGCGGGCTGCCCCGTGCCAGCGAAATTCTACAGCAACTTCGACATTCTCCATCCAACCGGACGGCTGTGACCTTCGCAATAGCGGCTCCGCAGTCAATGCCGATGCAGGCGAATTTTGTAATGGAGAGGCCACTTTCAACAGAATCCGTGGGTCGCACATTGAAAGCGGCGTTCGGAATGATTGTGCGAGAACGCCGAAGATCCTTCCGCTGTCCGGTTACGATTGCAGCGATCATATGGGTCGAAGGCAAGGAAGCAAATTGTCACCTGGTGAATATCAGCGAAGGCGGGATGGCGATCGCTGAATTGCCCGCGCTAAAGCCCGGAGCGCAAGTGAAAGTGAATTTCTCTCTGCCCGGAAAAGTTGATCGCCTCACGGTTGAGTCTGAGGTTTGCTGGTATGACGATCAGGGGCGGGCTGGACTTCGCTCCCTAATAATTTCCTCGGAACACAAGTCTTCTCTGCAAGGCTGGCTTGCCGCGAAACTCGAAGAGGACCTGCCGGAAACCGTAGCCGCCCAATTCCAGAAAAGATAGTTGCTCCTCTAAGGGACACGCTGAGCAGCGCTTTCGTCACCTGTGGCAAAGTCCTTAATTCGCAATTGTACTAACGGTCAGGTAATCTCCCCCGCGGTTACTTGGCCCACCGGTGGCCGCATTCGGGCAGTTCGTAACTTGTAAGCAACGGAGCCTGGGGGCTAGCCTTTTACTATGTTGCCGCTCGCTCTGCTGTTCTCCTCCGATGAGCAGGCCTCGCATTCCTTAAGCCAGGCTCTCACTGAACTGGAATTTGCGGTGGAGCGCTGCCCGGAAATCTTCGGCGCAGTAGAAAAGATAACCAGCCGCGCTTTCGACATCATCGTTTCGGATTGGCATGAAGGACTGGAAGCCGCGTTTCTGCTGAAGACTTCGCGGGAACTCAAAGCTAACCATGCGGCGTTCACTATTGCTGTTGCCGATCCGGAAGCAGCCGAAGTGGCGCGAGAAGCTGGCGCAGACCTGATTCTCAGCCGGCCTGCCTCTGCCGACGAAGTCAAATACGCGCTGCTTACAAGCGACGTCTTCCTGGGACACATGAAGACATGGCTACCAAAACTCGGCTTTTCCGACATGAAGGGAGACGTGAAGGGAGAAGAGGAAGTTGAAAAAAACGCCGAGGTTCTGCCTGTTGTTACAAGAACAGGTATCGCCGTTTCTGAATTGCCACGAAATGTTCGCGTCTGGCCCTCCTCCCCTCCCCCCCGCAAGCCTGAAATTAACTTGCCAGTGGTGGCGGCGGAATCAATCTTCGACGAAGACCCTGTATACCGATATCGGGTGGAAAGCCTATTTCACCCAGAGCCGAGCTTTTCGACAGCCGACATCGTCCGCAGAAAAGAGCCCAGGAGGCTTCTGCCGACCATCGCTATCGCGGTCGCTTTTCTTTCCGTCGGGTACGTGTTCAGCGAACCTTTGTATAGTCACGGGAACTCAACCACGGTCGTTCAGATGTGGGGACGCGCCCTTGGAAGCACTCAGTCATGGTTTCAAAGCTCTAATCCGCGTCAAGCCACATCACCCGTCCAGACGGCTCAGAATGGCGAGGCGAACCCGACACCCTCATGGAAACCGTCCCACATTCGGGTGACTCCAGTTCAATACCCATTTCAAGCCGCGATCCCGGCGTCAACCGCCGCAAAATATCAGCCCGTCGCGACGCAAACCTCAATTGCCGGCCCGCCACCAGCGGCAGGAATCCAGATTCCAGAAAGCCTGAAGAATCCGGTGCAAGGGTCAACAATCCGCAATGTAGCCGCGCGGATCACCCCACTCCTGGCGGCTTTGGAGCCCGTTGAGCTGTCTGAGGATCTGTCCCGCAGGTTATTGCTGCAAAAAGTTCTGCCCAGCTATCCTGAAAAAGCAGTACGAGAACGCCTTCAGGGTCCGGTCGTATTGCAAGCATTCATCGGCCGGGACGGAACAATCCAGGAACTCAAATTAATTCGCGGGTCCCTGCTTTTAGGGCAGGCTGCCTATAACGCTGTCCGGCAGTGGCGCTACCAGCCATATGTAGTGAACGGTCGAGCGGTAGAAGCACAGACTCTCGTTACGGTGGATTTCAAGCTCCCCTCAATGTGAACCGACCGTACCGTCTATAATCTCTGCCGGAAGGCGACTCTGCGCCTTTCTAATCAACTAGTTCACAACTTTTTACTTCTTTTTACGGCCAATTAACACCCACCCTGTCCGAATTGACTATGTTCTCTGCAGGCTGATGCCGAGATCGATCTCAGTAGGCGCAACGCAAGGGACTTCAGGATGAAAATCAAACCGCGCAACGAAAAAACACGACTGCTCCTGACTTTGGAGTTGGCCGTCGTGCTACCTGCCGCGGCACTGGTCGTCCTGAGCGCGTGGCATGTGCTTCACATTCAACGCGACCGTGCCGTGGAAGCTGCCATTCAGCGCGATTTCAGCCAGGTGCTGGCTATTTCCGAGAAGCAGATCAACCACAAAGCCAATGAACTAGTGGACGATGTTCGTACCGAACTGCCGCCACCGAGTGAGGCCTGCGCGGCGACCTTCGACAAAATTCTCGCAGCGCATCCCTACGCTGCGCACATCTTCATATATTCACCGCAACACGGCATCGTGTTCCGGTCGCAATCCGACCGGCTGAAGAACGAAAGTGGATTTCGCGACGAGGCGGAGCATCTCAGCAAGATGTACGAAGGCTGGCTGAAGATGGACTTCAAGTCGTTGTCCGAAAAACTAGTCAATCTGCGAGAAAAGGGTACTCCCTACATCTTCGAAACGGAATGGGTGCCGCGAGGAGACAAGAAGGTCTATCAATCGACTGCCCTATTTGCCGTAAAGGGCGACGACAAGGACGATGTTGCCATCGCTGGAATGTCTTTCGACGCCGAGTACCTCCACGACAAGCTCTTCCCCGAAATGCTGGACGACGTGATCAGCCGCAACGCCAACGATGCGAAAACGGAAAGGAATCACGCGGTAATGATGTTGCGCAGCAAATACGACTCGAGTGCCTTTGTTCAGTCGAGTGGATGGGACGGAGGCGCACCTGAAATGGAGCGGAATTTGGAGGGTGCGTTTTCGGGCCTGACGCTGGCCATCAAGCTTCGGGGTACGACTCTCGCCGCGATAGGCCAGCGCTTCGCGCGCATGAGCTTTCTCACGCTGGGTGCGCTATCGCTGGTACTGGCCGGCGGAATTGCCTTGACCTATCGCAGCGTGACCAAGGAGGTGGCGCTGGCGAGATTGAAATCTGATTTCGTCTCAAACGTTTCTCATGAACTGCGCACGCCGCTCTCCCTCATACGTTTGTATGCCGAGACGCTTGAGATGGGCAGACTTACCAGTCCGGAAAAGTATCAAGAGTACTACTGCATCATCCGCAAGGAAAGCGAGCGGTTGACAGCGCTGATCAACAACATTCTCGATTTTTCACGTATCGAAGCTGGGCGAAAAGAATATGACTTCCGCGAGACCGATATGTGTGAACTGGTGCACAACACCCTCGACTCGTATCGCTATCAGCTGGAACAGGGCGGTTTCCAGTTTGAAGAAAAGATCGATGAAGTACCGCCGATGCGGGTGGATCGCGAGGCCATGGCTCGCTCGTTGCTGAACCTCGTGAACAACGCTCTTAAGTATTCGCAGGACCGGAAATTCATTGGCGTGAATCTGTATCGCGACAATGGGTCAGTAAAACTGGAAGTGGTCGATCAGGGTATCGGTATACCGCATGACGAACAGCAAAAAATCTTTGAAAAGTTTTACCGGGTCGGCGATCCCTTGGTTCACAACACCAAAGGAAGCGGTCTGGGCCTCTCACTGGTACGCCATATCGTGCAAGCACATGGTGGCGAGGTGGCGGTGGACAGTGCGCCCGGCCAAGGCAGCAAATTTACCATCGTTTTGCCTGTGAAAACGCCCGAGCACCCGGCGATTACGGCCTAGGAACGGCAAGGAACACGACATGACCAGAATCCTGATTGTCGAAGACGAACCCAACATGGTGGCGGGTTTGCGCGACAACTTTGAATTTGAAGGATACGAGGTTATTACCGCTCCTGACGGTGTCGCGGGTCTGGAACGTGCTCTTAGCGAGACGCCTGATCTTGTGATCCTCGACGTCATGATGCCGCGTATGAGCGGCCTCGATGTATGCAAGCAGCTAAAGGCGAAGCGCCCCACCTTGCCCATCATTATGCTCACGGCGCGGGGACAGGAAGTCGATAAGGTAGTGGGCCTGGAACTTGGCGCCGATGATTACGTTACCAAGCCCTTTTCCATTCGCGAATTGCTTGCTCGGGTGAAAGCGGTCCTGCGCCGCTCAACGACGGCTCCCAAGGAGCAGGAGAGCTTCTTGTTCGGCGAGGTCGAGGTGAATCTGAAAAGTTGCCAGGTTTCGCGAGCCGGCAAGGAGTTGGATTTTTCTTCGAAGGAATTCGAGCTCCTCAAATATTTTCTTTGCCATCCGGGCGAAGCTTTAAGCCGTGACCGGCTTCTGGAAGAGGTTTGGGGCTACGACCGTTTTCCTACAACTCGCACCGTGGACGCGCATATCGTCCGCTTGCGGCAGAAGGTGGAACCGAAACCAGAAGAACCTCGCTTCATCCTTACCGTGCACGGCACGGGCTACAAATTTGTCGGCTGAAACGGATAAACGGTTAACACGTAATGGAGATAACTGTGCCGGAAACCAGCAAAATCCAGGGGACGCCATATCTTAACGGCCCGGTATTGGCCGCGGTGAGGACAGGCATCGCGGCGCAAGCGCCGGTGCGAGTGGACGATTCTGCGCTGATCCGCGAGGCTCAACAGGGAAACACCGCGGCCTTTGAAGAGTTGGTGCGTCAGTACGATCGTGCGGTTCTGCGTCTCGCAGTTCATCTCACCGGTTCACAGGAAGATGGTCAGGACATTTATCAGGAAGCGTTTCTTCGGGCATACATCAATCTTTCACGTTTCCGGTTTGAGTGTTCTTTCTATACGTGGATCTACCGCATCGTCACCAATCTTTGCCTGGACCACCTACGCAAGAAGCGTTCGCGCGGGCGTGATCTAGTTGCTGCTATGTCTCCAGATGGCGAGCAAGAGGACGTGCTTGACCGGATGCCAGATCGTAGCCCCGGAGCCAGCCCTGAACGCAGTTTTGCGGGCAGGGAACTGAGGCAATGCATCGTAAGCGCCTTGAGACAGCTATCACCGCGGGAACGAATGGTCTTCGAGCTGAAGCACTACCACGGCTTGCGGCTACGGACCGTTGCCGGAATGCTCAATACGACGGAAGGTACGATCAAGAACACGTTGTTCCGCGCCACTCACAAACTGCGGACCCAGCTCGCTGAGGTCCGTTGATTGTGGTGCGCGCTTGACCCCGAAGGCTTCTCGTTCTCCCTTTAATACGGAGATGATTTCCCCGGCGGCTCGGGGTCAAACGACTGATCCAAATAGATCCACAGAACGCGGGACATAAGTGATATTGCAGGCGCGAGCGGCAAGAAGAGCACGACCGCCCAGATCATATCCTTAGTGATCCACCAGCCGGTTATCGCCCAAAGACACAGGGCGATCAGCGCGATGAGTACCAGCGCGAGACCGAAGCTGATGTACATTGCGCCGAGAAAATATCCCTCTTCCCGTTGAAACTTCAGATCGCAAACGAGACAGCGCTCGCACATTGCGGGAAACCCACGAAAGATAGAGTAGTGAAAGATACTTCCCACGCGGCAACGGGGACAACGCTGGAGAAATATCGCCACCGCGGTCGACGAGTTCGCCCTCCCTTTCATCGGTGTTGCCATTCTGCCTCAGATCGGATTGTGACTGCAGTCTACTCGTAATATTTCTCCGGAGCACCTGCGAAGCCTGGTGTAATCGAAGCCTGGTGCAAATCAAGGTTTGATAGAATCCCCGTTCTTCTAATCCCTGCGTGCCGGCTTTCGCAGTGAACTAAGGACGCTATGAAGTACGACCCTGGGAGACTGCTATTCACCGTGGACCTGGCAGGGACACTTCTGTTCGGAATCGAGGGAGCGCTCGCAGCGATTGGAAACAACCTCGACTTGCTCGGTCTGATGGTCCTGGCGTTTTCCACGGCCTTGGCCGGAGGAATTATTCGCGATGTGTTTATCGGTGCGGTTCCGCCGAGTTCTCTTCGAGACTGGCGCTATTCTGCGATGGCCTTTACCGGCGCCGCCATAATTTTCTTTTTGCACAGGTATATTCAAGAAATACCGGGCATAGTGTTGATTGTCCTCGATGCCGCCGCCCTGGCATTGTTTGCTGTCGCCGGCACGGAAAAAGCGCTTCTGTACAAAATGCACCCGTTTATCGCAGTGTTACTGGGAACGATAACCGGGGTTGGCGGCGGCACAGTGAGAGACATTCTGCTCGCCCGTATTCCACTGGTGTTGCGAGCCGATGTCTATGCAACCGCCGCCATGGCGGGATCAGCGGCCATGATCCTGGGGAAAAAGATGGGACTGCCTTCGTCGGTGGCTGCCGTTTTGGGCGGGATTCTGTGCTTTGCACTGCGGCTCATCAGCGTCTGGCGACATTGGAACCTGCCGACCGTAAGCGGGTAGGCGAAATCCCGTCATCGTGGAAAAGTGAAATGGACACCGACCTTGCAGGCATTCCCGAAGGCTTTTTTTTGATGGGATCGGAATCCGGGCAGGACAATGAACGTCCGATTCATCGCGTCTGGGTCGATGCCTTCCTTCTGGCGCGCCGTCAAGTCACAAATTTCGACTATTCGAGATTCGTGGGTGTGTCTAACGCAACACCTTCGGCCTTCGCTCATGATCCGAATCTCAATCACCCGGAACAACCCGTGGTCGGAGTTTCCTGGCACGAGGCTGTGGGCTATTGCGATTGGCTCAGTGGCCAGTCAGGCCGTCGATTTCGGTTGCCAACTGAAGCCGAGTGGGAACGCGCGGCGCGAGGCGGCGCGGAAAACAAACTCTATCCTTGGGGTGACACTCCGCCAGAAGACTTGCCTGCGTACGAAAAGCGCTGGATAAAAGGACCTGAGCCGGTGGCGCAATATACGCCTAACCCGTTTGGCCTGTTCGACATCTGCGAAAATGTCCACGAATGGTGCAGTGATTGGTATGCTGCGCAATATTATTCGATTTCCCCTGAACGAAATCCCCCAGGCCCCGAGCAAGGTGACCGGCGTGCTTCACGAGGAGGATCCTGGCGACACCACGTTAAAGTAACCCGCTGCGCCGCGCGGTCCAGTATCCCGCCTGAATTTCATTACGCCGATTACGGATTCCGCGTGGCTTGCGATATCTAGCGTGGCTTGCAAGGCATTTCTTCAGGTTGATGATGAGAGAAAATATTGCGCCGGCTAGCCGCGTGCGCTTCCTGATCCGGCCAGCCAGCGGAAGAACATGTTCACGAGTGCCAGCACGATGGCGCCGATGAAAGCCGAGCCAAATGTATCCACATGAAACCCAGGCACGATGGCCGAAGCCAGTTCGATCATGGCGGCATTAATCACCAGCCAAAACAACCCGAGGGTAAGCAGCACCAGTGGGAAGGTTACGATTTTGAGAAAAACTCCCAGCGTGGCGTTAACGAAGCCGATGACAAGCGCGGCGATCAAGGCCGCCAACAGGCCATTCACGTGAAATCCCGGGACCAACCGGGCAACGATCCACACTGCCAGTGCGCTTAACGCCCAATTCAAAAGATGTTTCATGGCTTGCTCCGAATCGTGACTATAGACTTCCAGCTTATTACGCGCAACATCCGGAACGTGGCCGCGAGGGTCCGCTCGAGATAGGCTGCGCCATCGACCGAGGCGCCTAATCTCTGCCAGGCCAATCTGCGCCTTGCCCCGCATCGCGTTGCCGGTTATGATTCAGCGTTCATGACTACTAAACCTTCAATCCGTCCCCCGACCCTGCGCGAGAAGTCGCAGCTGATGTCCGCATCTGAAATTGAACGAACCCTAGTCCGCCTGGTCCACGAAATCATAGAGAAAAATAATGGAGCGGCAGACCTTGGACTGGTGGGTATCCGCCGCCGCGGCGTACCGTTGGCACAACGCTTGGGAGAAATGATTGCACGCATCGAGAAGAGTCCGGTTCCCGTCGGGACTCTTGACATCACTTTGTACCGGGATGATCTTTCGACCTTGGGTCCGAAGCCGGTAGTGCAGAAAACTGAAGTAGGTTTTCCAATTACTGGCAAGAACATTATTCTGGTTGACGACGTTCTTTATACCGGACGAACCATTCGGGCTGCCATGGATGCTCTTTTCCGTGAAGGCCGTCCAAAGCAGGTTCAGCTTTGCGTACTGATTGATCGAGGTCACCGCGAATTGCCGATTGAAGCCGGATTCATCGGACGCAAAGTTCAGACCACGGATCGCGAAATTATCGAAGTGAAGCTTCGAGAGGTAGATAACGCAGAGAAAGTTCTTGTAGTGGAACGGCAAGACTGACCGCAACGACTGTACGTGTAGACCGAACGCGGCACGGACGTCCTCGTCCATGCTGACCCTGGCAAACCATGAACAAAGTGGCACGCGGCTCCCTGCTGGGAATCGAACATCTCGGGGCAGAGGAAATTCTGGGCCTGCTCAAACTGGCCCGGCGCATGAATCCACGAAAGCCTCGCCCCTTGCTCCGGGGGAAGCGTGTCCTGTTGCTCTTTTACGAAGCTTCCACGCGCACTCGCAGCTCCTTTGAAGTGGCCGCGAAGTCGATGGATGCGATGACCACGCTGGTTCTTTCCAGCGGTTCAAGCATCGAAAAAGGCGAATCGTTGCTGGATACCGGATATACCCTGAGGGCAGTCGGCGCAGATGTGATCGTCATCCGACATCCTCAGGCGGGCGCGGCGGCGTTGATGGCTAAGTATCTGGATATCCCCGTCATCAATGCCGGTGATGGGATGCATGAACATCCCACCCAGGCGTTGCTCGACGCCTACACCATCCTGCAATACAAGAAAACGTTTAAAGGACTGCAGGTTGCCATCATTGGCGACATCTATCACAGCCGTGTTGCACGGTCCGCGATTCATCTGCTTACTAAACTGGGGGCACGCGTGACACTGTGTGGGCCGCCTGAGTTTTTACCGGAAACAGCAACCACCCTTGCGCCCGGACTGCATGTCACTCGGACCATAGAGGAAGCAGTGCACGGGGTAGATGTAGTCATGACCCTGCGAGTGCAGAAAGAACGGCTGGCCGGAACGAAAATAAGTTTGCACGACTACGTGGCCCGCTATCAGATGACTATGCCGCGGCTGAAGATGGCGAAGAAAGATGCCATGCTCATGCACCCGGGGCCGATCATTCGCGGATTGGAGTTGACCTGGGAAGTGGCAGATTGTCCGCAGTCCGCGATTGTCGAGGAAGTCCGCAACGGAGTTCCTGTGCGCATGGCCGTCCTGGCCAAGGCACTCGGTAAGGTGAGATGAGAACTCTCACCGCGGAGACCCAGAGCCGGGGAGCCGTGCTTGAGGTTTTCGTCTCGTTGGTTTCTGTTCTATGTGGCCCGGTGTCTCCGCGGTAGAAGTTGTTCGTTTGGGAAAGTGATTTCAATTTGAAGAGAGAAAATCAGACCTTACTGATAACGGGTGGCCGTCTCATCGACCCCGCCGCCAAGATCGATGCGCTCATGGACGTCCTGCTGCGCGAGGGACAGGTCTCTGAAATCTCGCAACCCGGCAACACTCGTGGTGTTGCAGCTGAGAAATTCGATGCGCGGGGACTTATTGTCGCTCCCGGATTCATTGACCTTCACGTTCATCTGCGCGAACCCGGGCAGGCCTACAAGGAGACTATCGCCACAGGGACGGCAGCCGCCGCCGCAGGAGGATTCACTTCGGTTTGCTGCATGCCCAACACCCACCCCGTGGTTGACTCGCCGGAATGGGTTACGTGGATGCAGCGGCCTGAGCGCGGTGCTGTAGTCAACGTCTTCCCCATCGCCGCTGCCACTCACGCCAGCAAGGGCGCCGTGCTTACCGACTTCCGCGGATTGCAGCGCGCCGGCGCTGTGGCGGTGACCGATGATGGCAAACCGATTCTGGGCGACACAGTGATGCGCGAAACTCTGCGCTTATCGTCGCAGATCAATCTTCCCGTGGTTCAACACGCGGAGGATACTCGCATGACCGAACGCTGCTCCATGAACGACGGACCGACCGCGTTTCGTCTCGGCTTGCGCGGAATGAAGGCTGAAGCTGAAGCCTCGATCGTGGATCGTGATGTTCATCTGGCACAGCAGTTCACCGGCGCTCGCTTACACGTTGCTCACATCTCGACTGCGGACGCCTTGAAGGCGGTCCGCCGCGGCAAACGCAGCAAGTCTCAGGTAACCTGCGAAGTCACGCCGCACCACTTCGCTCTCACCGACGCGGATGTCGGCGAGTACGATACCAACTTCAAAATGAATCCGCCGTTGCGCTCGGAGTCTGATCGCGAGGCTATCTTGGTCGCCCTAGCCGATGGCACCATCGATGCAATTGCCACCGATCACGCCCCTCACGCCCCGCATGAAAAGATCATCGAGTTCGAACGCGCCGCGTTTGGCATTACCGGGCTGGAAACGGCGCTGGGCGTGGCGATTACGCATTTACACCGTAATCAGAGGCTTTCGCTTAGCCGGATTGTTGAGCTCTTTACCGCCGGACCCTCGCGCGTTTTCACTCTGCGAGGCCGCGGAACGCTCGTCCGTGGAAGCCACGCCGATGTCACCATCTTTGATCCGAAAAAAAAGTGGATCTTCGACGCTGCGAAGTCACATTCACGGTCGCGGAACACTCCGTTCGAAGGAGCACAGCTAACTGGAAAGGTAGTGGCGACAATTGTGGGCGGGAAGGTTGTGTACAGAACAGGCTGACGTGCCGCTGGCTGTACTTGGACCGGTCCCGACTGCCCCGGGCGAGTGAATTTCGGCAGTGATTGTGAACCGAACTGAGGAACCTAGTTTAAAATTCTCATCCTCTTGCCCACACGTTTCAGCACATCCAGCGCCCGCCGCAGTTCCTCTTCCGTGTGCGTAGCGGTCACAATGGTTCGGATCCGCGCCTTGCCTTCAGGAACAGTTGGGAAAGCGATGCCTGTGCCCATTACGCCTTCTTTGAAGAGTTCGCGGGAAAAGTCCATAGTCAATTTACCGTCCCCGATGATGATGGGTGTGATAGGCGTTTCGCTGGCCGGCGTGGTTTTGCCGCCAATATCGAAGCCAAGCAGCCCCAACTCTTTCTTCCAGAAGCGCGTGTTCTCCCAGAGCTTTTCGATGCGCTCTGGCTCGTTCTCCAAAACATCGAACGCCGCGATGCAGGTCGCCGCAACCGAAGGGGGATGCGACGTCGAAAACAAAAATGGCCGGGCGCGATGATAAAGAAAATCAATCAGATCGCGAGTGCCGCAAACGTATCCACCCAACGCGCCGATTGCCTTCGAGAGCGTCCCCACCTGAATGTCTACGCGACCGTGCATCTTGAAATGGTCGATGGTCCCGCGGCCGTTGCGGCCTAACACCCCCGAGGCATGCGCGTCGTCAACCATCATGATGGCGCCATATTTTTCCGCCAGATCGCAAAGCCCCGGCAGTGGGCCAATATCCCCATCCATTGAAAAAACACCGTCGCTAATCAAAAGCTTCTTGCCTGGCTGGTCTTTTACGCTGGCCAGCCGCTCCTCCGCCTGCGCGATATTTTTGTGTTCAAAGACCAGAATCTTGGCGCGAGACAACCTCGCCCCGTCGATGATCGAAGCGTGGTTCAGCTGGTCGGAGATGATGAAGTCCTCTTTTCCCAACACTGCGGAAACCGTGCCCGCATTGGCTGCGAACCCAGACTGGAATACGACACATGCCTCGACGTTTTTGAAGCGCGCAATCTTTTCTTCTAGCTCCATGTGAATCTTCATCGTGCCGGCGATTGTTCGCACAGCGCCCGATCCCACGCCGTATTTTCGCGTGGCCTCGAGGGCCGCTTCGCGCAGTTTCGGATGCGTGGTCAGACCAAGATAATTATTCGAAGCCAAGTTGATGACCTGCTTGCCGTCGAAAGTGCACACCGCAGCCTGTTCGTCGTCGAGGACGCGCAGGCGGAAATGCGTGCCTTTGGCTTTCAGTTCGCTGAGTTGCTCGGTGAGGTAGGAAAGAGGATTAACTCGAGCCGTGGTTGTTGCCATCGTGTGCGCTCCGATTACGCAGGGGAAAGTGGTACTTGCACCAGTTTAATACTCGATGAGCGTGAGATAAGCACCTGGCAGTTTTCAGCTTTTCTTTTCAGCCATTCCAGCCAGCGTTTTAAGGTCGGGCACTTCCAGGTCGGGCTGTCCTGAGGCGGCTTTGGCTGCGCCGGAACCGGGTCGGGCCTGAGGGCGTTTCACCCAGACCGTGCTGATTCCCAGTGATCGTGCCGGTATTACATCGTGATACACGCTTTGCGCGGCGTGCAGCCAGGAGTGCGGCTCCACGCCAATCCGCTCTTTAGCCAGGTTGAAGGTACGCAATGACGGTTTGTAGGCGCCAGCTTGTTGGGCAGTGATTACGAAGTCTAAGGGAACTTCGAGACGACGCGCCGTGGCCGCAAACAGATCGTCATCGACATTGGAAATGACTGCGAGTTGGTAACGCGTTTTGAGTCTTTTCAGCGCGCTGACGGTGTCCGGAAAAGGAGGCCAGCCTGCCAGAGACTCAGGCAGTGACCGCTGTTCAACGCTCGTCGCGCTAAAGCCGAAATGCTTGCCAAATCCGCGTACCACGGACTCGAGAACTTCGCGGTACGGTCGATAGCTTCCCTGTTCCGCTTCCGCTTCCGATTCCAGTTCGGAGTAGATCGTGAGCAGTTGATGGTCAGCGGCATCTTTGCCGTGGTTGGCAAGGATAGGGCGGATCGCGGAAAGGATGCCTGATTCCCAATCGATAAGAGTGCCGTAACAATCGAAGCTGAGAACCTCGAATTGCGCAAAATCCAGCATCGGTCTCCACTCCCACAAGACAAACCCACGGATGGCTCCGTGGGTTGATGTAAATCACCGAATACTACCGTTTTACTTCAATAGGCTGTTCGAGCTTAAAGCTCAACGCAGACTCCGCCGGCAAAACGATGTCTTTGTTGCCGGTAAATGCAGCACCGCCCGTACCCGCGCCACCGCCTGCAAGTGCTCCGATCGCAGCACCTTTACCGCCGCCCGCCAGGCCGCCAATCAATGCGCCAAGCCCAGCGCCGCCGCCAGCCAAAATTGCGGTGCGCTTGCCTTTGCCGGATGCGACGCGCGTTACAGAAGAAGTGGAAACAGCCTGGTCAGCACCATTGACGGAGACCGAGGTCAATCGAAGTTGCAGGGATGCTCCTCCTTTGAAACGACCCAGAGGTTTGGCGTCCACAACCGTCCCGGAAGCAGAAGCGCCAGAAGGGATGATCGTTTTGCCCTCCACCGTGACCGGGCTGGCTACGGTAGCGGTGAAAGTCTGGCCGGCGGTACTGATCTTGGAGCCGACTGCTTGTCCAAGCCGCACGGTCATGACGGTGCCAGCTGGCACAATCAGAGGCCTCAACGGTTCAGGCTTAGATTCCGACTTCATGTTCGACATCGGAGAGCCGGAATTATTCGCTGGCGCAGAATTGGAGTTTGCAGGAGCGGCATTGTTTGCCGTGTCAGAGCCGCTCGGGTTGTTGCTCGGGGCAGCCGAGGAGGTGTTGTCATTTGAATTGGACGCGTTAGAGTCCGATGATTTCCTGTTGCAGCCGATCACGACCAAAGAGAGACAGAGACCCAGGGTGAGTGCTACGAAACGGGTTCGCATGATTCCTCCATGTCAGGATGATTTTTCCAAAAGCTGAATTGTGAGCAAATGCCTTTAACAGGACGCGGTCCCGGGTCCCACGACAATTGGACTAAATTTTATCCTCATGCGGAGCGGATGTCATGGCAGGCCCGCTCTTTTCTTGTCCCAAACTTTCGGAGCCGCCTAGCACCGGGGCAGTCTCGCCGTCCGTCACAACCATTTCGCCGGAAACCATAGCTTCGGGTTCCTGGACAAGATCGATTTTTAACTCCTCCAACTCTTCCTCTTCTGATGGTTTCGAAGCTTTCTCCGCTAGAAACTTGGCCGTGTTCAGCAGCGGGCGTCCGAGCGAGGGATTGTAAGCCGTCCATGCGCCGTCCGCCTCCGCGCCACGTTCGAACTGCGCCCGCATCGCTTCCATCTTGGAGTCGAGGTCGTCTAGGTAGTGCAGCAGAAGTGCCTCGGGAAACATGGGGAGCTTGGGCGAACCGAAATCATATTGGCCGTGATGGCTGATGATGAGGTGTTCGACCAGAGTCTTCAGCGATTCCGGGAAACCGGGCACTTGCATGAGCTTGGCCTGTAACATCTCCAATTCAATGACCATATGGCCGAGCAATTGGCCCCGAGTCGTATACGAAAAGGAGCGATTGTAGGTAAGCTCGTGAATCTTGCCTATGTCGTGCAGAAACGCGCCGGTGAGTAGCAGGTCCCGGTTGATATGCGGATAGTTGCGACACATCAGATCGCACGACTGGAACAGCGACAATACGTGCTCAAGCAAGCCTCCGATAAAGGCGTGATGAAGGGTTTTCGCGGCCGGGGCATTGCGATACGCTTCTGCGATTTCCGGGTCTGCCATGAAGGCTTCCACCAGAGCCTTGAGGTGGGGGTCCTTAAACCCCGCCACAAACCCCGCCACGGTCTGCCACATTTCGCCAACGTCTTTTTTCGTTTTGGGAAGGTAATCGGAGAAATCGACTTCCGATTCTCCCAAACGGCGAAGCTTATGGATGGTTAACTGAAAGCGGTTCTTATACTTGTTAATCAGCCCTTTAATCTTGACGAAGTCATCCTGATCAAAACCGTCGATTGCCTCCTCGACGTTGTCCCACATTTTGGCTTCAACGTGACCACTGCGGTCCGCCAAAGTCAGCGCAAGATATGGCTCACCACTCTTTTTGGGTTTGACCTGCTTGGATGCCACAACGAAGCTGGAGGTGACGATCTTGTTCTCATATTGGACGCAGTCGCAAATAAAAAATTCTTTCATAATTCATGACTATCATCTGCGTCCCAACTTCTACAACCTTATGGGATTGACTTAGCTAGATGATGCCCAGTTTCTTCTTCTTTTTCTTCAGCTCTTTAGCACCGGATTCCTTGGCGGTGGTTTCGACAGGCTTGGTCTGGTTGGGGCTGGCGCCGGTGTCTACGTAGCCAGGTTTGATGTCAATGAATGCATCTTCCCGCAAATGCTGCAGGTAGGCGCGCAGCGCCGGCTGAAGTTTTTCCATGTAGATCGCGTCCTGCACCTTGGGCTCGATTTCACTAAGTGGAGGAACGCCGGCCACCTGATGTTCTGCCACCTTGAGGATGATGAATCCTTGCTTAGTACGGACGACATCGGACACATCTCCCGGTTTCATGGCAAAGGTTTTGTCTTCGAGCTCCTTGGCTAGTGCGCCGCGCTTGAAATAACCAAGATCGCCTCCCTGAGCGGCGGTCGGTCCGTCTGAATTCTTCTTGGCAATCTCGTCAAAGGCCGCCCCTTTGCGGATCTGGGCCAGCAAACCCTCGGCCTTCGCTTGCGCGGCGTTGAGCTGCTGAGGATCGTCCGCGGGGGCGTCCTTGGCCTTTTTCTCGGTAGACACCAGCAACTCGCTCAACCGAATCTGTTCCGGCCGTTCCATCTGGCTCTTATGCTGGTCGTAAAACTGCTGCATCTCCTCTTTGGAGATGTTCATCCTTGAGCCGACTTCTTTGGAGATTACTTGTTGCGTAATAATCTGATTCTTAAGATTTTGTTTAAAGTCTTCAAAAGAGTAGCCCTGGCTTACGGCGGCCTTTTCCAGGTCTTCCATTGACTCAAGCTTCATTTCTTTACGCATTTCATCTAGCCGCTTGATCACTTCCGTGTCGGCGGTTATGCCAAGGTCCTTGCCCTTGTCCAGGAGCAGTTGCTGGTCGATGAGATCGCGTAAAACGTCCTTGTCTTTTTCGGCAATGATCTTGTCTGCGTTGGCTGGATCCTGCTGTTGCGCTTCCTGTTTCAACTGATCTTTGCTGCGCACGTATTCGGTGCGGGTAATAATCTGATTATTAATGCGGGCTATAATCTCCTCGACCACGGTATCGGCGGACAGGACCGTCGGCAGCGCGGCACAACAAATCAGCATCAGCGTGGGGAGCAGTTTTCGCATAAATCTTCCAGGACGTTGGCACGCTAGATTCGGCAGAAGTGTACGATGCCAACTGCTTAAATTGTAACCCCGGACACGTGCGCGCGACCACAAAACAGCCTGCTATTATGGTTTGCCTCGTTAAGCTTATCCGGCGTAAAACCTTTGGAATAAACACTCGGAGAGGTCAATGAAGTCTTTGATTCGGCATGCCCTTATTATTTTTGTAGTTTGCGTAGGGACCACCATTTTAATGCAAGCTCAGATGAAAGAATCCCGAAAAGCGAGTTCAGCCCCGGGCCTAGCCCAGTTAAAGCAGATGACGGCGCGGTTTGCTCCAACCCCGCTGCGTGTCGACACTTCCAAGCTATCGACTGCGGACCGTCAGGCCCTCTTGAAACTTATCGAAGCAAGCCATTTGATGAACGATATTTTCCTCATGCAGTATTGGAGTGGCGATCAAGCCCTGTACGCCGGTCTGCAGAAGGACCCCACACCTCTCGGGAAGGCGCGACTCAAGTATTTTTGGATAAACAAGGGGCCGTGGTCCGCCTTGGATAGCTTTAAATCATTTCTGCCTGGTGTTCCGGCGGAGAAGCCTAAGGGCGCAAACTTCTACCCCGAGGATATGAGCGCACAGCAATTTGAATCCTGGGTTTCGGCACTCTCCAAAGAAGGACAGGAACAAGCCAAAGGCTTCTTTACCGTCATTCGCTGGAAGGAAGGCACCGATTCAAAAACTCAAAAGCAACTAGTAGCGATTCCGTTCAGCGAAGCATACAAGGACGATCTGACTCGCGCAGCGGGCCTTCTGAAAGAAGCGGCCGCACTAACCGACAACGAAACTCTGAAAAATTTTCTAAACCTGCGCGCCGAGGCCTTTCTCTCCAACGACTACTACGCCAGCGACCTTGCCTGGATGGACTTGAATGCGCCCATCGACATCACCATCGGCCCTTACGAAACCTACAACGACGAGCTATTTGGCTATAAAGCGGCTTTCGAAGTCTATGTAAATCTGCGAGACGAAGAAGCGAGCGCCAAATTCTCCGCACTGAGCTCTCATTTGCAGGAGATTGAAGACAATCTTCCCATCGATTCCAGGTATCGAAACCCGAAGTTAGGAGCCGCCGCCCCCATTCGCGTGGTAGATGAAATCCTTTCTGCCGGGGACGGCGCCCGCGGGATTGCGACCGCCGCCTACAATCTTCCCAATGATGAACGTGTGGTACAGCAGAAGGGCAGCAAGCGAGTGATGCTCAAGAACATCCAGGAGGCCAAGTTTCGCAGCGTGCTGTTACCGATTGCTCGCCGCATGCTCGCGCCTGGTGCCAGGGTAGATGTGAACTTCGAATCATTTTTTACCCACATCGTGGCTCACGAACTCATGCATGGGCTTGGCCCCCATCAGATTACCGTTGACGGCCGGGATACAACCGTGCGGAGTGAGCTGAAGGACGTCTACAGTGCCATCGAAGAAGCCAAGGCCGACGTGACCGGCCTGTTCGCCCTACAGTACATGATGGAACACGCCACGGAAATGAAACTGGGAACGATGTTGCCTTCCGACGACGCTGCTCAACGACAGCTCTATACGACTTACATGGCTTCAATGTTTCGCAGCCTGCGCTTTGGATTAAGCGACGCTCACGGCAAAGGCATGGCGATCCAGTTCAATACCCTGATGGACAAGGGGGCATTCTCCCAGCAGTCCGACGGATCATTTGCCCTGGATTTGCAGAGATTTAAACAAGGCGTGCGCGAGCTCGATCATGACTTGCTTACCCTGGAAGCCACCGGCGATTATGCAGGCGCGAAGAAACTGCTGGATAGCATGGGAGTGATACGGCCGGTATTAAAAAAAGCGTTTGACCGCCTGGACGGAATCCCGACCGATATCGAACCCATCTTCGAAACCGCAAACGAGTTAACCCAGGAAGAGCCCAATGCGCTATCCAGGGAGTCGCGCAAAAAGCGTTAGAAGCTTACAGAACAAGTTTCTTCATCGAAGTGACTGTGGATGGGGGCCTGTCCCCCGTATTTGACCTGCAGTTTTGGTTTGGCCGGACCCTGGTCTATCCCCGGACGATTGCAAGTTACTGCAAAACAATGCAATACAACCGATCTAACGATGGCAGACAGGGCGCCTCGCCACGCCCTTATGGTTCGACACTATTTTCCTGTCATTGGGGGGTGAGAACCGTAGTAAAATTTCTCGCATCAACGCTGCTCTAGGGCAGCGGAGGCGTCATGATACGCCTCTCGGCCACCACCACGTTCGTGGAGGAATCATGTCAGATCGACCCCTGGGAACTACTGCTACTGCTAGTTCGCAATCCGTTACCCGGCCGCACGAGGGTCGCAACGTATGGGTACTCACTGCTTATGCGGTATCCGGCCTTGCGTTGTTTGGCGTTCTGATTTACTACGCGTCGGCGTACATCGCGCAGTAGATTTGCGCGAATTGTTCGGTCATCCAACGGCGGACGAATTTATCGTCCTATTGCACGGGTAATTCTCGCCTCGACTAAAAGTGCCAACACCCTGGTTCGGGTAATGTGTTCCTCTCTTCAGGATTTGGCTGCGGTTCCGCTGCGGTCCCGCGAGACCATGCTACAATCCGGCTTGCCCGGTTAGCGACGCCTGGCAAAAACCCCACTTATCCGAGAAGCATCGACTCCTGTGGCCCATGATCCCTCGAAAAGCGTTGTTACGTACGCCGATGCGGGCGTTGATATTGACCGCACCAATCGTACCAAGAAGCGGATCAAATACCTGGCTCACAAGACCTTTACGCGTAGTGTGTTGAGCGATATTGGCGGCTTTGGCGGACTGTTTGCGGTCGACAAGCAGAAATGGGTCGATCCAATTCTGGTCTCAAGCGTTGACGGAGTCGGGACGAAGCTGAGAATCGCATTCGAAATGGATGTGCATCATACGATTGGCGCCGATCTGGTCAATCACTGCGTCAACGACATTGCGGTGCAGGGGGCGACCCCCCTGTTCTTTATGGACTACCTGGCGACCGGTAAACTCGAACCGGAAATCGCGGAAAAGGTTGTCGAAGGCCTCGCGGAAGCCTGCAAGCATAACGGCTGCGCTCTGATTGGCGGCGAGACCGCCGAGATGCCAGGGTTTTACGCCGATGGCGAATACGATCTCGCCGGATTCATCGTCGGAGCAGTGGAGCGCGAGCGCGTCATTAGCGGCAAAACCGTCGAAGTCGGCGACGTGATTCTAGGGCTTGCTTCCAATGGACTCCATACCAACGGATATTCGCTGGCCCGCAAATTACTCTTCGAGGTTGGCAAGTACACACTCGATTCCTATGTGAACGAGCTTAAGGGCAAGGTCGGCAACGAACTTCTACGCACACACAAGAGCTACTGGGCTGCGATAAAACGGCTGGTGGACGGCGAGTGCGTTTCGGCAATGGCGCATGTCACCGGCGGCGGCATCACCGAAAATCTGCCCCGTGTGCTTCCGCGGGGGGTAGCAGCGGTTATTGAGATGGGATCATGGCAAGTGCCGCCAATCTTTGAACATCTACAGCAATTGGGAAATGTCCCGCAGGAAGAGATGCTTCGCACTTTCAACATGGGAATTGGCATGCTGCTGGTGGTGCCGTCGAAGAAGTTCAAAAAGGCTCAGACGGTGCTGGAGCGGGCAGGGGAGAAAGCATTCACAGTCGGACGGATTGTGAAAGGCGACCGGAAGGTGATGTACACCTGAGTTTTTCAGCAGTGGGGCACGGGCGCACAGGGGAAGGTAAGGCAGGACTAATCTCTGTGTTTCTGCTCGGTCGCTTCGCGTAAAACCGTAGCTCATCTCTTCAATAGATCCACCGGCTTCTTCACATCGTGAACTCTTAAGTATTTCGCCAGCGCCGGATATTTCTTCGCTGCCGCCTCATACATTGCATAGGCCACTTTGCGATATGAGAAGTGGCCGGCTGGACCAGTCCTCAACTCAGAGATGTAGACCGCTTCGGCAAAGTCCATTTTGAAAAGTGTTCGCTTGCGAAAGCCCAGCGGGATTGCATACTGTGAGCTTTCTTGCGCTTCAGATCCACTTTGAGATGCTAACTGCTCAACCGCGCTCGCGGTTCTTTGCATGAGTGCATCGTAATTTTGCTGTACGCCTGCCGCTTGTAGTTCTTCCGGTACGTCGTAACCGTGTTTTGTAGTGAATTCCTGTCCGATCTGAATGCAGCGGCGGTGGCGATGCATGTCGCGGAAGCCGCCAATATCCATCAGGATGTCGAAGCGAAATTGTTGTCCAGCGCAAAATGCACGGAACATCTCGTCGTGGCGTCCACGGTGGCGTAATCCAAGATCAATGATTTCGCGGCGAATAACTTCGCCCGCAGCCTGTACGGCTTCGCGAATCTGACGATACGGATAGTGGCTATGTTGGTAAATCAACGTCGAGGCTAGTTCCACCTCAAGCGGTTCTTCTTCGAGAAGGTCGACCGTTGGTGCCGAGGCGATTGGCAGATCGCCCATCAGTTCGGAGGCGATCTGTTTCATGGTGGGCCGCGTTTCGATTTCGTACCTGTTGGGGTCGGCATACTTTACCAGCGTCGGCGCGACCCGAACCTCCCGCAGAAGTTCCTGCTCGGCACGCGCTGCCAGTTCTGGCGATACGGCTCGAATTTGCTCCACCAGCTCCCGCAGTGACTCGTGATTTACGTTGTATGCGGGAGATGTTGCCGCCTGCTTAAGCAGTCCGCCCAACTGTCTTACTTCCTCGTGAGTGTGCGCTAATAGATGCGATACCTGATTTTCGAGGGTGCGCGCATTGACGATCTCCCCCAAAGAAGTATTGGCAGCAAGAGGCAGCACATAACGCGAGAAATCGAACGCGCGCGCCCGTAACGTGCGGTCGTAAGCCTCTTGTTTCATCTCCGACGGCTTCGCAGTGATTCCCGCCAAATAGCGGAACATGTTTTCGGAAAGGGATTCGTACTCGGCGAATAGAGAGTCGATGGTTTGGCAATAGAGCTGCCTGGACTGGGGTTCTGGGAAATCCGGCACGTAGTAGCCGCTCTTTTTGAAATCCTGATAGCGGGTGGAACGCTCCTGACCGTCCCAGCGCTGTTCATCGGCGACTGCGATGGCCGCGAGAATAGACAGTCGCTCGATGGCCAATGCAATATGCGCCAGATCGGCAATGGAGCGATGGCCATACTGGAAATAAAATGTGTTGAGAAATTTTTCGGCCTTCTGCGCGCTGATCTCATGCAACGACTCTTTCATGGAAAGCGCCGACCGCGAGTACTTGGCCATGGCGTAGGCCTGAATTTCGGGCTCGACGCCATACACCGCATACACTTCAACCGAAGGCGCGGCCACTGGTTGGGAGTTCGAACTCTCGGCATCGGTTTTTTCGACAACTTCGGACATGAGCATTTTTATCCTGAAATTCTATTCATTCTTTACTTCTTTTCGGCGGGCTGTCTCTTGTAGGCGAGGGCGAGACCCACCGTGACAACAGGGCAAATGCCGCGCAGCCGCCCGGGCGCTATGTGACGTCTGGGAATCTTACTGCAACTTCGGCTTCAGTTCTGCACAGCCAGAAAAAGATCAGCCACTCGCAGAGCCAGATTCGCGGGAACCAAATCATCCCGGTTGCAGAGGACGATGATGGTGAGCTTCTCGTCCACGAAGCGCTGGATCGTCGTACGAAAACCCACGGTTTCGCCGTAGTGCCACATTCGGCGATGGCCTTTGTAAGAATTCAAGAACCAGCCGAAGCCATATGCGGCGGGAGTGCCATTGGGTTCCTGGACGCTGCTATCCGGCACTTTCACGGCAGTAATCGCAGGCGTCATTTCTTTTTCGCTTAGCAACCTATGGTGAGACAGCGCTTCATCCCACTTAGCCAGATCTTTAAGGGACGAATAGACCCCCCCATCGCCTAAAACCGCTGAAGTTGAACTCTGGTCCATCTCGCGCCAGGCGCCACTTTCATGGGTATGTCCATAAGCTCGATGAGAGACCGTGTCTTTTCCTTTTTCGTAGGCGATGGTCGCATTCATTTTCAGCGGCGCGAAGGTGCGATCCTGGAGAAAGTCGCCGAACGTCTGACCTGAGATCTTCCCCACCACCATGGCCAGAACCGCATACCCCGAGTTGCTGTAATCCCATTTTGTGCCGGGCGGAAATTTAGTGGTTTTCTGTCGCTCCAATACTTCGAGCACACCGGCGTCTTTTATCTGCGGAATCTTTTCCTCCGGTGTACCGGCAGAAGGCTTCGCCATCAGGTCTTCATAGTCCAGCAAGCCAGAAGTGTGGTTCAGAAGATTGCGAATCGTGATCGATCTGCCATATCGGGGAAAGTCAGGAAAGACATCGGTAAGCCGGTCTTCATAGCGCAACTTGCCGTCATGCACCAGCAGCATGATGGCCATAGCAGTGAATTGCTTGGTGCACGACGCGAGTCGAAAGTTGGTAGAGGCGTCGATTGGGTGCAGCGAACGCAAATCGGAAACACCGTACCCACGCTCAAACAGGACGGCACCATTTTTTATCACGAGAACAGCTGCGCCGGGTGCATTGTCCGATTTCAGCCCGGCAAAGATCTGGTCGATTTGTTCAGGATTGACGGAACTCGCAGCCATGCAGGCGTGAGGACCACACAACCCGGCAATCAGGAGCGCCACCAGGAACTTAATCTGAGCTATTTGTTGCATAAATTCTTCGCCAGCATCCCGCGCTAACCTCTGATTCCAGCGACAGCCATCATGCGGCCAGTGATTCCTTTTTCAGCACGATACGAAAATAGCAAATCGTTGCGGCACGCCGTACAGAGTGGGGAAGCGCTGATATGCTTCGATGCAACCCCGATGGCACACAACTGCTGGCGATTCGCCTCCACCAGATCGAGATACAGTTTCTTTGGTAATTCACTATGGCCAGGTGCACGGGCAGTCAAGAAGAGCAACGGATATTTTTCACGTACTGGATCGGATTCCTCAACTTCTCGAAATAGCTTGCTCCCATATTCGAACTGCGATTCAAACTGAGTTCTTAACTCTGGGCCGACGTTGTAACAGCAACCATGAACGCCGGGCCCGATCGCGGCCCTGATGTCGGTGGGCGAAGTGTTGAAATAGCGACGCATTTCGCCCACACCTTTTTCGACGATGCGTTTGAGAGTACCGCGCCAGCCCGCATGAAATAAGCCCACCGCTCGGCGTTTAGCGTCCACAAGAATTACCGGCAAACAATCGGCAGTCAAAATCGATAGTAGGATGCCTGGCGTCTGAGTGATCAGTCCGTCGCCGACAAGCGGGGTCTTCGGGACCTCGGAAACCAAATGAATAAGATCAGAATGAATCTGGCGCACCGTAACTAGAGGCCACGGCCGTCCCTTGCTGATGGCTCCCGTCGAGCGAATGAATTTGTCACGATTTGTTTCGACGGCGGCACGCGAATCCTGCGGGGTGAAGCCCAAATTCAACGTCTTTCCGCCGTAAACTTTGGAGACTCCTTCCCGGCGGGTGCTGAGGCCATGGACGAGCCACGGGAACGGCTTCAGGGAATCGCCTTCAAGGATGTTGTTTGAAATTGTTCGGGAAGTCTTGGGTGGCACGGAAACATCTTAACAATCTCTTGCGGTCAGTCCTACTGTCTGCCAACAAAGCATTGAGACTACCAAGGTGAGCAACCCGTTGCCGGAGCTCGGAGCCATGTTCCAGCCGCATGCCGGGGTATAATGCCGCGCTGCGGATCATTATCCGGAAATCAAATCTTTTTACTGGCAGGTCAGGAGCCCTATCGATGCGTGTCTTTCTCGTGACATTAGCCTTGCTATGCACAATCTGTGCCCCAGTTGTGGCGCAAAGTTCGTCGAGTGACGAACCCAAGGAAAAGAAACCCAAAAATGCTGAACAGGCTAAGAGTCAAGAGAGAAAAACCCAACCGGCTGAAAAGGCTCCGGAACCAGGCCAGCCTGCTGAGGAGCAGAAGCAACCCAAGCCCGGGACCGACAAGGACAAAGAAGAGTTCGACGTGTCCGAAGTGCTACCTATTGTGACCCACCATCAGCTGACGCTTGAGGGCAAGCTGCTGAAGTACACCGCAACCGCCGGACGGCTTCCGATTAAGCGCGCTGACGGCAAAATCGAAGCGGAGATGTTTTTCGTCGCTTACACCCTGGATGGCCAGGAAGCCGGCAAACGCCCGCTCACGTTCGCTTTTAATGGCGGTCCGGGATCGGCGACTATCTGGCTTCACATGGGTGCGCTGGGTCCGAAGCGGGTAGCGATGCAGCCAGACGGCTTGTTGCCACCGGCGCCTTACCGTATTGCGGATAATCCATACACGCTGCTCGATAAAAGTGATGTGGTGTTCGTGGACGCCATGTCTACTGGCTTTAGCCGTGCCGCCAACGCGGATCTAGCGAAAAAGTTTCTGGGAGTGAAAGGCGACATTGAAGCCTTTAGCGAGTTCATCCGGCTCTATCTCACTCGCTATGAGCGTTGGAGTTCTCCGCTGTTTCTGTTTGGCGAGAGTTATGGAACGACGCGGGCCGCGGGCATTGCAGGAAATCTGGTCGATCAGGGGATTTCCTTCAATGGCATCACCCTGCTCTCGACTGCGTTGAGTTTCCAAACCTTGGTCGACAACAAAAGTAACGATCAGCCTTACATTCTGCTGATCCCAACTTTCACCATGATTGCGGGTTATCACAAAAAATTGCCGCCTGACCTCGCGCAGGATATGAACAAGGCCCGCCAGGAATCAACGCAATGGGCGTCGAACGAATACTCGCAGTCGTTGGCTAAGGGCGATGGGCTGACCACCGAAGAGCGGCAAAAGCTTATCGATCAGATGGCGCGCTACACCGGGCTGAACCGTGAAGTCATCGATCAAGCCAACTTGCGTATCGATGTGCAAAAGTTCACGCACTACTTGTTGCTCGACCAGAAGTTGCGGGTGGGCCGGTTAGACGGACGTTTCACAGGTCCCGATCCGGACGGTACGCTGGATACCCCGTTTTACGATCCGACACAGTCGGCAATCCTGCCTCCCTACACCTCGGTGTTCAATAATTATGTTCGTACCGAACTGGGTTACAAGACCGATATGCCCTACCAGGTGTTTCCGTCAGATGAAAATGTTTTTGAAAATGCCTGGAACTGGGGATCGGCGAGCAACGGCTTCCCTGACACCGCCAGTGCGCTTCGCCAAGCCATGGTGAAGAACCCTTATTTGAAGGTGCTCGTGATGGAAGGCCTTTATGATCTGGCTACTCCGTCTTATGCCGCCGATTACACCATCGATCATCTAAATCTTGGGCCGCAATTTCGTAAGAACATTTCGTTCGCTACTTTCGAAGCGGGCCACATGGTCTATCTGCCGATTGACGGTTTGAAGAAATTGAAAGGCGATGAAGCGGGATTTATGGACAAATCGCTCGCCGGTAATTAATTAACCTCGGCGAAGTGCCAATTGTTCGGCACGTGACCCTTTTGTCTACGAGTGTTTCGGTTCGCGCATGTGCCAGGTGGTCGCTTGTTCGTAGGCATGGGCGAGCCGCAGAATCCTCGCTTCTCCCCACTGCGGTCCGACGATTTGCAGGCCGATCGGCAATCCAGCAGAAGTAAATCCACACGGAATCGAAATCGCAGGCAATCCCCAAACGTTGATCGGGCGCGTGTTTCGCAAAAGCATAAGTTCTTTCGGGCGGAGAAGGTCGGGACTTTGCTTCAGTTCCGCGATTAATGGCGCCGCAATGGGCGTGGTCGGGGTCACCAACAAATCTACCTTCTCGAAAAGCACTGCAATATCGTGGCGGCACCGATTCAATTCACGGCGGCACTCCCGCATGGTTTCCGGGCTGACGTTCTCGCCGGTTCGAATCCGTCGCAGAGTTTCCGGCTGATATTCCGCGGCGCGACTGGCCACAAAATCTGCGTGAACAGCATAGGACTCTGCCCTTTGCAGGGTCCGGTCCACGGGGACGGACAGCTCGAGATCACGAAGCTCAACCCCCATGGACGCGAGACCTGAGAGGGCATGTGTAATGGCTGACTCGATCTCAGGGTCGAGGTCGTCAAAAAAGAATTTTCTCGGGATGCCGATTCGTAATGGGCTTGCAGATTTTCCCAGCCCAGTGAGGTAGTCCTCGATAGGTCTATCCACGCTCGCTTCGTCTCTCGTGTCGAAACCCGCAATGGCCAGAAGGATGATTGCGGTATCGGCGACCGATCTTGCGATGGGCCCCACGTGATCGAGTGATTTAGATAACGGAATTATGCCGTGGGCGCTTACCCTTCCATACGTTGGCTTCAGCCCAACCACGCCGCAGAGCGCCGCGGGTTCACGAACCGAGCCTGCTGTATCGGTGCCGATCGCGCCATAACATAATCCCGCAGCAACCGCGGTGGCAGAGCCTCCAGAAGACCCGCCAGCAATATATTCCACATTCCACGCATTCCGAACTTCGCCGAAGTAGCTCACCATCGAGCTGCCTCCGTAAGCGAATTCGTGCAGATTTTGTTTTCCCAACAGTACGGCGCCAGCATCTTTCAGACGACGGACAACTTCAGCGTCTTCCGCCGGAACGCGATCCTTGAACAGACCGCTGGCCGCAGTGGTGCGAACGCTAGCGGTATCGATCAAATCCTTAAGTGCGATGGGAATGCCATGCAGCGGGCCACGCCATTTGCCTCGTTGAATCTCGTCTTCCGCGTGGCGTGCCTGCGCACGGGCGGAGTCAGCGGTCACAGTTATGAAAGCGTTCAGCCGCGAGTTTAGCTTCTCTATGCGCGTCAAACAGTCTTCTGTCAATTCCACGGGTGAGATAGACCCTTCGCGCAACAACTCGCTGATCTGCTGGATGGAGCGCAATCCTTCGTCCTCGTGGGCAATATTATCCTGTGCTCGGGCTGACCCTGTGGGGCGCACTCGCCTGCCAGTTTTGATGGTGGGAGTCGAGAAGCGCCGTCCTGCGGGAGCTATCCGAACTATCAAAACAATCGTGCTTCCGAAATGCCAAGTCAACTAGGTGCCCGCCACATACCCTACCTGTGGCGGGTTTGAGGAAGGCCTATAATTATTCGGTTATTTACCGTTCCTCTCCGAGCGGAGGTCTAAGATAGCGCTATGGCTCAGATGACCGCGACTCCCGTCAGCACGCAGGGTTTTTTTGTCGATGGCAAGTGGTGGGAGGAAGGTGATCCGATTGAAATTCACGCGCCCTATGATGGTCGCGTGATCGGTTCCGTCTTTCAGGGTAGACGGGAGCACGCGGAAAGAGCCATCGTAGCGGCTGTCAAGGCCTTCGGTACCACCCGGCGCTTGCCCGCCTTCGAGCGCCAGCGCGTCCTTCGCCGAGTGTCCGAGAACATTTCAGAGCGCAAACAGGAATTTGCCCGCACCATGGCCCAGGAGGCCGGCAAACCGATCAAGGCCGCGCGTACTGAAGTGGATCGTGCCATCTTTACCTTCAATGTCGCTGCCGAAGAGAGCACGCGGATTTACGGCGAGTACCTTCCGCTCGACTGGCAGGAATTTACGGCAGGGCGATGGGGCATCGTGCGGCGCTTTCCACTGGGGCCAATTTCCGGAATCACTCCGTTTAATTTCCCTTTAAACCTGGTTGCTCACAAAGTAGCGCCAGCCATCGCCGCGGGATGCCCCTTGATATTGAAGCCCGCTCCGCAAACTCCGTTTACCGCCATGCTTCTGGCGGAGGCAGTGCAACAGGCCGGGTGGCCTGACGGTGGTTTGAACGTACTTCCTCTTTCAAACGAGGATGCCGGACTTCTGGTCACCGACGAGCGCATCAAGCTGATCAGTTTCACTGGGAGCGCCGCGGTAGGGTGGCAGATCAAGAAGAATTGCGGCAAGAAGAAAGTGGTTTTGGAATTTGGGGGGAACGCTGCCGTAATTGTTCACAGTGATGCGGACTTGGCCTATGCCGCTGACCGCTGCGTGGTAGGAGGGTTTTCCTACGCCGGGCAAACTTGCATCTCAGTGCAGCGCATTCTGGTCGAGCGTTCGGTCTGCGCCAGGTTTACGGATTTACTGCTTGAAGGCGTAAAGAAGCTGAAGACGGGCGATCCTCTCGACGATTCAACTGATTTGGGGCCGCTGATAAGGGAAAGTGATGCAGTTCGTGCCAGTGACTGGATTCAAGAGGCGGTTCGTACCGGAGCGCGTATCCTTTGTGGCGGACAGCGGCGAGGGCCGGTACTTGAGCCAACAGTTCTGACCGGAACGCGAGCCGATATGAAAGTAAATTGCCAGGAAATATTTGCTCCCGTGGTCACGGTCGAGCCTTACGATAACTTCGACCAAGCCCTGCGCCAGGTCAATAATTCTCCCTATGGACTGCAGGCCGGACTTTTCACCCGCGATGCCAAGTTGATATTCAATGCCTACGAAGAGTTGGAAGTCGGCGGATTGATCGCGGGCGACGTTCCTGCATTTCGCATCGATCACATGCCCTACGGTGGAGTCAAGGACTCCGGTTTGGGACGCGAGGGTTTGCGCTATGCAATCGAAGAAATGACCGAACCCAAATTACTGGCGATGAACCTGAAATAGAAACAGCCGCAAGAGGTGCGATTGTGGAAAGAAAGGCAGGTATTCTAGAAGATCGCTTTCCCAACGTTCGAAACGATTCGCAGCGAATGCGTTTGCAATATTTCCCCTGCTATAATCAAAAGTTTTCTGGCACCTAAGAACTGCGGTCAATGAACGTTTAGACCAACGCTTCAACAACCGGGCGCCGATGTCGGGTTCCCGCCGCACGGATATTTCTTTCGATGCAGATCTTTCATCGCAGCACGAACACGCTTTCACGAGCGACCATCTACGGCGCTGTGTTTGTGGTGGCTGCATTATTCTGGGCGGCGGCGGAAATCCAACGGTCTCCTTACGTGACATACGCGGGCGTACGACGTCCTCAGCCGGTTCCTTTCAGCCATCAGCACCATGTCGCCGGACTAGGAATCGATTGCCGCTACTGTCACACCTCAGTTGAAAACTCCAGCTTCGCCGGCATTCCACCCACCAAGACCTGCATGAACTGCCACTCTCAGATTTGGACTAACGCGCCGCTGCTCGAGCCGGTGCGCGAAAGTTATAAGAGTGGCAAGTCGCTGGTGTGGACCCGCGTCAACGATCTTCCGGATTTTGTTTACTTCAACCACAGCATTCATATCAACAAGGGTGTGGGATGCAATACCTGCCACGGTCCGGTCGATCGAATGCCGCTGATGTACAACTATGCTTCGTTGCAGATGGAGTGGTGTCTCGATTGTCATCGCGGGCCGGAAAAATATCTGCGGCCGCGCGATCAGGTATTCAATATGCGCTACGAGCCGCCGTCAGGAGGCAAGGCGGTAGAGGTTGATGGCAAGGCATACACTGACCAGCTAACACTGGGAACTGACTTGGTAAAGAAGTACAAATTGCGTACGGTGACGGACATTACTAGTTGTTCGACCTGTCACCGGTGATGATTTTGTATGCGTTTCAACCGTGCATGCCAGCGGGGGTAGTAGTTGGGACGCTGGAGCTGTCGGGTCACTGAAACTGTTCGATAGAGTTCGACGTTATGAAGATCGAAGAAGAAAATAACGGTCCGCGACACGAAGCCGTCTGCCCTACCAAGAAGGGTACGTTAGGCTTGGACGAGATTCGTGACCGTATCGCCGGCACTAAGGGGCCTGAGTACTGGCGCAGCCTTGAAGAACTGGCGGGCAATCCAGATTTCCAGGAGATGATGCACCGCGAGTTTCCCAAGGGAGCATCTGAGTGGCTTGATCCGGTTTCGCGGCGTGGGTTCATGAAATTAATGGGGGCCTCGCTCGCGCTGGCAGGGATGACTGCCTGCACCAAGCAGCCGCTGGAACCGATCGTTCCTTATGTCAAACAGCCAGAAGAAGTGATTCCCGGTCGGCCTCTGTTTTTTGCGACTGCGTTCACGTTGGGTGGTTATGCCAGTCCCATACTTGTGGAAAGCCATCTGTACCGTCCAACCAAAATAGAGGGTAACGATCGGCATCCGGCAAGCCTGGGCGGAACGGATATTTTTTCCCAGGCTTCGATCCTGGGCATGTATGATCCCGATCGCTCGCAAACCTTAACCTACTTGGGTGATGTCCGGACCTGGGGATCGTTGCAGGCCGCGATGCGAGCCCCCCTCAGTATCCAGAAAAATTTACAGGGCGCGGGCATTCGCATTCTGACTCCCACTGTTTCTTCGCCCACGCTCTCGGATCAACTGCATTCGGTGCTCAAGGCGTTCCCCGAGGCAAAGTGGCATGTTTACGATCCGGTAAACCGCGACAACGTGCTCGAGGGCGCGAAGTTGGCATTCGGCCAGCCGGTGGAGACGCAGTATAAGTTTGAGAATGCGGATGTAATTCTATCGCTTGATGCTGATTTCCTTTATGCAGGATTCCCCGGCTTCACGCGTTATGCGCGCGACTTCGCGAAGCGCCGCAATCCCGATTCTGGAAACATGAGTCGCCTGTATGTTGTCGAAAGCACCCCCAGTTCGACAGGAGCGAAGGCGGACCACCGAATTCCAATGAGAGCATTGGAGATCGAGCCATTCACGAAAAATTTGGCTTCATCTCTCAGTAACAGTGGCGGAAGCCAAGCATCAGGAGAATTGGGGAAACTCAGCGCCGCCATTCTGAAAGAGCTGCAAAGCCACCGAGGTTCGAGTCTGGTGATTGCGGGCGATCATCAACCGTCCCCCGTTCATGCATTGGTCCATAGCATCAATCAGGCGTTAGGCAACGTGGGCAAAACGGTTTTCTACACCGACCCTGTCGATGCCAACCCGATCCATCAAACCGAATCGTTGAAAGATCTGGTTGCCGACATGCGCGGCGGCAAGGTGGACATCTTGCTCATTCTGGGTGGAAATCCAGCGTACGACTCTCCCGCCGATCTTGGATTTGCCGATGCGATGAAAAGTCCGAGCGTCCCGTTTCGCGTTCATCTCGGCCTTTACCAGAACGAGACCGCCGAACTCTGCCAGTGGCATGTGAATGAGGCGCACTATCTCGAAGCCTGGGGCGATACGCGGGCGTGCGATGGCACGGTGAGTATCGTGCAGCCGCTGATTGCTCCGTTGTACGACGGCAAGAGCGCTTACGAGTTGTTGGCGATGATCTCTGGACAGCCGCAATCAAGTGGTCACGACATCGTTCAGGCTTACTGGAAGACGCAGCATTCTGGCGCGGACTTTGATACGTTTTGGCGGAAGTCTCTGCACGACGGGTGGATTGAGGGAACAGCTTTTGCGCCGAAGCAGGTGGCGATCAAGACGGCAGGCCTTCCGGCAGCTTCGACCGCGGATGTAAAAGCCATCGAGATAAATTTCCGCCGCGATCCTTCCATCTACGACGGACAATTCTCCAACAACGGCTGGCTGCAGGAACTTCCCAAGCCGATGAACAAGCTCACCTGGGATAATCCCGTTTTGATGGGTGTTGCGATGGCGGATCGGATGGGGATCAAAACCGAAGATCTGGTCGAATTGGAATTGAATGGCAAGAAAGTTACTGCGCCGGTCTGGATTCAAGTAGGCCATCCCGACAATGCCGTCACCGTGTTTTTAGGCTACGGACGCCGCCGGGCAGGACGTGTAGGAACGGGCGCGGGTTTTGACATGTACCAGTTGCGGTTCAGCGCCACTCCCTGGATTACGAGTGGGGTGGCCATCCGCAAGGCGGGAGGTGCGTACAAGCTGGCCTCCACTCAGGGTTACCAGACGATGGAGACGCCCACGGGGACCAGGCCCTCGGTGCGGACCGCGAGTCTTGAGGAGTACCGCAAGGAACCGAATTTCGCGAAAGAAGAGGAGCCACCCGCTGAGCTCACTCTGTACAAGCCCTATCCGTACGCAGCCGAGCCCTACGCATGGGGCATGACGATCGATATGAATGCCTGCGTGGGCTGCAACAATTGCATTGTCGCCTGCCAATCGGAAAATAACATTGCTGTCGTTGGTAAAGAACAAACCGTTCTAGGACGGCACATGCACTGGCTCCGGGTAGACTCCTATTACCAAGGCGACCGCGATAATCCTAAAGCCTATTTTCAGCCGGTACCCTGCCAACAGTGTGAAAACGCTCCCTGTGAAGTGGTTTGCCCGGTAGGTGCAACCGTCCACAGCAGCGAAGGTTTGAATGACATGGTCTACAACCGCTGTGTAGGCACCCGGTACTGTTCGAATAACTGTCCTTATAAAGTTCGACGATTCAACTTCTTGCTATTTCAAGACTGGGAAACACCCCAGTACAAGATGATGAGAAATCCGGACGTCACCGTGCGCAGCCGCGGCGTGATGGAGAAATGCACCTACTGTGTGCAGCGTATCAACGAACACCGGATCGATGCGGAGAGAGAAGACCGCAAAATTCAGGACGGTGAATTAGTAACTGCCTGCCAGCAGTCCTGTCCTGCAGACGCCATTGTTTTTGGCAATATCAATGATCCCAACAGCCGGGTCTCAAAACTGAAAGCCGGGGCGCGAAATTATAGCCTGTTGGGAGATCTCAACACGCGGCCACGTACAACCTACCTGGCCGATATTCGAAACCCCAACGGGGAATTGGAAGCGGTGAAAGATTCGCTCGCGGAGCACAGTTAGAGATGGAAGACCCAGTCCAAGTCCCACGCGCGCAGATCATCGAACCTGGCTACACCTTTGGCTCGGTCACGGAAAAGATCAGCTCTATCGTCCTGACGCGGCCCACCTCCAACGGGTGGTTTGTTGGCTTCGGTATCGCTTTTCTGCTCACGATGATGATGCTGTTCGCCATTTCTTACTTGTTTGTCAAAGGCGTGGGCATCTGGGGTGTGACCATCCCCATCGGATGGGGATTTGCCATTGTCAATTTCGTTTGGTGGATTGGAATAGGTCACGCGGGAACGCTGATTTCTGCCATCCTGCTTCTGTTGCGGCAGTCGTGGCGCAACTCGATCAACCGCTTTGCCGAGGCGATGACTCTCTTCGCGGTAGCAAGCGCGGGTATTTTCCCCCTGATTCACGTCGGACGGCCCTGGCTCGCTTACTGGCTCTTTCCGTATCCCAACACCATGAGGTATTGGCCGCAATTCCGCAGCCCTCTGGTGTGGGACGTTTTTGCGGTTTCAACTTATGCCACGATTTCAGCTCTCTTCTGGTTTATTGGACTGATCCCAGATCTTGCAACATTGCGCGACCGCTCCGAAGAGCGCTGGAAGAAAATCATTTACGGCATTCTAGCTTTAGGATGGCGTGGTTCTGCGCGGCACTGGCACCGTTATGAGACCGCCTATTTGCTGCTGGCAGGCTTGGCGACGCCGCTGGTGCTCTCGGTGCACACGGTCGTGAGTTTTGACTTTGCCGTCGCCATCGTTCCCGGTTGGCACACTACGATTTTCCCGCCGTATTTCGTCGCGGGGGCAATTTACTCGGGCTTCGCCATGGTGCTGATGCTGGCGATTCCGATTCGAAAATTCTATGGCCTGGAAGACTTCATTACCGAACGCCACCTGCAGAACTCAGCCAAGGTGATGCTGGCTACAGGACTGATCGTCGCCTACGGCTATGGGGTCGAAGCCTTCATGGGCTGGTATGGCGGCAATCGGTACGACGCATTCCTGCTCTGGAATCGCTTGCACGGCCCGTACGCTTTTTTTTATTACATGTTGCTCATTTGTAACATCGGGATTCCACAAGTTCTTTGGATCCCCAAGCTTCGAAGCAGTCCGATTTGGCTCTTTCTTATTTCAGGGGTTGTACTAGTCGGAATGTGGCTTGAACGATTTGTCATTGTGGTAGTTAGCCTGCACCGCGACTTCCTGACTTCGTCCTGGGGAATGTACTACCCCACACGCTGGGATTGGATGACCTACATAGGAACCATCGGAATGTTCCTGGCTGCCATGTTCCTTTTCGTGCGCGTATTGCCCATGATTTCCATATTTGAAATGCGGACTCTGCTGCCCGAAGCGGAGGTCAAGGAATGAAGCGCACCAAGGCGTACGGGCTGATGGCTGAATTTGACTCTGTCAACGCGCTGGTGGATGCCGCCAATCGAACGCGCGAGGCGGGTTACAAGAGAATCGACGCTTACAGTCCCTTTCCCGTGGAAGGTCTCGCCGAAGCGATCGGGTTCCATCACGACGAAGTACCACTGGTTGTGCTGATTGGAGCAATCATCGGCGGTTTGACCGGATACCTCATGCAGTATTGGATCTCGGTTGTTAGTTATCCGGTAAATATCGGCGGTAAACCGTATCACTCCTGGCCCGCTTTCATCGTTGTGACGTTTGAAATGACTATCCTGTTCGGTGGAATTTCCGCGGTGTTTGGCATGTTGGCTCTGAATGGGCTGCCGATGCCGTATCACCCGGTATTCAATGTTCCTCGTTTTGCATTTGCGACCAAAGACAGATTTTTCCTGATCGTGTTTTCTTCCGATCCCAAGTACAACCCGGTAGAAGTCCGCAGTTTCCTCGAAGGGCTGGCACCCCGATCAATTTCGGAGGTGCCGGATTAAAAGGCATCCAAAACTTGACGTAGACGGGAGCATCCGCGCTCGTTCTGGGCTTGACCTGGTAAATCGTTCAAGCTGCGCAAAAGCGAAGAGGCTTGCGCCCACATTGAATCTGATCCTGCTGTCCGCGACGCTTGCTCTGGCTGGTTGCCGTCAAGACATGCATGATCAGCCTCGTTTCAAGCCTCTGGCGGAAAGTGATTTCTATACCGATCTGCGCTCCGCGAGGTCGCCGGTCGACGGAACCGTGGCAAGGGGACAGTTGCACGAAGACAACTATCTGTATACGGGAAAAATTGGCGATGACCCGGGAAATTACATGCCGTTCCCGGTTACACAAGAATTGTTGGCTCGTGGACAACAGCGTTACAACATTTATTGCGCTCCATGTCACTCGCGCGTCGGGGATGGTAACGGCGTGATTCCTTCACGAGGTTTTCCCCGTAAACCGCCCTCGTATCACACTGATCGTCTGCGCAAGGCGCCTTTGGGATATTTGTTCGACGTCATCACCAATGGGTTTGGCGCCATGCCGGACTACTCTTCTCAGATTCCACCGCGCGATCGCTGGGCGATCGTGGCCTACATTCGCGCTCTCCAGTTGAGCCAGGGGGCCACAGCAGCGGACGTGCCCTCTGGTCAACAAGTGCCTTCGACGCCGCCCAAATTCGAGGAGCCAGGATCGGGTGCGACACTGCCGGTTCTTGAAACCAAGCCTTCAATGGAGGAGTCGAAATGAGCGCGGCTTCTCGGAATATGGATCTGATGACGCCGCCGGTGGTGAAAACCATCCAGCAGCGTTCATTGCTGGTGGGATTGGTTTTCGGAGTGATAGCGCTCGTAGGCGCATGGCAACAACCTGAGCAGTTCTTCCGCGCGTATCTCCTTGGCTTCATGGCATGCCTGGGCGTGACCCTGGGATCGATGGCGATTCTGATGCTGAGGCATCTGACCAAGGGCGCGTGGGGTATGGTGATTCGCAGAATTCTCGGTGCGGCCATGCGCTGCGTGCCTTTGACGGCGTTATTGTTTGTGCCACTTCTGTTCGGGCTGAAGAGGTTGTACATCTGGGCGCGACCCCTCGATACCATCGCAGACAATCACCTGCGCGAACACCTGCAGGAAATCTCGAAAACCTATCTGTCGGTGAACGGATTTATTATCCGCGCCGTCTTCTACTTTGCCATCTGGAACCTGCTTTCATATTTCCTGACCAAGTGGTCAGCGGAGCAAGACCATCCTCCCATGCGCGATCACAGCGCACGGTTTAAGGCGCTCAGCGGGCCGGGTCTGATTCTTTACGGGTTCACCATTACATTCGCGGCAATCGATTGGGTTATGTCGATTGATCCAGGTTGGATTTCCACCATTTTTGGTTTGTCATTGCTGATCGGACAAGTGCTCGCTGCTCTGTGCTTCGCAGTTGTGGTGGAACGTATTCTGTTCGATTACAAGCCTATGTCAGAATTGCTGAAGCCGGAACAGGTCCAGGATCACGGGAAGTTTATGCTGGCTTTCATCATGGTCTGGGCATATTTCGCATTTTCCCAGTGGCTCATTATCTGGGCGGGGAACCTGCCGGAAGAGATTACGTGGTACATGCGACGCCTTAACGGCGGATGGGGCTACGTTGGACTGTTCCTGGTTTTATTCCACTTCGCAGTCCCGTTCGTGTTTTTGATTTCACGTCCTTTCAAGCGCGACATCACGCGACTGGTTTGGTTGGCAGGCTGGCTGCTCCTGATGCGATACGTGGATCTTTTCTGGACTATCGAACCAAATTTTTCAACCACTTTCCATCTGACGTGGCTGGATGTGGTGGTTCCGATTGCGCTTGCCGGTTTGTGGCTTGCCTATTTCTTCCGCAATCTGAGTTCGATGCCGCTGGTACCGGCCTACGACGTTTTCGCGGTGGAGGTTTTGGAACCTGAACATGAGCACAGTGTATGACAGACGATACACATGTTGACGGACATAACGACGCAGAGTTTGAGCGCCAAGATCTTGCGTCTCGACCGATCCTGCTTTTCCTGCTCGCCTTGATTATCGCGTGCGGAGTGGTGGCTCTGGTACTGAGGGGAATGTATAGCTATCTCGACTCCTACGAAAACCACCACGAGCCGGTACAAAGCCCATTAGTGCAGCAGGGTAATGCTAATACCAGAATTACCGTGCCCGGCGATATAAAGAAATTTCCGCAGCCACGCCTGGAGACTGATGAGCGCGGCGAGATCAACGATTTCCGCGAGCAGGAAGAAGAGACATTGAATAGCTATGGGTGGGTGGATCAGCAGGCTGGTGTCGTACGAATCCCCATCGACCGCGCCATCCAACTGGTCGCGGAACGTGGGCTTCCTACGCGGCCGCAATCCGGCACGGTGCCGCCTTCGGACGTGAACACCGCCAAGCAGGCAGCAAAACGTTCAGACAAGAGCAATGCGCCTTCGAAACCGAAGTAAGGGTATCGAGTCATAGTGAGATGAGAGACAAATAGTGTTGAAGGTAACTAAAAACTCGAAACTGATTCTCTGGCTCTTGGTTGTGGCGATTCTTTTTTCGCTCTCTGCTTTTGCCCAGAGAATGACTCAGGGAATTATGTCGCCGCCCGCCAGCGTGCGTCCTCCGGGACTGCAGAACGTGGGTATTGAGCAGCACCTGGACGAGCAGATTCCCGCAGATCTCAGGTTTCGCGATGAAACCGGCAAGCCGGTTCGCCTGGGAGATTACTTCGGCAAAAAGCCGATGATTTTAAATCTGGTTTATTACAACTGCCCAATGCTCTGCGGCGAGGTTTTAGCTGGCCTCGAGAGCGCGATGCGAGTTTTGAGATTCGACGTTGGTAAAGAATTCGACGTTCTGACGGTGAGCTTCGATCCGCGCGAAACTCCGGACATGGCGACCAAAAAGAAAGCTGAGTTTTTGAAACGGTATGGTCGTGCCGGAGCCGCTGAAGGCTGGCACTTCCTTACCGGGCCGCAGGAGTCTATCGACGCACTGACCAAAGCTGCGGGCTTTCAATATCAATACGATCCCAAAACTGGCCAATTCGCGCACTCAACCGCGATCATGGTGCTGACTCCGGAAGGAAAAATTGCCCAGTATTACTACGGAATCGAGTATGCACCCAAAGATCTGCGACTGGGCTTGATCCAGGCCTCGGAAAATAAGATCGGCAACCTGGCTGACCAGGTATTGCTGTACTGCTATCACTATGACCCGACAACAGGAAAGTACGGAGCCATCATCGCCCGCGTACTGAAACTTTCCGGACTCGCGACCATATTATTACTGGGAGTTTTCATGATCGTCCTCATTCGGTTCGGTTCGGATCATGGCAGGCAGACGGCTAAATGAGGTTGGCTCAAAGTGAAGGTGGGGTACTGGGAGTGCCGACGCCGCAAAGATGAAGCTGAACGCCGACGACTGAAGACAAACGACTGATTATGTTTGACACTTTTCCACTTTGGCCTGCACGAGCCTCGACCGCGGCTGGGAGCGTAGACGCGCTCTTTATCTTTTTGGTCATTCTGTCGTCGATGGTCAGCCTGGCCATTTTTACGGCAATCGTCGTATTCGCCGTCCGCTATCGCCGGCGACGGGGAGTTGCAGCAGAGCAGATTGAGGGTTCGACCGCTCTGGAAGTGACCTGGTCGGTGATTCCGCTGTTTATTTTTGTCGCAATCTTCGTTTGGGGTGCGGTGATTTATTTTAGAGAGCGAACTCCGCCCAGGGGCGCGACCGAAGTCTATGTGGTAGCCAAGCAGTGGATGTGGAAGCTGCAGCACGAGGAAGGCCAGCGCGAGATCAACGAATTGCACGTCCCCGTGGGCCGCGATGTAAAGATGATCCTTACTTCGCAGGATGTGATTCACAGCTTTTATGTTCCGGCGTTCCGCATCAAGCAGGATGTTCTCCCAGGCCGCTATACCACTGCCTGGTTTCATCCCACCAAGGCCGGGACGTATCATTTGTTTTGCGCCGAATACTGCGGATCGCAACACTCAGGCATGATCGGGCAAGTGGTCGTTCTTGAACCGGCGCAGTATCAGGCGTGGCTCGGTGGAGGTGGCGCGCCGGGATCCATGGCTTCGAATGGGCAGAATATGTTTCTGCAGCTCGGCTGTTCGACCTGTCATCGTTCCGATACGCAAGGCCGCGGTCCCAACCTCGTTGGACTGTTTGGCAAGCCGGTGCAGTTGGAAGATGGACGCGTAGTAACGGCTGATGAAAACTACATTCGTGAATCGATCTTGACGCCGGGTGCGAAAATCGTGAGCGGATTCAAACCGATCATGCCGGTATTTCAGGGGCTGGTGAATGAAGAACAACTGAATGCGCTCGTGGCATATGTGAAGTCACTGAATCAGAGCCCAACCGGAGCGGCAGGCGGTCCGACGGTAGTTCCGCCGGATGCAAAGCCGCAGGAACCAAAGGTGCAATAGCAATGGCCACCGCAGCAATCACCGCGGAACGCGAAAATTATCTTAACCAGGAATATGGCATCAAATCCTGGTTGCTAACGGTCGATCACAAGCGCATTGCGCTGCTCTACTTATTGTCCATTACTTTCTTTTTCTTCATCGGCGGATTCTTTGCACTGCTCATTCGGCTTGAACTGCTTACTCCAGCGGGCGATCTGGTGCAGGCCGACACTTACAACAAGCTTTTCACCATGCACGGGCAGGTCATGGTGTTCTTCTTCCTGATCCCTTCCATTCCCGCGGTGCTGGGTAATTTTCTGGTGCCGTTAATGATTGGCGCCAAAGACCTGGCTTTTCCGCGCATCAATCTTTTGAGCTGGTATCTCTACATCATTGCCGGCATCCTGATGCTGCACTGCATGCTTACTGGTGGCGTGGATACCGGCTGGACGTTCTACACTCCTTTCAGCACGGCATTCAGCAACACCAAGGTCATTGAAGCTGGACTCGCGATCTTTGTCTCCGGATTTTCGTCCATCCTCACCGGATTGAATTTCGTAGTCACGATCCACAGGATGCGTGCTCCAGGCATGACCTGGAATCGTCTGCCGCTTTTCATCTGGGCTCACTACGCTACCAGTATCATTCAACTGTTAGGCACGCCGGTGATCGCGGTAACCCTGGTGCTGGTGGTGCTGGAACGCGCCCTCCACCTTGGCATCTTCGATCCCACTCGGGGCGGTGACCCGCTCCTGTTTCAGCACCTGTTCTGGTTTTATTCCCATCCCGCGGTTTACATCATGATTCTGCCCGCGATGGGAGTGGTTACCGAGATTGTGCCGTGCTTTTCGCGGAAGCGGATTTTTGGCTACAACTTCGTCGCCATGTCCAGCATTGCGATTGCCGTTTTCGGGTTTTTAGTTTGGGCGCATCACATGTTCGTGGCCGGCATCTCGCTTTATTCGGCACTCATTTTTTCCATGCTCAGCTATCTTGTTGCGGTTCCCTCAGCCATCAAGGTCTTCAACTGGACCGCGACCATGCACAAGGGGTCGATCACCTTTTCGACGCCCATGCTTTACGCCTTCGGTTTCATCGGCCTGTTCACCATGGGCGGACTCACCGGCCTGTTTCTGGCTGCGCTCGGAATTGACGTCCACGTGACGGACACCTACTTCGTGATCGCCCATTTCCACTACATCATGGTGGGCGGCGCGGTGATGGGATACCTTGGTGGAATGCATTTCTGGTGGCCAAAAATTTCTGGCAGGATGTATCCCGAATCGCTTGGCCGTCTGGCTGCTCTGATCGTATTCCTGGGATTTAATCTGACGTTCTTTCCGCAATTTATTCTGGGGTATCTGGGAATGCCGCGCCGCTACTGGCAATATCCTCCAGAATTTCAAGTGCTGAACGTTCTTTCTACGGCCGGTTCTACCATACTTGCGGTCGGATACCTCCTGCCGATGGTGTATTTCCTGTGGTCCATGCGTTACGGAAAAATCGCACCCGCCAACCCGTGGGGAGCTTCGGGACTGGAGTGGAAGACCACTTCACCTCCTCCGACATTCAATTTTGAGGAACCGCCGGTAGTTGACTTCGAAGCGTACGATTACGAGAACATTCCCGCACCTCAGGAGGCGCGTGTTGGCGGATAGTCCGGTCGCGGTCGTACATCACAATCCGGAATTGAAACACCACTTCGCCGACATGGAGCAGCAGCGCGACGCTTCATCGCTGGGCATGTGGCTGTTTCTCGCGACCGAGGTGATGTTCTTCGGCGGCATGTTCTGCGCCTATCTCATTTACCGGCTCTGGTATTTCCCGGATTTCGCCGCGGCCAGCAAGTCTCTCGACATCACTTTGGGCACGGTCAACACCGCTGTGCTGATCTGCAGCAGTTTGACGGTTGTGCTTGCCGTCCGCGCTGCGCAATTGGGAAAACGGCAGGCTCAGGTCATCTATCTTGCGCTTACCCTGATCCTGGGTCTGGCTTTCCTTGGGATCAAGGGTGTCGAGTGGACCAGCAAGTTTAAGGAGCACCACATACCGGGCGCTGCATTTCATTTTGAGGGATCCATTCCCGACCACCCCGGTCAACCGGTGGATCAGCAACACGCGCAAATATTCTTCTCTCTGTATTTCGCCATGACCGGCATGCACGCGCTGCACATGGTCATTGGCGTCGGAATTTTCAGTTATTTGCTTTACCATGCATGGAAGGGCCGCTACACGCCGGAGTATCACACCCCTCTTGAAAACTCGGGCTTATATTGGCACTTCGTCGACATTATCTGGATTTATCTGTTTCCGTTGCTTTACTTGATCGACCGTAAGAAGTGACAGGGCTTCGCTATGTCTGAACATATCGTGTCGTTGAAGACTAATGTCTTCGTGTGGCTGACGCTGCTGGTCTTAACCGGCGTTACGGCCGGAGTCGCATTCATTGACCTGGGACCATTTAACACCGTCGTGGCCCTGGTGATCGCAACCTGCAAGGCGCTACTGGTGGTGTTGATCTTCATGCATGTGAAATATGCCAGCGACAAACTGGTCAAAGTGGTGGTAATTTCCGCTCTTTTTTTCCTCATGCTGCTATTGGGTCTGAGCTTGGCGGACTACTCAACGCGAATGCTTAGTTGAAATTAGACTTCTGGATGCAGGATCTCATGGGTCGCACCTTTGCGGTTAACGCAAAGCTACGAAGAAGGTAGAGCTCCTGACCGGTGCAGTTGCGATATACTCCGCCATTAGGTCAATACGCGAGGCAATCTCATGGCCTTCTGCAATTCTTGTGGGACAACTCTCGACGCAGGCGCACAGTTCTGCACGAAGTGCGGTGCGACTCAGCCGGTAGGTAAAGCGGCGTCCTCTGTGCCAGTTTCAGCTACCCCTGTTCCACCACCTACAGTCCAGAAGAACAGCAACGCTCTTAAGATCATCTTGATTGTGGTCGCCGTGATTGTTGGGATCGGTGTTCTGGGAGTCGCCGCAGTTTCGTTTATCGGATACCGCATCGCTACCCACACTCGGGTCCGCAACCACGACGGCAATGTCCAGGTGGAAACGCCTTTCGGTTCGGTACAGACCTCCACCGATCCGGACGAGGCGGCCCGTGACTTGGGGATTGATTCCTATCCCGGCGCCGCAGTCGTAAAGGGGTCGACCTCCAGGATGAACATGGGAAACATGCACACTGCTGCCGCCGATTTTGAGAGCAGCGACTCTCCTAGCACCGTGGCCGACTTTTACAAGTCGAAGGTTCCCGGGGCGAATGTGATCTCATCGGAGAACGATCACTACACAATCATTTCAACCGATAAGAAAAACATGCTGACCATCAGCATCGAGCCCAAGGATGGGAAGACTCGAATCCACATCGCCAAAGTGTCTGGCAAGATGGTCAACGGCGGCGAGTCTGACAACTAAACCTGGGAATGCCAAATAACTTCGTAGAAATCGCCAGCGCCGCCAAAAGTTCCGTGGTGGATGCGGTGGGGTTGGAAGAGGCACTACGCCAAGATTTACGGGGAGAGGTTCGCTTCGATGATGGCAGCCGGGCCCTCTACTCAACCGACGGCTCCAACTACCGCCAGGTCCCGATCGGCGTAGTTCTTCCTCGAGATGTCGATGATGTGGTTGCCACGATCTCCCTGGCACGCGACTATGGCGCTCCTATTCTGTGCCGGGGTAGCGGCACCTCACTGGCCGGACAATGCTGCAACGTTGCCGTCATCCTCGATTTTACGAAGTACATGAACCAGGTTCTGGAAGTCGATCCGGACCAGCGCATTGCCCGGGTACAACCAGGCGTGGTTCTCGATAACCTGCGCAATGCGGCCGAAAAACATCATCTGACATTTGGACCGGATCCTGCCAGCCATGACCGCTGCACCCTCGGTGGAATGATCGGCAATAACTCGTGCGGTGTGCATTCGGTAATGGCCGGAAAAACGGATGACAATATTGAAGCTCTCGAAATCCTGACCTACGACGGCTTTCGCATGTCAGTAGGGAAGACTAGCGAGACGGAGTTGCAGCAAATCATTCGCCAAGGTGGTCGGCGCAGCGAAATCTACTCGGGTCTGAAAGGATTGCGGGACAAATATTCTGACCTTGTCCGCCAAAAATACCCCAACATTCCTCGCCGGGTTTCGGGGTACAACTTAAACTACCTGCTACCAGAGAACGGTTTCAATGTAGCCCGCTCCCTAGTTGGTGCCGAAGGCACTTGTGTCACCATACTGCAGGCCACGTGCCGCCTGGTGATGAGCCCCCGTCGCGGGTGCTGCTACTCATTGCTTATCCTGACATTTTTCAGTGCGCGGATCACGTTCCCGACGTGTTAGCACATAAACCCATTGGACTCGAAGGAATCGACGACCTCTTAGTGGAGTACACGCGCCGTCGCGGTATCAATTCTGAAGGTCTCGCGTTATTGCCGGAAGGCGGGGGTTGGCTGCTCGCCGAATTTGGCGCCGCTACAGTTTCCGAAGCCGAGGCTCAGGCGGTAGGCTTGATGGAAGAGCTGGGTCGCACTCCAAATCCACCGCAATTGCGCCTTTTCACTGATCGCGAACAGATAAAACGAGTGTGGGAAGTCCGCGAATCGAGCTTGGGTGTCATCTCCTACGTGCCGGGCGAGCCGCTCAGCTGGGAAGGCTGGGAAGATTCCGCGGTCGCTCCTGAAAAACTGGGCAACTACCTGCGTGAATTGCGCAAGTTGATGAATAGCTTCGGTTACCGCGGAACGCTTTACGGACATTTTGGTGATGGTTGCGTTCATAACCGGACGAACTTCGATCTGGAATCAGAAAAGGGGATTGCCCAATTCCGTAAGTTCATGGAACAGGCGACCGATCTCGTGGTCAGCTACGGCGGATCAATTTCCGGGGAACACGGTGACGGGCAGGCTCGGGCGGAATTGCTGCCAAGAATGTTCGGTCCGGAACTGCTGCAGGCGTTCCGTGAGTTTAAAAACATTTGGGATCCCGACTGGAAAATGAATCCGGGCAAGGTGATCGAGCCTTACCAGATGGATGAGAATTTGCGGTTAGGTGCCGGATACAGTCCGTGGCTGCCGGAGACTCATTTTAAGTTTCCCAAGGACGACGGCAGCCTCGCACGGGCCACCTTGCGCTGTGTGGGGGTCGGGAAATGTCGCCGCGATTCCGGCGGCGTAATGTGTCCGAGTTTCCGCGTGACTCACGACGAGGAGCATTCCACTCGCGGGCGTGCCCACCTTTTGTGGGAAATGATGCAAGGTGACGTGATCAGGGACGGGTGGCGTAACGAGGTCGTAAAGGAATCGCTTGACCTGTGCCTCTCATGCAAAGGCTGTAAGAGCGACTGTCCAGTGGGCGTGGATTTAGCGACTTACAAGGCTGAGTTTCTTTCTCACTACCATGAAGGCCGCTTACGTCCGCGGAGCCACTACGCCTTCGCCAACATCGACATCTGGGCGCGAATGGCGTCGAAGGTTCCAGGGCTCGTAAACCTGACTACCCAACTTCCCTTTGTGAAGGAGATCGCTAAACTCGCTGCCGGTATGCCGCAAGAACGCAACGTCCCGGCGTTTGCTCCGCAAACGTTTCGCGCATGGTTCAACCGGCGCCCTCCGCGGAATTCCGAAGCTGCCTCTGTCATGTTGTGGCCGGACACCTTCAATAACTATTTCTTACCTGATACCGGCAAGGCGGCAGTTGAAGTTCTCGAAGCCGCGGGGTTCCATGTGTTGATACCCGAAACCATCCTCTGCTGCGGTCGTCCTCTGTACGATTTCGGCATGTTGAATCGTGCCAAACGACTGCTGCTGCAGACTTTGGAGGCTCTTGAGGAAGCAATCCAAGCGGAATTGCCAGTGGTTGTGCTTGAACCAAGCTGCGCCGCGGTATTTCGTGATGAGCTGATCAATCTCTATCCCAACGACGAACGGGCGCAGAAGTTATCGCGCCAGACATTTCTCCTGAGCGAGTTTCTAGAAAAGAAGGCCGCGAATTTCCGCCTTCCAAAACTTTCAGCCAAGGCGCTCATTCACGGTCATTGCCACCACAAATCCGTGATGAGGATGACCGATGAGGAGTCGGTGCTGACAAAGATGGGAATTGAATGGCACGCCCCTGCGCCGGGATGTTGCGGAATGGCGGGATCGTTCGGTTTCGACGACGACAAACTCGATCTATCATTGGCGATTGGTGAGCTCGAGCTTTTGCCAGCGGTACGCAAGGCGTCCAGCGAGAGCTTGATTATTGCGGACGGGTTCAGCTGCCGGGAGCAGATCGCGCAAGCCACTGATCGCCAGGCCCTGCATCTGGCAGAAGTCATTGCCATGGCTTTACATGGTACGTGGGTGTCGGACGGGAGGTATCCGGAGGAACCGCAGGTCCGTCACCGACAGGCTGAGATAGACCGCTCCATGAGGAGGGCTGGGTCAGGCGCGGCGATGATCGCCGCGGGAGCAGCCTTGGTATGGTGGTTGCGAAAGGTCTAGGAGCGGGTGGCCCGCCGCGGTTCCGAGTCTGCATCTTTGGCTGTTTTTGCCATTGTCTTCCGCACAAGTAGGACGATGGCGCCATAAATCTACATCAATGTAATCAATGACTTACCTATTTACCTCTCCGTCCCTTCCCCAACCGAGCCAGATTCTGGGACAATGAAAGGCAGAGGGCCCGAGATACTTCCTTCCTGGCCCGGCAGTTAGCAGGCATCTATGGCGCTGGATTCGGAATCGACTTTAACCCTTCCCGAGGCAGTCCGCTCGACCCCAGCAGCGGTCGAGGCGGCGTTGCGGGGCTCGGTGCTCGTCTTGATCCAGTTCGATGTCTGCGAGGAGATTCGACTGGACCAGTTGCAGGAGATTTTCGGTGCACGGACCATGCAACAGCCCAGTTTTAAGCATTCCGCCCCTGCCTATGTACGGTACCAGCGGCCTCCGGTGGTTGAGCCGTTCGAACCCCTGGTTTTGGAAAGTGGCGAGCGGCTCGAAGGACAAATCAAGTATTACGACTACGGCGTGTTGAGCGTGGTTTTCGAGCTGCCCTTCTCGGGCGATTGGGACACGCTGGTTCGTCTCGGAAGCCGATGGGTTTGGGACGTTGATTTCGAAAAGTACGCCACTCGCATCGTCCACGAAAAGTTGGAACGGGCTGCGCCCGCGCTCATCAAGCGTTACCCGGAGTGGTTGAGCGAGGATTACTTTATTTTTCACGTTCGCGAGATTGCTGGCTCACCTTCAGCCAGCGAGTTGTGTTCGTCGCAGGGCGGACGTATCGCGCAAATTGTCCGCGGAGAAATTGCGCAACTTTCCGATGGCGAACGCAATGAGATCCTGCAATCCCGCGCGTCTTATTACCCCAATGACCTGGCTGTAATTGGCTGGAATGCGGCGTTTCTATACGACAGCGAGTCGGGGGCCGAGACTGCGATTCAGCTGCTTGAGTATGCAAATTCGCAGTTGCTGGAATTCCGTCACTACGATGAACTGTTGACCCGCGAACTGGCAACCGTGTACGCGGCTCTCGATAAAGGTACTGGCATGTGGGCACGCTGGCGTCTGGCACGAGCTGCCACCGAACTGCACACCGTTCTGCTGGATGTGAACGAACTGACCGAGCGTGCCGACAATGCGATTAAGTTTTTGAGCGACATGTTCTCAGCGCGTTTGTACAAGCTGGCAGCCGCTAAAGTCGGCGTGCCGGACTATAAAGACTTAGTCACGCAAAAACTGCAAACCGCCGAAGATTTGTACCGTTTTATGGTGGATCAGTTCAATCAGAGTCGCGCCTTCGTGCTCGAACTGATGGTCGTGATTATTCTGATCATCGAATTAGCCTTCCTCTTCGGCGGTAAGAGATAGACTCTCATGTGAGCGCGGACGCTCCGTTCGTGCAGAGAACGTTCATCGTTTAACATCACTAGCAACATCGCCAGAGTCGACACCTTTCTGGTGAACCTGCATGGGCTGGACGCCCGCGCTGACATCAAGAACAAAACGGGGATCTATGCGAGGACTGAAGGGCAAGCGCGTCCTAGTTACTGGAGGGGCTAGTGGAATCGGCGCGGCGACCGCGGCGCGTTTTCTGGAGGAAGGCGGGTTGGTTGTTGTGCTCGACCGCGATGCCAAGGGTCGCCAACAGATTGAGACACAGTTACCGAGACTGGCTGGCACAGTCGACGCTGACGTATCCAATCTCAAGCAAGTGGAAGCTGCATTTGCCGAAGCGGTGAGGATGATGGGTGGTGTCGATGTTTTGATCAACAACGCCGGTATCAGCATTCGCCACAACTTCCTCGATATCACTCCCGCCGAGTGGGACAGGATCATTGCGGTAAATCTGACTGGCGTCTTCTACATGGCACAGACCGCGGCAAGGCAGATGTGGCGGCAGGGCAGTGGGGTAATTCTGCAGACGGCATCGACCAATGGACTCGTCGGCCAGCCTTATTACGCCGACTACAATGCCACCAAGGCCGGGGTGATCGAGTTGACCAAATCCATGGCGCTGGAGCTCGCGCCCAAGGTTCGGGTCTGCGCGGTCGCCCCTGGCTATGTGCTCACGCCCATGCAGCGCGCCGAATACACCGATGAAATGCTCGATGAGGTAAACCGAAAGATTCCGTTGGGACGTCACGCCCAACCGGCGGAGATTGCGGCCTTGTTTGCGTTTCTCGCGTCGGATGACGCAGCGTATATGACAGGTCACGTGTATACGATCGACGGCGCGGAAACTGCGGGAGGATTGGCCAGCCGGTAGCGTTCCAACCTTCAGTTTTGGCATCCGGGGTTTCTGAGTCGGTACACTATCGCGCTTGGTAAAGCTTGGAAGAGGAGGAGCCTAGATGAAGTAGGTGAAACTTCTTATTGAAGTCCAGCGGGTGCAAGTCCCGTTCGGCCAAAGGCTAGCAAGCAGGCCGATAGCGAGTGTTGCCATTCATCAGGTGACTGGTGGGTGCGAAGCGTACACAGCGAGGAAGCAGGCCGTGAAGATTCAGCTCCGAAAACTGTCGATCGTTGCGATGCCGACGTTGTTAGTGTGGCGGAAGGCAGCATCTGGGCGTCCGATACAGCGAGGGCGCACCGGGATCGCCGGAGTCCCTAGCTCGGGGCATGCTTCCAAAGGGATTTCCCAGGAACCAAGGAGAGCTCCCCGTCTCCTCCTCAACATGGGAGGTACCGTTGGCCAAGGGAAACCGGAGGCGAACGGGAAAGATGGCCGAGCAGTCTTACGAACCCACAGTACCTGTGAAGGTGGGGAACCGCAGGGCTCCCGTAAGGGGCGGCCACGGAACCCACTGGAGGGAAGGGGCGAACAGGCGGACGTATCTGGCGAAGGAAACATAGACGAGACTTAGAACTCGAATCACTATGTCCACGAAACTCGACAGACTATCTGAACTAGCCAAGGAGGACGGGAAGCGGCGATTCTTCTCGATCGCCCACTTGATTACGCCCGAAGCGATGTATGCGGCGTTTCGAAGTCTACGAAAGGATGCCAGTGCAGGAGTGGACGGCGTTACTTACGAGCAGTACGAAAAAGACGCCGCGGGAAATATCCGACAGCTGCACGAACGGCTCAAAGGTGGAACATACCAAGCCCAGCCCCTGCGCAGGGTCTACATCCCCAAGGAAAACGGGAAACAGAGGCCGATCTCGATTCCCGCCCTCGAGGACAAGATCGTGCAAAAGGCAATGGTCGAGGTGCTGAACGCCATCTACGAGCAGGATTTTCTCGAGTGCTCCTATGGGTTTCGACCCAGACGGGGAGCACACCAAGCGCTGGACGAAGTGAGGCGAGTGATTTGTACGAGGCCCACGGGATGGATCCTGGAGATAGACATCACCACGTATTTCGATTCGATCGTGAGAGAGCAACTCATCGAGATGATCGAGAAGCGAGTCAACGATGGAAGCGTACTTCGACTGATACGGAAGTGGATTCAGGTGGGAGTCATCGACGAAGGCCGGCTTCTGGTGAGCGAAACAGGTACTGGGCAAGGACAGACGATCAGTCCACTCCTAGCCAATATTTACCTGCACTACATCCTCGACGAATGGTTTGAGGAAGTGGTGAAGCCCCGACTGAAAGGGGAAGCTCACGAGATCCGTTTCGCCGACGATGCCATTCTGTGCTTCCAATACAGGGAGGACGCGGAAAAGGTGATGAACGTCTTGCTGAAGCGGTTTGCCAAGTACGGCCTGACGTTGCACCCGGAGAAGACGCGGCTGGTGGAATTTGGGCGAAACGCAGGGGGAAACGCGAAGCGGCAGGGGAACAAGCCCAGCACCTTCGATTTCCTCGGGCTCACGCACATCTGCGCACGCAGCCGAAGAGGGAAGTTCACCGTCCACGTACGGACGATGCGCAAACGGCTCAGTCGGAGCCTGACCGCAGTCGCCCGATGGTGCCAAGAGCACCGACACGAGGAGGTGGGCCAGCAGCAGAAAACCCTCAACGCCAAACTCCGAGGCCACTACCAGTATTACGGACGCCCGACGAACTTCCTCAGTTTACGGCGGTTCTATCGGGGAGTCCGACGAGCCTGGAGGAAGTGGCTTAGTCGTCGCACTCGTGGGAGATGGTTGACGTGGGAGAACTATCTGGACCTCCTCCGTCGCCACCCTTTGTTGCCACCTCGCATCATGCACTCTTGGTCTACGACGGGGAGCCCTGCTTGAGGAACCCGCTGCGGGAAATCTGCACGGCGGAGGTCTGTGAGGGGGGAGCTCCCGCAAGGCTACGGTCGACCTAAACGGGCACGAAGCTGGAAACGGCGGATACAGCCAAGGAAAACCTACCGCTTGCCGGGATCTCCTCTACTCGGAGAACAGAGTTATGATTTTCGTCCTCGACAATTACGACTCCTTTACCTACAACCTCGTCCAATACCTGGGAGAGTTAGGCGCGAAAGTCGAAGTACGCCGCAATGACCAAGTAACGCCGGCCGAGGTTGAAGCGATGCGTCCTGAACGCATCCTTCTTTCGCCGGGACCACGCACTCCGCGGGAAGCGGGGATTACGATTCCGCTGATCAGGCATTTTGCGGGCAAAATACCAATCCTGGGGGTCTGCCTTGGACATCAGGCCATCGGTGCCGCTTTTGGAGGCAATGTAATTCGCGCGCCTCATCTCATGCACGGCAAGACCAGCGAAGTACAACACGATGGCAAAACCGTTTTTGAGGGACTTTCATCGCCCATGACAGCGACACGGTATCACTCGCTGATCGTCGAAGAAAGAGGCCTGCCGCCTGAACTTGAGGTGAGCGCTTGGACCACTGAAACCGATGGATCGCGAACAATCATGGGTCTGCGACATCGCCAGTTTGCGATCGAAGGGGTGCAGTTCCATCCCGAAAGTGTGCTTACCAGCGAGGGAAAAAAGTTGGTGGAGAATTTTGTGAATCTATCAGTGGTCAGTGTTCATTGACCGGTGGACGGTGGCGGCTTTGGGAAACGCCTGAGTACAAGCACCATCGATTTCTGCCATGCGATTCAACTCTCGGTGTATTTGCACCTTCGACATTTCAAACCGCCGGCAAGAGACACTTCCATAAACTCCCTCGAAAAGAGATGTGACGGGTATCAGGTATCATCGGTTAAACAACAACCACTGCCCACTGCCCCACTGCCCCACTGCCCTAACCCACTCCCCGAGCCGCTTCCACCGCTCTCAGGACTGCCTTCGCTTTGTTCATGCACTCGTCAAACTCGCGCACCGGGTCTGAATCCGCGACGATGCCCGCGCCAGCTTGCAAATACGCTTTCTTACCTTGCATCAGCATCGTTCGTATCGCGATACAGGAATCAAGGTTCCCATCGAAATCGGCGTATAGCACTGCTCCTCCATAAACTCCGCGCCGGGTCGGTTCCAGTTCCTCAATGATCTGCATCGCACGCACCTTAGGCGCGCCACTCAGGGTACCAGCCGGGAAACAGGCCGCAAACGCGTCCAGCGCATCGAGACCATCTCTCAGCCTTCCCTCGAGCGCCGAGACGATATGCATGACATGCGAGTAGCGTTCCACGTACATCAGGTCTTTGACCTTCACTGAACCGTATTCGCTCACCCGCCCCAAATCGTTGCGCCCCAGATCCACCAGCATCACGTGCTCAGCACGTTCCTTCTCGTCATGCAACATTTGCTGTTCCAGACGCTGGTCGTCTGCTTCATCGCGACCGCGTGGATGTGTTCCCGCGATAGGGCGGTATTCAAGTTTGCGTCCAGTTACTCGCACCAACATCTCTGGTGATGAGCCCAATACGTGGGTGTCGCCCATGCGTAGAAAATACAAATACGGCGAAGGATTCACTGCCCGTAGTGCGCGATACACATCAAAGGGCGCAACTTCAGGCGTGAAATCCAGGCGCTGCGAGAGCACAACCTGAAAGATATCTCCCGCGGCGATGTACCTTTTGGCGTGTTCGACGGAATCGATAAAGCGCATTCGCGTTGTGCCAGCGTGGATCTTCAATTTGCCTGCGAGCTTTTTTGAACTCCTGTGCCAGTGCCCAGGTCGAAGGCCCGCCGCCAGTTTCTTTTCCAAAATCCCGATGTCAGCAGCCGCACGGTCGTATGCCCGTCGCGGACTTTCTCGCGATACGTCAGCGTTTGCGATGATGTGAATCTGGTGACGCAGGTGATCGAAAGCCAGCAAGCGATCGAAAAACATCAGCACACAATCGGGTAATGAAAGGTCGTCCTTCGCATGCTCGCCAATATTCTCCAGTTGCCGTACCGCGTCGTAGGAGAAGTATCCTACCGCGCCCGCGGTAAAAGGAGGCAGCCCTGGCACGATCGCGGGACGATGCTGACGTAACAGCTCTTTTACGATCTGAATCGCGCTGCCTACTTGTTTCTCCTCGCGCTTGCCGCGCTGCACTGTGACATTTCTGCCTGCGGCGCGTACTTGCATGTAGGGGTGTGAGCCGAGAAAAGTGTAGCGGCCAATCTGTTCGCCGCGTTCGACCGATTCGAGAAGGAAAGCCTCAGGCTCGTGTGCGGCGATCGCAAGAAACGCTGAAACGGGCGTCAGCAAATCGGCTGCGACTGACTTGACCACCGGAACCAGGGTGGAGGTGCCAGCCAGGCGGGAAAATTCTTTGTAATCAGGGTGCAGCATGGGATTGAGTCATTATAGAGAATGTAGCGCCGGCGTCTCGCCGACCCGATACGGGCTGAAAGGCCGTCTGTGAATTGGCCGAGGAAATGAGTGGGTTTGCGGATCTTTTAGTCGACATTCCGTCCGCCTTCGGGCCGACGAGACGCCGGCGCCACCTTGTCATCGATAGACCCTTGTAAAATCAAAGTCAGACGTTTCCCATGCCTGCCATCCGTCGTCCCCCCGGCCCTCTTCCCCGCTTTCTTGTCGGGAACTTTCCCTTGCTCGGCGCCGATCCTCTCGCTGTTTTCACCCGTTGGGCGCGGGATTTTGGCGACATTTTTTACTACCGGGCGGGTTGGATCCATGTGTATTTCCTGAACCATCCTGACCTGATCGAGTCTGTGCTGATCTCGCAGTCGCAGAATTTTCAGAAGGACAAAGTAATCCAGAACAGCCGCTGGTTTCTTGGTCAGGGTCTGTTGACCAGCGAAGGCCCCGAATGGCGACGACAGAGGAGGCTATGCCAGCCTGCCTTTCACCGCGACCGGCTTTCATCGTACGGACGGACGATGAGCGCTTATTCAGAGGAAATGCTTCACGCTTGGCAGGACGGCGAGGTCCGAGACATTCATCAGGAGATGATGCGGCTCACCATGCGCATCGTCGCCAAGGTTCTGTTCAGCATAGAAGTGAGCGACGATGCACAAAAAGTGGCCGCGGCCCTCAACCTGTTGATGCGTCACACGTCGGGACTACGCATGATCATGCCTCCGCCGCTACGGCACTTTCCGTTGCCCGCGCTGATCCGTGTAAAGCGTGCGGTGCGCGAACTCGATACGATAGTGTGGCGAATTATTTGCGAGCGCCGCGCGAGCGGAGAGGATACCGGCGACCTACTCTCCATGCTCATGGCCGCATGCGACGAAGATGGAAGTGCCATGACCGACCGTCAGCTGCGCGATGAAATCATGACATTCCTGCTTGCCGGTCACGAAACCACCGCGGTTTCGATGTCGTGGACCTGGTATTTGCTGAGCCAGCATCCTGAGGCGGCGGAAAAGTTGCGGAACGAATTGGATAAAGAGCTTGGAGGGCGGACACCCCAAATGGAAGACCTTGCCCGATTGCCCTACACGGACAAGGTGATTAGAGAGTCGATGCGGCTCTTTCCTCCGGCGTGGAGCCTGGCTCGTACTACCGCGAAAGAGATTGAGATCGGTGGGTATAAGCTTCCAGTGGGCGCGAACGTCGTCATGAGCCCATGGATCATGCATCGCGACCCGCGTTTCTTCGAGCGGCCTAACGAGTTCGATCCTGACCGCTGGACCGCTCAGACTTTCCAACAGCTTCCACGTTTCGCATATTTCCCCTTTGGGGGTGGACCGCGCCTCTGTATTGGAGCGGCTTTCGCCATGACGGAGGCGAACGTGCTTCTGGCTACGATTGCGCAGCGTTTTCAGTTAGATCTCGTACCAGGCCACCCCGTTGTTCCGCAACCGGGGATTACCCTTCGCCCAAAGCACGGCATGGTGATGAAGATGGTCAAAGCGAAAACCAGAGTAACCAGCGAATGAATTGACGTAGGCGCTCCGCCGTTGGAAGATTGCTGTTAGGGCTAAATCCATTCCCTGGGGGCGTATGCGTATCAAGTTCTGGGGCGTACGTGGGTCCACGCCGACTCCCCAGCCTGACAATTTGCGCTACGGGGGTAACACGTCCTGCGTCGAAGCTCGCGTGGGCAACGATCTTTTTATCTTCGATTGTGGCACCGGCTTTCGGGCCTTAGGGCAGCAACTCCAACGCGATGCTCAGGGCAAAGCTATCAATGCCCATATCCTCGTTTCACATTTTCACTGGGACCATATCCAGGGGATACCATTCTTCGGTCCACTCTATGACAATCCGGCAAATTCCTTTTCTTTTCATTCTTCCAGCCGCACCAGGACTCTGAAACGGGTAATGGAAGAACAAATGGCTGCCCCTTACTTCCCGGTGGGGCTGAACGAAATGAAGGCACAGCGCGGCTTCTACAATATGGAGCAGGGGAAGATACAACTCGGGGACGTTTCTGTGGAAGCCATATGGCTCAATCACCCCCAGGGGTGCATGGGCTTTCGCCTCGAAACTAATGGCGGCGTTCTGGTTTATGCAACCGACAATGAGCCGGGTGATCCCGAGTTTGATAAGAGTGTGCGCAAGTTAGCGGCGGGCGCCGATGTCCTAATTTATGACGCCCAATATCTGCCCGAGGAATACGCAGCCCGCAAACGTGGCTGGGGACACAGTCATTGGCGGGAAGCCATCAATGTAGTGATGGAAAGCGGGTCCAAGGAGCTAGTTCTCTTTCACCACGATCCCGATCACGACGACACTTGTATTGACAACGTGGTGAAACAGGCGCGTGATCACTATCCGAAGGTGCAAGCCGCCGCGGAAGGAATGGAGATCGAGATCTAACGGCGAATTTTGGTCAAGATTCGCTACTAGTCTAGCTATTTGGACAAATTCAGTTGGACCTGCTAACTTGCCTCTCCCCCCGGCCCTGCATATACTTTGAAGGTTTGCCCGCCCACTCCGGGGAACTCGCCCGGCGCCGGCCAGCATCATACCGTCTGACCGACAATCGGAGACCGCCATGGCTATGAAGACCATTTCCCTTGAGCAGGAAATCAATCCGTGGGAGGCGCAGGCCGCCCGTTTTGACTTTGCCGCTCAAAAGTTGAATCTGGACGACGGTTTGATGAAGGTTCTACGGTATCCGACCCGCGAGATCATTCTGCATATTCCTGTGATGATGGACGACGGGCATCTGGAGGTTTTTACTGGCTTTCGAGTACAACACTCCATTGCCCGGGGTCCGGCGAAGGGCGGCCTTCGCTATTCCCCCGACGTTACCTTGGACGAAGTGCGCGCTCTGGCGAGCTGGATGACCTGGAAGTGCGCTGTGGTGAATATTCCCTTTGGTGGCGCTAAGGGCGGAGTCATTTGCGATCCTCACAAAATGTCTCAGGGCGAGCTGGAGCGGATGACCCGCCGCTACACCGCAGAGCTGGTTGAGTTTATCGGCCCGGAAAAAGACGTTCCCGCCCCTGACATGAATACCAACGAACAAACGATGGCATGGATGATGGATACATACTCCATGCACATGCGCCAGACCGTGACTGCGGTTGTGACCGGGAAGCCGATTAATATTGGCGGTTCCCGCGGACGTCGCGAAGCCACAGGTCGCGGCATTATGATCGTATGCGACGAGGCGGTCAAGAAGCTCGGACTCAGTCCAGAGTCCACTCGTGTGATCGTGCAGGGTTTCGGCAACGTTGGTTCCAATGCGGCGCGTCTGATGGCAGATGCCGGCTACAAGGTCATCGCCATAGTCGAGGTTGATGGCGGGCTGGTGAACAAGAACGGAATTGATGTTGACGCGCTTTGGGAATACCGGCAACGCAATGGCAGTATTCACGGATTCAAGGGCGCTCAAGCGGAAGATCCGGCGGAATTGCTGGTTTCCGAATGCGAAATCCTTATCCCCGCGGCTACCGAGAATCAAATCACCAGCCGAAATGCCGATCGGGTGAAATGCAAAATTCTGGCGGAAGGCGCAAACGGTCCCACCACCGCGACAGCTGACGATATTTTGGCGGACAAAGGTGTGTTTGTAATTCCGGACATCCTTTGCAACGCTGGTGGTGTTACCACTTCTTACTTCGAATGGGTACAAGATCGCCAGGGCTATTTCTGGAAAGAATCGGTGGTGAACGAGCAACTCGAGCACATCATGAAGACCGCCTTCGAGGATGTGGTCCGCTTCTCCGAGACTCACGGCGTCAATAATCGTATTGCCGCCTACATGCTGGCTATCGATCGCGTGGCATACACCATTCGCCAGCGTGGCATTTACGCCTGATCCCGGGCAGTCCTCACTGTGAGCCTTCGCAAAAGGGACGAACCCCTTTTGGTGCTTCGGATTGTCATCTCAACGAGTGGCGCATCGCCACTTCTTCCGTACCCTCTTTTCCTGAGTTGACCCCCCTCAGATGAAGTGTCATTATGGTCGCCCCGCAGACGGGCCGGGAAGCGCCCAGAACGCCCTAAGGCGCGCTTCCGCTGTCGAATGAGGCCAGTCCGGAAACGAGAAGAGGAAATCATGAGCAGACGGCAAACCTCGCTGGGCACATGGATGATGATGCTCTGCCTGTTATTCGGCATGTCCGGAATTAGCGCTTTGGCCAAACCCCAGACCGCGAGTTCCACCGACGATCAAACCACCACCACTACTACTAAGAAGAAAAAGAAAAAGGCAAAGACGCCCGCCGACACGACCGCGACCGCCGATCAGACTGGCGCTGCAGATGCCTCGGCCGCTCCTGCGAAAAAGACAAGAAAGAGCAAGAAGGCCGCTTCCGGTGATGCTGCGGCCACCTCCGATACAACGGCAACCGCCAGCGATACCGGAACCAAAAAGACCCACAAGAGCAAGAAAACAGCCGCGGATTCCAGTACGGCACCAGCGGCTCCGGCGACTGCCACACCCGCAACCGCAGCCAGCACTGACACCACCGCGGCTCCGATGAAACGAAGTCGCAAGAGCAAGAAGTCGACCACGGACTCCGGCGCGGCACCTGCGGCAGCGACCGAACCGGCTCCAGCCACGCACTCCGCACAGGCCACCCCGGCTGCGCCGGCCAGCTCAACCGCTGCATCTTCAAATTCGATGGCACAAGGCTCGATGACTCCGGCCAAGACCGCTCCCGCCAAGACCAGCAAGGCGGCGCCGACCGGTGCAGCTTCCGATTCACAAATTGCCTCCGCGAAATCGAGCGGAATGGTTTGGGTCAATACCGGCAGCGGCGTCTATCACAAGGGTGGGCAGTGGTATGGTAAGACCAAAACCGGGAAATTCATGAGTGAAGCCGACGCCAAAGCTGCCGGCTACAAAGCATCGGAAAAGGACTAAGGAGATTCTATGAAACGTAATCTCGTAACCAGGATTCTGCTCTCACTTTTTGCCGTGGCTCTCCTAACAGGAATGGCCGCAGCGCAAGCCTCGACCACCAAAAGCTCGAAAACAGCCAAGACTGACTCCGCGATGGCTGCACCGGCATCAGCCGATCTGCTGGACATCAATTCGGCAACCAAGGATCAGCTGGATGCCTTGCCCGGCATCGGGGAAAAGTATTCACAAAAGATCATCGACGGCCGCCCTTACGCGAAGAAAACCGATCTGACTCGCAAGAAGATTATTCCTGCGGCAACTTACGCAAAGATCAAGGACAAGATCATCGCCAAGCAGCAGTAACTTGCGTGTAAAGAGCGCCGGGAGTTCGGTTCCCGGCGCATTTTGTTCGCCGACAATTGTTGACCAACGTTTTTGGAGGCAATATGAGTTTCCTGGAAGACATGGCGTGTAAGGAACTGGGCAATATGCTATCGAACAGCTCGAATCCGATGGCGGCGAGTGTCGCGCATATGATTAACAATCAGCCCGGCGGAGTTGCCGGACTATTACAGCAGTTTCATGACAAAGGCCTTGGCGGTCTGGTCACTTCGTGGGTGGGGACGGGAGAGAACTTACCTATTTCGGCGGATCAGATTCAACATGTTTTGGGCAGCGAGCAAGTGAAGGAACTTGCGGCTAAAGCGGGAATATCTCCCGAGGCCGCGAGCTCTCATCTGGCGCAAATACTGCCTATGCTGATTGACCGCCTCACACCCAATGGGCAGGTTCCCCAAGGGTCGGGTGCGACATCGGCATCCGCCTCATCCATGCTCGAAGAGGGATTGGACATGCTTAAGGGTTTCGGCAAGACCGGTACGAATGGATAAACTGGTGCCTCGCACGACTGTTGCTTGGTACCGCCACATTTTGCGAACTCTGCGGTTAAAAAAAGCTCTTTGGCCGCAAAGTTCGCAAGAAGATATAAAGTCTGATTCTGATTCCCGAATTTTGTCCCCACCTCAGGCTGACCGTCTCGCACTTGAGTTACCTCGTTGCTTTCACCGTTAGCTGTGGAGGATAATGCAAGTGCTGCTGGCTATCCTTCTCGCCCGGCTCGCGGCCCGTAACCTGCGGTGAACCTGCCCAACTCCATCACGCTCACCCGCATCTTCAGCATTCCGCTGCTGATCTGGCTGCTTTCCACCAATCACTTTCATGCCTTCAACGGGGAACAGGAACTTCTGGCCTCCGCCTTGTTTATCGCAGCTTCAATTACCGATGGGATTGACGGATACCTGGCACGGCGTCGCGACCAGATAACGACTATGGGTATGCTGCTCGACCCCCTGGCCGACAAGCTTCTGATCGCCGCGGCTTTCATTGCGCTGGTGCAATTTAATCCGAGCCTGGTCCCGGCGTGGGTGGCGGTGGTAATCATTGCTCGCGAATTTCTGGTGAGCGGGTTGCGTTCGATCGCCGCATCCGAGGGTTTTACGATCGAAGCCAGTAATCTCGGCAAGTTCAAAATGCTGGTGCAAATTGTCTCGGTGGTAGCAGTTATTCTCGATCACAGCTGGAAAGTCTGGCCAGTGGGACCATACATCTTTCCCGTTCACTGGATCGCGTTGGTTTCCATCTGGTTCATGGTCTTTCTGTCGCTGGTTTCCGCAGTAGATTATTTTGCCGCCTTCTGGTCCAAGATTGACCGGCATGTGGTCAAGCGCCGTCGCCGCGCCTTCGTCCTAAGCCGACGGAGGAAGCGCGATGTGCCCGCCGTCTGAAGATTCCTCTCTCCGTCTGACTGTTTCTACTCTGTCTAACGAATTTTCTCCCACCCAACGGAGACTGCTGCTGCAGTTGGCTCACGAATCCATTATGGCAGCGCTGGACCACCGCGAACTATCGGCTGTACCTCCTGACTCTTACCTGGCAAAGCCTCGAGGCGTCTTCACCACGCTCTATTATCGAGATGGTTTGCGGGGCTGTGTTGGCTATGTCTTGCCCACGACCTCGCTCTATCGCAATGTGATTGAAACCGCGCGGGGGGCCGCTTTCGATGACTCGCGGTTTGCGCCGGTGACTCGCGATGAGGCTGTGGAGTTGGAAGTCTCGCTGAGCATCCTTTCCACGCCGAAGCCGGTTCACCCGGAGGCTGTGGAGGTCGGGCGTCACGGGCTGCTGATCCGGCAAGGAACGAATCGAGGCCTATTGCTTCCACAAGTATCTGTAGAGCATCGATGGGATCGCATCACGTTTCTGGAACAAACCTGCAAGAAGGCCGGATTGCCTCCTGACGCATGGCAACGTGGCGCACAAATAGAAGTTTTCACCGCAGAGGTTTTCGGCGACAGGACCGATTAGTTCGTCGGGAACAAAAAAATCCGGAAGGCCTTTACCTTCCGGAAGCAACACGTTTTTTTTAAAAACTATTGCTGATCAAGTTCTACTTGGTCCCCCACGTGAACATCCTCTAAGGCGAACACCAGCATGCCGGTGGCAGTCGTCGGGGTGACATTGATCACCACGATCTCTCCCATCGCTCGTCGCGGAAAGTCGGCTACGTGGATCGAAGGGCCTTTCGTCTTGGTGAACATGTGTCCTTCGATTGACGGAGGAAACTTCTGTGTATCTTCGCTCGCCGAAGCCTTGAACGAAAGGGAATCGACTGGGTCGCGCAGATCGGCTTCGTAGGTGCGGACAGCCCGCAGGTAATCGCCGACCTTTACTCCCTGGTTGGAGCCCAAATTCATGTAGACCTTGGAACCCGTCCCCAATAGAAGGTCGAAATCTTTGGCCAAGACGATCCGACCGCTGGCCTTACCTGTGCTTGGCAAGAGCCGGTCGAATCGCTGTGGCGGATGAAACGCCGCCGCTGACTTTTCAACAAACGGTATCGCAGTATCACCAGGAACCATCGGTTCGCAGCTGAATTCCACGTGTCCCACGGCCATCTTGCCGCGGATATCGACAATCTTTACCCGTCCCAGCTCGGAATATGGCTGGCCCATCGCCTTAATCATGGCGTGTTGGCCGGTGAACAACTCGTAGCGGTTTGGATCCTGCAATTCCCGGACGATCTCGTACTCCTGGCCAGTCTGGTAACCGGATCCGGCGAGGAACACGAGGTCATTCCGCGCGAACTTGGTGGTATTGGGACTCTCAAGGCCGCCCGCGACGAAATTGGCACTGGGAGCGAGCTCTTTGCTGACATAACCACCGCAATATAAATCCGCAGATGTCGGCGTCTGGACCCGCTCTTCGGGAAACCCACCGGTCGTAATCAGTGTGCCCTGAGGAATAGCCTGATCGGCCAAGGTGGAATCGGCCTGCTGAGCAGTTGCCGCCACCGCCATCGCCAGGCACAGTAACAGCAACAGTCCTGTTTTCTTCATGTTACCTCCGAATTCAAGGCCGGGGCCCGGACCGGCTTTCTACCGCTAACTGCATTAGATACAAGGGCTTTCAAGCCGGACAGTAACAAGCGTTGGACTGCTGGTCAAGGTTACGCTGGTGTTATCGCAAGTACGTTAAATAGTTTGGCGGCTCGAGATTTCGATAATCCGTTGTTGCATCTGCAATTACGCGCCTGTAATATCCCGGTTCGTTCCCCACGATGACTGCCAGCCCTACTAGCTACATAAACAGAATGCGTACCTTGAGGCTACCCCGGGTATGCGTGGCCATCACCGACTCAGACCCTACGGCCCTGGTCGACAAGGCCGAAACTCTAATTCGAGATAACACCTTTCTGGAGTTCAGGTTAGATTACCTGCCGCGACCCGCGTTGGCCTTACCGAAGATCAAGCAGCTTGATGGAATACAATCCGCATCTCATGGCGATCGCAACCTGTCGCCGTGCCCCCAACGGGGGCAAGTTTCAGGGCTCTGTAGCCTCGCAGTTGGACATCCTGGGGAAAGGCTAGTGCTTCGGGTTGCCAGCTCCTCGATATCGAGCTGCAGAGCGCCTCCAAATGCAAACCCGAGCAAGTCCAGCGGCTCCGCGGACGGTCGGCGGTGATTCTCTCATATCACGATTTCCGCGCCACCCGGAATCTGGAAAGTACGCTCCAAAAGATGGCGGATATTCCAGCTGACTTCTACAAAATCGTAAGCACCGCCACGACTCTCTACGACAACGTTACGATGATGAAGTTTCTGGAACGGAATGGCGATCGCCATTCACTGATCGGGTTGTGCATGGGCGAGCAAGGTATTATCAGCCGGCTGCTCGCGAGTCCGAGCGGGTAGCGCGTTCACCTTTGCTTCCGTCAGTCCGGACGAAAAGACTGCCCCTGGACAGATGACGGCCCAGGAACTGCGCAATACCTACCGGATCGATCAGGTGGATGTCGCAACCCGCGTGTACGGCGTGGCTGGAGATCCTGTCGCGCATTCACTTTCGCCCGCCATCATGAACGCGGCGTTGCGACGAGAAAACGTCAACGGCGTTTACCTTGCGCTTCACGCCAAGACACTGAAAGATCTGTTGAGCTGCGTGCGTGACATTCCCATTCACGGCTTGTCCATCACCATGCCGTACAAGGAAGCTGTCCTGAAGCACCTCGACAACACCGATTCTCACACCACGAAAGATTGGGGCGTGCAACACAGTGGTGCGGGCGCAGGACGGAAAGCTATACGGATTTAACACTGACGCGGCTGGATCGTGCGCCCTCTGGAGCAGCGGATCACGATCGAGAAGCCAAGATTCTAGTTCTAGGTGCCGGCGGCGCCGCGCGTGCGGCGGTGTTCGGGCTCAAAGAGCGTGGCGCGGAGGTTTACATTCTGAATCGCACCGCAGGCCCGGCGCAAAAGCTAGCTCACCAGGCGAGAGCGCGAATTGCCAAGCGCGCTGACCTGAAAAAGCTTAGCTTCGACGTGATCATCAACGCCACTCCTGTGGGCATGGGAAACTCGCGTGAGTCTCCGCTGAAGGAAAACGAGATCAACACGAAGATCTCTGTTCGAGATGATTTACGACCCGGCCGAAACGCAGCTCATGAAGCTGGCGAAAGAGCGAGGTGCGGAAGTGATTCCGGGAATTGAGATGTTCGTTCACCAAGCAGCGCGCCAGTTCGAAATCTGGACTGGCAAGCCCGCGCCCTGGGACGACATGATGCGCGTCGTGACGCTGGCTTTGCAGGAGCGCGCATGGGGCGCCAGCGAAAGAGGGAAAAAAATAATGCGGCCTGAGTCGTCGGACTCGGGCGTCAGCCTGCATGCTTACCGGGCCGTAATTTGGAGCCGGATATCGAACGGGTTAACTTCTGGTCTCCTACTTCCTGATAATGCAGCAGCGAGAACACGTCGTAAGCCCTTCAGCATATCCCGGCCCTTGAGAAAATCCAGTTCGACCACGAAGCCCAAGCCCGGCAATTTCCGCGCCCAATGAACTGGCCAGCTTGGCAGTGGCTTCGGCGGTGCCGCCGGTGGCGAGCAGATCGTCAACGATCAAGAACGCGCTGGCCTTTCTGGATCGCGTCTTTGTGAATCTCTAGAGTGTTGGTGCCGTATTCCAGGGCATAGTCGAATTTGGCGGTGGCGGCCGGCAGCTTGCCGGGTTTGCGCAGCGGAACGAAGCCCGCATTCAGACGATAGGCAAGCGCCGGCGCGAAGATGAAACCGCGCGCTTCCATGCCCAGAACCAGATCGACGTCCTGTTTGATGTAGTGTTCCGACAGCGCATCGATCAGCGTGGCGAGGCCCAGTCTTGTCCTTGAGCAGCGTGGTGATGTCGTAAAAGAGAATGCCCTTCTTGGGGAAATCCGGAACTTCCCGGATCAGCTTTTTCAGCGGCTCGCAGTTGAATCGCGACGGCTGCGGCGCGGGATTCGACATTTACCAGGCTCCTTCGATGCGAAAAGTTGTCAGACCAGCGACCGGCTTGGCTTCGGCTTCTTCGACGTCATCCACGCGAGCCGCGCGCGGACCCGGCTCGCAAACGCGATCTCAACCCGAGCAGCTGCTCGCGCGATCCCATGGCCAGAACTTCCACGCTGCCGTCGGCATTGTTGCGCACCCAGCCGGCGATGCCGAGGATATGCGCCTCGCGTTCCACGAACCAGCGAAAGCCGACGCCCTGCACCCGTCCGCGAACCAGGAAGCGGCGAGCCTCGCGTAGGTTTTCTCAGCCGAGATGTCATTTCCGCAATTCCAGCTCGTCGGCAAGCTCACGAGCGGTCATGGTGATGGTTACGCCCGCGACAAATACGCGCCTTCGGCCGTGTCCACGCGGATCTTCTCGCCTTCGTTGATGAACGGCGGAACCTGCACCACCAGTCCGGTCTCGGTCTTGGCCGGCTTGGTCACGCTGGACGCGGTCGCGCTCTTCAGTCCCGGCTCGGTTTCGACCACGGTCAACTCACGGTCTGCGGCAATTCGATTCCCACGGCTTTGCCATCGAAGAATTCCACTTTGATCTGCAGATTGGAAATCAGGTAATCGACCGCATCGCCCAGAATTTCCCGGCTCAGATGGGTCTGCTCGAAGTTGGTGGTGTCCATGAAGTAGTAGCTGTCGCCGTCGGCGTACAGAAATTCCATCTCGACTTCATCGACGTTGATTTTCTCGATGGGATCGGGCGAGCGGAAGCGGTGTTCGAACATGGCGCCGGTCCGCAGGTTGCGCAGTTTGGCCTGGATGAAGGCGCGCAGGTTGCCCGGCGTGCGGTGCTCGACGCTGAAAACGGAGTGCAGATCGTTGTTGTGCTTGATGATCATGCCGGGGCGAAGCTGGGTGGCGGGGATAGCCATTGCTGGGTAAGTCTCCTTAAAAATAATTACGCGATTGCGATTACGTCGAGCGGAAGGCGGGCAGGCCACATTTTCCGCCGGATACGAGGATCCAACTCTTTATTTTACACGGGCTTGAGCTGATTTGGGAACAGCACCCAGGACTGTTACCGGAGAAATAACCAGAAAGAAAGCCGCGAACCCGAAAGGGACAGCTAAAATCATACTGAGAAAGACTCAAACCAAAAATAGAGTTTGAAAGGGAATTTATATGCGCAGTGGAAAATATGAAGCTTCAGATAGCGGCAGCTCCGCCGGAACCGCTGTGACCTTCCTGCTGATCGGATTGGGCGCCGGCGCCCTGCTCGGCCTGTTGCTCGCTCCCAAAGCCGGCAAGCAGATGAGAAAAGATCTTCGCAAGCAAATACGACACCGCCAGGGAAACGGTCGACGACTGGACCGACGACGCCAAAGAGTTCGCTGAAGAAGCCATGGAACGCGGCGCCGAAATCGCCGACGAGGTCAGGGAAAGAGTCGCTCCCCTGGCCAAGGCCATGCGGCGGTAGAAGCGGGCCTCAGGACGTCAGATCTGACGTCACTGCCCGGGTCTGGTGGTCGCCGGGTCTCGCCGAGCTGTCGCGAGGGCATCTGCCTTCGCTGCTAAATCTTCCGCATAAGGTCTGACGCCCGAAGTCCGAAGCCGCCTCAGTAAAGCCGGAAGCTTACTTGACGTTGACTTCTACTGCGACCGGCTGGCCGTTGAGAGTGGCGGGCTGAAAGCGCCATGTGCTTACGGCAGCGATCGCTTTCTCGTCCAGACCCATGCCCAGCGAGCGCTGTATGCGGATGTTGTGCGGACGTCCGTTCGGGCCTACCACCAGCCACAGCAACACCGATCCCTGATATTTGGCTTTACGCGCGGCGTCGGAGTATTCGGGATCGGGATCGTAGATGGGACGCGGCGGCGTTACGCCGCCTCGCCCCGGACGGAATACATTGCCTTCGTCGTAGGGCCCAAAGCCCGGGGTGTTCTTGGGTCCCACGCCGCCGCAGCAATCGCTGCCGATTCCGCCGCGACTGCCGGGACCATTCGAAGGCGGTCCTTGGACCGCAGAGAGCGGATCACCGAGTTGCGCCAGTTGAGGCAGTTTGACGTCGGACAAAGCCATCACGCTGGGCGGCTCGGGCAGCTTGGGATCGAGGTTCAAAGGTACCGCTTCTGGCGGGGTTAACTGGTCCTCCAGAGTCATCTTCGGTAATGCTCCTCTGGACGCCGCCAGCTTGTCACCGGTTCCACCTCCGCCACGCCCGCCAGGTTCATCTGCCAGGAAAGAAATAGGCGCAACATTAATGGCGTGTCTAATTTCCGCGCCTCGATTCGGCGGGCCTGTCCACCAGGTTGCCAGCCATACCACGAAAGCCAATGCTGCCACGTGGGCCAGAAACGACGCCAGAAAGTTTTCGGTCCGTCTGCGATAGAAACCGAGATTGTCGGAGAGCAGCCCTGGAAAAACAGGAGTCGGAGAACTGGCAGAAACCATCGCGATCACCCCTGCATGAAAGGTTAGGGCCGATTTCTGTGTGAGACGCGTCTTGGCGTCAAAAGGATACTTGGACAAAAGGAAACTTCGGACTTCTGAGGTTTTCCCTTCAGATCTCAGTAAATCGAGTTCGGCTCAAGATAATTAGACCACGGCGACCCACTGGCTGGTCTCGGCCTGTCTGCCCTCGATGTGCGCGGGAAATCCTATTTGAAAAGTCTGGAGAAGAAACCTTTCATCTTGCCGAAGACTCCCTTGTGCTGGGCAGCTTCGTCTAGCGGATCGACTATTGTGAGCATCGGAGCCGGGCTATTTGGTCGGGACATCGGCAGTGTTGCCGTCGCCAGACTCGGCGGGGACGGCGGAAGGTCAGCTGCGCGAAAAACGAAAGGAGCCTCCACTTGTACCCTGGTTTTGCCTGGTTCAGGCGCGGGTAGCGGAGCCGCGTCGGCAGGGGAGGTGACGATCGCAATCTGAGCCGGTTGCGCCATGCTCTGCGGTTGAGCAGGAGCCGATTCGTCCGTAGACATCGATGGCTTGGCTTCGTCTCCCGGTTCGGCAAGGTGCACAGTCGGGGGCAAGTCTTTCTCTGAAACTGTGGGAGTGGTCTCTGTTGCCGCCCGCATTGCGGGAATGGCCGGGAGAGGGCAGCCGCAGTCATCGGGGACGTTCGCATCGGTCTGGTTCAATCTTCCCGCACGAAAGACGATCTGTTCGTTAGGCTTTACCTGGTAAGTGCCTTCGCCCATCAGTTCAGAAACCATCACCGATGCGGAATTTCCTGGCAAGGCACGAACACAAGTGTTGCCGCGTGAATCGGCGCTGATGGCAAACTGAAGTTCTCCCGGCCCTGTCAGCATCATGCGGAAATCGGGGGTAAGTACCGAATCTGCGGAACTATTCGGCGGGTATCGTGCTTCCAGTGCTCCTGTGCTCATACCCAGCATCAGGTCACGGCCATTCTCAGAGGTAGTAACCGAAAGGGTCGTTCCCGGACACACCTGAACTTCTTTCCCGTGCGCGAGACGCAAGAGCGTCGTTTCGACTCCCGCAGTTACGGAGGAGTCGCGAGCCAAGCGCGTTCGCGCTTCCACCGCTATCCCTGAGTTACTGGCACTGATGGGCAGGGCCGCCACTTCCGCGCCTTCGGTGAATGCCGACACAAATGGGACTTCGGTGCTTCTCTCTTTTGCTTCGGCTAGCGGATGCAAGTGCACCAACAGTCGTTCTCCGCTGCCGTCGGTGCTGTAGCCGACTGGACGGACCAGGTCCAAAACGATGCGGGTTACGGGCGGCGAGTCCTGAAATTGGTTGATGCGCGTTCTTGTCACTTGGTTGGTGTCGCCAACGACGAGCTTATGCGGCGCGCGTGTGCGCGTGCCAGGCAGATCAATCACTAAGCGAGGCGGGCTATCCAGACTTTCAATTGTCGGGCTTAACACTTCGCTGGAGTTAGTGACAATTTCCAGCGCTGGTCCTTCGGCGTCAGAGATCAATCTCACTGATTGCAACAGAACGGCATGAGAAGCGGAGACAGCGTGCTTGGGTTTTGCTGGGGGTGCCTGCGCCAGGCAGGGAATACTGGTCGATAGGACGGCCACCATCAGGTGCCGGAGAAATTCGCAACCAACGCAAGGCAAAGACTTCATTTCGGGGGAGGCTCTGTTACCCGAAAGATATCATCGCGCGACATCTTGGAGAAGTAGTGAAGGAACACGAATGGTCATAACAGAGACGCATTCGGACAATACCTCAAAGTCCGCCTCGAAGATCTAATTTGCGTGCCCCGAAATGCTGCGAGATCTCTGCCTGGAGCTCGCATCCCCATTCTGGGCTCAATCGACAGCCGATCAATCGAATTGAACCTAGAATCTCAGCACCAGACCGGCGGAGTATCGAAGGTTGTTCTTGTCCGTGGAACCAGAGAACCGGGTCGTCATCCAGTCGACCTGAGCCAATCGGGCAGAGACGAATGGGAGAACTTTAACGTCTACGCCACCTCCGACATAAGTTGTGAATCCGGTAGAACTGGCGCCACCGGCGGAGAATGTGCCGGCACCGAACAAGGCATGCGCGAAGGGTTTCACGCCGAGCACTCGAGCGTGAACTTCCGGACCGAAGGTGTAGGTATAAAAGTGAGTTCCGGAGTTATATACGCCACTAAAGTCAGCAGTCAATCCCACGAAGGGCAGCACATTGCCGGTAAGGGCAGCGTTCCAGCCGTTGAAAGTAGGGCCGCCGTCGAAGTGGGTTAACTGGTATCCGCCAAAGACTTCGGCTTTCTGTCCCAGCACCGGCAGAGAAGGTACCGAAAAAAATAAAAGAAGAACGAGCGCTGATTTGTGCATACGAAGTCCCCGCATTAGAAGTGCGTTCAACCAATGAAGATGCAGGAATCAATCCAGACGTTGGGCGGGAGTAAAGGTGGACTTGTAAGCAAAGGGATTTCGCGAGTGGAGGTTGTCGCTAGTATGATTTAGGTGTGTCCCCGTAGCTCAGGTGGATAGAGCATCTGCCTTCTAAGCAGAGGGTCGCGTGTTCGAGTCACGCCGGGGACACCATCACCCCAGTCCACGGCCCCGCAACCGTTAACTTTTGGATGGTGTTTTCGGCGGCCGGTGCTCGCAGTTTGCGTTCAGGCAGGTATCGGGCAGCACCAGGCGTTGCACTGGCCTTCCTCCGACGATGTGGGACTCGACGATTTCGTCCACATCAGCGAGTGTGACCCGTCCGTACCAAACCGTGTCGGGGTAGACCACAACATTCGGACCGTGTTCGCATTGATCGAGACAACCAGACTGGTTGGCCCGTACTTTTCCTTTCAATCCTCGGGTTGCCAGTTTTTCTTTGAACGCCTTCTGCAGCTCGGCGCGACCAGCAGGATCGCAACAGGGACGGGGCGCTCCCGGCGGGCGCTGATTGCCGCAAATGAAAATATGTTTCTCAAACTTTGGCATAGATAAAGCGCTACAAGATTTGACCGCAAAAAAAATTTCGCGTGCACGAACAACGGTGTGAAGACTCACCCTTAATGCTTTGGCAAGAGGTAAAAGGCATCGGCCAACAGCTAAAAGCTTTTTTCACTCGCGGTGGGCTACCGCGTAGTAACCGGTGCGCGCCTGGATCTTGTGGTCCTTATTGTTGGTGTGTATCTCTACTTTGCGGAAAGTTCCGTCCAGTGCCGGTATTGGTCGGCGTGTAGCCCAGGTTGTACTGGCTGCGCAGTTCTTTGGCGATCTGGTCGAAGGCGTCTTTCAGTTTGTCCATCTTGTTGCCCACTTCGATGACGCGGCCGCCGGTTTCGCTCGCCAGCTTTTTCATTTCGCGATCGCCCGAGTATCCACCGAAGCCGTAAAAACCGCGATCAGCGATCAGCAGCACGTAACAGATGGAGTCCGCTTTCTGGGCGGCTTCTATCGCTTCGGTAATCTTTAACTGGCTGCCCTGGTCTTCGCCGTCGGTAAGCAGGATCATCGCCTTTCGCCCCACTTCTTTGGCCAGTTCATCATGCGACGCGAGGTAAACGGCGTCGTAGAGCACGGTGCCTTTCGGGAGTGGAACTGCACGGCAGCGGTCCGCCACCAGCCCCGGGAAGTCCACCGCAGCTGGATGGGGGAGCATTAATGCGCGCGCTGTTGAGCGCATCGCGCAGCCGTCGCGATGAGTTGGTGAAATCCTGCAGCAGTTGGCATCGACGTCGAAGCTGATGACGAAGGCCTCGTCTTTCGGCCGCAGAATCTCGCTCAGGAAATTGGCGCCTACTTCTTTTTCCATCTCCAGGACGCGCTGCTGGCTGCCGCTTGAGTCGATCAGGATTCCGAGAGTCAGGGGCAGATCGGATTCCGCGGTGAAATACTTGATGGTCTGCGGTTTGCGAGTCCTCCAGAATCTGAAAGTCGTCCTTGGTCAGATTCGGAATCAGTCCGCCCTTTTTGTCTTTCACGTTAAAAAAGAGTTGGACCACATTGACGTTCACTTTCAACGTGGCTGCGGATTGGTCCTGCTCGTCGCTTTGGCTGTTACTCTGAGGGTCGGGCTGGCCAGCCAAACGCGGAAGTTCCTGGGCTGAAACCGTGCCAGGGAGAAGGATGGCAGCCAGAGTGACCGTAGCAAACATGGCGATCAGCGAAGTTAGAGGGCCCCAAATCGCTGAAATCCGCGGACTTTTGGCATTCAGATATTCTCTCGCACTTTTTGTTAGTCTATTCCATCAGAGTTAGATGCACGAAATTACAGGTTTCAGCATCCCAAAACAAAGTAGTTGCTGTCAGGCGGGGAGTGTGGCCGTGGAATCCGTGACCAAGCCTTGGTGACCAAAGCAACGACAGATCAAGGCAGTGCCGCACACGGGTCATGGTTTGGCCCGTGGAGCAGTGGTATGCAGCGGCTGGCAGCGGTGTTGGCTATGTTATGTGTGCTTTCGGAATACCGCCTGCCCAGCAGACGGATCCCACCAGAAAAAAAAGGACGACATTCCTGACGCACCTTCTGCCAGCCGGCCCTTTCCCGGGCCATTGCCGCCGCCATCCGCTCCGCCGCCGTCCAATGCCCCTCGTCCGATTCGGGCACCCGCCGCCAAATCAAGCTCCACCGACAGAATCGAATCCCGCGTCGCCGGCTGACGCCAATTCTCTGCCCGAACCCACTTACGCTCCCGGGGTCGCTCCGCCGACCAAAGGGGCCAACGCCCAACACCGGCGTGTTCCGGGTGAAGGCGGTGCGTCCAATGAGGAAGTATTCAAAATCAGCGAGCAATGTGAACCAGGTAATCGTGCCGGTCATGGTTAAGGATAATAACGGGCGCATGGTGAATGGGCTCTTGTCCCGGGATTTCGAATTTTTGAAGACGGCAAGAAACAGAATCTGAATTTTTTTACGACGGACCCGTTTGCATTGTCCGTGGCTATCCTGTTCGATGTCGGCATGCCGGACGTAGCAGTGCAGAAAGTGAACCAGACTTTCACACGCGCTGGAAGGCGCGTTTAGCCAGTTCGATGAGGTTTCTCTTTACACCTACAGCAGTAGTGTCTCGAAAGCGGCCGATTTCGCCGCAGTGGGCAAGAGACTGACGGCGGCTCTCGACAATCTCAAATATGTAACCGGAAGAAACAATGGCCCTCCCGTGACGAGCGGTCCGCTCGGACCGCAGGGTCCGATTGTCAATGGCGTGCCCATGGACCAGAGTTCGCCCAGGGTAGTCACTCCGCCCAAAGAGTCACGTGTGTTGAATGACGCCCTGGTGGCTGCGGCCATGGATTTGAGCAAACGTGATCGTTCCCGCCGCAAGGTCATTTTCGTCATCAGCGACGGCCGCGAGGCCCGAAGCAACGCCAGCTATCGCGACACGCTGCGGGTTCTGCTGTCCAACGGAATCATGGTGTACGGGGTGGCGCTTGGAGGGATCGGCGATTCCGGGATACGGCCAGCTGCAGAAGTTGCATGTTCCGCTCACCGGGTCGCGTCTGGGCTATAGCGACATTCTGCCCAAGTATGCGAGCGCCACTGGCGGCGAGATTTTTTCCGGGTTTTCCCGGGACGCCATCGAAACCACTTATGCCGGCGCGCTGGGTGAGGCCCGCAATCAGTACACCTTGGGATATGTGACCCATGCCACGCCGAGCAACACCCACCGGGAGATCGAGGTTCGGGTGTCCCGTCCCGATCTGAAAATCAGCGCGAAGGAAGGGTATTATCCGGTCGGACTCGCGCGTTGAATTGGAACCGAAACAGTTCGGCGACCCGTTACGAAACTGGGTCGGTCTTCCAGCTAGTAACCTGAGTAACCTGCCGTCGCTGACGGGCCGTGTGGTATAAAACCAGCAGTACCAAGCCAAAATTTTATCCGGGGAATGCTTGCGCCGATGCCGGCGCCCGCCACCGGTTCGAGGGAAGTCTTGAGTTTCATCAACTTTGCAGCCCGCGAAATCAACTGCAAGATCGTTTATTACGGCGCTGGTTTGGGCGGCAAAACGACGAATCTCCAGTTCATCTACCAGAAGACTGCCGAACAGCAGAAGGGCAAGATGATCTCGCTGGCAACGGAGACGGAACGAACCCTGTTCTTCGATTTCCTGCCGCTGGATCTTGGCTCGGTCCGTGGTTTCAAGACTCGCATCCACCTTTACACAGTTCCTGGCCAGGTATTTTATGATGCCAGCCGCAAACTGATTTTACGCGGTGTTGATGGCATTGTTTTCGTGGCTGACTCACAGGAAGAACGTATGGACGCCAACGTCGAGGCGCTCGACAATTTGATGTCCAACCTCAAGGAACACGGCTACGACTTCAACAAGATTCCCTACGTTCTTCAACTCAACAAACGCGATCTGCCCAATGTGCTGCCGGTTGATGCGTTATCAAAACAACTCCGCCGCAAGAACGAGCCGACAATCGAAGCGGTAGCTTTTCAGGGTCCGGGCGTGTTCGAGACGCTGAAGGAAATTGCCCGCCAGGTGTTGACGGATTTGAAGCAGGGCGGGTAAACAACTTAGCTCTTAATGCTTCCGCAACGCGGCCAACTCGCGCCGGGCTTCCTGCGCGGGAATGAAATCTGCGTCGGCGTTCTTCCAGATCTGCAGCAGTTGCTCGTAGGTTCGTGCCGCCGCATCGCTGGATCGGTCTGCGCTTGTGCGCGGGCCGTTCCCAGCAGACAGAGAGCGTAGTCGGGATTCTGCGAACCGCACCGTTCGCACCTTCGCCCAAAGCCGACGGAGCCCGATACCGAATCCCGGGCTCAAAGTCGGTGAAGGCCTGCTGCGCATTCTTCATCTCCAGAGAGACGCTCGGCCGAGAAGGTGCGGAACTTTGGAGACCAGCAGAGTACGAAGGATCGACCGTCGCGAGAACATCCCGCGACCTGTTCCGGATGGTGCTGGCGCAGAGCTGCGGCGGCCTTGACTTCGGGCAGGTAGATTTCGTTGGCCAGGGTATTGGTTGGGCGTTCGGCAGCTAGACCGTTCCATTTCGCTGAGAGCGAGGCGGTATCGCCGCACAGCGCCAAGGCCAGCGCGGCGTCGGGAACGGTGGCGACTCGAATGGTCGAGAGCCAATCCACGATGGGCGGAATCGCGGCCGCCGGAGCAATTCGAGACCAGCGCGTCGTGCACGGCCTTCACCGCGTAGAGTCCACCAGCGGCATCGGGCAGAGTGCTGCTGCTCGGCTCTTTGCCCGGCATGCTCCCACAGCCGGTCGGCGTCATGCATCCTGCCCATGGAAAAGTAAATCGTGGCCGCACTCGCTTCCACAGTAAAGCCGTCAGGACGGCCGACCGCCCATTGCACATGCTTTTCCCAGTCCGGCCGACTGGACAGGAAATCGTCGATCATGGCGTTGCGTGGTAGTTGGCGTCGTCGCTGCCGCCCTGGTCCACCGCTTCTTTCAGGTAGCGCTCGCCTTCCTGAAGCGGTCCAATGCCATTAAGCGTACCGGCGGCATTGTTGGCCGCAACATTGTTCCACTTGGCAATTTCCCAGGTCTTCTTGAAACCGCGGCGGCCTGTTCGAAGTCGCCGACAGATTGGCATAGGCGTTGGCCAGGTTGTTCCACGCGGCCGCATCCCGCGGATAGGTCGCCGACAAAGAGCTTGTAGGATTGCAGCGCCTTGGGCAGATCGAACTGCTGCAGCGCATACTGCGACTCGATGTACATCCGCTCGCGCTCGGTCACGCGCTCGCGCAGGTCGTAGGCCTTCTTCAGGTATTCGACCGCTTTGGTGATTGCACCCTGGTTCCCGTAAGCCACGCCCAGCCGCGCGTAGGCCATGGCGAAACTGGGATCGAGCCGCAGCGCCTCCTGGTAGAAGGACGAAGCCTGGGGAAAATCGCGGCCCATGCGATGCTCTTCTTCGCCCAGCGAAAATGCATGGAAAGCCTGCAGCGAAGTCGTGGTCACATTGGTGTAGGGCGTGGACAGCTTCTGAATCGACGCCATCGACTCGCCCAGCCGTGCCCGCATCGCGGTGGCCGCTTTCGAGACTGCCTGCCAGCACCGCCGTCTTGTCCGGGGCGGTCTCCTGCTCGCGGGCAAACACCTCTCCAGTGGCGCAATTCACCGCATTGATCGAAATCACGTACGACGGCCCCAGGCTGGCGATGGTTCCCGCGAGGTAGGCTTTCACACCCAGCCGCTGGCCGAGTTGTTGCGCCAGCTCGGGCGTAATCTTCTGCTCGCGAGTCTGTCCCAGATATTGCAGATTGTTGTGCAGTTCCGCATCGCTCACCAGTTGCAGCAGCGGAGACTGCTCGAGCTGAATGGCCAGCGCTTCTTTCAAGGTGGAATCGAAAACCGCGTCGCCGGTCTGATTGGTGAAGTCGGCAAGGATGAGCTGATCTTTGTCGGTCAGCTGCACGGCCTGATGCTTGCGCCAGTAAAGACCTGCCGGCAATGGCCAGCGCCAGAAGTACCGCTCCGGTCGCCGCCACCCAGGGCCATTTCGCTCAGCGCGCGGCGGAGGAGCCGACAGCCACTGCTTCCGGATGATCGCAGACCGCACGACTCCGGCCGAACCGCTGGTTCGCTGCACTGAAGGCGGGAGGTCATTCGGGTAGAGCTACCGCGGCACTCGCGCCACATATGGCTCGGACGATGAACTCACGGCTGAGCTTCTGCCCGACTCCAGATCCCGCTTCAGACGCCGCAACTCCGACTTGATATCGACCGCATGCTGGTAGCGCAGATCGCGATCTTTTTCCAGAGCGCGATTGATGATGTCTTCCAGCTTCGGCGGGAGGTTCGGATTCAGGCGGATCGGCGCCAGCGGCGCGCGGTTCATGATGGCGTCGAAAATTACGCCGGAAGTTTCGCCGCGAAATGGCACCGCGCCGGTCGCCATTTCGTACAGCACGATGCCGAAGGAGAACAGGTCGGTGCGCGCATCGAGAGTCTTGCCGCGTACCTGCTCCGGCGACATGTAGGCGACCGTGCCCAGCGCCGATCCCGGACTGGTGAGATGCTGCGCGCGTTCCCGCCATCGGTCTTGGTCACGTCCGCCGGGATCAAGCGCGCCGGCTGGCGTCATCGCGCCACCTTGGCCAGACCGAAATCGAGGATCTTGGCCGTCCCGCGTCGAGTTACAAAGATATTGGCCGGCTTGATGTCGCGGTGCACGATGCCCTTGGAGTGCGCCGCATCGAGCGCCTTCGGCGACATCGATGCCAGATCGAAAGCAGCGTTCTCCATCTCCAGCGGGCGGTTGCGCGATCAGGTGTTTCAGCGTCTCGCCTTCCAGGTACTCCATGACGATGAAGGCCTGGTCGCCCTCTTCGCCGATGTCGTAAATGGTGCAGATGTTGGGATGGTTGAGAGCCGAAGCTGCCTGCGCCTCGCGCCGGAAACGGCTGAGCGCGTTGGGGTCGCGGGTCACGTCTTCGGGAAGGAACTTCAGAGCGACAAACCGGCGCAGACGCGTGTCTTCGGCCTTGTACACCACGCCCATCCCGCCACCGCCGAGCTTCTCGATGACTTTGTAGTGAGAGATGTTTTGGCCGATCATTGTGGTGTATGCCGGCGCTCTAGAAACCCGCGCAGAATGCCCGGCTTCGGGTGACACATCTTAGGGGCGAGAAGGAAGTAAAGTCAACGAATACCGAGGATGCTTGGTGCAATTGCATTCCTCGCCGGCAGGCCAATTCGGAATGGCAATACTGAAAGACGTGTTCCGTGTGGCTGCGTCCAGCTAACGCAATCGGATGGATTTCAGCATCTGCTCAAATGTCGGACGAAACGATTCAAAATCCTTATCCGGAGCAATGGCGACCACATACAACAAGCTGCCGTCCCGACGTTGGAACGTCACCAGCCAGTCTCGCTCCCGTCCGGGGCGCCCGCTCTGATCCTGTAGCGGCGAGTTACCTAGCAGATCCACTGACTTCCCTGCGATTCCATTCACTCGAATGTTTTCGTCCTGCCCAATCTGTCGCAGATCCGGGTTGGACTGTCGCAGCGATGACAGCAGTTCATGAGTTGCCTGATCCAGATTGGCATTGGTGTCTTCAGGCTGAAAGGTGTTAAGCATGACCCCGTAGGCAACGGCAGATTTTGTCACACCAGTCGGCGGAGCGATGGTTATCGATGAATTCTGGTCGCCATACACCTGCCAATTGGCAGGATAGGAAATATCGAAGTCGTGGTGGCTGAAATTGCGAAAACTGCTACTGGGCTCTGCGCCTCCAACGGACGGATTGGTCATTGAGCCTTGCCGCTCCGCAATCTGTTGAGCGGTGAACGGCTTCATAGTGCCAACCCGTTCTTTTACATTGAGAAACTCGGCACTGTCGGTGCGGTAAGCCGTCTTCCGCGGCAAGGTGCCAACTTCAGCAGCCACGGCTTGCGCGCGATTTCCAGGATTGGGATGGTCGCTGAGAAACTGTGGCCCGCGCGCCACTCCACCCTCTTTTTCCAGCTTGGCAAAGAAATCCGACATGGCTCGCGGATTAAAACCAGAGTCATACATAATATCGGTGCCGAGCAGGTCAGCTTCTGATTCGGCCTTGCGCGAGTTCCTTAGAAAATAGGACCCCACTCCAAATGAGTATCCCATCTGGGCCATCTGCGAGAGTGCGCCCCCACCCGTTACCGCACCCAGAAACGCCAATGGAAGTTGCGCCGCCATTTGTCTGCTGGCCGCGCGAGTGCCATGCCGTTGCACCACGTGTGAAATTTCGTGGGCGATAACGCCGGCGAGTTCGGCTTCGTTGTCCGCCGCCTGAATGGTTCCGAGGTTTACGAAAACTGGTCCACCTGGCAGTGCGAACGCGTTGATTTCCCTTTGATTTACAACATGAAACGTGTAGGGCCACTTTTCACCGGGAGCGTGCGCAGCCAGTTGCTGGCCAAGGCGCTGTACATAGATGGTGATTGGGTCGGAGTCGGGAAGCACCGGTAACTGTCTCTTTACCTGAGCTGCGGCTTGTTGTCCTGCCTGCACCTCTTCCTGGGCAGAGAACATATCAAAGCCGTGAGTCGGTTCCACGCGAGCAAAAAGCGTCGGTGCCGTCACTGAAAGAAAGAGCAGCAACGGCGCGCCGAGTGCCATCGTGAAGTTAGCCCGCATTACTCCTCCACCCACCAGTTCCGCTCAATTTGGATGCACAACCTCGTTCAGTTAGTTTCATGTTCTCACGAACCCGCACGGGCGGACACGCTAGTCCGTTGGCGTTGGAGTTGAGGGCGTTCGCCTACACGGGCGCAACAAAAAGGCGCCGGTTTCCCGGCGCCTTGGGTTGCTTGGTCTGGTCGAGAAGTTACTTGCCGTCCAGTGTTCCGGTTGCCCCGAATTCGCGCCGCGCTACGGTACGGGCAGGCCGCGCCATCGGCAGAGCTCCGGCGGCAGCGCCATGACGCTCGAGCAGCATCGGAACCATGGCGTTCTCGGCCTCCTTGATAAACAACAACTTACCTTCAGGGCTCAAATCGATACGGATGAAGTCGCCGAGTTTGATCTGTCCGGTGGCGACGAGGTTGGCTAGCTGAAACACGATGTGACGTTCGATGGCTCGCTTCAAATGTCGGGCGCCGTATTTCGGATCGGTTCCTTCGTGCAGCAGGAAGCTCTTTACCCGTGGAGTGCAGTTGAAAACGAACTGGTTTACGGCAGAGGCCATCAGGATCCGCTGCTGTACCATCCCCAGTTCGATTTCGAGAATTTCCTGCAAGTGCTCCGAGCGCAGAGTCCGGAATACAACCGACTTGTCGATACGGTTCATGAATTCAGGACTGAATTTGCGGCGGGCTGCGTCGACGGCCGAGCGGTTGATCTTGTCGTCGAATGCAGCATCCACTTCGGTCGGCTTATTGACGAATCCCAAGCCGCCGTCGACCATGTTGCTCATCTCACTTGCCCCCAGGTTCGAGGTCATGATGATGATGCACTGGGACAGATCCACGCGGCGGTTATCGCCCAGCGTCAGAGTAGCTTTATCCAGAATTCCCAGCAGCAACTGCCAGAGTGAGTCGGAAGCCTTTTCGATTTCGTCGAACAGCAGAATCGAGAGCTTCAAAGTCTCGGTGTGCCACTGGTTGAGGGCTTCCTGGGTCAGCAAAGGATGCGTCTCGCGATGGCCCAGGTATCCCGGAGGCGAACCGATCAGCTTGGCGATTTCGTGCGAGTGCTGAAATTCGGCGCAATCGATCTTGATGCAGGCGCGGGCGATCGCCGAACAGGGCCTCGGCCATGGCTTCGACCACCCGGGTTTTGCCCGAGCCGGTGGGCCCAAGGAACAAGAGATTGCCAACCGGACGGCCAGGAGGATTCAAGCCCGCCAGAAACATCTGGTAGATTTCGACCACTTTCTCGACGGCCTGGTCCTGACCGACGATCTTGCGGCGAAGGGCGCTTTCAAATTCTCTGGCATCATTGGAGCGGCGCGTTGGGTCGAGCATGGTGTTGACGACAGTTTTCATATATTAGGTTGGCCCTTCTTCATCCTTTCCTGGGCCCGTGTTGCTTGAGGGGAGAAAGCGGGGCCGCCGTTTCGTCATGAGAGACAAATTTTGTCATCTCATATCTTCGGCAAACTCATTACAGCAAACGACTAGCCATTCGTGCCGTCGCGGTTATGCCTCAGGTTCTACGAGGTTTAGATGCTCAAAGCTGGACGAAGGAAGAGCCTGTTCCCCAAGGCGGCCTGAGCAAAAGAGAAATAGTTTGCCACTACCTGGAAATTTCCTAGAGCGGTGAGCACCCGGGACACGCCACCCGCCCCAAAGGGCCATCCTGGACAAGCAATCGCTCCGGCCGCTACTGGCCCGACGTTATCTGGTTGCCTGAATTCCGCAAAGGTAGCATCCGTGAAAACCAGCGAGTTTCACGGAGAACAAAATTGCGCCACCTCGGGCCCCGATCCACTCTCACTATCCTGTTCATTTCCATTGCTTTGGTTGCATTGAGCGCCGGCCGTTTCCGCCCAGACGGCGAACGCCGAGTTGTTACTGACGTCCAAAACCTCTACGCCGACTGGTTCCCAAGGCTCCGGAGCCGCCGCTGGCTGCCGTGGCGCCTCCCGGTAGCGCGCTCTATGTGGCGAAGCGGGGAGACAGCATTCCCCAGGTCGCGCATCACTATCTTCCGCAGACCTCGTACCTGACGTCCAGCGAATTGGGGGAGGCCATCCGCAAGCGCAAATGGCAGATTTTCGCGGCACGTTCCTGAAGGCGGGCCAGCCGGTGATCATTCCCGGACTGCTCTCAGCCCCGATCGTGGAGAAGTCCGTTCCTGTGCAACGCGACTTTGAAGTTCGAGCGATTTATCTCACTGGATTCATGGCCGCTAGCGACCATGGGATTCGTATCGTCCGTCACTGGCGCGAAGTAGGCGGCAACGCCGTGGTGTTCGATATCAAGGACAGTGACGGCAGTGTGACAATTCCTTTCGATCATCCGCTGCTTGGCAGTCATCGCATCTTCTTTCCATGATCTTGCCGAAGTTTATTCGGTTCCTGCATTCACAGAACATGCACGCCATCGCTCGGGTGGCGATCTTCCGCGATCAGCGTCTGGTCGAGACTCATCCCGAATTGGCGGTGAAGTCGCACAAGACAGGCCAGGCATGGCGCGAAAACGGCAAGCTGGTCTGGACCGATCCTTCGCAGCCCAAGGTGCAGGAGTACGACATCGCCCTGGCCAAGAAGGCCGCCGAGGCCGGAGCGGACGAGATCCAGTTCGACTACGTCCGCTTCCCGGCTGAAGGCGATCAGAAAGATGCCAGCTTCGTATTCCAGACCGAGCATCCCGACTGGCATCGCTCAGACGTAATTGCCGACTTCCTGAAGCACGCCTATGCCGAAATTCATCCCACCGGCGCTCTGTTGTCGCTCGATGTGTTCGGCATCATGGCCTGGCAGCGCCCGGTCGATCTCTCGCATACCGGCCAGGACATTTCAGCGCATGGCGAAGTATTGCGACGTTCTTTCGCCGATGATCTATCCGTCACATTTCTTCGGCATGGATGGCATCGCTCATCCCGGAGACGCGCCTGAGCATTTTATCGGCGAGTCCATGGCGCGATTCGAAAAGATCACCAAGGGCAGCGGCGTGGTGATCCGTCCATGGCTGCAGGCTTTCCGCTGGAGAACCAAGACTTATTCGCCGCAATACATCGAAGCCCAGGTGTTGACCTCGAAGAACAAGGGCGGCATCGGCTTTCTGTTCTGGAATGCGGCTAACGACTACAGCAAACCGTATGTTGCGATGCCGGAGATGGGTGCCGCCAAAGGGAAGTATTTCCGCGGAGATGAACTGCCAAGGCACCAGTGCAGGCTGAGCGTCGAGCAGCCAGTAGAGCACAAGTACGCTGTCACGGCTGCTCTATGACGCGCCGGACATCGGTCCTCGAGCGGACGCTCTTCAATCTGAAGAGCGAGACTCGCGGCGATGACTGGCCGGTCGACATGTTCGGCTCCGATCCGTTCGCTCCGAGCCGCGCTTTCAGCTCGCTGTACCGCATGAACGGTCTCGACCTGACGCTACCGATTACCTGTGTAACTGTCTCCACCCTCTAAAGCGCCATACAGCCGTCCTCGCGCCTCGGTTATAATTCTTCTAGCTTTAGGAGTATTCATGGCCATCTGCAAAAGACCGAAAACATCTGGCACAACGGCAAGCTGATTCCCTGGGACAACGCCACCCTGCACGTGATGTCGCACGTGATTCATTACGGCTCGTCCGTGTTCGAGGGCGTGCGTTGCTACGCCCTGCCCAGCGGCCCGGCCATCTTTCGCGCCAAGGAACACATGCAGCGTCTGCTGGATTCGGCCAAGATTTATCGCATCGACGTGGACTTTACCGTCGAAGAGCTGATCGCCGGCATGGCTGAGGTGGTGAAGAACAACGGCGTCTGGCCGTGCTACATCCGCCCGATTGTGCTGCGCGGTTATGGCGAGGCCGGAGTCAATCCGTTCAACTCGCCGACCGAGGTTTACATCTGCAATTATCCGTGGGGGAAGTATCTGACATCGGAATCCGGAGAAGGCGCCGACGTCTGCGTTTCCTCCTGGACCCGCATCGCGCCGAATACTTTGCCGGCGATGGCCAAGTCAGCCGCCAACTACATGAATTCGCAGCTCATCAAGATGGAAGCCGTCGTCAACGGCTACGTCGAGGGCATCGCGCTCGACGCCAATGGCTATGTCAGCGAAGGCTCGGGCGAAAACGTGTTCGTGGTGCGCAACGGCATGCTGCATACTGCCCCGCTGGGCAATTCCGTGCTGCCGGGAATCACGCGTGATTCAGTGTTGCAGATCGCGCGCGATCTGAGTATTCCGGTGAGCCGAAGCAGTGCATTCCGCGCGAACTGCTCTACATCGCGGACGAAGTTTTCTTCACCGGTACCGCCGCCGAGGTCACGCCGATTCGTTCGGTGGACAAGATCAGCGTCGGCAAGGGCGTGACTGGGCCCGTCACCAAAGCAATCCAAAAGGAGTTCTACGCGATCATCCGTGGCGAGAAGCCGGACAAGCACAAGTGGCTTACGCCGGTTGCAGTGGGCAGCAAGCAGCCGGTCGGGGTGTAGAGTTCAGTCAAATCGGCAGAGTATGGGGCGCGTAATTGCGCCCCTTTTTATTTGGGGGCAACCTGTTGGCGGAGCATCGCTCCGCCGGGAGATCGGCGTCTGCCGCCTCGCTACACGAATTCCACCGCCCCTATGCGATCCCCGCCAAGCTATCGTAAAGGCCTACCCACGGCACTGCTGCGTTACTTAGGTCATCTTGGGGTTAGTGACTTTTCAGGTCATCATACGGGAGGTTATTTGGGGGAAGTGTCGAATGAATATTGATGATTTGCTGCGCATCGCCATGGAGCGCCGTGCCTCCGACTTGCACTTGAAGGTAGGCAACTATCCGCATCTGCGCATTGATGGCGAACTGACTCCGCTGACCGACCAGCCGCGCATCAGCGCCGAAGACATGCTGACCATGGCGTTCAGCATGATGTCCGCGCGTCAGAAACAGAAATTCAAAGAGACCACGGAAATCGATATGGCCTACGGCGTGGCCGGACTGGGCCGCTTCCGTGTGAACGTATTCCAGCAGCGCGGCAACGTGGGACTGGTGCTGCGCGTCATCCCCACCAAGATCCGCGCTCTCGACGAGCTCTATCTGCCGAAGATTGTGGAACAGGTTTGCGACATGCCGCGCGGACTGATCCTGGTCACCGGCGTTACCGGTTCCGGCAAATCCACGACTCTGGCCGCGATGGTGGACCGCATCAACTCCACCCGCGCCGAACATATCGTCACCATCGAAGACCCGATCGAATTTCTGCATCGCGACAAAAAAGGCTACGTAAACCAGCGCGAGGTGGAAGTGGACACGCCGTCATTCGGCGCCGCGCTGCGCGCTTCTCTGCGTCAGGATCCAGACGTCATTCTGGTCGGCGAAATGCGCGACCTGGAAACCATCGGTACCGCGCTGCACGCCGCCGAAACCGGCCACATGGTGTTCTCGACGTTGCACACTCTGGACGCGGTCGAAACCATCAACCGTATTATCGCGATCTTTCCTCCGCCGGAGCAGAAACAGATTCGGTTGCAGCTGGCAGCGGTGTTGCGTGCTGTCATCAGCCAGCGGCTGGTGAGACGCTGCGACGGCGATGGCCGTGTGCCGGCGGTGGAAGTGATGATCAACACCGCTTACATCCGCGAGTGCATTCTGGTTCCGGAAAAGACGCGAGCTGTCCGCGATGCCATCTCAGCCGGAACTTCGCAGTACGGCATGCAGACCTTCGACCAGTCGTTGTGGGATTTGTTCCAGGCAGGGCTGATCAACTACGAAACTGCTTTGGAAAACGCCTCGAACGCCGACGACTTCAAGCTGCGCATGCAGGGTGTTTCTTCGACCAGCGACATCTCGCGTAACGCCATGCAGCAGACTGGTTTCGGCGGACGCTAACCGGTTTGCCCAAAACAATCAGGGGCGCGCATCAAGCGTGCCCCCCTTTTTATTTCATTGTCATCGCGTGGTTTTATTTCGCCGCCAGAGCTTGCGGCACTCCCAGGTATCCGCCGGAATACTTCGCATGATGAACAATCCACATCGCTTAGGACTCTCAGCGCATCGTGTAGCGACGAGATATCGAACACGCGATTCAAACGGGTGCGGGTCAGCATCTCGCGGACGAATGCAGACGGGTTCACCAGCTTGAGCTGGATCCCATGGTTGTGCGTGACCAGTGATGCAATGACACCAGAGCGTTCAGGCCGCCGGCATCCATGAACTCCAGTTGCGAAAGATCGAGCACCACAATGCGCGTGGTTTTCTCCGAGACAACCGCGTTTCTCAGCGTTGCATACTTCTGCGCCGCGCACCAGCCGTCCGCCGCAGTGCACTACGGCCACATCGTCTGCTTTTTCAACATCAATGGTTAACATGACTCACTCCCTGATCTGCGTAACTTGATACCTTAATTGTATTGAATAGACGACGGGGCGGGAAGAAAGTCACCCCTGCGTCATCTGCCTCGCTCTCCTCATTCAAAGTGCTGTTTGGGTATACGTAATCAGTGGTTTGGGAGTTCCGTCGATTTTGCTGTAACCTAATTAAGCACGAGTTATTTACAACAATTTACATCTGGCGTAATGTTGCTTTATATGCCGTTCCCACGCCCGAGGAAAACCGATTCGGAAGATGTGCTGTACGAATATGCCGTGGGCGCTCTGGCTCGACGCATGCGTTCCGTTGCGGAACTTAAACGTCTGCTGCGACCGCGAGTGGAGGCCGATACCGAATACGGCAAGACGCTGGTTGAGTTAGTGATTCGTCGACTGAAGGATCAGGGTTATCTGAATGACGCCAAGTATGCCGCCGCGTTTTCTTCATTCCGGCGCGACAACGAGAAATTCGGACGCACGGCGCGTGGTCACCGATCTGAAGGCCAAGGGAGTTCATGGCGAGGTGATCGACAAAGCGGTCGATTCCGTCTATGACGACGTCAACGAAGAAAAGCAGGCGCGCGATTATTTGCGCCGCAAGCGTCTGCAAAAACCGGAAGAACCAGAAAGAGGCAGCGCGTGTTTTCCGCCAGATGATGCGCGGAGGATTTGGGGCAAAGACGATTTTCGCGATTCTCAAGAAATGGGACGTCGACGACGAGACGCTGCAAGTCGCTGGAAGGCGAACTGGAATCTTCAAGCTAGAATCGGGCGGGACGGGGCGCGTTGCGACGCGGTTGCGTTTGCCATTAAAATGCTGGATACTCCCGAGACCGTTTCGGTAAAGAAAAGGGGAGCCAATATGAAATTCAGGTTAACGATAGTTTTAGCTGCGTTGCTGCTGTGTACAGGTTTCGCGTTTTCGCAGGGCGTGGGATCGGATGTCGATAAGGCAGCCGACAAAACTGCCGACGCCACTAAAGACGCCGCAAAGGATACGGGCATGCCACCAAGAAAGCGGCCAAGAAGACCGCCCACGCCACCGACGAAGCCGCCGATAAGACCGCGGACAAGACCAAGGACGTGGCTAAAGACACGGCGCACGGCACCAAGAAGATCTACAAAAAGACTGCCCATGGCACCGAAAAAGCCGCCGATAAGACGGCTGACGTGAGCAAGGATGCGGCCAAAGACACCGGCCACGCGGCGAAAAAGACAGGGCATAGCATCAAGAACGGCGCGAAAGACGTGGGTCATGATGTGAAGAAGGGCACCGAAAAAACGGCGGATGAGCTTAAGTAGCTGGTTGTCCTAGGTTGCCTCTAGAACTTGAATGGCCCGGCGTTCGTTGCCGGGCCACACTTTCCTGCAAACTCCTCACAAGCTTTGCCCTCCATGGCGTTCTGTCTGTGACGGATGAAGATCGGTGCAATCTACCGATGCTAGAATCGATATACCAATCATGCTGACTGGCTCTGAAATTCGCCGCAAATTTCTGGATTTTTTTGTGCAGAAGGGACACCGCGAGGTGCATTCGTCATCCCTCGTCCCGCAAAACGATCCTACGTTGCTGTTTACCAACGCGGGGATGAACCAGTTCAAGGACATATTTCTAGGCTTGGAGAAACGCGACTACACGCGGGCCACAACTTCGCAAAAATGTGTGCGCGCCGGCGGCAAACATAACGATCTCGAGAACGTCGGATTCACCAACCGTCACCACACGTTTTTCGAGATGCTGGGAAATTTTTCCTTTGGCGACTACTTCAAAAAAGATGCAATTGCCTACGCCTGGGAGTTGATCACATCGCCGCAATGGTTCGGCATCGATAAGGAAAAACTTTACGCTACCGTTTTCAATGGTGAAGGCGGCATGCCACGCGACGCAGAGGCGTACGACTTGTGGGTGGGACAGGGCGTGCCCAAAGACCGCATCTTCGAATTTGGATTGCAAGACAATTTCTGGCAGATGGGCGATACCGGCCCCTGCGGCCCCTGCAGCGAGATTCATTACGACATGGGTGTGGTCGCTTCAGATCAAGGTCATACCGATTGCAAGTTTGGCTGCAACTGTGGACGTTATGTCGAACTCTGGAACCTTGTCTTCATGCAGTTTGACCGCGATGCCAGCGGCCGGTTGAATCCCCTACCCAAGCCGTCGATTGATACGGGTATGGGGCTAGAGCGGGTGGCCGCGGTGCTGCAGGGCGTGATTTCGAATTACGACACGGATTTGTTTACGCCGTTGATAAAGCGAGCAGCGGAGTTGACGGGAGTCACGGCCGGCCACGTGGATTCTGCGGGGCATAAATCTGCAGCGTCGCTTCGGGTGATCGCTGACCATTCCCGTGCAGCAACGTTTCTGATTTCAGACGGAGTGCTGCCATCGAATGAAGGCCGGGGCTATGTTCTGCGAAAAATTATCCGCCGCGCCATTACCCACGGACGCCAGCTTGGACAAAACAAGCCTTTCTTGCACGAAATGATTTTTAAAGTGCGAGATGTCATGGAGTCCGCTTACCCCGAACTGAAGGATTCCGCCAAGCATGTGTCTGACGTGGTCAAGAGTGAAGAGGTTCGTTTTGCCCACACCTTGGATATCGGATTCGAGCAGTTGAAACAACAGCTTAAAGAAATCGTTGGACAAACTACTCTGGCGGAAGGATTACACGGAACCGAGCGTCCCGCGACAGATCTAAGCGGCCCACCCAGGCTCTCTGGAGAAAAAGCCTTCAGGCTATATGACACTTTTGGACTTCCGCTTGACTTTATGATTGATGCTGCGCGCGATTTCGGAGCTGAACTGGACATGTCCGGATTCAATCGCGCCATGGAGGAGCAGAAAAGTCGCGCCCGCGCTTCTTGGAAAGGCGCAGCCAAGCAGACCGCCAACCCCGCCTATCAGCAGCTCCCGAAATCCGATTTCGAGGGCTACCGCCAGACGCGGTCCAACGGCTGTGAAGTGCTTGCAATCATCCACGATGGCCAAGGTGCGCAGGAGTTGAAACCCGGCGAAGAGGGCGAAGTCATACTTGACCACACGCCGTTCTACGCCGAGTCGGGTGGGCAAGTGGGCGATCGCGGATGGCTTTACAGTGACGATCACAACACCATCGTAGCCGATGTGAAAGGTTGTTATTACCCGGTGCAGGGCGTGCGCGCACACCAGGTGATCGTTAAATCCCCCGCCAAGGAAAACCGCGTTGGGTGGGGCACGCTGAGGGTCGGAGACAAGGTGGACGCCGTCGTGAATGCGGAAATCCGCACTTCCACCATGCGCAATCACACCGCCACGCACCTGCTTCAGGCTGGGCTGCGCGAGGTGTTAGGCAAGCATGTGAAGCAGGCGGGATCGCTGGTCGCGCCCGATCATCTGCGCTTCGACTTCTCTCATTTCACCGCCATCGAGGATGAGGAACTGCAAGACGTCGAAGACCTGATCAATAAAGAAGTGCTGGGCAACGAAAAAATCGAGGTCATCGAGAACGTTCCGATCGATGTCGCGATTAACGAATACAAAGCCATGGCGCTTTTTGGCGAGAAATACGGCGACAAAGTGCGTGTGATCAAGATCGGAGATTTCTCCACCGAACTTTGCGGTGGTACCCATACCGCACAGACCGGTGAGATTGGACTGATCAAAGTCCTGAAAGAAGGCAGCGTCTCTTCGGGCGTGCGCCGTATCGATGCCGTCACCGGCGAAGGTTCGCTGCACCATTTCCAGAAAGACCATCAACTGGAAAACGTTGTCGCCAGCTTCGTAGGGTCCACCCTTTCGCAAAAGGGGCGAAAAGACGGTGCCCCCGTCGACGGGGAGCATAACCCATCGCCAGCGGAGGCATTGAAGCTTGAGCTGGAGAAAAAAGATGCCGAGATCAAACGGCTGGGCCGCGAACTTGACCAGATTCGGATGAAGTCGGCTTCATCGACGGTGGCTTCTGTCACGGACAAGATCAAAGACATCTGCGGCGTAAAGGTTCTTGCGCACCGGGTGGACAATCTTGAGCGCGGACAGATGCGGACCCTGGTGGACCAGCTACGCGACAAGCTGGGCTCGGGCGTAGTGGTGTTAGGTTCTGCGACGGACGGTAACGTGGCTCTTATCGTCGGTGTGACCAAAGACCTTACCAGTAAAATCCAGGCAGGCAAGGTCATCGGCCCAGTCGCGCAGAAGGTTGGCGGCAAGGGTGGTGGCAGACCGGATTTGGCCGAGGCGGGCGGTAAAGACCCCGCATCGCTGGACGTAGCCCTGGGCAGCGTATACGAAGTGGTCGAAGGCTTTCTGAACAAGTAGAAAGCGGTTGTTAGATTTCAATTCCCGGTTGATAGCGCGGCGGTTTACCGACGGCGGGCGAAAAGTTTGCACTCGATAGGCTGTGTGACTACACTCCTCCGCGGCGATTAGGAGGTCGAGTGAAAGATCGCATCCAGTTCATCACTTACAAGGATAAAAGAATTCTGCTGGTGGATTGTTCCAACTGCACAGTGGAGCAGTTAGAACAACTCTCAGCCCTTGTACCCGCGCGCGTGACTACCGAACCTCGCGGCTCCGTACTGTTGCTCGCGGACTTCACGGGTGCGACATTCGACCGGCATAGTGTGGATCGTCTCAAGCCATCTCTGGTTTTCGACCGGCCACATATCAAACGTTCGGCTTGGGTGGGAGTGGAAAGCATTCCGAAAGTCTTCTACGAGCACTTGAAAATGTTCTCACAGAGGGAATTGCCGGCGTTCAAAACGCGCGAAGAAGCGATGGAATGGCTGGTGCAGGATTAGGGTTTGGCTGAAGAAAAGCACATCCCTCGACTTGCCTCGTCTCGCTTGGCGCGACTCGGACTCCCCTCAGGATGACAAGCGAGGATGACAAGCTTAGGGCGGGCGCCATCCGAAATTAATTTCAGCTTCGCCACTTCAGCGTGACCGGCCCCGACATAGGATGTTTCATCTCACCTCCCGTTTTTCGTGATTCAAGATAAGCCGCCTTCAATCCGAAATACCATTTGGCAGGGCGATCGGCATCGTCGATCAGCATCAGGTGCGGGTTGTGCTGCAAACCTTCGGACTGTTGTTCCATTGTCCTGCGATCTTGTTCCACGAATTTCGCAAAGACAAACTTAAGCAACTGAGGGCCAAGCGGAAGCCAGCGGAACAGGTTCCAAGCCGCCACCACGTCAATGCGGCAATGGTCGCGAGTTACTGGCGTCACGGTTGTAAGGGACGAGAACCAGCATTTGCCCGCCCGGATCGTCTCAAGCCGCAAGTTGGGCAGAACAAAATCTATCGTTGTGGTGACGGATTCGGCATCGGCGTACAGTCGCAACAGTTTGTAGGGCGCGCTGTTCGAACTGGGCGTGTGCGCGCTCATGCGAAAACCGTTAGGAATCGGTACAAAATTCTTTTGCTTCTCATGAATGCTCTCTCGCGATCGCCACCACCATGCCTGATGGACAAATGGTCCATGCGCCGGATCCATCAGTCCGATGATGCCGTGATCGACGGTGCAGGGCAAATCAGCAGTCAGATAGGCGAGCTTATATTTGCCGGTGAGAATCGGAACACGCGGCGGGGGAATCGTTGGCTCGGCGGCTTTGGTAAATCCCGCTCTGGGCGGCGAGGGCTCGGGGATGAAGACCCAAATGAATCCGTCGTGCTCTTCGCAGGCATAGCTGCCAGCATAAATGCGATCAATTTTCAGCTTCTGATCGGACGTCAGGGATGGAATAAGCTGGCACTGGCCGGTGCGTCCGTCAAACCGCCAGCCGTGATAACTACATTCCACCTGCTGGCCGTCGAAGTGCCCGTAGGAAAGCGGCATACCGCGGTGCGGACACGCATCGTGTAACGCGAATGGCCGACCCTGGCGATCACGTCCGATGGCAAGGGGGGTCTCCAACAGCACAGCTTTTTGAAGCTTATGGCCGGAAACCTGATCGGATGGCATCGCGCGGTACCAGAAGCCATACAGCATCAAGGAATCTGGAAGCTCACGCTGCTGAAGAGACGCCTCGTTCATGGGGACGCAGGCAGCCTACTACATGGAACCAACGACACAAAAGCAGCATGCCCTTGGCCTCCATGCGGCCGGTAACCTAATGGGGTGTTAACCCTATGTGTTTTCAATAAATTGCCGTATTACTTCCGTGGTTCGATTGGCCTTTGGTTTCGTTGCTCAGCGTAGGGCGCCAGCCTATAATTGCCTCACTCTGGTAAGGGATTCTCCGTCAGGTTCCGGGTAGGTAGGCGCGGGGTATTTGTCTGTCCGCGAGCGAGTGCTAACCCGGCTATGCGAAAACACCTGCAAATCGCCCTGATGGCTAGTTCCGTAATCGCGACCTTCCTTCCTTCCTTCACGCCACAACTATGTGCTGAAACGGTCTCTGTCACGACCGCAAGCATCACGGCTGCCACCGATGGTAGTGGCCGCAAGATTTACGTGAACGACACGGTAACGACGGTGCCCCGACGGGAATCGACTACCGCATTGCGCGCCAATGGATTGTTTTACTGGAGTCCCAGCGCGCACGCCTGGAAATCGGTTCCATCGGCCAAAATCGGGGCGGCACGTTCGGCGGCGGCAGAGGTCAGCAATTCCGACCAGGTTTCTAATTTCGTGCGTGGAAAGCCATTCACGCAACAGGAAATCGACGCTGCAATTGACCAGGCTGCATCCCGACATAACGTGGATTCTAGTTTGGTACGCGCAGTCATTAAAGTGGAATCAAACTTCAATCCCAACGCGGTTTCCCGCAAGGGTGCAATGGGCTTGATGCAATTGATGCCACAAACGGCGCGATCACTAAATGTAGTCAACCCATTCGACCCAGAACAAAACGTCGATGCTGGCGTTCGCCACCTCAAGAAGCTGATGGAGAGTTACGGCGGCGACGTCAACTTGAGCCTGGCAGCCTACAATGCCGGCGCAGGCGCAGTGGCAAGAAGTGCTGGAATTCCACGTTTTGGCGAAACTCGTAACTACGTAAAGCGGATCACTGCCCTGTATTACGGTGGCACAGCTCCCGGCCATCTCATCCTAAGCAGCCCGGTACACGAGCCGGTCCATGTGCAGCGTGACGACCGCGGAGTGTTACATTTCAGCAACACCGAATAAGGAAGCCGCATCTGTAAGAGGGTGGCTGGCTGTGCCCTTATAGGCCAGGCGATTACGGGCAAGACGAATTGAAAATCCTCGATCCAGGCCAACGCGCAAGGCGTCTGGGCACGGCTCTGCTCCTGCTGCTGCTTCCGGTGTTGCCCGCTCAGGCGCGAGGCAAGTCTGAGGCCTGGGCCAATACCCAATTTTCCACGGCAGAGCGCATGCATGACGCGCTAAATTCCCGGTCCTCCGAGGAACGAAGTCGTCATCAATACCAAAAGGTGGTGGAAGCCTACCGACGGGTTTATTACGGCGCCCCGGCTTCCGTGAAAGCCGAGCCCAGTGTCGTGGCCGTAGCAGGATTGTTGGCGGAGATGGGTCGAAATTTCCATAATGATCGCGATCTGCGCTCCGCGATCGGCCAATACAAATTTCTACGGCGCGAATATCCCGGCAGTCGCAACCGCTTCGAAGCCCTGTTCAATATCGCCCACATTTATCAGGACGATCTTAAAGACCCGGCCCAGGCGAAACCTGTATTCGAAGAATTTTTGCGGCGCTATCCTCGAAACCACCTTGCGGATGCTGCACGAAGTGCTCTTTCTCAGCCAGTACAGCGTGCATCGGAAAAGTCGAAGGCCGGCGAGAGTGATAACGCCCGGCGCGAAGCCAAGGGCGAAGATAGGGGCAACGATTCTCAGCGGGATTCCTCCGCCTCAAGCGTCAACCCTGCGCCGGCGGAAACTGGCGATCGCGGTTCGACTCTTTCACACATTACGAACGTTCGTCATTGGTCCAATCAGAGTTATACGCGGGTTGCCATAGACCTTGAAGAGGATGCGAAATTTGAATCTCAGCGCATCGATAATCCCGAGCGCATTGTTTTCGATTTGCAGAATACGAATCCGGTGTCTAGTTTGCTGGGCAAAACGATCAACGTGGATGACGGGCTGCTCAAAAGAATTCGGGTAGCACAGTTCCAGCCGGAGAAGTCGCGGATAGTTCTGGAAGTAATGGATCGATCTGACTACGACACTTTCCTGCTTACGAACCCACCCCGCCTGATCATTGATGTTCACAACAAAGAGATTCGTCCTCAGCGTGGACCGGGCCAAGCTAGGGGGAATGACCGAAAACCGGCGAAAGATCAACCAGTCCAAGCGGCTTCACTCAAGCAACCTGAGACGTTCAGTTCCAGCGATCCGGAAGCCACGGAGGGGCCGACCGATGCCGGAGCATCCTCTGATGTGGCCACGAGCAAGTTGCCCGTCCCGGCGACAACCAAAACCCGAGTCCCGGTCAATCGCGTGCCGACAGGTAACGGACCGAGCAAGATAATCGTGGACGCGGACGACTCGGACGATCGAGGTGATGTGACGGTCGCGAAGGCCAGCCCCCCCGACATAAGCCCGCCCGCGACCGCGGATAGGACGCCCAGCCCATCGTCGGCGTCCAAAAACTCGACCAGGAACAAAGGCAGGAAGGCGGAAGCCTTTCCTGACGCTCGGGAAGCTTCCCCAACAGCAAGTGGCGACCGCTCGCTAATCCGTGCTCTGGGATTGAAAATTGGTAAGATCGTGATCGATCCCGGTCATGGGGGGCATGACACCGGTACGATTGGTCCCAATGGCCTCGAAGAAAAGGACCTTGTGCTCGATGTCGGCCGCCGCCTAGGCAGGCTGCTGCAAGGCCGCCTCGGCGCCGATGTGGTTTACACGCGCAAAGACGATACGTTCATTCCACTCGAGACACGTACATCCATTGCTAATCAGGAGCAAGCCGATCTGTTCGTTTCGATCCATGCCAATTCCAGCCACGACTCCGATGCTCGCGGCGTAGAAACGTACTATTTGAATTTCACATCCTCGGCTGAAGCGTTGGATGTGGCAGCACGCGAAAATGCGGCTTCGGATAAATCCATCCACGAGCTTCAGGACTTGGTGAAGAAAATTGCCCTGAAGGAAAAAATCGACGAATCACGCGAATTCGCGTCGAATGTCCAGCGTGCCCTGCACAGCGGTCTGGCCGCAAAGAACCCCGGAATCCGCGACCGCGGAGTGAAAAAAGCTCCATTCATCGTGCTCATTGGAGCTAACATGCCTTCCATTCTGGCCGAGGTGTCATTCGTCAGCAATCCAGGAGACGAACGCCGCCTGCGAACTCCCGAGTACCGCCAGCGGATAGCCGAATCTCTCTACCGGGGGATATCCAAGTATGTGAGCGGTCTAAGCGGTATCAAGGTGGCAAGTAAGATCGAAAAAGGTGAAGGTCACTAATTTCGCCTTGTCAGACTGTGGGTACAACTTCTTTGCGAAACTTTACGCGTGGTTTCCGGGCCTTCCGGCATCCAATTGGGTCAGCGTCGAAAGAAACTTTCCGCCCTGGCGTGTAGTCTAATAAAACAGGGCTGCGTCAACTCGCTCTCATGAAGGCATTCAAAGTCATCTTCTTAGTGGTGGTGTTCGTGACAGGTGCCTCAGCGGCCGAGAACTCCTCCGCGAGACCCGCAGCCACTCTTCTTCCTTCACAGTTTTCAGGATGGCAGTTGTCCGGTTCCCCGCAGACAAGCAATGATCCAGCGGTAGCCGATCCTGCGAATGCCGCTCTCCTGAAAGAGTACGACTTTACAGATTTTCAATCGGGCACCTATATCCGCGACGACGGACGCAAACTCACCTTGAAAGCCGCCCGCTTCGCTGATGCCAGCGGAGCCTATGGTGCGTTCACTTATTACAAGCTGCCGCAAATGCTCAAGGAGACGATTCCCGATCAAGCCGCGTCTCTAAACGAGCGCGTGCTCTTTTATCGCGGCAATGTTCTGGTGGATGTGGTCTTTGAAAGATTGAGTGCGATGTCGGCGGCCGAGCTCCGTGAACTTTCCTTGGCCTTGCCCTTGCCAGTCGGGAATACCCGAAATCTGCCGAGTTTACCCGCCTACCTCCCCAAGCAGGGATATGTGAGGAATACCGCTAAGTACGTGGTTGGGCCGGTTGGCCTGGAAAAAATAGGCTCGCCGCTCCCTGCACAGCTGGTTGATTTCACCGTAGGATCCGAAGTTGCGTTGGGCACTTATCAGACCTCCGATGGTCAGGCGACTTTGATTCTGATTTCATATCCAACGCCGCAGATCGCCGCTGAACATCTGCGTCAGCTTGACGCTGCCCGTCAACCAAATCCGCAACAGCCGGGGAGCGCGGCGACCCTGAATATCGGACCAGTTTTCGACAAGCGCACCGGGCCTATGCTGGCTGTCGTGACTGGTTCGCTTTCTGAAAACGATGCCAAGGTTCTTTTAGGCGCGGTGAATTACGAAGCTGACATTACCTGGAACGAGAACACCTACAGCGGAAAGAAAAACAATTTAGGCAATCTGTTGCTGAATGTCTTCCTCCTGTGCGCCATCTTGATTGCATTCTCAGCAGTGGTCGGACTTGCTTTTGGAGGGATTCGCATCTTCTTCAGCCGTTTTTTACCCGCAGGCATGCTGTACAACAGAAAAGACGAAGACTTCATCTCCCTGAAGCTGTCTGAGGGTCAGGTCGAGGAGTCTGATTCGAATGTAAGCCCATCAATCAAAGCCGGTTAGGATGGGAAAAGTGCCCACTCGTCTCAAAATGAGTCACCGAAGACTCCTATTAACCTATTTTGTAAAGTATTGAAAACAAAGATATTTATTTCCCAAAAATCGCTTGACACCCCCCTTTTTCGGCTCATAAGATTTCGCCAGAAAGTTTTAACGGATTTTTTGCCCCGTTGGAACTATTCTCCCTAAAAGAGAAGGCCACCCATTGCCAGGGTGGCCTTTTTGAGGTGAGGCAGTTAGCCATCGGTTTTCAAATCTTCGGCAAATGAGATCGAGTCCGGAGACTTCATCGATGTCCGAACACTTCTTTCAACAGATTCGTAGTCTGCGCGGCGGGATCTTGGCGAATCTTTCGTTCTTCCTGCCCCAATTCATAGAACAATCCATCCAAAGCTTTTGAAACTACGTAGTGACTGATATCCAAGTCCTGATTCTTGGCAAATGGAATCGATTTGTACTGAGCGGTCAAGGCGTTGTATTGCCGGGTAACGCCATTCTTGGCCATTGTGCGTTCAACTACCGGGCCGAATGCGGCCGTCAGTCGAGGAGTGGTCTTTTCCTTGAAATAGTTGGTGGCGGCGGTATCGCCACCCGACAGAATTCCGCGCGCGTCATTGATAGTCATGGCGGTGACGGCATCGATGAAAATTTTTTGTGCGGCCGGCGCCGCAGCTTCTGCTGCCCGATTCATACTCAGGACAAAATCGTCGATCTTCGGCCCGTAACCGATCATGCGTAAACCTTTTTCTAGGGGACGAAGATTGCTGGGCATGAGTATTTTGATTTCCTGATTGGCAAAATAGCCGTTCGGCCGTCCTGTGACCTTGACCGCCTGCTCGGCGCCGATCTGCAACGCCTGCTTCAGTCCGGACGAAATCTTGGTATCGCTCAGTTGATTTCCCAAGCCCAGCTGTCTCGCGACGTCTCCAATCTGTGCCGAGGCGAGTGTGGTCAGTAGCAAAATGCACGCGCCAATCAGCCGGCTGCGATCTCTCATAGGCATAGGATTCCTCCTTAACGCTTCGATTTGAATGGCCAGCCGAACCGGAACGAGTTGATCTTCTGACAAAGATGACATGCTTTGTTTGAACTACTGATGACTGCTAAAGAAAAATTTGATGGCGGGCTACCCAAGGTCAAAATCTAGCACCTAAAGGCCCGACGTTACAGGATGCCGGCAAAAAAGTAACTGTCAAACGAATTAATTCTTTGAGGAGGAATTCATGGGTAACGAGACCGAAAGGAACCAACAGCAGGATCCAGGCCAGGGAAAAGGGAACCAGGGCAACGTGGCCGACCCGACGAGAAAGGATCCCTCGCAGAGCAGCGACGTGCGTAATCAACAGGATCCGACCAAGAAGAACCCCGGGCAGAGCGGCGATTTCACGGACCGCAAGGACCGTGAAGGATCCGAAGAAGTTGAAAAGCGTCGCGCATCCTAACCCAGCTAACACTCGCGTCTCCCGAAAACGAAGGCCACGGCGCACGGTCGTGGCTTTTGTTCGATTTGCCAATCTTTTTCAAATTACGCTCCCAAGAACCGGAACGACCGACCCTTTCCGGCCAAATCAGGGACGTGCAAGATTTGCCATGCTATACTTTTTTATCTTATCCGACGTGTTAGTCGCTGGAGGGCCGTATCGATAAACGCTTTATCCGAACAAACGATCGCATTCGAGCGCGGGAAGTCCGCGTCATTGATGATGAAGGCCAGCAGATTGGCATTCTCACCCCCTACGATGCGCTCAAATTGGCCCGCGAGAAAAACCTGGATTTGGTCGAGATTTCGCCCACGGCCACTCCTCCCGTATGCCGAATCATGGACTACGGTAAATTTCTGTACCAGCAGGAGAAGAAGGAGCGAGAGGCCAAAAAGCACCAGAAAGTAATCGTGGTAAAGGAAGTGAAATTCCGCATCAATGTGGATGATCACGATTACGAGACGAAAAAGAATCACGTGCTGCGCTTTCTGGACGAGGGAGACAAGGTTAAAGCCACGATTTTCTTCCGCGGAAGAGAGATGACACGCACTGGTCTGGGACGAGAAATCCTGGAGCGTTTGATCAAAGATATCGCTGATCGTGGGATTGTTGAGTTTCGGCCGCGTCAAGAGGGAAATACGTTACACGCGATTTTGGCGCCCAAAAAAGACTCCGGACAGAAACAGCCGGCTCAATCGCAGTCTGCCCCCGGACGAGCAAACCAAGCGTAGTCTAATTTTAAAGAAGTGTTTGGCGCTCAATACTCGGCATGCAGTCTCCTGATTGCATGCCCAGCTTAGGCCAGATGCCAAATGCCGAGGAATTTATGCCGAAGATGAAGACACATAAAGGCGCGGCGAAGCGCTTCAAGAAGACCGCGACGGGGAAGGTGAAACGCCACCACTCGCACTTGCGCCATATGCTCACATCAAAGAGCCAGAAGCGCAAAGGAAAGCTTCGCCAAGGCGTGCTGGTAAGTGACGCCGATACTCCAAAGATCAAGAGAATGATTCCGTACTAGAATCTTTACGCGGGCGATTTTCGCCCGTGTCTTGGTGGCTGCAGAAAAACGCGGCCCGGGCGTGTGAAGAGGCAAACAGACTTTAAGTCTCCTACCTCCAGCCGCCATAATCTGAAGTCAAAAAGGAGCAACACATGCCTCGCGTAAAACGGGGAACCAAGCGTCGTGCCAAGCGCAAAAAGATACTTGACCGCGCCAGCGGTTATTTTCTAACTAAATCCAAACTCTACCGGTCCGCTAAAGAAGCAGTCGAGCGTGGTCTGAAGTTCGCCTACTCCGGCCGCAAACAGAAAAAGCGACAATACCGCTCGCTCTGGATCGTGCGCATCGGAGCCGCTGCCAAACTCAACGGGATGAGCTATAACCAGTTCATTCATGGTCTGAAAAAAGGTGGAATCGAACTGGATCGAAAGATCCTGGCCGATTTGGCAGTTAACGATCCGGGCGCGTTTAAGAGCCTCGCCGAGCAGGCGAAGGGCGCTCTCGGCGGGGCAGCGTAGAACTAGCCTTCAGCTATCAGTAAGGTTGTATCGGAGCGCGGGGTTCCCCGCGCCGATATGGTTCATTTGTGGGTTCTGATTCCAATCGGCTTTAGCTCGGAGGGATCTACCCTTGACGACTGCAACGACGCCAAATTCAAGACAAGGCAACAAAATCAGATCAACGTGCCATATACCGTTCCCAAGCTGAAGAGCTACACCGCATCGGCGCTGGACAAAGCCGTTGAAAAGCTGCGCGCTGCGTTGGAAAAGGAATGCCAGGCAGTCAAGACTGAATCCGATTGGAAAACACTGCGGGATCGATGGATGTCCCGCAAAAATGGGATCCTCACTGAAACTAACCAACTGTGGCTAAAGGCTGCACCGAAGGATGCCAAACGCGACGTCGGTCAGCGTGTGAACGAGATCAAAAAATTTGTCGAAGAAGGCGTTCACCGAGCCGAGAATCTTTATAAGAATGCCGCGACCGTCCAACAAGCAATAGACGCCGTTGACATTACCCTCCCCGGCAAGCGCCGTCCGCTGGGCGCTGAACATCCAGTGATCAAGACAATGCACGAGATCGTTTCGGTATTTCGCAATCTCGGTTACTCGGTGCAGGAAGGCCCGGTAATCGAAAGCGACTATTACAACTTCGAAGCGCTCAATTTCCCGCCTAACCACCCAGCCCGCGACACCCAAGACACATTATTCGTCGCTGGGCAGGGATCAAAGCGGCAGCGCGACCGCCTTCTGCTGCGCACCCATACCTCTCCGGTGCAGATTCGTACCATGGAGAAGATGAAGCCTCCGATCCGGATCGTGATTCCGGGCACCGTGCATCGCAACGATCCACCCGACGCCAGCCATTCGCCCATGTTTCACCAGGTTGAAGGACTAGCGGTAGACACCAACATTACATTCCGTGACTTGAAGGGCACACTCGATCACGCCATGAAAGCGCTATTCGGATCAAGTGTGAAGACCAGTTTTCGGCCTTCATTTTTCCCATTTACCGAGCCTAGTGCGGAGGTGATGGTTTCCTGCTTCATTTGCGGAGGCAGCGGAAAACGCGGCTCCGAGCCTTGCCGTCCCTGTAAACAAACAGGATGGATTGAGATTCTCGGTTGCGGAATGGTCGATCCGAATGTCTACGGTTTCGTGGAATATGATCCCAGGAAAGTCAGTGGCTTCGCGTTCGGCATGGGTGCCGACCGTATCGCGATGCTGAAATATGGCGTGGATGATATTCAGCTGTTCTTTAGCGGGGATGTGAGGTTCCTGGAGCAGTTTGGTTAAAAGTGTCAGCCTTTCAGATGTCAGCCTAGCCAGGTCTCTGGCTGTACATCGCTGATGGCTGAAGGTAACTGGAAATGAAACTTTCTCCTTCATGGTTGTGCGAGTTCGTCGATGTGAAGGTGGACAACGTCCGCCTGGCGCAGGATCTCACTTCGGTGGGCATTGCCGTCGAGGGGATGAGGCGCGAGGGAGAAAACATCGTTTTCGAGATGGAGATTGGCACCAATCGTCCCGACGCCATGAACCACTACGGCGTAGCGCGCGAAGCTTCGGTGATTTACAACCTGCCTTTGCAACCGCTGAAACTCAACTTGCCGGCATCGCTGGGTAGCGAGAGCTTTCGCGTGGAGATCACGGATCAATCCGGATGCGCGCGTTATACCGCTCGCATCATTCGCGATGTAAACATCCGACCGTCAGCGGCGAACATCGTTGAGCGCCTCACGCTGATGGATCAGCGTCCCATTAATAACGCCGCCGACGCAACTAATTACACCCTATGGGAGATGGGACACCCGACCCACGTCTTCGATCTCGATCTGCTCGAAGGCGGAAAGATTCTTGTACGGCGGGCGTTCAGTGGCGAAGTCCTCAAAACGCTAGATGGAGTCGAGCGCAAGCTTACTCCAGAAGACCTGGTCATCGCCGACGCGGTGAAACCGGTTGCCCTCGCTGGCGTCATCGGCGGATTCGACACCATGATCACCGAGAAGACCCGCAACATCCTTATTGAGGCGGCGTGGTTCGATCCTTCCACCGTTCGCAGGGCTTCTCGCCGTCACGGTTTACACACCGATGCTTCGCATCGTTTCGAACGCGGTGCGGATTTCGAGGCCACTACGCTGGCATCGGACCGGGTAGCGGCTTTGATTCTGGAATCGGCTGGCGGCACACTGAGCGGAGACAGAATCGACACGGTCGCCAGGCAGGTGGACCTGGCTCCGGTGGCTCTTGCATCTTTCCGAAGTGCATCGCATTCTCGGAGAAAAACTGGAGACCAACGAGATATTCCGTATCCTCCGGCAGCTTGGATTTGAGTTGATGCCGGAGCGGGGTGGCGATCCTGACTTCACGGTACATATTCCAAGCTGGCGGCTCGATGTGGAGCGCGAGATCGATCTTGATGGAAGAGATCGCACGCCTCCATGGCTACGATAAATTCGCCAACACGTCTGCCAGCGTTCGCCGGGGCTGTAGTTGAATCGCCGGATGCGACAAAGACGCCAAGCTCCGCGCCTTGCTGCTCGCCCTGGGCTACAACGAAGCCGTCTCGCTCACTTTCATTTCTCACCAAGACGCGGAGACGTTTTCCTCGGCGCCTGTGGTTGAACTGGCCAATCCGCAGAGCGAAGAAGCGTCGGTCATGCGCAGCTCGCTGGTTCCCGGCATGCTCAACATGCTGGCCTACAACCTCAACCGAGGTGCTGACAACGTGCGTCTGTTTGAAGCCGGCAGCGTTTTCGAAGCCGAGCCGGAGCGGCGACCACCGAACCGAAGACGCATCTGCATGGGGTGGACATGACCTCTTCATCCGCACCAGCAGCCGCAAGAGTGGGGTAACCAGGACGGCGGATTCTTCGATTTGAAGGGCGACCTGGAAAATCTTCTGCATCCCGTTTCAGCACAGAACGTTGACTTTCGATCGCAGACCGCGGACTATTATCATCCCGGACGCTCGGCCCGCGCTCTGATGGATGGCGGCAGTCGTGGCTCAGTTCGGACAGATTCATCCGGACATCGCCACCGCTCGCAAGCTGCGTCAGGATGTTCTCATCGCCGAACTGTATCTGGACCGGTTGTACGCGCATGGCTTGCGCCGCGTGCGTTACGAACCCTTGTCCCGCTATCCCGGGAGTGGAACGCGATTTTTCTTTTGTCTTCGATGATGGAGTTGCGTTCGAGAAGATCACAGGTGCAGTGAACGAACTGGGGATCTCGGAATTACGCCAGCTGGTGACTGTCGAGATTTTCCGTGGAGGCAATGTTCCGGCAGGAAAATATTCGCTTCTGTTGCGAATGCAGTTTCAATCGTCCGAGCGCACTCTGCGCGAAGATGAAGTAGCCTGGCTGGTCCACCAGGATCATCGCTGCCCTGCAAAGGCCTGGGCGGCAAGCTGAGGGCATAGACTTTCGCTTCCAGCGTAAACTAGCAAAGTGCGATTTCGTTTCGCGCAACTGCTTGCCCTAGGTGCAGTTCGCTTGTCATCGCGCGGTTGCCGTCGCCTCCTCGCGCCGGCTCAAACCGAGGATCAACAGCCAGGTTTTTATAAAGACATTCTTCCTATCCTTCAAGACCACTGCCAGAGTTGCCATCGTCCCGGCGAAGTGGCTCCGATGCCGCTGGTGACATTACGAGCAGACCGGCGGTGGGCACCTGCGATCGCCAAGGCGGTGCAAGACAAGATGATGCCGCCGTGGTTCGCCGACCCTCGCTTTGGACACTTCTCAAACGATCCATCTCTCAGCGAACAGCAGATCGCAATCGTGCTGGCATGGGTTAGGAACGGAAGTCCGGCTGGTAGTCGGCATGATGCGCCGCCACCTCGCCAATGGACCGAGGGCTGGAATATCGCGAAACCGGATGCTGTCTTGAAGATGCCTTCGCCGGTCATCATCCCGTCCGACGGCGATGTAGAATACACATACGAGATCGTGCCCACTCATTTCACCGAAGACAAGTGGGTGCAGATGGCCGAAGTGCATCCTTCGAGCCCGCAGTTTGTTCATCATGCGGTGGTCTACATTCGCCCACCAGTTTCCAACTGGCTGCGTCATGCTCCGGTTGGCAAGCCTTTCACGGCTTCAACGCTCCAGCGATCCGCAAGATCGCCTGGACGCGCATGGAACCACCAGCGATCTGCTCCTGGTGTATGCGCCGGGCAGTTCGCCGGATCGATGGCCGGATGGAATGGCAAAGTTCGTTCCCGCGGGCTCGGACATAGTGTTTCAGATCCATTACACAACCAATGGCCACGCTGGACAAGACCAGACCCGCATCGGACTTGTGTTTGCGAAGACGCTACCGACGCAACGGGTGATGACACTCTGCAATTGAACGACCATGCTTTTATCATTCCGCCGGGCGCGGATGATTTTCGCGTTGAGACGCAGGGAACGTTGCCCCATGACGCCGATTCTGCTTAGCCTGTTTCCCGCACATGCATCTCGAGGAAAGCGTTTTGAGTACGACATCGTTCGGCGGCGATGGATCGATTGAGCCGATACTGCGGGTGAATTATCACTTTCATTGGCAGTTGAGCTATCGCCTTGCGGAACCGAGGCTGCTGCCGGCCGGAACCAGGCTGCGAGCGGTCGCCTGGTATGACAACTCGCGCAACAATCCCCACAATCCGGACCCAGATGCGACAGTCAGGTGGGGCGATCAGACCTATCGAGGAAATGATGGTCGGATTCTTCGACGTGGCGGTACCCGCAAAGATGGACAAGCAGCAGTTCTTCGTTCGTCAGCCGGGACTGCCACTAGAACTGTCATCCGGTTTCTGTCTCCCGGATTCAACCTGCCCCGACCAATCGCTGTCCCTCTGGCGCGGGCAGCAGATTCGACTCTCGAAATGAACCACAAGCCATTCTCGAGATGACGAAAACAGTTGGCAGAACAGGAATTGAGCTAAAATCCCCGGACGGCCTGGAGGCGTCCTGATGCTTAGCTACTCGCGTGGTCCGGATCAGCCGTTGTGGGAGAAAACGATCGGGCAGGTGCTCGATGAGACTGTCGAGCGCTACGGCGACTGCCTCGCCCTGGTTTCCCGTCATCAATCAAAACGATATACCTGGCGCGAATTACGCGATCTGGCGGACTGTGTCGCCCGAGGTCTTTGGTCGCTCGGAATCAGGCCAGGAGATCGCGTCGGTTTGTGGTCCACCAACTGCGTGGAATGGGTGATGCTGCACCTCGGTTGCGCACGTGCCGGAGCGATTCTGGTGAATGTCAATCCCGCGTATCGCACACACGAGTCTGGCATTCACTTTGCGAAAGTCGCGCATGAAGGCGCTTTTTCTGTGGGAGCGTGACGGCCGCGCCGATTACTCGCAAATCCTTGAAGGAAGCCAGGTGTGCGACCAAAGTCTGCCGCTCGAACACGTGATCGTTTTCGGCACGGCAGAGCTGGGAAGAATTTCAACACGCCGAATGCGATGCCCGTCCTTCGATTCAGCCCGAGGACGTCGCCAACATTCAGTACACCTCGGGAACCACCGGAACGCCCAAGGGTGTGATGCTCACGCATCGCAATCAGGTGAACAACGGCAGGATGCTGGCGCAAGGCATGCGCTTCACCGAGCGCGATCGCATCTGCGTTCCTTTGCCGATGTACCACTGCTTCGGATGCGTCATCGGGACGATGTCAGCGCTGGCGAGCGGGGCCGCGATTGTTCTTCCGAACTGGACATTTGATGCCCGCGCCGCGCTTCGAAGCGGTTGAGGCAGAACAAGTAACGTCGCTTGTACGGCGTGCCCGCCATGTTCATTGCTGAGTTGGGCCTTCCCGATTTCAAAAACTTCAATCTGACGAGCTTGCGCACCGGAATGATGGCGGGTGCGCCTTGTCCAGTGGAGGTAATGAAGCGCGTGATGTGCGAGATGCATTGCAACGAACTGACCATCGGATACGGTCAGACCGAGAGCACGCCGGTGGTGACGATGTCAGACGCCAGACGATCCGGTCGAACTCCGAGTCTCGACTGTTGGCAAAGCGCTGCCCTGCACCGAAATGAAGATTGTGTCCACGATCGACGACAGCACACGTGCCGATCGGCGAACAAGGCGAAGTGTGTGCGCGCGGATACATGGTAATGAAGGGTTACGACGACGAGCCTGAAGCTACCGCTCGAGCGTAGATCGCGAGGGCTGGCTGCATACCGGAGATCTCGGCGTGATGCATGAGGATGGATACATTCACCTGACGGGCCGAGCCAAGGACATGATCATTCGCGGCGGCGAGAATGTTTATCCGCGAGAGGTGGAAGAGTTCTTGTACACGCATCCGAAAGTAGCGGAGGTTCAGGTAGTCGGAATTCCCGATGAGCGACTGGGCGAAGTGGTGGTGGCATGGATACGGCTGAAAGCCAGGCAAGAGCGCCACCGCAGGAGGAGATTCGCGATTTCTGTGAAGGTCAGATTGCGTATTTCAAAATTCCCCAGCATGCATCCGGTTCGTGGACGACTTTCCGATGACGGTGACGGGAAAGATTCAGAAGTTCAGGATGCGCGAAATCGAAATAAAGGAGCGAGGATTGGAGGAGGTGGCAGGGCGCGAGACTGCTTAGTTTGCTGGTGATTTAACCGAAGCCAGCAATCATTTTCCTGTTCACCCGACCGCTATCGCTCAAGTTCTCTCTTCACCATCGACCACACCAGATCGGCAGCTTGGTCGACGGCACCACAGCTTGAGGCCAGGGCGTCGAAAAATTCGAAAGAAGTCATCGCCCAGAGCACCGCGATCTTTTCATTTCTCGCATCTACGTCAGTGGCCCATACTCCTAAGCGATCGATGACTCTGGTCGCGGCGGCTCGTCGCCGCTGGTTCCGGGCTTCCACTGCGGCCCCGAGTTCAGCGTCGATGGCCGCGATTCCGTGAATCCTGCGGATAAAAAGGCGGTCTTTTTTCCAGAATCGGGTGAATACCGTGACAAAGCTTTCCAACATGGAGTCGGCTTCTGCTTGCTGCATGACCTCCCGCATCAACCCCATGCCTCCGTCCACAGCAAGTTGATCAAAAAGCGCTTCGAAAAGGCCAGCCCTCGTTCCGAACAGGTTATAGATTGTCTGCCGGGTGACGCCGCTTTCACGAGCCAGGGCATTAAGGGTCAGATGGAGAAAGCCATCGGACTCAAGGCGTTGTCGCGCAACGGCTAAGATTCTCTGTCGCCTGTCATCAGATAGGCCCTGGCGCCTCCCGAGAGAGTAGGGCCGCTTACACGAAGGCCTTTCTTCTAGCTTCACCGCGGGTATATTAATCTAAGAGTTTAACTTTACATACTGTAAAATTAAATGTTAGGATGTTTGAGTTCGGGGAAGGAAAGATGTCGAACCGTCAACCTAGACTGACCAAATTTCCGGGCCCGGCCACGAGAAATTCCTATCCTCGTTGGTGGAATATTGGTTTCTGGATTTGTACCGTCATTTCGGTTGCGGTTGTTCTCCGGCGTCTGTATGCTCTCGCCTATCCGCCGCGTGATGTCCCTCCTCAAATGGCTGCACTTGACGCGGTTTTCGCGTCGCATGCAGCGCTTACATTAGCTCACATCCTCCCCGCGTTAGCTTTCGTGGTAATCGCCCCCTTTGTTGTGTTTCAGGTCTCCGGTAAGGACGTTTTGCTGGAGCGCCTGTTGTACCCGCTGGGAGCGGTGGTCGGATTGACCGCGTATGCAATGGACGCGCATCCAGTGGGTGGATGGGTTGAACGATCAGCCGTTCTTTTCTTCAACACCTTATTCCTATTCTCGCTATTTCGGGCGTTCACCTATAAGCGCAGCAATAACGAAAATCTGAAGAGGCGGTGGATGACACGGGCCATCGTGATCCTGTTGGGAATCGCGACCACCAGGCCTGTGATGGGCCTCTTTTTTGCCACCAGCCGTCTCACACATCTTGAACCACGCCAGTTCTTCGGAATTGCCTTCTGGATCGGCTTTTCGATCAACACATTGGTGATCGAGTTCTGGTTGCGCTCCGGGCAACGCCAATTTCAAGGGGAAAGCCGTGCCCTGCATTCGCCAAATTGATGTTGATTATTTCTTGAGCTAACCTTCACGGACACCGCCGCCAATCACACCCGACGCGACGCCGGACCTCCACTGGGACTTCTGGCCATCCTCTATGCGTTACTGTTCAACGCCGGGCTATATCCGGTCACCGCAATGGCGGCGAAGCCATATTGGCCGGGGCCGTGGGAGCCTTCGGATGTGATCGTGTCCTATTTTCAAACTCACGGCCGCCCGGTTCTCATTTGCCTGTTTCTTCAGTTCGGCGCGACGATCTGTCTCGGATTATTTTGCCTGCAACGGTAGGCCGTCTGCGTTTTCTGGGCGCACGATCGGCGGGTCCATGGATCGCCCTTTTCGGGGGATTCTTGACAGTTTTCGACGGAATGGCAGCGAGCTTTGCGGTTTGGGCGATGATCCACCCCAACGTAGTGCAGACTCCATCGGTTCTGCTGGCGCTCTATTACTTTTCTTATGCTTTCGGAGGTCCAGGTTTTTCCGTTCCCATGGGACTATTCATGGCAGGAGTCTCGGTTCCTGCTGCGTTCCTAAAACTCTTGCCGAAGTGGATCATAATTCTAGGACTGGCCTTGGCGGTGGCAGGTGAGTTGAGCTGGCTGCATCTGGTTATTCCAAACCTGCTATTTCTTATTCCGCTGGTACGCTTTCCGGGTTTCATATGGCTTATCGCGGTCGGTCTATCGCTGCCCAAGATTCGTTTGCTCCCCAGCGAAGTTGCGATTGACTGACGCATAGTCTCGATCCGGCGATGCGCGACCTGTTGTGCTAGGCTGACGTTTCATGCCAGAGACGACGACCGGCCAAAAGCTTTTTGTAAGCGGAAGAGTTTCGCACTTTACGGAATCCGTGATTCGCGACATGACGCGCCAAGCCATGCTGCATGGCGCAGTCAACCTGTCCCAGGGATTTCCAGATTTTCCTGCTCCAGCAGAAATCAAACGCGCGGCCCAGGAAGCTATTGCCGCGGACGTCAATCAGTACGCGATCACGTGGGGAGCGAAGAGCGCTCCGCGATGCGATCTGCCCGTCAAATGGAACTATGGCAGGGCATCAAGGTTGATCCGCGAGCGCGAAATCACGGTGTGTTGCGGCTCGACCGAGACCATGATCTGCCACCTTGCTGGCGGTGTGTAATGCCGGCGATGAGGTCGTCATCTTCGAACCGTTCTACGAAAATTATGGCCCTGACGCGATCCTGTCCGGAGCCAAGCCGCGCTTCGTAAGATTGCGTCCACCAAAAACATCCGAAGGACGAATGGACTTTCGACGAACATGAGTTGCGGGCGGCGTTTCACGATCACACCAAGGCGATCATCGTTAATACACCAAACAATCCTACGGGCAAGGTCTTCAGCCGCAGCGAACTGGAATTGATTCGCGATCTTTGTGCGTAGAATTCAACGTGCTCGCCATCACGGATGAAATTTACGAGCACATTCTTTATGACGGCACGAAGCACATTTCGATGGCGTCGCTCGACGGGAATGCGCGAGCGCACGATCACGATCAATGGCTTGTCGAAGACCTACAGCGTGACTGGCTGGCGCGTGGGATGGGCTGTGGCACCGCCCGCGATCACCGATGCAATTCGCAAGGTGCACGATTTTCTGACCGTCGGCGCGCCAGCACCGTTGCAGGAGGCCGGAGCCATCGCCCTTGGTCTTCCGCCTGCCTACTATCAGGGACTGGCGGAAGGCTATCGCAACCGGCGGGATCGTCTGATGCCCGTGTCTGGACGAAGTTGGTTTTCGCTGCTTCCGTCCACGCGGCGCTTATTACGTGATGACCGACATCAGCGCCTTCGGTTTTGAAAATGATCTCGAGTTCACCAAATATCTGGTGAAAGACATTGGAGTGGCAGCGGTGCCGGGATCGAGTTTCTACAACGATGGCGCGGGACGGGTCACAACAGGTGCGATTTGCCTTCTGCAAGCGCGACGAGACGCTGGATGCTGCGGCAGAGCGTCTCCGGAAACTGCAGATTCCCGAAATAGCGACCGCCACATTGCCGCCGCAGCGAGGCGATATCGCGCGAGACTCCGTTGCAGCCGAAAACAGATCGCCGTCGATGAATTCGGCCACAATGACAATAGCCTCAAGGTCTACACTCAAGGCCGCACTGACCAAATTCCGCACCTACAAAGCATCTTATCCCTTGCTTCATGCACAGGTTTCTGCGGTATACTGCGCTCAAGTTCCCAATTTCTCCTGAGGAAGTGGTGGCATCCATGTCTGTGAGAATGGCTGAAGGGGTATCTGCCGCAGGTTCCGGCTGACGATTTTCAGGCGCTCGAAGAGAAAGTTTATCGCACCATTGAGATGTACAAGTCGGCGCGAGAGGCCCGTGCGGTAGCGGAGCGCGATACGCAGCGTCTGCGCCAGCAATTGGAAGAGCGCGAAGAAGAGCTGGACAGTTTGCGCCGCGAGATGGTGCGGCTTGCGCAAGGAACGGGAGGAGATTCGCGGCCGGGTGGAGAAGATGCTGGGCACAGATCGAATCGATTTCCGAGGAGCAGGCGGTCAGCTGATCCGGTCGATCTCCGTCCTGAGGAGAAACAATTATGGCAACGGCCACGAAGCATCCCGCGATCAAGGATCCCAGCAACAATGCTGTCCGGGTGGAGATTTTCGACCAGCCCTACAATCTTCGCGGCTCGGATGCGGATTACATTCTCAAGCTGGCCGAGTACGTGGACGGCAAGATGCGGGCCGTGGCGGAACAGACCCACACCGTGGATACGGCGCGCCTGGCCGTGCTGGCGGCCTTGAATATCGCCGACGAATATCACTTGGTGAAACGTAATCAGGATGCTGGATCGGGCGACTATCTGCGTCGCGCCCAGCATCTTTCCAGCGCGCTCGATGAAGTGCTGGGAGATAAACGCAGGGCCGGATAGATACTGATCTGAAGCGGTCAACCACCAAGGACACCAAGTGATCACGAAGGAAAGCAAAATGCCCTTCGTGCGAACTTCGTGTCCTTCGTGGTTCATGGTTTGCCGTAATCTCCACTTACGAAAGTCGCTGGCAAGCGGATTGCCAACTTTTTACGCCCTCCCTATTGCCAATGCGGGGATGTTTACCCTAGCATCCTGACTGAAAGCCGACCTGCCGGGTTGGTGATGGCGGTAACCGATTTTTGAACCAATGCTGAATGAACGGGAGCTCGACTCGAACTAGGATCCGGTGTGCAACGCTCCGCCATGCGGAGATGCCTAATGGGTCTCGGCGGGCACCCAACGTCTACCGACGGGTTCATTCTCGGCCCGTCACACGGCACAGTGGGTCGGCTTCTCAATTCTCGCTGCAGGCGATTCGTGACCTGCTGACCGATCGTGCCTCCTACCTGCTAAACTTGAGCTGTAACAAATTCCTTTGGCAACGCATCTAAATCTAATCAGTGTTTCCGCAACTTTTTCATATCGGCAAGTTTTTCCTTCCCACTTACGGGCTGCTGGTTTCTACCGGCGTGCTGCTCGGACTGTGGATCAGCGTCCGCAACTCCAGCAAGCAGGGAATCAATCCGGACGACGCCTGGAATCTGGGCGTTATGGTCGTTCTGTGCGGCATCGTCGGCGCCAAGATTCTGTACATCGTCAACGACTGGGGCTACTACTCGACCCATCCCGGCGACATTTTCAGCTGGTCAGCACGCTGCAGGCAGGTGGCGTATTTTCCGGCGGGCTGATCGGTGCGGCGGTCGCAGCGGTCTGGTACATCCGCAAGCATCGCATGCCGGCGCTGGCCACCTGGGACGCCTTTGCGCCCGGTCTCGCCTTGGGACACGCCATCGGGCGAGTGGGATGCTTTGCCGCCGGCTGTTGCTATGGCAAGCCTACCAGTCATTTCTGGGGAGTGACTTTCACCAATCCGATCGCCAATCTGAATTCCTACACTCCGCTGGGCATACCGCTCGAGCCCACACAGCTTTTCGAAGCAGCGGTCGAGCTGGCAAACTTTTTTATTCTGATGTGGCTGTTCAAGCGCAAGAAATTCGATGGACAGGTGCTGGCGGCGTATCTTGATTCTGTACGGCATCGCACGCTATTTTCTGGAATTCATTCGCGACGATCCGGGGCGCGGTTCGGTCTTCGGCGGAATCATGACCGGAACCCAGTTGATTTCGATTTGCCTGGTGATTACGGGCGGATTGATCTGGTGGCTGAAGTCGTCGCCCCGAGCGGTTCCGGCGCACGCCCAGCGGTAGGTCGACTCATTACGAGCAGAGAAATCGTCGCCCTGCCGGGGACGAGCACGGGCGGTGGCGCCCGCGCCCACATGCCTCAATTTCCACTTCTGATTTCCGCGACCGCCGACGATGCCGGCAAACGGCTCGACCAGTTTCTGGTCGCGCACCTTCCCGAAACCAGCCGTGCCCGGGTACAGCAACTCATCTCCCAAAAACTGGTTCTGGTGAACGATTCGGCCGCGCAAAGCCTCTCTAGCGTCTTCGCGGTGGTGAGCGCATTTCTGTCCTTGGTCGACGGCACAGCCGCGCCTCTGCGCGCGATGGCGGAAGACATTCCGCTGGACATCGTTTACGAAGACGCCGACCTGGCGGTAGTCAACAAGCCGGCGGGCATGACGGTGCACGCCGGAGCCGGCGCGACTGAAGACGAACGCAATCGCGGCACACTGGTAAATGCGCTGCTGCATCACTTCGGCCAACTGTCGTCAGTGGGCGGCGAACTGCGTCCGGGAATCGTGCATCGCCTGGACAAGGCCACCAGCGGTCTGATTGGTGGTGGCCAAGAGCGACGAAGCGCATCGCCGGCTGGCAGCCCAGTTCGTCGAGCAGGCAGGTCAAGAAAAAATACATCGCTCTGGTACACGGCTGGTTGAAGCAAGATCGCGGAACCATCAGCAGCAGCATCAGCCGCGACCGCGTACGGCGCACTCGCATGACGACGCGCCGTCCAGGCGGGACGCGAAGCCATCACGCCACTACACGCGTGCAGCGAAAGCTGGATTCGCCGTACGGAAAATTCACGTCTGCTCGAAGTAAAGATCGATACGGGACGCACTCACCAGATTCGAGTCCATCTGGCATCGCTGCGACATCCGGTGGTCGGAGACGTGCTTTACGGCGCGCCTCGCGAGTCTTCGCGGCCAGGCCGGAAGCGCAAGCGTTTCTCTTCCCAGAAATTTTCTGCACGCCGCCGCTTTGCAATTTCAACATCCGCGCAGCGGAGAAAGTCTTGTCCTTCTCCGCCCCGCTGCCAGCGGAGCTGGAGGATTTCTTGCAGCAAACTCGACTAGCCGGGAAGAAGTAGAGCTCGACATCCGCAGGCAATCGTGCCTGCCCGAGGCAGACCGGCCACAAGGCGGCTGCTACAAATGACTCGGCTCCTGCGCGCAAGCATGTTCAGGTGCTTTGCACCACGGCTGTATAATTGAGGGTGCATGAAGTTTCGCGGCGTTATTTTGCTGCTGGGCAGCATGTTGTTCGGTGGCGGTAGTGCTATTTGCCCAAAGCTCAGGGCAGGACAATCTGCCTTCCGCGCCTTCGGCGGTCCAGGAGCAACGGAGCAAGCCCAAGCCGCCTCCGCCCGCCCGCCTGCCCAAGCCCAGCTTCACCCGACCCGCAAATCCGGCTCCACAGCCGGAGACTACAGCGAGCAGCCGCCGCGCTGGCCATCGAACTCCGCCTCGCACCACCCAATCTTCAACGGCTCCAGCAGACGACGATCCTGGCACCACGATCACCAAGACGGTGAATGAAGTGAACGTCGTGTTCACCGTCACCGACAAGCATGGCCGCTACGTAAAGAATCTGGCCAAGGGCGATTTTTCGGTCATCGATGACAACCGCCCCGCCGAGCAGATTCGCAGTTTTCACAACGAGACCGAGCTGCCGCTGCAGGTCGGGCTTGCTGGTCGACGCCAGCAACTCGGTGCGCGACCGTTTCAAGTTCGAACAGGAAGCGGCCATTGAATTTCTCAACCAGACGGTCCGGCCCCGATACGACAAGGCCTTCGTGGTCGGTTTCGATGTCACTCCGGAAGTCACCCAGGATTTCACCGACAATACGGAATCGCTTTCTCGCGGAGTTCGCGCGCTCCGGCCCGGCGGCGGTACTGCTATGTACGACGCGCTGTATTTTGCCTGCCCGCGACAAGCTGCTGAAGGAACAACAGAATGGCCCGGTGCGCCGCGCGATCATTCTGCTGAGCGACGGCGACGACAACATGAGCCACGTCACGCGCGAAGAAGCGATCGACATGGCGCAACGCGCTGAAGTGATCATTTACACCATCAGCACCAACGTCACGGGGAGCCGCCATACCGGAGACAAAGTTCTGGAGCGCATCGCCGACGCTACCGGCGGCCGCGCCTTCTTCCCTTTTCAGCTGAACGATGTGGCCAATGCTTTCGTCGAAATTCAGGACGAATTGCGCAGCCAGTACGCGCTTTCTTACAAACCCGCCGATCTCCGCACCGATGGCCGCTATCACACCATCGAGATTCTGGCGCAGAACCACAAAAACCTGCGCGTCCGCAGCCGGCGCGGCTACTACGCTCCGACACAATAGGCGCTTGCATGGCGGGATATTCCGGCACTCCTCTTCCTCAAAAGCTTGGAATCAAACCACAATTCAAGGTTGATTTCTTCGCCTTGCCCGGCGACGTAAAAACTGAGTTGAAAAAAGATCTTTCCATGTGCCAGTTCGTGAAAATGGCAAGAAGATAAGCTCGATTTCGCCATGATCTTCGTCAAGAGCCAGGCGGAGATGAAGGAGCAGTTTCCCCTTTTCGCCCGGCGATTGGCGCCTGCTGGAATGTTGTGGGTAAGCTGGCCCAAAAAGACCTCCGGCATTCGCGGCAGATCTAAATGAAAACGATGTGCGTCGAATTGGTTTGGCTGGCCGGGTTCGTGGATGTGAAAGTTTGTGCGGTGAATGAAGTCTGGTCGGGATTGAAGTTCGTGATCCGAGTGAAGGATCGGCCTAAGTCCGACAGGCAGACGAAGGTGGGATGAGAATCGGGTGGGCTATTTTCTGGACGAGCCGAAGGCTAGCCCCTGCAGGCTACATCCCGCTTCGACCAGATAGAAACCGTAGAGAGTATGAAATTAAGCATCTTCAGGTCAACTGCGGCGGGCTAGGGCGCCAGCCCCACCGGGTGAATCTTAGTCTCTTAGTGGAACGACGTTTCTTTCGCCCTGACAGAATGTGGCCACGCGCTGAAGGCCGCCTTCGGGCTGCGGCAGCACCCGAACAGGGCCGTAGCAGTACACTGCGTGCCCGTTATCGGCCAGGTACCAGCGACCGCCCTTACGAGCCGGTTGCTGGGCGACGTGAGGGTCCGAGGGTGGCTTTACCTGCGGGAGGCGATAGAAGCCTTGCAGCGAAACTGACAACAATAATGTTGCGATTAGTTTCATGGGAGCTGCCTGGTCCAAACAACTAAATAGAGATCAACATTCGGCGCTGGTCGCCTTCCCCAGACGTGTCCTTCGGGGGCCTCTGGGGAAGCAGCCTACGAAACTTGCTGGAATTGCGGTTCTGCGCCGGCGCATCCGCCTGAGGCGCAGGTCGAGCGGCCGGAGCCTTATTTTGTAAACGGGCTTGGGCCTCAGCATTCTGCTTCTGAATCGCCTTGCCCTTCAGGGTCGTCAACTGAACGCTGTCCTGAAACAAGTTCTGAATAAGGCTGCGCTGCGAATCGATGGTTTTCGACTGTTCCACGACCAGCATGGTCAGCAGACCGTAAGAAATCAGAAACAGGACGGTCAGTACAGGAAGTAGAGTGCGTTTTGGCTTGCTGACTAGCTCATCCCCCAGCATGTTCGACAAATTGCACCCCGATCCGTTGCCCGTTAGCGTCTCGGGCACAGTAAGGAAAGCAGCTGACACACCAACGAAGCGGAATTCGCTAAACGGTTACAGTCACGTGAGTTACAGAGTGTCTAGAAGCGACTCACGAGGTCTGCGACGTGCAATTTGCTGCACATAATAGGTAACCTCGTCGGGTTACGAAGGCGCTCAAGCCTCAGCGAAAGCCGTCACCAGTAAGGGTTTCGCGCCGGACTTCCAGATATTTCTTTACATTGTCGTCGGGGAAATCCTGTAGGAATGAGGCGCTTTTGGACGCCTGACGGTAGCTTGCAAAGGCACTCCCGGAACGATATCCCGAAGTATCAGAATGAAGAACGACGCTTAGCGGTCCTGCACCATCAAACGTACCTGACCACAAGGAATGCAATCATGAAAATATTTCGAGCCTCTATGTTGCGTATTGCTGCTGGCTGTGTGCGCGGCGGCGCAGCAGGAAAATACCCCTCCCGAAAAGATGGACCAGACCCCGGTTTTCCGAGTAAATGTGGTCTCGCGAACTACGAAGGCTGTGAACTACCGCCACCGGGGAGGTTCGACCACCGTTGATATGGCAGGTACCGACCTTATGCCAGAGATCAGGGGCAGGGCCAAGGTTGACAGCAAGAATGGCCGTTTGCAGATCAATGTTGACCTTTCGCGCATGGGATCGCCGAGGAAGATTGGTCCCCAGTTCCTGACCTATGTTCTTTGGGCGATCACGCCCGAGGGACGAGCCAACAATCTGGGCGAGATTGTTCCCGACGACAACGGAAAGAGCAGCGTGGATGTCACCACTGATTTGCAGGCGTTTGGCCTGATCGTGACTGCCGAGCCGTATTTCTCCGTGACCCGGCCGAGCAATGAAATTGTGGCCGAAAACATTATCCGCAAGGAAACCAAGGGCTTTGAGGAAGCGATCGATGCCAAGATTCGACATGCTCGAGGGCGGACAGTACACCATTGACATGCCGCGCAGGTCAGCTTCCCTCGGCGACAGCCGAGCCTAAGACGCCTCTTACCTTGCTCGAAGCACGTAACGCCGTGGCCATCGCGAAGGCGGCCGGCGCCGCTGCAATATGCCCCAGACAGTTTGCAGAAAGCCCAGGACTATCTTGAATCGGGCAGAAGACTATCTGAGTCGCAAACAGGGAAAGACACCGATCGGAACGGCCGCCCGCGGCGCAACTCAGATGGCTGAAGATGCACGAGTCCTGACGCTTGCGTCGAAAGGAAGCAGGAGCGAATCGCGAAAGAAAAGCAGGCCATGCTGGATCGGCAGCAAAAGGCTGAAGCCGACGCCCAGGCGTCTGCCGAAGCCGAAGCCAAAGCCAACGCTCAGGCGGAAGACGATGCCCGCAGACGGTCTCAGGCAGAAGCCGATCGGGCAGCCGCTGAGAAGGCTCAGGCCGAGGCTCAACTGCAGCAGGCCCAGGCCGACGCCGCACGTACCGCCGCCCTGGCCGACCAACAGAAAGCCTCAAGCGGCCGCCGCCGAAGCGATTCGTCAGAAGGAAGAGCAGCGGCAGCGTTTGCTCAACCAGCTCAATCAGGTGCTGGAGACCAGAGATACGCCACGCGGTCTGGTTGTGAGCATGCCCGATGTGCTGTTTGACTCTGGCAGTTACACTCTGAAGCCGGCGGCCCGCGAGCGGTTGGCGAGGATTTCAGGAATTGTTCTGGCCTATCCGGACCTGCGTTTGGAAATCGAGGGTCACACTGACAGCATCGGCAGCGATTCCTACAATCAGACGTTATCTGAAAAACGGGCGGCTTCGGTACGCGACTATCTGGTCGACAACAACGTTTCTATCAACAACGTGATTGCCCGCGGCTTGGGCAAGGGAAATCCGGTGGCCGACAACAGCACCGCCGCAGGCCGGAAACTCAATCGCCGCGTGGAGATGATCGTTTCCGGCGATGTGATCGGAACCCAGATCACGCCCGGAGCGGCCTCGAGCGCACCTGCACCACCACCCCGGTAGGTCCCAGGGAAGTTGAAAGAGCAAAGAGGAAAAACGCGGCCGTGCACAAAAAGCATGGCCGCGTCTTCTATTCGAGAGCTCTTCACCACACCCGGCAGGCATTGACCGGCATCATGGGCTGACCGGCTTTGCAGCCGAAGGCTTGGCCGAACTCCGGCATGTTCTGCACCACGCCGTTCGCCCGAAATTGCCGGGGCGAGTGCGGATCGGTTTGCACCTGCAGGCGAAGCTGTTCGGGACGCGTGTTGCCGCACCAGCTCTGTCCGTGCCCCAGAAAGAATTGTTGGATCGGAGTGTAGCCATCCTGCTTCTTGTCCAGGTCGATGTTTTTCCTCTTCGCGTCGGCCAGAAAGGCGATGTAGGCCAGCCGCAGTCCGCCGTTGTCGGCGGTGTTTTCGCCCAAGCGTCAGCTTGCCGTTGACCTTCACGTCGTCGACCGCGACGAAGTTGCCGTACTCCTTCACTTCGCAGTCGGCTTTTTCGTCAAACTTTTTTCCGTCCTCCGGCGTCCACCAGTCGGCGAGATTTCCGTTGGCATCGAATTGGCGTCCCTGGTCGTCGAATCCATGGGTAAGTTCGTGGCCTACGACGCCGCCAATGTGGCCGTAGTTCGAGGCATCCGAGGCGCTGACTGTCATAGAGCGGGGACTGAAGAATGCCTGCCGGGAAGTTGATGTCGTTCATGCTGGGGTTGTAATAGGCATCGACGGTGGCCGGAGTGATCAGCCACTCTCCGCGATCGACGGGCTTGCCGATCTTCGCCAGCTGGCGCCGGTTCTCAAATTCGGTGGCGCGCAGCGCGTTCCCGAAAGCGTCGTCCCGCGCGATGCTCAGCGCGGAATAATCTCGCCAGTGATCGGGATATCCGATCTTGTCGGCGACGGCGCGCAGTTTCTCCTTGGCGCGAACCTTGGTCGCTGGACTCATCCAGTCCAGAGTGTCGATGTCCTGGTCCATCGCGGCCTCGATGTCCTTCACCATTTGCAGCGTGGCCTGCTTGTTCGCTGGAGGAAATTCCTGGGCGACATAGACTTCGCTCAAGTGCCTCGCCCAGTCCGGCGTCGGTTGCCTGCACACAGCGCTTCCAGCGGGCTCTCTGTTCGGGCTGTCCTCTCAACTTGCGGCCGTAAAAATCGAAGTCTTCGTCGTCAAACGCCTTGGGCAACACGTAGCCCGGGGTGGAAGCAATCAGTCTGCCAGCGCAAATATGTCTTGATCGTTTCCAGATCGGTGGATCGGCGAGCAAGGCGTTCAGACCCTTGAAGAATTCAGGATCGGTGACATTAAGTTCGGTGACCGGAGGAGCGCCTGATGCCGTCAGAAAGCGCTTCCACGCGACATTCGGAGCCAGAGTCGCTAGTTCGGATACCGGCATCAGGTGGTAGACCTTGTTAGGATCGCGTCGCGAAGTGACGTCCATGGAAACTTTGGCCAGCGCGGTTTCGAGTTTCATGATGGCCTGCGCATCGCTGGCTGGCTTTGGCTTCCGGCTCACCCGCAAGCTTCAGCATGTTGGTGATGTGCTGCACATACTGGGCCCGGGTTTTCTCGGCGCATCGCCGGTGCGGAAATAGTAGTCGCGTTCGGGAAGCCCCAGGCCTCCCTGATCGACCACGGCAATCTGCTTCCGCGCATCCTTGAAGTCCTGTTGTTCGCCGAAAGTCGAGAAAAGCGTTCACTCCAATCAGCTGAAAGTGCGCGAGAAGTTCGGGCAAGTTCGTCCTTGCTCTTGAGCGCGGCAATGCGATCAAGTTCCGGTTGCAGCGGCGTCAATCCTCTCTTGTTGATGGCGTCCACATCCATGCAGGCGGCGTAAGCGTCGCCGATCTTCTGCTCGTTCGCGCTTCGGCCGGCGCCACCCTGCGGCGCTTTTTCCAGCATGGCGTGCAGAACGTGCTCGGTGTGCTCGGCGATCATGGCGCCGGTGGAATAGCCTGAACGATCGTTCGGGATGGGATACAGCTTGGAAAAATTACCGCAGGCATACTTGAAGAAATCGGTGCATGGGTCGGCGGTGTGTCGATCAACTGCTTGTCCAGACCGGGAAGAAGTTCGGTGACTCTTTTCCGGATCCGACGTCGCGGTACCTGGCGCCTGCGCCGTTGCAGGTCAGCACACGAAGCCGAAATCATCACATCACGATCGCCAGAACGCTTGTTATTCGTTTCATCGTCGTTATTCCTTTGGATTGTGCCTGAAAACTATTGCGCGATTCAGGACAATGGCCGTTTGAGGACTCAAGCAAACAGCGAGGACCCGCCGATTCGACGGGCGGGCGTCTCATTCGTAAGCAGAGCCAAACAAGAAATATCCAGTTTTTGGGGTGGATTCGTCGATTTGGGCCGTGATTACTTGCCGCCACCCATCACCAGCTTGGCAATGGTCGCCAACTGCATGTTCGATGTGCCTTCGTAGATCTTGCCGATCTTGGAATCGCGCCAGTATTTCTCTACCGGATAGTCTTTGGTGAACCCGTAGCCGCCGTAAATTTCTATGGCCAGCGAGGTCACCCGCTCCGCCACCTGCGAGCAGAATAGTTTGGCCATCGCGGCTTCCTTTACGAAGGGCACGCCCGGCATCTTTCATCCGCGCCGCGTTATACACCATCAGCCGCGCCGCTTCGATTTCGGTGGCCATCTGCGCGATCTGAAACTGGATGCCCTGAAAGTCGGCGATCGACTTGCCGAACTGTTTGCGTTCCTGCGCATACTTCGCCGCGTATTCCCAGGCGCCACGTGCCACTCCAGCCATCTGCGCTCCGATTCCGATGCGGCCTTCGTTCAAGGTCTCGATGGCGATCTTGTAGCCCTTTGCCCACTTCGCCGAGGACATTCGACTTCGGTACGCGACAGTCTTCGAGAATCAATTCGCAGGTGGACGAAGCGCGAATCCCCAGTTTGTCTTCCTTCTTGCCCACGGTGAACCCGGCAAAGTCTTTCTCGATGACGAATGCGGTAATCCCCTTGTAGCCAGCCGCGGGATCGACGCGTAGCGAATAAAACAAAAAGGCCGGCTTCCTTGCCGTTCGTGATCCAGAGCTTGCGTCCGTTCAGAACGTAGTCGCTGCCCTTCAGGGTTGCGCGGGTCTGCAAGGCGAAGGCGTCGGATCCTGATCCGGCTTCGCTTAGCGCATAGGCGCCGCAGGTGTCGGCCGCCATGCGCGGCAAGATATTGCTTTCTCTGTTCCTCGCTGCCCCAGCGCAGCAAGGCATTGTTGACCAGCGTGTTCTGTACGTCGACTACGACGCCGGCGGAAGCATCCACGCGCGACATTTCCTCGACCGCCAGGATCGCCTCAAAGAACTTGCCGCCGCCACCGCCGTATTGTTCGGGAATCTCGATACCCATCAGTCCCAGCTGAAAGAACTGCTGGATCAGGTCTTTGTCGAAGACGCCCTTTTCGTCCATCTCCTTGACCAGCGGCCGGACTTTCTCGTCGGCAAACTGGCGAATGTTGTCGCGAAACATGATCTCGTCTTCGGTGAAGGAGGTCAGCGGAGAAAGCGATGGGGTTTGGAGCGTGGTTTCTGGCATGGGGTTACCTTCAGACTACTTTCGGTAGCGAACCCTAAATTTTAGCACCGGGATATGTTTTGAAAGGTCGGCAAATCAGCCCCTAGCGGAAGGCCAGTTAGTTTCGCTTGCCGCCGTAAATGAGTTTCAGTCCGTCCGCCTGCAGGATTCGTTGGATCTGGTTTCGAGCATGCACTGACCATGGACCGACAGTATCTAGCTTCACATACGCTCGCCAGTGTTTCAGGGCCTTACGTGGCTCCTTCACTTTCTCGTAGGCCAGCGCAAGATTGTAATGTGCGTCGGCGTACGTGGGCGCGAGCTGCAATGCCGTGCTGTAGGTCTGGATGGCCTCAGCGACCCGCCCGGTTTCGTCCAGCACGTTGCCTAGATCGAAATAAGCCAGCGCATAGCGAGGGTCAATCTCAATGGCCCGTCGATAATGTTTCTCCGCTAAGGCATATTCCTGGCGGTTGTAATGCAGCGTGCCGAGATTGATATGCGCGGCAGCATGGTCGGGATCGAGTTCGAGCACCTGCTCGTACATCTCGACAGCTTGCGATTGGCTGTTGGGATCTTCCTCGAAGGCGATGCCGCGAGCAAATAATTCTGCCACGTCCGCGGAAGCGGGATCGGGGCTGATCGAAACGGTTGTGCTGTTTACTACCCGCGGACCGGTGGAGAAGTCGAACATGAATTGTCCGGCGATGGGTTCGAGCACTTTCCCCTGGTGACGGAATGCTATCCGGTGACCGGCCGAAAATGCTCCCGCTTCCAGAAGCGGGTTCTCCATCCCCGCAACCTGCTTTTGCATGGCTTCGAGGGATTGCCGGATCACTGCCGGACGCACTTTGCGGGCACAGAGATCTCGCACCTTTTTAATCTGGAGGAGATCAAAAAACGAATAGCTTTCGGCGGCGGCTACCAGTCCAGCTTTCTCCCATGCCGTCAACTGGCGCGCAGTCAATCGAAGTATGCGAAGCAGGTCCGCTCTTGGATATCGATACACTTTGTTAATAGGACTCTGACTCTATTATCGGGAAAGTTACTCCCTGCCGCAAGTGGAAAGTGACCGTTAACGGAATCAAAGCAGGCAACTTGCAGCGCGATTGGTGCAGATAATAAGAAAACTGGAGCCGACGAGCGGACTTGAATGTCGTCACTCCGATCTGCGATGGGTACAAAAGCAAAGGAGATTTTCAGTCACTCCGCAATGGACTACACGGGGAGTTTCAACCGACAGCTCTGTATTCTGTATCAGGAGTGGCTAGTCTTGAAGATTGCGGAATGCATGTGGCGGCTTCGCCGGGCCGCGCGATGTGAAAGCGGGTCAGTCCGAGAGGCGATGATCTGGGATCGACAACCTTGACCTTCGTTCCTCACTCGTTACCCAACCAGTCGGCTCATCGCTGTCATAATGGTGTATATGTGGCGCGCCATTTCCCTAAAGTTGGATGACCGGTGGCTGCCCAAGTCCGTCATCTGCCTCCGCGAATACACGCTGAGCAAGTTTTTGAAGGACGTTATCGCCGGCATTACCGTCGGTCTGGTGGCCCTGCCGCTCGCCATGGCTTTCGCCATCGCCTCCGGACTCACGCCGCAGGCGGGCATCTACTGCGCGGTCGTGACGGGCTTTCTGATCTCTGCCCTGGGGGGATCGAAAACTCAGATCGGCGGACCCACCGGCGCTTTCGTGGTCGTCGTGGCCGGGATCGTGGCGGTGCACGGCATCGACGGACTGTACATGTGCACCGTCATGGCGGGCGCCATCCTGATCGTGCTGGGCGCCACTGGCATGGGCACGGCGGTGAAATTCATTCCGAGGCCGGTAGTCATTGGCTTCACCAACGGCATTGCAGTGCTAATTGCTAGCACCCAGATCAAGGATTTCTTCGGCCTTCATCTAGCCAAGGTCCCCAGCGAATTCTGGCTGCGGATAAAAGCCTTATTCGCCGCCGCTCCCACAGTTTCGTTGACAGCAACGATCCTCGCCATCGCAACGGTGGCGACGATGCTGCTCTGCCGCGTCCTCTCCAACCGGATTCCGGGTGCGATCATCGCCATGCTGGGCGCGACCGTGGCTACGTATCTACTTAAGCTGCCACTCGAGACAATCGGCACACGCTTTGGCGGAATTCCCAGCGGGCTGCCTCATTTTGCGATACCGCATTGGCATGCAGGCCTGGTCCACGGCTTGCTCGGACCGGCCTTCACCGTGGCCATGCTCGGAGCCATCGAGTCGCTGATGTCGGCCGTAGTTTCGGACCGCATGAGCAATGACCGCCACAATCCCAACGTTGAACTGATCGGTCAGGGAGTGGCCAACATCTTTTCGCCAATGTTTGGGGGCTTACCAGCCACTGGAGCCATCGCGCGCACCGCCACCAATATCCGCTCTGGAGCGCAGTCACCGGTGGCGGGCATGATCCACGCGCTTACCTTATTATGCGTCCTGCTGTTTGCCGCGCCGCTGGCCAGCTACATCCCCATGGCCGCCTTGGCGGGAATCCTGATGATCGTGTCCTACAACATGGGCGAGTGGCGCGAAATTCCTCAATTGCTTCGGCTGACCAAGACCGACATCAGTGTTTGGTTGGTCACGTTTGCTCTGACCGTCTTCGCCGATCTTACTGTAGCCGTCGAGGCCGGAATGATCCTGGCGGCGCTGCTTTTCATCGCCCGCGTAGCCGAGACCACGACCGTTTCCCAGGTGACCGGCGATTACGTCGAAGATGGACGGCTGCACATTTTGCAGGACAAGGACATCCCCTACTACGCGACGATTTTCCGCATTCATGGACCGTTCTTGTTTGGCGCCACTGACAAGATCGGAGTGGTGACGGAAAAAATGCACGCACTGCCGCCCATAGTCATCATGCGCCTGCGCAATATGACGGCCGTCGACGCCAGTGGACTGTTTGCGCTGGAGGGAATAGCGAAACAACTGCACGCCGCCAAACGTACCCTGATCTTATGCGGCGCCCGCGAGCAGCCGGCCAAGATGATTCATCAGGCAGAATTCGAGGAAGTGGTGGGGCGGGAAAACATTTGCGCCAATGTTCAGGAAGCCCTGCGGCGCGCAGAAGAGGTTTTCGAACAGATCGAAGCCGGCGCGGCTATTAAAGTAACCTAGGCGTGAGCGTCGCCCCTCACGCTGCAACACCACGAACCAGCACGAGCCAGTGAACGACGAAGGGGGGAACGCCGGTAGCCTTGCGCAATTTCAAAGGCGGAGTATTGAGGTCGCCCTGAACTACTTTTTTTCAATCGGAACAATCCAACCAAGCTGGCCGCCTGATTCGGAAAGTTCCTTCAGCGCTTCAGGGTCGTGGTTGTTGGCAGCAAATCGTTCGAGGGCTGCCGAAAATCTTTGTAGCGCAGCGTTCCATGCGGCGCTGTAGCGTTCAGGTTTCTTTTTGTCGTCGGCCATCGCCCGGATTCTACACCCGGCAGGTTCCGGGTTAGTTCTCCAAATGTTCTTGGGCGGGTTCCGCTGGCCCTCGGTGGGCCAAGTAAGGGCCAGCGGCAAGAAAGGCAAATCTCGTAAATCGCGTTAAACCAGCATGAATACTGGTTAAAGTGTTGGAGCCGACGAGCGGACTTGAACCGCTGACCTGCCGATTACGAATTATCGTTCGGTTTTCAGTTTGTACGTGCCAAACATGTTGAATTAAAGCAGTTAAACAAATTTCAGCCCGCACGGAAGGAAGTTCAGCCGATGTTGATAACGTTGGATTTGAATGAGAGGAGTTGAAAGGCTACGTCACAATTACGTCACAAAGAAGCTGGATCAGCGGACCAAAGTCAGCATGAGCAGTGCTGCCCAACTCCCAAGCAACCGAGGGCGTCTTGGGTGCTGATAAGCCCGTCAACTTGTGGTGGATTGTCACGGGCCGATGCTTCAGGCCTTTCCGAAGGTCGACCCGAGAAGGTCAACCTGGAAAAACCTGGTACGCCTTCACGACCGACCGAGATAAGTTGCGTGAAACGTCTAAAAACCGTGACTCAAAAAAAGATCGAAGCAAACCGGAGAAACGCGAAACGTTCGACCGGGCCGCGAACTGAGCGCGGGAAGCGCAACTCCCGGTTCAATGCGCTGATGATCGGGCTATTCGCAAAGCATGTCATCATTCCGATCTGCGATGGGTACAAAAAGCGAAGGAGAGTTTCAGTCACTCCTCATGGACTACACGGGGAGTTTCAACCGATAGGCTTGTACGAAGAGTGGCTAGTCCTGAAAATTACGGAGTGCATGTGGCGGCTTCGCCGCGGCCATGCGATGTGAAAGCGGGTCAGTCCGAGAGGCGACGCGACCAGACAAGACGAACCTACGAGGGCCTGCTTTGCCGTGAATTGGGCGCACGAGCTGAACGTGATCGTTGTCCGGAAGCAGCCAACGTGCCGCCTTCTGACCTGGATCTATGAAGAGAATGTTCCTCGTTTCAGTGTACCCACCACTACTAAAACCCGCTCCTCCACGATTCAGAGAAAGGTCGGCTCGCATCACGCCTGATCCCGCCACAACCGACACCCACCCGAGCGACAGGTGAACATTTGAATCGGCGGCCGCGACCGGAATCCCAGCCTGCGCTTCACGGTTCCGAGCCACTCTTGCTCCGAATTCCCCTACCAGAAGAGCCACAACCCCAAAGGTGATGGCCCCGGCCGCAAGGAAAATGAGTACGGCATTGATCCGCCAGAGATACCGAAAGAATCTTTGGGTTTTCCCATCGTGTTGAGCGCCCTTGGCCGAAAGTGAATCACGTAGCTTGGATCGTATCCCTGTCGTCGCGATGCGGTCTAGATTACTTTTGAACCGTAATCGAATGCGCAGGCTGGGGATTCGTAACGGAGGATGTTCATGTCGGAAAAGACAATTCTCGCAATTCTGCTCGTCGTCGCTACCCGTGTCATTTGCTACGCTCAACAGGAGGAAAGCAAGCGCCCCAGCCCGGCGGCACAGGCCCAATGCAAGTTTTCCGACGGAAAGACAATCACAGTCGATTACTCCAGCCCGCACATGAGAGGCCGCAAAATCTTTGGCGGACTGGTGCCCTATGGAGAGGTTTGGCGAACGGGCGCTAATGTGGCTACTAGTTTCGTCACGAATGAAAACCTCTTCATGCTTAAGGGCTCAAATGTGCCCGCTGGTAGTTACACGATCTTCACGATTCCCGGTCCTGACAAGTGGACGTTGATCATCAACAAACATACCGGCGAGTCGGGCACCCCTTACAAGTATGAATCTGAGGAGTTGGCCCGTGTGCCCATGTCCGTTACGAAACTTCCCTCACCCGTCGAAAATTTTACAATTTCATTTGATCACACCGGCGGAAGCTGCACGATGCACATGAGCTGGGAGAACACGCAAGCGTCCATCGAGTTTACGGAAAAGAATACAGATTTGCCGGTCGCGAGATAGCTCTGACCGGGGATGTGAGTATAATCGCCGGACAACAACACCTACGCGAAGCCCTTGGTTGATCTTCCCGGTGGGAGTAAAATCTTCGCGTAAAGCGGGGAGAGTATGCAGTTCTCACCTTCCTCCTGGCGGGTTGCCTCGCGGCTTGCTGCTCTCGCTGTCCTCGGCACAACTTACGTAACAACAGCTCAGGTGCCAACGAAAAATCCCCCGTTTAATAGGTCGAAGCTTGAGTCATCCCCCAAGGTTTCGCCGCCCAAACTCACGGTCCAACAGAAACTAGGTCTCAAGCAGCTCCAGATGGCGCAATCAGAAGCGACGACACTACAGCCAGACATGCGTGCTTTTGTGTTGTGGCAGATGTCGCGAGGCTATGAGAAGGTTGACCCTACCAAAAGTAATTCGCTTCTGAATGAGGCCCTGACCGCCACCCAGGCCATTAAGAGCCCTGAAGCGAGCTTAAAGGAGTGTGCCGAACCAGCTTTCTGTGGCCCCAGGCATTGGTTGCAAGAGCAAATCCTGCGAGACATGATCAGGCAATCAAAACAGTCCGGTCCGATCGAGCAGTTTCTGGCGGGCGCGGAGCCGGAATTCCGGCAATTGCTAAGTTCAGCGTTGCTTGAGCGCTATATCGGCGAGAACAATTTTTACCGGGCCCAGGAGCTTGTCACCCAGGTGGCAGACGAGCAAGGATACTTCCCTTATGGCGACGCGACCCGGCTGATCGAGGCCCTTCCGCCAGAGCTGGCCGGAGATCGCCTGGCGATATTTTCCCAGGCTCTCGATAGCTTCACCCAGCACCGGCAAGAGTTGTATCCGGGATACGACGACCTCGCCAGCATGGTGCTACGTTTCTGGGAGGAGCTGCCGGCCCCGCTCGTCCTACAAGCTATCGACCAGATTCTCGATCGAGCCAAAGATGCGGATGAGGCTCAGCGGAAGGACGATACGCAGGCCCTGCGGGTGGGTATGTCAGCTAAGAAAGGCGATGCCTACTTCGACTCGGCTTATCAGTTTCGGGTGTTCCAGTTGATGCCGGTCCTCGAACAACTCGACCAGACGCGGGCCGAGAGTCTGCGGCGTGAGAGCAATGTCGTCCGGGCCGCTGTGGAACATTACCCGCACGGTCTAGGCTCGCCGGATACACACTCTGCGGAACCAGAATCGCCAGAAATCCTGAGCATTGGCGCGTTTGGCCGGGATTTCTCCCCAGAAGCCGCCGACCAGGCCAACTTTGAGGCGGTCCGCCAGCAAGACCGGATTCTCAGTGAAGCGCAGAAGAATCCCAAGCAGGCGCTTTCAGATGCGCTAGGTTTGCCGCTGACCAACCCCCAGGCGCCCGAGTTCAGTCCCCGAGTGAGTACGCTGCAGATGGTGGCGAGGATTGCGATGACCAGGGCTCCTGCTGTAGCCAGAGAAGCGTTATGGGAAATGCGAAAGCTTGTAGACCCCATGCCAGCACGCAGCCAGGCACAGATGCTCGAAGATTTGCCCGACCTCTACTTGCGCCTCGGAGACGACGAAGAAGCAAGAAAGATGCTGGATCAATTGGTCACCGTCGCTGCAAAGATTTATCAGACAGACACAGATTTGAGCGATCCGAATCAAGCGTTTAAAGTCTGGTGGCCATCGTCAAATCTGTGGTGGGGCTGTATAGCATTTGCCGCCAAGCTTGACCCCAGCCCGGCAGAGCAAATTATTAACGAGATTCAGGATGACGAAATCAAAGGATTTGAGCGGGTGTCATTTGCAAATTCGCTGCTGGGGGCAGCGACGGCACGCTTCTCCATCGTCGAAAAGCATAAGCACGATGTTAGGGCCATCATGCGACAGTGAGGAAGATCCAATTGGATAGTGCGCGGTGTCAAAACAATGAGCGCCTGACTACATCAATAACGCTAAGTCATCGTGCCGTGTAGAGTTCTATTGCTGATTGGGGACCGCCACCCAGTAACTGCTTCGAGCTAGCACCGTTGCGCTGCCGGTGTCCTTGAGCCTTACCCTTAAACGGTGCAGGCCGGGTGTGGGATTCCTCGGTTCAAAACTCAAAACGTAGCGATTGTGCAGATGGTTGGTGAAGTCCATCATGCGGGTTTCAAATCGTTTGCGCGATTCGAACAGTTCGTATTCGCCACCGGTTTGCGAAGCAATTGCCTTGGCGGCGTTCTTTCTCATGGCCTGCCGCGCCATCAGGATCGGAGCGGTCACATCGGGTGGTGCGTTCCAATAGGCTTCGTCCCGATTGCGGCCTCGCTCCGTGTCCAACACTTGCGAGAGAGATGGCGAGAAGGTCAGGCAGTACACCGTCGCGTTGCTGCCTCCGATCAGCTTCACTACGTCGTCAAGCTTAGCGAAGTGGCTGCCGTGGTCACGGGTCTCGCTGATCAGAAGCAATACCCGCTGCCGCCCCTGGGGCGTCTTTTCGAGAAGTCTCACAGAATATTGCACTGCGTCGAAGATTGCCGCTCCCTTGTCACCCGGTTCAAGGCCGTACAGAGACTTGGTCACCGATTTGGAATCGCCGGTGAAATCCTGCACCAGCTTCAGTTGGCTATCGAATGTGAGCACCGCGATCTGGCTGTTAGCAAGGGCGAGAATTGGGGAAAAAATGGAGTTCAATCCCCGCATTCTGCCAAACTCACGCCATGCGCGGCGTCCAGTCTGGACAGCGACCATCAAGGAAAGCGGCTCCGCTTCGGCGGACTCGTCCAGTTGCGCCGTCTGTTCGACACCCTCATCCTCGATCACGAAATCCGTCGCATTCAATCCGTAAATCACATGTCCGGTCACATCCCGCACCAGGGCAGGCACAATAACAATATTGGATTGACTTCGGAAGGTAGGTTCTTGCCCGAAAGTGGGCTTTGGCGCAAGGAACAGCAAAAGGCAAAAACTCAGCCTGACGAAGCTATCTCGCCTCGCGCTTCTCTCCCAGCATTTCATCCAGTGCGCGTCCCCTGCGGATGCTATGGCGGAAAATATCGCGGTTATACTTAAACCCCTCATCTTTGCGCCACCCTGGGAGGCAAGGGCCGCTTTGCTGGATACTACGACATCTAGGCGTCCGAAGCGGGAAATGACTGCTGTCGATCCTTGACCTCTGTATCGGAGTTATTTTAAGGAACGTGTAGGATAATTTCAGAACGCAAGGCGTAAGCGCCGCTGCAACTTGCGGCCGTCACGGCTCTGGATGATCGCGCTTCCAATCTGCTACAAGTTGTTCAGCCTGACGAATCTGGCCAGGCGTCATTTGATTTCTTGCATAGGACAGATTGTTCTTGAAGCCTGTCAGACTGAACCACTTATATGCTTGCACGAAATCTTTGGGGACACCATCCCCCTCCATGTACAACATTCCGAGATTGCTTCTCCCTTGACCCGCACCTCCGAGATCTGGGACATGTTCAGCCGCTAAACGGTACCACTCGGCGGCCTTAACGTAATCCTGCTTAACACCATTCCCGTTCGCGTACATTTGTCCGAGGCTGTTCTGTGCATCAGCGTCGTTTTGAGCGGCTGCTTTCCCGTACCATCTCAACGCTTCTTCAAAGTTGATTTTTCCAAACCAGCCTTGCTCGTAGGCTGCCCCGAGCCAAAATTGCGCTCCTACATCTCCGCTTTCGGCTCTGGCCAAATAATCCGCCCGATCGGCTTCAGTCCATCGCACGTTCTGAGAAGAGGACGGCGTGACCCAAACCACGAAATTCAATTCGTCGTCTTCGTAACGGCCTGTAATCTCCCAACACCCTGCCCCAGGAAAGTCGAGCCCCACCATCATGTAGTTCTGTTCTGGTGTCGATCCTGTTACATTTCCCACGTCAGTTGCAACGGGAGGACGAGGAAAAGAACCGTTCAGCAGTTTGCCTGTGACCTTTAGTTTTGGCTTGGGTCCAGCGTGCGCATTGTACCCTTGTCGCCACCAACCCATCTTTTGTCTGAACGTCGGGTCAATCGCATTCCAGGGACCCAGCCTCCATATTCCGTCGGACGGTGGGGCGATCCAAAGTCGATCAGTACCAAACCAGAACCCACTGGGAGATGGCGACTTGGGATACGGCGAAGGCGGGATGAAAGGCTGATCTGAAGCCTTAGTAACTAGACAGTTATCAGGAACGTCGCTCGTTGGTTGTGGTTTCTGAGCGAAGGAAGCGTGAAGTAGAGCAAGCAAGCTCAACAGAGTTAGAAGGCAGGAAAACATAGAGCCTCCCGAAACCTGCGTATTGTAAACCGCACTCACCAATAATGGACCCACCGAGTGAAGAAGTCTCACCTTACTCTGGGACCAATCGATTAGTATTTCGAAACGTGCGAGTTCTACATGCGTTGCCTTGAGGGGTCGAGCTCCGCCCATTCATCTTCCATCTTGGCGACTGGCCGCGCCGCAACCTTGCTGCGATCCGCAGGTGTCATACCTAGGCGACCCAGGAGTTGAATGTACTGAGCTCTCTCGCTAATCTTGATCGTGCCGCTACGTTCTTTCCACTCCAGCCGCACAGCCATCGCCAGCGCGTACTCGTCACAATCTCCAAGAACTCCGGCGGGCACTTTTTCAGGTACTCCCGCTAAATTTTCTTCTCGTCGGTACTCATGCTGACAGGCGCGGTGTCCCGAATCTCCCCGTTGAGTATCGGTTCGTTCATACGCTCTAGTTTGCGACCGGGGTGGTTAAGAAATGCTCCCCGAGCTTCTAAGACGGACGTCGGTGTACGGTTTCTACCCATCATTATTAGTAACCCGTATTTCGGCGGTGTAAAAAGTTAGCCATCGTCGGTTATCGGCCATCACAGAAAATCGTTTTGCACCCCCATATCCCCTTATGGAGTCGAGACGCCCACTATGCCCGCAAATTTCATCCTTTTTTCTCATGGTTCTTTCCGAGCGCAGACTGCAAAACGACTTTCGGTTAGAATTCACGGTTAATGCAGCGCGGGCGTCTAATGTTGCTCACGGTAGGGGTGGCTCTCTGCCTCCTGGCCTCGAGTTGCAGGAAGAGCGGCCAAGAGCCCAATCTCCACGACCGCATAATGGCAGCCCATACCTCCCAATACTGCCGACCGCCCGATGCATGCTCGAATCCGCATGTGCTGGCTGTGGAGAGTGGCTACAATGTGACGACGTTTCTTGGTTCCAAACCCCAACATGCGCAGGTCCCAGCCAGGGACCTTGGCAAGTATCTTCAAGCACTCCCGATGCAGGCTTGGCCGCGTGGGCCAACGATTGCGCTAAGCCCAACCGATATTGTTATCGACCAGCATGCGGTCGAGCAGAACTTGCATACTGCCCAACAGCTTTGCGGCTCTATGGGGCTTGAGGTGCAGGTCCTACCTGGCGGCTGAAGCTAAGCATAAAATCAACGCCGCCACCTCTACGCGGAAGTCGGTAATCGCGGGATTGCTAACGGTTTTGCCGCCCCATCTCTACTCATTGGAGCCATGTGTTGCGCTTGGCAGCGAATGGGCGATCCTTAAAGCATGCAGTTCGAGTTTGCAACCATTGTGCGATTCGCTATGTTTGAACTGACCTAATCAAGGTGAATTCAGTTTCCTTATTTCCGATCGCGCTACTGGGCAATTTGCCGTGAAGGTAGGTGTAGCCGTTCTCTGTTTCGTGTCACTGGCCAGTTCCACTGTCGCCGTCGCGGGATACCACTGGCCCTGAAGTTCTCGTCGCCCATGGTGTACTTTCTCGGAACGGCAATGCCGGAACATTATGGATTCTGAAGACTGATAATGCTCCGAGGTTTCGGGACGAAGCCATACTAGAGGTGACTTTTACGACGCGAGCGGGCGCTCCCTCAATTGCTTATGCAGCCTTTGAGGGGAAACAGGTCGAGCTTGTAGGTGAAGTGATTTCCGTCACATGCAAAAAGGAAGAGCTGGGGTGCGTAGAAGGGCTAACTCGGAATAGTCGGCGTCTCGATATGCTATGCGCATCCTCCCCAGCCAGCAGAATCCGGCGCAGGCCGACCGACCACCAATGTCGCCAAGGTTTATATTGAGTGGCTGGGTCCTTCTCGTACGGGCCATTTGGAATCTGGAGTACGATGCGTCAGGGTAACTATGAACCGACTTACCCGCTTGATTCAGAGGCGGTCATGATCACGAACATTGTGAAGCCTGCTAAGGTCGCGATCATCGGCGCCAGTGGAACGTACGGCGAGGGGATCCTTGCTCGGGCCGAGGAGATCGGTGTCAAAGCGGTGGTGGTCACACGGTCGCCGGACAAGTTCAAGGACGTGAAGCCGACGACTACGGTGGTTGAGGCACATCTGAGTGAAGAGGAGAAGTTGAAAGAGGCGTTTGCGGGCTGCGATGGTGTCATCTCCGCACTTGGCGACGATAGGAAGACGCGTCCGAAGACGCACAATCTTCCGCACGTCTGGAGCGCTATGAAGGCTGCGGGCGTGACGAAGTACATCGGCATGGGGTCCGGGCCGATGATGATGCCGGGCGAGAAGCGTGGCGGGTTTCAGCGCACTGTGCACGCCTTGCTCCGCGTGCTGAAGTTCTTTGGCGTGGACATGCTGGAACAGAACGAGTGGGAGCGCGACAGCCTGCTCGTAGGCAAGAACGGCGCGGATGGCATCACGTGGGTGCTCACAAGGCCGGTGCGGCCGACCAAGACGCCCTTTGTCGGAGCCTGCGTGCACAAGGATCAGCACGGCCCGATGAACTGTTCGATCTACGACCACGGCGACTTCTGCTTGTACTGCGTGGCGTCGAGCGAGTGGGACAAGCTTGCGCCGCATGTCAGCTCCGGGGCGAAGCCCAAGAAGAAGTAACCGACCTAGCGGTTAGCCCCAACTGTTGAAATAGTGCGCCGTGAAAGGCGCTGGACTTCAGCGGGTGCAACTCCCGCCCGGGAACTGGTTCGCTCCACCCGGTAGCAATCGAAGCGGCGGCGGAGGCAACAAAGCTGTCGAAGCTTTCGATGTAAAGGGTCGTTTAGCGACTCGGCGAGCGTGCAGGCCGTAACGTGAGTGAACGCTGAGCAGGCCCCGAAAAAGAGGATGGAACGTGCAGCCAAGACTTTCTCCGAGTCATTCACCTCACTATTTGTAGAATTGCACGATTCAAAAATACAATCACACTCACGCTGAGCAGATCGACCACGAAATGGCTGAAAATGGGCCAGCGCAAGCTGCGGGTTTTCCAGTAAACCGTTGACCAGATCGTGCCCGTGAAAACCGTACCGAAGAAACCCGGTAGACCCGAAAGTGCCTTGACGTTGACTCCCAGCAGCAAGGGATGGCTGAGGCCGAACCAGACTGTCGTGTACGCGATGACCATCCATCCCGGCCATCCGCTCGCTGCGTCCATCAGCAGTCCACGCCAATAGCCTTCCTCCAGCCAAGGATCGATAGCCGCAACGGCAAGCCATGATGAAATGACCCATCGTTGATTAAGCGTGCGGAAGTTGAGGAGAAACACCGGAATGAAAAGCGCAGTCGTCGCGAATGACAGAAGACGCCAGCCCCAAGCACCCTGCGAAGGCTGCAACCAGCGCCGGAAGGAAGTCCAGCCGCCAGCAAATCCTAATATCGCAGCAAGTGTGCTCCAGTAGACCAGTATTACCGGAATCCACGACCACACGCCCCACAGATGCCCGCTGATGCGTGCCGCTGCATTGCCGAGCACGAGAACAACAACTGGGGATAGCAACACCCTGCGACTTCGATTGCTCATTGGCTTCAATGCGGCTCTACGCGGACTGAGTGGGGGCAAGGTTGCTTCGAGACTCCATTCAGCGCCCACACATGGGAAGATTATCGCAGATCAATCCAGTCGAATCGCATTGACAGGAGCAAGGGAGCGATTCTGTCTGAAGCGCAGCGGATCGAAGATTCTCCCTTACAATCAGGCCATGTTTAGGCAGCACGGTCGAATTATTCCCATATTTGCCCTCGCGACGGCTGGAAGCCTTTGGGGAACAGGATTCTACTTCGGCAAGATCGCTCTGGCGGAAATGCCCGTCCATAGCATGGTTCTATTTCGCTTCACATTCGCGTGCGCGGGTCTGCTGCCTGTCATTTTCTTTGATCGTCCTCACGTCGCCGGGAGTGAATGGGGCTGGGTTGTCGCAGCGTCAGTGCTCGGAGTGCCACTTCAGTACTTGGTGCAATTCAAGAGACTCTCCCTCACCACGGTTTCGCACGCTTCTTTAATGGTCGGCACACTTCCAATGCTTCTCGCCATCGCCGCCCTAGTGTTCGCAGGAGAGCGGTTGCACTTTGGTGGTTGGCTTGCGCTTGCGGGTCCTCAGCGATCATCGCAAAACCGGCCATTAATGGTCGGATCAAAAGCGGCCATTAACAGAGTGTGCCCGGGACGGGTTTTGTTTTACTCTGTTGCCTCCTGTGAAGGCAAGTCGATTTTGGTTCGCCAACTGCGCGGACCACACTTAAGAACGTGACCGTGATGCAGGAGGCGATCCAGCATCGCGCTGACCGCAGCCGCATCTCCTAACAGTTTCCCCCAGTCTTCGACGGGGCGATTCGACGTCAGCAGAGTACTGGCACGCTCGTAGCGTCGCATGATGATCTCCAGCAGATCTTCGGCAGCGGTTAGAGGTAGCTTGCGCATGCCGAAGTCATCGATGATAAGTAGAGGCACGGAAACGAGGGACTCCATATATTCTTTGCGTGTGCCATCGATGGTGGCATCGGCGAGTTCCTCGAGTAGCTTTTGGGTTTCTCGGTAGAGCACACGGTAGCCGTGTTGAATGGCAGCCTGCCCGATGGCCTGGGCTAAGTGGCTTTTCCCGCTACCCGGGGGACCGAGAAACAGAGAGTCATCATGTTTAGCGATGAAGGAGCCGGTGGCGAGGTCGAACACTAGACTTCGATTCCTCAACCGCAGCGAGGGTATCGGGACTCTGACAAGTGTAGATGGCGTACCCGTCCGAGTTTGGTGGATACTGCGTCCCGGTGTTTGTGTTCGGATAGAGCGGCAGTCCGGTTTCGTTAGTTTTCTGCGCGAGAATCGGGGTCGGCACCCCCAGAAGCACTACGGCCGCGAGAGCTACAGCGACAGCAAGATAAGGACGAAGTTGGGATGTCACAGGACGGCCTCCGGCATTGAGAGTTATAATCGCTGGGCCAAAGAGTTTTCTGACCGAGTGAGTGGGCAGGCCCATCGATATCACACGTTCCTGTTAAGCGGCTGTCCTGTTGAGCAACATATTGCCAAGCTTAGTGAAGCGATAAGCGAAAGCCACATGGGACATCTCTCCTGATTCCGTCTCATCGAATCCCCGTGTGCTACTCTCAATGACCGAGAAGTGGACGTAATCGTAGACGTCAATGTCTTCTACTCTGACCAGCAAGCCCGTTGGGTCTTCGCAGATATCACCTATTGCGAGTTGAAGATCATACACCATCGTCTTAAACCCCCAGTTGTCGTGGAAATTTAAATAGCCAAGGTTCTCACGACCGATGACCGCTAGCGGAGAAAAGCTGGAACCCCGTAATTCTTGGGGCTCCAGCACGTTTAGTCAGGATAGTAGCCTAAGCTGACATCGCTCGACGCTGCGCACGACTCTCGCGGATCGAGGCAACACCCCGGCGGATGTTCAGCCAACCGTTTTCCTGAAAGAGATGGAAAAGGTCATAGCTGTAGGGAACTTCGCCGGTGATGATCTCTTCTTTTCCCTGATCATCGGTAACGGAGAAGGCAACCTGCACCGGTTCATCGGGCGAGTTTTGCTTGGTAAAGTGGACGAGTTTTACGTTGAGGGTTGCTTGCTCTTGAGTTTGGAGTTTGCATAGGCATTGTTTTTTCCCTCGTCCCTAGTTGGGCACTGAGTTGTTCACCCTAAAAAACAACGAAGTGCAAGTCAAGCCGACAACGCCACATTTTTGTAAAACTTTTTCCACCGGGCACAATTTGCATAGCGACGCACCGAGATTAGAACCAGAACACACGAAGATCGTTTCCTTAAATCTGTTGCCTCGCTTCTTTCGCGAGTCCGTTGAATGAGTTGTTGTGCGTCCTTACAAAGCAAAGACGAAGTGAGCCACTGGATTCCGCGTACTCGTCAGAGTTGCAGCACAAACGATATCGAGTAAGCAGATCGCATACAGTGTTCTGTGTACTTCTACTGAGACAGATATATTGAAAGTTCATCGATCCTGACAACCGTTATGCGCACACCGTGCAAAAGAGAAAAATGATTACGATAAAGCAACTCACGTGACTCGTTCGAATAAGGAGCAATCCTGGCGCTGCGTAGACTGCCTGAACACTCTCAGACTGCCAACCCTCCGGGCCTTTGATCACGGCGAACTGCACGGTGTTTTAGTCGAATTGTGATCATCTTTTAGCTCCTGCGGCGAAGTGTGCGACGCTGTTTGGTGGGCACGGCATAGAATCATCTTCGTTTGTCGAGAACCCCTGCAAGTTGCTCTGCCAATGCCTTCGTGACCTCGCAAAGTTGAACGAGACTGCCTGCTTGAAAGTCGATGTCAGTTCGCTTCAAGTCCTCACTGATCGCTTGGCAAAGCTGATAGGCGACTCGAATTCTCTCCGCAGCTAATAGCGACAACACGCTGGTAGAATCTTGTTCAGTTTCCTTGCAAGCTAAATATTGTTGAGCAGCCCATGCGACTGTCCTGACTCGGCTTAGCGCATCCCGGAAGTCCGTCAGAACCCGAGGCTCCAAATCGCCAGCAAGCAAGACTTCATGTAGCTGCTGAAGCTCCCCTATGGCCTGCTTCAGGGGTGACTGAGCGCCAGAAGCACCAGTCGATTCGGCGGTCACATTAGACCTCAGTCCGCTCCCCGCTATTTGAAACGAGGTTGCGGCACGTTGTCATTTCGAATCATGCAGCGGCGCATGAGGCTGTGCATTAGGGTCGGCATGGTGATGTCGCCTGCACGAATACGTAAGACAGCAAGATCGCCAGAATGCTCGAGCCCGATGTACAACATTGTTGCACTACCGTGTTTGCCTCTACAGTCTATGCTCGTTTCAGTCCAAAAACGTAAGTGTTCCAGACTCAATGCGTTACTCTCCCTCTTTTTTCTTCTCGGCCACTACGTTCGAGTACTTCCGAACTGTTGCTAGAAACTTCTTGCTCGTGGGCGGAGCCTCTACCTTTCCGGATAAAATAGTCTGGAAGGGGATGATCTTACCGTATAGAACCGCAGTCTCGTCTTTGTCCTGCTTAATCGAAGCTCCGTTCAGATTTATTCCGGCAAATAGACCACGGGCCCGCGAGTAGGTAAGGACTTCGGATTTCATCTTCCAATCCGTTCCGGCGGCTGCCTGCCGTCCGACTGGCCCAGCCGCGCCCGAGGCTTCAGCCCCAATCTTGAACTTGCTCGACAGAAGATGATCCATCCCCTTTTGGTTCATGATCAACATTACTAAATCGATAGCTTGCCCGCCGAGTTGCAGGCCCCAATCACCGCCGGTAATGCCGATCGGCGCGGGAGCGCTCCAACCTCTGGCCGTGCGACATGTAGCTATGCCCTTACCATGCCGCCCTCCAAACCCGACTGCAATGTGAAGCATAGACGGAACGACAGCGATGCACTTTGCGTCGTCCAGCACATTTGTCGGAATTCCTTTGTCGGGTGTTTCCATAATCTCGGTAAACACGCTTGCCGCGTTGTCGAGCCGCTTTCCAATATCAGTTTCAGAATCAGTTTCAGATTTTGTGGTATCGGTCTTTGATTCAAACGTGGCAGTCTTGTCTTTGCTGTTTGTCTCTTGAGCCCGGCTTTGGGCTGTCAGTAAAAACGCAAGTAGCATTGCCGCAAGCACAACTCGTAGAAATCTCATAATTCTCTCCTAGAAAACGCCAGTACGTTAACAAGAGAGGTGACACATTACTATGCAGTGGGTTCTGTAGAAGCTCGAAGATTGCGCTGCACTGAGGGCGAGCCAGCGTATTTGGTTGGCTAGACGGGCGGGACTTCAAGTGTGACTTTCGGTTGCGGCTTAGTCTTTATGGCACCTAGAGCTTAGCCTTCGGCTGCTGCGAAGGAATTGCCGATGATGCTACAGCATCATCCCGGACTTAATAAGGTCTAAATGACCTCGCGGCCTCGAATCGTATCAAGGGCCTAAGGTTATCTCGGATCATGCAGCGGCGCGTTGGGCTGTGCAGTAGGTTTGGCGTGGTGAAATCCTTGCACGAATACATAGGAGAGGAAGGTTACTAAAATGGCAAACATAATAATTAATAATGCAGCACACCTGTATTTGCCTCGATTTATTTCGTCCATGCCGCACACCTTTCGGGACTGCGCCGGAACGATGGGCCCTACTGAACTGAGCTTGCCACGGAAGAGAATGCATTGTTAGCGTTGCTGCCTACCAATCGAATCGTACCTACAACAAGCACCAAAATCACCGCCAGTATTACCGCGTACTCGGCGATATCCTGACCCTGCTGATCGATCCAAAGATTGTGAAGAGATAGTTTCATTCCTGTCTCCAGCCAAACAGCACACGGCTGGAAGGGCTTAATTGACGGGCCGTTCCAGCCTTCCCGACAACAAGCTCCTTTTGAGACGCTGTACTGACCATTGTGGTTGCTTGGTTTTAGATTATGACGAGAGGGAGGCTGGCGATTGCAATCGAAATCCATGTCGTCGCAGATCGTCTTGTGGAACGTCCATCGGTGGAAATGTCAAACGCTCGTTTACACCCATCTGCGCCAGCAATTCAAAGTGAGAGTTTATTACTTCTTCGCTGATCCCAAAACTTGCCAGCACAATCCGTGCGTCTTCCAAAGAAGAGTATTCTTGCTCGTCATTCGAGTCATGTTGGGGCGTGTTTACTCGGATTGTGAGTTTGTCGGTGATCAGACGGCTCAAGCTGACAATGACTAGCATAGCTTGCTGCTAGAACCTACTTCAGATTCTGCCGCTCCCGCCAAGCCGCCGCATCCATTCGCAGACCCCTAAGACCGTTCAACGCATTGACGACAGCCTCACGTTCTTCCTGCGTTCCGTTGTTGTCTTTAGAAAGCTCCAGCCGCCTCTTGTGTATTTCAGACTCTGCCACCTGAACTAGCTCTACCATCTTCGTCCAATCGGTTTCTAGCAGGGCTGCATGGTATGAATCTTGCCAGCTATATCTAGGCGTCAGTTTAAACTCTACTTCACCGCTCAGAACACCGCCGTGGGCGCTATCGCGATTTTCCAACAACTGGTGCCGAGTCCGTCGCACTTCAGTCTGGATCGGAGGTAGGAGATGTCTGCTTACATCCCCATCCCCGCGTCGTGAAATCGAAAAGGTAAATGCCGCCATAAACGTCGTAGCTGACGCACAGATTGGTACTCTTGAAGTCCGAAAACCGGAACCTTAGCGCCTGAAGAGGTTTCCCGCCACATCGCGCCGTCACTAAATGCGATTGATCTAGAGCTAGGTCTTTTACTTGTACTCGCTGCTTTCGAGGCCATTGAACGGTGTCACCATTGTCAATACGGACGGACAGCTTACTCGACTCACAATACTTGCCCGGTCCGACATATTTCGACCAAGTATCGGGTACGGTGAAGATCGTGAGAGAACCATTTTGCTGCGCCAGAATTTCTCGCGGCAGGAAGAGCGAACAAAAGATGATCGCAACTGCAATGTGAGTCATCGGCTGGCCTTTGAGTGTCCATGGTCGACCGTTGGCCGTCCGTGCGACATGTATTTGATTTTACGCTGGTAATCAGGATGCCTGTTGAGAACGGGCGTTTACACTCAAACCCGTTTCAGTGATCCTCCAGTTCCAAATACTCCCGCTCGACCCAAATCGTATGTTCCCAAGGTTCTTTGCCAATCACATGGCCAACATCAATTCTCGCCAGCGGGAATGGCACCCCGTCAAAGGATTCCACGGCGGCAATTACGAATGACTGCCCCAAACATTTTTCGAATAGAGCACGACTCTGGAGTGCTTCATCATTGCGCACGTTCGGAGGTATACCAATGAGCTTCGCAGTGTCACCGGGCCTCATGTGTCGGTATTCTAGTTCTCCTGGCGAGGATGGTTGGAAACACCAACTACGATCCGAAGGGTTTCCCTTGCAAACTCAGCCCGCAAGAAAGGGTCTCTTTTCTGGTCCCGGTAAGCCATTGATTCGCAATGGCCGATTTCCTTCGGTCTATGCCGCGTGAAAGGAATACCTTTTGGGAGCCAATGGTTTGCAGTAGCTTCACCCAACCGTTCTGAGGGAAATCGCCTGATAACGACAGGTGCACAGCAACTCTAGCAATTTGCGGGAGAGTTCATCTCGATTTTGAGCCGAGTAGAATGGGCTCGGTTTCGACCAGCCTAAGAAGTTTCACCATCTGCCGCGTCCGATCTTTGTATGTTTTGAAATGCGGACTTTGCAGATGCGATTCGTATGCGGCTGCATCCCTATAGGTTTCGAACAATCTGATCTGTTCAGGATGCTCTTTGAGCGAAACGGCATACAGCGTCAAGACCCCCGGCTCAACGCGAATCGAAGTCTCGATTTCTTCTTTGAGAGCGAGTTTGTAGGCGTCAAGCTGCGCCGGATCAATCTCCAGTTCTGCTATCCGCACAATCGGGCCTCCGACCGATTCGGCAGCGGCACATCGCTGGGCCCAAAACAACAATGACGCAACCAACGATGTCCCGAGCAGCAACGCTTGTCTCCCCGTCATATGCAACCCCTTCTCAAGATTAGGGCGATCTGATTTCACTTCCTGAACGAATCGAACCCTATATGTCTGATCAGTTTAGCCTGAGCGACAGAAAGAGCTGGTGAAATATCGCATTAGCACAAGTTTGCACTTTCCTTTTCGCCTATCTGCGAACAAAAGGCGCAAAGTTGCGATAACGCCTGGTTACGTCGACAATGCCAAGCGTCCCATGTTAGCGGTAGTTCGACAGAAAAATACGGAAGCGACTAGCGACCGCGCGACCTTCTCTATACGCAGGAATGAACTTCCATCCCCTGGCCGCGTAAACGAGCTCGTTATCGGCATCCCCCCCGGGTTCGGCGGACCGAACTTTTCCCGCTGCATCGATCACCAGCTCGACCATCTGCTCCGAACGCGTCAAAGGCTCCTGGATGCCAAGGGGAGGTGGGCGCCAAAGCAGAATAGGCTGGGGGCGCGTGTCAACCAAATGGAAGTTCCACAAATAGCCCCCCACATACCGCTGAGGAGGCTCCGTTATCGCGTCAAAAACGACGGCGTGTTTCTTGAAATGGAACGGAGATCTTTGCGGAGAAACACCGTCGATTTGGGATCGGATGCCACGGGCTCGCGCATTCAAGATGGCGGTGCGGATTCGGTCGAAATCCCCTGGAGGCCACATGTCGGCAAGGGCACGCCACGCGTCCTGATCGCGACCGCTGTAAAGGTAAGACCAAATGATTTCCAGCACCTTAGCCTTCGTGATTCGCAAGCGGTGCATCCGATCTGCGGTCAAAGAGGAAGTAGCCGTTAACGTGTCCGCCCATCGAGTCACAAAGAGAATGTACCCCTACGGGTATTACATAGCTTGTCTGTCTACGCCATAATGAGCCGTCATGGCTGAGAGCGGCCGCTGCGAGCATCGAAAAGCTGGTAATGGAAAGCGTTGCAAGGCTTACGCCCGTATCAATGATCGCTTTTGTTTCTTCCATTCAGCTCAGGGGACAACGGACCGGAGGAATCCAGCGCAGCACCGAAAGACAAATGTGTTGCCCACAGATAGCGCCAAAAAAGAATTGCGCACCGCAAAGCTTCTCGGCGTTACGTTCCAATGAGCCAGCGATCTTCTACGTCGATGTGCGGGAAAAACCGAAGGATGGTTATTTCCGTGTGCGAAGGCGAAGAGCGGTCATCGAACGACGGTGGCGAAGCAGTTTCGGGAGGCACGTCAGGAGGCGGGTTTGCCGTCTTCCCTGGTACTTTACTGTGCTCGACATGCGTTTGGCACGGCGATATACGAGGGAACCGGAAACTTGGCGATGGTGATGAAGGTGATGGGGCACACCGACGTAAGAACCGCGATGCGCTACCAGCAACCGATTCTCGATCCGGTGCGCGACGCCATCGACCAGCGAAACTTACGTCACAATCCACGTCACAGTGAGTTGAGGGTGCAGTGAACCGAGTTGTAAGTGGTTGAAAACTGGAGCCGACGAGCGGACTTGAACCGCTGACCTGCCGATTACGAATCGGCTGCTCTACCAACTGAGCTACGTCGGCTTGGTGTCTTCGTAGTTCAGTTTACCAAATCGGCTGATGCTTGCTGCTGTACAACTGCTGCACAGGCAATCTGAGCCTCAAGCTGCTTCATGGCGGCGGTGACATCCTAACGTAAGGTCTTAATGCAGTTTGGCAGAAGTTCTATTGCAAGATGGCGAGTCACGCGAAAACACCCTCCGTCGGTTCAAGCGCAAAGTACAGACTGAAGACATCATTAGGAAGTCAAGCGAGGAAGTCAAGCGCCACTCCTTCTACCTGAAACCCGGCGAGAAGAGGCAAATGAAAGCAGCTTTGGCGAGGAAGCGTGCCGGAAAAAGTGTCGCAAACAGTCGGAGGAACGGTCTGATCGCCTTCGGTGTGTTACTTGGAACGGCGTGCGCGGTGCGGTTCTGGCTACCCCCGGCCATAAATGATCCATTTCACATATTGTGTTGCGCTCGTCAATGTGATTGGGTTCTGGTTCCTTCTACTACCCTCGTCGATCAGCGCGGATACAGCGCGCGAAATGAGTTATTATCGACGGCGACTCATTCGTGAGCTACATACGAAGGAGCCTCTAATGACCAACTTGGCTCGGGTTGTTTGGCCTGTATTGGCAATCGCCTGTGCTTTGAGTTCCCAGCCGCTGATTTACGCTCAGGTTCCTGCTGCAAGTCCCGAGGCTCAAAGCATAAAAGCCTGTGCTCCAACTTCAGTCATAGAACAGCCGTCTGGTTCTGAGGTTGTGGTTGCCGATTTGGTCTTCGAGGGTGATCTCCACTTGTCACTCGCAGATCAAGACCAAATCGCAGCCTTTCTTAAGCACCGAACGTACTCAGGTGACGCGGATGCTGTGACATCAGATGTGCTGGAGAGGGTGAGGCGAGCATGGCAGGATCACGGATATTTTAATGTACGGGTCAGCGGAGGTTCGAGAGTATTGACTAGCAGCCCCACCAGCGAGCGCGTGGCGGTTACTGTTCAAATTGATGAGGGCCAGCAATACCGATTGCAGAGCATTCGTTTCGATGGGAACAGCGAAGTTAGTGATAAAAACGCTCTGCGCAGCCTGTTTTCTCTGAAAGACGGTGACATATTCAGTGGAGAAGAAATCGCCAAAGGTCTCGACAAGCTACGTTTTGCGTATCGTCAATTAGGGTTCATCAACTTTACTTCTCTCCCCAATACACAGTTCAATGAAGAGCTTCAGACGATTTCGCTTCTCATAGACATTGATGAGGGTAAGCGGTTCTACGTGAGCAGTGTTCAAATTATCGGTCTCGATGCGGATGTCTTTGAAGACTCGCTGCTCAAACGCGGCGATGTATATGACGAAGGACTTGCCAATCTGTTCATCCAACAGCGCGCACCCTTACCGCTGAATGATGCGTCATTCGATTCCCGTATCCACTTGCAACTAGATGAGCGGGCAGCAACGGTTGGTATCACATACGATCTCCGATCCTGCCCTTACAAGGAGTAGCCGGAGACTGCATTCGCGGATCGAGCAGCGGTTTGGGGTGTAGATATCACTGCCGTTTTGAACCAGAGCAGAGATTCCGATGTACTAGTACCGAATTGATGTTTTTTTTCACGTAGGAGGTCATTCTGATGGGTTTGATGCGCATTGTTGACCAAAACAGAAATCTATCCGTGGGGAATGGCTTGCAGGTTCGGGTTTCGGTTACGGGCATCGTGGCTCAAAAAGGTGTCCGGGCGGGCCGGGTCGCTTGGCCATCAAAAACCGTGGCAAAAGGCCGCAAAAAACGCGATCAAAATTCGACCCCTTCCGAACCATCAGAGCTAAGAGCACCACAATCGACTTCCCTCGGGGGCTCAAGTATCCTTTTTCCGAATACCAGAGGCTAAAATGAGCCTTCTTCGTGTTGCCGCCATTCTTATCATGTGTGGCATCGCTATCTCCGCTGTGGGGAAATCAATGCCACAGAACTCCACAACCACTCCAGCCGCCCAGACGGATGACATCCCTAAATCCATCGCGGAGAGCGTCAGCGGCACGCTCCAGTTCGCTGAGGGGGATTTTCTCGGCCTTGCTGAAACCATGCCTGAAGACAAGTATTCATTCGTCCCCCCAGTCGGCAAGTTCGACGGCGTGCGCAGCTTCGGCGAGCAAGTGAAGCACGTCGCCTGCGCTCAGTTCGCCTTCTTCAACGAATTTGAGGGCAACAGACCGCCCGACGACTGCGAAAAGGGCGGGCACGATCCGGCGAAAACTAAAGCCGAATTGATCAAGTATCTCAAGGATTCCTTCGACTATTCCAATCGTGTTCTCGCCACGCTCACGGCGAAAAACGCGCTCGACCGTATTGAAGGCCGCTATGGCGGCCCGAACACCAAACTCGGTATCTCGGTCATTGCGGTCTGGCACATTACCGACCACTACGGACAGCTGGTAGAGTACCTGCGCTTGAACGGTATCGTCCCACCGAGCACGCAGAAATACGGGCTGAAGGTTCGGTGACTCGACTACAACCCTCAACACGGTCGTTGGTTCTAATTGTGATTGGTCTCCCGATCACTTGGGCCGCGATGGCTCCGTCAGATTATCGTGCAGGCTCGCTGGCCAAGCAGGAAGCGCAGTCGATCTATACCGCCGATCCTCATGACTCTTGGAATCGAATTTTCTATCTCCTTTTTACCCGGTCGATAAAGCTCCGACTGACCAAGGACTTCGGACACGAAGACTCCTATGTGCCGGTCAGCGTCATGGGTGATGCCAGTTTGCCGGCCACAAGCCAAATCTTCGAGCGCATTGAAAGTGGGGATGGTGCAATCGACCCGCTCTACCCGAATAACTTCCTCAGCGCTAAAGCGGCAGAATTCGTACTGGTCGATCCTCAATTTAGCGAACTCGAACAGGCATTGAGAGAGGCGCTCGCTGAGTCGGTTCCGCGGCCTCCGCTCTGTCGCGCTCTTATGCAATCCGACGTTTGGGCCGCTTATGACATTCTGAGTCGCGTCCGAGAAACTAATAGCCACCGAGAACGTGCCCATGAACTCATGGGGATTCTTCAGCAGTTCATTTCAAAACTGGCACTTACGTCGAAGGAAATCGCGGCCCTCCCTCCCAACTACTCAATGTCGCAGAGTGCGCAGGGTTTGCCTGACGTGTTCGATCGAAAATTCGCGGATGGATGGAAGTCGAATGGCTGCCTCAGCGCCTGCATGATGAAAGTGCCGACCATCGTCGGGCCAGCCAGAGTGTTTCTGAAGCCTGCAATCAAGTCTCAGAAATTCCTCGCCGACATCAATGACTCGATAGAGCAAGGAAAATACCCGCTGACCGACCAGACAAGCATTCTGGACGGAGCGGCACTGGTTACGGAGAATTTGCTGATCGATTCCTACGGCCGAGTCGTGCCCAGCCCCCTGACGCAGGAAGTACAGCTACGCACTTTTGTGAAAGATGGAAAGGGCAAGTTCAAGGACACTGTTGTTACCCAATATGAACTGAGCCGCAAGTTGCTGCTGGCCAATCCTTCCTCCGGCGGCTTCATTCACCTAGGAGCGGACTATCCCGCATACTTGCCGTCAGCGGGTAATGATTACACCTTCGCCTCTCCTGCCCGTCGTGAAGAAGCCAGAGACTTTCCGATCTTGGGGTACTTGCGTCGGCGCTGCGAGTCTTGCCACGGGCCAGACGTGACGTCCGTCTTTACTTTCATGGCGAAGAGCATTCCAACCCAGCCTTCGCCGCCGGTTCGTCAACTCCGTCCGGCCGATGACTTGCACGCGGTCTACGTCGCCACAGAAAAGATGAAGCAACCCAACTTCAAGTCACTCCACTTGGCACCGTAGCGTTGAATCAGCGATTCGACCAGCTATGACTCTTGTACCTCTCCCGCAAGGTGGCTTCCTACGGCATTATGAGTGTACGCGCCAACTATTTCAGTCCCAGTCCGTCTCCGTGCGGCTGGGCTCAATATCAATGAGCCAGTAGGCCAATAACGTGATGACCGCCAAGCAGAGAGGTACCGGCGAACAGCAGAAGAAACGCCGCACCCTCTGAAGCTTCGCCGGGGAATTCAGAGTGCTGGAGCTTGGCTAGAATGGGCAGCCAGAGAATGGAAGATGCGAGCAATACTGTTACAGGTGCGGGTACGCCAACGTTCAAAGCGCGGCTGTTGGAAGGCGTTTCAGCCACGTTAGTGACGAGCGGGATCGATCACGCTGCGCTGGCTGAGCGGATCGGCAATTCGGACGACAACAAACGCTGAATACTTTTAACCAGAGAAGTCGCACCTTCTGATTTATCTACGAATGCGTCCAAACCCGCAGCGAATGCTGCTTTCCTGAAACAAGGGTTCGTAAAGGCCGTAAACATGACAACCGGAGTTGCCGGAACCACCTTTTTTAACATTCGGCTTGCCGAGATACCGTTTAAACGGGGCATTGCCAAATCTATGACGATCAAGTCGGGTTGAAGAAACTTGGCTTTATCAATGCCCTCATAGCCATCTCCGGCTTCTCCGCAAACCACCCAGTCGGTCTGCTGCTCAAATACGGTGCGCAACCTGCGCCGGATTAGCGGGCTATCATCGACAATAAGAATGGATTTCACATAAGCCAGATTTAAGGTTCTACGCCTTGTATTTTCACGTCCTTGCTTGGGCATCTTCAATCGGGTAAACACTGTACGTTAGCGTACAGTTCGCGGGCTACCTTCCAGTCGATCGTCAATCCAGAAACTTGTGCGCTTAAACGAGCCTTCTCTCGCCACGAGAATCGTTCCCCAAAACAGCTTGGGGAACAAGACTTCTTTCACATCATCAGACCTTCCGGGGGAAATCAATCCCCAGGCATGAATGCCGCAATCCCTGAATGAAGGCTCCCGCACCGCCTTCCCTGATTGTTAGCAGTCCCGCAACACTACGTTCCGAGTGTCTTTGTTGCAGTAGACTTGGGCGTCGGTTGTGCCAAGATGACGGATGCACAGTCTACGGGGGCGGGAGCGGGCGGAGATGGCTGGCGGTGGCTGACGGCGGTCGCCTCGCTGACAGTCGGCGCGGCGTTCTTCGGCTTTTGGTTCTGGCTACTACCACGATGGCTGGGCTTCCGCGTGGAAACGGCGGGTGCGGTACGTTGGCGATGGCTGGCTGCGCTTCCATCAGTGATGGGATTCGCCGTTGCTCTGCGCTCTGTTTGGGACTTCGGGTGGACGGGACGCGGCACACCTGTCCCGGTCGCTCCGCCGCAACGATTCGTAGTGGTGGGTTTCTACCGCTTCGTGCGTAACCCTATGTATGTGGGCTTCGCAATTGGGTGGATTGGGCTGTGGGTTGTGTTCGGGCACGCTAACCCCAGCGCGATCGCTGCCGTGGTCGCCGTTGCCCTCGGGGTACACTTGTTCGTGGACTTTTATGAAGAGCCTACTCTGCGCAACAAATTCGGGCCGGACTACGAAGAGTATTGCCGGAACGTGCGTCGCTGGTGGCCGCGGGCACGAGGTTGGGACAAGCGGCAATAGCTGCTCATGGCATGCTGTACTCGGCACAACTCTGGGAGAATTAGGCTGCTTACGCCACTCAGGTTGCTACCCTCTGCTGATCGCGAAGTGAAAGATCCGGAATACGATGCAGTTCTGGAATTTGGATCAGATTTTGCTGCGACTGACTCCGGTGAACTTCATAACCGACAGACACTACCGACAGAGACTACCCAGTTGCGGTCATTTGCCACCCGGGATTAGAATGCTTCGGCTTTTCAGCACGACGGATTTCTTACGAAGTTCTCATTACATTTCTGGCCATCTCGGGGTTTGCCTTCGCGGCGAATGATACCGGTTGTCGTGAATGGGTATATAGAAAGAATAGACTGCTCGTCCTGCGACTGGACCATCATTCTAGAAGAGCCGATCACAGCCGCGGATCCCCACAGGCAACCAAAGATTGACAAGGCGATGCCGTGGTTCTCGAGTCATGTCTGCTCAGAATTCCGCAAAACCGGTTAAACAGATTTTTCCAGTTGCGCGTTCCGCTTCCAGTTCAGAAGACGAAGACGTTTTACCTTATTCCACTTGTCGTTCAACCGGTAAGAAGCTTGCGTGAATCGCTAGCGCAATGGCTCCTCCAATAACGGTATTCAACGAACGATATGGTATCAGCGCGCTTTCTGGCAAACCTGCGAGCGCCAGGAGGAACACAACATAGGAAGTCAGACACACCGCAAAAGTAGCGTAGTTGACGTAAATCAGCAGATAACACGACCCCGCAAAACACACCACCAGCAAGGCCAAAAGCCATGGATCGGGACGTAAATAAGAGGCGATCAGCGTTGCCAAAGCCGCACCGGCAAGTGTTCCCACGATTCGAGCAAGCCCACGTTGAAAAGTTTGACTCAAAGTACCCTTCATCACGATGGCCGCAGTCATGGGAATCCAGTATCCGTTGGGAAGCGAGAGCCAGCGGTAAAGGGTGGCGCTTAGAGCGAGAACGAGTGCTGCCCTGAGGGCCTGCACCCACTGTTCGCGGGCGCCCCGTATTGCGCTCGAGAAGGTTTCTTTTTCGCGGCCTTCGCTAGCACCACCCAATGCTGGCGTAACCGAATTCGATAGCCGCCAGAATGCGAGGACCGACAACATTTGCAGCAATCCGCCACCCAGAACGAATGACCCTCGTGTCAGGGCTCCCAATCCATGGGCAGGATACGCGGTTGAAATAACCAGCCACACCACGCCTTGCAGAGCGATCCAAGCTGCCCCGGGACTGAGGGTCCACACCGCACCATAAAGGAAGCCCCCAAGGGCGCAGGCTAAGACTGCCCCCACTCCTGAGAGGCCCGCGAGTGCTCCGACCCAACTGGAGACGCACATTACGGCCGCTGCAAGAAACATGGGAAGGCGCCGGGAGTGACGCAGTTCCTGAAACGATCCGAAACCTACAGAAAAGGCCCCAGTGGTAGCCATCACTCCCTGACGTGGGTGGCCAGCGATGATCCCGATTGCTAGACAAATTGCAATTGCAGGTACACACAAGAGCGCTGAACCAGGATTCAATTTCGACCAATCGAAGATCAGCGTTTCTTTTGTTAACCTGTGCCACATTCGCCGTAATCCTATCGTGCTTCCCCTAAGCGAGTCCCCAATACTGGAGACGGGAACCTTAGTGCCCGCTGAAATCCCTAGATTCAAGTCATTGGAGATTAATCAGTTAGCTGTTCTGTCTCAGTTTGCGCCAGGTGTCTGGGAACCTCTCACGGCACTAGTCCGGAATTTGCTGTATTGTTCCGCGCTTGCCGTTATGGCGTAGTGGGTGCAGCGTTAGGGTAAAGGGAGATCAAGAGTTTAAGCCGATTTTCCGCGGGGCCGGGTACGGGGGGCAAACATGCTACCGGTCGTGCAGAAATGCTGGGAGGATCATGCCGATGCCAACCCGAATATTGATCGCGGATGACGATGCCACAATCCGTCTGCTTCTACGCAGGTTACTGGAAAAACAACCTGACTGGGAGGTTTGCGGCGATGCGAGCAATGGGGCGGAAGCCATAGAAAAAGTCGAGGAGTTAGATCCGGACATCGTTGTCATGGATCTGGGGATGCCGGTCATGACCGGGTTACAGGCTGGGCCTGAAATCGCCAAAGCTCATCCGCAGTTGCCCATGTTGTTGATTAGTGTGCAAGAAGTATCGCGGCAACTTGCATGGGAAGCTCGCAGGGCAGGGTACCGCGGTGCTGTCACGAAGAGCAGTGGCAACGAAGTGCTGAAGGGTGTGGAAGCCTTACTTAGACATGAATCGTTCTTCTATGCGGACGACGGTTCGTCGCCTGCACAGGGTGAAAAAATGGTAGAGGAGACCGGAAGCCCTCACTCCAGATAGGTCGTCCCAGTTTTTCCAGCCAACAGCCGCCGCTAAAGTGTCATCAAAAGCCTGGACGAATTAAATATGTGGCTCTCTTGCAAACGTTCGATTTTTGCGGTTGCGTCTTTGCTCCTGCTTGCTGGATGCACTCCGAATAAGAATCCGCAGGAACTGAAGGAACAAACTGCTCGCGCCACCGCCGCATTGAAGGTCGATGCCAAAGCAGTTGCGGCCGGAGTGCGGGAAGGCTGGAGCCGCGATAAGCCGCTCGATATCAATGGCGCGACCAGAGAGCAACTAACCACGCTGCCTCTTACGGGCGCGGAAGCGGATGCGGTAATCGCGGGGCGTCCCTACGATGAGCCTCAACAACTCGTGAGCCGGCACATCTTGTCGCAGAGCAGGTACGACAAGATTTCGGACAGGTTGACAGCTAAAAAATAAAAGTTCTAGTTCGTACTTCCCGTCAGTCTCCCATTCGCGATACCGTCGACCCTTACGGTCAGCCACAGGTTTGTCGGGTGGCTCCCAATCAATCGCAGCGGCAGGTAATTGTCGGTGAGGGCTTCAGTGTGTTTTTGATTGTCGCCTTGCGTGACGGCATTCAGGGTGATCACTTCGACGGATTTCCCCACAAAAGACTTCATGAAGCTTAATTTTTTTTCATACGCGAGGTCGCGCAGAATGCGGTTGCGTTCACGCGCGACTTCAACTGGAATTTGCCTCGCCATAACTGCTGCCGGCGTTCCCGGCCGCGCCGAATAAGTAAAGACGTGCAGGTAGGTAAATGGGAGGTCTGCGATCATGCGGCGAGTCTCTTCGAACTCGACGCCGGTTTCCCCGGGAAAACCAGTCATGACGTCGGCCCCAATAGCTGCTGTGGGCATGGCTTCGCGGATCATTTCAATTTTTTCTCGATAGTGCCAGGGACGATATTTTCGGTGCATGCGGCGAAGCACGGCGTCGCTTCCGGACTGCAAGGGCACGTGCGCATGCTTGGCAATTCGCGGCGATCCAGCCACCAGACGGATCAGATCTTTGCTCCAGTCCATCGGTTCAACCGAGCTGATACGAAGTTTCTGCACTGCAGTTTCATCGAGAATGGCGGAAATCAGATCCTCGAAAATAAGTGGGCGCGAGCTCCCGCTAGAAACAAGATCTCTCCCCCAGCGACCCAAATTGATTCCGGAGATCACAAGTTCGCGGTAGCCTGCTGCTATTAACGATTCGACTTCGCGAAGGATCTGAGTTAGTGGCAACGATCGGCTTTGTCCGCGCACGTAGGGGATCACGCAAAATGAACAGCGGTTGTCACATCCATCCTGAATCTTCAAGTTCGGGCGCGTGCGCTCGTTGGCGGCATCGAAAATAGGAGCGGCTAACAGTTCGGTATGCGCAAAGATGTCAGAGACGAAAATCGGGCCTTGCGCTTCGGAAATCGAGTCTTGGCCGTTCGGCCCCAGTTGTGTGAGCGGGACAAAGCCAAACGAACCTCGCTGCCCCCCGAGATCCGACCCCTGATGCCTGGTTAGAGCAATTTCGGCAAGCCGAGGTTTATGCGAATTACCGATTACAGAACTGACTCCGGGAATCGCGGCAATCTCTTGGGGTGCACGTTGAGCGTAACAACCTGTGACGACGATCTGCGCTTTGGGATTTTTGCGATGAATACGACGAACCGCGGCACGAGCGTCCTGATCAGCGGAGGCGGTGACCGTGCAAGTATTAAGGACAACGATCCCCGCCTGCGATGGTTCACTGGCGCGCTGCAGCCCTCGTTCCTGAAATTGCCGTTCGATGGCGGCGCCGTCAGCCTGGGTCGCGCGACAACCAAAATTCTCGACGTAGAAAGTCGCCACGCTTCTATCTTAGCCTAGCGTGAGCCGATTCTGCCCTATGACTGGGAGACGAGAATCCGCCTGTGCGGCGTGACACGTGTAGGTTGGAGGAATTCTCTCCAGCAAATTGCACGGACTACGCCACTAGCAGACAAGATCCGATTGGAATCGGGAAGGCGGGAGGAAGAGGATCGGGCCGCCGACTCTGAGAATCGTCTACAAGTTTTTCATCACATCACGCCGACGCTACTTGGCGCTTCTGCTGGAAACATTCCCGGCAGAAGACCGGACGCCCCTGCGTAGGCTTGAACGGCACGGTGGTTTCTTTGCCGCACTCGGAACAGGTCGTGCGGGTTTCCACCTTGGCGAAGCCTGCGTTTTGTCCGGACGGCACTGCTCCCAATACCGATACCCGTTTCGTCTTGCACGTCTTGCAGCGTTTCGGTTCGTTCTTGAACTGCTTGTCGTGGAAGAACAACTGCTCCCCAGCGGTAAAGACAAAATCTTCGCCGCAGTCGATGCACTTTAATACCTTGTCCTGAAATTCCATTGAGAGATACTCCCTTCAGCCCATTCCCCAGTACCCTCGCCAGACGAATTGCGTGACGCGCGTGAGCGCCAGGGTTTTTGCCCCCTCAAAAACCCCTGGAATGTGTTTTTTGGACTCGGCCCGCCATGTCCTCTTACAACATGGATTACTACTGTTAAAACTTCACCGTAGCAAAGCTACGTTTCAAGATCGGGACAGTGTTCGGAAAGGAATGGGCCCCCGCGTTGAGCGGCGGCCCGTGTTTACCCTAGTCTTGCTCTTTGCGTGCTTTCTTCCTGCTGCGCTTGCGGGCCAGCGCTTCCTTCACCCGTTTCTTCTCGCCTGGCTTCAGGTAAAAGGAGTGACGCTTGACCTCCTTAATGATGTCTTCCTGTTGCACCTTGCGCTTGAAGCGACGCAACGCATTTTCGAGGGACTCGCCCTCTTGAAGTCTGACTTCAGCCAACTAAACTACACCCCCAAACTCGTCCCGTTTGGACGGGGATAGTTATTGCAAGGTTCCCGCGCCAAGTCAAGTGAATATAGTCAAACGATGCCGCTAAAAACTCTCTTGTAACCTGCTTATTCTCCACACCAGCCTTAGAAAATCAGCTTCAAAGCGAGTTGAATTTGGCGCGGGTCATCGGCATCGGTGGCCCGCCGAAAGCTCGCCGGAGTCCGGTACTGGGCAGGGAACATATTGATTCCAATAGTCTTAGTTGTTAGTGCGAATTGGGCTGAATTAACGATAAATCCGTCCTGGGTAATTTGGACCCTCTCCTGTGCACGAGTCCGGTAGATCTCCGGGCTGGGCAAGCGGAATTCTCTATTCAGAGACCTGAGAGGGCTGATTCAGCTTACGTTGTACGAGTTCTTCGACTCTGTTCAGCACCTCGTCCTCAGAAAGCTCTGTGGAATCGAGCACCAGTGCGTCGCTCGCAGGCACCAGCGGGGAAGTGGCACGAGTGCGATCGCGGCGGTCACGCTCCCGCAGTTCGGCAGCCAGAGCTTCGGCTGCGGCGCCGGGCTTGATTTGCTGCTGTTTCATTCGACGTTGTTCCCGAACAACAGGGTCAGCATCGAGAAAGACCTTTACGTCTGCAGCAGGGAAGACTTTGGTTCCGATGTCCCGGCCTTCCATAACGACTCCGCCATTGGCTCCCATCTCCTGCTGGCGGGCGACCATCCACTCGCGTACGTTGGGATGAACCGAGACGCGAGAAGCTGCCTCAGTAACGTCAGCTTCTCGAACTCGCTGACTTACGTCGCGTCCATCGAGTAGGACTCGATTTCCACCCAGACTCGGCTCAATTTGAATGCGGGAGTTGTGTGCCAGTCTGACCAGCGCTGTCTCGTCATCAAAAGAGGTATCCCATTCGATGGCTTTTAGCGCCAGAGCGCGATACATGGCGCCGCTTTCAAGATTTACGTAGCCCAGCTTGCGGGCCAGGCGCGAAGCGATGGTACTTTTTCCGGCACCCGCAGGTCCGTCAATCGCGATGATGAGTTTGCGCGGAGAGGTCGTTGACATCCTGGAAGGTAAAGATTGTACACGGAGAGCCCCGCCGGGCCACCCACATCTCGGAAAGGAAACGCGCCTACCATACGCGACAAGCGTTGGCATGAACCATCGGTTGGCCGGTATGGCATCCAAACGCGCGCTCAAATTCAGGCATATTACCGACCACGTTGTTGACCCGATACCGCTCTAGAGAATGCCCCTGCGACATGACCTGCGTACGCGCGGTTTCGGGGCGGAGATCACCACACCAGACATTGGCGTAAGACAGGAAAAAATTCTGCAATTCGGTAGCCCCGTTCTGTGCTGGCTGGTCCAGGTCCTTGCCTTGCGACTTAAGCGTATTTTCCAGTCCGGCGAGTGCGATGTGGATGCCGCCATTGTCGGCGGTGTCTTCTCCGGCAGAAAGCTTGCCGTTCTGCTTCACTCCAGCTTCAGGAACCTCTTGCGTGTATTCGTCGGTGATGCATTGATCACGCTGGTCGTAATTCGTGGCGTCGTTGGGAGTCCACCAGTCTTTTAAGTTGCCTTGCGCATCGAATTTGCGTCCCTGGTCGTCATAGCCGTGGATGATTTCGTGCCCAATTACGGCGCCGATCGCGCCGAAGTTCACCGCATCACTTGCGCTTGCATCGAAGAACGGTGGCTGGAGAATGCCGGCAGGGAAGTTGATGGTATTGTGCTGTGGATCTTCGTAGGCGTTGACAGTCGGGGGAGTCATGCCCCACTCGGTCCGGTCAGTGGGTTTGCCGATTTGCGCGATGCGACGCTCGATCTCAAAAGCCGAGGAACGCTGAACATTGCCCAGAAAGTCGTCGCGTTTGATTTCAACAGCAGAATAATCGCGCCAGTGATCGGGATAGCCGATCTTGTCAACCTGTGCAGCCAGCTTGATGTGTGCCGCTTGCTTGGTTTTGTCCGACATCCAGGTCGCGGCATCGATGTCCTGACTCAGAGCGCCCTCAATGGCTCGCACCATCTGCAACATGCGCTCCTTGTTTTCTGGCGGGAAGTATTTCGCCACGTAAGCCTGGCCCACCGCTTCTCCCAGATCGATGTCGGCATAGCTCGAGCAACGTCGCCAGCGCGGCAGGAGTTGCTTGGTGCCTCCGAGGGAGCGTCCGAAGAAGTCGAAGTTCTCTTCGACAAAAGGCTGACTGAGCGATGACGCCATCAGGTGCAGGGCGGACCAGCGCAAGTACGCTTGCCACTCTTCGATCGAGCGGGACTGAAGCAGTTTCTCCATCCCACGAAAGAAGTCGGGAGAGGTGACCAGATATTGCGGTGATGGCGGTGCCTGCATGGCGGCAAGTAGCGTTTCCATTGCAAAGGATGGCGTCATCGCCTTCAATCTGTTGCAGCGACATCTTGTTGTTCAGGTTCTTGGGATCGCGCCGGACCACGATATCCATCGCCGCTTTCGCCAATTCGGTTTCCATGGCGAGGACTGCTCTGGGCGTCGCTGGCCGCCTGGGCCGTGGGACTCGCCGCTCAATTCCAGCATCCGGGCGACATGCTTCAGATACTTTTCGCGAATCTCTTTTGATTTCGCGTCGTCGTTCAAATAAAACTCGCGCGCCGGTAATGCCATGCCCGATTGGTCGAGTACCGCCAGGTTCGTGCTGGCATCGTCGAAGGCCAGGCTGAGAGTAAATTCCGAACAACACTCCCTGGTAGGCCGCATCAATAAAATTCAGATTGGCAGGACGGATCATCAGGTGAATTGACGCCAGGACTTCCGGTAGCTGGGACTTTTTCTTGAGCTGCGCGATTCGGTCGAGTTCCGGTTGCAGCGGCGCGATACCGGCCTTGTTGATAGCGTCTTCGTCCATGCACGAGGCGTAATAGTCTCCGACCTTCTGTTGTACCGGCGTGCGATTTGGCGATGGCTGGGCGGCCTCTTCCAGGGTGTTACGGACGGCAGCAATATTCCAGAGTGCAAGCAGATTAAACGTTCCCCATCCACCTTGATCCGGGGGAATAGGATTCGCTTTCACCCACTTGCTGCAGGCGTACTGGAAAAAGTCGGTGCACGGGTCGAGAGACTTGTCCACCTGATCGAGGCTGAAGTGCTCGACCTCGGGCATGGCGCTGGGCGAAGGGTTCGTATTTTGAGCAAATGTGCGACGCCGAAAGATACAAGAGCCGCAAAGAGGACGGAAAAACGCATGGACCCTACCTTCCCGAGCCAGGTGGCCTGTGAATAGACGTGTTAGGTTTGAAATCGTAAGTCCGTTGAGACGCACGCATAGAGGACGGCTAAGGCCGGCCGGGACGGACAGGAGCGCCTCTTTGTCCTCGGTTCACCGTGGGGGCCCGTTTTTCTTCGCGTTTAGCTCCTGCAGGCCGAGCTTTTTCGTAATCGATGACCGCTTTCGGCTGTGTAATCTGGATCAGCGACCGGTTGCCTACCCGAATAAAGTCCAGTTCACGGGCCGCCTGAAGAGCATGTGATGGCCTCCCTCACTCGCGACCGAGGAACGAAGTGGCCGAAGAACGATTCCACTTCCTCCTGGTCGGCGGCGATCACGCAATCCAGATACTTCGAAACGCAGTGCCGACAAGCGCTTCACCCACTGACAGGCCGATTCCTTCACGCACCGCATCGGGGGCCCAGCGATAGAGCACGTCCCAGGAGGCGCCTTCCTCCGGCTTGTAGTCCACCCGCGTAATGCGCAGCTTCGACCATAGCTCGCCCAATGCGTGGTCCAGCGCGACAAACGAAATGCTTCCGCCGAGGTCTTCACGCATCTTTTGCTTGGAGATTGGACCGGCGCGGCTGATCAACTCAAAGGCGTCGCAGGCCAGCTGCGAATATTCCGAACGCGGCTTGGGCTTCGGAGCCTGCCTGGGATTACGTTCGCCGACTAGCGCATAAAAGTAAGGAAAGATCGACGCTGCTACCAGAAATGCATTGTTTTCCTCGAACTGGTTGGCTTCGTAGGCGTCATGATTGCGCAGCAGGCGGACCATGATTTCGGTGGCTTCCGGCGCCCGTGGATCGGCAAAGGCATGTTGCTGCATTGGGAAGATTTCTGTCCGATCCCGTCCAGGCGCCGATGAAAGTGGGAGCCAGCAGCGCCGGGCGCATGGGATACATCAGGCAGAATCCGACCGACTCGACAAAGCGACGAGCATCGTCGAGGGTGCGCTATCGGCTACCGTCGAGGCGCCACTTCTCGCGGCGTAGCTGGTCGAGTTCCTGGTCAGTCATAAAGCAGCTCTGGTATCAGCTCTCAGCTATCAGCTCATCTTTGGTCACTCACGCATGGAACTCAAATGGCTGCTAAAAGCTGAAGTGCTGAGAGCTGTACTCTAGATTCTCTTAAACGCCTTCTGAATGTCCTTCAAAGAGTATCGCAGAACTACGGGCCTTCCGTGCGGGCAGGTCATGGGGCAGTCGGTTTTGGCCAGTTCGGCCAGCAGCCATTCCATTTTATTTTGCTCCAAGCGGCATGTTGACCTTGATGGCGGCGTGGCAGGCGATGGAGGCGGCAATGCGGGCCTGAATTTTCTCCAGATTCAGGGCCTGCTCTTCGCGGGAAAACTGGTCGAGCAATTCGTGCAGCATGTGTTCGACTGCCGGCGCGTCAATGCCCGCGGGTGCGATTTTTACCGCGATGCTGCGCGCTCCAAAGGGTTCAACTTCAAATCCGTTTCTTGCCAGCTCGTCGGAGATTTCGGTGAAGACCGCCTGCTGCGCCGGCGGAGAGTTCAATCACCAGCGGCAGCAGCAGACGCTGGCTTTCGACTTTCTGGGCCGCTCGTTGTTTCAGGATCTTCTCGAACAGAATCCGTTCGTGGGCCACGTGCTGATCGACAATCCAGAGGCCTTCGGGATTTACCGCGAGGATAAAGGAATCGCGAATCTGACCAAGGGATGTAAGCGAGGCCAGGGCAGGCGCTATATCGCTCGATGGCTCCGCTTCGTCGGCGATAGGCGGAGCGCAGCTGTCATCGATCGTGGGCACCGGTTCGGGAGCGCGAACCAAAGATAGCGCGGCATTACCGTCGACCGAGATGCCTTCGCCAAACTGAAATCGTTCTGTCAGCGCCGGCGGCGCAGGTGCTTGCAGAGTGAAGGATTGTACGGCTGGGAATGCGAGGACGGCCAGGCGCCGATGCGTTTGCAGCGCCCGCGCCCGCGACGGGCGAGAGCGATGGGCTGGCACTCGGGATGAGCGCTGATTTCATCGCGGCAAACTGCGGCACCGGGCGCGCTTTCATCAGCGCAGCCCGTATGGAGTTCGCGAACAAAATCGTGTATGACCGATTGCTGGCGAAAACGAACTTCAGTTTTCGAGGGATGCACGTTGACGTCTACTTCACCGTTCGGCAAGTCGATGAATAGGAGCACGACCGGGTAGACAGTAGGCGGCAGAATATTGCGGTAAGCCTCGATGATCGCGTGCTGAATAAGCCGGTCGCGGATGAGACGTCCGTTGACGAAGACGTAGATCGAGTTGCGATTTAGCTTCTGGATTTCAGGTTTCGAGACAAAGCCGTGCAAGCGCAATTCTCCCGGGATGAAACCTCTTCCTCTCCGTCTTCTTTTGCTGGCTGAACTTGTCCGACTGCATTTTCCGCTTCCGTCTTTTCGCGACAGCAGGTGTCTGCCCGAGACTTGTCTTCTTCTTGTTCCTTGCGACGCCAGGGCGGGGGTTGCGGCAACCCGATTCGTTCCAACGGTTGCAAGGCAGCGACTGGAATCAGCTGGTCCAGAACTTCTTTGCCGAAAACCTGATATACGCGTTCGCGGTAACCCGCGACCGGCGGGGCCACCAGCATGGCATTTGTCGCCGAGTGCAATTCGAAATGCTTGTCGGGATGTGCCAGCGCGTAGTGCGTGACCAGTGATGCGATGTGTGAAAGCTCGGTGGACTCGGCCTTCAGAAATTTCTTGCGCGCCGGAATATTAAAGAAAAGATCGCGCACGCTGATACTGGATCCCGCCGGCAAGCCCGCTTCTTCGACGGTGATAATCTTTGCCGCCGTTGATTTCGATGATCGTGCCCGAATCTTCTTCCGGAGCACGGGTTTCCAGGCGCAGGCGAGAGACGGAAGCGATTGAAGGCAGGGCTTCCCCCCGAAAACCCAGCGTCGCCACGCTGAGCAGATCCTCTGCGTTCCTGATCTTGGACGTGGCATGACGCTCAAACGCCAGCAGGGCATCGTCTCGCACCATGCCGCAGCCGTTGTCGGTGATTTGAATCAGTTTCTTACCGCCTGCCTCGACCTGAATGCGAATACGGGTCGAACCTGCGTCGAGAGAGTTCTCAAGCAGCTCCTTGGCGACCGACGATGGACGTTCCACCACCTCGCCGGCGGCGATCTTGGTTGGCGACATTTTCGGAAAGGACGTGGATTCTACCCATGACAGGAATTGCGGTGTTCTAATCGAGCGCGGTTCAGTGTCGCAGATGCAGGGCTGAGGAAGCAAAACCCAAACAGGCAGGGAGGGCGGCTATAGCATTACATTCCCGACGTTCATACTAAAATCAGTCAACCTTTGTCATCCGACCGTAGCGAAGCGAGCGAGTGGAGGGACCTGCTTTCACTCTTTAGTCGCCGGAGCTTGCGGTCCCTGGGGCCGGAACTCAACCGCCAACGATGTCACCACCGGTGCCGGCTCTCCCTGGTTCCGATAAGGGCGGAACTTCCACCATCGAACCGCGTCCATGGCCGCGGGTAGTCAGACCTTGAGGGCCGCTGATGGGATGAAGGTTTACCACCGAACCGTCGGCAGCAATGATCGCGTCGAGCACGACGATGCCGTGCGTGTTCAACTTTCGGGCCACTTCGGGATAGACCGGATCCACCCTGCGGATGAGCAACCTTTCCATCACTTCGGGCGGCACGCGTGTGGACGCTGGGCGCGCGTGAGCATCATTTTTCGCAGTTCGGGCTTCCAGTTCCTGCCACCCGTGATGCCATTGCCACGCCGATACGATGGCCGCGATCACCACCAACGCCAAGGTCGGCCACAACAGCCGGCGGGTTGACAGACTCAGTCTTGAGTTTTTCCGCACCGGCTTCTGCACTGCGCCACAGTCGCTGGCAGAGGCAATTGTCGCGAGTGGGGAACTGATGGTGGGAAAATCGAGCGGAGATTTTTCGACCTGGCTCCCCGCCCAGCGCCGGATCATGTACCGCTGGTCACGGGAGAGCCCCAAAAATTCAAACCCACACCGCAGCTGGTTGTGGTGCCGCACTACCGCCTTGGTTTGCAGTGAGTACCCGACGTTGGGCAACTGGAATTCGACCGCTACCCATTCACCTGTCTGAAGTTCGGCCGCCAAAACAGCAGCGACACCTCCCTCGCCGATATCCACCGACCGGCCGGGAATGCTGCTGGGCAAACCCGATCGCAACACGGTCACGTCTACCGGGACGGCTACGGAATAACGGGGGATGCGGCGACGGGCTCCGGTTAGATCGGATGAGGAATGTCCCGAAAAGGACTTATCCACGGGTAATGGTCCTGACGATGGTTTTCGCGGAGCCTGGCCCGAAGATTCTGCCGACGTAGACGGTCCCGATGCCGCGCTCATGATGGTTTGAGGCCGATCGACCTTGTGGTTCTACAACGGCTTAGCGATACCGCTTGCAGCCTTAAATTCTTCGGGCAAGAGCAAGCGCTTCATTCCGAGGAATGGTCTGGCACAAGCCTCAATTCACTCCAGTAAACCAGTAAAAGGTATTGGCCCGAAGCGAAGCTCCGGGCCAAATTCTTTCCCGCCAGCGCACAGCGTACGAGGACTGAACCTGCGTACACTCTTACGGCCAGCGCTTGGCAGTGTCTTCCCATCCCGCGGCCCTGGCGGCCTGAGGGGTGGCATTCACTGCTGGTTGCGGAATTCGAATCGGTTGCTGCCCGGTCGCCGGGGTCAGCGTCGGCTTGCTGTCGGTGCCGGCTTCCTTGTCTTCTGACAGCAAAGGAGCGGCTACCCGCAACGCTTCCACTTCCTTCTCCAGCCGCGCGAGCTCAAGCTCTTTTTGTCTTAGAACTTCGTAAACATTCTTCATGCGTTAGCACCCAGGAATTCGTTAGAAATTGAACCAGTTAAGTCGCACTTTATCAGTTGTCTTGTTTTTGTCAAGGTGTAAAGGGTTCGCATCGCCCGTAAGATGAAGGAGATCTATCCGCTGTACGCCAGCGTCCAAGCGGCCCGGTCTTACTCGTTCCGTTTTGGAGGCCTTCTTCCCTAAGAGTTCTCCGATAAGACTTCTCCGATAATCTCAGCCGTCGCTTAATGCGTAACTTTGCCCAAAAGAGCGCACTGTGATGCCGCCCTCCATGAGAGTTTGCTCCCGTTTACTCACTTCCAAGGTTCGCTGCAAAACATAACATCGCGAAATCCTTACTTTGGAATCTGTTTCGAGTCTGAAAATATGAAAATCCGCAGAGTTGATTCATTCCCCAATTTGGCCGTCCAGAGGGGCATTCGACTGATCAACATCAAATTCACAAAGTGCTGATTTTACAAATCTTCTTCTTAACCTTTCGAGGGGGTGCACGTCTAAGCCTGCAGCACGTGAGCCAACGAGCGGTCGGGATTATGACGGCTTTCGAACTCACTGACGATTGATGGAACTAACCGGCCCAGGAAATCGCGTATCAGGTTTTAGGGAGTGGCGCGGCCGGAATCATAGTTCCGCGTAACAAGCATACGAAGGTGGTGCCCAGTGGAAGGTCAGATAGTGGAGGCTCAAATCATGGAGATGGGACGAATTGGGCGGCAATAGAAGCCTTCCCGGAAGCAGCGATCCGCATGTGCAGGAAGTGGTAAGGGCCGCACACGAGGAATTGCGCCAGTTGATGCGGCAGAGAGCCGACGTAATGAAGCGCATTGGGACGGTGAAGCAAACCATAGTCGGCCTTGCGAATCTCTTCGGCGACGCCGTGTTGAGTGAAGAGCTGCTCGAACTGGTAGACCGCAAGAGCGGGGGCCGTCAGCCTGGATTCACCAAGGCCTGCCGGATGGTACTGATGGAATCTGATTGTCCACTGGGTGCTCGCGAGGTCTGCGAGAAGATTCAGCAGCGCATTCCGCCGGTCTTGCTGCGGCACAAAGATCCCCTAGCCTCGGTCACCACGGTCCTGAATCGCCTCGTTGAATATGGCGAGGCTCGTACTGTGATTCGGGACAATGGTCGCAGGGCGTGGGAGTGGGTCGCCGATCCCGCCGACAGCGGCTTCGCCACCACTCGCGGCGGCGTGCCCGCCTCCGGGGTATAGACGGCCGAACTGCGGTTGAATTTAAATGTGTTGAGCGGCATCCTTCGCCCGCTCAAAGTATTTTTGGGCGGGATCTCACTACGCCGGTAGCAACATCCCCTTTTCCAGATGACGCGTCACGTGTGCATAGGACGCTGCATGGGGATCGTGGGTGACCATCACGATGGTCTTGTGAAAGTCCTCGTTCAGACGCTTCAGGATCTCCAGAATTTCGGTCGCCGAATGGCTGTCGAGATCGCCAGTCGGCTCGTCCGCCAGCAACAGCGTAGGATCGCTTACGATCGCGCGGGCGATGGCGACGCGTTGTTCCTGTCCGCCTGAGAGTTGCTTCGGCAGATGGCCGACCCGTTCTTCCAATCCCACTAGTTTCAAAGCCGTCATGACGTGATCCCGCCGTTGTTGTGCCGAAAGCTTGGTCAACAGAAGCGGCAACTCTACGTTCTCAAATGCAGTGAGAACCGGAATCAGATTGAATGTCTGAAAGACGTAGCCAATATGTTCATTACGCCAGTGCGCGGATTGGCCGTCGCTGAAACGAAAAATATTCTCGCCCAACACCAGTAATTCGCCGCCCGTCGGACGGTCGATGGCCGCGATCATATTCAGCAAGGTTGTCTTGCCGGAACCGGAGGGTCCCATGAGAGCCAGAAACTCGCCGCCCCCGATTTCAATGGAAACGTCGTCCAGGGCTTTGACTTCGAAAGCGTCTCGCTTGAAAACCTTGCTGACGTTGCGGGCCTGCACCACCTTGGTTTGAATTGCGGTATGGGGAATGGTTGCTGCGCTCATGACTGCTGTCCTTTGATCTTGATTTTTTCGCCGTCCTTCAAGTTTTGCGGCGCGGACGTGATGACATCTTCGCCGCCATTCAGGCCTTGCACTAGCACTCCGCCGCTGCGTTGGCTCAAAATTTTCACCTCCCGCACCGTTGCCTTGCCGTCAAAAGACAGAAAGACGATCTTCTTGCCATCGCGATCATGAATTGCGGCAGCGGGCACGAAGACGCCTTCCGGCTGCGAAGTCGTATGCTTGACTTCGTCCGCCAGGAATTTGACTGTCGCGTTCATGTCCGGCCGCAGGTAGGCGTCCGGATTGAGAATTTGCACTTTCACCTGCACGGTTGCCTTGGCACGATTAGCCTGCGGAGATATTTCCGCGATCACGCCATCCCACTTGCGATCAGGATATGCGTCTACGGTGATTGTGCCCTTTTGCTTCGGTCCCAGCCTGGCGAAGTCGTCCTGAGCAATATCAAGTTCGACTTGAAGATCGTTCAGGTCGGCCAGGGATACCACCAAACCCTGCGGACCACCCTCGGCCGTGCTGGCAAATCCCGAAGTCACAAGCTCACCCTTTTCGGCGGCCCGCTCAAGAATGGTTCCGGTCACCGGCGCCCGGATTATCGTGGCGTCGAGCAAAGACTTTGCGTAGTCCGCCTGACCCTGAGCTTGTTGCAACGCACCGCGGGCACGTGCGATCTCTTCCCGGCGAGGCCCGAGTTTGGCCAGTTGGAATGCTTTGTCCAAGGAGTTCGCGCGTTGCTGGTCGGCTTCACACTTGGCAGTGGCGTCGTCAAGTGCCTGCTTCGACAGCACTCCTTGGCTGTAAAGATTGCGAGTACGTTCCAATGTGATTTTGTCGTCAACCAGCGTGGCTCGCGATTCGTCGAGATTGTGTTGAGCTTGCTGGATTTCTTCGGGACGGGATCCGTTTTCCAGTTCTTCCAGAAACGCTTTGGCGTTCTGGGCGGCGCCGCTTGCCTGATCGTATTGAGCTCGGAATTCGTCATCTTCAAGACGAACCAGGATCTGGCCTTCCTTGACCTTGTCTCCCTTTTCGACGCCGATCCACTTCACCCGCCCAGTGACCTTGGAATTCAGGTTGATCTTGTGGTGCGCGACGATGTAGCCGCTGGCGGACAGAACCACGCCCCCAACTTCAGTGCTTGGTGCCGAGGCCCGAACCACTTCGACTTCTGGCGCGTCGTGCGAAAACAGGCGATAGGCCATCGCGAACACGCCCAGCAGAACTAACAGTCCAATTCCAATAAGGATGTAGCGTCGCGCCCAAGCGGAAGGCTCGCCATCACCGCCGCTACGAGCATTGCGATCGATGCGAAGGCTCTGCAGATCTTCGTGTTTTGCGTCAATCGGCATAACTTATAGCACCGCGTCCGCCGTTTTGCAGGGCGGGCACCCAGCTTCATCCTGCCGGGGCTTAATCTAGTCCCTTAAAGCACTTAAAATATCGCGGCGGGAAGCATGCCAGGCCGGAGCAAACCCGCCTACCACGCCCATGATCAGCGCGAATATTACTGCACTCATGACAACTGCCGGAGTCATCTGCAGACTGAACACAACTTCGCTGAATGTGACCTGGTTTTGAGTTCCCGTTGTCATGCCGTTAAATGGCAGCATCAAAATAATGCCTAACGTTGCGCCCAGCAAAGACAACAGCAACGATTCCAGCATGAATGAAGTCAGAATACTCGGCCGCGAGAATCCAATCACCCGAAGCGTGGCAATTTCGCGTCCCCGGTATGCCACAGCAGCATACATGGTGTTGGCTGCCGCAAAGCAGGAACCTACCGCCATGATGAACGCTACTATCCAACCGACGATTCTGATCGGAGCCCCTGACTTGGTCTGCGAAGCATAGTAATCCGGTTCGAGCAGGCCATTCAGTTCGAGACGTTGATCATCGTTTGCACGGTTCTTCAGCGCCTGTGCAGCTACCCGATCCGTTGCTCGAACCAGCACCGAAGAATAAACCGAACGCTCGAAGTCGGTCACCAGTTGGTTGACGTCGCCCCAGATTTCGGAATCATGCGCCGTACCGCTTCCATCAAAGATGCCCACAATTGGCCAATCGCCCTTGCCGATGTGCACCGTGTCTCCAATGTTGGAGTGTTCGAATCGCTTGTTGATCGAACTGCTTACCACAACCTCCCGCTGCCCTGGTGTGAACCATCGTCCCTGAGTGATATGAATTTGCGGCCGCATCTCAACTCCAAGGGGTGAAAGAAAGCGGGTGGTGACGTTGGTGTCTCCCGTCCCGCCCTTTCTGGGCAGCACGACAACTAGAATATCTTCGCCCGAGACAAGCGGCTCCCCCTTGCTGTTCTTGGCGACGCCCGGCAGATCTTTCAATACTTGCATCGCATCTCGCGATACGCCGCCGGCGGCGAGTTCCGAGTCAGACCCTTTACGCAACATCAGCACGTTCAGAGGATCGCCGGTGCTGCCGAAGGCACGATTCAGACCGGCCAAAAGCGCCATGATGAAAACCGCCGTGGCCACCGTCAGTGCGATTCCAAGAGCGGTCATAATGGTGAGGCTCTTACGCAGCCGCAAATTGCGCACGTTATAGCTGATAGGGATGGCCATTTCGATTCCTGTCTTCCAATTGGCTGCTCAACAACTAGCAACTCAAAACTTCACCCAATGTGACGCAAACCGTCCACGATATTCACCTTGGATGCGTGGTACGAAGGAATAAAAGAACTGGCAAAGCCCACCACCGCGGCGATTAGCAGCGATGCTGCGATGGTCAGGCCGGTGACCTTCATACCTGTGAAATACCCGCCTTGGGCGGCCATGCCGCTCACGATGAAATAACAAAGCATCGAGCCGACGAACCCACCCACCAGCGCCAGCGAAACTGCCTCCCCGATGAACAGGCCGAGAATGCTATTGCGGGTAAACCCCAGAGTTTTCAACACGGCGACTTCCCGCGTGCGTTCACGAATCGACATCGCCATGGTATTCGCTGACACCAGCAAAATGGTAAAGACCACTGCCAGGCAAATGCTCATGATGAAAGCTTTGATGTTGCCCAACATTCCGATGAAGCCCAACTGGAAAGCGTGTTCACTCTCGCTTTTTGTAGGCCGGTCGGCGTTGCGAAACTCCTCGTCAATAGCTTGCGCCACCCGGGTAACAGAATCCGGCGAATCCGCCAGCACCGCGAAGAATCCTTCGTTGCCTTTTAACTTGGGAAAGCCCTCGTCGATGTAATCTTTGTTGAAATAGATGGACTGAGTGGGGTCGGGTGGATCGAAAATTCCCCGTATCGTCAGTTCTAGATTCAGCGGAAAAATCTTGCCTGTGATGTTCAGGCGATCGCCGATTTTCCAACCAAACTTCTTCGCCAAACCCACGTCCACAATCGCGCCAGCTCGATCGTGCTGCCATGCCGCAAGCTGGTCGGCGGGAATTTTGAATTCCGGATAAACCTTCATGAGCTCTTGTGGATCGGTGCCGAACTGAGCGAAGTAATGCTCAGGTTTGTCGTCCATGTATTGCCCGCCAAACCATTGCTGGTTCACAACTTCCTTCACTCCCGGAATCGCTTGTATTTTCTGCCGATAATAGCTGGGCAAATTAAAGACCAGCGAAACCTTGTGACGAACAATGAGGCGCTGGGCCGATTGTTCGCTGGGCGTACTGTCATAAAAACTGCGCCAGATGGTGATCAAAAACGTAAGCAACAGCAGAGATCCGCCGATACTCAATACGGTTAGAATGCTGCGGCGCTTGTTGCGAAACGCGTTTTTAGTGACAAAGCGAGTTAGGGTCATCACAAACTCCAGGAGTCATGCAGGACAGGGACGGATGAGGGCCGGTTACCTAAGCCACCTTAGGATAGACGAAAAACTCTGGACCCGGCAACCATCGCCCCTCAAAAAATCCGCAACCTCAAGCCTTTTAGATCAAAACAACTTAGATCAATAGAACTCCCGGCAGCGTCAGATAGTTACGGCCTTTAAGCAAAAAAAGTTCCATGACATGGCACTGTTGTCTAGCCGCATCCTGACCGGTTGCCTGACCTTGCCGAATGCAATAGCATGGCCCACGGAATTGACCGGGAATAAGCGGAATCTGGAGGAGCATGGGACAAACTGCGGCGCACCTCACTCATAAGGCCCTCACCGGAATCGATATCGCCATCATCGCGGTTTATTTTGTAGTCATTTTCGTTATCGGTTTCTATTTCGCCCGCAAAGAACGCACCTCGACAGATTACTTCCTCGCCAGCCGCAACGTGGGATGGTTCGCCATCGGGGCATCGCTATTTGTTTCCAACATTTCCACCGAGCACTTCATCGGACTTGCTGGTTCGGGCGCTAGCTCGGGTCTGGCGGTAGGGTCATTTGAGTGGCTTGCCTGTCTGATCCTCCTGCTTCTGGGATGGGTGTTCGTTCCGTTCTATCTTCGCTCCAACGTTTTCACCATGCCGGAATTCCTGGAACGACGGTTCAGCCGGTCCTGTGCCGTCTATCTCGCGGGCATCTCGATTCTGGCTTACGTCTTCACCAAAATCTCTGTTCATCTTTATGCGGCCGCCATTGTGCTCGAACGCGTCGTAGGCTGGAGTCCACTGACCGCAGCTGTGATCCTTGTGATCGCGACCGGAATCTACACCATTGCCGGAGGACTGGCCGCGGTCATCTACACCGACCTCGTGCAGACCCTGATCTTGATTTTTGGCGCCGTGATTCTGACCGCAATTGGCATGCACCGGGTAGGTGGATTCGAGGGACTTCGGGCGGCGTTGCCCGCAAGCTACTTTCACATGGTCAAGCCGATGAGCGATCCGGACTTTCCTTGGACCGGCATTTTCTTTGGAGCTCCCATCCTGGGCATTTGGTATTGGTGTACCGATCAGGTCATTGTGCAGCGGGTGCTGTCTGCCAAGGACGAAGGACATGCCAAAGCGGCGACGATTTTTGCCGGCTTTCTTAAAGTCCTTCCTGTATTCATGCTGGTTTTGCCGGGCTTGATTGCGGTAGCGCTCTATCGCGATCTGTTCAAGTTCGGCTCGGACGGGCAGGTGCTCAATGGAGACATTGCTTATCCGACGATGATCATTAATCTTCTGCCGACCGGCTTGGTTGGCGTGATGATTGCGGCGCTGCTGGCGGCTTTGATGGGTGCGATGAGTTCGGTATTCAATTCGGCGTCAACGTTGGTCACGCTCGACTTCTATAAAAAGATCAAGCCAGATGCTACCGAACGTCAGTTGGTGGGATTTGGCCGGGTCATGACCGGAGTCATGGTTGTGTTGGGATTGGCGTGGGTGCCCTTCATTCACCTGATCAGCAGCCAACTCTACATCTACCTGCAAAGCGTGCAGGGATACATCAGTCCGCCCATCGCGGCTTGCTTCATCCTGGGAATTCTGTGGCCCCGTCTGAATTCGCAGGGTGCTATAAGTTCGCTGCTGACGGGATTTGTAATGGGCGCCGCTCGTTTTATCCTGGAATTGATGGATCGGGCGGCTGGAGGACATGCCTTCGACAACGGCCTCGTTCGCGGACTCGTTGACATGAACTTTCTGCACTACTCCATTCTCATGTTCGTGATCTGCTGCGCCGTGCTCATCGTAGTCAGTTTCATGACCCCTGCCCCCGAACGCAAAAAACTGGCAGGCCTGACTTTCGCCACCGTGGACGACAAGATGGATATCACGCCGGTACGGACGCTGGAACACAAGCCGGCCGCTGAAACCGCCTTCGAGCATCGGCTCAACGTCGTGTTCAGCCTAGCTCTCATCGCCACCGTAGTCGGACTGTGGTTTCATTTCCGGTAGAGCGCTTTTGCAGAGCGTATCTCTGGATATCCGAACGAGATCACGGAAATGGCCCGGATCCGCAGCTTGCGACCTAACGTCACCAAAGAAGAAGCCACCGAACATTTTTCTTCCGGGCTGGCCGATATTCTGCTGACGACCGTTTCAGGTCCGCTGAAATCGGTGGCCGACTTCTACATTCCCTTTCAGATTTTTCAGGTCGAAATTCTGAACCGTGAGAAGCGCGATCAGCGCCTATTTGGACTGGATGCGGTAAACGGATCGCTCGATCTATACCACTTCGATCAACTGCCATCTGAAGGCGAAGTGGTTTACCTCGAAAGTCGGAATTGCTCAGAACCTCTGTTGGATGAAAGCGAAGCAAAAACCATTCTCACCGCCAAAGTGCAGCGCCTGCTTTTCAGCACCGGTTTTTTTCGCGTCCGCAATCTGCACATTTCTGCCGAGCCCGTGGCGGGGGCAATCTATGTTCCATACTGGGTGGGATTTCGTGGCCGCGGTGTGCGTGCCCGATTTGCCGTAATGGACGCTGTTCGGCGAAAGATGGAAGGTGCCAAAGTCCGCCACCTGCTGCAAGCGTGGCTGACCTCGATCCGCTAGGCATGTTGTGGTCCCACGTTTCCGTGCTTGAAAATGCCTTTTATTTGCGATTCGCGTATAGTGTTTTATCTCCGAGGTTTGAGGGCGCGCGACTTTTCTCTTCTTAGGGGGAGTAGTGTGGCGTGTCGGTAGAGTAGAATCCTGCCATGACCGAGGAAAAACCCGACAAGAAGATCGATGACATGCTCTCCAGCCTGTGGACGCGGATCGACGCCGAGCGCGACTGGCAGAAGATGAATCAGCTTGTGGAGGATGTCGTGCGAGTCCTCGACGCGAAGAAAGCGAGAATACTGGAGCTGCGCGAACAGCGTCAAGAAGCTCTGAACCTACTTCATCCGAAAGAGTAGGCAAGTTGTCCTATTTCTGTCCTGCACCCCTGCGACTTGAGCGGTTTTGAGCGGATCGTGCGTTTCAAGAATCTGTAAGTTACAGAAGTCCCATTACTGCCCACCGTTCCTTCGTAACTCCCATCGCCAATTCAGGCGGGATATCCTGAATCGTCCTTTTCCCCCAAAAGACGGCGCTTGGTGTAGCTCCGCCAGAGTGCTTAGTTCTCCATTGAACGGGGATTTACCAGCAATGGCCAACAAGATCGGACGTTTCGAGATACTGAGCGAGATTGTGCGCTCAGAGTTTAGCGCTGTCTACAAAGCCTCTGATCCTGATAGCGGGCAAACTATCGCGCTAAAAACCATCCAGATGCAAATGCTGGGAGATCAGGCGTCTGTGCTGGTCGATCAAATTGTGCAGGAAGCCGAAGGCACCAAACCACTCAACAGCCACAACATCGCGTTGCTCTTCGGGCTGGAGGAAATTGAAGGACAGTTTTGCGCCGCCATGGAGTATGTGCAGGGCAACAGCATCGGCACCATGCTGGCCCGCAAAGAAGGATTCTCCATCTGGGACTTGCAGGATATTGCTCGCCAGACTTGTCAGGGATTGGACCACGCTCATTCTCACCAGGTCGTGCATTACAGCCTGGAACCCGCCAAGATCATGGTGACGTGGGACGGCACGGTTAAAGTCTTGAGCTTCGGTGCGTCCAGCATGGGTGCATTCACTTGTCAGACCTCCGGGAAGGCGCCTGAAGTCTTGCACTATGTTTCGCCGGAGCAGTTAAGTGGAGATCCTGTCGACGCCCGCTCGAATATGTTCAGTTTGGGAGCGATTCTGTACGAGATGGTCACCGAGCACAAAGCGTTCGCCGGAGAAGATGCGAACGAGGTACGACAAGCCATTCAAGAAAGCACTCCGGTCGACCCGCAGCAGATCAATCCCAAAATTCATCCAGTGCTGAGTGAAGTGATTATGAAGGCGCTGGCCAAGGCGCCGGAAGAGCGTTATCAAAGTGGACAGGAACTGGTTAATGACCTTGAGCGTTGCAAGGAAAACGCGCCGAAGAAGGAGGCCAAAAAAGCCCCAGCCCCAGCACGCGGATTAAATGTGCCACAGGCCGCGAAGTCTGCGGACGCGAAGGCACCGGCTGCCTCTGCGGTTTCCGCTGTCCAAGCTACGCCGGTTCGAGCGAAAGCCACGGCCGCTGGGTTGGATGGAGCCAGCCGCTTCGCAGTCGAATCTTCGACACCGCAGAGCGAAATGACAGATGCCCCAGTAGCTACTGCGAGAAGCTCATGGCAGGAAAGCGCCTCCGCAGTGGCGGAAGTTGATGAAGCAGATGTACAAGCTCCGGCGATTAACGTCGATCCCACCATGGTGGAAAGTGCTAAGGGCGGCCCGGTCGGCCCGAGTTTTTCCGAAATCAGCGAACTGCCTCCGATGAAGGAGGTTTATACGCCTCCCCCACCTCCTCCGGTTGCAGCCCCCGAAGCTGAACCAGAGCTCGCTGCATGGAGCACCAAGGTTCCGGAGAAACCAAAGGCCCAGCCGCGCGAAGTGGCGCGCAAGGCAGTATCTGAAATCAAAAAAACGCCACCCATGATGTTCGCTTATTCGATCGGCGCGACTTTGGCCGTGATTTTGCTGATCGTAGGGATCATGTGGTGGCGCATTCGTTCAGAAAATTCCGTCGACGATGGATCGACCGATCAGCCGGCCGCGGCCACAGGATCCAGCACTGCGCCGAAACCGGCGTGGAATGCGACCCAGCCGCCCACGCAAACTCCGTCGCCATCCGCCGCACCCGAACGCATCAGCGCCGGGCGAGAACCAGCCGTGGTCTCGATCATCCCCAAATACAGTCGGAAGAAGAATAAGCCGGCGCCGGTTTCTGTGCCGACGGCGATACCCGGCCAACTGACCGTTAACTCAACCCCCGAAGGCGCTGAGGTGCATGTTGACGGCCGCACCGATCCCAGCTGGGTAACCCCTTTCAATCTTCCCGGCCTTTCGCCCGGCCAGCACAACGTGACCATCACTCGCACGGGATACTCGACCGAAAGCCGCACTATCGAAGTCGCATCCGGCAGCAAATCTTTTCTGGTAGTGCAACTGGCGCAAGTGATGGCCATGTTGGCAGCCAGCAGCGAACCGGCCGGCGCACAAATCTTCATTGACGGCAAAGATACGGGACGAGTCACTCCATCACAGATCTCGGTCGACAAGCCAGGCCCGCATACTTTCCAGGTTAAGAAGCAGGGCTATCTGGAGGAAACCGGCACAGCCAATCTGCAAGCCGGACAAATCTTTCACTTCTCGCCCAGTCTCAAACAGCTAGGCTCCACCGACGACATCAAGATCGGCGGTAAGTTCAAGAAACTATTCGGCGGCAGTGAAACTGCGGGTATGGGCACACTCAACCTGAAGACGCAGCCGAAAGGCGCGCAAGTCGCGGTTAACAATCGCATCATGGACAAATTTTCTCCACTCGATCTTTATCTCAATCCTGGAACCTACATCGTCGACGTGACTTTGTCTGGGTTCAAGCCAGTCCATCGTGTCATCGAAATTCAAAAAGGCGGCAAGGTGACGGTGGATGAGGTTTTAGAGCGGCCGTGAGGACGAGGTATAGGCTTCTAGCTCTCAAGCTTCTAGCGCTTAAGCTTCTCGTCTCTATTTTTCCGAAAGTCTATTTGTTTTTGCCGCTTGAAAAAACAGGCCACCATTTGATGGCGGCCTTTTTTTCTGAGTCACTTTACCCGAGAGTGATCTTAGAATCCCCATCCTCGGCCACGCCCGCCGAAGTTGGATTGATAACCAGAACGGTAGCCCTGATCGTACGACGCCCGATAAACATTCTTGTCCCCCATATAGCTGTGGTACCCATGATCGGAATGACTTGATCCTCGCGGGTATGGGTTGAATGGCTTGCCTTGCGCCACATCCTTCCGAGCCTGATACGAACCATCCTGAAGGCCCTGGCTGTAGCCAGCCCCGCTCGAGCCACCTCCGTCGTCCGCCGCCATACCCACCGCGTCCATAGACGGTGCCGGGATATCCGTAACTGCCGCTGGGATATCCAGAGCCACCCGGATAGCCGCGAGGATATCGGTTATAAACCGGGCCTCCGTAGTAGCCATCGTTGCGGTGTTCACGCTCCCAACGTTCATGATCGCGTTCACGCTCGCGCTCATTTTTCCAATGGTCATTTCTTTTGTCGTTATCCCGATCGTGATGCCAAATGCCTGCCCAACCACGATGGTCGTCATGCCTGTCTCTGTCGTGGTCGTATTTGTGATGATCGTCTTTGTGATGATCGTCCTTATAGCGGTCGTCATGATCCCGAGCTAAAGTCAGACCGCTAAACACCAGCGTCATTGCCACAGTCAATGCAGCCAGTCGCACGCTTCGCATAAATCCTCCTGCCGGTTCCTTGTCTGAAAGGCTTTCTTGCAATCACGCCCGCGCTTCAGTCTGCTTAGGTCCGGTTCTGTGTCGTCGGATGCCTGCGTAACTAAAATTGTTTGCTTCCGTCAGGTTATTTTTCTGAACCTTAAGTGAACCTTAAATCTAAGCCATGCAATCACTTGGCGATGGTAGACTGAGTGAGAATTGAGCCCAAAAAGCGAGGCATTTTCTATGTCAATTGCACGCGTCGGAGTGATTGGAGCGGGCACGATGGGCAACGGCATCGCTCACGTTTTCGCGCGCAACGGTTATCAGGTGACGCTTTGCGATGTGGAGCAGCGCTTTCTCGATCGCGCACTGGAGACAATTGGCAAGAACCTCGACCGCGAAGTTGCCAAAGGCAAAACCTCGGTGGACGACAAGGCTGCTGCTTTGAAGCGGATCACGCCGGTGCTGCGGCGCGCTGAACTGGCGAACTGCGACTTTGTGATTGAAGCCGCGACCGAAAAGTTCGAAGTGAAAACAGAAATTTTTCGCGACTTGGACACCATCTGCTCGCCGGACATTGTGCTGGCGTCGAATACGTCTTCTATTTCGATTACCAAGCTGGCAGCCGTAACCAAACGTCCCCCAAAAATTATTGGAATGCATTTCTTTAACCCCGTGCCGGTCATGAAACTGGTGGAAGTGATTCGGGGGCTGGCTACCGCACAGGAAACGTTCAACATGGTGCACGACCTGGCGCTGAAGCTCGACAAAACGCCCGTGGAGGTCAACGACGCGCCGGGATTCGTGTCGAACCGCGTACTTATGCCGCTGTTGAATGAGGCCATGTACACGGTCATGGAAGGCGTGGCCACAGCCGAAGCGGTTGACGAGGTGTTTAAGCTGGGCATGGCACATGCTATGGGCCCGTTGACACTGGCAGACTTTATCGGACTCGATGTTTGTCTCGACATCATGCGAGTCATGCAGGATGGTTTGGGCGATCCCAAATACCGGCCCTGCCCGTTGCTGATCAAGATGGTGGACGCAGGATGGTTGGGCAAGAAAAATGGAAGAGGCTTCTACAAATACTAACGATTGCCATCTGTTCATCAGATTTTGTTTGAAACGATTTGTTTGTGACTTTGTACCAAGATAAAAGCGGCGTGACGACGGCAGGCCCTGGTGAACAACGATTCCGTGAACCCCGATGACAGCAACATGTACGTGCTCGGCGGAGTCCTAGGCATTCTCGCCGGAATTCTTGACGTGGAGTTCGGAGATCTGCTTCTCACCGCATTGTTCGTACTCGCATCCACGATGCTTTTGGGAGCGCTGCGTCCCGTGCGTCCGTGGCGATGGACGCTGCTGGTCGCAGTTTTTGTGCCGTTGGTGCAAATCGTAGCGTATCTGTCACTGACGAAAAAAGCTGATCGCGCACAAATCTACGAATCGTTTCTAGGCTTTCTGACAGGAATCGCCGGCGCGTACGGCGGTTCAACCGCTCGTCGCGGATTGAACGAATTGTGGGGAAAGTGAGAAGAGCAGCTCTCAGCTCTCAGGTGCCGGCTTTCAGTCTATAACCCCTTGCGCTGTGTCTTCAGGCTGCAGGTGTCGATTTTTCCGCGATGCTACAAAGATCAGCCAGAAATACGTTCCCGCCGGATCGTGTGAGTAACGATGCTGTGTGATGTGGATTCAAAAGCGGTATGGATGGCAGATGGCAGATGGCAGATAGCAGACAGCTGAAAGCTGCACCTGACCCGACTCATCCCAATAGTTACTCGCGTTTCCACAGCTGCAACGAGTATCCTGCGCACATGGGAGTTTCAGTATCGGTGCTGGCGAGTGGAAGCCGCGGAAACAGCACGATGATTTCCAGTTCGCGCACCAAGATTCTTGTGGATGCGGGAATTTCTTGTCGCGAGACTGTAAAGCGAATGCGGGCCACGGGCGATGATCCTCGAACCCTTTCCGCGATTGTGATTACCCATGAACACTCAGACCACGTTTATGGTCTGGCCGTGCTGGCTAAAAAATTTCAAGTTCCGGTTTTCATGACGAATTCCACTCACCAGGCTTGGGCGCGTGGCCATCGCGACGATGCGGGAGAGCTACCGCAACTCGCACGTCTGGAGATATTTTCCGCCGGGAAAAGGTTCCAGGTCGGGGATATCGAGATCACTCCATTCACCATTCCCCACGATGCCGTCGACCCGGTCGGAATGACGTTCCGCGCAGACGGTATCAAAGTGGGAATTGCTACCGACCTGGGATACATGCCGCCCAACGTTTGCCACGAGTTGCGCGGGTGCGATGTGCTGGTGATTGAATCCAATCACGACCTGGAAATGCTGCGAGTTGGGCCCTATCCCTGGTCGGTCAAGCAGCGGGTCGGAAGTCCGACCGGGCACCTTTCGAACGAGAAACTCGCTAAATTCTTATGCACCGAATATGACGGGAACGCATCCTATCTAGTGCTGGCACACCTTTCCGAGCTTAACAACCATCCCGAAATTGCCCGCGGGACAGCCGAGAAAGCGTTGGGACCACGCCAGACTTTGCTGCAGAACCGGGTAATGATGGCGAGGCAGTCGGAACCCATGGAAGCGATCCAGTTGTAGTAGATAGGTTGTAGTCTTAGGTATGAGGGAATGCGTCGATCCCATCGTAGGCAAGATACTGGCGGGCTGGAGGTACGATATCTCTGGCATCGCGCCAGAGATGCGCGCAGACTACGAAGAACACTTTGACGCCTGCGAGCGTTGCCGGTCTCGGCAACGCCTTCACCGAACCATCGATCTCTCTCTGATTGCGCTAGCCTCCTTGTCTGCCGCAGTTTTTCTATTGGCGTTTGGTGTCATACGCCATCTTGGTCCGCGCCACGGCTTCTGGCTGGAATTGGCCGCGTTGCTGGGCTTTGCCCTTTCGGCGTTGATCTGGGTTGCAGTGGCAGTAGCCACCCCCGCACCGATGACCATGGTTGACGCAGCGAAAGTGGGAGCGCGTCGAGTGCACGATCGCCTGCCCGCGGAAATTCGCGCACGCCTCCCGGAAGAATTTCGTCTGAAAATTACCGGCTCGTAAATTCGCCGCCCTGCTCAATACACTTCCCCAGAGTTGCCGTTCCTGGCACGAGTTGTCATTTCTCCTGCGCTTACCCAAGAAACTAGGGCAGAATCCGTAGGCTTGGAAAATTCGCTCAAGCTCCTGCGTACCGTACAGATGGCGATGCTGATAAGTATTGGTCTCTACGTGTTTATCGCTAAGGGCTACGGTCCTGCCCCCAAGGACGTCTCCCTCACATTTGTCGGCAATGGTGCTTCTGGCGACTTGCACAGGTCGGGCCCTTCTTGTGGTGCGCCGTCTCATGCTGAAAGCAGCGGAAAGCATGCTCGCGGAAAATCGTGAAAATCCAGCCGGGCTATATCGCTGGCGTGCGACTCCATGGCCAGTTACGCGCTCAGTGAGGCCGTAGTGCTGTACGGTGTCGTCTTCCGGTTCATGGGGCTCAAGTTCTCACAGGTCGCGCCTTTTTCATCGCTGGCTTCATCCTAAATGCTGTTTTTCGGTCCTCGCCCCTCCCATGCGATAGGCTAGAAGGTAAATCGACCACTGGAGGCGGAATGTCCATCAACGGTCCTGAAGAGCTTGCCGGCATGCGCGCCGCCGGTGCAATTGTGCGGCGCATGCTTGACGCCATGAAAAAAGCTGTCCGCAGCGGCGTAACTACCGCTCAACTTGATGAAGTCGGTGCCGAAGTCATGCGGGAGCACGGAGCGCGATCGGCACCGCAGTTAGTCTACAAATTTCCCGGCGTGAACTGCATTAGCGTGAATGATGAAGCCGTGCACGGTATTCCCTCCGGGAGAATCGTGCAGGAAGGTGATCTGCTCAAGCTCGATGTCACAATCGAGAAAGATGGATTCATGGCGGACGCCGCCGAAACGGTGGCCGTCGGCGAGATTTCCGAAGAAAAACAACGGTTGATCGACTGCGTGCAGCGTGCCTTCACCAAATCGATGCTGGTAGCTCGCGCGGGATTCCGTGTTTCCGAGATCGGCCGTATCGTCGAACGCGAAGTGCGCCGCAGCGGGTTCTCGGTCATTCGCGATCTCGGCGGGCACGGCATTGGACGCACCATCCACGAAGAGCCTCGCGTCCCGAACTATGCCGATCCGGATGCAAATCAGATTTTGCGAGAAGGCCTGGTGATTACGGTAGAACCAATCATTGCGGCAGGATCGGGGCGTGCCGTTGTGGCAAAGGACGGTTGGACCATGCGTACGGCCGACCGCCGCGCTGCGGCGCACTATGAGCACACCTTGGTGATCACTCGCGGGGAGCCCATTTTGCTGACGGCCTGAATCAGTGGGCAGTGTTCAGAGGACGGTGTTCATGTTTGGTTCGCGTGGTGAAGCACGGTAAGTCCAGACGCTGACCACCCCACTGATCACCGGTCACTGCCCACTCCCCCACTGCCCACTGCATTGCTACAATCCTTTTTGGTGTCCATTTCCTTTCAAATTGACGCGACCCAGAATGCTGCCCGTCTGGGACGCCTCGCCACTCCACACGGTGTCGTCGAAACGCCTGTATTCATGCCGGTGGGCACAGTTGCATCGGTCAAGGGAGTTTCGCAGGACATCCTCGAAGAACTCGGCGCAGAGATCCTTCTGGGAAATACTTATCACCTCTACCTGCGCCCCGGCGTGGAACAAGTGCGCCACTTGGGTGGGCTGCATCGTTTCATGTCTTGGCCGCGCGCGATCCTCACTGACTCGGGCGGGTTTCAGGTTTTTAGCCTGAACGAATTGCGTAAGGTAACGGAAGAAGGCGTGACATTTCGTTCCCATCTCGACGGATCTTCTCTCTTCTTTACCCCTGAAAGCTCCATGGAAGCGCAAATCGGGTTAGGCGCGGACGTCATCATGGCATTTGATGAATGCACCGAGCACCCCGCCGATCGAGAGCGAGTTCAGCAGTCGATGGAAATGACGCTGCGATGGGCGGCGCGCAGCAAGAAACATTTCGAGGCGCATAAACATGAAGTCCCCTGGGCCAGAACTGCCGAGATGTGCCCGGTTGGGCATGTCGGGAACTGCAGTTCCTGGGCAGACTCAGGGTCTATTCGGAATTGTGCAAGGCGGGATGGATCCGGCGCTAAGAAAGGAATCCGCCGAGCGCACTATCGAAATCGGGTTTCCCGGATATGCCATTGGGGGCTTGAGTGTAGGCGAGCCGCGAGCTCTCACCCGCGAGGTAGTGGAGTCCACGCTGGAGCATCTTCCTTCGGATAAGCCACGCTACCTGATGGGAGTGGGCACGCCGGAGGAGATTGTGGAATATGCGGGACTCGGCGTCGATATGATGGATTGCGTGCTGCCGACACGGGCCGCCCGGCACGGTTTGTTGTTCACATCCGAAGGTCGAGTCTCGATCAAGCAGAAGCGATACGCTGGAGATCAGGAGCCGCTCGACCCAAAATGCGGCTGCAGGGTATGTCAGAGGTATTCCAGGGCCTATTTACGTCATCTCTATGCTGCTAATGAAGTTTTGGCGCAGGTCTTGAATACCATTCATAATCTGAGCTTCTATCTTGACACCATGCGGGCGGTGCGTCATTCTATTGCGCTTGGGAGCAAGGCCCAGTTTTTCCCAACGGAGCACTCTCGAGCGAGATGACCTGTTGTCCCCGGTTCATGCCTGAAGTGAAGCATCTCCGGCCTGAGAAAACGAGAATTCAGCGGTAAATTGCACAGGGGCGAGGCAGCGCCACCCGGAGGCGTAGTGCTGAGCTATCTGATAATTCGATTCTATGAGTATGGCGCACTTATTAGCATTTCAACTGGCTGGAGCAAGCGGCTGGCTTGGTTTCGCACCGCTCATCTTCATCTTCGCAATCTTTTATTTCCTGCTGATTATGCCCCAGCAGCGGCGACAGAAGAAGTGGCAGCAAATGTTGAATGATTTGAAGAATGGCGACAAAGTGGTCACCAGCGGCGGATTGCGTGGAACCATTATCGCGCTACGCGACGATTACATCCAGTTGCGAGTGCCTCCGGACAACTTGCGCATCGAGGTGACGCGAGCCTCAGTGGCGTCAGTAACCACACCGGACGACAAGAACAAGGCGGCATAAGACCTTCAGGTTGTTCGAAGGACGCCGGTACAAACAAGAAATTTTTAGGCCATGAACAAGACTTTAGGTTGGAAGCTCGGACTTGTCGTTGCAACTCTGCTGGTATTCCTGGTTGGCATTTTTGGCGTTCCGAAGAACTTTTCGGCGCCCGGGTTGCTGGCTTCGCTTCAGGAACACATTCACCTCGGGCTTGACCTCAAGGGCGGCACCCACCTCATTTTGCAAGTGCAGGTGAACGACGCCGTTAACGGCGATTCTGACCGTGCTGTGGACCGGCTCAAAGAAGACCTGCGCAGCCACAAGATCAATTACACAGAACTCAGTAAACCTGATCCAGTGAATCATCCCGATCAGATTGTATTGAAAGGTGTTCCGCCGGAATCAACTTCGGATTTGAGGTCCACCGTAAGCGAACGGCTGCCTGAATACGATCTCAATTCGGGTGCCGACAATGCCTGGACCTTTTCGATGAAGCCTCAGGCTTTGGCCGAATTGAAGAACCGGGCGGTGGCTCTGGCGATTGAAACGATCCGCAACCGTATTGACCAGCTCGGAGTAAGCGAGCCGGTGATTCAAGAGCATGGACTGGGGCAGTACCAGATTCTGGTTCAACTGCCCGGAGTGGATGATCCCGCTCGAGTAAAAGAGATCATGCAGTCCACCGCCATGCTGGAAATAAAGCAGGTGTTGGGCGGCCCTTACTCCAGCGAACAAGACGCGTTGCAGCAGCGCGGAGGCGTACTGCCACCCGATTCACTCCTGTTGCGCGGACGCAGCGTAGGGAGCCAAACCGGCGATGAGTCAGGCGAGCAATACTACCTGGTAACGCGCAGTTCAGCGGTTGCAGGAGCTGACTTGCGGTCGGGTGGCGCTACCGTGGGCCGGGATTCGAATACCAATTCCCCAGATGTGGGATTCGTTTTGACCAACGAAGGTGGACGAAAGTTCGCCGCCTTTACCGGCTCGCATGTGGGTGAAAAGCTTGCGGTTGTGCTGGATAATCGGGTGCGGGAAGTCGCCACGATCAACGAACAGATTCACGATCAGGGTCGAATCAGCGGTGGTGGCATGAGTGATCAGGCTGCTAAAGATTTGGCATTGGTATTGAACTCAGGCGCGTTGCCCGCGGGAATCAAGTACCTCGAAGAACGCACCGTGGGACCGTCTTTAGGAACGGATTCGATCCGTTCCGGTGTGCGTGCGGCCATCATCGGCATGCTGGCCGTGCTGGTCTTCATGCTGGTGTACTATCGCGGCGCGGGCATCAATGCCGATCTTGCGTTGATACTGAATCTGATCATTCTGTTGGGTTTCATGGGTTATTTTGGCGCAACCCTGACCCTGCCAGGCATTGCGGGCGTAATTCTCACGGTTGGCATGGGCGTGGACTCGAACGTTCTGATCTTCGAGCGTATTCGGGAAGAGTTGCGAAATGGCAAGACACCGCCGTCGGCGGTGGAGCAGGGATTTGCGCACGCCTGGATCACGATCGTCGACACTCACGTCACCACCATCGTTTCGGCAGCAATTCTGTTTTTGTTTGGGACAGGTCCGGTCAAGGGTTTCGCGGTCACGTTGACCTTCGGTTTGCTGGCGAACCTGTTTACGGCGGTTTTTGTCTCCCGCATGATTTTTGATTGGATTCTGAGCCGCAAGGAACGCGGTGAAGCTTTAAGCATTTAGCGGCTACATGCGGCTTTGCCTGCGGTTAGGTTGAGACCTGGCGCTGCAGTTTTCAAAAGGGGTTGAGGGATAGCGTGGAATTTTTTAGAGAGCCCAACATAGATTTTCTTGGCAAGAAGTGGTACTTCCTCGCCTTTTCGCTGGTATTCAGCGTTGCAGGATTATTTTCCATGTTGTTCTGGCACGGAGTCCCGCTAGGCGTGGATTTCCGCGGTGGAACGCTGGTCTATGTGAAGTTTTCGCATCCGCCAGATGACAGCGCAATCCACGCCGCGCTCGGAAAAGTAGGATTGACGCAAGCGAAGATTCAACGTTTGGGTGCGCTGGCGAACAATGAGGTATTAATCGATCTCGACGTTCGCGAAACCAGCGAAAAGGCACTCGACCAGGGCAAAGTCCAGATTATCAATGCTTTAGAAACTAGTGCTCCCGCAGGCAAGCTGGATTTGAATAACTCCAGTTCGCTGACTGTTGCTAATTACCTCCTGGAAAAAGACCCGCTGCATGCCGGAACCGACGCGAACCAGCGTTATGCGACCCTGGCCAAAGCAATTGTCGATTATCGGGACAAGACTAAAGGCGGGGTGCTCGGTTCCTTCGACGAACTCAAGGCTGCGGTTGATCCCGCCGTCGTGGCGACGCTTCCGGACGGGTTTTTTCTTTCGGATTTCGGTGTCTATCAAGTAGAGATCGTGGGACCGCAGGTCGGCGATCAATTGAAGGGTCAAGCCATGCGCGCGGTGTTTTATTCCCTGGCGGGCATGCTGGTCTACTTGGGCTTCCGTTTCGAGTGGATTTACGGCGTGGCAGCTGTAATTACGGTATTCCACGACACTCTGATCACGGTGGGTGCGTTTTCCCTGGCCAATAAGGAAATCTCGCTAACCGTCATCGCCGCGATTTTGACCCTGATCGGCTATTCGAACAACGACACCATTGTTATTTTCGATCGTATTCGAGAAAACCTGAAGCTGATGCGCCGGGAAAAGTTGTCAGAGATCGTAAATCGGAGCATTAATCAGACGCTGAGCCGGACCATCTTGACAGCGGGTTTAACATTTCTCACCGTCCTGGCGCTGTACTTATTTGGCGGAGAGGTGCTTCACGGCTTCTCGTTCGCGCTGGTTATCGGCATCCTGATTGGTACGTATTCTTCGATCGCGATTGCGGCTCCCATTCTGGTTGCCTATCAGGATTGGCGGGGGAGTAAAGCGAAGTTGGCCCCGGCCGTAGTAGGGAATGCCAAGGGAAAAACGCCTGCGAGCAAGGGCCGCGTAGCAACGGGACGCTAGCAGTAGGCATCTGTGCAACCCAGGTTATTAGCTCAAGCTTAAACAAGGGCATAATTTATGCAAACCCTTGCAGCATGATCGGGGTTTCAATGGATTGACTTTGTGGAATTGCGGTGTAGGATGCAACACTGGTTTGGGAGCAAACGTGCAGCAGGCGGTGTCTAAGAATAGGTAGGGTTGTGCCGGGAGAATCCTTATGTTTGAAGACAGCCTCATTGAATCGGGCAACAAGCTGAAGACGAAGCGGGGTATGACCACCATAATCTCCTTCTTTTTTCAGGTGATGTTGATTGGAGTGCTGGTGCTGTTGCCGCTTCTGTTTACCGAAGCTTTGCCGAAAACACAGTTGATGACTTTCCTGGTGGCGCCGCCACCGCCACCGCCACCGCCGCCACCACCGGCAGCGGCTCCGGTCAAGGTCGTGAAACAGATCCAGACCGATATCATCAACGGGCAGCTGCGTACACCCACTAAAATCCCTGAGAAAATCCAAATGATCAAAGAGGAAGAGGCGCCGCCGCCAGTTTCCTCGATGGCAGGAGTTGTGGGCGGGGTTCCGGGCGCAGGTGGCGCCATGGGCGGTGTAATCGGCGGCATCATCAACTCGACTCCAGTAGCGGTTCCCAAGGTGGCTACGCCGCAGAGAGTTCGGGTATCGCAGGGCGTGACTCAGGGACTCTTGACCCGCAAAATTCAGCCCAACTATCCACCCCTCGCTCGGCAAGCTCGCATCCAAGGCTCAGTGCTGCTGCAAGCTGAAATCAGCAAGGATGGATCGATTCAGAATCTGCGTCTGATCAGTGGTCACCCGATGCTGGCTCCGGCCGCCATCGAAGCCGTGAAGCAGTGGAAGTACAGGCCGTACATTCTGAACGGTGAGCCGGTGGAAGTAGAAACCCAGATTACCGTGAACTTTACTCTTGCCGGGGGTTAATCCTTGATCTAGTTCGACCGGCGAAGTCGCAAGCGCTTTTTGTGTAAGTCAAGTGATCCAGCCTGACGATTTAGCAGTAAGAAAAGTTCGGAGGAGGAAAGCAACTCATGCTCGTAGCCAATCTAGCAACTGCAGTTCTCGCACACATGTCTACCGCGGCGGCCTGGTTCTTTCAGGAGCAAGCGGCGGTGGGTTGGGACCCTATTTCGCTGTGGCACCAGATGGGTATTCCAGCGAAGGCCGTGGTCATCATTCTTTTCATCATGTCCGGTTGGTCGATCGGCGTCATGATTGACCGCGCTATGGCTTTCAGCGCAGCCCGCAAACAGTCGCGTGCTTTCGCTCCGGCCGTGGCAGGCGCATTGCGCGATGGCAAAATCGAAGAAGCTATTAAAGTTGCCGAGCGGAACAAGAAGAGCCATCTGGCCAAGGTTGTCACCTCAGGCCTGATGGAATTCCGCGCCCACCAGGAAAGCGGAGAAATTCCGGGCGAGACCATTGAAGCTTCCAAGCGTGCTCTTGAACGCACGGAAGCTATCGTTCACGCCGAGCTGAAGCGTGGTCTGGGCGGATTGGCAACCATTGGATCGACGGCCCCGTTCGTAGGACTGCTGGGAACGGTGGTCGGTATCATCAACGCGTTTAAGGGAATTCAATCCGAAAAAGCCACGGGTCTGGCAGCTGTAGCCGGCGGTATTTCGGAAGCGCTGGTGACGACCGCTATCGGACTGTTCGTGGCCATCCCGGCCGTCATGATGTTCAACTACTTGACCGGTCGCGTGGAAGCGTTTGACGTGGAAATGGATAACTCGTCGAGCGAATTGATTGATTACTTCCTGAAGCGCCGCGGTATGCGCCGCACCTAAGTTGTAGCGGCGTTACAAGCAAGCAAGAACAACCTCCGAGTTGCTGATTCGGCGTCGGACAAAGGTCCGGCGCCGGATTTAAAACGGGAGACGCTGAGAATCCTACTCAGTTCGGGCGTTTCGTAAGTCATCGCCCAGGAGACTTGAGGCTATGGCGCTGAATAAGCGGAATGAAGGAGTTAAGGTCAACTCCAACATCAACGTGACACCCATGGTGGACGTGATGCTGGTCTTGCTGATTATTTTCATGGTGATCACGCCTATGTTGCAGCACGGTGTGAGCGTCGACATGGCGAAGGTCAACAACCCTGAGTCAATGCCAGATGCGGACAAAGAAGACGCACTGCTGGTCTCAGTGATGCGCGATGGTACGGTCTATTTTGGGACTGACAAGCTCCCGGCAGACCAGCTCACCGGAAAGGTGAAGGATCGGCTGACGAACCGAGTGGACAAGCGGGTGTTCGTGAAAGCGGATGCGCGCGCCCGGTTCGGATCCGTGGTTGAGGTTGTGGACAACGTACGCGCGGCAGGAGTCGACCAGCTTGGATTGTTGACCGATCAGCGCAAGGCGCCTACGACACCGCCGCCAGCAGGAGCAACACCCGCACCCGCAGGCGGACAATAAGACAGTTTTTGCTGCTCTGCAAAGTGTCAGAGCTGCAGATTTCAGGGCCGGACGACAGAGAGCCTAGATTTCGAGGAGAACATTATGGGAATGGCAATGGGATCGGGCGGCGGTCAGAGCGCGGACATGAATGTCACGCCGCTGATTGACGTGCTGCTGGTACTAATCATCATTTTCATGGTGATCACGCCGTTAACCCCGAAGGGACTAGATGCGCTAGTGCCTCAACCGCCACCGCCGAATGCCCCCAAAAACAATACGCCTGACCGGACCATCGTGGTGCAACTGATCGATCGCGGCGCGGGCCAGCCCCCGGCACTCAAAATCAACCAGGAAGACACGACCTGGGAAAATCTGCAGGGACGCCTGACCGACGTTTTTAAGACGCGCGCGGAAAAGGTGATGTTCGTCAAAGGCGATGACGCTGTTCCATTCGCCGATGTGGCCAACGTGATCGACATCGCGCACGCTGCGGGCGTAGACAAAGTTGGCTTGATCACCGCCAAGATCGAAGCCGGCGGCTAGCCTTCGTGAAATTCTAAGGTGGACAGTTGCGCGGCGGATGTTTATCATCCGCCCAATTCTCATCCGCGTATGCGCCCAGCGCGGCATGCTGTGGGTCGATTGAGCGCGGCATAGCCTGACGATTTTGTGGCAAGGAGACTTACAGCGCAATGAAAACAAGCAAAAGCACGCTGGCGATGATAGCCCTCGGGATGTTATTGCTGGCCACTACGGGCTGCAGCAAGCTCCGGGCAAGGGATCAGCTCAACAAGGGCGTGCAGTCCTACAAGAACGCCAAGTATGAAGAGGCTATCAATCACTTCCAGCAATCTGTGACACTCGATCCCACCCTGCTGAACGCCCGCCTATATCTGGCTACGGCGTATGCTCAGCAATACATTCCAGGCGTCGATAGCGAAGACAACAACAAGATGGGCGAGAGCGCAATCGACCAGTACAAAGCCGTGCTGGAGCGCGATCCTAGGAACATCAACAGCGTGAAAGGCATTGCGTACCTGTACCTTCAGATGAAGCGCTTCGAGGACGCTAAGGCGTTCTATCGCAAGGCCAACGAATTGGATCCCAATGATCCTGAGCCTTATTATTCGGTCGCAGTCATCGACTGGACGCAGAGCTACCAGCCGCGCATGGAAGAACGTGCCAAGGTGGGCCTGAAGCCCGACGAGTGGATCATGAAGGACAAGAGCAACAAGAAAGTTTGCGAGATGCTTCGCGAAAAGAGCTCGGGCGTGATCCAGGATGGCATTGCCATGCTGCAGAAGGCGTTAGAGCTTCGGCCAGATTACGATGATGCCATGGCTTATCTAAATCTGCTTTACCGGGAGAAGGGCGATCTGGAGTGCGACGATCCGGCTGCACGCGCAGCCGATCTTAAGACGGCCGATGAGTGGGTCGATAAGACGATGACCACCAAGAAGATCAAGGCCGAGAAGCAGCCAGGAAATCAGGGCATCACCATGCCAAGCCAATAGGAATGCGGTCAAACGTTTAGCGAACGAAAGCCTCTTCCCGCCGGGAAGGGGCTTTTGCTTTGACGCCATTCTTCGGTGTCTGTCTTCGACTTCAGGAAGCACAAGCCGGGACGCTCGCGTTTACATAGAAAGCATGTTCAAGAAAATTCTTATTGCGAATCGGGGTGAGATCGCGGTGCGGGTGATTCGTGCCTGCCGCGAGATGAGAATTCCTTCGGTGGCGGTGTACTCGGAGGTAGATCGCGCTGCCCTTCATGTGCTGAAGGCCGATGAGGCCTATCCAATTGGGCCAGCGTCAGCGGCTGAGTCTTACCTCAATATCAATAAGATCCTTGAGGTTGCCAGGCATTGTGGCGCGGATGCGATTCATCCGGGCTATGGATTTCTTTCGGAGAATGCGAAGTTTGCCAGAGCATGCGCTGATGCCAGGGTGAAATTTATCGGACCAACCGCCGCTTCGATGGAAATGATGGGAAGCAAGACGCGGGCCAGGCAGGAGATGGAGAACGCCGGGGTGCCCTTGGTTCCAGGCACTTCACGAGGACTGGAATCAATTCAGCAAGCGAAGGATGTGGCCGCGAAGATTGGCTATCCCGTCATGCTGAAGGCGGCGGCGGGAGGGGGCGGGAAGGGAATGCGTCTGGTACGTTCCCCCAATGATTTGCAATCGGCATTGGAGGCGGCGCGGGGCGAGGCGCAGCGATCGTTCGGAGATGCCGAAGTTTACCTTGAAAAGGCAATTGTTGATCCTCGTCACATAGAGATGCAGGTGCTGGCAGACGAGCATGGCAATACGGTTTACCTCGGAGAACGCGAGTGTTCCATTCAGCGTCGCCATCAGAAGGTGCTGGAGGAAGCGCCGTCCCCGATGGTAGATGCCGGAATGCGTCAGCGAATGGGAGAGGTCGCGGTGAAAGTTGCCAAGGCCGCCCAATACTGGAATGCCGGCACCATCGAATTCCTCGTCGACCAGGAGAAAAATTTCTTCTTTTTGGAGATGAATACGCGTCTGCAAGTCGAGCACCCGGTGACGGAACTGATCACGGGGCTGGATTTAGTGGAATTGCAGATTCGCATCGCAGCGGGGGAGAGGCTTCCATTCCGGCAAGAGGATGTTTCGATTCGCGGCTCCGCGATCGAATGCCGCATTTACGCTGAGGATCCTGACAACAATTATTTCCCAAGTCCAGGCAAGATCACTACATTACTCATTCCGGAAGGCCCAGGAATACGTCTGGACGGTGGTATATACGAAGGTTGGACTGTGCCAATTGATTACGATCCGTTGCTGGCCAAGCTGATTGGATACGGACAAGACCGGGCGCAGGCGATCTCCAAGCTGCTAAGGGCACTCGACGAACTTTTTGTTGGGGGAATCAAAACCAACGGTGGACTATTTCGGAAAATTCTGACGGATCAGGATTTCCGTTTGGGCAAGATCGATACCGGATATCTCGAACGATTACTGGGTGCCAGGGTTTCGGAAGAAGAGTCAGGAGAAAAGAAAGACATGGCGCGGATTGCAGCGATCGCTGCTGGGGCTTTCGCAGTATTGGATGCGAACCCGAACGGATCTGATAATGGCAGCGCAAGATCGGGGGACACTATGCCTTCGACGTGGAAACGCACAGCCAGAAGCGAAGGTTTGACATAGTTGCGAGCGTGAAACTTGAGCCAGGTCGTCGCCTGTGCGAATGATCGACGCGTCCACAAACTAAATGATTTACAACATCACCATCGACGGAACGGAGCACCGTCTCGACCTGACTCTATCGGGCGGAAAATGGCGCTGCGCGATGGACGGAAGCGAAGTTGAGATGGATGTTGTGATGTTGCGGCCGGATGTTCTTTCGGTTGTAATAGATGGCAAAGCATACGAAATCCGGCGCGAGAAAGTTGACTTCGGTCTGCAAGTATGGGTTGGCAATCGAGCTTACTTGGCGGAGATCCGCGACCCGCGCTCGTTGCGGGGTCGAAAAATTCGGGCCGACGATGGCAAGGGAGCGCGGCGATTGGTGGCTCCCATGCCGGGCAAGGTGGTCCGGTTCATGGTCAACGAGAAATCGGAAGTGGAAGCCGGACAGGGCGTAGTGGTGGTTGAGGCCATGAAGATGCAAAATGAAATCAAGTCACCGAAAAAAGGCATAGTAAGGAAGCTGATGGTGGAAGAGGGCGCGGCTGTCAACGCCGGCGACGTCCTGGCGATTGTTGAGTAAAAATCCGAGGATCGCTACTGGGCGTTTCCGTTTCCGTCCAGAACCTTCTGAGCGTAGTAATTTTCTACCCGAGCCTGATCGCGCAAGACCTCGTAGTACGCGGCCTTAAGCAGTTGCTCCCGGCGATCGCGGAGCTGGGTGCGAATTGCTTGTTGCACCCGGGGATCGGCTAACTCGCGCTGTCCCGCCGGTTCCTTCGAAATAAGCTTCACTACCTGGTAACCGGCAACCTGTTTGTTCATCGGATTGGCAAGCGGAATTACGGAGCTGTATTGACCTGGCTTGAGTTTGGCTACGGCATCGCGGGTGCCAGGGTCAGTATTGTGCAAGGACGATTCGGGCGCGAAGCCGAGATCGCCACCGTTTCCGGATGTCTCAGGGTCTTCCGAATAGTTCATGGCAAGCGTGGCAAAATCGTCACCGCTGTCGAGATGGTTCATGATGGTTTGAATCTTCTTACGGGCGTCCGCTTCGTTTTGTGCCTTATCGTTTTTCAGGTTATGCACTTGCGGATTGGGGGTAGCCGTCACCAGAATGCGGGCCAGATGATATTGCGGCTCGATCAGGTTAAATTCTGACTTGTGCGCATTGTAGTAGTTGGTCACGTCCTGATCAGAGACATTGATCTTCGAAGTAATTTCCTTGTTGAGAACTTTATCGACGGTGAGCGAACGACGCAGATCGCGTTTGAAATCGTCAACCGTGATTTTTTTCTCTTTGAGCCGGCCTTCGAACTGTTCGTTATTGTAGGGTGACTTGATGGCGCTCAGTTTGCCCTCGACTTCCTCATCGGTCGCCAGCAGTCCAAGTTTTTCGGCGCGGCGCATCAGGATTTCGTTGTCGATCAATTCCTTCAAGATGCTGAGACGCAGGCTGGTGGCCTGTTCGCCGGCGGGTTGCTGATCGGAGCCAGCGGTCTGATTCTGGTAGTACTTCTCCACGTCAGCACGATAGATCTTCCGTCCGTCCACGGTAGCCGCCACATCGTCACCAGGGCGCTTTGAGGAACAGCCCGAAACCAGAGTCACCAGGATCAGGGCGATTAGTGAGAAAACGATGCGTTGGACCGGGTTCGGCCGGGTCATCCTGCAACGCAAAAGGGGATAGGTTTTCAAATCGGTTCCTCCGCAATGGCATGCGAATTATACGTTGGAGCTATAGGGATGGTTGTCTGGCGGGTGTTAGTCATTTAGCTGTCGGTTTCGAAGTTTCCGCGGAAGTTGCCGCAGGGTGAACCGGCGCAGCGACACCGGCCTGAACCAGCGCCCGATCCAAAACCGCGCGTAACTCGGCAATCGGCAAGGCCCCATCAACCTTCTCACCATTGACGAACATGGTGGGAGTTGCTTCTACACCCAGGCCTTCGCCTTCATGGACGGAAGCCTTCACCGCATCGTCATTCTGGGCCTTGATGCAAGCCTGAAGTTTGGTTCCGTCGAGGCTGCGCTTTTGACCCTGCGCGAGGGCGATGCGATCGAGAGCCGCGAATTGCTCATCATGGCTCTTGTCCGAATTCACTGCGTTCTGGTTGGCGTGAATGTAATCGGCAAAATCCCAATAGGCGTCCTTGTTTTGCGCGGCCAGACAGTTGGCGTTCACCGCGGCATGTGTGGCCCAGGGATGAATCTCAGCCAGGGGGAAGTCCTTGTAGATGAAATTGACCCGGTCGCCATACTCCTTCAGCAGTTGCGGGAACAAGGTTTGGTGCATGCGTGAACAGAACGGACATTCGAAGTCGTCGTAATTGACTGCAACAACTCTGGCGTTGCTATCACCTCGCGTGGGGCGATTGCTGACATCGATCTTTTTCATGACCTCGACAAAGGGATCTTTGCTGAGGTCGAGCTTGGTCATACGCAGAAGAGTTTTTCCGTCTTTGGAAAGTAGAAACTCGTAATGCTGCTTCTTCTCGCCGCCATCGAAAGTGATGGTCAGGGCGTCGTAATTAGGAAATTCACTCGGTTTGAGATCACTTAACACGATCTTGACATTGGATGGAATCGTGTAAAAAGTTCTCACCTGTTGCTCAATCCGCCGGGCGACTTCCGGAGGGGCAGATTGAGCTGAACAGCCGAGACAAACCAGCAGAAGCATGAGTGCAGCTCGCCGCAGAAACGTCACTAAAAACCGCCTGAACATTGGAGTAAAGCATGATTATCTCACACGCTGGAGAAGGGCTGTGCCGGGCGTGAGGGGGATGACAATACTGCGAAGTGGAAAAGCGATTGGTGATCAGCGGGCGCGCGTTAACACGTCGGCGGAGAGTAACGCGTTCATCGAACCTGAGCGAAAGCCTTCCAAATCGAGAGTCACGAATTTGAAACCCAGCGCTTTGAAGATTCGAGTGAATTCTGCGGCCATGCTAGGGGTCAGTGCGCGAGGTAATTCTTCTGGAGCAATTTCGATTCGAACAATATCGCCATGATGGCGAACCCGGAACTGACGAAAGCCAAGGGCATGTATAGCGTCCTCTCCCTGCTCGACAACGCTTAAGGCCGCGCGGGTAACCTCGCGCCCATACTCGATCCGCGAAGACAGGCAAGCCGACGCGGGTTTATCCCAGATGCGTAAGCCGGCGGAACGGGAAAGTTCGCGGATGTCCTGTTTGGTCAATCCAGAGTCGCGAAGTGGCGCAGCGATGTGATGTTGCTGGGCAGCCTTTTGGCCGGGACGGAAATCGCCTTGGTCGTCGAGGTTCACGCCGTAGGCGATGGAATCAAAGCCTTGCGCCGCACGAAATTTTTCCATTACGGCAAACAGTTCGTCCTTGCAATGAAAGCAACGGGAAGAGTCGTTCCGTATGTATTCAGGGCGATCCACTTCGTCGGTCAAAACGATCTCAAGTGGAATTCCTTGTTCCATGGCAAAAGCGGTCGCATCTACAAGCTGGGTACGAGCCAGGCTTGGTGAATCGGCGATGACTGCCAGCATGTCACGGCCCAGTATTTGATGCGAAGCCCAAGCCAGGAAGGCGGAGTCTACACCGCCCGAGTAGGCAATCAGGGTTCGCCCCAAAGCGCGGAGACGCTGATCCAGTAAGGCGCGCTTGGTTACGAGATCGGAGAACGGCGGCACCTGCATATCTTACGATGGTTTCGTGCGTGATTGCGAACCTGGAGGAACAATTCGCCGCTCTAGAACAGCTTCTCCTGCCGCCGCAAATTTCCGAATGAGCCGATATTGGCCAGGGCGAAGTTAAAGCGGAACTGGTTCTCGTTCCGTACTGATCCCAGCGCAAATCGCCGGTATTCGACGCTCAAACCACAGCAATCCCAGTTATAGGCCAGTTGTGCGGCCGCATATTGCAAAAAGCCTAAGTTGGCGTCGAAGCCGAGATTGGTGGCTCCGCTAAATCCGTGACGATTGGGATAGCCATAGCCGAAGAGCAACCGGAACTGATTGAAATCCTGTGGAAGGGTGGAAGCGACACCAGCACTGGGCGCTTGCAGAAACGCGTCGCCGCCGCCAATCGTGTAGGGTCCAAAGCGATAGTTGACAAATGCCGTGCTGGCATTGATCCGGCTGTTCCTAAAGTCGTAATCGATGTCCCATTCGGCCTCGGTCCGGCTGGTGGGCTGGAAGCGGAGCCGGGAAATCAGAGGCGAAAGCCGTCGAGCTTCATTCAAGAAGGCGATTCCGGTGAAGTCCGCCGTTGTCGTGAAGACATTGCGCTGCCCTGCGACTAGTGCGCCCCCAAAAGTTGGGTCCAGAAAGTATTTCTGCGCTAATTCCCAGGTGATGACTTCGCGTACGGTAGGCTCCTTCACGCAGGGAATGGACCCCGGCTCGGGCGGGCGTTCCCAGGGAATTCGGCTCTCAGCTGCGGGTCGGCCGATGATCAATGACGACATTGAGGGCTCAGTGCAATCTTCCGCTTTTGCCGAAGTGCGCTTGGCGTACAGACGGTTCACTATTCCGTATTCAACCTCGTTGGTGTCGCTCAAGATGTCGCGTTCATCAAAACGAAGAATTCGGGCGAAATTATCCACCCCAGTGACATAACGGTAGGTCATTTTTGGTTCGATTACGTGTTTCCATTTACGCCCGAGCACCTCACGATCGAAGATACGATCCAGAGTGGGCGGTCGGATTTCCACTTCGCCTTCCACCGCTTTTCGATTGATGACATCGCTTCTGGCAACGCCGACTCCTGAAGAGGGGACAAGTTGCTGGGTGTAAAAGGTTTCGCGAAGGGTTAGCGCCGGCCGAAGCGACCAGCCGTGGAGGATAACTGGTAAGGATAATGTCGGACTTAAGTCCAAGCGCCCTACCAGTGGAGCCGTGCGGAACCCAGGTTCACTGCGGGATAGTCCTTCGGCGGCGGCGTCATACGACCAGTAAAATGGTGAATGCCCGAGGATGCGCTCCACGCTGGAAGATTCGAAGCTGGGAGCGTGCAGAATGGTGATTACATTGCCGGGAGTGGTACTCTCAAAGTTCTGGTAACGCTGAGTGGAAGCGTCGTAGAAAAAGCCTTCGTTCGATTTTGACAGGAACGCTTCAGACTTCACTTCCGAGTTCACGGCCTGGCTGAAGACGTCATTAAAAGCCAGGCGGAATACGAACGAACTCAGGTAGTCAATACTGGCGACACCTCGCAGATTATTTCCAAACGTATCCTCCGCGTTGAGGTGGACTTCGTGTCCGCCTTGATCCACGGCGGGGGTTCCGATGCCCCGATCGAACACTCCGAAATAGTTGAGATCGACGTAGGCTTCTTCAGTCGGACGCGCGCGAAATTCGGCTTGGGGGGCCCACCCGCGGCGCGTAAAATATTCAGCTCCCGCAGTCAGGTCCGTGCTGCGATTGATCGCCCAGAACGCCGAATCTCCAAGAATCGTTCCTTTGATGGACGATCGTCCGAAGTTCGGGATAAGAAATCCGCTCTGACGCGGTAAGCGTTCGACGGGGTGCGTGGCAAATGGAAAATAGAATATCGGGATGCCTTCAATACGAAAGGTGCTTCGGTAAATGGTGGCGTTGCCGCCGACTTCAACCTCAATCTTGTGCGCGTTGAACTCCCATTTGGGACGAGGCAATTCGCACGTTGTGATAGTTCCGTCATAGACGAGATAGTGATCCGGTCCGGTCTTCACAACCACCTTGCCTTTAAAGGCGAACGGATTGGACGATGTCAGGATCATTCGCTTACCGCGAAGGCGCATGCCGGTCGTGCCCCGCACGTTCTCAAAGCGTCCGGACTCAGAGCGGACGTTGTAGGCGCTGTGCGTAGCCTCTATGTGCTCGTCATTGGGTCCGCCGTCAAGAACTACGTGACCATCCGCGGTTGCATCACCGGTTTCGGAGTTATAGTCCACCGAATCGGCGTGGAGGATGTAGGTGCCGTAATGAATCTCTGCCTCGCCGCGCAATTTGAAGATGGAGCCGTCTTTTTCCTGCTGAATAGCGCGAATAGTGACATCTTCCGAATTGACGGCGGAAGGTGCGGAGGGAAGAGTTGATTTAGATTGTGAGGCTGTTTGTTGTGAAGAAAGCAACTGGCTGGTAACTATCGAGGGAGCGAGTAGCAGATGACAAACAAGCGCCGCCGTGATAAGGAATCGAGTGCGGGATTTCATCGCAAGCGGACGAGACCCCTGGTGAGACCATCCACGCTGGGGTAAGGTGACGTTAGCACGGCGCCAGCCTGAGTGGCAAAGTGCGAAGGGTCTTCGGGTATTGTTGTGTGGGCTCCGGATTTTTTCTGCAGGATGAGTTCATGTTTTGCCGCTTAGCCGCCGCTCCGCCGTTGGCGGCCCATCGCCCGACAATTTTTTCATGAAGCCAAGATTCGAACCCGACAGTAGTCAGAGCGGCGCGAATGATACCTTCTCGCCGGCTCTGATCGACCCTGAAGCATACGATGCCAGCGAGCAGAGATTTGCTGCCAGTCTCGAGCCGATTTCCCCCGGCAGAACACCACGATTTGTAGTGGAGGAAGAATCCGATGCGCTGCCTGACAGTCCAGCCGAAAGTCAGAGACACGAAGACGAAGGATTAGGCACGGAAATCCACGAAGAAACAGGGCCGTTGTCGTCATCGGCTGGCCATGCCGCAGCTCCGGATCCTGAGTCCTGGCGCCGCGAGGTTGCCGCTCGGCTTAATCACTATCGTGCGCGCAGGCGTCCCCGGGAGCCCCGCTATCCTTCACTGCAATTGAAATTCGAGAGTGAGCCGGTATCGAGCCATTCGGTCGATTTGCCAGTTGAGGATACGGACGATTTTGATAGCCGTCCTTCCTTGAGTGCGGTTCCGCGCATCATGGACACTCCCGCGCCTTCCCCCGTTCCACGTATTCGATTCGCCGAGCCGGTGGAATCTCCGAGACCACTTTTTGCGGTCGCTAACGAAGCCACGGCCAAGGTAATCGAGTTCGCCAGTTATAGTGTGCCCGTCCGTCCGCTCGACGAGTTGGCGGAGCCGGTATTGTCGCGCCCGCGCATCATGGAAGCTCCAGAACTGGTTCCCCCTCCGCCTGCCTTGGGAGGCATCTCGATCGAGGCAGTGGAGGAGCCAGCGAACGAGCGACGCCCTGGATTTGAGATTCCGCTACAAGCGGCACCAATGGGGCGACGCATAGCCGCGGCAGGAATCGACGCGGCGCTAGTCCTGGTGGCAGTCGCGGCGTTTGCTTACATTTCTTTCAGGATCATGGGTGAGCCTGCGTCGATCATGAAATTGGCGGGAACTGCCTTCGTTCTTACCGGCGCATTCTGGTGCGCCTACGAGTACCTATTGCTGGTATATAGCGGTACAACGCCGGGCTTGAGACTAGCCAGGCTTGAGCTGCAGCGGTTTGATGGCGACCCGGCACCGAGGCGGTTGCGACAATGGCGCGTGCTGGCGTCGGTCTTGTCAGGCATATCGCTGGGTTTGGGATATGCATGGTGCCTGCTCGATGAAGATCAACTGTGCTGGCATGATCGAATTACCAGAACCTATATGGCGCCCGGGAAATAATTTTCATTAAATGAGGCCACGCGCTTCTTGGTGTTTGTTTTGCTTCTGTTCTTCAGTCCCGCTGTCGGTATCCTCAGCACTTAAGACTGCGGAGATTCGCTCCCCCGGCGACACGGTTTTGGCTCGGTCTGCTGTCTGCTAACATCTCTATGTGACTTCTAAATCTCCTGTCCGAGTGCGCTTTGCTCCGTCTCCTACTGGGCAACTTCACGTCGGCAATGCGCGTACGGCTTTGTTCGATTGGCTTTTTGCCCGGCGAAACGGCGGTACCGTCGTGCTACGCATTGAGGATACTGATGTAGAACGCAGCGAGGCGCGTTTTGAAGATCAGCTCATTGCGGATCTCAAATGGCTCGGGCTGGACTGGGACGAGGGTCCCGACGTGGGTGGACCGTACGCCCCTTATCGCCAGTCCGATCGGTTGGACATATACCGGGAGCACGCTGAGCGCCTGCTAAGTGAAGGCAAGGCATATCTGTGTTTCTGCTCCGAAGCGGACTTGCAGAAGGAAAGAGAAAGAGCTCAAGCAGAGCATCGCCAGCCGATCTATTCGGGGAAGTGCAGGGCAATCGACCCGACAGAAGCGAAAAATCGGCGAGCCAATAAAGAGGCTTGCGCGATACGACTGCGAATTCCCGAGCATCCCATTCGATTTCACGACATCGTGCATGGCGATGTCGAATTTTCTAACGAAGTAGTGAGCGATCCCATCATCCTCCGCTCCAGCGGCATGCCCGTATACAACTACGTCGTGGTGATTGACGACGCCTTGATGAAGATCACACACGTAATCCGGGGCGACGATCACCTTTCGAACACGCCAAAGCAAGTCGCGCTTTATGAGGCCTTGGGCTGGCCAGTGCCGGAATTCGCCCACCTCTCGACGATTTTGGGTGCGGATCGTGAACGGCTTTCAAAGCGCCATGGGGCGACCTCGATTGCCAACTTCCGCGATATGGGCGTGCTTTCTGAAGCACTGGTGAACTACCTGGTTCTGCTGGGCTGGGCCCCGCCAGGGGGCACGCGCGAGATTTTTACGCGTGAAACGCTGGTGAAGGAATTTTCACTCGAGCGGGTGACGCCTTCGGCGGCAGTGTTTGATATGGAAAAGCTGTACTGGCTGAACCGCCACTACATTAAGGGTTGGCCAGTGGAGAAGCTGGTTGCCTTAGGCGCGTGGTTTTTTTGCAAAGCCGGATACATTGAATTGAAGGATGCGAAGTGGCCGCCAGCCGAGAGCGCCCCTGCGGTGGAGCTAAGCGAAGATCTAGAACACTGGCTGAAAAAAGTCATTGAGTTGGTTGCCCCCTCGGTTGATCGTCTGGAGCAGTTGCCGGAGCGCGCAGGCTTGATCTTTAACTACGATCCGAAAGCTGCGCTCGCATCCCCCGACAACACAGAGGTGCTGGCCTGGCCCAACACGGATGCCGTTCTCACAAGGTTCGTCGTTAAAATACTTGAGGACGAATCGGCGAAAGCGGGGAACCTCACGGTTGAGTGCTTCAAGCTGCTGGTCAACGAAGTGAAGGCCGAAACTGGGGCTAAGGGCAAAGAGCTTTTCCATCCTGTTCGCATCATCATCACCGGATCGCACTCAGGACCAGAATTCGACAGGCTGATTCCTATTCTTGAAGCCGGCAGTTCACTCAAACTTCCCAAGCATGTTCTTGACGTGCACGAGCGAGTGGAAGAATTCGCCCGGGCTCGGGCCGCCAAAGGTTGATTTGGTAAGCGGGACTGGCCATCCTTCATGCTATCTTTTTTTCATGATGCGGATCTTCGCCATTCTGCTCCTGCTCCTCTCTGGCGTTTCCGGTTTCGCCAAAGAAAAATATCAACACGCGGGCCCGATTCACCTTGATCGCGGCGGTGAGAAATGGGCACAGAAGACGCTGCGCCGCCTCACGCTGGAAGAAAAAGTCGGACAGCTGTTCATGATCTGGGTGCGGGCAGATTTCCTGAACCTCAACAGTCCTACGTATCTCCAGTTGCTGGACGGTATGCATAAGTATCACATCGGCTCGTTCGCCATGACGGTGCGTTGGGACCCGCCTTTTCTGTACCGCAGCGAACCTTACGAAGCTGCCGAACTCCTGAATCGTCTGCAGGAGCAATCCAAGTTGCCGCTGCTCGTCGCAGCCGATTTCGAGCGCGGCGTTACCATGCGCCTGCGCGGCGCGACGAACTTTCCCCATGCCATGTCATTTGGAGCGGCGGGAAAGATCAGCTATGCGGAAGACTTTGGACGGATTGTGGCTCAGGAGTCTCGCGCGGTTGGAGTGGAATGGAATTTCTTTCCGGATGCGGATGTGAACTCCAATCCGGCGAATCCCATTATCAACACGCGTTCGTTTGGAGAAGATCCGCAACAGGTAGGAGATCTGGTGGCCGCTTACATACGGGGCGCCCGAGCCAACGGAATGTTGACCACCGCAAAGCACTTTCCCGGTCACGGCGACACCGCGACCGATTCTCACCTCAGTGTGGCGCAGGTGACTGGGGATCGCACCCGGTTAAACGCTGTGGAACTAGCACCCTTCCGCAAGGCGATTGAGGCAGGAGTGGATTCGGTGATGGTGGCGCATGTCACGGTTCCAGCGCTCGAGCCGGATGTCAATCGTGTGGCCACGACGTCACCGGTCATCGTCAGCGATTTGCTGAAGAAGCAGCTTGGTTTTCAGGGAATTGTGGTGACCGACGCCCTCGATATGGCTGGGCTGACTCGTCTTTATTCCACGAATACGGGGCGAGCGGCGGTTGATGCGTTTAAAGCTGGAAGCGACCTTCTCCTGATTCCGGCCGACTTAGACGCGTCCTACAAGGCGGTTCTTGATGCAGCTCGCAGTGGCGAAATTCCCCCGGCTCAGCTCGACGCGTCGGTCCTTAAGCTGCTGAAGGCAAAGGCTTCCCTAGGTCTACACAAAGCGCGCCTGGTAGATATCAATGCTCTAACCGACATTGTGGGGAAACCCGAGAACCAGTCTCTGGGACAGCAGATTTCCGACGATGCGGTGACCCTGGTGCGTGACAATGGCAAGTTGCTGCCGCTAAAACAAACCGGAACTGTCGAGAAGGGACTCCCGTATCAACATGTGGAAGAAACACACAATGGCACGGTGGTGGTCGTGCTTTCCGAAGATGTGCGTACCGAGGCCGGCCGCATTTTGGATCGCGCTGTCAAGGCTCGTGTTCCGGACGCCAATGTTATTTACGTTGACCCACGCATCGCCGCTGCCATGTCACAAGATGTCCTGAAAGCCGTGGAGCAGGCTAAATCGGTGATTGCCGCGGTGTTTGTTGTACCGACTGCTGGAAGAGTTATGAAGGGCGCGAACGGTATCACCAACTCGGTCGCTCTCAACGACGCCAGCGGCACTCTGTTACAGGCAATCCTGGATCACGCCGCGGAAAAGACCGCGGTGCTGGCTATGGGAAATCCATATGTAGCTCAGGACTTTCCTGCAATCCAAAATTATTTATGTACGTTTTCCAACGCCGATGTTTCGGAAACCAGCGCGGTCAAAGCGTTATTTGGAGAAATAGCCATACATGGACACTTGCCGGTCAGTATTCCCAATATCGCTCAGCGTGGCGCTGGTATTGAAAAAATCGGTCACGTCGCAGAAGAGGGTTTCCAACATGACCATACTCAGATTGCGGGACGTTAATTCGATTCTTGTCCTCACCTTCGTTTTCAGCGCCTCGGTGATTTTGTCCGGCTGCAACGTGAAAGTGAATAAGGACAGTGAAGGCCAGGAGAAGAAGGTAGATATCGAAACCCCGATTGGTGGATTGCACGTCAGCAAAGGGGCGGATGTTCGGGATACAGGCCTCTCGGTTTATCCCGGTGCGCGCCGCAAGGAAAAAGACAAGAAAGACGAGGACGAAGGTAACGAAAATAGCGCGAACATCAATATATCGAGCAGCCTGTTCGGTCTGAAAGTGGTAGCCGTGGAATACCTGTCGGATGATCCGCCCGACAAACTCATCGCGTATTACACCAACCAGTTGAAGAAATACGGCAATGTGCTGGAGTGCCATACCGATAAGCCGGACGCCAATGCCACCATGAATGTTGACGGCGATTCCGGGGTATCGAAACCGCTCAAGTGTGAGGGCAACAATGAAGGCAAGGTGATCGAACTGAAAGTTGGCAGCAAGCAAAGTCAGCACATCGTTTCTATTCATCCTGCAAACTCAGGCAAAGGCACGGATTTCGGCCTGGTGTATGTGCAGGTGCGAGGTGAGAAAGACACGATATGACATCGCGACTGGCGGAGTCAGGATTGAGTAATCGAAGAGCCGGATTGGAGTTGAATTGCTAGGTCTTCAATCGCTTCCTCCGTTATTTGCCCGACGGGATTTGCATTCCTTGCTTGTGGTCGACACCCTGCGGTAACTTGAAAGGAAGTGGAGAATCCCTGTCACCAATGTGGCACGATTGTGCAGGAAGGCACGGCCTTCTGTCCCCAGTGCAATGCGCCACAGATACGGGTAGCCGTCACGGAACGCCTCGCACCGCCACTGGGTGCTGCGGAACGAGACGCTTCTTCGTTATCCGATGCTCGTTTCGCATCTCCGCTAACCCCAAGCATTGATTGGTCCAAGGCATTTCCCGCCACCGCTCTGGCTGGCCTTGTAGCGGCGGTTCTCATGATGACTCCGCTGGCGGCGTTTGGCTTGGGAATGCTGATCGGTGGAAGCTTGTCAGTGGTCTTTTACCGGCGACGGAACCCAATAGCCAACATCACTCCAGGAGTGGGGTCCCGCTTGGGAATGGTAAGCGGGGGGTTGGGTGGCTGCATTTTCACCGTTCTTCTATTGCTCGGAACCGCCATGCTCCACGCTTGGGACCAGATCCACCAGAAAGTCATAGAACTGGTCGAACAGGCGATGGCCCGAAACCCAGATCCGCAAGCGCAGCAGGCGATGGAGTTTTTCAAGACGGAACAGGGTATCGCGTTGCTCGTAACCTCTGCGTTGATAGGGACTTTGGTAGCGTTTGTTATCTTTTCGGGTCTTGGAGGGGCGATAGGGGCGGCTCTACTACGCCGGAAAGAGCGGTTTTAGACAAACTGGCGTCAGGTCTAAGACATTGCAGCTTCGACAACCGGCTCTGGGCCCTCGGCGTCGGACTGCAAATCCTCGGCGGCCTGGTAACCATCCTACCCTGTTAGTTCACACCACCGAGTGTTACTTACCCAGATAGCCATTCACGCTGCTTGGCCACAGCTCCCGCTTGTCTGAACTCCAAGTTCGACGTGCGAAATCTTATGCCCACAACCATTACTTTTGTACCGTAGGGCGAAACACTATTAACGGCTAAACTTATCCGCTGAACCGAAATTTCTTCGATTGGGCGTGTGATGCAACGGAAAACTGAAGGGGTTCTGGCCCAGGTTAGCCAACAACTCTCGCAGCTCGAGAAGCGAGATGGAGAGCTTTGGCTGATTGTGTCTCTGGCTGGCCTGCTGGTAGGCGCCGGACTACTTGCAGTTTTGTACCCTGCCGCTTTTCTCAAGCAAGGCAACATTCACTTTGAAATTACCGTCTCCCGGCCACTGGTGCTTGGACTTGTAGCTCTCTTGGCCCTGTTGAACACCTACCTGCTCACCAGGCGGCTAGAGATCCGGCGGTTACGAGAAGAGCTGATCTCTCGAACCATCCAGCAGGAACTGACACAACAGCAATCCTTTACCGACCCCCTGACAGAGATATACAACCGTCATTCACTGGATGAGATGGCTGGGCGGTTCATGAGCCAAGCTAGACGCTCGAAGAAGCCGCTTACTTTGATGATGATTGACGTGGATCAATTCAAGCAGGTGAATACCAGATTCGGACACCTGACTGGAGACGTCGTACTAGCCAACACTGCGGCACTGCTGAAGCATTCTGTACGCGGGTCAGACGCGGTGTTCCGTTACGGCGGAGATGAGTTTTTGGTAATTCTGGCGGATACATCGACGACCGATGCAAGGCACGTGGTGGACAGAATCAGAACGGGGCTAGATGAATGGAACCGAGCGCGTCATCTCGAAAATTTCGAATTGAGCCTGAGCATTGGCGTAGCTGCATGGACAGAAGGCAAGACGTTGGATGTTCTTCTCGATAGCGCCGACCATGAGATGTACGCAGCGAAGGCGGAAAACAGGTTAAGCAAAGGGAATACTGCTGGGTCATAAGCCGGCGTGACCAAGCGCGTTTAGCCGCGGCCGGTAACCAGTCTTCAACTACATCAGCAGTTCATTGGCGCGCTGCGCCAGCGGGTGCTGCATTTCCTGCAGGTCGTTCTTCACAAGATTCAATCCATAGACACACTGCTCGAAATTTTTGGAGAGGCTGGCGAACAGTGGCGCGACTTTGGCGTATTCAAAGTGCTCGAACTTAGAAACGACGTAATAGCTTTCCTTGCCGGCCTTGATCCAATCCACAAAATTTTCCATCCGATTGCGGCGAAGACGGAAATGGTTGATGCTCTCGGGGAACATCCCGGTAAAGAACAGCGTGTAATCGCCGATGTGTTTGCGCACCTGGCGCTCGCGGTCAAAAGAAGGAGCAGGGCCGAACACGGGGTTCGATTCCACCAGCATCTCGCCAACATCGGCTAAAGGCTGGTTTCCTGCGTTGCGGATCTTGAATAATTGCTCCGCGTCGCAAAACTCGGCCATCAGGTGAGCGACATAGTTGACGATCTGAGGATCTCGAAGGCCAATCTCTTCGGCGTAGTGGCGACCCACAAGTTCGATGAACAGCTGCTGCAAGGGATGCGATTCCGGAATCATCGTGGAGCTTCCTCCTCCAGAAACCCCGAGTGGCACGGGATTCAATGATCGCCACTATATCCGTCTACTTAACCCCAGCTTGCCAGCCAAGGCAAGTGACTTTTGTAAGTCAGGCAAATCAAAATTTCAAATTTATTAGAGGATCAAAATCAGCCAAAGGTTTCACCCCCGCATTTGTTGGCACACTTCGAGCTTGGCTGCCAATTTCAGAGCGTTGCACCGCTACAATCACTATCGGAGGTATTTTATGGAGCGAAAGAACATCTCGAGCGGCACGCCCTGGGAGCCGATCGTCGGTTACTCTCGTGCTGTCAAAGTTGGTTCACATGTTTACGTAGCTGGTACCACAGCCACGGGTTCGGACGGCAAGGTGGTTGGAGCCGGCGATCCCCGCGCCCAAACCATTCAGACGTTGAAGAACATCGAGACAGCGCTGCGAAACGCAGGCGCAAGCTTGAAGGACGTCGTGCGCACGCGAATGTTTGTCATCAACATTGCCGACTGGGAAAAGATTGGCAGGGCACATGGAGAGTTTTTCAAAGACATCCGCCCCGCGACGTCGATGGTGCAGGTAAGTGCGCTCATCTCGCCCGAAATGTTAGTAGAGATTGAAGCCGATGCCGTCCTTGCCGGTTGAACACATGCTTGCGACGATTATTTTTGTCCAGCGTCGTTGGTTTGGAAACTCGGATTTGCAAAAAACGGCCTGCGGGCCCTATGACCAGCAACATCAAACCGATCCAGGTCGAAGGCGGCGAGGGAGACGCAAGTCCCCAACTGATGAGGGGCAAGGACTTGCCCTGATGATATATCATGCCCACCCAATCCCTGAGAGGCGAACATGCGCTATCTAGCCGGCCTTATTTTTGCACTCGTACTTTGCGTAACAGCCTTTTGCCAAACGCCTACACCAGCCTTCACGGTAATTCGCGCCGGCGTTTTGATTGATGGCAAATCTGACCGGCCTCGCCGTGATCAGGTCATCGTCATTCGTGGCAATCGCGTCGAAAGTGTTTCTGATGCCGCGACAGCAAAGATTCCTGCTGGGGCCAAGACAATCGATCTTTCAAACGCTACCGTTTTGCCTGGTCTCATTGACTCCCACACCCATATCTTCCTGCAGGGAGAAGACCCGGCACAGGGCGGCTATGACGCTAACATTCTGAAATATCCGCTGGCCTTGCGAGCGGCACGAGCCACGGTTGCTGCCCGGCGCGCGTTAGAACAGGGCTTCACGACTTTGCGCGATGTCGAAACTGAAGGCGCGGGCTACGGCGACATCGGCATAAAAATGGCGATCGAGGGAGGATACATCCCGGGGCCTCGACTGTTCGTCGTGACGCGCGCAATCTCGACCACAGGTGGCTACAACCTTGATGGCTATGCTCCCGAACTCGACATGCCTAAGGGAGCACAGATCATTGATGGTCCAGTGGAAGCGCGGAAAGCGGCGCGCGAGCAACTTGACCACGGCGCCGACTGGATCAAGGTTTACATGACGCATCGTTCATGGCTTGGAAAGAATGGCGAACTAGTCTCACAACCAACCCTTACGGTGGAAGAACTCAAAGCCATTGTGGATGAAGCCCATGGCTGGGGAAAGAAAGTAGCTTGCCACGCTTACAACGGTATCGGTTTGCAGCGCGCCCTGGATGGGGGCTGTGACTCGATCGAGCATGGCCTGCAGATCACTGATGCTCAGATCGCCCAGATGGTAAAGCAGGGTACCTGGTACTGCCCAACGCTTGCTGTTTACTATCACGACTGGGACGCCGCGGACACGCCGAACGGAAAACGCGATCGCAAGAGGGCTTCAGATCACGGAGAATCTTTCCAAAAGGCGTTAAAGGCTGGAGTGAAGATTGTTTTCGGCACTGATATGGGAGGCATCCTGTGGACGGAGCCGATTGCGCAGGAATTTCCACGAATGACCGAACTCAGCATGTCCCCCATGGAGACAATAAAGAGCGCCACATCGCGCCCCGCCGAGATGCTCGACATGGCAGGCGAAATCGGAGTGGTCGCTCCGGGAGCTTATGCCGATATCGTCGCGGTGCCAGGCGATCCTCTGCGTGATATCCACGCTTTGGAAAATGTGACGTTCGTGATGAAAGACGGTGGGGTATTCAAGAACGACGCCAACTGAATGGCCGAGTGAAATTACCGCCCTCAGGTGACAAATATCCTTGACACCGGCAGCCCACGGCGGATAATGCCGAAATCTCCTGGATTGCTGCGGTGGTTTTCCGGCAGCCAAATCCACCAGTTGAGAAAGGTTGGTTTATGAACCTTTTAGAGATGTGCGATTCGGATGTGGCCGCTATTCGGGTAGAGTCCAATGCGGCCGACGCCATCCGTGTCATGCTTGACCAGCATGTCGGAGCGGTGGGGGTAGTCGACAGTGACGGGCGAGTGGCGGGCATCTTTACCGAACGTGACGTGTTGCGCAAGCTGTCGCTCAGCGGCCGCAATCCAGAGTTGACACCGCTGCGTGAATTGATGACTACTCCAGTCGAGTTAGCTACCACGGCTATGGCTCCTGGCGAGGCTCTTACGATCATGCTGGAACGCCACTTTCGACATCTCCCAGTGGTAGACAATTCGGGGAAGCTGTTGGGGATGCTCTCAATCCGCAACCTACTGGAACAGCGGATCGGCGATCTGAGCCAGGAATTGGATTCGCTGGAGCAATACGTCACCAACGATGGACCCGGAGGCTAGCGCAGAGTTCTCGAATTCGTTTCGGCAGTTGCGTCGTCGGGTAAAATACAAAACTTAATGCGCAACTTTCCCCGCGCTCTTCCCAGAACGATTGCTGTTGTGCGCATCGCCACGTCCATATTTTTTATTCTTTTCGGACAATATAAGATTTTCGGATCCGCTTTCGCCAATGGAGGATTTCAGCAGTATCTTCAGGGCTTCATTCAGAACGGCGCCGTGAGCTTTTATCAACCCGTACTTGCTAACCTGATTCTTCCTCATGCCGTGTTTTTTGGTTATGTAGTAGGTGCGCTCGAAATGTTCGTTGGGGTGTGCTTGTTACTCGGGATCTGGGTACGGTTGGCATCGGTGCTGGGCGCATTGCACATGTTGAGCTTGACTCTTGCCACCTGGTGGGAGCCGGGCCACGGAATTCCGGTGTGGCGCTATTTTGGAGCCGAGCTTGACCATCTCCCCTTGCTTTTCCTGTTCGTTATTTTCTTCGTTGCGGATGCCGGAAAAGAATGGGGCTTGGATGGCCGCAAGGGATCGTGAAATCAACGAAAATTGAATGAGGAACCGATGAAAAAAGTTGGCACGTATGTTCCCGCGGTCATTATTTGCGCACTGCTCGTTCTCATGACTTTTGCCGCTGCCCAGGAAGGCTCCGGGGCAGATTCCGAACGTGTGATGGTTCACGCCGGCAAAATGCTCGACGTGCGCTCCGGCAAAACCTTGACTGATCAGGCCATAGTGATCGCGGGAGGGAAGATTGTCAGCGTGGGCCCCATGGCACAAGCGCATCGTTTGTCGGGAGATCGGTTCCTCGATTTGCCGAACGCTACAGTTTTGCCCGGTCTGACGGATGCGCACACCCACCTGACGGGCGATCCCAAGGATGTCGGCCCACAGGCCCTTACGATTTCCGTTCCTCGCGCGACGCTCACGGGAGCCCGCAACGCGCGTATCACTCTGGAGGCAGGTTTTACAACGGTGCGAAATGTTGGAGCGGACGGTTACAGCGATGTAGCGCTGCGAGATGCCATCGATGCCGGCGACGTCCCCGGACCCCGTATGCTGGTCAGCGGCCCGCCACTTGGGATTACCGGCGGCCACTGCGATGAGAACGAATTGCCTTACGATTTCCACTTTTCCTCCGAAGGAGTGGCGGATGGAGTGGGCGGCGTCCAGCACAAGGTTCGCGAGACGATCAAATACGGCGCTGACTTGATCAAGATTTGCGCGACCGGTGGCGTACTCTCACACGGCGACAATCCCCAGGCTTCGGCATACACCCTGGATGAGCTCCGGGCGATCGTTACGGACGCACACCGGTTAGGGCGCAAGGTTGCTGCACACGCCCATGGCGCCCAGGGCATACTGTGGGCGTCGCAGGCCGGCGTGGATTCAATCGAGCACGGCTCGTACATCGATGACGCCGGCATCGCCGAGATGAAGAAGAATGGGACATATCTTGTGCCCACCCTGTATCTGGCAGATTGGTTTCTCGCCAACGCGGAGCGGCTTCACGTTCCTCCCGAGTTGATCGCAAAAGGTAAGGAAGTGATGCCGGCAGCCCGTAAGAACATCGCCCACGCTTTCAGCAGCGGCGTGAAAGTGGCTTTCGGTACCGATGCCGCGGTATATCCCCACGGGCTCAATGCACATGAATTTGCGGTGATGGTCAAGCTGGGACTGAGTCCGCTGCAATCGATTCAGGCCAGTACGATCAATGCCGCTGATTTGCTTGGGTGGTCCGATAAGATCGGAGCTGTCGAACCCGGGAAATGGGGAGACATCATTGCCGTCGATGGCGATCCGCTGCAGGATGTGACGACGTTGGAGCGGGTGAAGTTTGTGATGAAGGGCGGGGAAGTTGTGAAGAACGAATATGGCAAGTGACCCGCATTTTGGATACCTGACATTTATCGTACTCGGCGCAGCGCTCGCGTTACTTTTGTAGGTACGCGGAACAAGATGATCTTGAGGAGGGGCTGAGCACCAGGCTCCCTCAAATCCGCACCGGAACGTCACATGCGGCTTCTGACCGATCAGACGCTAATCCGATTTTTACAGTGAGTCGCTTCCCTGTTGCTTCAACATCCATAACCGGGCGACACAAAGGGCGAGAGAGCCGTTCTCGCTTGACAGGACGACCGTTAGCCATGAAACTTCTGAGCGCTTTCCAAATCAGAAACTTTCGTTTTACCTTTCAAGCCAGGAGCGGCCCCTTGATTCGTGTGATAGCCCTTAGAAGAATGTCTATCGCAATTCTTTTTTTGTTGACCCTGGCGCACTTCGGCCTTGCACAAAATGCGGAAGCCCGGGCGGCTGATAGCCGACCTCTCAAGATGTCCTACCTGCTGGTTGGGCGCCTTTTTGACGCGACCGGTGACAACATCCGGGAGAACATGGTCATCACGATTGAGGGTGAGCGTATCAAGGACGTTGCGTCGGCCGGAGACGTAAAAATTCCACCCGGTGCCAATGTGATTGACCTGTCGCAGGCAACCGTTCTCCCGGGCCTGATCGACTGTCACACTCATCTGGGTGCCCGGGCAGACCGTTACAACGAACTTTACAACTTCAAGGACACGCCTTTTGATCATGCTTTTGCGGGAGTGATTAACGCCCGCAAGACTCTGGAAGCCGGATTTACTTCGGTTCGCGACGTCGGATCAGACCCATTTTTGGCGGTTGATCTGCGCAACTCGATTAATGAAGGCTATCTGGTGGGCCCGCGGATTGTTGCCAGTGGTCCCGCAATTTCGATTACCGGAGGCCACGGCGATTTGAACAATTTCTCACCCCAGACTCGCGTCATGATGTTTCCCGAGGAACGTGATTTCTCGATCGCCGATAGCGTCGACCAGATTCGGCACATCGTCCGTGCCCAAGAAAAATACGGAGTGGACGTGATCAAGATTCTGGCCACCGGCGGCGTGCTCTCAAAGGGGGATAGTCCTGGAGCGGCACAGTATACATTCGAAGAGCTGAAAGCGGCCGCAGACACGGCCCACATGGGCGGGCGGAAAATCGCGGCGCATGCTCATGGCACGGAAGGGATCAAGAATGCTATCCGTGCCGGCATCGATTCGATTGAGCATGCCAGCCTGATCGATGACGAGGGCATCCGCCTGGCCAAGGAACACGGAACCTATTTGGTCATGGACATTTACAACGACGATTACATTCTCAACGAAGCGCCGAAGTACGGGCTGCCCACCGAAAATTTGGACAAGGAAAGAATGGTGGGTCGACTGCAACGTGAAAATTTCCGGAAGGCATTCCAGGCTGGCGTGAAGATGGCATTCGGAACGGATGCGGGCGTCTACCCTCACGGCGATAACGCGAGACAATTTTTTTACATGGTGAAATTTGGCATGACTCCCACCCAGGCAATCCATGCTGCAACATCCAACGCCGCCGACCTGATTGGACGATCGAAAGATGTAGGAACGATCGAACCGGGCAAGTACGCCGACATCATTGCAGTAAACGCCGACCCATTATCGGATGTGAGGGCCTTGGAGCATGTAGATTTTGTGATGAAGAGCGGGGTTATTTACAAAGACGCTCGTAATCCCGGGTCACGCTCCACGAGAAATTGATCCTTTCGCAAGACCGTCAGGAACCACGCGGCGTATCCGGCGACCCTTACCTTTGCGTGTAGAATCCCCCTCTGATGGCGAATTCTGCAGAGTCGAGTCAGGCCCGGCCAGACCAAGGTTTCATCCGTCTGCTCCGTTTCCTTCGTCCGTCTCATCAGCACAGCGCTTTTTCGGCGACGCTCCTGCTGATGTCGACCGTGATGCTCTCCCGCGTGATCGGTTACGTGCGCGAGGCCTATATTGCCTACGCCTTCGGCGCGGGGGGCGCGACCGATGCTTATGTCGCCGGGTTCACCATTCCTGACTGGCTGAATTATCTGGTTGCTGGCGGGACCGCTTCCATCACCTTCGTTTCGATCTATACCCGCTTTCTGGCTGAGAAGAAAGAGGCGGAGGCGCAAGAGACCTTTTCCATCATCATCACCGTGATGACCGCGGTTCTGGGCGTTGGCATCATCCTGACGGAGATCTTCACCCCCGAAATCTCGCGGCATCTTTTTCCCAAATTCAACTCCGAACAGATGCAGCTTTGCATTCATCTGACCCGAATCCTGCTGCCGGCGCAGTTGTTTTTTTATGTCGGCGGCGTGGTTTCGGCCGTTTTGCTTTCGCGACGGCTATTTCTGTTTCCCGCCTTTGGTCCGCTTCTGTACAACGCGGCCATTATTGTTGGAGGAGTGCTGTTTGCGCGGCGGGTTGGAATTTCTTCTCTGGCGTATGGTGCGGTGGTGGGAAGTTTTCTCGGACCGTTTCTGATTAACGCCATCGGCGCAGCCCGTGTGGGGACCGGTTACAGTATTTCGTTCGATGTGCGTAACCCGGCATTTCGCGAATGGGTACGGCTTTCAATTCCTCTTATGCTTGGCGTTTCTCTGGTGACAGCCGATGACTGGATTTTGCGTTACTTCGCATCAGGGGCGGTGGGAGATATTACTCGACTGAACTACGCGAAGCGGCTGTTTGCGGTGCCGATTGCGGTGCTGGGGCAGGCCACCAGCCAGGCTTCTCTGCCTTTTTTTGCCAAACTGTTCGGCCAGAAACGGATGCGCGAGTTTGCCGACACGGTCAACGGTTCGATTTACCGCATCGTCGCTACATCGCTGCTTGCCACCAGTTTTATGATGGCAGCGGCGCTGCCTTTGATCGATCTGGTGTACCGTCGCGGACACTTTTTGTTTTCGGATTCCCAGGAAACCGCACTCTATTTCTTCTGGTTTTCTCTTTCCCTGTGTTTCTGGGCTGCCCAGGGCCTATATTCTCGCGCCTTCTACGCCGCCGGAAATACGCTTCTGCCAATGGTGGCCACCAGTCTGATTACACTGGTTTCCATCCCCATGTATTCGGCGTTGTATCGCCATTTCTCTACGGTGGGGCTGGCGATCGCTTCAGATGTGGGAATCGTGGCTAACATGCTCGCTCTGGCGTTATTGCTTCACCGCCGCAATCTGGTCCGCGTGAACGAACTGCATTGGGCAGAGATAGGAAAGGCAGGTATTACCGCGTTGGTGGCGGGCCTGCTGAGTTACCAGGTCGCACTCGCGTTCATGGTGCGCAATAGCCGCGTGGCAGATTTTAAAACTCTCGGCATGGTCCTGCTTACGTGGGGTGGAGCGGTCGCGGCGGGCCTGTGGCTTACTCGGTCTTCATTGCCAGGAGATCTTCGCCGGCGGAAGGCAACAACTCTACCGCGGGTGGCAGAAGTGCAAGCGGCAGAAACCAGCAGGGGAATTGAGCCGTAGAGCAAGCGATAACCTCTCAACGCCGTCTGCTTTCAGCTAAAATCTGCCGCACCAGCTTTGGCCCGGATACTGCCGTTGCAGGGAATTCCTTACCAAAAACAAAACAAAACGGGCGCTCTCGATATCGCTGAGAGCGCCCGCCGTGATCGTTTACTTGTGGTTCAGGTGAAGCCTAGACTCTGGCGGCCGTTGCGGCTTCGCTCGATGCGGAAGCCTTAGCTTCTTCGCCGTTAGCTTTTTGACCGGCTTTGCGGATGTCGATTCCGCCTTTGAAGAACGCGCCGTCTTCGATGGAAATACGAGCGGCTACAACGTCGCCGGTGAGTGAGCCGTCGCTGCGGATATCTACACGGTCACTCGCTGTCAAGTTGCCGCGCACCTTGCCCAGAACTACGATTTCGCGGGCGTTGATGTTTGCCGACACAACACCGTTACGGCCAACAGTTACACGATTGCCCGACAGATTGATGGAGCCTTCCACTCGGCCGTCAATGTAGAGGGATTCCGAACCGGTGACTTCGCCCTTGATCACCAACGATTTTCCGATCGTCGCCTGATCCGCGGTGCTGGTTGCAACCGGACGCGGTGCCGTCGGCGCCGGGGTGGGTTCGCTTACCGCTGACGCTGTGGCGGGTGCGGCAGGACGCTCCGGCTCACCTGGCCGGCTCGGAGTCGTAGGCTGATTGGTGGGTTTCCACATTTGCAAAGTCCTTTCCTGTTTATCGATTCACGGTGAAGGCCGCACTTCGCTGACCATCTGGCATTTTACTCCAGTAAGTTCGAAATCGAGCCTGTGAAAATCGGCCTTTTTGTTGATACTGCGTGACATGCAAAGCTCGAGCTGCATCGTGTCAGCCAACCGCTGGTACGTACTCGGCTAATTGGCGACTTCCAAACCATGCAAATTCGACTCGGCCCTGTATTTTTTCACCAGCACCATGATGCCATCAATCACCCGAGAGCGATATGGCATGGTCACATGAGAATGTTACCGATGTAATGTCCCGGCCCGAGAACTGGGCTGCCATCCAATTAAATTCCTTTAATCAAATTCTCATGTTGGTCGTTAAATACCCGTCGGAGTGGCTCATGAAGCGGATTCGCCGGAATGTGTTGGAATGTTTGTGTGTGGTCGTCTGCCGAGGGCTTGCTGGTCAGTCTCAGGAGGATCCTAATACAGGACATAGGGGACGCGTCATTGACTGGAGCTATCATCATGTCGTCGTAAGCGGCCCCATTACCAACGCAAATCTGGACCGGGCAAGCCGTGAGCCCCGAATCTTGTTTCACCTGGCAGAGCGCAACCTTGCGAGTTCTACCCATTCTTTCGGTCGATCGAACATATTTGAAGGGCATCTTGGCAGTTCGGGCTTTCGTCCCAATCCAGTCCGCGATGGGGGACGTCGTGGAGCTCCCTCAGGGTTTCCCGGCAAGAAAGCCAACGCCCTACAGCGGGATTGGAGCGTTCCGCTTGGAGCGGGAAGTGTGGCTCCGAATATGTTTCCGGCTAAATTCGGGTTCAATCCGGATGCAACAGTCACCAGTGCGAACTGTGCAACAGATTACGTTGTCTATGGTTTAAACGCAGCCGGGAGTGCCACCCAGGCCAATCTCGTGGGAATAAAGAACCTGTATAGCGGTACCGGCGGATTGTGTGGGTCAACGCCCACGGTCAATTGGGCCTACGACGGAACTAATGTCAGCGGCGGAAAGATCCTGACTTCTACGGTTATTTCCATGGATGGGACGCAAATCGCGTATGTCGAAAGCGCGGGCAGTTCCTCGGTATTTCATGTGTTGACGTGAAAAGCGGGTGAGGGAGCTTCGGCGACAAGTGCGGTGACTCCGACTGCTGTTGGATTGTGCTCGGCGTCCACTTCATGTTTAAAATCGCTGACATATTCCTCGAGCGCTACCAATACGCTCTCCTCACCTTGGGTCGACTATTCAACCGATAAAGCCTATATCGGAAGCGATGATGGCAAAATCTATCGGATTAGTTGTGTTTTCAAGTGTGCGCTTATTCCAATCCGACAGTGGATTGGATTTTCACATTACCGGTTGCGGGTACGGGTGGCGCCTCGGCCACTCCGAATGGGCCGGTCTATGACTCGGACACGGGTCGCTTGTTCGTGGGCGATCAATTAGGAGAACTCTGGACTCTCAACGTGAGTGTCACTCCGCCGGCTTTATTGGCGGGCCCCGTTATGATTGGAGGCGGCGGCTGTTCCCCAAATCATCCTGCGGGGCGCACCGGCACGGGCACAGGCGGAAATTGCACCGCTAACGGTGGTTCCTACGGGATCCCCGACCTGGTGCTGCTGGACACCACCAGTGATAAGATTTTTGCGTTTTCGGGCAACGATGGCACAAACAACAATAGCGCGGTGGTGGCCCAGTTGAATGAAAACTTAACCGGGTTGGTAAGAACTCACGTCGGCCGCGGAAGCAGGGAAAACACGTCCACGGATGTCAACCTCTTCAGCGGGGCCTTCGACAACGACTTTTACGGCGCCACTCCCAACACCGGACAGTTATATCTGTGCGGCACAAGTACTACCGATACCAGTTCTTTTCTTTATTGGGTCGGGTTCACTTCATATCCGACGATGAATTCCTCGCCAACCGGCAGCATTACTCGCGGAACTTCAGCCGGAGTTCCATGTAGCCCGATTACGGAAATATTTAATCCGAGTGTCGACTTTGGCAGTGGGCATCACGACATCATCGTCAGCAGCGTAGTGGGTGCCGGCGCTGATGGATTGCTTCGAACGGATGACATCAGCACGGGCACGATCACCGGAACCCTGAGCGGGCAAAATTATCCGGGCGGCACCTCCGGCGTTATCTGGGACAACACCAGCACCCAGGCGCAGGTTTCCAGCCTCTACTTCAGTACACTGGGAACGAATGTCAACGTAGGCGGATGTAACGGCAATATTCACTGCGCGGTTAAGTTGACGCAGTTGGGACTAAATTAACCACATCGTTTCAGGCATTCATCTATAGAAAGCCCGACTGTCTCTGGGGCTGCGTCTATCTCACGGACGTCTTCCAGTTACGCTTAGGTGTGCCAGGAATTCCTAGCTTCGACGGCGTTACGGCCGGTTACCGCCCAGCCAGCTACACAGAAACACTTTCTTCCAGCCTGTTCAGGTATCCTGAAGGCGCAAACCATTCCAGCGAGCGACGTTTATGAACTCAAAAGCTGTCTTCACCATTAAACCTGAACCTGACGAATACGCCCCTTACTACGGAAAATATATTTCTCTGGTCCCGGACGACGATGTCCTCCAAATTCTCGACAAGCAATGGACAGAAATAGTGGCCCTGCTGTCAGCGCGCCAAGCGGGGGAGGCAGATCTCCGTTATGCGCCGGGAAAATGGAGTATCAAGGAATCGCTCGGGCATCTGATCGACACGGAGCGAATCTTCAGTTATCGAGCGCTACGAATCGCTCGTAACGACAAGACACCTATCGAAGGCTACGAACAGGATGACTACGTTAAGTTCGCGCCCTTCGCTAAGCGCACTCTGGCTTCCCTGATTGAAGAATTTATTTCTGTCCGCAAAGCCACACTGTCTTTGTTTCGCGGACTTGACGAAGCTGGGTGGACTCGCCGAGGCGTGGCCAATAAGAACGAAGTGACGGTACGCGCTCTCGCTTTCATGATTGCAGGTCATGAGCTGCATCATCGCAAAATTTTCCAGGAGAGATATTTTGCGGGCGGCCCCTCCTAAGAGTATCGACCGCTGCCATGCTATCTGACTCTGACATCCTCAAGAAGATTGAACGCCAGGCTAAACGCATGGCGGGATACAAGCAGATAGTGCGCGAACTTGGCGTCAGCGGTGATGGCCGGCGCGAGCTGTCCGAACGATTGCATCACCTGGTAGCTAGTGGGCAGTTGGTGCAAGTGGACTCTGACCGTTATGCCATTCCGCAGTCGGCGGGCGGAAAAAACCTCGCGGTCGGGCGCCTCAGCATGCACCGCGACGGTTTCGGCTTCGTCATCCCGGAAGCCAACTCGCTCGACGAGCGGCTTAAATCCAAGCTGACAGGAGACATCTTCATCCCTCCTCCAGCCGTCGGTTCGGCGATGCACGGTGACCGCGTGCTGGTGGAGGTCGGAAATATCCGCCCCGACGGCCGGGCTGAAGGGCGCATCGTGCGTCTGATCGGTCGGGCACATTCCACGGTCGTAGGAAAATTTCACTATGGCCGCCGGTACAATTTCGTCGCTCCAATCGATCAGAAAATTACGCAAGAGATTGTGATACCGCCGGGATTGGAATTTCCCGCTGAACTCGAAGCTAAACCCTCAGGCGAGACTGATCCGTCTCGCCAAAAAAGAAAAAACCCCGACCGGGTGCTCGGCGACGAGGCATCCCGCCGTGCCAGTTGGGAGGATCTGGAAAATGTGGTCGTGGATGTCGAGATCACTGACTGGCCCACAGCTACACAAAATCCTCGCGGCCGCGTGGTCGAAATTCTCGGCTACGAAGACGATTTCGGAGCAGACGTCGAAATCATAATCCGCAAATTCCACCTGCCACATCGCTTCCCACCCGTTGCTCTGGAAGAAGCTCAGAACGCGGATGCCATTATCTCCTCCGTCGAAGCCGCCACGCGCCGTGACTTTAGGTCATTTCCGATCGTCACGATCGATGGAGAAACTGCGCGCGACTTCGACGACGCGGTTGCCGTCCGGAGGCTGGCAAACGGGAACTTTGAACTGCAAGTGCACATCGCAGACGTCTCCCACTATGTGACTCCGGAATCGGCGCTCGACCAGGAAGCGCGGCTGCGTGGCACTAGCGTCTATTTTCCCGATCGCGCTGTCCCCATGCTTCCACTCGAACTCTCAACCGATATTTGCAGCTTGCGGCCGAAGGTCGATCGCCTCGTGATGTCGTGCGTGATGGAAATGGACCATCACGGAGAAATTGTGGGCTACGAATTAAGCGAGGGCATCATTCGCTCTTCTGAACGTATGACTTATACGGACGTGAATCTGGTGCTCGAAGGCGATGCAGGGGCGCGCGAGCGCTATGCCGCCCTGACCAGTAATTTTGAGTTGATGCGAGATCTGGCGCTTATCCTCAATCACAAACGGGAGCGCCGTGGTTCCATTGATTTCGATTTGCCCGAGCCCGTCATCGAGTTCGACGAATTAGGGTTGATGAAAAGCATTACTCGGACGGAGCGAAACATGGCGCATCGCCTGATCGAGGAATTCATGCTTTCGGCCAACGAGTGCGTGGCATCGCATCTGGAAAACAAGCGGATTGCTTCGCTCTACCGGATTCACGAAAAGCCTGACGCCAAGCGTGTTTACGACTTCGAGGTTATCGCTACGACGTTTGGCTATTCGCTGGGCGTGGGCCCGCTTCCGATTCACCGCGTACAACTGAAGACCGACCGCCGCGCAAACTATGGCACTGGCAAGCGCGCCCGCGATATCGAAATCCCCAAAGAGGTGCACATTACGCCACGGATGTACCAAAAGCTGACTGAGAAAATTGCGGGCAAGCCAGAAGAACGCATCCTCTCTTTCTTAATGCTGCGATCGTTGAAACAGGCACGTTACTCTGAAGAAAATTTAGGTCACTTCGCACTGGCTGCGACTTCGTATACGCATTTCACTTCGCCGATCCGGCGCTATCCGGACTTGATCGTTCATCGCATTCTGAAGTCCGTACTGCGTGACTCGGCCTCTGACGGTAGGGCCAGCGTCCCGTCAGCCTCAAGGCGAACGGAGTATTCGCAGCATGAGATTGGTTCCGGAGATACGGCCGCGGAAGATTCGGGTGCTGCTTATGGAAGAGAAGCTGGCTCCATACCCAAGCGAGCCTTTAGCTCGCCCTCAGACCGGCAAGCTGTCGGCGATGCAAAGCCTTCCCCTTGGTCCAAACGGCGTGACCATAAGGCGCACCGAGAGGCTGTGGCACCTGCCGGAGGACCGATTCCTCTGGATGAATTGCATAACATTGCCGAAGAATCCAGCCAGTCGGAACGCCGAGCGGACGAGGCTGAACGCGAGCTGATGGAATGGAAGAAAGTGAAGTTCATGCAGGATCGTGTGGGAGAAGACTTCGACGGCCTGATTATCAGTGTGACCAAATTCGGATTTTTTGTCGAACTCACCGACTTTTTCATCGAAGGCCTGGTTCCTTTGAATACGCTGACCGACGATCGCTACACTTACCATGAAAATACGCGCGAAATCATCGGCCAGCGCAGCCGCAAAATATACAGTTTGGGTCAGAAAATCCGAGTGCTGGTGGACCGGATCGATCCGGTGGAGAAAAAAATCCAGTTCGCGATATTGCAGGAAAAGCCAGTTCCCAAGCGCAAGAAACGCCAGGGCTAGTGTAAAATCCTTGAGTCAACCCCACCGTCGCTTTGAAATAGCGGCCGGCTTGTTTCCAGTCGGGACGTGGCTCAGCCTGGTAGAGCACTCGCTTGGGGTGCGAGGGGTCGGCAGTTCAAATCTGCCCGTCCCGACCAATCTTCCGTCTTCGCGCGTTGAAAGATCAGATCGAACGGCCTTCGGTAAGCAGGCCATAGACTTACGCCGTCCGTCGCGCAGTTCAAAAGAACTGATTTGAGCAATTCACCGCGTTCCGCTGAATTCCTCGCAAGATACAGAGAGTGTGCCTTGTTAGCCAGTTCAAAAACCCTTTCGACCGTAAAAACGCTCTCCCTCGTCACGGGCACGTCTAAGCTCGAAAGCCTGGCTTCCAGTGTGCATTTTTCGCTTGCGACAAAGCGGCGGACCATACATGATTCCGTCCTCGTGCTATACTCCCGCCACTCAATCGGGCGGAGGACGAGGATGGCGCACAACCTGCATCATAACCATCATCATTCCCATCACACTCAAACCCATCCTGTGACGGGCAAGCCGACGCGTCGCGACTTTATTTCATCCCTGGTTTCTGCGGCCGTTCTTGCTCCATGGGCCCTCGGCCAGACACAAACTCAGAGCGCATCTACCATGGCAGAGCGTTTTCGCCAGATGTCCGAGGAATACGAAAGCAAAGGATTGGCGACGCCGTTCAAGGGAATCACGACCAATGGTGAGGTCGCGCCGGGTCTATTCGAGATCAAGCCGAGCGGGGTTTCAACCGGACCAGTGCGCAATGCTGCGGAGACCTTCATCGCCACTCTCACGCCCCTACAACTCGCCAGAACCATGTATCCCGTGGACGACGTCGAGTGGCGCAAATGGATGAATCAGCATTTTTACGCGCGTCAGGGAGTCTGCTTCGCGGAGATGACCGATGCCCAGCGGCAGGCCGCTTTCGGATTGATGCGCGCTTCCCTCAGCGCAGAAGGCTTTGAGCTGACACGCAACATCATGCGCCTCAACGAAACGCTCGCCGAGCTGGCCGAGGATCACGCGTTCCTGGGAGAGTGGTTGTACTACATCCAGATTTACGGCAAGCCATCGGCAACCGAGCCGTGGGGCTGGAAACTTGAGGGCCATCACGCCATCATCAATTACTTTGTCCTCGGGGACCAAGTGGTGATGACTCCCTTGTTTGTCGGCTCCGAACCAGTAAAAGCACCGTCCGGCAAGTACAAAGGTCTCGAGATTCTGCAAAAGGAACAGAACGATGGTCTAGCGGTGTTGAACGCCCTCCCGGAGGCGCAGCGGAAACAGGCCATTCTCAACTTCTCGAAGACGGGCAACAACAATCTGACCGAAGCATTCAAGGACAATGTCGTAATCGATTATGCAGGATTGCGCACGAACGATCTGTCAGGCCCAGCGCGACAACGCTTCCGCGATTTGATCCACCTCTATATAAAGAACATGGACGAAGGCCACGCCCGCGTGAAGATGGACGAGGTGGACCGCTATCTCGACCAGACTTGGTTCACTTGGATCGGTGGAACGGAGCCGGATAGCGCATTTTATTACCGGGTGCACAGTCCAGTGGTCCTGGTCGAATTTGATCATCAGCAGCCCGCCAACCTGCGGAAGTTTGCTGCGGACCCCACGAAACCAACCCAACAGCACATCCATTGCGTAGTGCGAACTCCGAATGGCAATGACTACGGCAAGGACCTGCTGCGGCAACACTACCTAGCCCATCCCCACACGACTTGAGCGACCGCACGCCAAGGAGGAAACCGCAACGCCTTGCCGAGATAATTCAGCCCGAAATACAAGGGGGCGGAGCCGATGACGACTTCGATCCGGTTTCTGAACGCGCTGTTTCCGGCGATTCTGGACGTGTTGTCGGCAAGCCGGAAGCTAAGACTTGGCCCGGGGTTCGGAAATCGTCTGCCAGAATATAACCATTCGGCGTATTTCAGTCTTAAACCGCTGAAGGGGTTAGTTCAAAAATATCGGGGTTCAGCAGAAAAGTTTGAAAATCGTCTGCTAGGGCCGACCAACAAAACCAGCTCCATCGTTTCAGGGATTGTCAGCATACCTTTTGAATCCGAATCGAGGGTTCGTGGTGTAATCGCCCATTCTCAATAGTTGACGCCCCCTGTTCGCGAGAAGAGGTCTTCACTCGAGGATACAGCGCCTATGACGGATTGGTTCGCGCGCCCTGTCCTACACGTTTCTGATGTTGAGGCCTCGCTCCGCTTTTACGTCGATCGGCTCGGCTTCACGTGCCCCTGGCGATACGATGAGGACGGCGTCGCACAGGTGGATCGGCAAGGCTGCGCTCTTATCTTGGCCAATACGTGGCCGGAGAAGGTTGGTAAGGGACTGATGTTCATTTCCCTGAACGTCGAACCGGCATCACACGAGAACGCAGTCGCCGCGCTGGACGCGCTGCGCGCGGAACTCGAAGCCAAGGGAGTTCCGGTGAGGGATGGTTCCTGGGGCTACCGGCTCCTGGTGGTCGATGATCCAGACGGTAACCAGCTCTTCTTCAACTATCCGAGCGAGACTGCGTCCTGACGTGACATCGCCATTTCACCCACTGGCAACACCTTCAAGTATTTCAAAAATCGTCTGCTAGAGTGTCCCTTCCTGAAGAGCGATGCGAAATAGAACTAGCGCTGTCCACTCCTGCTTAACACGACTAGCAAGAAGTTGGACAAGATCGCCGAGACGCCCCAGATCGGCATCCGCGCATCGGCGAACATGTGGAGAAATCCCATGACCTCGGTTCCAGCAGATGGTGAAGCCAATCTGAGCGCGGGACGGCCGATAGTCAAAAAGAACATGTCCGTACCACACACCACGGCGGCGCTTAAAATGCCAACGAGAGATACCGTCCACATCCAATGGTTCATTGTCCCCTCCTCCTTTCCAACCGTTGCCGCTCAAATGGCATGGATCAACAAGAGGCCGACGACAAGCATCACCGCGCAGGTTACGCCATGAATGGAAAACGCTTTTGACTTCGACCCGCCCGACCCCAGGATGATTGACATGTCGCCAAGGGGGATGATGGCAAAAACGAGTAGAGCTATGCCTACTGACCGCGTGTCCGCGGTCAGCATCATTGTCAGCAGGACCAATCCCGCTACGACGTCCCGAATTCCCTTAGGACGTAGCCAGGCACGAGTGTCAGCATCGGATGCAGGTGGCTTAAGACCAAATGTTCCTGAGATTCGTTCAGGAGATACAAGGTAGAAACAACCGATGACAATGATCGCCACAGCGATGAGAGCAGCTAGAAAAAGCGGGATAGCATGGTTCATAAATAATTCTCCTTTTAGAAAATCTAGCAACGCTATATATGGATGCAAAGCTTTCGTGACAACGATGCAAAACTTTCGTGACAAGTTTTGGCATGCGCTATTGGTAGGAGCGGTGCTATAATTCCTATCAATGGTAACGACGCAAGCAGTTAACCGAATTGCGGAACGAAAATTGCGTGACAAGCAGGCCCGCCGGGCGCAGATCATCAGTGCCGCACGACGAATCGCGGAGCTTGAAGGGTGGTCTAACGTAACCGTTCGGCGGCTATCCGACGAAATTTCATACAGCCAACCCGTCTTGTACGCTCATTTTGGAAGCCGAGAAGGGATTCTCACCGCGGTTGCGATCGAGGGTTTCCAGGAGATCGGCCTGGCTCTGGAGAAGGCACGGAAACGGGCTAAGCGTGGAAATACGGTCGAATCGGTCGCGGCCGCATATCTGGAGTTCGCCGCGTCTTCACCCGCACTATATGAAGTGATGTTTTCGCTCAGCCTGAGCATACCATTCGATGACGCGGCTACTCCTCCGGAACTGCGATTCGCATTTTCCCAACTCATGGAGTTGTTTCAGGGGCAGAGCTCGAAGTCAGAGGTTATATCGGAACTGTTTTGGGCGAGCCTCCATGGTATCGCCGAGCTGACAAGAACTAAGCGATTTCCGCGCAGCCGTCAGAAAGAGCGCGTAACAAAGCTCGTCGAGCTCTTCAGTGTCCCAAGAGATGCCAGACGGCACAGGTGGTGAAAGCGCGATGAGTGTAATAGGTGCGCTCTCGTCTTTTCGCAAACGAGGCAAGATGAGTCCTCACAAACGGGATACTGGTTAGAAGATCGGGGACAGGATCATGCTTTTCGCCGCGGCAGCGGAGGCCGCTTCCAATGGCGAAGAGCAAACGCAAACGAGTCCCGAGAACGTTCCTCAAATTACCCGATCTAGAACAATCGAAATCTGCGGTCTTGAACAGGGTTACGTCATCAAGTTCAAAGCGCTCGTACGACCATGCCATTCGTGAATTCATCGACTGGTACTGTTTCGGAGCCCAGGCTGGCCTTCAACAGGACCGTGGTCACACGGTACCGAATCGCACTCGAACAGCCCCCTTACGCCCCGTCTACGATTAACCTGAGATTGGCGGCGATCCGCCGGCTGGCGTATGAAGCATCCGATTGCAGACGTCTTGCCCGGATCTTGCGGCAGGCAATTCGGCGTGTGAAGGGCGTCAGGCGGCTGGGAGTGCGTGTCGGGAATTGGCTGACGGCGCAGGAGGGCAAGAAGTAACTCGGCGGTCACGTCCATTCACAAAACTCGTCTTCAGCGCCAACCCGAACGATGTCAACTTCGAGTCGTTCAGACGGTCCGAACAGCCAACCGCAGTTGTTCACGAAACCATTTGTGAGCAGGTTCATTGGTGAGTCGCGGATGCCATGCCATGAAATACGGAAAGGACTTGATCTCACGAGGCGGTTCCACGACGCGTACACCAGCCATGACCGCAGTGAGCTTTGCCAACCTGCGCGGCACGGTGAGAATCAAGTCAGTCTGTGCGATGGCGAAGATCGCGGGCACAAAGAATGGCAAAGTAAACGCGACACGCCGCTTTGCGCCAAGCTGCGACAGAGCACGATCCACTAAAGCCTGTTGCCCCTTTCGGAGTCTCGACCAGGACGTGCTGAAATTCCAGATATTGTTTCAGCGTAAGACGACGAGCACGAACCCGCAGAGCCGCGCCGACGAGACAAACAAAATCCAGGGTAAAGAGCATTTCGGACTCCAGGGAAGGGGGCGCTTCTTCTGGGCAAAGAAACGTATCGACTCTTCCCGCCGCGACATCCTCATAAGTCTCAGCTCCAGACGCGGTCACTTCCAGCCTTACGTGAGTCGCCGCCTTCCTCACACTCGCCAAGAGCGATGGCAGCACAATCATCGAGGCATGGTCGCTCATAGCCACGCACATTTCCTGGCTTCGGGCCGGATTGAATTCTTCTCCTCGGACCATCTCCTCAAGCCGGGGCATGAGCGACTCCAACTCTCGCCGCACATGTTCTCCCCGTACCGTGCGCTCATAACCGCGGCCGTTACGAACAAGGAGTGGGTCTCCGAACGTATCGCGTAATCGCTGCAGCGCCCTGCTCATCGCCGACTGACTCAAGAAACTTCGTTTCGCCGCACGGGTGACGTGGCACTCCTCCAGAAGCGCACGGAGGGGATGTATGAGGTTCAGATCCAGGTTTCGTAAATGCATGTCACGCATGAGGGATATTCTAACAATGCATGAAACAGATAGCACATCCGACTATCTAAGAAAGCGCAACACATTTTTATCCTGCGCTTCTACACCTTCGGACAAGAACGCGGGCCTCAAAAGGAGAAACACATGATCCGCACTAACGTTTGGATAAAGCTACTCACAACTGCCTTTCTGACGGCAGTCACCGCCTTCGCTCAGCCGTCAGATCGATTGCCGGTGACTGACGCAGACAAGATCGCGGACGCATTGCGCGCCGGTCCCGCATTTACTCACCAAGGACGCAACTCTGCTCGATTGGCCGTCGGCGCCCCAAGGTGAATACCGACTTCTTCGCAAAGGATCGAACGAATGGACCTGTCTCCCGGCTGTTCCTGGGTATCCGCACGATGAGCCAGGGTGCTTCGACCCGACATTCCTGCACTGGATACAGGAGAGCCTTGCCGGCCGCATTCCTCATATCGACAGGATCGGAATCGCCTACATGTACGTCGGTGCTTGGGTGCCGAACAAGTCCGGGAACGGCTCAAGTAAAGACTTCCATGTCGGCGCGCACATCATGATTGTCAGTCCGCATGAATTTCAAGCCGAACTTCAGACACTGAGTCACGACGGCTCGAACGGAATGCCCTACGTTGCGCACCTTCCCAAAGGCACAGATCTTTACCTGGTGTTGCCATTTCGGCAATGGAATGAATAATGACAGGCTGGCTACAGAGATCTCGCGTGATGAGAACTTTTCGTTCAGCGGAAGAACGGCCACGGAGCCGTGGAACCTGCCGTGCTCGGAATAGTCCAGCCATACACGAAAAACATGGAGGGCAAAAAAATGAGCGATCACGAGGCTTGGTTCTACTCTCACGCTTTCATACCGGACAACCAGTTAGGATCGATGTGCGAATGCGGCAGACGGACCAGCGGTTGGATCGGCCTCATCCCCGAGGTCCATGGCTGCGATAAGACCGCTGTTCACGGTGAATACGTGGAGAACCTCGCTGTCCGAAAGAACATCCCCTTGAAGGCTCTTGACGAGTTGGTGCACCCTGACGCGGGTCTTGCCTCCGTCTTCCTCGGTCATTGCAAGCGGTTCGACATGGGGATCGAACTCACTCCATTGTCGAGTCCAGTAGGCGCGGATCTCTTCTTTTCCGACGACCTTGCCGCCCTCCGAAGCCTTGGGCCAGCTCACGTCTTGCGTCATCAGTGCTAATGCACCGTCGATGTCCCGCTTGTTGAATGCGGAGTACGCCTGCTCAATGAGGGTCTTAGTGTCTGCCATTCATCCTCCTACAACGCTTGCCATGCACTCGGTTCTGGTTATCCGGCCCGTCCACATTATCGATGACGAGCCTCAGCAAAAGGAAGGACGAAGCGGCACCGTGTTCATGCTAACTTCTGCCCTTCGATCGGTAAGCCGATAGATAACGGGAAACGCGCTACTGGTTAGAAGTTCGGGGAAGGGATCATGCTTGATCGAGGGAACAGAGTCGGGTTCTTTACTTATTCTTCAGTGCACGTCTGGCTCGTTCTCTGCGCAGCACGTTTCTTTCCTTGCGCTTCGTGCCTCGACTGGATGGCATGTGCGTTGACGATGGCCCGAATTAGTCCTGGAAAGCGTTGCTCGAGTTCCGCGCAACGCGACGTGTTGTGGACTTCCACGCCTCGACGCTCACCACGGATCAGCCCCGCCTCTCTCAGTTCCCTAAAGTGTTGAGAGAGTGTGGACTTCGGGATCGTCTTGTCGCTGACTGTCAGAAATGTCGAGCAGTTCTGCGAGCACTCCTGCGACACGATATCCGCATAAATTGCCACCCGCACCGGGTCGGACAAGGCGTGGAGAATTCCTTCTACCGTAATCTCCTCAATCGATGGGTGGAACAGAGGCCGCATGTTAATAAGAGTAGTCATTCAAGGACAAGGGTTCAATAGTTCTATTATTCCGAACTAATGAATCTTTTCGGAGGTCCAGTTCCATCTACTCACTGGAAGCGAATGGAGGGCGGCCCAGCGTGACAGCCCCGAGATTATCTGAGTTTGGCACCGAAAGATAGGTAAGAGTCTGAGCAAACTCACAGGCAAAGTCGCAATCGTCACCGGCGCGTCCAAGGGAATCGGGTCCGCCATCGGTAAATCGCTAGCCGCCGAAGGTGCCTCCGTCATCGTTAATTACGCCTCCAGCAAGGCCGGCGCTGACGCCGTCGTCAGAGTCACACGGCCCGCCGCTGATAACGACATGGCAGCGGGCTCTCGCATTAATCTATCGCACGTATGAAGGGAGAACAGTCATGGGAAAGCTCGAAGGAAAAGTAGCTGTCATCACCGCGGCGACGTCCGGCATGGCGCTCGCCACCGCCAAGCTCTTCGTCGAAGAGGGCGCGTACGTCTTCATCACGGGACGCCGCAAGGATAAGCTCGATGAGGCCGTCAAGCTCATCGGCAAGAACGTCACCGGTGTGCAGGGCGACGCCAGTAACCTAGCCGACCTCGACCGCCTCTACGATACGGTGAAGCGCGAGAAGGGCAAGATCGATATTCTTTTCGCCAGCGCCGGACAGGGCGAGTTGGCCAAGCTCGAAGAAGTAACCGAAGAGCACTTCGACAAGACCTTCGACCTGAACGTGCGCGGCACGCTCTTCACTGTGCAGAAGGCGCTGCCGCTGTTCAACGACAACGGTTCCATCTTCTTGAACGGATCCATCGCCAGCATCAAGGGATTCCCGGCCTTCGGCGTCTACAGCGCCAGCAAGGCTGCGGTGCGCTCCTTCGCTCGTACTTGGCTGGTAGAGCTCAAGGAACGCAGAATTCGAGTCAACATCCTCAGCCCCGGCACCATCGACACGCCAATCCTCGACCCGCTCGGGCCAGACGCCAAGGAGTTCTTCAAATCTCAGATCCCTCGCGGCGAAATGGGACGCCCCGAAGAGATCGCGACGGTCGCGCTCTTCCTCGCCTCAAGCGATTCAAGTTTCGTCAACGGCATCGAACTCTTCGTCGACGGCGGTACGGCCCAGATCTAAGTCATCGTCACAGGTGTGCAGATGCTATCGGCCGGTGGGACCGCACGTCGGCTTTTAGAACAAGGTCGTTGGTTCCAGGAATCTCGATGTTCGATCCGCCATCGAATGATGATGGCCCTTCTTCCAGCCAAGCGGACCGGTAGTCTCTTTGATCTTGCGCTCCACCATTTGGAAGCGGCCGTCGAAAACATGTTCGCCGTCCAAGCTCTCATTTTCAAATTTCGGCAAGGTGCAAGAGCACCAGCATCCTTTGGAAGATGTCGCCGCTCGTGCACCTGTGTTCAAGCAACTTACGGTCTGGCTTCGTAGACTATGTTGAAGGGTGTTTCCGTCGCCCGGCGGAAACGGTTGAACCCGGCCGCGGTCACAACCTCCCGAATGCGCGTCTCGCCGGCCTGGGCGCCCAGGCACAGTCCGACTTCCTGCGATCGTGAGCAAGGCGTGCACAGCAGCGTCGAAAAGGAATAGTAGACTCGGCCCACGGGATTCAGATTGTCCTTCAACTGGTCATTGGCGAAGGGCTCAACGATCATCCACGTGCCGTCCTTGGCCAGGGACTGCCGGACGTGCGCAGCCGCCCCGACCGGGTCGCCCATGTCATGCAGGCAATCGAAGACGGCCACGAAGTCGTAGTCTTTGCCGGGAAACTCTTTCGCCTTTGCCACATCGAAGGTGACGCGGTCGGCGACACCGTTACGCCTGGCGGACTCGCGGGCCGCCTCAATCGACTTGTCGTGGTAGTCGAATCCGAAGAATCGAGAGTTGGGAAATGCTTTTGCCATCAATATGGTGGAAGCCCCTTTCCCGCAGCCGACGTCGGCCACTCGCGCCCCCGCCTCCAGTTTCTCTTTGACATCGCGCAAGGCGGGAATCCATGAGCTTACAAGATTAGCGGCATAGCCGGGACGAAAGAACTTTTCACATCCATGAAAGACGCCGTCCACATGTTCATGCCAACCCATGCCGGCGCCGGTGCGGAAGGATTCCGCGATCCGCGGAACCGCCGCCAGCGAGCCCAAAGCCAGTTCAAATGCTCCGGGCAGATATGCGGGACTGTCTTCGTTCGCCAGCGTGAAGGCTTGTTCTTCACTCAGACTGAACTTGTCGGTCTTCTCATCGTAGGTGATGTAGCCGCCGGCGGCTTGTGAAGCCAGCCACTCGCGCACGTAGCGCTCATCGGTCTTCGTCTTGGCGGCCAGTTGTGCGGAACTCATCGGGCCCCCGGCGAGGGCTTTGTAGAGCCCCAACTTCTCTCCGATGACGACCATGCCGGCATGAACCGCGGCGCCGAGATCGGTCACGAATTGACCGATAAAAGCGTTCAGCTTGTTCATGTCGAGAGTGGGAACCTGTGCCGTACTCATTGATGTTTTTTTCTCCTTTTTTCAGATGGATGCCTGTCTCTCTTGATTTGCAGGTGACCGGATGCAGGTGGCGTGCCAAAGCCCTGAATTTTCTCTTGTCTCCTGCGAACTCGTTGATTCGCTGCATTGTGCGCGCACCTGAAGTGGAAGCGCGGTGAGAGCGATCCAGTTCGAGCTAACCTGACGGTTAGCCGGCCATCCGTTGGGTTAATGCGCGTGTACAAGATCAACCAGGTGCAACCTCAAGTTTGGTTGACGTCTCAATTCGGACCGTCGGTACTCAAGGGCGAGGTGCCCTCAGCGTTCAAGCTGAATTCCTGCAAAACACTCACAATTTTGTGATAGAGCCTTCTCAAACCAAACAAAACACGATAGCTAGTGGGAGAAATTTATTTCTGGAATATTTTTCGGTTGCTCCGGTTATATGTGGTGAAAGGAGCAACCAATGAACAAGTTTTTCTTCTGGCTTATGAATCCTCCAACCGACGGCCCGAAATCCATGCTGGTTTTGAGACTGATGGCAGGAGGGGTGTTTTTCTGGGAGGGTGTTCTGAAGTTTGTATACGTGAACCAGGGCGTCGGCCGTTTTACGAAACTGGGGATACCCTTTCCAGCTTTCACGGCGAGCTTTCGTCGGATACCTCGAGATCTTCGGCGGCCTGCTGTTGCTGGCCGGCCTGATGACAAGGCTGATTGCGATCCCGTTTGTCGCCGAGATGATCGTAGCGATACTTTCAACGAAGATCTCGTTGTATCTGGGAACGTCGCCGTTGCCGTTGCCGCCGGCACCTCCTCAGGTTGGATTCTGGGCCGTACTGCACGAAGTCCGATCCGAGTACGCGCAGATGCTCACGGTTATTTTTCTGCTGATCAACGGACCGGGAAAGTGGTCGCTGGATGCGGTGCTTCAGCGTAAGTGGAGAAGGGGATGCCTCGGAGGGATCCACTCAGTCAGGTCGCTGGATTTCTCGATCGCCAATACCCGGTAAAGTCATTGAGACGCAGGAAACTCCGGCGAGGCGAAGCGGGCAACCTCGCTGGAGTTACACTGTTGAGCTGTGGCTGATCGTACTGGCGATTTCGGGTCGTTTGAAGAACTGGCGATGCCGCTTTTCGCCAAGCTCTACAACTTTGCCCACTGGCTTACGCAAGACCGCGCCGCGGCGGAGGACCTGGTGCAGGAAACGTACATGAAGGCACTCCGAGGCTTTTCCTCCTTTCAGCAGGGAACGAACTTCCGCGCCTGGATGTACAAAATTCTGCGGAATACCTTCCTGACGACAAAGGCTGGCTTGAAAGCGTAGCTCCTTCGTCTCGTTCGACAGTGAGGACGACAAGCCCTCCGAACCGGCGGTTGCCGAGACTCCAGAATCGGTTCTGCTCGCGCGGGTGGAGATGGAGACGATCCAGAAGGCTTTGGAGAAGTTACCGGTGAAGTTTCGCGAGATCATTCTCTTGTGTGATCTGGAGGAGATGAGTTACCAGGAAATCGGCTGAGACTCTTGCGATTCCCACCGGTACGGTAATGTCGCGGCTCTCTCGCGCGCGAAAAGCCATGCGCGAATTGCTGACGGCGAAATTACAGGGGGCCTCGCGATGACCTGCGACCCGTGGCGCGACAAGCTGGACGCTTACGTCGATGGCGATGCATCGCAGGAGGATCTTGCAAGCATGGAGGCCCATCTGCGGACATGCCCGTCCTGTGCCGCGGATGCGCTTAGCCGCCTGCAGATGAAGCGCATGACACAAGCTGCGGCAACGGCGCGATACACGCCGTCGCCTGAGTTCCGGCTGCGCATCGAAAAAAGTATTCAAAAGAACGAGGCGAATCCAAGCCAATCTGGGCGTTTGCCTGGATGCGCATGGCTGCGGTTGCCGTTGCGCTGCTGCTGATCATTGCCTCTGTCGTGCTTTGGACGCGGCATTCGGCTCGCGAGCAGGCTCTGGCAGAGCTGCTCGATTTGCATGTGGCAACCATGGCGAGCGCAAATCCCGTCGACGTGATTTCAACCGACCGGCACACGGTAAAGCCATGGTTTCAGGGCAAGCTCCCGTTTACCTTCAATCTTCCCGAGCTGCAGAATTCTCCGTTCAAGCTGGTTGGCGGCAGGGTCATGTATTTGAAGCACTAGTGCGGGCGCCCAATTGCTGTTCGAGCTTCGCAATCACCAGCTATCGGTGTTTATCTTGCAGGACCAGCCGGGACATGATTCCGCTGGCGACGGGTGTCACAACTACTCGTGAAATGGCATTTAACCTGGAGACATGGAGCGAAGGCGGATTACGTTACGTTGTGGTCGGGGACGCCACACCTCCGATATTCACCAACTCAGCGAGCTGCTGCGGGTTGCCGGACATTCATAATCTCTCCTCAGTCCTTCGATATTGGTTTTCGGCAACTCGCAATGCAAAATGCGCGTGGCGGATTCCACAGATTCCGGTTTCTCGGTTATCGGTTGTCAGCCTTTCTGTTGCTTCGGGGAGTCCGAAAACTCCGGGAATGCATCTAGGTAAACATGCCAAGCAAGACTGAATTCAACTTGGCCGACACCATCGCGATTTTCAGCCGCACTCCCGCAACTCTGAATGCGTTGTTGCGTGGACTGCCCGATACCTGGGTACACGGCAACGAAGGGAAACGATAGCTGGAACGCTTTCGTTATTCTGGGTCATCTGATTGTCGGGGAACGCACCGATTGGATGCCTCGAGTGCGAATCATCCTGAAAAGCGGCGAGACGCGACCATTCGATCCTTTCGACCGCTTCGCCCAGAAAAAGAATCGAGACAAGTCTCTGGAAGAGTTGTTGGACGATTTCGATCGCTTGCGAAAAGAAAATCTGGCGGCTTAAGGCAATCAATCTTCAGCCGGGAGATTTCAACGAGCGAGGGACGCATCCATCACTGGGAGTGGTAACGTTTTCGCAGCTTCTGGCCACATGGGTTGTTCACGATCTTACGCATTTGCATCAGGTATCCCGCGTGCTGGCACATCAGTATCGTGATGCAGTCGGTCCATGGAGCGTGTTTCTGGGTGTGCTTCAATGTGCCGGGCATAGCGCTCCTTAGGCAATAGGGCGCGCCATCCAGCCATACTTTGAAAATGATTTTAAGACCAAGGTAGCCGTGGAAAGTAATCTTTGGTTATTTGAAGATATTACGATTCAAGGGGATACTGGAATCGTTGTGATCGTATCGAAGACAGACCCAGGCAAGAGCCCTTTGGATCGAAGAAATTGCCCACGATTTTTGTGCTGTGAAATTTTTCTCTTCGCGGCCTTGATCCTTCTGCTTTGCCTACATCCCGCGGTGGCGCAGGATAGTCAGCCGGAAGTGCGTACACCTTGGATCCCAGCCGCGGGCAAGCGCGCTCGAGCACCTGGAAACATCAGCGGAACGGTGGTCGATCGTACTGGAGCGGTCGTCGCCGGAGCTCGGTTACGACTTACACGCCAGGATCAGTCTCCCAGTCAGGAAGTGACATCCGGCGAGAACGGTCAGTTTTTCTTTGCTGACGTCCCACCTGGCCCTTTTCAGCTCATCATTACGTCGGCGGGTTTTGCGGCACAACCGTCTTCCGGGGTTTTGCGTGCCGGGGAAACCTATATTGTTCCGCCAATCGTGCTGGCGGTCGCTACTGCTCTGACTGAGGTACGCGTCGGACTCTCTCCGATCGAAGTAGCCCAAGAGCAGGTCAAGGATGAGGAAAAGCAGCGTGTGCTTGGCTTTGTTCCGAATTTTTACGTTAGTTAGTCTCCCATGCCGCTCCCCTAAACTCGAAACAAAAGTTCACGCTCGCATGGAAAACGTCGGTGGATCCTGTCAGCTTTGGCACTGATTGGGGTAATCGCGGGAATCCAGCAAGCCCAAGACGACTTCAGTGGATACGGTCAGGGAGCGCAGGGTTACGGAAAACGTTACGGTGCTTCCTACGCCAACTTTGTTTCGGGTACATTCATCGGAAGCGCCATTCTTCCCTCAGTGTTGAAACAGGATCCACGTTACTTCTACAAGGGAAGTGGCAGCAAGCGCTCGCGGATTTTGTACGCGGTTGCGGATTCGGTGGTCTGCAAAGGCGACAACGGACACTGGCAGCCGAATTACTCAAGTATTTTAGGAAATCTTGCCGCCGGAGCAATCTCAAATCTGTACTATCCGGCCAAAGATCGTGATGGAGTAGGATTGACGTTCGAAAGCGGGGCAATCGGTATCGGCGCAACTGCAGCCGCCAATGTCATACAGGAATTTCTTATTCGAAAATTGACGCCGAATGTTCCCAGTACCGATCCGACCAAACCCTGACATTGTCGGACTGATGTACCCGGGTTAAATGCCATGACACCGATTCGCTTCGTCGCCAAGTGGTCGCTGAATCGGAATTGTTTCTCGGATTTGAGGTTGTAATGTATAGTGCGACCTCGGCATTGGACAATTTCTGAGGATGCGTGAGGAGAACCAGTCATGCTCTGCAATCGGGGTTGTTTAGCACCGGGCTAAGTTGGTCCGTCCAGCGATTTGTGGAGTGATTTTTACCACGACCGTCTGGATGTCGGTGTCGTGAGCCCAGAATCCGCAGATACAAGGTCCGCCGGGACAGTATCCGAACCGACCTCACCCTGTCGCTGCTCAATGTCAGGGCGCTCTACAGGATCGCGTCAGCGGGGACGCACGCCGGCGTGTGACGCTGAACCTTGATACCCAAAATCCTTACTCCGCTTCCAACGGTCGTCAGGGGTTCCGCGGACGACTGCGCTACGGTCTTGGCGGACCGAATAATTGGAGGACCGCGACGTATGATTGTGTCGTAGACATTCGTTCGAATCGAGTGGAACGCGCGACTTACAGTCCGCGCGCAAGCAGCAGCGGCTGGCCCGGTGGGCCCGGAGGTCCTGGTTATCCGGGCGGCCCGGAGGTCCAGGGGTTGGAAATTATCCGAGAGTGAAAGTCGATACATCCTTCCGAGGAAATCTGAATGGCGGTTCCTTCGGGAATGCCAGGATTACCCGCGGCCATGTCGACAGCAGAGGGTCACGCCCGTCGGTATCGTTGCGAGGTGGTAATTTCAATATCACGTTTTACGGAGTGGTACAGCAATCGGTCGGTGACGGATTCACCATGCAGATCACCAGTTCCGATCGCGGACAGGCGCGTGGGACGGCGCAGGTTAGACTTAATCGCGATCGCAACGAAATCGAATTGATCAATGTGGACGGAAGAATGGGGCGAAGCAACTTTAACGGAAGCTTCAGCCGATAATCCGGCGCGCGTTGCCCTAGTGACGGGCGGAGAGCATGCTGAGAATGTCGCGCAATCCCTGACGAACGTATTTGAGGTCGGAGGTTGGGCGAGCCGGAAAGGGTAGCGGGACTGCTTTTTGTCGGTTTTGATCTCGGATCGCGAGTGCTGGCGCGCACCCGGAATGGTAAAGCCCTCTTCGTAGAGGAGACTCTTTATTGTAAGACGCTTTCGACATCCTTGCGTCGATACATTCGCTGTCCCGTGCTGCTTTTTACGGGTTTGAGCTGAGGGAATTCGGTTTCCCAGAATCGCAAGACGTATGCGGGAAGCTGGCACAGACGGGATACTTCTCCGATTCGGAAATAGAGCTTTTCCGGAATCAGAATATCGGCAGTCAGTGATTTGGCAGTACCGCGGGCTCGTGGGCTCATTTCAATTTTTAGGGAATCGCGGTAACCGTGGTTATCCCATGCGCGTTTCTAGCACGACGACGCTCCCGGAACAACCATATTCTAGAGTAATGAAGTTCCTGATGCACAGCCGGAGAGTAGTAAATTGCCGAGAGGGCCGGTATTTGCCCTGATGATGGTGCATTCTCGATAATGGCTCAGCCTTGAAGGATTAAGGGAAATCGGAGTGACTCTTTATTGAAAATGATGCGGCGCGATCCCATTGAGCTGGAGATTTTTAAGAACATCTATCACTCCATTGCGGAGGAAATGGGTGCGGCGCTGCGTCGTACTGCATTTTCTCCCAATATTAAAGAAAGGCGCGACTATTCCTGCGCGATTTTCGATTCTCGCGGCGAAGTTATAGCCATGGGTGATCACATGCCCGTGCACCTCGGATCGATGCCGATGTCGGTGCAAGCAGCCATCGGCAGCTTCGAACTTGAGGCTGGCGACGTGGTAATGCTAAACGATCCCTTTCGGGGAGGCACCCATCTGCCAGATATTACCCTGGTGGCTCCTGTTTATGTCGGCGCCAGCAAGAATTCCGGAGGGCGGAATGTTCTCAGTCATCCGGATTTTTATGTCGCTTCGCGTGCCCATCATGCGGACGTTGGCGGAACTTATCCCGGGTCGATGGGGTTGTGCCGCGAGATTTATCAGGAAGGGCTGCGCATTCCTCCGGTACGAATCATGCGCCGCGGAACGATACAACCTGACGTGCTGGCTCTGTTGTTGAATAACGTTCGCACACCAGATGAACGCGAAGGAGATTTGGGGGCGCAGATTGCGGCTTGCCATACCGGAGCCGAACGTCTGCGCGAGATTTGCGAACGTTACGGGCTGAAGAGAGTCACGAGAGCCTCCGCAGATCTGCTGGACTACTCGGAGCAGATGATGAGGATGTTTTTGGCGCTTGTTCCCCAGGGAATGTACCGCTCCGAGGATTTCATGGACAGCGACGGAATCATCGAGGAGAAGGTGAAGATTGCGGTCGCGATAACGTTCCCGGGGAAGGACGCTAACCTCAGGCAACGCAGCCAAAATACGATTGTTGACTTTACGGGTACTGATTCTCAAGTCGAAGGCAGCATCAATGCGGTGGAAGCGATTACGTACTCGGCCTGCTTCTATGTATTCCGATGTTTGTTGATGGAAGATGTGCCGGCGACGGCGGGTTTGATGCGTCCAATCCGCGTAGTCGCGCCATCTGGAACCGTTGTGAATGCGCGTCCCCCGGCAGCCGTGGCGGGGGGAAATGTGGAAACGTCGCAACGGATTGTGGACGTGTTGTTGCGCGCACTGGCACAAGCGATTCCGGAGCGAATACCCGCGGCATCGTCCGGTACCATGAACAACTTGACCATCGGTGGAGTCGATCCACGCACGAACAGGCCATTCGCTTACTATGAAACCATCGCCGGCGGGATGGGCGCGCGTCCCACAAAAGCGGGAGTCTCCGGCGTGCACACTCATATGACCAATTCGTGGAACACGCCGGCTGAGGCGTTGGAATATGCATATCCACTGCGCGTCCGGCACTATTCGTTGCGGCGTGGTAGCGGGGGCGACGGCCAATACCGTGGGGGCGATGGCATCGTACGCGAAATCGAAGTGTTGACCGACGCCGAAGTGACTCTGCTTGCTGACCGTCGGACGCGCGGACCCTGGGGATTGAGCAGAGGGTCCGAGGGATCGGCCGGCACTACCTCGGTGGTGAGACAGGACGGATCGAGGGAACTGTTGCCCGGAAAAGCCAATGTGCGTTTGCGTAAGGGTGAGCGCATCAGAATCGAAAGCCCTGGCGGCGGTGGGTGGGGGATCGAAAAGCATTCGTAATCAGGTAAATGTCACCGGCGTAATGTCCATATGCTTTGGCAAATCGGCAAACATCAAACGCAGTGATAAAATCGCAACCTGATCCGCGATCCAGAAAAAGTCACTCATGACCAAAACGATGCTTGCTGTCGTAAAGCTGAAAGCGGCACCGGGCGCGGAAGTCCGCGAAGTAAACGTACCTTCCTTCGGGCGGACTGACGTGCTGGTCAAGGTAAAAGTTGCTTCCATCTGCGGAACCGATCTGCATATTTACGAATGGGATCGTTGGGCACAGAACCGGATTCGTCCACCTTTAATTCCTGGCCACGAGTTCTGCGGCGAAGTTGTGGCCTATGGCGATGAAGTTACCAGCGTGAAGGAGGGCGACTTTGTTTCTGCGGAAATGCATGTGGCTTGCGGCAAGTGCCTGCTGTGCCGTACCGGCGAAGCTCACATCTGCCAGAACGTAAAAATTATTGGCGTGGACGCGGATGGCGCCTTTGCCGAATACGTGGTGATTCCGGAATCGAATATCTGGAAGCTTGATTCGGCAATTCCGCATGAATATGCGTCGATCCTTGATCCGCTGGGAAATGCGGTGCACAGTGTGCTGGCAGGTGAGATTGCCGCGAAAACCGTAGCGATCACTGGTTGTGGCCCCATTGGACTATTCTCGATTGCCGTGGCGCGAGCGGTGGGCGCAACCACAATTTTTGCCATCGAGGTGAATGAGCATCGTCGCAGAATTGCACGTGAGATGAAGGCAGATTTTGCCCTCGATCCATCCAAGGACGACGTGAATGCCAGGGTGATGGAGCAGACCGACGGCTTGGGAGCCGACGTCGTGCTTGAGATGGCGGGCCACCCCAGCGCCATTCGAACGGCGTTTGATATTGTGCGGCGTGGCGGACGGGTGTCCCTTCTCGGACTGACTTCGAAGCCAATTTCGTTGAATTTTTCTGAGGACATTATCTTCAAAGGAATTACCGTGCAGGGCATCAGCGGCCGCCGAATGTATCAGACGTGGTATCAGATGACTGCATTATTGAAAGCCGGGAAACTCGATTTGCATCCAGTCATCACCGATCGGATCGCCATGAAAGACTTCGCCAAGGGTATGGACCGCTTAAAGACGGGCGAGGCCAGCAAGATTTTGGTTTATCCGAACGGCACGAAATAGTTGTTCTCCGCCGTCAACTTTCAGCCAATTTCAAAGCGCCTGCTGACCAGACGTAATCCATAGTTTTCGTTGCATCGGATACAATTCCAAAACAATGCTTCGTTATTTCACTGCGGGAGAATCTCATGGGGAAGCCCTGGTTGCATTCCTTTCCGGGTTGCCTGGGGGATTGGCCGTGGATCAGGCATTCTTAAACCGCGAACTCTGGCGACGCCAGCAAGGTTTCGGTCGCGGTGGAAGGATGAAGATCGAGACTGACCAGGTCCACATCCTTTCAGGTGTGCGCAACGGCTCAACCATCGGATCACCGATTGCGATCCTTCTGGAAAACAAAGACTGGAAAAATTGGCAGGAATCGCTTCCGGTCGAAGAGGGCGATCCCGCGAAACACAAGCGGGTGGCGTCGCCACGTCCCGGACATGCCGATCTGGCCGGAGCCTTAAAGTACAATTTTTCGGAAGCGCGTTACGTGCTTGAACGAGCTTCGGCCCGCGAGTCTGCATCGCGAGTCGCTGTTGGCGGCCTCGCAAAACTTCTGCTGCGTGAACTTGGAATCGAGGTGCTGAGCCATGTGGTTGCTGTAGGCGCCGCCGTCTTGAACAAGAATGCTTCATGGGAACAGATTCGCAGCCTTTCGGAGCTCAACGAAGTTTTGCTGAACTGCGTCGACCCTGAAGCAGAACAGCGGATGAAGGAAGAAGTGGACAAGGTACTGCGAACCGGGGATTCAGTCGGCGGCATTTTCGAAGTTGTCGCTCACAACGTGCCGCCTGGGTTGGGGACCTATGCCCAGTGGGACGAGCGCCTCGATGGGCAGCTCGCGGGTGCAGTGATGTCTTTGCAAGCAGTCAAAGCGGTTGAGATAGGCGCAGGAGTTACAGCCGCTGCTGCCGTAGGTTCCGCCGTTCACGATGAAATAGGATATGGGGCGTCAACAGGGTTCACGGAGTTTACGAGGAGCCGAAATAACGCGGGCGGGATCGAAGGCGGAGTTTCGAATGGCGAAGATATCATCGTGCGCGGATATCTGAAGCCGATTTCTACTCTGCGGCGACCTTTGCAGTCGGTTGATTTTGCTAGCCGTGAACCGGTAAAGGCTGCTTACGAGCGTTCCGATGTTTGTGTAGTGCCGGCCGCCGGAGTAGCCGCGGAAGCGATGGTGGCGCTTACCTTGGCACGCAGCGCACTGGAAAAATTCGGTGGCGACTCGATGACAGAACTGCTGCGAAACTTCAAAGGCTATTTGGAACAAGTAAAACGTTACTGAGACTGAGGACTAAGCGACAGAATTTAATGATCTATCCCATCGTGAAATATGGAAATCCGGTGCTCGAAAGATCTGCCGCGCCGGTTACTGTTTTTGACGGCGACCTGAAAAGGCTGGTCGAGGACATGTTCGAGTCCATGTATGCGGCCCACGGAGTCGGACTCGCGGCGCCACAGATCGGGATTTCAAAAAGGCTTGCCGTTATCGACGTCACCTTCAAGGAAGATCCGAATGCGAAACTGGTAATTGCGAATCCCGAAATCACCCACACGGAAGGCCGCCATACGCAGAATGAGGGCTGTCTGAGTATTCCCGAATTTCGTGAACCCGTATCACGGGCTCGCAAAGTAACCATCCGGGCTCAGGATGTTAACGGCGACTGGTTCGAGAAGACAGCCGAAGATCTGTTGGCCCGTGCCTTCCTCCATGAAACCGATCACTTGAACGGAAAGCTATACATCAGTCACATCAGCGTACTCAAGCGTGACTTCATGAAACGCAAGATTCGCAAACTGATGAAAGCCGGAGAGTGGTAGGGTTGGAATAATTTTCCAATTGTGTAATTAAGTGATTTGAAGAGTCCAGCTCTTGTCCTTGGTGAATGACCCAATTTTTAGAATCACCCAATGCCGCCTCCTTTCAGTCTCGTCTTTTGCGGCACGCCGGCCTTCGCGGTTCCTACTCTGGAAAAATTGGTGGAGACTGGTTTCGCTTTGCGCTTGGTTGTGACCCAGCCAGACAGGCCCAAGGGGCGAGGTATGGAGTTTTCGCCCTCTCCCGTCAAGAAGCGCGCGCTCGAACTGGAATTGCCGATCAGCCAGCCGGACAAAATCAAAAATAACGAAGAATTTAAAGGGCAACTTAGCGCGATCAATCCGGATGCAATTATTGTAGTCGGATACGGGCGCATCATCCCACCCTGGATGCTCGATCTGCCGGTTTTTGGCAATCTCAATCTGCACGGATCTTTGCTTCCGAAATATCGAGGCGCAGCCCCAATACAGTGGGCCATCGCCCGTGGGGAGACTGTTACAGGCGTCACCACCATGCGAATTGACGCGGGCCTTGACACCGGTGACACTCTGCTTCAGCAAGAGATCCCGATTGCTCCGGAAGATACCGCCGACAGTTTGTCTCCCCGTATGGCAGCGACCGGAGCCGATTTGATGATAGAAACTTTGCGGGGATTGCAGTCAGGAACGATTCATCCGCAACCACAGGACGATACGAATGCGACACTGGCCCCCATCCTGAAAAAGGAAGACGGCAGGATCGATTTTCACCTTACCGCAGCGGAGATTCTGAATAGACTGCGCGGCTTTACGCCATGGCCCGGCGCCTTCACTAGTTTTCGTAACAAAAACTTGCATATCTGGAGTGCAAAAGAAACGGATAGCAAATTAAAAGAGGCCGAGATCCGGGTGGATGACGATAACGTGCTTGTCGGTTGCGGTGCTGGAAGCGCGATTGAGCTACTTGAAGTACAAATAGAAGGGAAGAAGCGCACGCCTGCGATTGATTTCATCCATGGCTATCGCCCTCAGGCGGGCGAGAGACTTGGCCTATCGAATTAACGTCGGACGGCTAACTTCCACCAGCGTTCTCAATCCATGCCTATCTCGCCGGCTCGAGCTGCCGCCTTCGATTTGCTGATGCGCATCGACCAGCAGGACGCATACGCGTCTGAGATCCTACATTCCAAACAATACGAGAAGCTTTCTGGGGTTGATCATGGATTGACAACCGAATTGGTGATGGGGGTGCTGCGTTGGCGATCATCTCTTGACGAAGAGATCGGCAGATTCTCGGACAAAGCAGTGAACAAGCTCGATCCTGAAGTGCTGACGGCACTTCGTCTGGGCAGCTATCAGTTAGTGTTTCTTGATCGCGTACCCGAATGGGCGGCAGTCCACGAGAGTGTAGAACTGGTCAAGCGTGCGCGTAAAAGGTCCGCTGTACCTTTCGCCAATGCTGTCCTGCGCAAACTGGCGGCATCGCCAGATAAGGGGCTTGTCGAACGAAAGAAATACGAAGGAGAACCCCTGCGGGCCGGGGACTTGTCGCGACAATTAGCGCATCCGTTGTGGCTCGTAGAGCGCTGGATACAAGAATTCGGTTTTGCGAATGCACAGAAAATCTGCGCTAATGACCAGGCGCCACCATGGCCTTCCATTCGCCTCGCTGACCCCCAGGTTGAGGCTGAACTGAAACAAGAGGAGGTCGATCTTGCTCCCGGGCGATTGCTCGGATCCGCACGACGGGTTCAATCAGGCAATGTCGCGGTGACTCGCGCCTTCGTTGAGGGTCGAGTTGCAATTCAGGATGAAGCTTCGCAACTAGTCGGGTTGATTGTGGGAAAGGGATCGAGAATTCTGGATTGTTGCGCGGCGCCCGGCGGTAAAACGCGGATCCTGGCCGCGCAAAATCCGAACTCCAGCATTGTTGCTCTGGAACTGCATCCTCATCGAGCTAGTCTTTTACGCAAGTTAGTTGCCGCAAGAAATGTCGACGTGATCCAAAGCGACGTCCGCGAGTTTACGGTTGAAAAAGGGTTTGACCGCATCCTGGCGGACGTGCCCTGTTCCGGTACTGGCACACTGGCACACAATCCGGAGATTAAATGGCGATTGCGGTATGAAGATCTGGCCGACCTGCAAGAACGTCAGCTGGCGATCTTATGTTCAGCAATGCGGCTCGCTGTGCCGGGAGCAAGGTTGGTTTACTCCACTTGCTCGCTGGAGCGGGAGGAAAACGAAATAGTGATCGAGAAAGCGTTGGCGGATGATCCTTCGTTCCGACTCCTTGATGCGCGTCTGGAGTTGAACCGGCTGCAGGCCGAAGGCGAATTGGTATGGAAAGATTTGGACTCGCTGCTGCGGGATCGCTTTCTGAGAACAATCCCCGGACTACAGCCATGCGATGGTTTTTTTGTGGCAATTCTGCAAAAAGACTAAGCGCGGAGGTTGAGGTCAATGATTGGGTTGACGTTACCGCGCCGTGAAATTCACGACGCCGCCAAGCGTAATTTTCTCTCCGGCTGCTGGATTTTGCGAGAGGATGATGCTGGCTGGTGAAAGTGTAAAGGTCGGCGGCGTGGCTACCGGGTTTTCAGAGGTCGCCGGAGAAACGGTTCCTAGGTGAAGACCTGCATCCTGAACCAGCGGTGTAACGCTGCCCAGCGTTTGTCCAACCAGATTTGGCATCACGAGCGTCTGGGGCAACGGCGCTTCCGCCACCAGCAAACTGATTTTCGGGGCGGAAACGCCACTGGCATTTGGAGGCGGAGCTTGCGCCAAGACTTGACCCTCGGGAGTGTCAGTCAATCTCATTTGGGCAATTGCGCCGACGTCCAAACCGCGACGGCGGATGTTTATATTCGCGACCCGTTCGCTTTGCCCCGTTACGTTAGGTATTTCCACTCGCTGTGGACCCAGGCTTTCGGCCACTCGGACTTGCCATCCCCGGCGCACTTGGCTTCCAGCAGGCGGCAGCTGAGAGAGGATTTTTCCCTCGGGCACGGTCGGACTGTAATACTGGCGTTCGACGTTGAGTTCCAGGCCGCTTTGCTCCGCGATCATTCGGGCCGCCGCGGGACTTTTGCCTACCAGATCTGGAACGTTCACTTCATGCCCGTGAATCGCCAAACGCATTGCAGTGAGGGCCGAAATCAAGGCAACAACCACGAGAGCCAGGGCAAGCAGAACCAGGCGAAAAAAGGACTTCATCAATCGCGATTATAGTCTTGGGAAGCCTGGTTCAATTTCTGCGCGGCTCGCCGTATTTTCAGTTCGGGACGATCGCGGCACGGGACCCATTTTTCACATTGCATAACACCTATACTGATTTGAGCAAAATATGGCTCAGGCAGATACGGCTCCGCAAAGTACGATTTCCGGAAGGGACCTTCTTCCAGCGCTTCGGCATTACTGGGGATATAACGCCTTTCGGCCGCTGCAGGAAAATATCGTGAACAGCTTGCTGGGTGGTCACGACACTTGCGTAGTTATGCCAACCGGGGGCGGGAAGTCCTTGTGTTACCAGTTGCCAGCCGTAATGATGGGACGTACCGCCGTGGTGGTCTCCCCTCTGATAGCGCTCATGCAGGACCAGGCGGCTCAACTGGAACAAATGGGAATTCCGGCGGGAATTCTAAACAGTTCCCTGGCTAACGAAGAACAGGCCAAGATCATGCGCCGGGCGGCGAAGGGTGAATTCCGCCTTTTGTATCTTTCTCCGGAACGACTGGCGCGCGCTGACACGATAAGTTGGCTAGAGGGCGTTCCGGTTGCGTTCTTCGCGATTGATGAGGCTCACTGTATCTCGGAGTGGGGACACGAATTCCGTCCCGAATATCGTCAATTGAGCCGGCTTCGCGCCCATTTTCCTGACCGCCCGATCGCGGCTTTCACGGCAAGCGCCACCAAGCGGGTGCGTCACGATATTCTTCACCAATTGCAATTACGTGACCCGCATAAATATATTGCCAGTTTTCACCGTTCGAACCTCCGATACCTGGTGAAGAAGTGTGCGAGCGGTGAACAGTCGAGTTTGCTTCTTCGCACTTTGCGTAATTACCACGACCAGAGTGTCATCGTCTACGCCCCGACAATCGCCAAAGTGAGGGAAACGGTGGAATTTCTCGAGGAAGAGCAGATTTCCTCTATCGGCTATCACGGCAAAATGGATGCGGCGGAGAGACGCAATAACCAGGAACGCTGGATGTCGGACGAAGTGCGAGTGCTGGTTGGCACAATCGCCTTTGGACTCGGTATCAACAAGGCGTCAGTGCGTGCGGTAGTGCATCTGGCGCTGCCAAAATCGATTGAGCAGTATTATCAGGAAGCTGGACGGGCGGGCCGGGATGGGCAACCGGCGGACTGCATTTTGTTGTGGCAAAAAAGGGATGCCGCTCTGTTGGCCTACTTTGCTGATCAGATCATAGACTCGGCGGAGAAGGAACGGGCCTGGCAGCGCTATCACTCCATTCGCGGATTCGCGGACTCCAAGGGTTGTCGACATCGACAGATTTGTCTGCATTTCGGAGAGAATCCGAAGTGGAAGACCTGCGGCGCATGCGACGCTTGCGGGTGCGAATCCGAGTGGCTGGTGAAGTCGATTAAAGCGCAGGCGACGGCGAGTTTACCTTCGGCACGCCCCGTCAAGAGGCAGATTCCGGACGTCGACTCCGAACTGCGTGACTACCTCCGCGAGTGGCGGAAGGCTATATCCAAGCAGCAGGGTATACCCGCTTTTGTCGTAATGCACGACAGCATCGCTCGAGGAAGTGTGCCGAAAGCGGCCAAGCTCAATGCGGGAATTGCTGGGCATTTCGGGCTTTGGAGAATACAAAGGCAAGGTCTATGGCCAACAGATTTTCGACGCATTGGAACGATTCCGAGCGGGGGCTCGCGCCAGTTCCGCGTCTGAACGCAAGCCGCCTCCGGGGGCGCGTGCCGGTGGTTTATGATGGTGGGTCGTTAACGGATAACGTCCAGTTCCAATCCATTCAGAGGGGGCTTTTGCCCGAGGTGTCCGCATGAGTACGACTTTCATTCCCGCCGACAAACTGCGCCTGAGCCGTGAGGAGATCAATCGTAAGCAGAAGGAGTACATCTTTCCTTCAGTTTCGACTTACTATTCCGACCCTCTACCAATGGACCACGCGCTGATGCAACACGTCTGGGACGTGGAGGGCAAAAGATATCTCGATTTTTTCGGCGGTATTGTCACCATCAGTGTCGGTCACTGCAATCCGCGAGTGATCTCGCAGACTAAAGCGCAGATTGATCGGCTGCAGCATGTGTCGACGTGCTTTCCAAATGAACCGATGGTCAACCTGGCGGAAAAACTCGCGCAGATCACGCCGGGAGCGCTAAAGAAATCATATTTCACCAACAGCGGCACTGAGGCCAATGAAACGGCGATTCAGGTGGCGCGCATGCACACCGGAAATTTTGAAATAGTGGCCCTGCGGCATGGCTATAGCGGGCGATCATCGCTAACCCGTGGATTGACCGGCATGAATACGTGGCGCAAGGGCACGATCGAAGTGGGCATCGTGCATGCGATGAATCCGTATTGCTATCGCTGTCCTCTGGGTCTGAAATATCCTGACTGCGAAGTGGCTTGCGTGAAAGACATTGAAAATGTAATCCAATTTTCAACGTCGGGGCGCATTGCCGCATTTCTAGCGGAGCCGATTCAAGGTGTCGGTGGCTTCATAACCCCGCCGAAAGAATACTTCAAGTTGGCATTTAGCATCGTGAAACAGTACGGCGGCGATTTTATCTCCGATGAAGTGCAAACCGCGTGGGGACGGACCGGCGGCAAGTGGTTCGGGATCGAGCACTGGGAAGTAGAGCCCGATATGATTACGGCCGCCAAGGGGTTGGGCAACGGTATTCCCATCGGCTTGACGGTAGCGAAACCGGAGATTGCCGATTCTTTCCAGGGACTGACGATTTCAACCTTCGGCGGCAATCCGGTGACCAGTGTGACCGCGAAGGCCGTTATCGACATCATCGAGGAAGACGATTTGCGGACCAACGCAGCAGTGGTGGGCGACTATTTCCGCAAAAAGCTCGAAGAACTTGCAGCAGAAGCACGCCATCATCGGCGATGTACGAGGTATGGGACTGATGCAGGCTTTGGAACTTGTCGAGAATCGCACCACAAAAAAACGCTTCCACTAGCACAAATGCTCTTATGGAAGAAGCGCGGAAGCGTGGGTTGCTGGTAGGCAAGGGCGGCTTCTACGGCAATGTGGTTCGCATGTCGCCGCCTTTGAATATTTCGAAAGCAGATGTGGATGAGGCGGCGCAGAATTCTGGACGAGAGCTTTTCGGCACTGAAGCAGTAAGTCAGAGCTGTCCTCAGATTCGCCAGGCTCGACGGAATCCGGGTCCTGCCAGCGATGGCCACAGGCTTGGCAGGTCCAAGCCTTGTAGTATGGAGCGGAATTGGTATTCCGAGCGATGCGCTGGTGTAAGCCACCTTCCTGTTCAGTTGTTCGAAGTTGACGTCCAATGATTGGCATTCCGGACATCTAGGTTGTTCGTACTCTCCGACGTCTTCAACGTCCAGCCTATCGGGCATTGGTTCGTCCAAAATTGCGGCAGCTGTTTCAGCGTCGTTCCTGATTAACCAGGAGCTTGACTCCACCCAGCCAATTGGACGCGAACCAATTCATCCGCACCATGTTGTCGTCCGTGAGGAAGCATTCAATTCCTGACGATTCAAGACTGCCTTTGGCCAGTTGCGCCTCGGGCAGGTCCTGAAACCGGCGAATCAGACACCAAGTCTCTTTTCTCGAACACGTCCTCACCCGGCGGACCTTCGTTGACGGTGATAGCCAGCGCTCTTCGAGAAATTTCTGTCTTTAGAGTTGTCGCGCGCGATGTCGGTGAGATCTCCTCCGTCAGCGGCCATGTTCCAACTTCCTCGGACGTCATGGCGGAGTAGAGGCGAGCCAATCGCTGCCGTTCTTGTTCGGGGCCTGAGGTCATGGCGAGGGATCATACTCGGCGATGCCATTGCTTCCAAGCCGTTCGGCGAGGAATACGTCGAGCTTTGCTCGGCTGGGCAGGTGGGACCCCCGCCCCGACATGGACCGATGAGATCAGTGCGTTTCGTCCTCTGGCGGTGCTGCGTCTGGTGTGTCCACCGTCTGCGGGCGCTTGAAGTCGGGGCGGGCGGCGGTTGAAAATCTCCCTGGATCTTTTCCTGCCAGTGCAACTTTCATGAAATCCATCCAGATGGGCAATGCGGCGCGAGCTCCTGTTTCCTTTGCTCCCAGAAACTTCTTCTCGTCGTAGCCAATCCAGACTCCGCAGGTCATGGACGGCGAGAAGCCGACGAACCAGGCGTCGGTGAAATTGTTGGTCGTGCCGGTCTTTCCTGCCAGCGGATATTTCAGACTGGACGCGGCGATGCCGTGCCATGCAGCACGACTTCGCGCAGCATGGAGGTCATGATGCGCGCGGTGTGGGCGCTGATTACATCTTTCACGTCGGGAAAATTTTCTTCCAGCATGCGGCCTTCGTAGTCCGTCACTTTGGTGATGTAACGCGGAGTGATGTGAACGCCGTCATTGGGAAACACGCTGAAGGCGGAAGTCTGCTCCAATCGGCGTGATTTCGACCGCGCCGAGTGCCACCGGCAGGTAGGCGGGAATGTTGGAGGTGATGCCGAAACGATGGGCATAGTCGATGACCGTCTTGATTCCGAGACTGTCGGCCAGCTTCAGCGCTGGAATGTTTCGAGACTGGGCCAGCGCGCGGCGCAGCGTAATCGTGCCTTCGAACTTTTCATCGTAGTTGTGCGGCTGCATACGGCCCGGAAGGCAGTGGGAAAGGTGACTGGGTGCGTCGACGATGGTGTCGTCCGGCGTGGCGCCGCGATCAATGGCGGCAGTGTAGACGTATGGCTTGAACGACGATCCCACTTGGCGCAGAGCCTGGGTGGCGCGGTTGAATTTGGAAAGATTGAAGTCGCGTCCGCCCACCATGGCCTTGATTTCACCCGTGGCATTGTCGATGGCGACCAGCGCGCCTTGCGCGCCGGAGTCTTCTTCCAGGCTGACCGCGCCTTTCCGTCGGGATTAAGCGAAAGCACTTTGACGTACACGATGTCGCCACGCTTCAGGATGTCCGGCAAGCTTGCGATGGGTCCAGGCGGCATCGGCAGTGCGCAGCGTCGCGGTGTAACGTCCGAACTTTATCGGTCGCGGAAGCTGAGACTCACAGATACGACCAGCGCGTGCATGTAGCCGTTGACTTCCGGTTCGTTATCCCAATCCGGATGCTGGTAGTCGGCCAGCGTTGACCTCTGCGGTCAGAACATTCTGCAGATGGCCCTTCCAGCCGTGACGGCGTTCGTACGCGGCCAGGCCATCGAGCACGGCGTTGTTGGCGGCACGCTGCAGGTCCATGTCGAGCGAGGTGTAGACTCGCAGCCCGCCTTCGTGCACCTGGTCGCTTCCGTACTTACCTTCCAGATAGCGGCGAATTTCCTCGACAAAATACGGCGCCAGCGAATTCGGATCGTGGGCCAACTTCAGCTGGATCGGCTGATCGCGAGCCGCTGCCGCCTGTTGCGCCGTGATCTTTCCATCTTCGAGCATGGAGTTGATCACCAGGTTGCGGCGCTTCAGAGCGTGGTCGGGATGTGTGATCGGCGAATAGTAGGACGGCGACTTTGGCAGACCGGCAAGCAGCGCGGCTTCGTCCAGCGTGAGTTGTTTCGCCGGCTTGCTGAAGTAAAACTCGGAAGCGGCCTCGAAGCCGTAGACTCCGTGTCCGAGATAAATCTGGTTGGCGTACAGGGTGAAGATCTGCGGCTTGGTGAAACGCCGCTCGATCTGAATCGCCAGCAGCGCTTCTTGAATTTTGCGATGAAAAGAACGATCGGGCGAGAGGAAAAGATTGCGCGCCAGCTGCATGGTCAGGGTCGACGCGCCTTGCACCCTTGCCGCCCGATCGAATATCGCGATAGGCGGCGCCGGCGATGCGCCAGACGTTAACGCCCCAGTGCCGGTAGAAATCCTTGTCTTCGATCGAAATCAGCGCGTCGCGCAGCACTTGCGGGATAGTCGTCGTAGTCGGCGACCACGCGCCGTTGCAGCGCGAACGAACCGATGATGCGTCCCTGGTCGTCGTAAAGTTCGGTGATCGAACTGGGACGGTAGTGCTCGAGTTGATCGACCTGCGGCAGGTCGGTGGAGTAGACGAGCAGGAGTCCGGCAGTGGCTCCCACCAGAGCGGAAACCAGTACCAGCAGGCCGATCACAAGCCGTCCCACCATTTTGTGCTCGGCGCTTGCGGTCACCGGAGAGTCTTGTAACTCAAATTTCACGGAAGGTTGAGTTCAGGATAGCAGGAGGCTGATACGTGTCGGGGCTTGACTCGTCGACTATAAGGCGGTCAGAAGCCATGGACACTCACGAAAATCCTTGCACGAGACGTGTGTGAATCCCGCCCTGTCGCAAAGAACGCGAAGGATGGCGCATCCCGAAACAAAAAATCGCGCGTCCGAAGACGCGCGATCGATACTATCGACTGCGACAAAGCCAGCTACTAGCTGGTCTTGCTCTTCAGCACCTGGATCGCTTTGTGCAGCTGCTCGTCCTGCTGCGGAGGCTGTTTCTTTTCCTCGTCCGCAGGCGTGGCGTTTTCATCATCGTCGGGAAGTGCGGCATCGTCATCGCTGTCCGCGACCACGACGTTCGGCGTGACTGCGCTGTCCTGAATCGCCTTGCCACTGGGCGAGTAGTACTTGGCGACGGACAGAATCAGCGCCGAGCCGTCGGGCAGGTCGATGGTTTTCTGCACCGAGCCGTCGCCAAAGGTCTTATCGCCGACAACGTCGCCGCGGGCATTTTCCATGATCGCGGCCGCCACGACTTCGGCCGGTCCAGCAGTGCCCTTGTTCACCAGCACCGCCAGGGGCAGGTTGGTAATGGCTTTGGAAGCATCGGCGTTAAACGCTTCGTCGAGGATATTTCTGACCTTGCAGGTAGGTGATCGTGCCATGGTTCAGGAACAGGTTGGCGATTGCGATGCCTTCCGATTCGTCGCCCTCGGCGCAGTTGCGCAGATCCAGGATCAGTTTCTTGGCGCCCGACTTTCTGCAGCGCGCGGATTTTAGCCGCAATTTCCTGTGTCTTGCCCTTGTTGAAGGCGTCCACTTGGATGTAGCCGATGCCATCGTCCACCATCTTGTCGGACACAGGCGGAACGTTGACGATATCCCGCGTGATGACCATCTTCTGCGGTTCGGCACGGCGAGCTCGAACCACGGCTACGTTCACGTTCGAACCGGGTTGACCCTGAAGAAGGTTGTGAATTTCCGCAAGCGACATTTCACGCGTGCTCTTGCCTTCAATCGCTTCGAAGATGTCGCTGGCCTGGATGCCAGCCTTATCCGCTGGACCGCCAGGAATCACCGAAATGACCGCAGCGTAGCCGAAGCGCTTTGATACCGCGGCCCCGATCTCCCCTTTGGCCTCGGTCTGATTCGGCTTGTAGTCTTTGATACTCGGCAGGCGGTCAGATAGCTGGAATTTGAATCCAGCGACTCGAGCAGGCCGTGCAGCGCGCCATCGGTGACGGCGGGAATGTTGGGTTCTTCGACATACTCGCTGCGCACCCGCGAGAGCACTTCGCTATAGACCTGAAGCTGGCGGTACGAGCCATCGTTATTGGAGGCGCGAACGCCATCCAGTCCACCTAACGCCATAAACAGCAGAACAGCGGCGGAGGAACTACAATTGCGGCCTTGGTTTTCATGGACATCGCGATGATCTTCTTTGGAAGAGGAATTACTCCCTGGGTGAGCGGATACGAGAATATTATATCTTTTATTCGATGCAGGTTTCCGCTTGTTTGCTTCGCCGAAGAATGATCTTCGGTAATGAGCAGGTCATATCCAACTTACCTCTGGCTAACGGTAGACGCACAAGGAAAAAGGACTTAGCTCACTCACACGGTTCACAGCTCGTTTGGTGTATATTTCTCCCGCCTTCGAAAGGTATTCCATATGCAATTGCGTTCGGCAGTAATTCTTGGTTGTGATGGCTGCAAGTTTGTTGGCAGTGTCTTCATCGGCGCAGGCTCAATCGGACGACTGGAAACAATTATTCGACGGGAAAGACCTGGTGGGATGGAAACACGTCGGCCCCGGAGAGATGACCGTCGACGACGGGTTGATCCAGACTCATGGAGGTATGGGCTTACTTTACTGGACGGGCGGAAAACTTGGCGATTGCGTTATCCGGGTGGTCTACAAAATGCGCGATCACAACGACAATTCCGGGGTATTTATTCGCATACCCATCGAGCCTCGCGAGGCCTGGATGCCGGTGCACTACGGGTACGAAGTACAAATCGACAACGAGCCGGAGAAATCCAACGAGGACGATTATCACGTAACCGGTACTCTCTATTCGATGAATCAGCCACTGGCGAAGCCCGGCAAGCCCGGACCAGACTGGAACACGATGGAAATCACCCTGGACGGTCCCCACACGACGGTGGTTCTCAACGGCATAAAAGTAACGGAGTTTACCGAGGGTAATCCGGTTCCGGCGAAGAAATTTAGCTTTGAACCGGAGCGAGGACCGCGTCCGCAGGAAGGTTACATCGGACTACAGAACCACAGCAAAAATGACGTGGTGTTCTTCAAGGAAGTTGCGATCAAGATGCTGAAGAAATAGGCGGGCAATATCCATAAAAAGTTCAAATTTGCAATTCGAACCTGGAGGTTCAGTACAGATGATCAGGAATCGCTTTTCCCGTCGTGAATTCATTGGAATGAGCGCGGCTGCGGCTGGAGCGTCGCTCGGGCTAAAGACCATTTTTCTCGATCCCGACCCGCTTTGGGCACTCCCTCAAACGGTGGCGCCGAGCGATCGCATCCGCTTCGGAATGATTGGAATCGGTATGCAGGGATCAGGGCTGCTCACCAATTCGATCCAGTTGCCCGGTGTTGAATGTGTTGCGGCATGCGACCTGTATGACGGGCGTCACACGCTGGCCCGGGAGATCGTTGCCCGCCCGGATCTGCCGACCACTCGGCAATATCACGAATTGCTCGAAAACAAGGAGATCGACTGTATCGTTGCCGCCGTGCCCGACCACTGGCACAAACAAGTCGTGGTCGACGCCGTCAGCGCGGGCAAAGACATTTACATTGAAAAACCAATGTCCCACACAGCGGCGGATGGCGTAGAAATGGTGGCCGCAGCTAAGAAAAGTGGCCGCATCGTGCAGGTCGGTTCGCAGCGGGTTAGCTCAGTGATCTGCGCCAAGGCGAAGGAACTGGTCGCGCAGGGAGTGCTCGGCGATTTAACGCTGGTAGAGGGATCGTTGGGCCGCAATGATCCTACGGGAGCATGGGAATATCCGCCTCCCACTGACCTGTCGCCGCAAACTCTTGATTGGGACACATGGCAGGGAACCGTGCCGAAGCGAGCCTTCGATCCACTGATCTTCGCGCGCTGGCGTTGCTGGAAGGAATACGGAACTGGGGTCGCTGGCGATTTGCTGGTCCATCTGGTAAGTGGCATGCAGTACGTCCTCGGTATCAACCAGGCTCCATCCCGGGCGATGTCCATGGGCGGAATTCTTCGTTGGAAAGATGGCCGAAACATGCCGGATGTTCACTGCACGCTCTTTCAATATGGCGATCTTCCGGTTTATATGCGCTTAAACTTGGGTACAGAAACTCCGGAAGTCTATCGCTTCCAAGGCTCTAAAGGCGTGCTGGAATTGACCGAATACAGTCTGACCTTCACTCCACAGGCGGGCGTCGAGAAAGAGCCAAGCTATTACGCATCGGGCTTTCCCCACGCCATGAAAGAAGAGTACTTCAAGAAATGGCACGCGGAGCACGATGCCACGCCAGGAAAAGAGCCAGCGCTGGAAGGAGTCAATTATCGCAGTGTTTCCTGGGACGAAGAGAAGCCGCATCTCTGGAATTATTTTCAGGCGGTGCGAACGCGCAAGCCCGTGGTCGAGGACGTCGTGTTCGGACACCATGCGGCATTGGCTTGTCACATGTCGAATCAATCGTACTTCAGGAAAAGTGGAGTTACTTGGGACGACCAGTCCAAGACGATCAAGAGTTAGTAGCGTCGTGGTTCTTCAGCCTTCAGCCGTCAGCCGAGTTCCTCTCGCGCTGATGGCTGGTGGCGCAATGCTGCAACAACTTTGCCTATCTCATTTTGCTGAAACAACCGGATTCCTGCGATACCTGCCGCTCCCGCCTTGATGCAAGCTCCTGCGTTTTCAAGCGTGACACCTCCCAGCGCGAGGACTGGGATCCTCTCCCGACAGGCTTCACGTAGAGTCCCCGCACCAGCGACATGGCTCTGCGATTTTTCGAAGATCGGTCCGAAAACAGCAAAGTCTGCCCCTTGCACCGCGGCCTTGGCAACTTCACTCGGACTGTGGCAGGAAACCCCCACCGTCGCATTCATGATGGCGGGGTGGCTGTGAGCCCAAATCCTCCGCACTTCGTTTACAGCAATATCCGCGGAACGCAGGTGTACGCCATCGGCGCCGCAAGCCAGCGCAATGTCGGTGCGCGAGTTTACTAGAAGACTCGTTCTCAGCTTTTTGTTTCCAGCTCTCAGTTGCTGAACGATCGCCACCGCTTCTCGGGTTAGAGTCTCGAGGTGGTGCGTGGACAGATCCTTTTCGCGTAGTTGCAAGTAATCTACGCCGCAGAGAACAGCCTGAGCGATTTTTCGGAGCAAGTGGCGGCGTCGAGAGGCTTCGTCGCCAGGAAAAAGAGAGCGATCGGTGATGTAGTAAAGAAGCAAGCTCAGTGGCTGGTCCTCAGTCGTTAGTCTTCAGCAGTTTGCACGTCGGCAAACGGGAACCGGCGACTGACGACGTGGTCAAGGGTTCGTCTTGGCAATTTCGGGAACTACCTCGCTGGGCGGTTTCGGTTGTGGGGGCGCCAGATGGTACTTGACCAGGCCATCCCTGAGGATCTCAAATCCCTCTTCCGGTGTGTCAACCATGCGGAAGAGGTCCAGATCGCCTCGCGAAATTGTCCCGGCATCGATCATAGCCTCGAAATTGATAACTCGTTTCCAGTACTCGCTGCCGTAGATGACCACCAGCAGTTTCTTCGCGAGTTTCTGGGTCTGGGCCAAGGTCAAAATTTCGAAAAGCTCATCAAGGGTCCCGAACCCTCCCGGGAAAATCACCAAAGCTTTCGCCAGATAAGCGAACCAGAACTTACGCATGAAGAAATAATGAAACTCGAAATTGAGGGCAGGGGTGATGTAAGAATTCGGGTTCTGCTCAAACGGTAGATTGATGTTGAGCCCAATCGTCTTGCCCCCTGCTTCGTGAGCCCCGAGGTTTGCAGCTTCCATGATTCCCGGACCGCCGCCGGTGGTTACGACAAAGCGGTGCCTGCGGGCTGGAATTTGAATCGACCACTTGGTTAGTAGATATGCCAGGCGGCGGGAGTCTTCGTAATAGCGCGCCATATCCACGAAAGCGAGCGCCTTTTTTCGTTCATCCGGTGGCTGCAGGCCAGGCCTGCTTTCCATGTCGGCCAAGTATTCTTTGGCATCGAGTTCGCTGCGAAAACGGGCCGAGCCGAAGAATACGACCGTGTCTTGTATTTGTTCACGCCGGAAGCGAGCCAGCGGTTCCATGTACTCTGAGAGGATGCGTAGAATGCGCCCATCCGGGCTATTGACGAAAGATTCGTTTTCATACGCCAGAGGCGCAGGCGGGAGTTTACTTTTACTCATGATCAGATTTGTCTTTCTATCAGTGTTGGACTGTGTCGTGGTAGTGAACTGCTTCCCAGAATCCGATCCAGATATCCAATACCCCCAGGCCGCTGCACAGGCCGCGCACAAACCCGTTGGAAACGAAACTCCGCAGTGCAGGTGAGCCAAGGAGGAAGTGGTTGTCCGTCCATTCCGGCCTCCAGGGGAGGATCAGGAGGAGTACTCCCATAGCTGCGCAAACAAATACCAGCAACAGAATGAGAATGCGGTGAAGCCACAGTTGAATACTGGTTTGAGGCAACGATTCACCACCGACCGCACGAGCCTTCATCTCCGGTTGCTCTTCGCGGGAAAGCTTTTCATCTAAAGCGCCGGTAGGAACTTTATTCATGGGAGAATCGGGGCTTGAAGTCACGCTACGCCCTCAACGGGCGAGCTCGGGAAGAAAAGATTCGTTTCGGCACGCGCCTCTAAGCTGAACGGCAACCCCATTGTCACATTCTACGACTTCAGGGCTTTAATGCGCTCGGCCACGTCACGATAATCGATGTTGCTGCCATACACTTCCATGAAGTGGTTGAGCGCAACCACCTTGTTGCCGGAAGCTTCATACGAGGAGGCCAATTCATAGTTCAGCGCAGTTCGCGTTTCTTCATCGATACTCGGCAACTTGAGGGCGCGATCGTACCAGCGGATAGCGGCCTCAGGAACTCCCTTATCCAGAAAGCACTGTGCCAGCCAGGTATAAGTTTGCATCAGCTGTGGAAAGACTTGACCGCGGTCCACAGCCTGACAAACCTTTTGCAGTTCGCCGATGGCTTCGTCTAGCAGACCCATTTCGCGGAATGCCACGCCCAGATTGTAATGAGTTTCCGGATCTTCCTGAGTATTCGCTGAATCGTCCTCCAGCTCCTGTTTCAACTCGCCAAACATATCTGCCAGATCAACGCTGGCACCGTCCATTTTAGACGCGGCGGGCGAAACCTCGGGAGCCAGTGTCCTCTTCTTGGTCGGCTGGTATGTGAAAGTAGGTGCTGCTGCTTCGGATACAGATTCCTTGGCCGGCGCGGTTGCGGCCGCTGCAGCTGCATGTCCTGAAACTGCTGCCACGGGCCCGGATGTAGCCCGAGCTTGCGGTGCGTGAGGTGGCGCCCCCGGAGGCAAGAAACTGTCGCCTAAGGAGGCTTCGAGATCCGAGACAAATTCTCCCAATGCACCAGCAGCCTCTACCTTCGGACCCGCCTGAGCATATTCCACCTGGGCCGGTTCCGGAGCAGGGGCAATCGTCCGAGCCGGTATTTTGGGCATCAAGCTTTCGACCGAAACTGGCTCGGCAGCGGGACGAAGATCGTGGACGAATTCTCGGTTGGGCTTGGAGCGAGCCACAGGTGCTTCGGTTTCGATTGTCGCAGCAATCTGATCCGTTTCCTCGACCGATACTTCCTCTACAGCTTCCGCCTGCTTTGAGGATTCGGCTGTGCCGGCAGCTTCAATCTCTTGCCACAGAGCAGCCAGTTTTGCCGGGCCGGGTTTCAACTTCTCCAACTTGTCGAAGACTACACGAGCCTGTTCGGGCATCGAGTGTGCGAGATAGAAGCGAAGCTCTTCGATGGCTTCGGTGATGGCTTCGGATTGTTGTTGCGCCGACTCTTCGTCCAGAGACTGCGAGGATGCTTCTTCCGATTGCACTCCCAGCGAGGCCGTTGCTGGCTGATGCGTGACCTCGCCTTCCCACTCCGCTGAAATATCGATTTCATTTGTTGCCGCGGCTGGCTCCGCATGGATTTCGAATTCGCGTGCATCTGGTGCCGAAGCAGCCGCAGTTTTATGGAAGAAGAGTCCAGTGCCTGACGGTGCAGCTTCGGCGGCGGTTTGCTCAACTTTATCGCGCTCTGCGACTGGCCCCCAGGCGGCAGGTTCGACTCGCGCCGGGACGAATGGTGCTGCCGACGGAACTTCTATGGATGCAACCTCGATCGCCTTGTTGGATGCTCGCTCCTCGTATTTATTAGCAAGATCTTTATAGCGGCTCGCTTCGTCCGGATAGCCAGCGTCGTGGTAGAGCTGTTCCAGATTGCGGCAACAGACGGCACCTTCGCCGAATCGTCCGGCGCGGGTGTGCAAAGCTGCGAGACGCTGGTTCAGCCGAAGATCGTGCGGTGCCTTTGGAAGAGCTGAGAGCAATGGCCCCAGCGCCTTGGCGGGCATGTTGTAGGAAACGAATAATTCGGCATCGGTCAGGGCGGCGCGAACGGCTAGAGCGACTTCGTCAGGATAGCGCTGATCGATAAACGGCGCGGTGGCCTCAAGTTCCTCGACCAGAACAGCGCCTTCCTCTGCGGTGATAAGTCGTGCGCCCATAGTACCAACGCCGAGTTTTGCCAGTACCTGCTGATAATTACGGCTGTGAAGCTGGTTCTGTGGCTCAAGCTGTGTCAGCTTCAGGTAATAGTCGCGAGCCTTCTCAAAATTTCCGGAATGCACACTTCCATGCGCAAGCAACTCGTAAATCTCGGTGATATGCGTGCTGTCGCCGGCTTTTTGAGAAAGATCGAGGATGGTCTCCAACGCACTTGCATTGTCCCGCATAGGCCCGATGAGCGAATGCAAGCTTTCGATAACTTTTGCCGAATCAGACGATACCAACTTGTCGGAGTAGAGTTGGTACACTTGCAGTACTTCGGTAAAGTGTCCGGCAGCCATCAGTGCAGCGGTATAGCTGACAATGGCGTTTGTATCGCCGTGGACAGTGCATAGCTTTGCGGCGATCGTTCCAGCGTCTGGCAAGCGTCCGCTCTGCAAGTATGCTTGCATGAGCGCGCGCAGCCCCTCGGGATGGCTGTCGAGGTCCGCCACCTTTTCAAGATTTTTGATCGTGCCAGCGATGTCTCCCGAGTCGAATGCGTTACGCCCGCGCAGCAGTAGAGCTTGGCTGTTACTGGGATCCAGCGTCAGCATACGGTTGAGGATTTCTTCTGCCGGTCCCAACTGTCCGCGTGTACGCAGACTGTCGGCGGCGGCGGCAAAAAGCTGCCAGGCTTCGGTCCTCTTGTTGAGCCGGATGTAGACCTCGGCCAGACGCGTGCGCATAGCGACGTTTTCTGGATCCATTTCCAAGGTCTTCTGGAAGATTCGGACTGCCTGTTCTAATTCGCCGGATCGCAGAAATTCTTCGGCCACTTGAAGGTATTGCGCACGGGCGTCATTAAAAAGGCCCTGCTGGGTATAGAGTTCGGCGAGGCGAAGCACAATTTCCAAGGTCGGCTTCAGCTTGGTGAGCTTTTTGTACATGGCGATCGCTTTGACGGTGAAACCTTGCGCCGCATAGGCGTCGCCAACGCTCTTGAAAGACTCGATTGCCTTGTCGCTCTGTCCAAGACGAGCGTAGAGATCACCAATGGTGTTGGAGACAGTGAGTTCCTTGGGATCAGCCTTCAGAACCTTTTCATATTCCCCAATGGCATTTTGCAGTTTGCCCTGCTGGACGAACTTCTCCGCAGCGCTGAGAGCTTTCTGTTTGTTGAAGCCAAAACCGAACGCCATATGCTTGCTGACTCCAGGTCCGGTCTACTTCCATCCAGAAAATATCTTTCTTGGGAAGCTCGACCGACGGGTTGGCCATCTGATCGGCCATGTCTGCCGATCGTACGAAGGATGGTCTTTCGGACAAGGGTCATTGTAAGACGGGTTACCGAAAATCGTATGGTTACTAAGGGTTACCGAAAGGGAGTGTACGACCGAGTTACGACCGGAACTAGCTTTGAAACGCTGGCCAAATCAGGGTGTCCTCCTCAGTCACTCCTCTCCATCAACGATTCTTGTAGTATTTTTGATACCAGTAGCGGGGAGGTGCCGGGGAGGCACGATCCAAGAAGAAGTTCGTACTTCGCGACATTCGCCGCAAAAATCACGACGAAAGAACGCAATTCGGCCCAGCAATCCTTAACTTCCTGCGGCGGTGGGGAGACTATGGGCAGATGGCTTACATGGGTTTCACACCAGCGTTTGACCGGCTGGGCTTGCTCTGACTGCGGCTGGACATTCCCCGTCCCAGCCTTGCTTACCAATCCTGAGGCAAAAAGCGCATACGACAGGTTGGCCTTGTCTCAATTTCAGTCTCATGACTGCCTGGCCCATGGAAAACCCGCCATCATCACCGATTCTGAAAGCTTCACAGAACGTGCCCGCAAACTTGTGACCCGCGGATTTAAACCCAAGGACGCCGCGGATATTACCTTGCAGGAGATTACCTTCGAAAACCGCAGCGATCCATACGCCGCCAAGAAAGCTCAACAGGACGCCGAGGATTTTCTCCGTCATGTGAAAGAGGGACTGATTTAGGGGGGGCCACCCAAGTTTCCGATGATATTTCCTTCCTTCACTGCTGTTTTCCCGTCCGCGGTTGTGACGCGACCGCAGGATCGCTGCCAAATAACAGAGTGGCGGGGTTTTTGTCGTTCGGAAATCCATTCCCAAACCCGTCGACCGTGGGTATCGAGCGAACAACTCGCTTCCATGTAATCGACAAGCCGGTTAAGGACTGTCGTCACCGAAGCGATCGGATCCTTGTGACGCTCCAACACCTCAGGAAATCGTTGCTGCAACGCTTGACAGACGAAGCGAGCCCCAAGAGGCTTCCCCGATTCCATCAGAACCACTCGACATGCTCGGGTGAAACCTGGCTGGCGACTGGCAGTTTTGCGGTCGAGGAAGGTAAGCAGCTCATCGCTAAGCACGGAGTTGCCGAAAATATTCGCCAACCCTGACAAAGTCTGCTTAATGGTGCCTATCCGCTTCATAAGTTCCGCGCGACGTTGTAACAGCTCACGAAGCTCTCGTTCTGCCGAGCGGATGACCTCCTGAACATGGAGGTCCTCCGCTTGCAATTGTCCATTGTTTACATTCAATCCTGCATTCATTGACGACCCTCCCTATGGATTACGTGTCTACCGTGGGTTGATAACCGCAACTGTGAGCGTGTGTTCGGGCCCACCCTTCGCGAGCTTCTCCCACGATTTAGGTGGTTTGACTTGCTGGCCAATCGAAAAGTTTTCCTGCCAGACTTGTGTCAGTGCGTAACCTTCGCCAGTGCTCTTGAACTGCAGCGTCGGCGAGGAGGGCCTTTTCGAGGTTTCAACGGAATTGGTCAGCACCATAACTAGGATGTGGTTTTCGATATCACGCAATTCCAGGACCGAAGGCGCTGTGCTCACGAGCGAATAGTTGCCTGCGGGAAAGAGTCGATCGCCTACAGCGAACTCAAACGGGATATTTGCCTTGATGATCCGTTGAGTGCGCTGGGCTTGAACTGCCGGAATAAGCGTTAAGCTGCCAAATACAAGAAGGAAAGCGGCGATTCGTGCGAACAGATCTTTCATACAACCTCCCAAGATTTACTGGTGTCATGAACTGCTGTTATGCGTCGTGTTTGTTGATAGACGCCGATAATTCGTAGCGGCTGAATGACGCAGGAATTGATCGAAGTCTGTAGCTGGAGTCTGAGATCAACGTTTTCTTTTGGCTATTCAGTGCTTGTCGTCAATCCGTTTTCCCCAAGCGCATGACAGTTGGACGGGATAAAGCACATATGAGATTTATTGTTTGTTTTCATGAAATCGATGAACTACACTCATGATTGCTATGACTCCGAAATTGGAAGTTCGCCATCTCAAGCTGTTGGTGACAGTGGCCGAGGAAGGCAGCGTCACAGAAGCAGGCAAGAGGCTGCACCTCACGCAGTCCGCGCTAAGCCACCAGTTGCGGGACGCGGAAGAAAGGTTGGGCACAGCGCTGTTTCTGCGGCTCGGAAGAAAGATGGTTTTAACTTCGGCAGGAGAACGTCTGATCGCATGCGCGCGCCGGGTGCTCGATGAATTAAGCGAAACAGAGGTGCAGATAGAAGGTCTGAACGGCGGAGCGCGCGGTGAAGTTCGTCTCAGCACCGAGTGTTATACCTGTTACCATTGGCTGCCTCCGGTATTGCAGAAATTTCATGCCAAGTTTTCGAAAGTAGAAGTAAATATCGTTGCGAGTGCCACCTCCGATCCCGCAGCGGCATTACTCGAAGGGAAGTTGGACGTCGCGATCATCAGCTGTCCTCCGCGCAATAAGAGCTTGCAAGCCACCCCGATGTTCGAGGACGAACTGGTTCTCGTTATGTCCCCTAAACATCGTCTTGCCGCAGCCAGCCAAGTCCGGCCCAGGGATCTCGAGTCCGAAACTGTCCTGATTTATCCGCCGCGTGAGGAAAGCACGCTTTTGGAGAAGGTGTTAAGGCCGGCAGGCGTAGAGCCAAAACGAGTCATCGAAGTCCCGCTGACGGAGGCGATTGTCGAACTGGCGGCGGCTGGCACGGGTATCGGGTTTCTAGCGCGCTGGGCGGTGGCGCCGGCCGTCGACTCTGGCAAGGTGGCAATTCGGCCGCTGGGCGGGAAGGGCTTCCGACGTCAGTGGTACGCCGTGACCATGCGAAACCAACCCACTCCGCCCTTCCTAACTGAGTTTTTACAGCTGCTATCTCATTTTTGTCCCACGAATGCGCGCCGAATGTCAGCTTAGCCCAGCCGGCCGGCGTTAACATCGAAATATGGAGCGTCGCTCCGTTGTGGAATTCATCGATGACTTCTTACAGCGTGGCGAAGAGTGCGCCTACGTTCAGCAGCGGGGATACCGAACCGTTCGTTGGAGCTACCGGCAGGTTGCCGAGACGGCTTTCCGATTCGCCCGCGAGTTGCAAGAGCGCGCCATCGCCAAAGGCGAGCGAGTGCTGCTTTGGGGGCCGAATGCGGCTGAGTGGGTGGCGGCATTTTTCGGCTGCGCGCTGTGCGGAGTGATTGTTGTACCGGTAGATGATGCCGCAACCGGCGATTTCACATCGCGTGTGTGTGATCAAGTGCAAGGAAAGCTTCTTTTGTGCTCGCGTGATCATGCCCAAACGTCCGCTTCTCTTTTCTCCTCTACCTCAACTCCGATTCTGGTTTTCGAAGACCTGCAGAAAACCCTCGCGCCACATTCTCAGGCCTCTTATGAAGCGGCAGGCATTCTTTCAACCGATACTCTGGAAATCGTTTTTACCTCAGGGACCACGGCTGAGCCGAAGGGCGTTGCCATCAGCCATGGCAATGTTCTGGGTAACATCGCACCTTTGGAAAATGAAATTAAGAAATATCTCAAGTATGAGCGGATTGTGCATCCGGTGCGTTTTCTGAACCTTTTGCCGCTGAGCCATGTATTCGGGCAGTTTTTGGGAATCTTTTTGCCCCAGCTTATCGGAGGAACTGTAATTTTTCAGGACGCCCCCAAGCACGCCGAGGTCATACACAGAATTCGGCGCGAGCGAGCGTCTTTGCTGGTTGCGGTGCCGCGCATGTTGCAGTCTTTGAAGGAAAAAATCGAACGCGATCTGGACGAAGAGAACCAGCTGGAAGATTTTCGAAGGCGATTCAAGAGTGCCGAAGGTAAGCACTTTCTCCGCCGCTGGTGGATCTTTCGCAGGGTCCACCACGAGTTGGGATGGAAATTCTGGGCCTTCATCTGCGGTGGAGCGGCGCTGGATCGCGCCACCGAAGATTTCTGGCAAAGGATGGGATACGCCGTCATCCAAGGCTATGGCCTCACCGAAACTACTTCGATAGTAAGTGTGAATCACCCTTTTCGTCTTGGTAGGGGTTCTATCGGCAAAGTGCTCGCCGGTCGCGAGGTGAAGCTGGCTGCGGACGGAGAGATACTGGTTCGCGGCGGGGGAGTCGCTTCTGGATATTGGAGCGGAAAGGAACTAGAACCGATTACCGGCAAAGAAGGCTGGTATGGAACCGGAGACGTCGGCGAGTGGGACGCCGAGGGCAATCTGTATTTCAAGGGCAGGAAGAAAGATGTGATCGTCACTCCGGCCGGAATGAACGTCTATCCGGGAGATCTCGAAGTAGCCTTAAACCGGCAGCCCGAGGTCAAGGACTGTGTCGTAATCGCCTTGCCTATCGGAAGCAATGCCGAACCCTGCGCAGTCCTGATTTTGCGAGATAACAATACCGATCCCGAATCTGTCGTGAGTCGAGCCAATGAAACTTTGGCCGAGTATCAGCGCATGCGGAGATGGTTTGTTTGGGTGGAAGAAGATTTTCCACGAACATCAACGCAGAAGCCACGTACCAGTGAGATTCAGCAAACTGTCTTGTCCAGCCTGGGGAATGAACGGACCGGCAATTCGTTCTCAAGTCCGCTTGCTCAGCTGATCAGTCACGTCACGGGATCCGTCGCGACGCAATCCGGAAGAAGCGCCGATCTCGAGAATGATTTGCAACTTACTTCGCTCGATCGCGTGGAATTGATGGACGCGCTGGAAGATCGTTACCAGGTGGATTTGAGCGAAACTCAGTTTGCTCAGGTAAAAACCCTTGGCGATCTTGAACACTTGCTGCATGGGAAGAATCCATCGAGGACGAGATATCACTACCCTGTCTGGGTCCAGCACTGGCCAATAACGTGGGTCCGGACGGGCATTCATTACCTTTTGCTGCGTCCCGCGGTCTTTCTGCTCGGTTGGCCTCGCATCGAGGGACGCGAAAACTTGCACGGTCTTCGAGGCCCGATCCTAGTGGCCTGTAATCACATTGACGATATTGACATCGGCTTTGTGATGACTGCTCTCCCCGCCCGTTTTCGTAATCGGCTTACGACAGCCACGGGTGGCGAGGCCTTGGAAGCGCTGCGAACGCCTCCAAAAGGCCGCAGCCGCCTGGGCGCGGCGTTTGACCGGCTGAAGTGGCTTCTGGGAGTATCTTTGCTAAATCTGTTTCCATTACCTCATTTGGCTGGTTTCCGCGAGAGCTTCAGATATATCGGAGCATCGGTGGATCGCGGTTACAGCGTTCTGGTTTTTCCGGAAGGTCACCACACTACAGACGGCAAAATACGCCCCTTTCAGGCTGGCATCGGGCTGTTGGCAAATGATCTAGCAATTCCGGTAGTGCCGATGCGGATCGATGGTCTGTTCGAACTAAAGAGAGCGGGAAAGAAGTTTGCGCCCCCGCGACAGATCAGAGTGATCATTGGATCTCCCATTCGATTTTCGGTTGGCAAAGACCCGGAGTGGATCACCCGAGATATACAAACGAGAGTGGAGCGATTGTGAATTTTCGCTCGCGACTACATGTTTATCGATCTTGTTACTCCTGAAGCAAACCCGAAAAGAAACTGCGCATCGAAGTTTCGAAGTGTAAGATTTTAATAATGTTTCTCAGCTAAAGGCCGACGAAACATCCGCAAAACTTAACGGAGGTAGCAAGACATGCGTTTCGACCTAAGGCAATTATCTCGAGCGGCGGCAGCACTAGCTTTGGCTACTGTTTTCGCTCTACCCCAAAATCTGGTAGCAGAAACCGCCAGCCACTTGGTGAGTCCCTCCGAGCTTCAACAGGCGACAGTCAAAGAGTCGAACGCGAGACAGCAAAATCGCACTGACGTTCAGCAATTCCTTTCGTCCGAAATGGCCCAAAAGGTTCTGAAATCGGCACACATGAATCCGGAGCAGGTAAAGGGTGCGGTTTCCACACTTGACGACGCTGAGCTGGCGCAACTGGCATTGCGGGCCAACAAAGCACAGGCCGATTTTGCCGCAGGCACCCTCAGCGACCGGGACCTGATCATCATCCTCGTGGCTATTGCCGCGCTCATTTTGATCATTGTTGCGGTGCGCTAGGATCGCAATGTTCCGCCGCATCGCCTTGAAGTTATTGATATTGGTGTGCATGTGCAGCACACTATTCGCCGCGGATGTTTCAGCCGTTTGGCTAGATGTTCCTTTTGTAAAGCAACAAAAAGATGGTTGCGGCGCTGCCAGTCTTGCGATGGTCATGCAGTACTGGCAGCACCAGCAAAATAAACCCGCCAGCGACGATTCCGATGCGGTTCGAATCCAGCAATTGCTTTATTCTGCCAAGGTTCACGGTATCTACGCTTCCGACATGGAGCGTTACTTAAGAGAAAAGGGATTTCGTACGTTTACAATTCGCGGAGAGTGGCACGACCTGCAACAGCATCTAGACAAAGGGCGTCCTCTGATTGTGGCGCTCAAGCCGTCCAACGGTGCGTCGTTGCACTATGTGGTCGTTACCGGAATCGATCAGCAGCAGGTCATTGTCAACGATCCCGCCCAAAGAAAACTGCTGAAGCAGGACCGCCCAGCTTTCGAACGGGAATGGAGCGCAACTGACAAATGGACGCTCCTGGCTGTGCCGCAAAGCTGACCTCGAAATCTGTCAAAATCCTTCTAGTCCTTCTCGCTTTCGGTTTGTGTGCTTTGGCTCAGGCTCAAAGCAAATTTTCCAACGACAGCTTGTCCGATCAGGTTAAGCGTTTGTTTGCCGAACAGCGCTGGCAAGAAATTGTCAGGCTCGGCGACTCGACGGCACACCCGCCTGGAGATTTCGATTTCTATTACGGAACTGCCCTGGGCCAAGTTGGACGGCTGGCCGATGCGCAGCGCGCCTTCGCGTCTGGTGCTCGTTTGCTGCCGGAAGACAAGCGATTTCCGTTGGAATTAGCCGGAGTCGCATTTAAGCAGAAGCATTATCCGGAAGCCGCGCGCTTTCTGCTCCGGGCGCTCCGCTTGGATCCGAATGATTCCTACGGCAATGATTTTCTCGGCACGGTTTATTTCCTACAGGGGAACACCGAAGCTGCCCTGAAGTATTGGAACCGGATAAAGAAGCCCGCCATCGCCCAAATTCAGGCCTCGCCCGAACCGAAGATAAATTCGTCGCTGCTCGATCGCGCATTCGCGTTCGCGCCGGCTAGCACCCTATATCTAGCCGATCTGTTGACCACCGAACCTCGAATCGGGGGGCTGGGAATATTCCCCAGCTACCAGCTTGACCTGCGAGCCCGTGAAGACGGCAAATTTGATGTTGTCTTTCGCAACCAGGAACGCGATGGATGGGGCCAAACCAAGCTGGAAAAGTTGTTTCTTCTTTTTCGGAAGCTACCATTTTTGTCAGTCACTCCAGAAATTTATAACTTGAATCATGAGGCAATCAATTTCGTATCGATGTATCGGTGGGATGCGCAGAAGCGCCGGGTTGAGGCTGAACTCTCCGGGCCGTTTAAGCGGAATCCTAGATTTCGCTATGGATTTTGGGCGGATTTGCGCGACGAGAACTGGGACATTCGGAACTCTTTCCAGGGGCCAGCGCCTTCGCTGGGAAGCCTGAACATGCGGCGCGAAGCCGTAAGTGCGACCTTCTCGGCTTTCCAGAGCGGGCGTTGGCAGTGGTCCGCGGGAGCCGAAGTTTCCCACCGGGATTTCCGCGATGTTGACCCCGGTGTCGTGTTAATTCCCAGTCTTCTGGCCCGAGGCTATCAACTCAAGCAAACCACCCGGCTGGATGTGAGCCTGTGGCGTTTGCCGGAGAGAAGGTTGACGCTCGATGGTGGTCTTTCCTCGCAAGCGGGGCGGGTGTGGTCACGACCTTCGCAAAGTTTCGAGAAGTTGCAGGGTTCGGCGCGCCTCCATTGGTTCCCTGAATCCCGCGACGACGACTACGAGGTGCAGCATTCGATCAGAGCGGGCAAGACGTTTGGAGCGGTTCCGTTCGACGAGCTATTCATGCTGGGGTTGGAGCGGGACAATGATTTATGGATGCGCGGACATATCGGTACTCGCGACGGAAGGAAGGGGAGTGCTCCCTTGGGGCGCAACTACTTTCTATCTAACTGGGAGGCTGACAAAAATGTTTACGGCAACGGAATCTTTGCCGTGAAGCTTGGGCCATTCCTGGATACGGGCAAGATTTCGGATGCTTCCGATGGTTTGGGCTCGCATGAATGGTTATGGGATTTGGGTGCGCAAGCCAAAGTTCGGGTGTTCGGAGTGGGAGTAGTTTTTTCTTATGGCAAGGATTTGCGATCGGGCAACAATGCTTTCTATGTTTCGGTCCGGTGATGGGAGTAAGAACAGGGCCTAATTTTGCCAACTGCAGATGCGAGGGGGGCAGGGCATCTCTCGACAGGCAGCGCTAACTGGGTCAAGAGGTAAATCGCACAGTTTGAACAGGTTATCCACATCATAAGTGTCCCAAAATACAGTGAACACCTTATAGACGGTAAGCCGGTAGGGTTCAAAATCTCGACCCTGATCAATCATAGTTTCCTTCCACAGCCCACTGCCCGCTTAGCAAGTCCCGAACCAACCGGTAAAGCGCAATACCAGTCTTTTCTTGTAAGGCAATATCCCACTCGTCGCACGCCCATCCTTCCCGTTCCCACCAATCTCCTGAGCTACGCCACGGACCTGCTGCCCAAAGGATTTCCCCGCATATTTCTTTGCGCTTTGAACAAACAACGCTTACCGGCATGCCTTCGCGGAGAGTTACTGCAGCACGCAGAGGTGGGCGAAAAATGCGTAGCGCAGTTACAGCGGGTTCAGTGGTTTGAAGATTCGAAATGGAGAGTGGCTGGTTTGCAGAGTCTCCATTTCGATCGGATTTTTGTCCCCTGGGAATCAGTTTCCCACGCTGATTTTTATTATTTTTAGGGCCGGGAGCGCCGCCGTTTGGTGCAAAGTGCTGCATGAGGAATCCTTGCGGACGATGGGTATTAAGCAACTTCAAAGATCCAACTTTATCCTGGCCGACAATTCCCGCGATCCTAGCTAGAGTGAGTTCAAGCTTTTCCGGTTCGGGAGATGGCGGTTGAAACAATCCGCTTTGTACCGCGCGTGGCCGCACCGGCTCGGCAGACAAATGAATCTTGGCGATGGGAGCGCCCGGTGGATGAGCATTGAGATCAAGTTGGAACAACTTAAGAAAAACTTTGGCATCGAGCAATGGGACAGGAAGCCGCAAAGTGCGTTCAAAAATCTGTGTGGCCTGCCCTCGACCCGGATGAACAACCGTGTCCGTTCCGGCATAGTTCATGGCGTTATATACATTCGAAGTTTGTTCTAACGTCAAGCCCAGATGCAATTCCTGGGTCGCCAAAGCCCGTGCGCTTAACCGAACGCACAATTGCTCCAGTAACCGGTTCAGGAGAAATGCCAACGGCTCAAGCAGCATCAATGGGTATTCCAGCTTGATAGCTTCTTCAAAAATAAAAGGCGCTTCTATTGGAACCAGAGATCGGGAAACGGCGCCACAAGCCAGCTGTTGCAGGCGAATGCCTTCTTGTCCTAGACGCTCGCTCAACGCGATATCCGGCAGAGCAGCCAGAGAACGAAGATTTCGAATGCCCCAGCGTTCGAGTATTTCCAGAGTTTGGGGATTGGAATATTTTGTGATTAACACTCGCAGCGGAAGATTGCCCAATTGCTCGTTTTCTTTTCCTTCAGGAATTACACTCACGCCTGAAAAACCATGAGCGGCGAGCAGGGCAGCATCCGGATTTGAAGCGATCGCAACATTGGCTTCGAGACCGAGATCGAAGGCGCGTCGCGCCAAAGCGCGTGCGATTTTAGGCAGAGGGCCAAAAAGCGACTCCAGGCCGCTCAGATCCAGAAGGACAGTGTCACAGGCCGCGTCTTCCACGCGTGGTGAGAATGACTGAGCGCAGTCCAGCAGCGTCGCATGTGCGGCTATTTCCTGTAATGAAGAGCGGGCACGCAGCACAAGATCAGGGCATGCCTCCACCTGAAGTTTCGTCATGCCGGGAGATATTCCGGCGCATCGAGCCTTTTCATTAACCGCAAAAACCTTCTGTAGCGGAGCTTTACCTTCAAGGGCGGCCACATGTTGCGAACGCAATTCCGGTTCGGCACGCAGCAGCGCTTCCACCGGAAAATCAGGAACGAAGATGCAGGCAAAAGGCATTGATATGACAGTCGTCAGTCACGCGGCACTAGGCGCTTCGTACCGCCTTGGTGGCAAAGGCTGTAATCACCGATTGCACCGGTTTTCGGTGTAGGCGCGAACGCATAAGCTCTCCTTCAATTTGCAGCCCCTCCAGAAGTCGCGCATGGGCAGGGCCGATATCGTTTTTCAGTGCGAGTTGATTGCCGATACCTGACAACTTTTTCCCTGACTGCAGCCTGACCAGAAGCGAAGCACAGGTTTGTGCACAAGGCTCCTGAGCGACCACCAAAAGCACTGTGGGAGTGGGCTCGACCGCACGTTGAAAGCGAAACCAGGAGGCTAGCGGCATGCGTCGTGCCGCTGAGTGCGGCACATCGCCGAGATCGATCGCCACTAAACCAAAGCCACCACTTTGTAAAAGCAGATCGGTAACACGCAGTGTCTGTTCCAGAGAACGAAAGTGAGACTTGGGCCGTTGGGCCTCGGCCTTCAGACTTTGGACAGCAGATGTTGAATTTAAAAGACTTGGGTTCGGATCTGACATCTGAGGTTCGAAGTCTGAGGTTTGGGGTCCGAGGTCTGCCGTCCGCCGCATGGCTCCGGCTTTCCCGCAACGCACCCATAACAGTTTTTCCAGGTCCACTCCAGCGGATACTGCCGATACCGCATCGAGCGCATCGGTAGCATCTACCAGAGCGCAGATTTCTCCGCGCCGGGTAGCGGCGGCAAGCGTGGCCAGCAGTACGCTGGTGCGTCCCGAGGAAGCTGATCCGCAGATTTCGCTCAGGCAGCCGCGTGGAAGCCCGCCCGTAAGTCCATCGATTTCCTGAATCCCGCTGGAAACCATCTCTGGCGAGGAACGTATTTCAAGCCGCGATGCCGGGACGACGCCCGTGAGCTTGGGCAATGTCGCCAGGCGTTTTAAAACCAGCGCCGGTTCCTTCCTGAGAACAAAAACATCAGCGAAGCCGTGCTGGATGGAAACGGGCAGGGAAGACATGGAACCTCAAAGAAAAACAATTCAGGGAATATCGGGGCAGCAGGCCTCGATGCAAATCTGTATTTTCGCTTTTTATTCGCTAAAAGAAATTAGTTCAGGAGGGAGAATATGTCAAGAGACAATCGATATATAACGATTCTCAGTTTCTTCAACGGGATTCCGGATCGGAACCATTTTTGCAGATGGGATGTCGCCGTCGCCGATGTTCCGCGAGGGTAAAGAACCCGTCATTGCGGCAGACCCATGCGCTTCAGCAGGTTGACGAAGCGTGGGTCGGAGCGTAGCGCATCGAACGGGTGGGCGGTCTTCAGATATTGTAGGCTCCCTGCCTTTTCGGCATAGCCCTTCTCGAGCCAAGCGAATGCCTGGTCTTTGTCACCTATTAGGGCGTAATCGAGCGCAATGTATCCGGGATCCACATAGCGTCGCTTGGCCAACCGCTCTCGCAGTTCAGCATCCTTGACGTTGGCAGCCCGGAACCCCGACTGCGCATAGACCCTTGCGACTTCTTCATTAATTGTCGTCTCTTCTGGATCATTGGTGAGGGCCACGCCTTTCTTCAATTCCTCCATCCACAAGTCGTACTTACCCATATCCTGATAGACGAAGGCCAGGTTGAAGTGCTGGGGAACGAAATTGGGGTCCATCTCGATTCCTTTTTTGGCTTGTGCGACGGCCAAATCGTATTGCCCCATGGCCTGATACTGCTGAGTGAGGTTGTTGTTGAACATCAGGTTCAGGGGATCCAGTTCCGCCGCGCGCTTGATTTCAGCAAGTGCCTCTTCCTGCCGCCCCACCGTACTGAGGTAAAGGGAGTACAGCTTATGAGCATTGGCGGCATTCGGATTCAGTTCCAGGGCTCGCCTGAATTCCCGCTCCGCGACACTCCAATCCCACAAACCTTGATGGGCAGATGCCATGGTTGCGTGAGCACCCGCCAGCGTATCGTCGATGGCCAGAGCTTTCTCTGTGGCAGAGATGGCCTTAGGCGCTGTGTCGCGGACCGATGCCGGGGCATAGTCGGGCAGAACATTGTAGTAGTCCGCCAGACCTAAGTACGCCAAAGCATAGTTTGGATCTTTTTCGGTGGCCTGGTTGAAGTAGTCTCTGGCCTTCTCAAGGGATTCCTGCGTGCGCTTTTCCCAATAAAAGCGGCCCTTGAGGTAGAGCTGGTAGGCCTCGGGATCGTTAGTGCCGCCTTTCGTCGCCTGCTTATTAGTTTCGCCGGACAAGCGCTCCCGCAGCTGCGATGAGATGGCGCGCGCGATGTCTTCCTGGACCGTCAGAACATCGGAAAGCTTGCGGTCGTACTTGTCGCCCCAGAGATTACGGTTGGTGCGGGCGTCGATAAGCTCCGCGCTGATGATGAGCTGGTCCCCACGCTGGACGATGCGGCCCGTAATTACTCCCTCGACTTTCAACGCACGAGCTGCCGCTTGGGGGTCAACGTCACGCCCCTTGTAATGAAAGACGGATGAACGAGACATGACGGCAAGATTCGAAATTTGGGACAGGCTGTTGATCAAGCTTTCGGTGAGTCCATCGCTGAGGTAGTCCGTGTTGGGATCATTGCCGGCGTTAACGAAGGGCAGCACAGCCACGGAGGAAATTTCATGCCTGCCTCGACTGTGGAACAGAAAAGCAGCAGCCCCAATCAGTGCAAGCATGAGGCCCACCGCTAAACCCGCGACCCAGCGCCGTTTACCAGGCGCGGGCAAAGCTTCAGGCCCTGAAGGTTGACCCTGGGAGACCATAACATTGCCAGCATTGGGTTTTGGCGCTCTTCCCGTGGTGGACATTTGCGTCGGGACCGGCACGACCTGTTCCACCGCCGCTATGTTCCGGCTGGAATCCGTGTCCCTTTTCAGTCGCTGCAGTTCTGCCCGCATATCAGCAGCGTGCTGGTAGCGCAGATTACGGTCTTTTTCCAAGGCCCGACTGATGATGTCTTCGAGCTTGGGAGGCAGGTCAGGATTGAGTCGAAGCGGTGGTGATGGGTGCTCGGTTCAGGATTGCATCGAAAATGGTTGCCGAAGTATCGCCACGAAAAGGCACAGCACCTGTCGCCATCTCATACAGGACCGCCCCAAAGGAAAACAGATCGGTCCGTGCGTCCAGTTCTTTCCCCTTCGCTTGTTCCGGGGACATATACGCCACAGTCCCGAGGGCCGTGCCTGGGCTGGTGAGGTACTGCAGGCTGACGCCGCTGTCGCTTCGGTCATGGCCTCCGACCATCTCAGCCTGCTTGCCGGCCACCGGCGTCAGTTTCGCCAGCCCAAAGTCGAGAATCTTGGCGTGGCCGCGCTTGGTCACGAAGATGTTGGCGGGCTTGATGTCACGATGCACGATGCCTTCGGAGTGCGCGGCGTCGAGGGCGTCGGCAATCTCGATGGCTAGCGACAGTAGCGTCTCGTGTTTCCAGCGGACGTCCGGCGATCAGGTGCTTCAGCGTCACTCCGTCCAGATACTCCATGGCGATGAACGCCTGACCATTCTGCTCGCCGATGTCGTAGATCGTGCAAATGTTGGGATGATTTAGGGCTGAGGCGGCCTTCGCTTCGCGTTGAAAGCGGCTCAGTGCCTGAGGGTCGTGGGCTACCTCATCGGGAAGGAACTTGAGAGCGACAAAACGATCGAGGCGGGTGTCCTCGGCCTTGTAAACCACACCCATGCCACCACCGCCCAGCTTCTCAACGATGCGGTAGTGCGAGATGGTTTGGCCGATCATGGACAGCGGAGCCACCGTGGCGCCTCATCTTAGGCGGGCCGGGAGGGCAAGTCAACGCGCCTGCTGGAGGCTCCTGGACGAGGGCTCGCCCCAAGAAATTGTCCGTTCATTAACCTAACGCTAGGTTATAATACAATGTGTGACACCGAACCAGGCAGCTAGTCTCATGGGCAGAAGGAGCGCGCGGGCCCGTATCCAGAAGTGGGGCGAGAAGGAATTCGTTCGCAAGATGCAGGAATGGGGCAAGTTGGGCGGTCGCCCTCGAAAGAAATCGCACAAGGAGAAGTCATGATCTAGAAGCGGGGATTCGTTTATTGGTACAAGTTTCGCTGGACTGTAAAGCAGCAGGACGGTGTTAGCGAGAACTTTGTCATTCGGAAGTCTGCCCGTACAAGCAATTTGAAGAGGGCACGAGAGGTTGAGGAAGAGCACCGACGGGCGTTACGACTTGGACTTGTCCATCCCACCGAGCCTTGGCCCCAAGCAAAACGTCAGGCGCCGCCGATCCCCACCGTGCGAGAGTTCACAGACCAGTTCCTCGCGTACGTCGCGGTGCAGAAGAAATCTGGCACTGCGAGGTTTTACAAGGTTTGTGCGAACCGCATCCTTCGCTTTCCTGCTCTTGCGGAGGCTCCGCTGTCGGAGATAACCGGGGAAAGCGTGAGTAGGTACGCACATTGGCGTAGAACGACCTGTCCGGGAAATTCGGTGCTCACGATGAACGGAGAACTGAGGACACTTCGGCGCATGCTCAACCTGGCCCAAGAATGGGGCCTGATCTCGCAGACGGCAAGTATTCATGAGTTGCCCGGAGGAAAAGGACGGGACCGAGTTATCAGTTTCGCTGAAGAGGCGCAATACTTGGCAGCCTCATCCACCACGTTGCGTGATGTAGCGGTGCTGGCAGCCGATACAGGCCTATGGCCTAACTCGGAAATTTTTCTCCTGGAGTGGTCAAACATCGACCTTCAAGGCAAACCGGACGCGCCGCAGGGCTTCATCCACGTGGCCCAAGGAAAGACAGATGCTGCAACGCGAAACATGCTATCTTACACCGCGCACTCGCGAGATGCTGCTTGCGAGGCGGGATCTGGTGAAGGGCGCCAGGTATGTTTTTCCTGGCCCTGGCAAGTCAGGGCATCTGATCACCATTCAGCACGCACACGAGAAGGCGATCCGCGACGCCGGACTACAGCCCTTCGAGTTTTACTGCTGGAGGCATACCTTCGGTACCAGATGCGCCGAGAGCGGAATGGACAAGTTCACACTCGCACGGCTAATGGGGCATAGTTCGCCGCGTGTGGCAGAGCGTTATTACATTCACGTGACCGAGCCGCATGTGATGACGGGGTTCGAGCGCTTCCTGAACTATCGCGCAAGCAAGCTGGCTGATTGTGTCCCAAAGCAGACAGGAAGGTGGTGGAGTGAACCCCAAAAATGAGACAGTAAAACAAGACACACTTTGCAGGAAAGGAACTGCAAGTGGCACAGAGACGGTATTCGGAGCACTTCCGGCAGGTGGCAGTGGAGCGACTAAGAGGATGCGAGAACATCGTGGCACTCGCGAAGGAGCTGGGAGTATCGCGGCGTCAGCTCTATCGCTGGCGCGATGAACTGGATCCAGAGGAACCCGTGGTGGGGAAACCATCCGGGCAAAAGTCGCGAGGATCCACACTGCGCAAAGAGGTAAATCATTTAAAGCGAGTTCTGGCGGAGAAGACGCTGGAAGTAGATTTTTTCAGAAGTGCCTTGCAAAAAGTCGAGGCTCGACGCCAGCAGAGCAGCAGGTCTGGCGAGAAGGCATCTACGATCAAATCCGGGAAGTGATGCCGTTGCAAGGCGGCTTGACGATCGAGCGCATGTGTCAACTGGCCCAGGTGAGCCGGGCAGGCTTCTACCGCTGGTTGCAGGAACCACAGCCGGCGGAGGCGGAGATGGAAGTGCGATCCGCGATTCAGCAGATCGCGATGGAACATCGGCGGCGCTATGGCTACCGGCGCATTTCTGCGGAACTCCGACGGCGAGGTATGCCGGTGAACCACAAGCGAGTGGCTCGGATCATGCGGGAGGACAACTTGCTAGCGGTGCAGCCGCGGCAGTTCGTGGTGACGACGAAGTCGGATCACAAACTGGAGGTATATCTGAACCTGGCCAGGCGCATGAAGCTAACGGGGATTGATCAACTGTGGGTGGCCGACATCACCTACATTCGGCTGAAAACCGAGTTTGTCTACTTAGCGGTGATCCTCGACGGATTTTCTCGCAAGGTGGTGGGTTGGTCGCTGGAGCTCCCCAGACCCCAACCCCGGCTAGAGAATGAACGATCCAAACTCAATCCAAATGGCACGTGTGTCATTCAAATCTGTCTCACCGCGTGGGTTCACCCCAAAGGCTTCAATAGCAGAATGGAGGCACAATTTGGGGCACAGTTTGGCATCTAGGTCGCCTAAGTGAATGACGGGTAAGGGCACGTCGGAAGATTCTCAATTTTCAACGAAAATTAAAGTTTTCATTTGTAATCAATTACTTAATACTGGATACGAATGCCGATTGTCACCAAACTGTCACCGCGAACGGCCACTACATTTTTGTTCCTAGTTCTTAACGCTACATGGGCTTTGATGGCGTACTTGCTTCACACAAGCGGAGTTCATCCCCCAGTCATTGCCACCGTGGTGGCGATTGGCCTGCTGTTCGGGAATTTGGCGGCCTTCGCTGGCCTTAGGTTCGCAAAGAAGTTGCAGCAAAAGCGGCTAAATTCAAACTGAGGCATTACCAGAATATGGTAGCGGGTACGGGAATCGAACCCGTATCGCGGCCTTGAGAGGGCCGTGTCCTAACCGTTAGACGAACCCGCCGTGTCATTGGCCTACCCCGAACTGACCTCGCGGAGCGGAGACTTCTTTGTCGCCGTTCCGCTCGAGACTCGCGGTCTCGACCGCCTGCATCGCGTTGGTGACATCGTCCGGTGACACGATGTGGTATCGATCAAACACCGAACGCGTCCTGTGCCCGGTGATCTTCATCGCGATCCTCTCGGGGACGCCAGCGTTGACCAGATTCGGCACCGCACTCCGGCGAAGATCATGCAGCGTCAGCCCGGAGTATAGCGGGTCGTATGGCTTACCTTCAACTGGCGTCAAGTGCCGAGGTCACCGGCAGCACACGCCGTGACCCATTCCTTGCGGAGATTCGTTCCGTCGAACACTTGCCCGGTGCGGTGTGCCGTCTGGACCTCTGCCAGCATAGCGATGAGGACGGAGGGCAGCGGCAGAGTCTGGCGAAGTCAGTTGTCCAGCTTGAATCCGCAGAAGTCGTTGAGAGGCTTCAGTCCGGGTATGGTCTCCGTTCCGTCAGCGACTTGTTGCCCAGTGCAAAATAGCTGTAATTGATGTTATGCCGATTGCCGCAGAGCAGGTTCACCGGGGCCGATCTGAACTTGAATGTCATTCTGAGAGCTCTGTTTGTAGTTTGGTTATTTCCGGGGTTCCGGGCCCCTTTGGGACTACAAGGTCGGCGTATTCTGATGCGAATGAAGATTCCGGACAAAAAGGCACGGAAGAAAGACGCAAGCTCGGCAGCACTGGGTTGGGCTAAGAGGCTGCAGGCGATCGCGCAAACTGGACTCACGTACGCGAAGGATCAATACGATATTGAACGCTACCGGAGCATGGGGCAGATCGCGGCAGAAATGATGGCGGCCAAATTCAGCGGCATGTCGTCAGCCAAACTGGTTGATCTGTTCGCATGCGAGGTTGGATACGCAACTCCAAAGATTGACGTGCGCGCCGCGGTGTTTTCGGACAAGGGGATATTGCTCGTTAGGGAACGGAGCGACGGTGCTTGGACGCTTCCCGGGGGGTGGGCGGATGTTGGTGACAGTCCTAGCTTGGCTGCTATCCGTGAGGTGAAGGAGGAATCTGGGTTTGATGTCGTAGCTAGAAAACTCGCCGCAGTATACGATCGCGATGATGAGCGACACCGGCATCCGCCCATGCCTTATCACGTCTACAAACTTTTCTTTATATGCGAATGCATAGGCGGAATCGCGAAAACAAGCATTGAGACGGACGCTGTTTCCTTCTTTGCCGAGGATCACATGCCATCGCTGTCTCTACCGCGGGTGACACCGGAGCAGATCGCACACCTTTTCGGACACTATCGACATCCCGACTGGCCTACCTCATTCGACTGAACCATACACCAAGGTTTTCGATACTTGCTTGTCTCGTCGGAATTCGCTCTTGCGTTGTCGAGCTGCAGTCGCGGCCTACTTCCGTATGGCGTAGTCCAACGCCATAATCAGCTTCCTGCTGGGTTGTGGGTGTAATTTCAATATTTCTATCGCTAGCTCCGCTCAAGCATTGGAGCGCGGCGAGTCTCGGACGCGCCGGGGTTGCACGCTATCAGGGTGGAGGTGTTGAATGGACGACCTCACCTCGAAGTTGCATGGCGCACGAACTATTGGTTCGATGGAAAACCTGCGGATTGAGGACTTAGGGCCGCTCGCGACGAAGCGACTCATCTGGAAAGATGTAGGGACGGCATCCTATGAAAATCGCCAGAGGAAATGATGCCGTCCCATCTCATTGCCCGTAGTCCTCATGCTAACGTGAGGCTCGGAGGCGTGCCATCGGGTCTTTGACTTACGGACCGAGGAATCATCGCGTAATCCGCTGGGTAATATGGCGACAGTTCAGGCCGCTTCCCCTGCCTCGCTGAACAAAATAAGGGCCTCCCGTACTGCAGCCACTGTTAGTGTTTCTTCAACTCGTGGTCCACCCGGTTAGCTTCATGATCCATCGCAGGCAGTAGCGTGTCTGAGACGTTGGCAGACGCCCTTTCCAGAACGTAGGTGTCTAAAACGGGTTTGAATCGCCCGATTCGAAATAGTGCAAAAGCGACCTGCAAGTTTTCTCGATAAACGGGACCCGACGATCCTCCCATTGGATCGCTTGCATCGATACTGGGAACGCGACCACCGATTGAAATCTCTGGCGGTCGAGGTTCGAGTGGATGCTGTCGCGGGTCGCGTATTTGCGAGAGGAGGATATAATCGCACTCCTTCTCCTTCGCCTCCTCGCCGTTATCGGTACTCAACTCTAAAGGATGTTTATCTGTCGTCCGCGAGTCCATGGTCTCAGCATTGATCTTGTTTTGTTTCAGACTCTCCGTCAATCGCTCCGTCAGGCGTTCGACAAAGGCGCGGGTAGTACTCGCATTTGCTACCGTGGCAACGCATATCTTTGCTTCACGTTTCGGTTGTGGTGGAAGGTCCTGCGCGGTCATCACCGGTGCAACGGCTAGAACTATCAGGTTGCACAAAACTTCGCGGCGGGGAAGGCGCTTGGATACCTCCTTGCAGAACAAGAGTGTACTCTTTGCGTCCGGATATTCACTGAAGCGTCCCGCGACTTAACCGAGTCCGGGGCGTTTTCCTTGTAGGCCGCCGCATCCCGGACAAGCCATGTGGAGAGCATATTAGGAGGGACCGCGAAAGATGGGGCGAACAAGAGGGTGGTTGAGACTCAGTCTGAGCTTATGGCCACCGCTTTTTGGCTTTGTCTTGCCATCCACTGTGGTCGGGTTGGGGAGTGTCATTTACCGCACGTCGCAATGTCGGCTGGTCGTCATTTTCCGCTTCGCCGTCCTCCGACAGAAGAGGAGCTACTACACGTAATGCCTCAACTTCGTTTTCCAGCCTCGACTTTTCAAGCTCTTTCTGTCTCAAAACTGCGTAAACGTCCTTCATAGGCACCTTCAAGGTCAAAACAACCGCTCAGAATAGCAGGTGTTCGAGCGACGAATCCAGTTAGCCAAAAATTTTGGTAGTGTCTGAAAAGTGCGTTGACGGCCCGAAAACTGGAAGACGGGGCTGCGAGTGCTATGTACGTTACCGCTCTGAGTCTAGCAAGTGGCTGTGAAGCCGCTTCCGTCGTGCTATACAGGTGGGTGCTGGAAAACAAGGAACGATGGCTGGAGCTTTGCGCGCTGGCTGCGGAAGAGCAAGACTCCGCTAAATTAATGGAACTGGTTGCCGAAATTAACGCCCTCCTCGATGCCAAAGAGCAGCGATTGAAAGGTAAGACTTCAGTCATTCCTCCCTCTCTCTAATCAGCCTGAGTTGTTTGTTCGATTCCCGTTGGCGCTACCAAATTCTCTTATATCCCTCACTGGTTCTGCCTCACGCCTTTGCCTAGATAAGCCGATTGCTCGGTGACCTACGAGTTCATTCGGAACGCGATCTCGTGTATGTTGTGCAACGAGGGTCTTACCGTGAGAGCAATTGTTTTGGTACTGACGCTAACTCTTTGCGTTTTGCAGATATGCATGGCCCAGGTGGATCCGCGCTGGAAGCCCAATGATTCCGACCGTCCCGTTCCACCGGTGATTGAGCCCGGAACGGCGAGCACGCAGGACTCGCCGGGGCGCCCGCCGGCTGACGCCGTTGTACTGTTCGGGGGCAAGGATCTCTCCTCGTGGGTGGGCGAACAGGGGCAGCCGGCGAAGTGGAAAGTCGCGGATGGATACATGGAAGTGGTGCCCCATAGTGGCCTCATCCATACGCGGCAGTCATTTGGCGACTGCCAATTGCATGTCGAATTCGCCGAGCCCACGCCTCCGGTGGGCGAAGGCCAGGAACGCGGCAACAGTGGCGTGTTCCTGATGGGCCTCTACGAAATCCAGGTATTGGATTCGTATCAGAGCAAAACCTACGCCGACGGGCAAGCCTCGGCGGTCTATGCGCAATTTCCTCCGCAGGTGAACGCATCACGGCCGCCGGGACAGTGGCAGACCTATGACATCGTTTTTCACGGTCCGCGTTTCGATAAAGATGGGACTGTTCTGCGCCCGGCGCGGGTGACCGTGCTGCACGATGGAGTGCTGGTACAGGACAATGTAGAGTTGTCGGGACCGACTGGTCACCAGGTGAGGCCTCCTTACAAGCCAACGCCAAACAAGCTGCCGCTTAGTCTGCAGGATCACGGCAGTCCTGTGCACTTTCGGAATATCTGGATTCGGGAGCTCGGCGAAGGGCAGTAGACTTCTAATTCGAAATCAGGATACCCAATGAAGACTCCGGCGTTATTCGACTTGACCGGACGGGTTGCGGTCGTTACCGGCGGTAATGGCGGAATCGGCCGCGGCATTGCGCTCGGATTGGCTCAGGCTGGAGCTGCCGTCGCAGTGTTTGGACGAAATGACGAAAAGAATCAACGGGTGCTTTCCGAACTGAAAGCAGTCGGTGTTCCTGCGCTCGCCATGAGGGTTGACATGACCGATCGCGCGGGATTGGAGCCCGCCCTTGACCGGGTCGAGCGGGAACTTGGCGGTATCGGCATCCTGGTAAATAACGCCGGCAACGTGTCGTTAAGCGGCGGCGTGTTGAACGAAAAACCGGAAGATTGGGACAACGTCATCGAGACCCAACTCAACGCGGTTTTCCTTCTTTCGAAGCTCGCTGCCAGATCGATGCTTAGTCGTAAAGGCGGAAAGATTATCAACATTGGCAGCATGTACTCGTACTTTGGATCCGGGCTAGTCCCTTCTTATAGCGCAGCCAAAGGAGCGATAGTCCAACTGACCAAGTCTATGGCGATCGAACTTGCCCCGCACAACATTCAGGTCAATGCAATCGCGCCCGGGTGGATTGAGACGGAAATGACGGCACCTGTCCGTTCAACGCCAATGAACGACGAAATTCTTGCGCGGACTCCCGCAGGCCGATGGGGCCAGTCGGAAGAAATTGCCGGAACTGCTATTTACCTGGCCTCACGGGCTTCGGACTTTGTCACCGGTACTACGATCCGGGTCGATGGCGGTTATGCGATCCGATAAATTTCAAATATGCCCCGGGGCCGGAACTTCCAGAAGACTCAACTCGAAGTCTTTGGAGGCCATGCGAGCTGACCACCGCGACGGTACGCCAGATTCCCGATGTGACCTGCGCGGGCGGCGGCAATCCCGGTTTCAACCGGTGCGTTCGGTTCTTTGCGTGTCTTGATACACTCGAAGAAATTTTCGATGTGATTAATGGTGCCGTCGCGGAAGCTGTGTGCCGTGACCACTGGATTCTGTCCAGCTTGCACGCCCTCCCGGTAAACGCTGAAACCACCGCGATCAATCTTCAAGGTTGCTTCCGTTCCACGGAATTCAAGGCCTCCATCGTCGATAGATGAGTTCATCATGCCCTCGTAGATTACGTCGAACCCGGGGTAACGGAATGCAGCTTGAATAGTGTCGGGGCAATCCCACTGATCGAAAACATATTTGTCAGCCAGCATTTGTGCTTCCCGCGGCTGGTCGGACTTCATGGCCCAGTGGACGACATCAATCCAGTGAGAAAATAGGTCAGTCATGGCGCCTCCGCCAAAATTCCAGAACCAGCGCCAGTGATTGTATTTTTCTTCGCTGAAGGGCTGGTCTGGAGCGCTTCCAAGCCAAAGCTTCCAATCGATCGCCTGCGCGTCAATGGGCTTGGGCACCCAATTGCGCTGGTAATTTTGCCACCAGTAGGTTCGCACTTGCACGATGCTCCCGAGACTACCTCCCTGAATAAGATCGACCGCATCACGAAAGTGAGGCCAACTACGCTGCTGCATACCACACTGCAGAATTTGCTTGCTGGAACGGACCGCGCGGGTGAGTGTGGCGCCTTCCTCGAGGGTGTGAGTGACGGGCTTTTCCAGATAGACATCTTTGCCCGCTGCCAGAGCCTCCACTGCCATACGAACGTGCCAGTGATCCGGGGACGCGATGAAGACCGCGTCAACGTCCTGCGCGAGCACTTCACGATAGTCCAAGTGGGTAGTCGCAATGCCGTTGGACCTCTCCTTGATCGCATCACGGTGAGGAGCATATACGTCGCTCACGGCCACGATCTGGTAAGGAGCGACTTTGTCGGCATAGTCGAGCAGGTTTTTCATGCGGGCGCCGGCTCCGATCACTCCGATGCGCAAGGTATCGTTAGCTCCGACAGCTCGGGTTGACGCTAACGCGGTAAGTCCGCTGGCAATGAGGAAGGTTCGGCGATCAAGCATGTTTGCCTATTTCTCCAGAGCTTTTTTGGGCGATCCGAGTAAGGATCCGGCGCGGAGAAGTTTATCAAAAGCCAGAGCTGGTCAGAGCAAGTCAAGTGGAGACGAGTGTTTTAGCCGGCGGTTTTTTCGGAGGCAGGGTGTTTGAATTTTGATGGAGTGGCAAGCGCAGAAGAACTAGCCTGCGACACGAAACTGAACTGGATGGAGTTTTTAGCTCGAGCCTTAGCCGCGAACTTTGCTTCGGGACTGTTCTTTTTCTTTGTACATGGCAGCGTCGGCGTACTCGGTGATCTGGGTTGTAGTTTGGCCCGGTTGCCACTGAGCTACGCCAATCGAGGCATTCAGCTTGATCTTTACTTTGACATTACCAGTGTTGGCGCCGGGCTCGATCGTATAGTCACCAAGCACCCATTTCTGAACCCGCTCGATTTGGGATCGCGCCCCGGCAAAATCGCAATCCAATACCATAATGAACTCATCCCCGCCCCAGCGACCGACGATATCAGTAGGACGGATGTTTGAGCGTAACTCCTGGGCGAACTGCTTCAATAGACTGTCACCGGCACCGTGCCCGTAGGTGTCGTTGACTTGCTTGAAGCCGTCCAGATCAAGAATTACCACAGAAAAAACCTGCTGATTCGAGATTCGTAACTCGATTCGTTCTTCGACGTTGCGACGATTGCCCAGGCCGGTCAGGGCGTCGCGTAGAGCAAGCTCCTCGACGGTTTTGAGTCTCGTTTCATAAGTTGAAACCTCGGCTCGCAGCCGCGCCACAGACTTGTTGCTGTCGCGGGCCATCTGGTCCACGCAACTTTTCAGTTCGGTTGCTCTGCGCATGATCGAAGAACGCATTTGCGCTAGATCATCCAGGTTGGCGATGGTCTGCAATTGCATCGTGAATTCGGTGAACTGTTTTGAGTAGCGCTGATCGCGCTCACCCAGAGATTCTGCTGTCCGGGCCAATACAATCAGCAGTTCTTTCACGTCATTGGTTTTTGCTTTAAAGTATTCGGCGGTGCGGCCGCCCCATTGCTGCAACTGTTCTTCTACGTGTTTTCCCGTTCCTCTGACGAGAGATGGGGTGATCTGGTGGGAAAGCCGTTTTCCCAAACCTGCAAGACCTCGTTCCAGGTCGGACCCCAGAGCAGGGCAGGCTCGAACTCCACTCTTCCCCATGGCAATCAAGGCCGAATTGTAGGATTCGAGTGTCGCCGCAAGCAGCTCGTTGGAGTCCGGCTCGCTAACGTAAGGATGGCTTGCATCCATGTCCAGATACTTCTTCAAGGAAATCACCGTTCAAATCTCCTGGTTCGGTATCCTGCACCCAAAATATGGCGGATGATGAAGCCACGCCGCGCTGGCAACAGGTGGTAGTAGTGACTATGGCTGATGTTTAATGACAAATCAGACTGACTAAACACAACTTGCCACGGTTCACCATTAGTCGGTGCCCGCGACATATCGGCATGTAGGTGTCAAATCTTTAGACAGTGCCGCGCCTTAGCCTCGCCTGGAGGCCTTTCGAATATGACCGTGAGTTTTCGGGCCCTTATATCGGCAGTATTGCCGCTTTTCGTGACTTTGGCGGGTATGAAACAATCTTGATTGAAGGCGGAATTATGGATCAGACGGGACAGGCATTCACACTTCAGGGTCCGGACGGGCGCAAATGGGTTGGCCGGATTATTGTTGCCGTAATTTTGGGAGAGGCAATCTGGAACCTGATCGTTTCGATTATGAACAATGTGATCGTACCCTGGCTGGGTGATTTCTTTGGTCAGTCTTCGGGATTGCCAACCTCGTTCACCCAACGACCTTACAATTATCCTGACCTGTTCGTTTCCGTGGTGGAGTTTTGTATTGCTGGTCTCGTGGCGGCAATATTCAACTATTTCCTGGAACGTCGAGGCAGTGGGAAAATCCGAACGATGAAAGTGCCAGTTTCACAGAAGGCTGAGGACGTGCAGGTTGTTTCGCAGCCCGCGCCTGGCGGCAACCCAAGTTATTTCGCAAATGAGTCCAGCAGTGCCGGTGGGAAGGCCAAGTTTGATCAGTCCTGCGCCTCCCGCTGCGTTTTCTGCAGCAAACCCTTTGCCCGCTCCTGCCCCGCAATCAAACCCAGTTCCGACAACGAAGCCTGTGGGAGTGCCGGCTGCCGCTCCACGAGTCATGTCGTCGGGAGCGAAGGCGGCGTCTGCGGCGCCAAAGACTGAACAACCGAAACCGAAAAAACCTAAAGAGGTTTACTACAACATCGTAGGAGAGCCAATGCCCTCCGACGAAGACTGATTAATAGACGGTGCTGCCGATTGTGTCTTTCCCGACCAAAATCTACACTCCGTAAAATCCCTTTAAATCAATGACTTCCACTGAACGTGCAGAGTCGGTGCTATTTGTGATGATTAGGCGGGCAGCTGGTTTCGCCTTTTGACCTCCATTTTGCGCAGTAAGGCCTTTTTTGTGCAAAAGTCTTCACCTCCGGGTTGCACAGAGCCCGTGAACCGCGTCACAGGCCGCCCTTAGATTTGGAATGTGATGTGCTCTTATCAAAATTTCTAGAGATATTTCCCTCCCCCGCAAAGTCCACTTTGAATCTTTCGTGAGGCGCAATTGAAGAAGAACCCCCTTGTGCATGCATTTCGAAAAAATCTCAGGCGGTGGGTATCGGACGGCAGAAATCTATTTCTGGTTGTGCTTCTGTTAGCGGCCTCAGCCGTTGTTACCTGGCAGTTTGCCCGCCAGCAATCGATAGCCAGCTTGTCTCGTTCGGCCGCTCTTCGTGAATCGGGGTTGATAGCGCCGAAAATGGATCTCAGGGAACCGTTATTTGTTACTTCTCGACCAAGCCGCCCGGCTTATGCGTATTCGGTAATTCCGGGCGGCGTCGGGAGCGGGCAAGAATTGCACGAGATTGCTGATCATGATCCGGTTGTCGCGCAACACTTTCTAGGCTTTGACTATCAACATGCCCATCTGATTACGGTCGCTGGAAAGCAGTTGGTCTATGTGGCTTACCGCAAGGGAGACAAGGTTTATTGGACACGGAAGAAGATGCCGCTCCACCCCGGCGAGACATTAATCAGCGATGGAAAGATTACCGCGCGCACGCGTTGCGGTAATCGCGTAGCTGTCGCGCCGCTGGGTCCTCCGTCACCCGCAGATCCCTTGATATCGGATCTCGATCAGCCGCTTTTCTCCAATGAATTGGTAACAAGTACCGCCGAACCTCAGCCGGAGACATACGCGGCATCGCTACCGAACGCTACGCCCAACGTGGGGAACGCATTGCAGCCAGCCAAGGCTGGCAGACGCTTTTTCCCGCTGTTCCTGGTGCCGTTTGGAGGATTACCCGGAGGATCTTCGTCTCCCCACACGCCGCTTGCGGTTGCTCCGGAACCAGGAACGATGTTGTTGTTTTCTTCCGGCCTCGCCGGCGTGCTTTGGAAAGTGCGTAAATCGAGAAGGAAGCGATAGGTGCAAAAGGTTATCGGGCCCAGGTCAGACGTTTTCAACCGCGATATTCTGGTTTATTGGCAGTGTGGAATTCTGGTTTTGTCGACCGTGTGGCTGTACGCGCCGCTGATGATTCGACTGGCGGAGCAATGGTGGAGCGACCCTAATTACACTCACGGATTTTTTGTTCCGATGTTTTCGTTATTCCTGCTCTGGGAGCGGCGTGCCAAGCTCGTGGCGATCCCAAGCAAGCCGTCATGGTGGGGTCTGGTAATTCTGATCTTCGCTTTGATTGCGCTGGTTCTAGGCACAGTTAGTTCCGAATTTTTCCTCTCCCGAGCTTCGCTCCTGCTTTTGGTCTGCGGAATGGTCGTGTTTCTTGCGGGGTGGAAGCACCTGGCAAATATCTCTTTTCCCCTGCTCTTCCTCGTCTTAATGATCCCCTCCTCAATGTTGGTGGATCAGATTACCTTCCCGCTTCAAATCTTCGCCTCTAAGACGGCTACCCTACTTCTAAATGCGGCGGGAGTTTCGGCACTTCGCGAAGGCAATATTATTCTGCTGCCTACGGCTCGCCTGGAGGTCGCGGAGGCTTGCAGCGGAATCCGATCGCTTTTCTCCCTGATTACTTTGACGGTTATCTACGGATACCTGTCTGAAACAAAGACTTTGGTGCGTGTTCTTCTGGGTTTGATCGCGATTCCAGTTTCGATCCTGGCGAATGCTTTGCGGATCGCTGTGACCGGGCTGGTGATCCGGTATTGGGGTTTCGCCGGGGCGGAGGGTACGTTGCATATGCTTTCGGGATGGCTCATCTTCGCCGGATCGTTACTGTTGATTTTCTTCCTGCATCATGGTTCACGGACCTTCCTCGCGCACAGGCAAATAGGATTAAAGGAGTACGTGTGATCTCGTGGAATTCACGTGTTGCTACGGTGGTCGTGCTGTTGACCGGAACCGCGCTTTTCTTGCAGGCTCGCTCTAAAAAACAATTTGTTCCACCGACCGTTGCGCTAGCGTCATTTCCTTTGCAAGTCAGCCACTGGGTCGGCACCGATGTGCCGTTGCCGGCGACGGACCTGAAACGACTCGGTCCCGGGAATTCTTTGCAGCGTACATATACGAATGCGATGCCTGAAGGTGGCGATGTTGATTTGTATGTGGCATACCTCTCCAACCGTCCGGCCTTATATCACCATTTGCCTCAGGACTGTCTGACTGGCTCTGGCTGGTTGCCGATCGATTCCCGCGTTACTACTCTCTCGCTCTCAAGAGACACTTCATTTCCCGTCAATCGGTATCTGATCATGCGAGGAGACGCACGTCAGTTGGTTATGTTCTGGTATACGGCACATGGGCACCAGGAAGCCAGTGAAACCAAGATGGATTTCTATCTGACACTTGATTCGCTGCGGCTGAATCGCACCGACAACGCTTTGATTCGGATAAACACGGAACTCCGGGAAGGGGAAAAGCCGGAAGACGCCGAACGACGGCTACTTGGCTTCGCGGGAGAGATAAATCCGCTTCTCAAGAATTACATCCCTCGCTGACGGTATCTCGAAGGAGGGGCTTTGCGAAAATTCTCCTAGATCTAAGAATGTGGGGCGCAGCGCCCGCTAGGTACGAGTTCCTCGCCTGCCCAAGGCGAGCATGATTGCGCCAAACACCAGCATAACGATCCCCCACTCGAGGTTGATGTTGATGCCCAGGGAGCGTTGGTAGATGGCGGGGTCACTCAACACGCCATAGCCGATGAGCAAGACTCCAAAGATGGAGAACAGGAAACCAATCGGCAGCCGAATATCGAGTCCCATCGTTTCTTTGCTCCAGGAACTTATCTGAAAACAATGTTCAGCAATGCGGTTGCCGCCAGGACAGCGATCGCCAGCACCACGGGTCTCCGATACCATTGCAGGCCTTGCTGGGCCGGGCGTTCAGTCAGCGAGTACACCAGCCCTACAAGGTCCTTTTCTTCGTGAGGCCGCGTCAAGAGGCTTATCAGGATGGTGACCACAAAGCATGTTGTCCAGGCGTAAATAGCGGTCCAGAAATTTTGTGCCATTTCGCTGGGATATACGTGCATGATCGCGAGCCATCCGCCCTTCACTCCCGAAACGCCACCTTGCGGGAGCGTCAGTCCCTGATGCACTGCGGCGGCCACGGTGCCGCTTAATAATCCAGTGAAAGCCCCATGACCGGTAGTGCGTTTCCAAAACATGCCAAGAAGGAATGTTGCAAACAGCGGGGCGTTCACGAATGCGAATACCAGCTGCAACATATCCATGATGTTATTGAAACGCGTTGCCATGTAGGCTGCAGCCAAGGAGAGCGCTATGCCAAAGATTGTGGCCATCCGGCCCATCCAAAGATAGTGCTCATCGCTCGCTGTCTTATTGATGTAGGACTGGTAGATGTCGTAGGTCCAAACGGTATTGAAGGCGGTCACGTTTCCCGCCATGCCCGACATGAAACTTGCGAGTAGTGCGGTGAGGCCCAGGCCAAGGATACCGGTCGGGAAATAATGCAAGAGCATGTTGGGGGTAGCAAGGTCATAGTCGAACTGGACCGCGCCGTCTCTGTCGCGAATGGGTTGGCCTGAAGAATCAATTTTGGCGGGGACAAGTCCTTCCGCCTGCACCGCCACTGTCGCGTGAGAACCGGCCAGACCGGCTAGATTTTGGGTTGGTAGAGCGATGGCGATCAGGCCAGGCAAGATCACCAGGAAAGGGAAGAGCATCTTGGGGAAAGCCGCAATGAGAGGGGTACAGCGCGCTGCATTCATGGAGTTGGCCGCCATAGCGCGTTGTATGACCAGGAAATCCGTGCACCAGTATCCAAACGAAAGCACAAAGCCCAGTCCCATGGTCAGACCGAACCATTCGACTCCAAGGCGGTTGGTGTGCGCGCTTCCCATACCCAACCAGGAATGAGTGTAGGAAGGATTGAGGGTGGCTTTGAGTCCGCTCCAACCGCCGACATTTTTCAGCCCAAGATAAACCAGGGGTAAAAATCCAGCGACGATCAGAAAAAACTGCACCACCTCGTTGTAGATGGCACTGGTCAGTCCGCCGAGCAGGATGTAACCCAGGACCACCAGAGCTGAAATTACCAGGGAGAAATGGAATATCCATGCCTGGGGTAGTCCCATCCGTGCAAATGGAGCGTCAAAAATATGCAGGATCAAGATCAGCTTGGCCATCGCATACATCGAGATGCCGGAAGAGAACAGAGTCATCACAGCGAATGAAACTGCGTTCAGCCCGCGTGTTTTTTCGTCAAATCGGAGACGAAGATATTCAGGTACGGAGCGCGCTCGTGAGCCGTAATAAAAAGGCATCATGAAAACGCCGACGAAGACCATTGCAGGGATGGCGCCGATCCAATAAAAGTGGCTGGTGGCAATGCCGTATTTCGCCCCGGATGCGCCCATCCCGATCACTTCCTGCGCGCCGAGATTAGCAGAGAGGAATGCCAGGCCTGCCACCCATGCGGGAATGGAACGTCCCGCCAGGAAGAAATCGCTGCTGGTTTTTACATAACGCTTCAAGACCGCGCCAATGCCCAGTACGAACACGAAGTAGACGATCATGATGGTCCAATCGATCGTCCTCAACATGGATGGTTCTCCTTCGCAGCCGTCGTGGGCGGTCCAAGCTACATGGCCCGAACTGCGATGTAAACGATTACAGGCTGGAGTCGGATTTGTCAACGCATTTTGCCCAGATTCGGACCCTAGTACGGCCACAAAGCGCGGGCCGCCAAATCCGGTGTTAGCATCGAATGAGAAAGACATGAACCGACTGAGATGGATTGTCGTCATCTTCTTTTGGGTAGCTTTCCTGGCGTCTATCGGATTAGACCCTTATTATCCATGGCTACGGGTGGTTTGGACGGCAGGTGGGCTAGCGCTGATTGCTGTAATCTCGGTCTACTCGGTTGTGGAGATGTCACGCCGTGGACATCGAACAGGAGAATTTGTCTACTACCGGGGAGTTCCTCGTTTCTTGTGGTGGATCGTGCTGGACGACGAGGAGTATGAGAAACAGACCTCAAAGCATGAGGCTAAATCCAAGCTTTGAGTCAAAGACTAGCGAACCATGTTCTCAGCTACACAATGAACGCAAGTGTGCCGCCGCGCTCTCGGCGGTAATGTCGCGCTGCGGCATGCCCAACATCTCAAATCCCACCATAAACTTCCTAATTGTGGCCGACCGCAAGAGCGGTGGGTAGAAATGGGCGTGAAAGTGCCATTCGGGATGGGATTCACCATCGGTGGGAGTTTGGTGAAATCCCATCGAATAGGGAAAGGGAACATCGAAGACCCTGTCGTAAGCGCCGGTTATCCGCTTCAAAAGTTGCGCTAACCCCCCAACCTCTTCGTCATTCAGTGCGGGAAGGCTTCCCAAGTGGCGGCGGCTGCAAATCATCAATTCGAAAGGCCAGATCGCCCAGAAGGGCACGAGTGCGACAAAATGCCTGTTTTGACAAATGATTCGCGATTGCTGCTGCTCTTCCAAATGGAGGTAATCACATAATAAACAGGTCTGGTGAAGGTCGAAGTAAGAGTTTTGGCAAGCGGTTTCTTTCGCCGGGATATCAGGAATGGAATTGGTGGACCAGATCTGGCAGTGAGGGTGGGGATTACTGGCGCCCATGGCAGAGCCGCGATTCTCGAAAATCTGTACATAATTGATTTGAGGCATCGCCCCCAATTCCGCGAACTGTGAAGTCCAGGTGCGGACTACGTTTTCGATATCGTCTACCTGCATGGTGGCCAAGGTCAGGTCATGGCGGGGAGAAAAGCAGATTACACGACAAAGGCCGGGTTCGCCCTGGGCCACGACCAGGCCGCGATTTTCCAGGTCAATACGGTCGGGATGGGTTCCTGGTTTCAATGCCGCAAAGTCGTTGTCGAAGACAAAAGTGCTTTTGTAGGAGGGATTTAGGACCCCGCCAGCGCGTAGATTTCCGGGGCAGAGGTAACAGGTTGGGTCGTAAGCAGGTTCGTTGTGAGGGGGAATCTTTTCCAGTTGACCCTGCCATGGACGGCCGGCTCGATGCGGAGATACCAGGATCCACTCGTTGGTAAGCGGATTCAGTCTGCGATGCGGGTCTTCGATAAGGTTCAATCAGAGCGCTCCGACCGTTGATTTACAATGTACGCCAAACCGTAAAAACATTATCGAAACGTTAATTTGACACGGAGAGAACCGCGGCCTATCGTTGCAACTGGTTGTAATCGCTTACATATGCATTATTTCACATCCTCAGATTCAAGTTCACCCTGCTGGTGGCCTTTGATCTTGACTCTATCTGGGATCATGAAATGAAAGCATCTGAATTGAGCCGGCGCTTTGAAGATTCATTTGGGACCAAACCCAGGATCTTTTGTGCGCCAGGCCGGGTCAATCTGCTCGGAGAACATACTGATTACAACGACGGGTTTGTGATGCCGTGTGCCATTGGTTTCTCGACCCAGGTGGCCATTTCCCCACGGCAAGACCAGAAGCTGGTGATTCAATCAGAGGGGTTTTCGGAGCGATTCGAATTCGACCTCGACAACTTACCCGTTCGCGGCGAAGGCACCTGGAGCGATTACGTGGTCGGGGTGGCCGTCATGCTTCAGCAGATGGGCCATAAGTCACTGGGTGCCAGCTTGCTAATCCATGGCGAGGTTCCGATCGGTGCGGGGCTGAGTTCCTCGGCGGCAATTGAAGTGGCCAGCGCGCTTGCACTGATGAGTTTGAATGGAGCGCAGCTTTCGTTGCCGGAGGTGGCGAAACTGTGTCAACGAACCGAAAACGTTTTTATCGGCGCGCGCGTCGGGATCATGGATCAGTTCATATCGTGCCTTGGTAAAGCAGGACACGCGTTGATGCTCGATTGCCGTTCGCTCGATTACAACTTGATTCCCATCCCCGAGTCGGTTCGATTGGTGATCTGTAACTCCATGGTTAAGCATGAGCACGCAAGCGGCGGTTACAATCGTCGGCGCGAAGAGTGCGACGAGGGCGTGAAGATCCTGACTCGCTGGTATCCGGAAACCCGTGCCCTCCGTGATGTTTCTTTGGAACAGTTGCAGCACCACGTAGGCGAAGTGCCTCCGACCATCTATAAACGTTGCTTGCACGTCGTCGCCGAGAATCTCCGGGTGCAGCAGGGCGCCAAATACCTGAGCGCCGGTGATGTCAATCGCTTTGGAGATCTGATGCGCGAATCGCATTGCAGTCTGCGCGACCTCTTCGAGGTGAGTTGCAGGGAACTCGACATCATGGTCGAAATTGCCGAATCGCTCGAAGGATTTTGTGGTGGAAGGATGACGGGTGGCGGATTCGGCGGGTGCACGGTGAACCTGGTAAAGACTGAAAGTGCGCAGACCTTCGCTTCTCACATCGCGGAGCGATACCAATCCGTTACAGGTATTAAACCCGATATTTATGTCTGTTCGGCCGCGAACGGCGCAAGCCCCGCCTAATCGCATTGCTCTGGCATCGAAATTTCCATCACTTCGAAGTGCTTCAGATTGCCCGCGTCGAACCCCGCAACACCAAATGAGTGGAAATTGTGTAATCGACATGCGGTCCCTCTTCCTTTCGGATCAAGGCTTCGAGGGCGGCGAAAGCGGTGACAGCAAGCTGGGTGCGGGAGAGAATGACGGTGGTCAACGGTGGTTGCGTCAGGTGTGCGAAAGAAATATCGTCAAAGCCAACGAGGGAAAGATCTTCTGGAACTTTCAATCCCGCCTCATGAATCGTTGCTAGTGCCCCGATGGCAGTGAGATCGTTTGACGTAATAACTGCCGTTGGAGGCTGTGGTAAAGCCAGCAAATTCTTCATGGCGATCGCCCCGCCTTCAATACGATGGTCGCCTTTTTCGATCAATGGCCGGTCGGAAATTCCGTGCGATTTGAGTCCGGAAACGAAAGCGGCCCGCCGAATTCTTACAGATTCCAGGTCCATCGGCCCGGTAATAAATGCAATCCGCCGGTGATTCAGGGAGAAGAGGTGATCCAAGGCTTCGTGGATTCCCTGGGCATAGTCAATTCTAATGTTGGCGCTGTGGGGCCCCGGTTTGCCCGTGTCCATGAAGACCGTGGGAATGTTGCGCCGGGTAAGTTCGGTGAATAACGCAGGGTCGGCCTCGGAGGTCATGATGGCGACACCGTCGACTTTGCGTTCCACCATGCGACGGATACATCCGGCCATGCGTTTGGGGTTGTAATCTGTGTTTCCGATGATAACTTCCTGTCCACCCTGCACCGCCTGGTCTTCAAAGCTCTTGACGAGTTCAGGAAAAAAAGGGTTGGTGATGTCGGAGATAATCAGTCCCAACATCCGGCTTCTTCCCGATACCAGCGTGCGAGCGTGAGTATTAGGATAGAAATTCAGTTCTTCGATCGCTTTGCGTACTCGTGCCGCTGTGCCGGGCTTTACCTTTTCCGAATTGTTGATGGTGCGAGAGACGGTTGCAGTTGAAACTCTCGCTCTCTTGGCTACCTCTTTAATGTTCATGGACTTCCACGAGGCAGGTTACGGCAGGAAAGCGATTCTAGCAAGAAGTGCCGTCGAGCCAGTGCGTGGGGTGGACGTGCCTGTCTGCGGCAGTTGATTTGTTCATATTTTATATGGGCACCATCGAAAAATTGAAATGCGAAGCCCAATATCATTGAGCGGCGGGCGAGGGTGGCGGCTCATAAATGGTATCAATGTAAGCGTTTACAGGAACGCGAGGTTGGTAGATAATCAGCCCCGCGACCTCTTGGCGACTCGCGGAGGCAATTCATGGACCGACGCAATTTTCTCAAAACTACCGGAACACTCATCGCCGGCGCGACTGTGGCACGTTCTGTTCGTTCCAGCGCCGCCGATGGTTCGAATGCGCCAGCGGGAAGGATCATCCTTCCCATCAACAGGAACTGGCGCTATAGCCGCACTATCGTTGACGGCGCCCACGCGCGTGATTTTGACGATTCCGGTTTTGATCGCGTCGTCATTCCGCACACCAACGTTCGCCTGCCCTGGCACAGTTTTGATGAACAGAGCTATGAATTTGTCTCCTGCTACCGGCGCCGTTTCAAGCTTCCGCCGGAGGCGAGGGGCAAACACGTGTTTGTGGATTTTGAAGGGGTCATGACTGCTTCGACCGTCTGGATCAATGGCACAAGGTTGGGAGAGTATAAGGGTGGCTATACGCCTTTCTCTTTCGACCTTACGCCGCACATCGATTTCGAGGGAGAAAACGTATTGTCGGTTGACGTCGATTCGAGCGAACGTCCCGACATTCCTCCGTTCGGTTATCAGATCGACTATCTGACTTTCGGCGGCATCTACCGTGAAGTTTCTCTGCGCATCGTACCCTCAACTTTCATTGAAAATGTATTTGCCAAGCCGAAAGACGTATTGACCGAACATCCAGGTCTTGACGTCGATTGTTACGTTCAGCGATTGGAATCGTCTGGGGAGAAACTCACGGTCCAGGTTGTTCTCCGGGAAGGCGATCGCGTTATCGACAAAAGATACGACCGTCTCACACCATCCGGGTCGGGGGCGGACCCGGTCGTGCATACCGCACACTTCACCGGTCTCAACACCATCAAACTGTGGGACTTGACGAATCCGAATCTCTATACTGTCGACGTCTTTTTATCGAGCGGCTCACCTCCTCATCCCGTGGACCAGGTTTCGCGGACCATCGGTTACCGCGAGGCTCAATTCACCGACCACGGTTTCGAACTCAATGGTAAAGTCATCAAGCTTCGCGGACTGGATCGACACCAGACCTTTCCTTTCGTCGGACAGGCAATGCCGGGGCGTGCACAACGCCGAGATGCGCAAATCCTGCGCAACAAACTTAAATGCAATATCGTTCGAACTTCACACTATCCGCAGTCTCGCCATTTCCTCGATGCCTGCGATGAGATTGGCCTGTTAGTACTTGAAGAAATTCCAGGCTGGCAGCACATCGGCGATGAATCGTGGAAGCTGATCTCCATAGACAACGTCAGCCGCATGATTCGCCGTGATTGGAACCATCCCTCCATCATTCTGTGGGGTGTACGTATCAACGAGTCCAAAGACGATCACGATTTTTACCTGCGCACCAACGCTCTCGCTCACAAACTGGATCCTACTCGTCAGACGGGGGGCATCCGCTATTTCCAGGAATCGGAGTTTATCGAAGATGTTTTCACCATGAACGATTTCGGGTTCCCCTTGAAGCCACCCAATCATCCCCGGTACTTGAATACAGAGTTCGTTGGCCATACGTATCCCACGAAGACGATCGATCAAGTGGAGCGGCTTACTGAACATACGTTACGTCATGCCCGTATCCACGATCAGTTGGCTTCCAATCCGCAATATGCCGGTGGCATTGGGTGGTGTGCCTTTGATTACAATACTCACGGGGACTTCGGTTCCGGCGATCGCATTTGCTATCACGGCGTAACCGATATTTTCCGGGAACCAAAACCTGCTGCCGGTTTCTACAAGTCACAGTGCGACCCAACGGAAGAAATTGTGCTAGAGCCCGCGTTCCATTGGGCACGGGGGGATGCCTCGGTAGGATTCTCGAATGCTGTGGTGTGCTCCAATTGCGATCACCTGAAGCTCTATATTGCCGACGAGTTAGTGGCTGACATTGACCCCGACCGGAAGAGTTTTCCGCATCTCCGCTATGCGCCGTTCGTCGTGGAATTAGGCGAACTCTTTCACAAGTGGGGAGATTTACGTCTCGAGGGCTATATTCAAGGCAAACAAGTCATTGTGAAAAGGTATTCCGGCAAGGGAGTGGATCAGAAATTTACCCTTCTGCCCGATGACACCAGTCTGATTGCCGACGGAGCTGACACAACTCGAGTAGTTTTACGCGTGACAGATGAGTTTGACGCGATCAGGCCATTCGCCAACGATGCCATCAAGTTTGAACTCGAAGGTCCCGCCGAAATTATTGGAAATAACCCCTTCGCTTTAATCGGAGGAACCGGCGCCATTTGGATTCGCGCCAAAGAAAAGGCCGGAACGGTGCAGCTTACGGCTACTCATCCAGTGCTGGGTAAGCAACAACTAGAGTTTGAAATAACTGCGCCTAATCCTGAGAGGGCATGATCAGCTTGCCATCGTTTCGAGGGCACTACCGAGCTTCGCTCCGGCGGACAGCCCGGGGCGGCTGTCCCCACGACGCGGCAGCGTTATATTTTTTGCCGGATAAGATCTTCTACGTCTCCGATCTTGTCCCCCAATAAATTCAATTTGCGAGCCAGGCCCTGGATTTCAGACTCGGCGCGCCGGTTGACGTCGTAATCAAGTTCACCCCGCAGCCGGTCTTTGGTGTCCTGACGATTCTGGCTCATCATGATGACCGGCGCCTGAATGGCTGCGAGCATGGAGAGGAACAGGTTCAGCAGGATGAAGGGATATGGATCCCAGGCGATGCGGCGGGCTAGGACATTGAACGCGGTATAAGCGCAAATCGCTACGGCGAAGGTGATGATGAATGTCCATGAGCCACCGAAACTCGCGACCGCATCGGCAATTCGCTCACCGAAAGTCATGTCTTCTTCAATAATGTCGTTGGGATTGCGGGTGGCACGCAGTCTCACCAGTTGTTGGGATGCATGAAATTGGCGACCCAACACAGTCAACATATCCATTCCAGCATGAGGTTTCCGCTGCAGCAGAGTGGCGATATCGTCCCGATCTACTTCAAGGCAAACAGTTTCGACCATTGCAACCGCCTCGGTTTGGTGGGCGGTTTGTTCCAGCATCGAGGCAAAGCCAAAGAATTCGCCCTGCACCGGCTGGTCGACCACAACTTCCTGGTGGTCTTCATCCACCATGGTTACCCGTACCGCACCTGAAACGAGGACGTAGGCCTGTCCGCCGGGATCGCCAATCTTCCAGATCCGCTGACGTGGTACAAAAGTTTTGAGCTCGACTTGAGCTGCCAACACTGCGGTTTCGTCATCATCGAGCAAAGCAAATAGGGGAACGCCTTTTAACATCGCTGGACTGCACGCCATCAATCACCTCTTTGCCAGGAGTGGGATCACAGGTGCAAGGGATGAACCCCGATCCGTCCAGAAGGATGGCATAAATAGACGGGTCGCAACAACTGAAAGCCGTGGACTATTTTTGTTGTGCAAATGCGCGTGAGTGGAACTCAATGACCTCACCCATATGCGCGAGAAAGTAGGTGAAACTGTGGTCACCGGGATATGAATGGTATTCGTGCCTGACGCCTTCTGCCTGCAATTGCTGGTGCAACGACGCTGCTCCGTCCTCGAATCCAAAGTCGTCGGACTGGCCACAGTTGAAATAAATTGCTAGCTTTCGCAAGTTGGACTGATTCGCCTTGGCCACGGCGAAAACGCTGTTCTGTTTCCAATGTGCCATGTTGATGGGCTGTCCGAAGGCTGGCCCCAGCAGACGATCGACAGTCCGATTTGATCCCCCCACCGCGCCCATGTCTTGTGGAGTTTGGGCAATCAGGGCTGGGCTTTGGGCGCTGACCGCGGAGAATAATTCGGGATGCGCGAAGGCGAAACGCAATGCGCCATAACCTCCCATTGAAATCCCCGTAATCGCCCGGCCCTGACGGCCTGGACGAACACGATACCGGGCTTCGATATGCGGCAGGAATTCCTGTATGAAAAAATCGCTGTAACGGAAGGAATTGTCCGCCGAATTGATGTAGAAACTGTGTCCTCCTTCCGGTGCGACGATCAAAAAATCGCTGATTTTGTGTTGCCGGCGCAAGTCTTCGATCAGGCTCCACCCCCCCGCGCTGAACATGGTTTGTTCGTTCTGGCCCAGACCATGCAGAAAATAGAGCACCGGATAGCGCTGCGGTTTCGCGTCGGTTGAATCGTAGCCGGCAGGCAACTGCACACAGTAGTGAACCGGCTGCCTTAGGATGCGACTGTGCACGGCGTCGCAATCGGTTCGTCCTTGAGCTTTTGCCGCTATGGGAAGCAGAAATAAAGTGAGGAGTAGTAAGGAGACCCGGCCAAATCGAACCATAATTTGAGTTTACTCGTAGCGCAGTGCTTGCACGGGATCTAGCCGGGCGGCACGAGCTGCCGGGTACAGTCCTGAAACCAGGCTGACCACAATTGCGAAAACAACGGCCGCACCCACCAGCCACCAAGGCACGGACCAAAAGCTTTCCGGGGGCAGCGACTGGCGTTTCAGATAGATATTGGTTCCGATGTTGATTACATGCCCGATAAGCCAGCCCAACGTCACTCCAACGATGCCGCCCAACACTCCCATGGCTCCAGCCTCGGCGAAGAAGAGCTTCTTCACGTCACCATCGCTGGCCCCAATGGCTTTCATGATTCCAATTTCGCGGCGTCGCTCAAGGATAGCCATCACCAGCGTGTTCACAATTCCAATTGACGCCACCGCCAGCGCCAGGCTGCCAAAAATTCCCAGGAACAGATCGAGTACCGCAAAGAACTGACGCAAGCTGCGAGTAGCATCCAGGATGGAAAATGTGTTGAAGCCCAACTTCTTAATGGCCTGCTCGACCGATTCGATCTGCTTGGGGCCTTTTACACGTGCGCTGATCGTGGAATAGCTGGGCTGTTTGTTAAATCCGCGTACGCTGTCCCGCAGATCGGAAGGTTGCATTACGTGCAAACTCTCTGCCATTTTCAGCGGCAGGAAGACGCGTGCCCGTGCCGCTCCGCGCATACTGTCTGGATCGAGGTCGGAGACTCCGACAATCTTGAAATCTTGCTCACGGGAAATCACCGAATAGGCTGAATCTGATAGTTGCTGAGTCTGATTTTCGACGTTGCCGACGGTTGAGGATGAGTCTGCTTTGGCTCTTTGCGGGGTTTCCGCTGATGCCACGCGCTGCGCATAGCGCATGACTAGTTTCTGACCCAAGAGTGGCTTGGCAAGATCGGCGACTGGTATCTCATCATCCTGGCCAGACTTGGTGTTCTTGCCCAACAGTTCGGCGGCGAATGACTTCTGCAGAATTACCTCGGGCGCACTATCGGAAGAAAAGAAACTGCCCTGAATTCCCGAAAACGCGTCGTTCGATCTCGCCGAATCTGGAATCCCCGACACCATGGTTAAGTGTGGGTTACCTTGATAGCGAAGCTCAGTGATGAACCGGATGTCCGGATAAGCCTCCAGCACATCCGGCAACCGCTCGATCTCTTGGCGCGCAGCTTCGTCAAGAGTGCGGCTTTCGGCGGCGGTGGCGGTATTTCTTTCATCATCGCGCCCGAATCCCCGAAGATCGCGTCGCGACATTACGACAACCGTGTCAAAAAGACCAGAACTTACCAGTCGACGGGTCGCCAGTTTCTGCAAGCCGATACCCAGAGAAAGCATTGCGACCAAAGAAGCTACTCCTACAGAAATGCCGATGATCGTCAGGGAATTTCTTAGTGACGATTCGCGCAAATTGCGCAGGGCCAGCTCAGTAAGATCGTAGGTTTTCATTGGTGGTTCTCGGGTGCCTCTGTGCTGATCGCGGTCGAGTTTGGATGATCGTCAATCAGCTTACCGTCAGCCAGAAAAATCATCCGCTTGGCATATCGCTCGGCGAGGTCCCGCTCGTGAGTCACCATCACAATTGTCATTCCCAGCGACTCGTTGAATTCGCGAATGAAATTCATGATTTCGGTTCCCGTATGACTGTCCAGGTTGCCTGTGGGTTCGTCGGCCAGAAGCAGCTTTGGCTGATTGATCAATGCCCGCGCCAGCGCAGCCCGCTGTTGCTCACCGCCGGAAAGCTCACCCGGACGATGAGTGGCACGCTTGCCCAAGCCAACGCGTTCCAGCGCGCGGAGCGCCAGGGCGTCCCGCTGGCGGCGATCAACCTCAGCAAATCGCAGAGGCAGTTCAACATTTTCTTGCAGCGTCATTCGCGAAACCAGGTTGAATGATTGGAAGACCATGCCGACGGTGCGCAACCGGTATTTGGCGAGTTCCTCGCGCGAGAGCTTCGCTAGATCTCTATCTTCAACAAACACCTTCCCGGAGGTAGGGCGATCAAGCCCGGCAATCAGGTTCAGAAGGGAAGATTTGCCGGAGCCTGAACTGCCCAGCAGAGCCACGAATTCTCCAGCTCGTATTTGAACCGAAAGGCCATCCACGGCACGTATCAGCGTCTCGCCCATTTGGTAATGACGGGACAGATCCACAAGTTGGATGGCGTAAGGGGCACTGGGCTGATTAACGGCTTCGGTCATTAAAAAGTCTTGCGTGCGAAAACCCTGCTTAGCGTACTTCCCCCCGGATCAATCGTAAGGCGTCCGCAGGGGTCACGTCGCCATCGCCATTTTTACCTCGGGCATTGTCTTCCGAAGGCGCAACCACCGTGTCGCCCTCGCCAGGGGCGAGGAACAAGTTGTCTTGCAAACCCTGCTGCTTGGTATAGAGATCAAAATATCGGCCTCGCAGGGCGTACAGCTGTTCATGCGTGCCGCGTTCTACAATCTGTCCTTGCTCGATCACCAGAATCTGGTCGGCGCGCCGGATCGTGGAAAGCCTGTGCGCGATCACGAAGGTAGTGCGTCCCTGCATGAGATAAGACAAGCCATGCTGGATCAACTCTTCCGACTCGGAATCAAGACTGGACGTGGCTTCATCCAGAATTAAGATGCGCGGTTCCGCGAGGATGGCGCGCGCAATCGAAATTCTCTGTCGCTGCCCGCCAGAAAGCTTGACCCCCCGTTCGCCAACGATAGTGTCGTACTTGTCCGGAAAGCTTTCGGCAAACTCATCCACGCGCGCGATGCGACAAGCACGCATGATTTCGTCTTCGCTGGCTTCGGGTCTGGAAAACGCAACATTCTCGCGGATAGTGCCGTCGAACAAAAATGATTCTTGCAATACAACGCCGAGCCGCGTGCGATATGAGTCGAGGCGGACCGTGCTTAGATCGACTCCGTCAACCAAGACTTTGCCCTCGGTGGGCACATAAAAAGCGGAGATCAATCCAATGATGGTCGACTTCCCTGAACCGGAAGATCCCACCAGAGCCGTTACCGTTCCCGGTTCAGACTGGAACGAGATATCGTGCAATACGGTGCGGCTGCCATCGTAGCTGAAGATCACGTGGTCGAATTCTACTTTTCCGTAAATGTCATGCAGCATTACGGTGCGGTGGGGATCTTGATCTTCGGGCCGTTCGTGCAGAATTTCCTGTGTCCTCTCCAATCCCGCCAGGGCTTCCGTAAGCTGGGTTCCGATGGAAACGATCTGAATGATGGGCGCCACCAAAAATCCCAGGAAGAGGGTGTATGTAAAGAAACTGCCGATGGTGAGGCTGCCAGCCATAATCTGGTGTGCGCCCATGTACATGATGATGGCTCCCACCACCCCCATCAACAGGCTTGCCGAAAGGCTCATGACGGAGGTCGCGGTGAGGGTGCGCATCACGTTGTCGAGCAGGCGGCGCACGCCTCCGGCAAACACAGCCTCTTCGCGCTCCTCAGCGTGATAACCCTTAATCACGCGAACGCCGCCCAGAGATTCCGCCAGGCGGCCCGTCACCTCGGCGTTGATTTTTCCACGCTGCCGGAAGATGGGCCGGATCGTGCTGAACGCTTTGTTTAGCGCTATCGCAAAACACAGCAGAAAGCTGAATGCCAATGCAGTCATCACCGGGCTGATGCGAAACAGCACGACCAGTGCGATTCCAGAGGTAAGCAGGCCGCCCACCAAGTCGACTAGGCCTGTTCCCAACAGGTTTCGGACACCTTCCACATCGGTCATGATCCGCGACACCAGCGTGCCGGTCTTATTCGAGTCGTAAAAAGCGACGGGGAGATGGGAGATGTGAGTTTGAACTTTTTGACGAAGCTCCGCGATCAAACGCTGGGCCGCTTTCGAGAGCAACTGAGTCAGCGCAAACGATGTGATCCCCTGAATGATCGTGGCAAACAGAACCAGCGAAACCAACCGTCGTAACAATTCAATATGGTGTTTGGCGATGACGCTGTCGATCAGGAACTTAGTGGAGTAGGGAAGCACCAGGCCCGAAACACGATTGACGATCATTAGCAAAAAACCCAAGGCAAGCAGGCCACGCCGAGCACGCATCAGTTCCCACACAGCAGGTAACACAGTGCGCAACTGTTGCTTAGTCAGGGTCGGCTTGGGTTTCGGTATTGGAGATGAACTCACTGTTTTTAGACTTTATTGACTCGTCGAAGGGTTCATTTTTGCAAGAACGCAATCGACGCTGCACCGGTGACAAATGGAAAAGGCGCGGCTCAAAAGCCACGCCCTTTCTATGCTCAATTAAGATTCTTGGGAGCTATTCCATTTCTTCCATATTCGACTCGCCCGGCAGTGCCCACTGCTCGGCAGCCGCGGCGAAGTCCTCGGGTGTAAGTTCGTCGGATCCAGTTGCGGGCTTTTCCGATCTTCGCTGAACCTTGCGCTCGGCTTTTTCTTTTTGTTTTTCTTGCCGTGAGCGCTCTTTTTGACGCTTGGTGAAGCTGGAACGGCCTCGACCAGACATAGACACCTCCAAAAGGCATTTTTTTGACAGAACGAATTTCTACAAATATATATTCGTAAATTTTGAACTTTCTTCAGTCTCGTCCGCTACCAGCGTGGCTCGCGGGGCTGACGCGCATGACCTTGATAATCGTCACGTCCACCGCCACCGCTGGAACGGCCACCACCGCCGGAGCGTCCCCCACCACCGGACGACCACCACCGCCACCGGGACGACCACCACCACCGCCGCGTGGCGGACCGCCACGATCGGTCTTGGGACGGGCTTCATTGATATTCAGTGCGCGACCGCCTAATTCCTTGCCATTGAGCGCAGCGATGGCCTTTTCAGCCTCAGCGGAATCTGTCATTTCGACGAAGGCAAAGCCGCGCGAACGACCGGTGTCGCGATCAGTCACGATGCTGACTTGCTCGATTGCGCCATGGGGCTCGAACAGTGTCCGCAACTCTGCTTCGGTGGTGCTGTGGGGTATGTTGCCAACGAACAGCTTCTTCATATAGTTCCTCTTGCTGCCAGCTAAGTGTAACTCAAAATTTCCAGATCGACTTTTGCACGCTGTTTGTCAGCGCTGCAGGAGATCGGCAAATAGCGCCAGAAAGCGTGACCGGTCTAATCCCTGTGTTTGCCGCCGTCCGTCACGCTGGCGGGTTTTTTGGCTGTTGCCGGGCTGCCACCGTTCGCGGTGGCGGCCTCAAAAAGCGCCTTATTCCGCTTACGGCGCTGGATGTTCTGCTTGCGTTCCCGGTTGAATCTGGCTTTGTCTCCGTTGAACTGCGACATAGTTCTGCTCCTCCGTGACCCAACTGTCCGAAAACGTGCAGTCGAAAAGCTCTAAGGCTGGTTAGACACGATCACCCAACGAAGCACCTCTGGTCCGGAAAAGGCTATCCGCGGTACTGGATATAAGCGCCTGGCCGGAGACTGCTTCTCTCAATCGCGAAGGCGCAGATGGCAGATTGCGTAGGTCTTCGTGTTTAAGGGTGGGACAATTATACCCGCTATCCGTCGAAGTGAAGGAAAATACAGAAACTATCGTCGAGAAGGAGATTGCAACGCTGGATTGATGGGGGGACAAGCAGGTTACCGAGGGAACCGTCGCTAATGCGGCGGGACGCGATTTATCAACCCGAATTGAGCGTTTTCTGGTAAACTATTGTTGCGTTTGATTAGAATCGGTTGTTGAGCAGCTTCTTGCATACCAGCTTGAACCGCCCTTAGTACCTCCGATCTCACAGCGTAAATCGATTGAAAAGGAAACAGTAACAAAATGGCAGAACAAGGAACAGTAAAGTGGTTTAACGACGCCAAGGGCTACGGCTTCATCAGCCGTCAGAGTGGCGAAGATGTATTTGTCCACTTCTCGGCGATCCAGGCAGGCGGCTTCCGCAGCTTGCAGGAGGGCCAGAGCGTGGAGTTCGATGTGACAAAGGGGCCAAAGGGCTGGCAAGCTGAGAACGTTCGTCCGCTGTAAGAGCTGGAGCGGCAACTTTCGATAGAAAGCGTGTTCGCCGCGTTAACCAACCGGCGGACACGCAATCTGGAAACAAAAGTTGAAAGCTAAAAGTTTTTCCCCCGTTAAAGAGGAACCTCTGACACGCGACGAATCGAAAGCTTCCTACGCTATCATCCGACACAATATCCGGACCTACGAGTCCGGGGGCGTTGTTCTGGTGGTCAAGGGCCGGGAGAACGCTGACATCAGAGTTAAACACTTCGAAACCGGACAGAGTTCGGAAGATCGTCACGCTGGCTGGCGGTATTTTGTAGAGAAATCCGATCTGAAGGCTGGAATGGACCCCGCCGAAGCCACCAACCTGAGACAAATGAAGTTGGAAATTCGGGAATCGCAAGCGGTGCCCGACCAGACCCCTCTCGCTAATCCTCCGCGCCAGAGCTAAAGCCTAAGACCATCCGCAGTCAGTTTGGTTCAAGGGGACAGATAGGAGTATCCGCCCCCATTGATTGTATTAATGCCTGCGTTCAGTTTCGCGCAGGATAGTGGCGAAACTGCGTCCCCCGAAACTGAATCCTTGCTCTAGGCGACCCCGTACGGCAACTCTGGCACCATTGCCGGGTACTCCGTAGCGTTGACTGAACACCCACATTCGGCCTGATCCGTCATCCACTTCAAAGACGCCGGAACCGAGCGCGCCGAAGGAGGTTGTTACGTGTCCCGCGATGGCTACCTCTCTCCCCACATACCGTCCGGGGTCGCGATTGATTCTTTCAATGCTGGTACGCGTCGGACAAGCGGTCAGAATCAGACTGGCAGTGATCAGCAGTAATGTCAGTGAAAGTTTAGTGATCAATCTGAACACACGGTGCTCCCGGACCAAGATTTTTTAACGCGAAGAACTAAGCCCACGGGAGTGTCGCACCAAGTCCCGAGGTCTTTGAACTCTTGAATATGATGCACATCCGAATTCTGGTGATGGCCGTCCGTTAGTGGAGTATATTCCTCTCCAGTAACCAGTTTTTTGGCTTTACGGGAGCGCCCTTGCGGCGCTCTTTCCCATTTAAGCTTGCCTTAACAAAACTTGTCTTGTTTCGAGGAGGAAATCATGCAGGAAAGCCCGGGGCAATATACGAAGCGCCTGCTGAGTTACAGCCGGAGCAAGGACCCGCTACGTTTGCAACAATCCACTCCCAAAGCCTTAGCGAGGCTGATCGCATCGCTAAGCAAAAAGCAACTCAGCAGGCGGCCCGCCCCCGATAAGTGGTCTATCGCTGAGATACTGTCACACTTAGCTGATGCGGAACTGGTGATCGGTTATCGCGTACGCCTTATGTTGACTGCCAACGGTACCGCCATTCAGGCCTTCGATCAGGATGCGTGGGCGGAAGCCTTCAACTACCGCAGAGGCGATGCAAGGATCTCGCTGGAGACTTTCCGTACCCTGCGAGAGAGTAATTTGAAGGTCTTGAGGATGGTACCCCGCCATTTGTGGAAGAACTACGGCCAACACCAGGAACGCGGAAAAGAAAGCGTAGAACATCTGGTGAATCTGGTCGCAGGGCATGACGTGAACCACCTCATCCAAGTGCGAGCGATCGCTAAGCGTGGCCGATAATAGCGCCGGCGTCTCGCCCGCTGTCGGGTGGGCGCCTGCTCACCTACTTTAGCGTTTGCGAAAACAATTCCTCCAATTTTTCGAAAGCGCGTTCCGCTTGTGGCTGGTTATATACGGTACTGTCGGGCATGGTCCAGGCGTGACGGGCACCCTCGTAGATATCACTCTCATACTTCCCGCCCCAGGCTTCGAGCGCCCGGTTGAGCTTGTCGATCGCTTCCGCAGGCATGCTTTGGTCATGGGTCGCATGTCCGAAGTAAAGCCGGGCTTTGATATCGGGCAGGAGAAGATGGGGGCTATCGGGGCCGTCAGTCACCAGGCGACCGCCGTGAAAAGAAGCGGCGGCAGCGATTCTTCCTGGACGAACCTTCGCGGCGTAGAGAGCCATTTTGCCGGTGAAGCAGTAGCCCACCACTCCCATAGCCCCGTCACTAACACATTCATTACCGGCAAGGTGGTCGATATAGGCGGCGGTATCACGCGCAGGCGTCCGGGGTTAGTGGGCCGACAGCTCGGCGAATCGCTTCATCATGCGCTCGTCGCCGGCTTCGCGGGAAATCAAACACGGCGGCTTTCCAGTGCGATAAAACACATTGGGCTGAAGCACCGCGTAACCCTCCGCCGCTACACGCCGCCATGTCATGTGAAGCGGGCCGAATGCCCCAATGTCGGTCAAGTGCAGGACGCCTGGATAACGGGTGCTGCCCTCGGGGCGGTATAGAAAAGCGTCGACCGTGCCGTCGGGAGTGCGAATCTCAATTGCTTCTTCGATCACTTCGATCTCCTGAATCCTAACAGGAGATATTTCGACAAATTCGCGGGGGCGCATGACAATGCCGCTCTCATTGTTGACCCTTTTGCAATTGCTGCGCCTGCGTCAAACCAAGCTGCGCTTGGCTGCTTTTCGGCTGCAGAAGCAGCGCAGCTTCAAACTGGTCTGCGGCGTTGTTTGCGTCTTTAAGTCCGAGATAAACCTGGCCCAGCAGCAACCGGGCAGGGAACTGTCCCGGAGTAAGTTTCAGGCTCGCTTCGAGCGCGTCGCGTGCGCCCGCGAGATCGCCGGTTTTTTCGCGCGCCTGGCCTTCGTAGAATGCAGCAGTTGAATCCTCGGGACGGACTTCTCTTGCTTGCTTCAGATGCTCAGCCGCCTTTTTGTAGTCGCCCGCCTGCAGCTCGAGCTCCCCCAACTGTCGCAGCGCCGTGGGTGATTTGGGATCCAGTTGCAGTACCTTCTCCAGAGCGCACTGCGAGCTTCGTCCGGCGCGGTTGTCATCCGAGGCCATCATCGCCGTATGCAACAGGTTTTGCTCTTCGATCTTGTCTTTTGGATCCGGCAAGTTTTGAGAGCTCGGATGCGTTGCCGGCGTCACTCCGATTCTGATATCCCAAAGCTTTTAATTGTTCAGTCGCGGCCGGAGCCGACTTACTGTTGCTCGGTAGCCGGAGGGCGGTCAGCATTCTCTTCGACTTTAACCAGTACCTCGCGAAACTTCTGCGCCATTGTGTTGGACGCTTGGTAGTGGTTTGCGATCTCTCCCGGATCGACGCGCAGGTCGTACAACTCGGGCCGCGGCGCTTCGATGAATTTGAATCCTTCGGCCCGCACTGAACGCAATGGCGCCCAGCCAAAACGCAAAGGGTAGTCCGTTTCACCAATGGCAGTCAGGTTCTTGGTTTCCGTGCCTCCAAAGTACGGTTGCAGCGATTCTCCGTCGAGCCGTTCGGGGGGCGGCACATGCAACAACTCTGTGATCGTCGGCAGAATGTCAATGGTGCGTACCTGGGTTTCAACCAGTTTTCGCATCGCTGTTTCGGGTAACCCCCTTCGCAGGTAGTTTTACGATCAGAGGAACGTGCGTGGTGGAGTCGTAAAGAAAAATTCCGTGAGTGTTTTCGTGATGCTCACCCAGACCTTCGCCGTGATCTCCGACGACCACGATCAGAGCGTTTTCATAGCGGCCAGTCTTCTTCAGATAGGCGACAAAGTTTGCCAGAGCCGAATCGGCGTAGGCGATCTCGCCGTCGTACAAACGATCTTTGTAGGTTTGCGAGAAAGGCGCTGGTGGCTCGTAAGGATCGTGCGGGATCGTACAGATGAATCCAAACAAAATGCGGGCCCGCGGGATGCGCGGTCATCCAGGTCTCCGCATGCTGCACAACGTCCACGCCGCGGCGTTCCACTCGTCCCCAGCGCGATTTTGTCTGCGAATGCTCGGGAAAGTTGTCGTAGAAATCGAATCCGCGATCGAGTCCCGGCGCCAGCGTCTTGCTGTCAAGAATGACTGCGCCGATGAACGCGGCAGTGTGATAGCCGCTTTTCTTCAGCAATTCGGCCAGCGTGGGATGCGTCGGCGCCAGCGGAACGGCAAAATCGGTGACGCCATGAGTGCTGGGCAACAGTCCGGTCAGAATGCTGGTGTGCGAGGTATTGGTGATCGGACTGGGGGTGAATGCCTGGGTGAAGCGAATGCCCTCTCGGCGAGTCCATCGAGCGCCGGCGTCTGAATGATTCGTAGCCGTAGCAGTGAACGTGGTCGGCGCGTAGCGTGTCGATGGTGACAAGAAAAACTTCAGGACCAGCGGAGCCCGCTTGAGGTTTGGCCCGTGCCTGCATGGCCGCTGATTTCGACGGTATGAAAGGAACCGGCCAGGGCACAAATCAGCCAGGATTCGAACGACCGTTCACGCAGTTTCAGACTAGCATATTCAGCGCCGGTTACGGCGCAGCTGCTGCGGTGTTGCTGGGATATAATTTTGTCTATCCAATGATTTTCTCCCGGTCTCTCGTATTCCTGTTGACCGTCAGCTTTGCTCTCTTGGGCATCCACAGCCTTCGCCGCGCCGGTTGCGCCGCCCAACGTGGTGGTGATCACGATCGACACCTTACGCGCCGACCACCTTGGGTGTTACGGCTACAAGCAGATTCGCACTCCCAACATCGACGCGCTGGCCGCCGACGGCGCGCGCTTCGAGCGCGCTTACACCGCCGTGCCGGTCACTCTGCCTTCGCACACCGTGATGTTTACCGGCACGTATCCCATGCTGAGCGGCATGCACGATTTCGCCGCCAACAAACTGAGCCCCACTCAGCCGACTCTGGCGTCGGTGCTCAAGGAACACGGATACGCAACCGCCGCCGTAATCGGTTCGGCGGTGCTGGATTCGCGCTTCGGACTGAATCGCGGATTCGATTTCTACTACGATCACTTTGATTTCAATCGCCTGCAGGAATCGAACCTGGAAGAGATGGAGCGTCCCGGCAACGTGGTGGCGGATGTCACGCTCGATTGGCTAAGCAAGAATTACAAGAAGAAGTTTTTTCTGTGGATGCACCTGTACGATCCGCACTATCCGTATCGCCCACCCGCTCCTTATGCCAGCGAATACAAAGACCGTCCTTACGACGGGGAGATTGCTTTCGCCGATGCGCAGGTCGGACGCCTGATCCGGTTTCTCAAAGTCAAAAGGCTTGTACAACAACACCTTGATCGTTCTGAGCGGCGATCACGGCGAGAGTCTGGGAGAGCACGGAGAAAAAACTCACGGTTTCTTCATCTACAACGCAACGCTGCATGTTCCGTTCATCGTTCATTTGCCGGGAAGTCATTCGCAAGGCCCTCCGTCGTCAAACCGCATGTCCGACCTCGTCAGTCTGGCGGATCTGATGCCGACCGTTCTCAACGCTTTGAAAATGGAAGTCCCACCACAGGTGCAGGGTCATAGCCTGCTTCCGCTGATCAAGACCGAGGCAGACGGATGAAGCTCGCAAGCTTGTATGCGGAAACTTTTCTGCCGCGCCTGCACTTCAACTGGAGCGAACTGCGCGGCGTTGAAACCAAGAATTACCACTTCATCGATGCGCCCAAACCCGAGCTTTACGACTTGACCAAAGATCCGGGCGAGACCCAAAATCTGTATCAGAGATAAAAAGGCGGTTGGCGAGGAAATGCGAGCCCGTCTGACCGCTCTGATCCGGCAATACAGCGCAGGACAGGAACTGGCGGAGAAGACCGGTCTCGATCCCGCGCTGATGGAGAGATTGAAGTCTCTCGGTTATGCCGGCTTCTCTGGCGGTGGGAAATCCGACCGGTCACGAGCGGCAACTTACTGCCTGATCCCAAAGATCGCATCCAGGTTTACGAACTGATTTCTGACGCGATGGCCGAGAGCCAGCACGGCAACTATTCAGATTCCACCGAGAAACTCAATCTGGCGCTGAAGACCGATCCTGATTCCGTGTCTGTGCACTACCTGCTGGGACTGAATTACTACCGGATGCGCGAATTTCCCAAGCCGGTGGAGCAACTCGAGCGAGTCATGCAACTGAGCCCGGATTACGCTCTGGCAGCATTTCAATTGGGCCTGGCGTATGCGCGGGCGGGCGACTTCGATCATGCCATTCAAGCTTTGAAGCGAACGCTGGAATTGGATCCGAGCAATTTCTCCGCCGCCTACAATCTGGGAGTCGCCTATTTGCAGAAAAAGATGATGACCGAGGCGCTGGCTGCGTTTCGTCAATCGCTGACTATTTCGCCCGATTATGCTCTGGGTCATCGCGGTTTGGGAGAAGTCTTTGCTGTACCAGGGACAGGTGGATGATGCGCTCAGCCGAGCTTCGTCGCGCGGTGGAACTTGGCTCCGCAACGATCCCGGAAATCATGTTGCGTTGGCCAAAGCGCTGTCGACGAAAGGTTTGAACGACGAGGCCCAGGAAGAAATGCGCAGGCCCAGCAGGCACGGCCGCAATAATCGCATTGCAGCGGCGACATCGTTCTGGATCTTGATTCGGTTTTCATTTGAAACACTTTCTCCAACTCTGACGCCTGCGTTCTGTGCCGGAGGCGGCTGTGCCCTGGCAACGTCGTGCTCCGTCTGGTCAGTCCAGCAGCCAATGTGATTCTCATCACGATCGACACGGTTCGCGCCGATCACTTGGGCTGTTACGGCGCGACCGACGTCCAGACTCCGACCCTGGACGGCCTGGCTCACGATGGCATCGTCTTTGAGCGCGCCATTTCGCAGGTGCCGCTTACCTGGCCGTCGCATGCCGCCATCCTGACTGGCACCTATCCGTTTCAGAATGGGGTGCAGGATTTCACCGGGCAGCCTCTCGATGAGACGCTTTCGCTCGGTGGCCCAGGTTTTCAAACAGCAGGGTTACGCGACGGGCGCAGTGGTCAGCGCGTTCGTGCTGGATCGCAGTTGGGGACTGGCGCGCGGATTCGATTTTTACGACGATGCTTTTCCGGCTCACTACTTTTCAGCAAAAAGATATCGGACTGGTCGATCGCAAAGCAGGAGAAAGCGTCACCCGCGCTTTGAAGTGGCTCAACCAGGCCAGGACGTCTCAGCGTCCATTTTTCTTCTGGCTGCACTTGTACGATCCCCACAGCCCCTACGATCCGCCTGAGCCTTTCCGAACGCAATATCGCAGCCATCTCTACGACGGCGAGATTGCCTATGCCGATCATGAATTGGGACGCTTAATCTCGTGGCTGAAGCAGAACCAGCTTTACCACCGCAGCTTGATCGTCTTTCTCAGCGATCACGGAGAATCTCTGGGCGACCACGGCGAAAAGGAACATGGATTCTTCGTTTACAACTCGACCGTTCATATTCCGCTGATCGTGAAACCGCCCGCCGGAAGCGGCTTTCGGCCGGGCCGAGTTGCGAGACCGGTTGAGACGGTTGCGGTGGCTCCGACACTGACCCAATTTGCCGGAAAGAACGCCTTGAGCGAAAAGCAGTTTCAGTCGCGGAGCCTTTTGGGCGATCTGGCGACAGATACCTCGGAGGATGATGCTGCTTACAGCGAGAGCTTCTATTCTTTCAGTTCGTTCGGCTGGAGCCCGTTGCACGCATTGCAGACTCGCCGTTACCATTACATCGAGGCGCCTGAACCGGAACTCTACGATGTGATTGCCGATCCGGCGGAAAAAAATAATCTGGCTCACCAGCAGACGTGCCACCGTCGCCGTGCTGGAGGACAAGCTGCAGTCCTTGCTGCGACAGAATCCATATAATCCGGCAGAAACCGGAAACGCAGCGCTGAGTCCGGACGCGCTGGAAAAGCTTCGTGCGTTGGGCTACGTGGCATATCGCTCCCCGGTTTCTCCAGAGGCACTGGCTGCCGGCTTGCCCGATCCCAAGAGCAAGCTGTGGGAATTTAATGCTATCCTCGAAGCAGGGGACGCGTTTCACGCCGGCAACTTTTCCAGCCGGCGAGGAATTGCTGGCAAAAGTGCAGGAGAAAGATCCGCAGATGTACATCGTTCCTTTCATGCTGGGAGAAGGTGCAGCGCGCCAGCAGAAATGGGAAGAGGCATCCGCCGCATTCCAGAAGTGCTTGCAGTTGAATCCGAATTTTGATCAGGCCATGACCGGACTTGCTCGTCGCTGTCTATCTATCTGGGACAAGCCGGACGAAGCCGTCGCAGTGGTCGCGAAATGCGCTGAAGGTGAATCCGGCGAACTATCGGGCCTGGTATCAACTGGGCCTCATCGAGTCAAAGACTGACAAAGACGCAGCGATTGCGGATTACAAGAAAGCAGTTTCGATTCAGGGAGCTTTGCCCCATCTGCGGCGTGATCTGGGGCTGCTCTATTTCCAGCGGCAGGATTACGCAGAAGCCGCGGAGCATCTCGCCAAAGCTGCAGAACTTGGCATGAACGATGCGCCTCTTTACAATTTTTTGGGCATCGCTTACGGCCACACGAATCGACTTGCCAGGGCGGTCGAGAGCTACAAACGGGCGATTGAACTCGATGCCAATCTGGCTGAGGCTCATCTGAACTTGGCCTTTGCGTACCAGAGATTGAATCAGATCAAAGCAGCGCAGCAAGAGTATGCGCTGGCGTGCAAGATAGAACAGAAGTTCTGCCAGATTGCTCCCCATCCTGTGATTGTGTCCCATCGAGGAAGTTCTATTGCGGGAATGGGGCTCAGGGCGCCGCCTTCAAGCTTTTGCAGGACTTCGCGAGCACTGGGGAGCGAACGGATCCTCCGGGAAAGCATTCAGAAATGCTCTGAGTTCGGAAACAGCCTCTCCTTTTCGTTCTGCTGCACATATAGATTCACCAGTGCCAGGTGGGCCTTAGACATGATGGGATCGAGTTCCAGGCACCTCTTCAGGGCGATCTCCGCTTCATTTGGCCGTCCGCTTCGAGCGTAAAGAGAGCCTTGCAGGAAATGTCCGAAGGCCGAGTCCGGTTGTTTTGCTCAGGCCCTGCTCAACCCATTGGTGTCCTTTTTCGAGCTGTTGGGTTAGAAGGGAGAGATTTGCCAAGTTGAAGTAGGCAGCGGCATCGCTGGGATTGACTTTGATCACTTGCTCGAACTGCTCTTGGGCTTCGGCAAATCGCGACTTCGCCAGTAAGTCTGATCCGAGGTTATTGCGCGCTTCGTAGAAATCAGGCGCCAGATCTCAATAGCTTTCTGATAGCGATCGATGGCCTCGTCGGACTTTCCATTTTTGTCGAAACGTACTCCTTTTTCAAACTCTTTGCGGGCCGGCTTGGGGATCTGTTTGGTGTACTGCGCAGAATCGGCGAGGCGCGTGTTACCGCCCTTGATGGAGTCGGTTGGCTTGGCTTTAACGTCACGTGGGGTCAAATAGAGCGTCAAAATTTTCATCGTGGTTGTCACCGGATCAATGACAACCTCTTCATGTACTGGTAAATAGCCCTGTCTCGTTTATCTCGACGTGATAAAGGTTTCCCGGAAGACCGTCGAAACCGAAATTGCCTTCGTTGTCGGTGTACACCGAATTTATGGTTGCACCACGGGTGCTCAGATTAACCAGCACCGATGATTTGAGTTCGTTTCCCGGAGCGATTCGAACCCGGCCGACGATACTTCCGCTGCCGGCCTGCGCAAGAATTTGTCTTGGAAGGGACGCGAAGAGCAGCAGTGTGAGCATTGCGCAAAAGAGAGGCCGTGCCTGAATTGGCTTACGCATGACTAATCCTCAGGCCTGCTTTTGATTACTAACAACAAAGGGGCCTGCTTCGTTTGTGCGAAGCAGACCCCAATTTCTAGCGAAGGGTCAGGTTAGAAAGAAATCTTCAATCCCAGCTGCATTTGCCGAGGATTGAAGGTTGAACCAGCCTGGCCGAAGTTAGCATTGGTGATTTTGTTGTTGCCGGCACTGTGCGCACCGGGAAGTTGGAAGTTCGTGTGGTTAAGAGTGTTGAATGCTTCCGCACGAAACTCCATATTCACACGTTCAGTGACCTTGATCTGCTTGTGGACTGAGGTATCCCAACCTACGAAGCTAGGTCCGACGAACGTGTTGCGACCCAGATTACCAGTGCAACCGAGGCAGGGAGTCGAGAACACCAGGTTCGCCGGCTGCGGCGCCAGGAAGAAGCCATCCGCCCACTGGTCATGCGTAGCGCTACTCAAACCAGAAACATTGGCGTTCGGGCGATCGTTGGCGATGCCGTCCAGATTGTAGTCGCCGCCTTTGTTCGTGCAGTCCCCGGCGTTTACGTCGGCTGCGGTGCAGGTGTTCCCGGCCGAGTCAACCAGCTTACGGCTGGAGGAGCGGAATGGCTCCCAGTGTGCTCCCGTCTGCCAGGAGATCACGCCGATGTTGCTCCATCCACCCAGGATGTGGCCGAGAATGCCTTGTTGCGATTTGAACCAGGGCAGCTCGTACACATAGTTCCCCACCAGGCGTTGGCGAACGTCGAAGATCGAGTTGCCTCGATCCAGACCAGGCTGGGTAACGTCCGTGGTGTAGCCCTCGCCGGCGGCAGCTCCGTTGGAACTGGTGGCGCCGCTGTGCCAGGTAGAGCCTTCGTCAATGGCGTGACTATAGGTGTAGTTCGCGTTGAAAGTCATGCCGTGCGTGGCCTGCTTCTTGATCGACAGCTGCAGGGAGTTGTAGTTGGAGTTCGAAACGTTTTCCCAGACGCGCAACGTTCCAAAGTTCGGATTCAGGCGTCCCAACGGGTTGTCAGCATTAACCTGCCCGCAGAGCTGCCGTCCAAAGTTGTCGGTTACGCAGGATCCTTCGGGCAGTCGACCGCCGGGAATGCGGTTGACGTTCTCGGCGCGGAACAGCTTATGTCCGGTGGTTCCGGCGTAGTTGGCTTCCACAACCAGCCTCGGCATGATCTCGCGCTGGAAACCGAGGAAGTAGTTGTAGACGTATGGATCGCGAATTCCTTCGGGATAGACGATTCCGGTCAAGATCGCAGTGTTCGGGTTGCTTGGATCCCAGCCCGTCAGGTTGCCGAATGCCTGCGCTCCCACGCCCTGGTTCGGATTGGTCGCCGGACCGGTGAAGGTTGGAGTCGCAGTGGTGTCCGGCGCGCAAGTCGGGTTGCACGTGTAAGGTCCGTAGATCACCGTGTCAGTTCCACCGTTGATGGTACTGGTAGCGGAATTGAACGAGTAATACGGCAGGTTCCAGCGCGAGTTGGAGAGCGGGTTGTACAAGCGTGCCCTCGTACGAGACACCGAAGCCGCCGCGCAGGGATGACTTACCGTCTCCGAACATATCCCAGGCAAAACCCACCCGAGGTCCGAGGTTGTTGTGATCTCCCTTGCCCAAGCTATTGGCCTTGGTAAATCCACCGGGACCGCAAACGCCAGCCAGCTGCGCTTGCGCAATTTCGGTGGGCGTGTCGCAACCCAGCTAATCCGGCCGGGATACTCGCGCTTTGGATCTGGCCGGCGCCGGTTGAAATGTTGTCGATAATCCCGGCTCCCGGTCCCCGAATGAATGTGGTGACCTGATTGTTTTCCTCGGTGTGGCGGGTGTACAGGTCGTAGCGCATTCCGAGGTTCAGGGTCAGGTTGCGGGTGATCTTCCAGTCATCCTGGAAGTAGGCGCCCATTTCAAGGTTGCGCCAGTGGCGGACGTTGCTGGCCAGGTGAGCGGTCTGTCCCGGTCAGAATTCCGGGATCGACTCCGGCGGATTGTGTGTATGGGCTGTCAGCCGCAAAGAACAGCGGATCGAAGAAGTAGTACGACGGCCGAGCTACGTTGAACTCGCTGTTTTCGATGTTCCGACGGAAGTCGACGCCAGCCTTGATGCTGTGCTTGCCGTGGGAAATCGAAACCATGTCCGAGTAGGTGTAGATGTTCTCGTGGAAGGTCTGCGGATAACCGGCGTAAGAACCGAAGCCCATGCTGCCGTCATCGAAGCGCAGATCAGGCACGCCGGGTGTGGCGGTGGTTACGTCACCGGTGATGTTCAACGTGTAGCCGGCACGCAGTTCGTTCAGGACTGCGGGGCTGAAGGTGTGGATGTAGCTGATCTGGCCATTGGGGAATTTCTGAAGTACAGGATTGAGGAAAGCCGCACCGCGACCGTTGCTCTGGCTTACGGTGTTGGGGAAGCCGAAGCCGTCGTTCAGACGGTTCCAGTTGAGTTGGGTAAACAGCCGGTCTTTCTGGCTGAAGTTGTAGTCCAACCGCGCTGAACCTTCCCAACCGTTGAAGAGGTTTCCTTCCGCCACGTTGTTCTGGTTCTGGGAACCGTTGAAGGCGAGCGCACTCACTTCGAACGGAACACCAGTACGCGGGAATGTACCAGCTTGCAACGGCAAGGTGGGGCAACCGGCGGCCGCCAGATTGGTGTTGTCCGCTGCAGTGACTCCGATGACCGCCGCAATCCGGCTGGCGATCAGAGGTGTGGATTTGTTTGCGCAAAGATAGTCAGTAAACGTCGAAAATCCCGAGCCCGACCCAGTACCAAGATAGCTGGTGAGATCAGAGATCGCCGCGCCCCCATGAGTGGGCTTGAAGTTGTTGTAGAGCAGGGCAGCGGCTGAATTCGGCAAGGCAGAAATCACGGCCTGTCTCGAACTCGGGCGATTCAGCCGTCAAGGTGCTAGGTGGTGCCGATTCCCGGAAGTGATCTTGCTGATAAGACAAGAAGAAGAACAACTTGTCCTTGATGATCGGGCCACCGAACGTTCCACCGAACTGATTGAAACGCAGAGCTTGGCGGTCGACGCCGGCTTGATTCAGGAAGAATGAGTTGGCATCGTAAGCGTCGTTACGATTGAATTCCCAGCCGCTGCCGTGATAGCTGTTCGTTCCAGCCTTGGTCACCAGGTTGGTGACGGAGCCGGCGCTGTTGCCGTACTGCGCCGACATGTTCAATGTGAGCTGCTGGAATTCCTGCACCGTATCTTCGATCGGCTGGTTCACGGCGCCGCCGCTAAGGCCTTTGTTCGAAGCGCCGTTGATCAGGAAGCCGTTGAAGTCTTCGCGCAGACCGTTGACGACGGTGTTTGCGCCGTTCTCGCTCAGCACGCCGCGCACGTTGACCGCGCCTGGCGCCAGCTGCATCAGGTCATAGATGTTACGACCGTTGAGCGGCAGGTTCGCGACCTGGTCTGAATTCACCGTCGAGGCCAGCTTCGAGTCCTCAGTGTTGACCGTCCGCGCTTCTCCGGTGACTTCAACCACTTCCCGAGTCTGCCCCACTTGCATCGTGAAGTCGACGCGCTGGATGGTTCCGGCGTTGAGTACCAGATCGTTGTTCGTGGTTGTCTTGAATCCTTGGGCTTCGGCGGTAATTCTGTAGGTGCCGACCGGAAGTTCTCTGGCTACGTAAGAGCCAGTCGGATTGGTGGTGGCGGTGACCGACAGGTTGGTCCCGACGTTGGTCACGGTCACTTTGGCGTTGGCGATCGCCGCGCCCGATGGATCGGTTATCGTTCCTGTGAACTGGCCATTCTGGATCTGCGCAAACGCGCCCAGCGACAGCGCCAGCAGCGACAACAGCATGAGGAAGAATCCAAGTCTCTTCATTATTGACCTACCCTCTCGTGTGGAGATCTTTCAAACGGAAACATTTCAGAACCAGTTCGGCGTCTCGGCACGAACAACAGGCACGCGGTGAAAATGGGCGCCATTCTGCGCTCAACAACGCAGACTGTCAAGGTCTGTTAAATCTATGCTTTGTGAAGCCCCTTGGGATGTTCCTTCACCGGTCATCGGGCCCCGAGATGCGCCCCGCCAATGGGGAACCTGAGTAGTTAAGTCGCACGTGGCTCTCCAAAACCATTAGATAAGAGCGTCAATCACTTACAGTAAGTCCTTGTAAGGGATGGCTATGACGAACGGTAGACGTTCTTCAACAGCCCTACAAGAATTGGAAGATTGTCACGAGTTCAGTCGTAGAAGACACCACTTCCAACGATGCTGTATTTTTGTTATGACTTAACAGAGTCAGTCGGCGAGTTGTTGCAGATCGGGTCTGCGACTGCGAGTGGGTGTGGCAAGTTGACTCTTTACAACTCCCTTGCCTTCTTCAATCAGTCAATTCCTGGTCGACCGCTTGGCTCCCGATGTGATCGACCTGCCCGGACGGCCAATGCACAGTGATGGAGTCGACCTGCGTTGACCGCTCCCAGGCCAAAGTGCAAGACGCGGATCGCTTGCGGATTCGAAACTGCTGTTGGCTCGGACCTCGGCGCTTTGCGTCAGGCCGCCGGCTTTGACTTCGACCCGTGCGCCGAAACCGTCGCGATTCGACTTTTTGCCGCTCAGTCTTGATACGCAGCCAGTGGCCCTTGTAGGCGCCGACTGGTTGCGCAGAAGGACCGGAGAACCGTCCAGGACTGTGATCAGCAGATCCTCGTGGCCGTTATTCAGGAAATCGGCGGTGGCCGTCCCTCGCGCCACATAGCGGCGGGACAAGGGCGCTCCGGCGTTGAGGCCGATCTCCGCGAATTTTCCGTTCTTGAAGATTGTGGAACAACAGCGGACGTTCGGCATAGGTCACGCCAAATGAGTGCTGGTCGACCTGGGGATTGACGTGTCCGTTGGCGACGAAAACATCTTTCCAGCCGTCATTGTCGAAGTCGAGGAACTTTACTCCAAAGCCCAGAAACGGAACGCTGACCGGACCAAATCCAGTGCTTCCAGCCAGGTCGGTGAATTGGCCGTTGTGATCGTTGTGATAGAGGTTGTTGGTGTCGTCGGAGAAATTGGTTTTGACGATGTCGGGCCAGCCGTCGTGGTCGTAGTCGGCGGAATCGATGCCCATGCCGGCCTGTTCGCGTCCGTCGGCGCTGTAGGCGACGCCCGCTTCGGCACCCACTTCGGTGAAATCGCCTTTGCAGTCGTTGTGGTAAAGCAGGCTGGGCGACGAGTCGTTGGCCACGTACAGATCGAGACAGCCGTCGAGGTCATAGTCCAGCCAAAGCACGCCCAGGCCGTAATAGCCTCCGGGATCGATGTTCAGCTTCTCGGTGACATCGGTGAAGGTGCCGTCTCCGTTGTTGTGATACAGGCGGTCGCGGCCGCCTTTCAATCCGCGCGGCCCGCAGGAGACCGCAATTCCGCGATAGGTGCAAAAAGGCCCTTGGCCGAACTCGGGCAGGCTGTTCAGATCGAGGTCGACGTAGTTGGCAACGTAGAGATCGAGATTGCCGTCGTTGTCGTAGTCGCCAAAGGCCGCGCTGGTGCCCCAGCGGCCGGCGTTTCCCACTCCGGCTTTGGCGGTGACGTCGGTGAACGATCCGTCGCCGTTGTTGTGATAGAGCACGGCGCCGTCGAGATAGGTGATGTAGAGATCTTCCCATCCGTCGTTGTCGTAGTCGCCGACGGCGACGCCGAATCCCCATCCGCAATGCGTAGATCCCGGCTTTGGCGCTGACGTCGGTGAAGGTGCCGTCGTGATTGTTGCGATAGAGCTTGCCGGGATGGCACTTGCCAGCGCGCATGTCTTCGAGCGTCGAACCATTGACCAGGAAGATGTCCATCCAGCCGTCGTTGTCGTAGTCGAAGACGGCGACGCCGCCGCACATCGATTCCATGATGTAGCGTTTTTCCGGGCCGCCGCAGGTGAGGTGGAAGTCGATGCCGGAGGCGCGGGTGACGTCGGCAAAGGAAACGGAGGCCGTGTTTGTCGTGCTTAAATGATGTTCGATCGGCGCGATTTGACGACCGCTGACCTTCAGAGGCCGTGCTGCCCATAAGAGCGCGAGACGATCAGGCATCTCAACCAGGGCGAACGTGATGAGAACTTCCGGAAGCTTGGTTTCACTGAGGTCGGCCCGTGGCCATGCCTCCCACTTCCGGTTGGGTCTTTTTCAGTTCGGCGAAACGCTGCCATTCCTGTTTCGCCTGATCGCTGATTCCCGATTTTTTCGCAGGGCGCGAGCCAGTTGGTAATGCGGGCTGGGATCGGCGGGCTTCAGTGCGATCGACCGTCTGCAGTGCACGGTCGCGCCTCGGCATTGCCATCGAGCAGCAGAGCTTTGCCCAGATCGTAAGCGGAGTCCGCGTTGGACGGGATCAAGTTCAGTGGCTTTCTTCAGATGGGTGATCGCATCTTCCAGCTCTCCGGTCTCCAGCAGGCAGTGTCCAAGTTGGTAAAGAACCTGGGGATTGTCAGGCGAGCGGGCAGCTCTCTTTCTCGTATTCGGCAGATCGCTTCCTGATTGCGTCCCAGGCTGGCGTAGGCGAATGCCAGATGGTAGTGCCCGAGCGGAGTGTCAGGATCGATGCGCAATGCGACTGAAATTGCTCGATCGGCCTGCAACGTGCGATTGGTATTTTGATAAGCGCGCCCAGCAGGACGTGGGCCAGCGCATGCGAAGGCTGCAGCTTGATTGCTTTTTCCAATTCATCCGGCCGCCGCAGCGGAGTCATTCTTCTGAAGCAGAACCAGCGCCAGATCGAAATGGATGTCGAACTGGGTGCCATCCAGTCGCTTCGGATCGTTGCAGAGCTTCCGGGCGCTGCGGAAGTTTGCCCGGCTTTGAAGTAGGCGAGTCCGAGCCAGTGCTGAAGTTGGGCATCTCGCGGCCACGCGCGACCGCATTCCTCTCCGATCTTTATGGCTTCGCGCAGCCGACCCAACTGCGAGATAACTCAGTACCAGTCCACGATTGGCTTGCAGATTGTCCGGCGCAATCTGGCGGGCACGTTCGAAACTGGCAGCGGCACGGGCAATAATCGTCAGTGTCCAGAGCGGCTTGGCCGCTTCGGAGCAAAGCTTGTACGGATGGCGATTGCGCCCAGACGCCGGTTCGCCTGCCAACAACAGCAAGCCCAGAAATCAGCCGGATTGCAGATGGCCAGACTTCCGCTGAATCAACATCGTCATTTCGAATGCTAACGGTTAATTGGGCGATGGTGCAATTGCGCGTTGCAGAGTCCAGTGGCTTTGCCAACGAGGCTGCATCCTCGGTGGCTTGTTTCCAGGATGAGTTCTACGAATCTCAAACGATGAAAAAGCACCTCGGCTTGTTTGTCCTGATCGGTTTCGCAGGACTTCTTCTCGCTGTTCCACTACCGAAATACGAGCCTCTCCCGGCTCCCATTCTCCAACAATGCCGTGGCCAGCGTGAAGAGCCGCGGATCGCTGATGCTGTATTCGCTGATGGGAATGGGACCGAAGAAGACCTGGGACGCAACTTCGAACGCGGCTTACGTCGCTCGATCCGGATACCGGGAAATGGGCAGAGATACGCTCGGTACCGGGGACGGTCGGGCGCCTCGCAGCTGCAGCTGCGGGAGCGCGTGAACATATTTTTCTATTCGGCGGTTATGTGGTCGACGGGCAGGGCGGGCGAAACCACCTTGCCGGACGTCAATGTGTACGAGCCGCTCACCGACCGCTGGTTTCGCGCAGAAGACATGCCGGTTCCGGTGGACGATTCCGTGGTCGGCGTTCACCGCGACCGTTACATCTATCTGGTTAGCGGTTGGTCGAAGACGGACGCGGTGAATGACGTCCAGGTGTACGACGCGCAAAAAAACAAATGGTCGAAGGCGACTCCTATTCCGGGAACACCGGTATTTGGACACGCTGGCGGCGCTGGTCGGCGACACGATTGTGTATGTCGACGGCGCTCACAAGAATCCGGCGGGAGATCAACCCAAGTACGTTGCTTCGGACGAATGCTGGATGGGCAAGATTGACCATCACGATCTCACGAAAATTCAGTGGACTAAGTTGCCAGACCATCCTGGAACCGCCCGCTATCGCATTGCAGCCGGCGGCTCCGAGAAAGATCAGAAGATTTATTTTTCGGGCGGTACCGACAATCCCTACAACTACAACGGGGTGGGATACAACGGCAAGCCGGCGGAGCCGTCCCCGTCACCTTTGCCTTCAATGTGCGGACCGGCAAGTGGGAGACCATTCAACCTGAACACGCCAGAACCAACCATGGATCATCATGGGCTGGTGGTGATACAGGAAGGCTTGGTGATCGTTGGAGGTATGGAAAAGGGTCAGCAGGTGACTGCGAAAGTGGCAGTCCTCTCAAAGCAACCAAAAGAAAAATAACTAGGTTGCGGCGGTCCGGCGCCTTCGCGCGCCGCCGTTGATCTTGATTTAGGCCTGAACCCCTAGTTCGTTGGCCGGGTGTCCCCAAAAAAGCCAAAGCAGGACCAAAGGCCACATCACCACATCAATCGTGGCGGGGAAGGGTGCCCACCCCATAATCAGTTAATCAGTTAGATTGACAGGGTACGGCTGCGCGCGTACTTTTTGTTTAGTAGTGTCGTCCAGATGAAACGCTGGCAGCTGGTTATTCTGATCTTCGAGCTGGTGTTGTTTGCCGCTATCCTGGTCCTGCCCCAGGTGGCGCTTCCTGATTTCACATTTCATGGTGGGACGGCGCCGGTTGCAGCGCATTCGCGTGTTTGCCATTCCATTCCTGGGACTGCCATTGCAGTCGCGCATCAGACTCTGATTCCCGAACCGGTAGTACTTGAAACCGGTGAGGTTGCTGGAAGCCTTCCTCCGGCAAGCCTTCATTCCCGTCTTTCGCAGCTGTGCGTTCTGATCTGCTAACTCACCCTGTTTCCTGCTCATCCTGTATAAGCTTGCTCCGCGCTGGGCGTGCCTGATTCTTTTCGGGTGCGCGGAGCTTCGGGGGTGGCGGCTCCGGCGTGTGTTGCCGGGCCTTGAGGAAAGGGCCCGTGCCGCTGTGCGGCTGCCGCCTCCGAATACGTATTCTCTAAAATCCCCGTCTCCGCGCGAGCCACGGCTCGGGTGCGCGGAGAAACGCTATCGGCCTCGTGCTAGTACGAGGGTGATGTCGTCAGGTTGTTCGTTGGCGCCAATCCAATCGTCGACCGCGGCAGTCACGACCTCGCAGATTCGGTGCAGAGGCAGATCGCGGTTTTTCCAGACAAGGTCAATCAGCCGTTGTTCCCCAAATTCGCCAAAATCATTTTCCGGTTCCGTTACTCCGTCGCTATAAGCGAGAAGCAGTTCGCCTTGGCGTAATGGTACCGAACCTTCTTCAAAAGTTCGATGGTCGAATAAGCCGATGACGGTGCCGCCGCGTTCCAGGCGACGCAACGATCCGTCCTCAGCCAAAATTATTGGCGGAAGATGGCCACCGTTGCTGTAGGTGAGTTTGTGCTCGCGGGCATCGTAGACGCTGAGAAAAAGAGTCGCATACTTTTCCGATGGCGTGCTTTGATAAAGCTGGTGATTGAGCAACGAAAGGAGTGCGCTCGACGAAACTTCCGTGCTGTCGGGACCTGGGGCCAGCGTCAATCCGGAATTTGATACTTGACCGACGGCTACCGGCAACTGCAGGCTGGGCATGCTCTCCATGCTGTAAGCGCGTACTGCGGAGTGAATCGTTGCCATCAGCAATGCGGCGGAAATTCCTTTGCCGCTGACGTCCCCTACCGCGACGATGACCCTTTCCGAATCCAATCTCAGGAAATCGTAATAGTCCCCGCTGACGGTGCGCGCGGGGCGACAAAAGCCGTAAACCTCCAGCGACGCTAGTTGAGAAATGTGCTGCGGAAAGAGTTGAGCTTGCACCTCCTGAGCGATCGTCAACTCGTTCTGCAATCGCTGTTTCTCTTTTTGCTCCTCGATCAGGTTCTCGATTGACGCGGTCATAGAGTTGAACGAATTGGCCAAAGTAGCCAGTTGATCGTTCGATTTGACTGAAATGCGGTGGCTGAAGTCCCCGCGATTGATGTGCATGGTGGCTTCGTAAAGTTGCGCAACCGCGCCTGTTACGGAGCGTGTGAGCCGTGTCCCGATGAACAGCGCCAGTAGTTCGATGATGGCAAAGATGATTGCGACGAACAACAGCATGTATTCCACGCCGGTCGCGAAGTCTCCCAAGGCGGCGAACATGCGGCCGTAAAGAATGGAGGGACGAGTCTGGACTCTCAGTAGCGCTCCGGTCTTTGTGAGCTCGCCAGTTGACCAGTCGACCGAAGGGAGAGGAGTTCCAAAAGTAATCACGCGATCAAACGCGTTATCGGCTCCAGGCAACGATCCCGCGGTGAATGTGGGGCGGAGGTCGCGGCGGCCGTCATCCGCTTCTACCCCGTCTTGGGTGTGCCGGTTGGAATTGCCGGATGTGCTTCCGTCAGCATTTTTCTGTTCGTCCATGCCCGAGAAGTCAGGCGAGTTTTTCGCTGCACTGGCTGAAGACGGTTGGCCAGTACCGAAATCGAATCCCTGCGAGTACAAGGTGATTTCACCAAGATTACTTGTTAACTGCTCAAGCAGTTTTTGGTCCAGCGGTTCACTGGTGACAACAGTGAGCTTTTGCAGGTCGGGACCGGTCTCCATGGCAACTCGCAAATAAAGCCGGCCGTGGTCACGGACGATGGACGCGAATTTGGAATTCAAGAAAGGGGGTAGGGTAAACGGAGTTTGTCCGAGCGTGGCGCCGTTGCATACGGCCAGCGGTTGTCCATTTTTCCAGCCACAGATCCGGCGCGAGGACCAGGCATTGTCGTGCCGTTTCAATCCTTCCAGTGATTCGGCGACAGCTGGTTGACCGTGCTCCAGTCGAGCCGCCAGTTCAAGAGCGATAGCGGCATTCACCGATTGCAGGCTGTGCAGTCTTGACTCCAATTCGGAGGTCACGATGAAGTTTGCAAACTGTCCGGCAAACAGATAAATGGTGATGAACGCCATTGCGATCACCAAAACGACCGGGATCACACCGATGAACATGTATGTCACGATCAGCCGGTTACGCAAACGCCACAAGAGTCTGGCCTTGAGCCACCGTATCGCGAGAACAATCAAAAGAACAATGACGAGAAAACTGAGGATGCCGACCCATCCGCTCAAAGCCTGTCCCCAGGAGACTTTCAGCAGCTTGAATAACTTTTGCAGGGCGAAAAGCAATATATCGACGCCCAGGAGGTAGCAAGTGGCTCGGGCCAGCCGCGTGTGCGGGAGAAGGCCCGCGGCTCGCAATCGAAAACGGAGTGTGCGGAGGAAAAGCTCCATGGCAAAGAAAGGATTATAGATCGGAGAGCTAGCGCCGGACTTCCGGCGTCAGCCCCCCAGAGTTCTGGCGTTGGTTTTGGGACCTTGCCCCCGGACCCCTCAACAGACATTAGTTCTCAGCCCGCGCTCGATGACGACGAATCCCGGTAAAACGCCGCGCCGGTCAGATCTCGGGATAAAAATCGAAGAACGCTTCAAGGCTGGTCTTCAATTGCTTCTCGATTTCTTCCTTACTGCCTTCCAGTACATGCATGGTGACATGAGCGTCGCGTCCGTTTTTCAGCTTTAGCGTGGCGTCTCCCACCTCGGAAACTTCCTCCGACGGCAAGAGGCGCATCCCGTAAACCAGAGTTAGATTTGCCATAGAAGTTTATTCTACGGCCCAGGTGGAGGACTCTGGACCTCACATTGCCGGCTTCAGACACGATCTTGCTCCTGCAGCCGCGGTCCTCAGTCCGACACTCTATTCTTTCCCTCCTGCTAAAATCCCCATGTGCTACGAAACAAGCTAGTCACGCTGGTTTGTCTTGGTCTCGGTTCGCTGGCCGCGGCGCAACAACAGCCGGCTCAGCCGAAGGTTAAGGTGAACATGTTGAATGTTTGTTCGCCTTCATCCGCGGAGCAGCAGGAAATTGCCTCGGCACTCGCTCGCGTCCCCAAGCAGCCTCTCTTTGGTGCCGACTTTGAGATTGACCGTGGCCGGTCGAGTTTGGATGTGGGACCGGGCTTTCTTCAGCCAGGATCCGGGTCGCAGATGTCTTCCGATCCGGGAGTAAGCGATTGGGTTCGAATTCGACGTGAATTCTCTGTGCAGGCCCTGTTTTCGACAGTGCAGTATTCCTTCAGCAGTGACCCGAAAAATATGGTCGAAACGCTGGTCTTCCGAGTGCGGGATCCCAAAGACCTCCTGCAGGTTTCGATCGAAGACAGTGCATCAACCGTGACTTCGCCCGTGGCGATGCTCTCGACCAGCACTCCGGCCACCCGCGTGAAGCTGGAACGCTTCGGCAAGTCATCGATCGTGCTCGCTCGGTGTCCCGCGACGGAAGCCGGTCCTGCGCCTGACCAAAGTGCCTACGAACCGTTATTTCAAAGCGCGTCGGCAGTGATGTCGAATTATCGTGGATTGCTGGGCGCGCGTACCACGGTGCCGGAAGAGTTGGGGCGAGTGAGCGGTGAGACCAAGCCAAAGTCATCTTCTGCCTCGAAGTCTTCCAAGAAGCCCGTGGCTAAGAAGCAGTAAAGATTATGGTTGTTCGGCCATGTTTTTCAGCGTGATGCCGATTCCTTAAGCAGGGGCTGGCTTACACGTTGCATCCAAATGGGAATTCTGCAATCTAAAGTCTGGCAATCTTTTTAACCAACTTATGGAGAATATTCGCGACGTCGTGATTATCGGGTCCGGTTGCGCTGGCCACACGGCGGCGCTTTACACAGCCCGCGCCAAATTGAAACCCCTGGTGCTCGAAGGACATGAGCCCGGAGGACAGCTTTCGCTCACAACCCTAGTAGAAAACTTCCCTGGATTTCCCGAAGGAATTCAAGGTCCTGAACTTATCGAGAACATGCGCAAACAGGCGGGACGCTTCGGAGCGCAGTACCAGTTGGGCCACGTCGTAAGCGCCGACCTTTCCAAACGCCCTTTTGCAATAAATCTGGGCAAGGAAACTATTCATACTCGGACCCTGATCATTGCCAGTGGAGCGACTGCGCGATGGCTGGGCTTACCCAGTGAACAGGCACTGATCGGGCATGGTGTGTCATCGTGTGCGACATGTGACGGCTTCTTCTTTTCTGGGAAGGACATTGCCGTGATTGGCGGTGGCGATTCAGCCATGGAGGAAGCAAACTTTCTTACCCGGTTTGCCACCAAGGTGACGCTGATCCACCGCCGAGATCAGTTTCGGGCTTCCAAAATCATGGTGGATCGCGCCAAACAAAATAAGAAGATTGATTTTCTGACCGACACGATGGTCGAAGACGTAAACGACGTTTCCAAGGGCGAAGTCACCAGCTTGAAGCTGCGTAACGTCAAGACTGACAAGGTATGGGACCTTCCGACTAGCGCGATGTTTCTAGGCATTGGCCACATACCGAATACCAAGATGTTTGTAGGGCAACTCGAAACCGATGCCGACGGCTACCTGGTGACGACAAACAATGTCTTCACCCGAGTGCCCGGAGTCTTCGCTTGCGGCGATGTGCAGGACCGGCGCTATCGCCAGGCAATCACGGCAGCCGGAACGGGTTGCATGGCGGCATTGGAAGCGGAGAGATTCCTGGAAGCATAGAGCCAAAGTTGGCGCGCGATCATTTCTTGTCTGTGCGCTTTACACAGCAGACGATGGAAGCGGATTGCGTTGTCACAGAAGGACAAAACATGGCGCGTCAAGAAGCTGGTTGCAGCCACCTGGGAGAAATACGACAGGTGAAACCGAGTGGCAAGGGTTGCAAAGAATGTCTGGAGATGGGCGACACCTGGGTCCATCTTCGGGAGTGCCTCATCTGCGGTCACGTAGGTTGTTGCGACTCGTCGAAAAACAAGCACGCCACTAAGCACTTTCACCAGACCACGCACCCGATCGTGAAATCTTTCGAGCCGGGCGAGAACTGGCGCTGGTGCTATGTGGACGAAGTGTTCATAGAGTAAGCCGCGCCCACGGGTGCCGGAAATCGAGCGTTTGCCCTTAAACTTCGTCCTCCGACTGAACCTTAAAGTCCGCCGCCTACCTTGGTTACCTCGGTCATCTTCCCACCATTCCAGCAGCCTAATAAGCTGCCCTCATGAAGCGCGTTTCGCCAGTTATCTTCATGATTTTGTTTTTGTCGGCCGTCCTGCTTCCGGCTGCGTTCAGCCAGCCGCAAAGCGAAAGCAATCGCAAGATTGTGAATCGGGTTACGCCCCAGTATCCAGAAATGGCCCGAACCCTGAATTTAAAAGGTAGTGTGAGAGCGGAAGCTCTGGTGGGGCCCAATGGCATGGTCAAAACCGTGGAAGTAAAGGGCGGACATCCGGTACTGGTACGCGCGGCGCAAGATGCAATTTATAAATGGAAGTGGGCGCCATCGACTCACGAGACTCGCGAGCCGATAGAAGTCAAATTCAACCCCGAATAAGTTTGGATATTGCGTACCGCCTTCATCAGCAGCCCCAAAATACCGGTTGTGATACAAAATCCTGTGATCTTCAAGTGGGTGCAAAGCGCCTGTCTCTCAGTTTTCAGCTGTGAAAGATTTCCATGTTGAGGGCGCTTTTCATTTCATTGTCTGAGAGTCGTTTTCTGCGCGGACTCGCGGAGCGCTCGGCGATCGGACAGCGCTTATCCAGCCGTTTCGTTGCCGGCACGGCGGTTGAGGACGCTCTTCGTGTGACCCAGGCCGTCAACCAATCCGGCCTCAGCGTCTCGGTCGATAATCTTGGAGAAAACGTTGCCAACGCCCAAGAAGCGCGTGCCAGCGCTCAGCTTTACCATCAATTGCTGGATGAAATCGCCGCGCGCAAGCTCAATGCCAACGTCAGTCTGAAACTCACCCACATGGGCCTGGATGTGGACGAGGCGCTTGCCCGCGAACTGGTATCGGGGCTGGTTGCGAAAGCCGCAGGGCTAAACCCGCGCAGCTTTGTGCGAGTAGACATGGAGGGCTCCGCTTACACTCAGCGTACGCTCGATTTTGTCCACGAGTTGCATCGCCAGCCCGGTCATGAAGGCGCTGTAGGCGCCGTAATCCAGTCCTACATGCGACATGCCGAGGATGACATCGCGAAACTGCTGACTGACCGTATCCGTGTACGGCTATGCAAGGGGGCTTATAAAGAGCCGGACGAGATTGCTTTTCAGAAGAAAGAGGAAGTAGACGCGAATTACGTCAAACTGATGGAAATTCTGATGAAAAGCGGCGTCTATCACGGTTTGGCAACGCACGACGAAAAAATCATCAATCAGGCAAAAATCTTCGCCTCTCGCGAAAATCTTCCTCGTGATTCTTTCGAGTTTCAAATGCTTTACGGAATACGCCGCGATCTGCAACAGCGCCTGGTTCGCGAAGGATGGCGCCTGCGCGTCTACATTCCTTTTGGCACCGAGTGGTATCCCTATTTCATGCGTCGTCTGGCAGAACGGCCGGCAAATGCATTCTTCATCGCCAGGAATCTGTTGCGCCGTTAATCAGCCAGACAAAAGTTTGGGCTCCTGCTTAGTCGCGATTATGCGGCGCGACCCTTGGAAACACGGGCTTCTTTTTTCTCTTCGGTTTTGATCGCGATACGTTCGTGCTTAATGTCCAGTCTCAGACGGGCATAAATACTCATGTACTGGTTCGAGATCCAAACGAGGGCAAAGAGAGCCAGCACATATCCGCGCCAATCTTCCATCAACAGTTTGTAGCGGGTGAGAAACAGAAAAAAGATCGTGATGTAGTGGCTGAAGCAGAATTCGCAGGTGAACAGGTAATAGAATTTGCGCTGCAGCAGGCTGGGAGCGGCTGTGCACTGACGCTTACAGTAGTCGCGCGGCTCGCGAAAAATCTCTTCTTGCGTGACTGTCCAGGCGACGCAGGCGATGGGGATCGCAAGTACGAACAGCCAGGCTATCTGTAGACCAAGAGCCATAAGAGTTTTCATTCGATGCAGCGCGCGGCTGGAAGGTAGCTGCAGTTATAGTTTCAATTGCCAAATCTGCGACACCAGGTCAGTGCGTCCCCAACTACGGTGAGGTTTTTCTTCGATGAGTTTAAATCCAGCTTTTTCGTAGATATGCCGGGCGGCCGGCAGTTCGCTTTGCGTCCACAAGACAATTTTTTTGTAGCCCACCTGGCGGGCAAATCGAAGGCACTCTTCGACGAGACGCTTGCCGATACCCAAGCCGCGGGCTGACGGTTCCACCAGAAGCAGGCGAAGCTTGGCGAGTGTCTGTGTTTTCTTTACCAAAAAAACCGAACCTACGATCTCGCCATCTTTTTCCGCGATCCAGCAACGCTCCCGTTTGGCGTCGAAATCGTGAATGAACTTGGCTACGATTTCCGCAACCAGGGCCTCGAAGCGCTCGTCGTATCCGTACTGTTGCGAATATAGAACGCCGTGACGATACACTACCCAACCCATGTCGCCGGGCTGATGTGAGCGCAAGAGATAGGCTGTCTTGGAGTTCGCCGAGGTTCCAAGCAGCGACTCGATCGAGTGCATCGCCTTCACAAGTTGAGACTGTCCGTCTGATGAAATAGGGCGCAGCAGGGCTGCGATCTCCTCACGCTGGCGCACATCAAGGGCGGCAAAAGTCTTTTTGCCCTTCGTGGTCAGTGCAAGATGACTCTGGCGACGATCGGAAGGAGATGCCGAGCGTCGAATCAGCCCCTGCCGCGCAAATTCGCTCAGGATACGGCTGAGGTAGCCGGGGTCAAGTCCCAGATCCTGGCAGAGACCGGTGGCAGTGCTCTTTGGCCGATTGGCGACTTCATAGAGAACGCGAGCCTCGGTCAGGGAAAACGGGCTCTGTAGAAGTCCTTCGTGCAAGACTCCGATCTGCCGTGTATAGAAACGATTGAAACCGCGCACAGCAGAAATATTGCGATCGTTAGTTTGATCGGCTGGGTTTGACATGTCGAAAAGAATAATCGAGGCTAAGTGACAATAGCAACTATATAGTTGCTTTAGTCAATTAAATCTCTCTCTCTCTCTCTCTCTCTCTCTCTCTCTCTCTCCTCCTCCTCCTCTCCTTTTTCTCGTGTAGTAAGGCGGGCGCTCTTATCCGTGGTTGACTGCCAGATAGACGCGGCGAGGTGATCGACACGATAAGATCCAAGGCGCTGGCAGGGCGCGAAGTCGCCTACAAGATCAAGACAACATCGACGACCTCTACGGCGGTGAGGGTGCGCCCCCCACGCGTGTCAAGAGGGAAGAATGGGCCCATGCCCTGTAAGTCAGTCTTGGGTCGGGAGCTATATTCTGCAGGAGTATGTCCCATTTGACCCTGCAGAATTGCTATGCTGGGAATGGAGAGCAAATAACAGAATCAGGCACGCCGCCGCTTTTTGCCGACCTGAGTATGACGAAAGCATTCCACCGCATGGTCGTTCACCATGCCGACGGCTTGCATAAAGGCGTAGCAAATCGTTGAACCCACAAAGTTGAAACCGCGTTTCTTCAAATCCTCGCTCATGGCATCAGATACCGGCGTTCTGGCGGGGATTGATTGATTCGAGGTGTGGGTGTTGACGAGCGGCTTTCCTCCGGTGAATTGCCATATATAGCGGTCGAAAGACCCAAACTCCTTTCGAACACTGAGAAAAGCTTTGGCATTTTTTATCACGGAGGCAATCTTCAAACGATTGCGGACGATGCCTGGATTACGCAGCAGGCTTTGCACTTTACGGCGATCGTATCGCGCGATACGTTCGGGATCGAAGCCGTCAAGGGCGGCACGATAGTTCTCCCGCTTTTGCAGGATGGTATCCCAGCTTAAGCCCGCCTGCGCACCTTCGAGCAGAAGAAATTCAAACAAGACGCGATCGTCATGCTGGGGAAACCCCCACTCTTCGTCGTGATACCGGATGGAGAGCGGGTTGCTCGGCCATTTGCAGCGAACCAATTCTCTGGGTGTCTTCTTCATGAACGGAGACTAAGAGGCAGCAAGCAGGTTGGAATCTTGCTGGGGTTTCCGATTCCAGCCGAGTTTGGTTAGTCAAATCGGAGTTGAGCGGGCGACGAGGCCCGCCCTTTCCGAATGAAATTATTGCAATGACTTGGGTTCGGATTTGTTCTTGGGCGTTTTGCGGTTCAACACCGCGATCAAACCTTGGGCTGCCGGCGGAGCTTTCACCTTACCGCCTCGGATAATATCTTTCGCGCTGAGTTTCTGGCCGTAAAGTTTTTCGTTGGCACTCCCGTCAGAACGCAAGGTGGAACCTTCCAGTGAGATTCCCGCAAACAAACCCTTGTTGCGTGAATAGGAAAGAATTTCAGCTGTCATCACTACATCGGTCGCAGCTTCCGCGGTCCGTCCTACTGGGCCGGCCGCTGCGGACGCATCGGCGCCCAGTTTCACTTTGCTGCTCAACAAGGATTCGGCGCCTTTAGGATTCATCACCAGCAGCACGAAATCCGTGGCCTGGCCGCCTAACTGGAATCCAATGCTGATGCCTTCCAGCGCGTAAAGAGCAGGCGCTCCCCAACGTCCCGTATAGTGAGCTCCGCCGCGGCAGATCATTACCCCGCGGCCGTAGCTACCGCCAACACCGAACGCGCCCTTTTTGACTGAAGGCAGAACGACTACGCATTCTGCTTTGTCGAGCAGATCCTGCGGAATATCGTCGGGGATATTGAGAATCTCTTTCAGAACCACACCGGATTCTTTTACGCGGTCCACTTCTTTTTCATCGTCCGCGGCGAAAGCGGGAACCGAAACCAAACAAGCGAGGAATATGGCCAGCAGAGTTTTCATGAAGCCTCCGTCTTTCAGGTGGCCTTTATCTTACAGGCAAGGCATTCCCGTCAAGCGAGCCATCGCGATGGGTCTCAGGAGTTTTGAAAGGTTTAGGGCAGGCTGAAAGACGGCGAGTTTAGAGGCTATGATGGGAGAAAGACAAATCACCAGTCGTGACGAAACGTGTGCTCCTTTTGTAACTTGGCACCTCATCGGGAAGTCCCCTAGAGTCGGATACTAGAAGCAGTAGGCGTCGGCGCCGCTTTCGGCCCGCCACGTGCACTTCTAAGTGCATCTAATTGAATAGCAGCGCTGTTCGCTGCGCTTAGGCGTGAAAAATTTGGATGGGATGGGAATGAACTACACGAAGCGGGTTCTGTGCCTGATCACCATGATCGCATTGCTGGTGGCACTTCCAGCGCGGGCGCAATCTCCCTTCGTTGCACCTTCGCCCACGATGACACCGCCGGATGCTTCGCCATCGACTGGATCGGACCCAGACTCGATTCTGACCATCAAGAAGCGAGTCGATGAAGTTAATGTCCTGTTCATTGCTACCGACCATCATGGCAAGTTTGTGCGCAACTTGAATCAGGGCGATTTCACGATTCTCGACGACCACAAGCCGCCTCAATCAATCATAAATTTCCGCCGGGAAACGGATCTGCCGCTGCAGTTGGGCCTTCTGATAGACACTAGTGGTTCGGTGCACAGCCGTTTTGATTTTGAGCAGGAGGCCGCGGTCAGCTTCATGCAGCACACTTTGCGAGTGAATTACGACAAAGCTTTCGTGATGGGGTTCAGCAGCCACAGCCAGGTGACACAGGATTTCACCGACAGTGTTCGCCTGTTGGAAACCGGGGTGCGAAGCCTGCACAATGGCGGAGGCACGGCGCTTTATGACGCTATTTACCGCGCTTGCCGAGAAAAGTTAAGCGCCGATCGGGGCGACCGTCCAGTGCGCCGGGCCATTATCGTCGTGAGCGACGGCGAAGATAATCAGAGTGAAGTCAGCCGGGCCCTGGCGATCGAAATGGCGCAACGTGCCGAAGTGATCGTCTATGCGATTTCGACGGATGACAGTGGCTTGATCTTGCGTGGCGACAAGGCTTTGCAGCAACTGGCGGATGCGACCGGCGGCCGTGCATTTTTCCCTTTTAAGATGAAGGACATCAAGAATTCATTCGCCGCAATCGAAGACGAATTGCGCAGTCAGTACGTGGTTTCGTATCATCCGGCTGATTTCGATGCAGATGGACGTTATCGGTCCATAGAGATTTCCGCGTTGAAGAAAGACCTTCAGGTGCGAGCGCGAAAAGGGTATTACGCGCCCCGACAGTAGCCGTACCGCAAACCTCAGGCTAGAAGCATATTCTGCAAAACTTTTGGTTGCGCGACTGAAATGGTACCGTTCCCATTGCCCAAAAAAGCTGGCGCTTCTCCCCCAGAGTGAACCTGGCACGGTTGTCGCCGAGTTACTTTGCCTCGCCTCCAGAGTGATCGTCGATTGGCGGCACAGTTAGTTTGGTGTCATGGTCGCAGATAAAAAAAGCGATTAGCCGGGCGGGCTCCTTGACGCTGGCGTTCGCTGATACCTGATGAACACCATTGGGCGGCTCGTAGAAGCTTTGTCCGGCCCTGTAGACCGTTTCCGGCGCGCCTCCCTTGACCTGAAAGCGGATCGCCCCCTGAGCGACGTATCCGATGACTGTGCAGGGGTGGCTGTGTGGTTTGTCCGCTTCTCCGGGGGCATAGTTCACTTCCACGACAGTTGCACGCAAGTGACTGCCGTCCAGTTGCGGAAGGGAGTGAGAGAATGGCAGAGCCTCGGCTCCAGCGGTTGTTGCCGAAGGCGTGGATTTCGATTCGGCGGACCCAAGCGAGCTGAAAAGCAGAATTCCGAGTGCGCCGCCAATCGCCAAGACGGTCATGACAAACCCTGATGTCAGTGGGGATACAGTGTTTGCACCCTTCATGTGAATTCCTCCTGAACGAGCACAATCATAGCCTGCCCACTGAAGGGGAGGATACCGAGGTCAGTTACGGCCATAACCGTCAGCAAATGCTGGTTTTAAAAAGGCAACCGTACGCCCGCGATGCTACAATCTGATCAGCCCAGATCTGGCATCCAACCCTTGGAGAGGCGCGAAGCAAGCGCCGCTTGTTGTCGATTCCATGGCACGCCCGCATCCCAAAATCGTCCTGGCCAGAGTTCTATTACTCTCGCTAGTCCTGCTTGACATGGCCCACGCGGCGAATGACCCTCAGCACCGGACTGCGCGCAAGCACCCTCCGAAGCAGGCAGAACCGGCACCGCCGCCGCCAGAGGCACCGCCGCCGCCACCCCCGACGTTGCAGCAAATGCCGGCCGTACCGCCCACGGTGACTTTTACAAATGGGCTACTGACAATCGTGGCGGAAAACTCCACCTTGAACGATATTCTGCGGGAGGTGCGGAGCCGGACCGGCGCGACGATAGACGTTCCCGCAAACGCGACCGAGCGCGTGGTCACCCATTTAGGGCCGGGCGCCCCACGCGACGTGATCACGTCCCTGCTGAATGGATCGCACTTTAACTATGTTATGTTGGGCTCGCCGACGAACCCCAATCAGGTGGACAAGATTATCCTGACCTCGAAGTCGGGAGGAGCGGTGGCGTCCGGAACATCGGCTACGCCTCCCCCACAGAACACCGCTGCGGAAGTTCCGAGCGAAGACCAGGAAACCCAACCTGTGCCGGACGCGTCCGAGCAACCCGCGGAGGGTGCTACGGAAGACGCTCCCACAGCCGAGACCGATCAACCGCAACCGAATGGACAACAGCAAGTGAAAACACCGGAACAGTTGTTACGCGAGTTGCAGGCGCAGCAGCAACAACAACAGCAGCAGCAGCAATCGCAACCACAGGAACCTCCGCAGAGGCCACCGCGATAGTCGCGTACCTGACCCTGGCCTTTAAGCGGCGTTTCAGTCTCCCAAACGGGTCCCCTCTACCGGCGTTTTGCCAAAATAGCCGCCAGCTACTTTTCCGGTGGCAAAGAAGGGCCGATCGACGAAGAGAAGGGGCAGAGGTTGAGGAGTTGTACGGAGTGGATCCGAAGGTTGTGAAGCCGACTAAAGCCCAAACTGACTCTGAACGTTTATACTCTTGCGCCAATGTCCTAAGTCGAGCCCGGCCTTTAGTCTCCGCTAGCCTGGCTCTGGCTCGGTACAAGCATGGTCGGACGGGTGGTGCGCTGGCGCGACCCGTAGGCAAAGGCGTATAGAATGCCGGTGACGGCACCATACGCAGCCCCAATTCCGATCAGTACGACCGTCACAGCGGTCAAAGAGAGTATGAGAGCAACCAGCAGCGTCCCCAAGTTCGGCCTACTTTCCCTGTAAGTACCGGAAAACATTCCGGAACCCGTTTTGCGCGATCCATCGCACCGGGATCAATCACTCTACCTGCGTTGACGCTAATTGCTGTTAGCAACTAGGATACATACGTAGAGTTGCGCAAACCCACTTTCCAACATTTCTGTGGGGCCGTCCATATTACGGAAGACCAATTGGATTTTCGCTTTTTTCATGCCTATTACCAAGATTTCGGTGCGCGGGGCTCGGCAGCATAACCTCAAGAATATAAACGTCGAAATCCCCCGAAACACCCTGACGGTGATCACCGGACTGAGTGGATCAGGTAAGTCCTCGCTGGCTTTCGATACCATCTATGCAGAAGGCCAGCGCCGATATGTCGAAACGCTATCGGCCTACGCTCGCCAATTTCTGGATCAGATGGAGCGCCCGGACGTAGACGGAATCGATGGCCTTAGCCCGGCGATCTCAATCGAACAAAAAACCACCAGCCGCAGCCCCAGATCGACGGTGGGGACGATCACTGAAATTTACGATTATCTTCGTCTATTGTTCGCCTCGATCGGCATTCCACATTGTCCCAGGTGCGGCCGAGCCATTGCGCGTCAGTCGGCCGAGCAAATCGTCCAGCGAGTGATGAGCCTTACGCCCGAAGATCGGGTCATGGTGCTGGCGCCGATTGTCCGCGGCCGCAAGGGAGAGTTCAAAAAGGAGATGGAGAAGCTGGTGCAACACGGCTACACCCGGGCGCGGATCGATGGCGAGCTGATAAATCTCGAAGACGATATCCCGCTCGACAAACGCCGGAACCATACCATCGAGGTGGTGATTGACCGGCTGCTGGTGAAGCCGGGGATCGAACATCGACTGGAATTGTCTGTAGGACTGGCCATGAAGCTGGCTGGAGGACTTGTTCAGGTGGCGGTGGTCGGCGGTGACGAGCAGTTGTATTCCGCGAAACTGGCGTGTCCGGATTGCGGCATCAGCGTGCCACAGTTGGAACCGCGATCATTCTCGTTCAATAGCAGCTACGGGGCGTGCCCTGAATGCCACGGACTGGGCAGCCGCTACGAATTTGATCCTGCCAGAGTGATTACGGACTGGTCGAAGCCGTTGCTCGAAGGCGGCTTGGGGCCGGGTTCAGCATCGCAGAATCTAATTCACCATTTGCAAATTACAGCCGCGGCCCATGGATTAGACCTGGGGACGCCATTTGAGAAATTTCCCGAGAAGATACAGAGCTTGCTGCTGCACGGCGAATCAGGCAAAAACGGCAAAACCGGTTTCCGGGGGATTTTGGGTTATCTCAGGCAGGCGGTGGACGAGACCTCATCGGATACGTACAAGGAATTTCTGCTGGACTACATGTCCGCGACGATCTGTCCGGCGTGCCAAGGCAGACGGCTGCGTCCGGAAAGCCTGGCGGTGAAAGTGAACAGCATGTCCATTGCTGACTTCACGGCTCTGCCCGTTTCGCGCGCACTGGAAACTGCTCAGAAGATCAAGCTGAACGGGCGCGAGGCGATCATCGCGGGGCGGATCGTACACGAGATTGTGGAGCGCCTTCAATTTCTCGATGCTGTCGGGTTGGGTTACATCTCGCTGGAACGTTCGGCCAGCACGCTCTCTGGAGGGGAGGGACAACGCATTCGTCTCGCCACTCAGATTGGATCGAAACTTCGCGGCGTGCTCTATGTTCTCGACGAGCCGTCCATTGGATTACATCATCGCGACAATGGGCGGCTACTGCAAGCCCTGGAAGAGTTGCGCGACCTGGGCAATACCGTGCTCGTGGTCGAGCACGACGAAGAAACGATTCGACGTGCCGACTATGTGATTGACCTTGGTCCCGGCGCTGGGCGACATGGCGGTGGGCTGGTAGCGCGTGGAACTCCGGATGAGATCGTACAGGTACCCGAATCTCTTACCGGCGGGTACATCTCGGGCAGGATGAGGATCGAAATGCGCTCCGAACGGCGTCAGCCAAATGGGGCGGCAATCACCGTGTTGGGGGCGAGGCAAAACAATCTCAAAAACCTGGACGTCAATTTTCCCCTGGGCGTGATGACGGTGGTGACGGGAGTCTCGGGGTCAGGCAAGTCCACGCTGGTGAATGACATTCTCTATCGTGCGCTGGCTCAGAAACTTTACCGGTCGCGAGAGGAGCCTGGAGCGCACAAAACAATTTCCGGGGCGGAGAATATCGACAAGGTGATCCGCATCGACCAATCCCCGATAGGCCGTACCCCGCGATCAAATCCAGCCACCTACACCGGAGTGTTTGCGCAGATTCGCGATCTTTACGCCATGCTGCCGGAATCGCGCGAGCGAGGGTATAAGCCGGGAAGATTTTCATTCAACGTGTCTGGCGGACGGTGTGAAGCTTGCCAGGGAGAAGGGCAGCGACGGATCGAAATGAATTTCCTGCCGGATGTTTATGTCTTGTGCGAGGTTTGCGGCGGCCACCGCTACAACCATGAAACGCTAGCGGTGAAATACAAAGGACAATCCATTGCTGATTTGCTGGAGATGCCAGTCTCGGATGCGCTGCCGATTCTCGAGAATATTCCGCAGGTCCGGCAAAAGTTACAAACGCTCGTGGACGTGGGTCTCGGGTACATTCACCTCGGACAGTCGGCGGTCACGCTTTCCGGTGGGGAAGCGCAGCGCATCAAACTGGCTCGGGAGTTGAGCAAGCGGCAGACCGGGAAGACCCTATATTTACTCGACGAACCAACTACCGGTCTGCATTTTGCCGATGTGAAGAAATTGCTCGAAGTTCTTCACCGTCTGACTGACCTGGGCAACACGGTTATGATCATCGAGCATAATCTGGATGTGATCCGCAATGCGGACTGGATCGTCGATCTGGGGCCGGAAGGTGGCGAGGAGGGCGGGCGTATCGTTGCCCAGGGCACTCCGGAGCAGGTTGCGCGGAATAAGAGGTCCTACACGGGACAGGCGCTGGCGGGATACTTTGCCAACGGTCAAGTGTTGCGTGAAAAGACTTCGATCGCTTAGTGAGCGTCGGCTTGACTCTGCTTGTTCGCCGGAACACGAAATGAATGACTAAGTTTTAGGCGGTTCGCATCTAATTGGATGAGTTCGAGAAGGTATCCAGGAATTGTCTTCACCTGATCATGTTGTTCCCCAATTGCCGATCGAGTCTGCGGTAGAGCTGGTGGTCCCGCCGGCTGAGGTTCCGCTCAATCCGGGAGCTGAAAATCCACCCTGGAGCGGGCTCGATCTGTTTGTCATCGTCCTGGTACTCGTGCTCTCGCTGTTTCTTTTCAGTTCGATATTTCTTGTGGTTGCTCTGCACGGGTTTAATTCATCTCCGGCACGAGTTACTGCATCCGATCTGAGCAAAGCCCCGGGTCCAATGGTCATCGTTCCAGCCATGACCTTGGCTTACATTGCCATGCTTGCAGCCATGTATGTGCTGGTGAAGCGTCACCATCATCACAAGTTTTGGCAAGCCGTGAGGTGGCGCTGGCCGGGCGAATGGTGGATTGCTTACATGTTCGGCGGAGGCGCGTTAGCTCTTGGGTTGGGATTGCTATCGCGCCTGTTACCTATCCCCAAGTCGTTGCCGATGGATCAATTCTTCAAAGACCAGCAAGGCGCGTACCTCATGATGATTTTCGGCGTGGCGGTAGCCCCGTTCGCCGAGGAGATGCTTTTTCGCGGTTTCCTCTATCCAGTGCTCGATCGCTGGCTGCAAACTCTATTTACGACTTCGCGGCAGATTCGCCAGGCCTGTGTTTGGATCTTGATCCTGGCGGGATGGGGATTCATCGAACACTGGGTGCCTGTGACGATTTCGGTGTTGCTTGCCGTGGTTGCGTTTCTCGCCACGGCAGCCACGTTTTTGGTGCGAAGCATGAAAGGCCGATTGCCGGCAGGCGCGGTGTTACTGCCGGGCGCCGCTCTGGTGGTATGGGGCCTGGCATCGCGATCGCTAAGCCATCAGGCTTTCGAATCCACGACGATCGCATTGGTGACGTTGGCCACTTTTCTCGGACTTGTCAGTATGGCATCGGTGGCTGGCACTTCGGCAACCGGTCGCTGGGGACGAGTTCTTGCCGTGCTCATCACTAGCGCCGGGTTCGCCATGGTGCACAGCGAACAACTTGGACAGGCCTGGGGTCCGCTGTTGGTGCTGTTCGTGGTGGGGCTCGCTCTGACCATTACACGAGTCGTCACTCGCTCGATCACTCCTGGCTTGTTGGTGCATGTCGGATACAATCTGGCGCTCTTCACACTGCTGTACGTGGGCACTGATCATTTTCGTCACTTGGAACGCATGACGCAGTGATTGGGAGAGCGTGTTGCAGGGGATTGTCTCGTCCCAAGGTCGCCAGGCTGGCCGTGATATCGTAGGTTTTTATGGCTTCCGCGCGTCAAGATCTGCTGCGTCTGTTGGCAGCTAAGTCATTCCGGTTGGGGCAGTTCAAGCTCTCGTCCGGTGGAACGAGCGATTACTACATCGACTGCCGCACCACAACATTGGCGGCGAAGGGTGCGCGCCTTACCGGGCAAGTTTTTCTGGACGAGATTCGCGCCCGAGGATGGAAACCCAAGGCGATCGGCGGTTTGACCATGGGTGCCGATCCGGTAGTAGTTGCGGTAAGCGTGGCCAGCGGAGATATCGACGGATTTTTGGTACGCAAGGCCGAGAAGCAGCATGGTACCGGAAGGCGAATCGAAGGTTTTCAGGACAAAGGCGCGCGCGTCGTAATTGTGGACGATGTTTGTACGACTGGGTCTTCCACAGTGCAGGCGATTGAAGCGGCACGCGAATTCGGTTTTGAAGTGCTCGGCGTGATGTGCCTGGTTGAGCGCCAGGAGGCCGGAGGGCGCCCGAATGTGGAGAAAGCGGCCTCACCTGCGCCATTTATTTCGATATTCAAGGCTGCGGACGTAAGGGAGGAGCATCTGTTGCAGAACGACGAAACGTCACCCGGAATGCCTGCCGTGGGGGTGGGTTGCGAGATTTGCGGACGACCGGCGGTGGTGCATAATCCGCGTATTCGCTGCGAAGAGCATAAAACCTAGTGGCGATGCCTCTTGCTCTTCGGTCCTTGGTTCTTGGATCCAAGACGGGGGGCAGGTAGTTAAGTGAGAGCTTCCGCCGACGTCGAAAACTGAAATGCTCATTGTGATTCTTCCTCAAGTGCTTGTTGCCGCTGCTGGTGACCAACGACCAACGTCGGAGCAAAGCCGATAACTAACCATGATTCAAACTGTCGAATGGACCGATTCCGGTGTGCGCTTTATTGACCAGACGAGGCTTCCAATGGAAGAGGCTTACGTCAACTGCACGACTCACATGGAGGTCGCTGACGTGATCCGCAATATGGTGGTGCGAGGCGCGCCGGCTATCGGCGTCTCCGCCGCCATGGGCATTGCTCTAGGCGTTAAAAATTCCACGGCAGAAACGGTGGTTGCGCTCAAAAAGGACTTTGATCACGTTTGCGATGTCATCGGCAAGACGAGGCCTACCGCAGTAAATCTTTTTTGGGCAATACGGCGCATGCAGGACAAGTTTGAGTTGCTGCGGGTCAGACCTTTGGCACAAATTAAACAGGCGCTGATCGAAGAATCCCAGCGCATGCATGCCGAAGACATCGCGGCCAATCAGGCCATGGGCAAGCACGGGGCGGTACTGATGCCAGCCAGCGGCGGTGTGCTCACCCATTGCAATGCCGGAGCGCTTGCCACCTGCGGTTATGGAACGGCTCTGGGTGTGATCCGTGCCGCAGTGGAGCAGGGAAAGAGGATCCACGTTTTCGCTGATGAGACACGTCCCTTCCTGCAAGGCTCACGTTTGACCGCATGGGAGCTCATGAAGGACGGCATTCCAACGACGGTGATTTCGGACAATATGTCTGGAGCCATGATGAAGCAGGGCAAGATCAACGCTATCGTAGTGGGCGCAGACCGCATCGCTGCGAATGGCGACGTGGCTAACAAGATTGGAACTTATACGGTTGCGGTGCTGGCAAAGGAACATGGCATTCCGTTTTACGTGGCCGCGCCTCTGTCCACTGTCGATTTCGAGACCGCCGACGGCAGCGACATACCTATCGAGCAGCGCGACCGTAAAGAAGTCACGCACATCGCAGGCAAGCAGATGGTGCCCACTGGCGTGGATGTGGAAAACCCGGCCTTCGACGTCACCCCAGCGAAGTATGTGACGGCAATCGTTACAGAGAAGGGCATTGCACGCGCACCCTATGACGAATCGTTGAAAAGTCTAAAGTAGGCTCGTTCCGCTCGTGAGTTGAACTTTTGACCGTGCATTTCGTAAATAACCTCAGGAGCGAATGAAGGAGGCTCTGTCATGTTTACTTTCCTGCTCTGGTGCATCCTGTTCGTGGTTTGCTGGCCCCTCGCGTTACTGGCCCTGGTGCTTTATCCCTTTGTATGGATTCTGCTGCTGCCATTTCGACTAGTGGGGATTGCGGTCTATGGTGCGCTGGAGTTGGTATGGGTCGTGGTTATGCTTCCGGCTCGGCTGCTCAGTGCCCCGTTTCGGCTTTGAGCGTGGCGTTCGTGGCACCGGCGGTTAACGATTTCGATTGGCACCAGCAGTGCGCCGGTTTCTCTTCACTCCGCTCCCAGCATCCCCGCTTTTACATCCTTCAAGTCAAGATTGCGGATAAGCCGTAACAAAGAGTTGGGATGCATTCCCAGTGTTTTCGCGGCTTCGATGTAATTTCCGTTGGCGTGCTGCAGGGCTTGCAGGATTAATTGTTTCTTCGTTTCCTTGATCGTGCCATGGTACTTATCGGTCGATGCGGGGGACTCGGGACAGCCTTCCACGATCGTCTCCGGCAAATCGTCGGGCAGAATACTTTCTGTCGAACCCAATACGACGGCGCGCTCAAGCGCGTTCTCCAACTCGCGTACGTTGCCTGGCCAGTCGTATTGAGTCAGACAAGCGATGGTTTCCGGCGCCAAAGGTTTTATCCGCATATTGCATTTGCGGCTTGCCTTGGTCACGAAATAGTTTGCCAGCAACGGTATGTCTTCGCGTCGCTCGCGCAGAGCTGGCGTGATGAGAGTCACTACGTTGAGCCGGTAAAACAAATCGTTGCGGAAGGTGCCAGCCTTCACAGCGTCCGACAGCTTACGATTGGTTGCGGCAACCAGACGGATGTTGAGCTTGATGGGGCGCGTGCCACCCAATCGTTCGAATTCACGCTCTTGTAGGACGCGAAGAAGTTTCGCCTGCAGAGCGGGCGCAAGTTCACCAATTTCGTCGAGAAATAATGTGCCACCTTCAGCCACTTCGACTTTACCTTTTTTTTGCGCAGTGGCTCCAGTGAAAGCGCCCTTTTCGTGGCCAAACAGTTCGCTTTCCAACAGGGTCTCGGCGATGGCGGCGCAGTTGATGGCTACAAACGGCCGATCTGCGCGAGCGCTATTGCGATGGATGGCGTGGGCTACCAGCTCTTTTCCTGTGCCGCTCTCTCCCTCTATCAGGACGGTCGAATCGGTCGGCGCAACCCGGCGAATGAACTCAAAAACTTTACGCATGCTGGGGCTCGCGCCGACCATGTTGTGCTCCAACTCGATTTCGGCACGCAACTCCTGATTTTCGAGACGCAGTTGTTCCCAGTGACGCACGTTTTCAAAAGCCAGGCTGGCAATCCCCGCCACCGCGGCCATCACCTGTAAGTGGTTTTCGTCGAACTTTGCCGCGGGGTCGCAGCTGTCGACGTAGATTGCACCGAGCACCTTCCCCGCGGCGGTCAGGGGTACGCAAAGCAGGCTGCTTACCTTCAGTTCAGCGAGCGTTTTGACCCGCCGAAGCGCTTCATCGCAAGAAATATCACTTGCCACCATCCCGACGCGATCTCGCAGCACTCGTTCCACTACGGTGCGGCTCACCTTTACGGGATGTCCAGGGCCGCGTACTCGATCCCAAGCGGCTGTGGAAGCAAATTCTTCGGCACGGTCACCTAACAAAACAGCTCCGCGTTCTGCGGGCACGACATCGAAGATAAAACCCAACAACTGCCATTGCAGGGAATCCTGATCCCGAATGCCACCAATTCCAGTGGCGATTTTCAGCAATGCGTTTAAATCGCGGGTCCACCGAGCGGTGGGGGGCAGGCTGGCAACCACTTTGTCCGGACGCAAGTAAAGCGAGTCTTCAGCGCGGAGCAAGAGGGGAGAACCATCGAATCCGGTCGTATCCGCGAGTTCCACCGGATTTCTCTGAAGCTGGTTTCCGGTTTCCTCGATCAGGAAGATCAATACGGAGTCGCCGATAAAAATCTGATCGCCGTGCCGTATCTGTTGTTCTTCGACGGGCACGCCATTGACAAGGGTCCCATTCCGGCTCTTCAGATCGCGGATGGCAAACTTCCCATCCCCGTTGGGAATCAATACGCAATGCCGTCGCGATAACGCCGGATCGGCGGCCCAAAGCTGATTTGAGGAATCGCGCCCGACGGAGACCTCGCCGGTTGGTAAAGGGAAGGCAGCTCCTTTCAGCGGTCCGCTAATACCGATAAGTCTGGGATTGGTCTCCGTCACAGTACCTCGCCTGTTTAGCACAGATGGTACCGTTATGTACACGGCGTGTCTGTGCAGCGGGCACTGTTGCCCGCACTCTTAGCTTTGAGCTTTGAATTCTATCCATACTTGGTTTGAAGTTTCAGGTTTCGGTTTGGAGACTCCGAACCAGCGACAAGGTGGAGGCCTGTCCCACCCCAACCCACGAGTAAAATAACGTACTGGTTATGGTGCTAACCGTTGGGTTAGTAAATGGAAGCCTGAATCAATCTAGACCCGTTCTTTTCCGAAGGTCCTTCAAAATTTTTCAAGGAAATCAACAACTTGTAACACGGCTAATCGCTCTCAGTCCACGCGACGGCTTTGGCACGCCACCTGCAATCAACCACTACGACAACGGTTTTCAAAACCATTGCGAGAGGTTGGAGACGACCGATAACGAAACAAGCAGCACGGCGTTAGCGACACAGGCTGATTCTGCAGGTTTCACCGTCTCAACACGGAGGAGGATTTATGAAAAACCAATTGTTTGTTCTTATCGGTCTGGGCCTGCTGCTGGCCACTGCATCGGCATACGCTCAGACTGGCGTGGTGAAGGCGAATGTTCCGTTCAACTTCATCGTAGACAAAACTGAAGTTCCCGCTGGTCAATATGTGATCCAACCCATCGGCTCTACCGGAACCGCTTTGGCGCTCGAAAATGCGAAGCACGAGGTGGTAAAGCTGATTCTACCGAACTCCTGTCAGTCTTCGGACGCGCAAGCGAAAACCAAACTGATTTTCCGCCGCTACGGTACCCGGTATTTCCTGTCGCAGATATGGAGCAAGGGAAACACCAGGGGAGTCGAGCTTCGCCCCAGTCCACTCGAAAACGAACTTGCGTTGGACTATCCGACACAGAATGTTGTCGTGGTTGCGACGCTGCGGTAGATGCGTCCTCGGGGGAGGCGCACCTGTCGTATCGTCGAAGAAAGAGGGGCACACATCGCGTGCCCCTTTTTTAATTTCCCGAATCTTTCCGGACTCCCTCAGGCAACTCGAATGCGACTAGCGACTCCAGGTCCTGCCTGCTAACATCGCAAAAGATGGCCCGGTCCAAACCAAAGAAGAATCATCGAATTCAAGTGAAGCGGCAAGCCATCGTTCCTCCAACACCCGGTTCGAGCGAACTGGTGATCATTACAGGGATGAGTGGATCCGGTAAGGCCTCTGTCCTCAAGGCTTTCGAGGACTTGGGCTTTTACTGCGTGGATAACCTTCCGGTCGAACTGATCCCTCGATTCGCAGAACTGGTAGGGCAATCATCCGAAATCAACCGCACCGCCCTGGTGGTGGATGTTCGCGAAGGCACGCAATTGGGATCCCTACCGGCCATTGTGAAGTCGGTCAAGCGACTGCTGCCAACCAAAGTCATTTTCCTCGAAGCGGACGAGTCAATCCTGCTGCGGCGCTTCAGCGAGACTCGCCGGCCGCATCCTCTGGGCACCGACGCGCCCGTAAAAGCTTCACTGATCGCCGAACGTAAGCATCTTCGTTCCATCCGCGCTATCGCCGACCTGGTTATCGATACTTCCAGATTCAATGTTCATGAACTGCGGGCCCACATCACCGACCGGTTCCGCAAACACGAGTCCGACAAGAACATTCTGGTGTCATGCGTCAGTTTTGGATTCAAGCATGGAGTACCCGACGACGCCGATCTGCTCTTTGACGTTCGTTTTCTGCCTAATCCTCACTTCGTCCCCGAGTTCCGTGCTCTTACCGGACGCGACCCGAAGGTTGCGAAATACATCCGGTCGTTTCCTCAGACCAAAGAATTTATCCAGCGCATCTCTGATCTTCTGATCTATTTGCTGCCTCATTACATCCAGGAAGGAAAGAGCTATTTGACAATCGCCTTCGGTTGTACCGGAGGCCAGCATCGCTCAGTCATGATTGCTGAAGAGGTCGGCAAACGCCTGCGCAAAGCCAAGTACCGTTTAAAGATTCAGCATCGGGATAGTCCGAAGTAACTGCACCGGCATCGGACCTTAGACCGGGCGAATGGATTTGGCTTTGGAACGAGTTTCTTCCCCGACGCAGCAGAAGAGGTCGGGCGCGTAGAGCCCAAGACGCTTGAGGTATGGCGTCGAATTTTCAGTAGAATAGAGCCTTGCGGTCTATGCCAATTCCATCCGATGCGGGCTTTTGCCGGCCGCGCCGCGTGAGCCCCCGATGCGCCAACTGACCCGCCTAACGCGGTACGTGCTCCCGTACTGGTGGCAGCTTTTGTCTTCCATTTTGCTGATGGCTGCGGTGGGTTTGCTTGATGCTTTCAGGGTATTGCTGATCGGGCCCATTTTTGATCGGGTGTTGAATCCCAGTTCCCCCGAGCGCGAAATGCAACTTTTCAAAATGCCTTTCGGCGGCAACGCGATATATCTGCACCAATTTGTTCCATCCCACTTCCGCAATCCGTGGACCGTGGTGGCTTTCGCTCTGGTAGCGGCAACCATCTTGAAAGGCATTTTCGACTACGCCGGAACCTATCTGGTGAATTATGCCGGTTTTGGCATGATTACCGATCTGCGCAACGAGTTATATAACTCCATTCTCCGGCGGTCATCGGCCTTTTATCAAAAACACACCACAGGCACTCTCATTTCGACGATCGTGAACGACATTGAGCGCGTGCAGTTCGCCATGTCCAGTGTGCTCGCCGAATTCTTGCAGCAACTGTTTACCTTGATCTTCACCGCTTTTGTGGTGGTGTTGCTGGGCGGAAAACTGGCTTGGGTATTGTTGCTATTCGTGCCATTCATCGTTTTTTCGGCTGGACGCATTGGTCAACGAGTACGGCAAACCACCCGGAGAGGCCAGGACAAGCTGGCCGACATTCAGAACATTCTTCACGAGACCATCACCGGCAATCGCATCGTGAAGGCTTTCAGCATGGAGTCGTGGGAGATTGCTCGTTTCGCCAAGGCGGCGCAACGCTTGTTCAAGGCGAACCTGCGTTCGGTGGCCGCGGCTGCGATCAGCTCTCCGCTGATGGATATTTTCGGCGCCATCGCGATCGCCCTGCTGCTCCTGCTTGGCCGCGAGCAAATCAATCATCACGTCTTTACCGCGGGGACCTTTCTCGCCTTCATCATCGCGGTATTCAAGCTTTATGACCCGGTAAGAAAGTTTGCATTGTTCAACAACAATTTCCAGCAGGCCATGGGTGCGTCGTCGGAAATATTCAAGTTTATGGATAGCGAAGACGATGTAAGAGAGAAGCCGGGGGCCAGGCCCTTGCCGGCTTTTACGGGAAGTATTCGCTTCGAGAATGCCTGTTTTTCATACGCAACCGACGGCGACGAGTCGCGAGAGATTTTGCGAGACATCAATCTGGAGGTTCGGGCGGGCGAAGTTTTGGCCGTAGTGGGATCGAGCGGAGCCGGCAAGAGCACGCTGGTTCATCTGATCCCACGTTTTTTCGATCTGACGGCCGGCCGGCTACTCATCGATGGCCGCGATGTTCGCGACACCACCCTTTCCTCGCTTCGTTTGCAAATAGGCGTGGTCACGCAGGAAACCGTGCTCTTTAACGACACCCTGCGTAATAACATCGCCTATGGCCAGCCTGCGATCTCGCAAAAGCAGGTGGAGGCTGCTGCTCAAGCAGCTCTGGCCCACGACTTTATTATGGAATTGCCGGGAGGCTATGACACCGTGATCGGCGAACGCGGTGTGCGCCTCTCTGGGGGCGAACGCCAGCGCATTGCCATCGCCCGGGCTCTGTTGAAGAATGCTCCGATCCTCATTCTGGACGAAGCGACCTCGGCACTGGACAGCGAGTCCGAGGCTTTAGTGCAATCGGCATTGCAAAATCTGATGACCGGACGAACCGTTTTTGTGATCGCTCATCGGCTTTCCACGGTGCGCCGCGCTGACCGCATCGTCGTGCTCGAGGGCGGGACCATTGCCGATATCGGTCCGCACGAAGCCTTAATGCAAAAGCTTGGAACCTACCGGCGGCTGTATGATCTTCAGTTCACGGATTCAGAACCGCCGAAAGTGAACGCCAGGTAAAAAATTGAGAAATGATTTACAAGCTTGTCATCCCGACCGGAGTGGAGCGAAGGGTGCGAAGTGGAGGGACCTGCTGTTAGCCTGCGGCGCGCGCCAGCTAACGCTAGATCAGACTTCCGTCCGGACCAATACGGGTCCAGCGAAAAGATAAATGCCGATACGCTCCATGACCGGTTTCGCGCAAGTGAAAGGTCAGGTCACCGATCAGCGCAACGCCGTGCCCGGTCAAAACCCGCTAAGTTTTACCCTCTCCCTGAAATCAGTGAACCACCGTTTCCTTGACGTACACTTCCGCTTGCCCTCAGACAGCGATTCGTTGGAAATGAAATTAAGACGTCTCCTCAAAGAAAAGTTGGGACGTGGGCACGTGGAGTTGACGCTCAATCTGGATCGTGGTGGTGCGGAGGGATTTTCGTTGAACCGGCAAATCGTGGGCGGATACATTCAGGTGTTTCGAGAGGCCGCAGCCGAGTTCAGTCTAGCGGCCGAGCCGGACCTGAACGCGGTACTGCGCATGCCGGGTGCATTGGATGCCGGGTCGCTTCCTGCGGATGGTGCGCTTGAGGCTTCGGTTCTTGCTAAAGTGGAAGAACTGCTTGATCGCCTCAACCATATGCGCGAGGAGGAAGGCCGCGGTATTGATCGCGAGTTACGCCTCCGTATGAATCTGGTGGCCGAAGCTGCCAAGGGAGTCGAGAGACATCGCCAGGCAGTACTGCAGACCTATGTTGGCAAGCTCAAATCTCGAATGCAGGAATTGTTAGGAAGCCAGGTCGAGCCGGAGCGAATCCTGCAGGAAGCAGCCTTGTTGGTCGACCGCAGCGATATTCAGGAAGAATTAGTGCGGCTGGATACGCATGTGAAGTACTTTCTCGGCTTGCTGGATCAGGGTGGCGAAGTGGGCAAGAAACTGGATTTCCTTCTGCAGGAAATGCATCGCGAGGCCAACACCTTGCTCTCCAAGACCTCGGGCCTCGCGGGTGATGCCTTGAACATTACTGAGATGGGCCTGGCCATCAAGACCGAACTTGAGAAGGCACGTGAACAGGTACAAAACCTGGAATGAATGGCGTGTACATAATTTCGGCGCCCTCAGGTTCGGGCAAGTCCACGCTGGTAAATAGAGTACGCGCCATTGTGCCTGAGCTGAAGTTTTCCATCTCCTACACCACGCGCGAACCGCGAGGAAATGAGAAGAATGGTATCGAATACTTCTTCGTGTCTGGTGAGAAATTTGAAGAAATGATCACCCAGGACGATTTTCTCGAATGGGCCAGAGTATTCGGAAACTACTACGGCACGGCACGCAGGTTTCTTCGCGAGGCGGAACAGGAAGGGAAGGATCTCTTGCTCGACATCGATGTCCAGGGCGCACAGCAAATCAAAGAAAAGCTCTCCCGCGCTGTGAGCATTTTTATCTTGCCCCCCAATCGTCAGGAACTCGAAAAGCGCCTGCGGACGCGTAGTCTGGACGCCGAGGCAGTAATACAGCGCCGCCTAGTCACGGCCTCCCGTGAGATTGAGAATTACTGGAAATACGACTATATTTTGGTGAACGACCGCCTCGACGAATCTGTGGAAGCGCTGAAGTCGATCCTGCTGGCGGAACGGCTGCAGCGTGCGGTAGCTCAGGGGCAGAGGCAGACCACCAGGGACGATATCGGATTGATAGCCACGGCGGAACGCTGTCGTCTGGAAAATGTACGGGAGCGGTTGCAACCGATTTTGACCTCATTTGCTCAAACAGCGAGTGGACGTTAGCAGGGGAGAACACCATGAAGTTGATTGAAGGGTTTGACAGCAATTACCGGTACATCCTGGTTGCCGCGCGGCGTGCACGGCAGTTGCAGGGTGGCGCGCCTCCAACGATCGAAACCCCTTCCCGAAAGCCTTGCCGGATTGCCCAGGATGAGATCAGGGCGGGCAAAGTGAAATGGGTGATCCCCGAAATGCCGCGCACCGCGGCGGAGGTTGCCGGCGAAATGCTGGACAAGGCGTTGGTTAAAGAATCGTAGTGCGGATTTTGGATTGTCGATTTCAGATTCTGTAGGCGAACCCGTGTTGTCCGGAGGGTTCGATCTGAAATCGTCAAGCTGAAATCTGCAAAGCGCCTCGGGGTATGACATGAAAGTTGGACTCGGAATCAGTGGCGGTATCGCGGCCTACAAGGCGGCAGAAATAGTGCGCCTGCTTCAGGAGCGCGGCATCCGGGTGCAGGTTGTCATGACGCAGGGCGCGCAGCAGTTTGTTCGACCTCTCACCTTTGCGGCACTCTCCGGCGAAAAAGTCATCACTGAAATGTTTGCCGGGGGAAGCGGCGGAGATGCGCAGCCCAACATTGACTCTGCTATTGAACACATCGCAGTCGCGCAGTCCATTGATGCGCTGCTCGTCGTTCCCGCCACTGCCGACCTGCTGGCCAAGTTTGCGCAAGGTATTGCCAGCGACTTTCTGACCACGTTGTATCTGGCGACCACCGCGCCCGTCGTTGTCGCTCCGGCAATGAATGTCAACATGTGGAATCATCCTGCGACCCAGGACAACCTGGAAATTCTGCGCAAGCGCGGCGTACGGATTGTCGAACCCGGAAACGGCTATCTGGCTTGTGGCATGACCGGTCCTGGTCGGCTCGCTGAGAATCAGCAGATAGTCGCGGCGACGATGGAAGCCCTCGGCTCTTCGCAGGAGTTGGCTGGCGAAACCGTTCTGGTCACTGCCGGTCCTACCCGAGAAAAAATCGATCCCGTTCGCTACCTTACAAACCGATCGAGTGGCCGCATGGGATATGCGATCGCAGAAGCGGCATTGCGTCGCGGAGCGAGAGTTCTTCTGGTAAGCGGACCAACCAACCTGACTCTGCCGGGTGGTGCTGAACTTACCCGCGTTGAGTCTGCCGGGCAAATGCGTGACGCCACACTCAAGTTGTTGCCGGAAGCTACCATCGTCATCAAGACTGCGGCCGTTGCCGATTATCGTCCGAAGACCACCGTCGAACAGAAAATGAAGCGCAAAGGCGCGATGGTTCTGGAACTCGAACCCACGGTTGACATAATTGCGGAGGTGGCCCGCGCAAAGACTTCCCAAATCGTGGTTGGCTTTGCCGCGGAAACTGAGAATGTGCTGGAAAATGCACGCAAGAAACTGGTGGCCAAGGGGCTCGACGCCATTGTCGTAAATGATGTCTCTCGGGAAGGAATAGGCTTCGATTCCGATCGCAACGCGGTCACCATCATCACCCACGGCGAAGTGATCGACGTTCCAGAAACCTCCAAGTGGGAAGTTGCCCAACGGGTGCTCGACCAGGTGGCCAAATTACGCAAAGTAGCGCAAACCACTTAGGGTTAAGAATCAACCCACTGATGTCGGAATCCTGAATCTGATATCTTCAAACCTGAATTCTGCGAACGCCTCGCCATGCCCACAACTCTCAATCCGCAAATGAAACGCGCTCTCGCTGACCGTATTCGATACTATAACGAACTCGGCATCTACGATTTCTATCGCCGCGAGAGCCAGACAGCAATTCAAATCCCTTCAGAAGAGCGAGAATCTTTGCCCCGAGCCAAAGCTGCCGCAGTCATTCCAGAGCCGGAACCTCTCGAAATCCAAAGTCAACTGTCTGACCCTCCATCCGATCCGGTTCAGGCGCTGCTCACCATTCGTGAAGATATCGGCGATTGCACCCGTTGTCCTCTGCACAAACAAGGACGCAAACAGATTGTCTTTGGTGTGGGCAATCCTCAAGCCGACTTAATGTTCATCGGCGAAGCTCCCGGCGCCGACGAAGATGCCAAAGGCGAACCATTTGTCGGCCGTGCCGGACAGTTGCTCAATAACATGATCAAAGCCATGGGATTGAGCCGTGAAGAGGTCTACATCGCAAATATTATCAAGTGTCGCCCGCCAGGTAACCGCACTCCAGAGCGCGAGGAATGCGACACTTGCTCTCCGTTTCTGATGCGTCAGATTGCCGCCATCGCACCGAAGGCAATCGTGGCGTTGGGTGCGGTGGCGGCAAAAACCTTGCTGGCCATCCATGCCCCGATGACCGAGCTTCGCGGCAAGTGGTACGACTTCCGTGGAACCAAGCTCGCCGTTACATATCACCCGGCTTTCCTGCTGCGCGACCCGCGCCAAAAGAAAGAAGCCTGGAAAGATCTGCAGATGGTCATGAAAGAACTGGGCCTGAAGGCGCCAGCTCCAACAGCGTAAATGCAGCGTCCGTGCGACGCGATTTTCGTGGCTGAAGTCAACAACCCGACCTTAGCCCGAAGACCGCGGCATCATCAACGCTCGGATCGCATCTTGCCAGAGGGATGCATTCGTATCCGCCCCCGTACACCACTCGCACCTAGCCTTTGCCGAATTCCGCTTTCAGACTGCTATGCAAATCCTCCCACGCTAAAGGCTTCGAATTCAGGTGCAGCCTTAGTGGCGAGTTTGGGCTGGCCTTTATTCTGTGCACCAAACTGCCTGCGTCCACGGGTCTTCGATTATCGGAATATGATTCAACAAAGAGACCAAGGCTTTTGCCTTGGAAATACCTCCGAGAACTGCATATGCAAACATAACCAACCGGCTCAGCACGTACACTGACTTTTTAACCTTTATTCTTCAGCATCGCATCGCGCAGCGCCCGATTGATCCGTGTCTGGTAGCCCCGCCCTTGAGCCTTGAACCAGGCAATCACATCGGCGTCCAACCGGAGCGTCACCGGCTTCTTGATAGGTCGATACATCCCCCCAATTTCAGGAGATCTGCGGAGTTCATCAGCCGCCGCTCTGATTCGCGCGGTTCTGCCACTTTTTGTTTTTTTGACTCTTCGCGTCGTTTTCATAGACATAACCTCATTGTACATACAATTAATGCCGTACAAAATGTATTATGTGGAACCCTTTGCCGAGTCTACGAGCCGCCATTGCCAGATCCGAACATTTTCAGGTGTTACGATGCCTTTGCGCCTCCTGACTGCACGCGCCAAATTTCTGATGCCCGAATTCTGCAATGTAGCTCTTGCCGTACCGCTGGACACCATTTTCACCTACAGCATTCCGGACGGGATGCAACCGGTGGTGGGCGGACGTGTGCTCGTGCCGTTTCGTCAGCAGCGCATGTCGGGTATCGTGACGGAGTTGCACGATCGTAAGCCGCAAGTCGCCACCAAAAATCTCATCAGCGTCCTCGATCCTACCCCGGTCCTCGATGCTCAGTTGATCCACCTGGGGCAATGGATTGCCGACTACTATCTGGCGCCGGTCGGTGAAGTGTTTCGCACCATGCTACCCCTGAGCGCGGAATTCAAGACAGCCACCGGCTACCGGATCGCAGACCAGGGACACACAGTAATGCACTTGGCTGGAATGTCGGGATCGTCGGCGCGTTCACAGAAAACTCCCGAGGACCAGTCCGCCGAATTTCGCGTACTCGAATATTTGGCCGAGGGCGACACCGTGCGCGAACAAAGGTTGCGAGCTGCCACGGGAGCGACCAAAGCAATACTCGCCGGGATGGTTCGGAAGAAATGGGTGGTTCGCGAGGATTTGTCGGACGCGCGGGACGCATCCCGCGTGGTGAAAGTGGCAGTCCTCAAAAATGTGGAGGGCAAGCTCAACGCCAACCAGCAAACTCTGATTGACGCTCTCGCCGCGGGAGGAAAGGTGCCGGTGGAGGCGTTGCAATCACTCGAGGTGCCACGCTCCACGCTGAGCACCCTAGCGAAGCGCGGCATCGTGGAGATCGTTGAAGAGACGGCTGGGTTCACTCTTTCCGGATTACGGGCGCGGCCGAGGCTCTTTGATTGCCAGTTCAATCCCGCACAGCTGGCTGCCCTCAAGCGCATCCAAGAACGTGTGAACGCGGTAAAGTTCGCGGGCATACTGCTTCACGGGATCACGGGATCAGGCAAGACCGCCGTTTATCTTGCCGCGATGCGGTCAGTGCTTGAGGTTGGACGATCCGCTATTCTGCTGGTTCCTGAAATCGGCCTAACTCCGGCGGTTGCAGCCGATCTGCATCAATTGTTTGGCGATGAAGTCGCCATCCTGCACTCTGGGTTGTCAAACAAAGAGCGGGCGGAGCAGTGGCACCGGATCAAACGCGGAGACACCCGCATGGTAGTGGGCACGCGCTCGGCGGTATTTGCCCCCGTGTCAGATTTGGCGCTCATCATCGTGGACGAGGAGCAGGATCCCTCGTATAAGCAGGAAGAAATGCCGCGTTATCACGCGCGTGACGTCGCAGTCATGCGCGCCAAGATGGCGAATGCGGTAGTGCTGCTCGGCTCGGCTACGCCATCGCTGGAGTCTTATTTCAACGCGACGAAGAATAAATATACGCTACTTGAATTGCCGGATCGGGTTGAAAAGCGTCCACTGCCGGAGGTTGAAATCATCGATATGCGGCAGGAGTTTCAGGAAACCGGCAGCGAGCAGGTCATCTCGCGCAAACTCACGGAAGAGATTAAGGACCGACTGGAACGCAAGGAGCAAGTCATGGTCTTGCTGAACCGGCGGGGATATTCTCCTCTTGTTCTTTGCCGCGCCTGCGGCAAGACATTGGAGTGCAAGAACTGTGCGATCGCCATGACGCATCACAAGCGCTCACACCGCATGGAATGTCACTATTGTGGTTTCACTGCGCCGGTACCGAAAGCATGCCTTCAGTGCGGAAGTGAGTACGTCTATTTTCTCGGAACGGGTTCGGAAAAACTGGAAGAGCTGCTGCACGGAATGTTTCCACAAGCGCGCATCGCACGTCTGGACCGGGATACGGTGCGCGGGCGCGAAGATTTCGAGCGCATTCTAAACGCTCTTGATGAAGGCGAACTCGATTTGCTTGTGGGCACACAGATGATCGCCAAGGGGCATGACATTCACGGAGTTACGCTTGTGGGCGTTGTGGGAGCGGACATGGCCCTGGGATTTCCAGATTTCCGCGCCGCCGAACGCACCTTTCAACTGTTGACTCAGGTGGCGGGTCGCGCCGGGCGCGGACAGGCGCCCGGGAAGGTGGTGCTGCAAACATATTTTCCAGGTCACTATGCCGTGCAGTACGCGGCGCAACACGATTTCGCTGGATTTTATGACAAGGAACTGCGCTTTCGAAGCTGGATGCACTATCCGCCTTACAGTGCGCTGGCCAATGTGCTGGTGCGGAGTAACAAGCTCGACGAAGCGTTGCGATGGTCCGGCATTCTGGGGAAGTGGTTCGAAACGACGCGGCATGAAGGCATCCGGGTACTGGGACCGGCGGCTGCTCCCATTCTGCGTCTGAAGCAGGATTACCGTTATCACTTTGTGGTAAAGTCGGCCAGCCGCGAGAAGCTGAATGCCCTGCTGAGATCGATGTTGATCTATGCAGCAAAACAGAAGATCCCACGTACACAGGTGATGGTGGATGTGGATGCGGTGTGGCTAATGTGACCGGCGTATCCAGTCTTGCTGGCCGGGGGGCAGGGCGCTTCGGCGATGGCTGGCGGGACGCCGGGGCTACAGTAAATTCTTCTTAGAGAGAAATTGCTTCACTACTTCTTTGACATCACGATGCTGGCCGTCTACCGCGTAGTTCAGTTCGCGCATTTCATCATCGGAAATCTTTCCTGCCAGATTGTTCAAGGTCTTTAACACCTCAGGATGACGCGCGAGCATCTCTCGCCGAATAACCGGCACAGCTTCATACGGCGGAAAATAGTGGCGGTCGTCGTCGAGGACAAATAGATCCAGTGCTGGAATCAAGCCATCGGTGGTGTTTCCTGCGGCGAGGTCAACTTGCTTGTCTTTGAGTGCGCGGGCGAGCAGACCGAGATCCATGATGCGCGGCGATTCTGCGAAGCGGAGGCCGTAGGTCGCAGCAAGCCCTTTGTAGCCATCGGGTCGCTCCATGAACTCGTAGCCGAAACCTGCGCGCCATTTCGGCGTGTAGGCGCCAGCCTGCGAGATCGTTTTCAGACCGAGGCGGCGGGCGTCTTCGCCGCGGATCTCGATCGCGAAGGTGTCATTGAATCCGAAGGTCTGGCCGACTTCCAAATTAAATCTCGTCGCGTATGCGGTTTTGACCTGGTTGTAAACCTGATCTTTATCGTTCGACGGGTGTTCTTTCAGAATGGCGGTGAGCGCCGTTCCAGTGTATTCGGGATAGATATCGATGCGCCCGCCGAGGATTGCCTGATGGCAAATATAGCTGCCCGCAAGGTAGAAGCGGCGTTCTACCAGCAAGTGAGTTTTGTTTTCGACCTGCTGCGCGATGATTTCGCCGAGGACGAGTTGCTCAGTGAAATTTTTGGATCCGACTACGATGCGATTTTCGCGCGAGGGGCCGCAGGCCGCCAGCACTCCCACTACTATCAACAGCGCTAGACTTCGATAGAGCATAGATAGCGGTGCGACCAAAATGCATGGGGCCTTCGCGTTCTGACGGCCACTCAGGATGACAAAGGGTGTCATAGCTTAGTGCGCGGTCAGGCGTTTCTCCAGCCAGCCCAGGCTCAGGTCTGCGAGGATTGCCAGCGTTGCGGCTGGGATTGCGCCCGCCAGGATTACCTGGTTGTTAACCATGGCCAGGCCACGGAAAATATATTCCCCCAGGCCGCCAGCGCCGATCGCAGCTGCAATCGTGGCAAGACCGATAGAGATAACGGCGGCGACTCTGATGCCGGCGATGATCACGCCGAGCGCCAGCGGCAGCTCAACTTGCCAGAGCAATTGACGGTCAGTCATGCCCATGCCGCGTCCGGCTTCGACAACTGCGCGGTCCACCCCCTTGATCCCTGCGTAAGTGTTGCTGATCAACGGCAGCAGCGCATATAACGTGAGCGCAAGAATCGCCAGACGGTCGGCGCGCGCGCCAATCCAGGGCGCTGGTAGCAAGAATCCGAACAGAGCCAGGCTAGGAATAGTCTGAATGATGTTGGCTCCGCCGAGTACCGGCTTCTTGAGTATCGGAGAGCGCGTGATCAGAATGCCGAGGGGAATGCCAATAAGAACTGCGAGAGTCATAGACGCCCCGACCAGCCAAAGGTGTTCTCCGGTAAGTTCCAATATTTCTGTGTGATTTGTTGCGATGAACTGGAAGACGTTCATGATGGGCCTCGCGAAAAAGCTCTGGCGATCGGGTTCACAGTTTTCTTTCTAATACTTTCGTCGCCCCGAGCACCGGACAGCGGGCGCGACGCCCGCTCTACTTTGGTTGCGTCTCATGATGTTGAGCTTTCTTGGGCAATGCTTCGGTTTTGAATGCGTCTACATAGGCGGCAACCATGGGATCGATCGAGCACATAAACTCGTCGGGCGTGTGAGTGACGATAAGTTGACCTGCTTCCATGAGGGCGATGCGTGTACCGAGCAACAAAGCTTCGCGCAGATCATGAGTAACGAACACAACGGTTTTTCCGAGGCGTTGTTGCAGCGCGAGAAATTCGCGTTGCAATTCGGCGCGAGTGATGGGGTCGAGTGCGCCGAAGGGTTCGTCCATTAGCAGAAACGAGGGATCGGCTGCCAAAGCCCGAGCCACTCCAACTCTTTGGCGCTGCCCCCCGGAAAGCTCGCGGGGATAGCGCAATGCGAGTTGAGGTTCGAGTCCGACCAGTTGCAGCAACTCCTGAACGCGATCATGAATGCGATCAGGGGACCAGCGTTCGATTTGAGGAACCACACCAATGTTGCGCGCCACGGTGAAGTGCGGAAACAAGCCGATTTCCTGAATGACATATCCGATCATGCGGCGCAGTCGGATGACGTCCCAGTCGGCAAGGGACCGGCCGTCTACTACAATCTCGCCACCACTTTGCAGCAATAGACGATTGATGAGTTTGAGGGTCGTGGTTTTACCGGAGCCGCTGCGTCCTAAAAGAACTAGAGTTTCGCCACGCTGGACTTCGAGATTCAGGTTGCGCAGAAGATCGTTACCGGTTTCGAGGCGATAAGAAACGTTGCGGAATTCGATGGCCGGGCGATGGTCGGAAGAATCGTTCATGCTGAAAGTCTTAGCCGATACCCTGCTAGGGCGAGACGCCTCCACGACGGCCAGCGAGCGCCGACGACGCTAACCAGTACTACGAGACTTCGTATGCTTTTGCGGGCAAGCCAGTGACACGAATTCCGGAGTGGCCCTTGTGTCTAATGTTGAGGCCGATCAGGAGCGCGGTAATCGATTCGACGATGCGCGCACTCTCCAGTTTGCCGCCATCGATCGGCCGCACACCGGGAATTTTTGCAGCCAAGGTTCGCACTTCCTGAGTTGCAGCGGGATCGTCGCTGCATACGATTACGTCGCAGTCGACCGGGCCGTCCGCATTGAGAAGCTCGGCTGAAGCATTGTGAAAGGCGGCGACGACGGGTATTTCTTTCGGGACCAGTTCGGCTGTTTCCTGCGCGGCTGAGCCTTGCCAGACACCGATTGTGCGGGTAGCGCGGCCACCCACGCTTGCCGCCAGAGGCACGGTGGTATCAACGACAATTGTGCCCGGGCGAATTGCGGACTTGATTTGCTTAAGGAGCGCGGCGTGACCTTCGAAAGGGACGGTAAGCACAAGCATATCTGCGGCGGAGCAGGCTCCCAGATTTTCGTCTCCCGATACTTTGGCATTGGGAACGGCGGCAACAATTTTTTCAGCAGCGTCTTTGGCACGCCGGGCATCACGTGATCCGATGATGACAGTCTCGCCCGCACGCGCCCAGCGGAACGCCAGACCGAAGCCTTCAGGACCGGTGCCGCCGAGGATCGCGATAGTACGGGCCATTATTGAGCTAACCTCACTAGACTTACCGGAGAAAACTCTTACTATGCAAACTCGGGCTCGAGCGATTCTTCAAAAGTGATGTGCTCGGGTTGCAATTTGATATTGATTCGAGTGTAGGTAGTATTTCGCTCCGCTGGGATGCGTCCGGCTTCGAGAATCAACGACTGAAACTCCTCTGCGCTGGTGTATTGTCCGGCCGTAGCTCCGGCTTCGCGGGAAATGTTTTCTTCCATCAACGTGCCGCCATAGTCGTTGGCCCCGGCGTGGAGGCAAAGCTGCGACAGTCGTCGGTTCAGCTTAACCCACGACACCTGAATATTGTTGATGGAACCTGCCAGCATTACGCGAGCCAGTGCGTGAATCTTAAGATGTTCGGCGAGAGTCGGCCCGGGCCGCGCGATTCCCTGATGAAACAGCAGGGTGTTCTGGTGCACGAAGCCCAGGGGTACGAATTCGGTGAAGCCGTGGGTCTGGCACTCGATATCGCGCAGAAGCGAAAGCTGATTGACCCAGTGGGCCGGGGTTTCGACGTGCCCGTACATGAGGGTAGAGGTGCTGCGGATGCCACACTGGTGCGCGGTGCGGATCACTTCCTTCCATTGCGCGGTCGAAAGTTTGTTGCGGGACAGAACGAAGCGGATTTCATCGTCAAGAATTTCTGCGGCAGTTCCAGGAAGAGTATCGAGGCCGTTGTCGTGAAGCATCCGCAAATAGTCGGGCAAGCTCATACCGGTGAGTTCCACGCCATAGACAATTTCCATCGGAGAAAAGGCGTGGATATGCATGCCGGGCACAGCTGTTTTGATGGCACGGAGAATGTCGCGATAATAAAAAGGCGGCAAGCCGTGCGGTAGTCCGCCTTGAATGCAAACTTCAGTCGCGCCCAGGGCCCATGCCTCGGTGGCTTTTTGCGCCATCGTCTCGAGGCTGTGAAAATAGCTGTCCTCTTCCCGCGGCCCGCGGCTGAAAGCGCAAAACTTGCAGCCTACAAAGCACACGTTAGTGAAGTTTATGTTGCGATTGACGACGTATGTGACCAGATTGCCGACCAAGTCGCGGCGCAATCGATCTGCTGCCACTAGCAAAGCGAGCAAATCCTCCCCTTCGGCATTCGCCAGCAGGAGACACTGCTCGTGAGTGAGTACGCTGCCATCCTGCGACGCCATTACCTGCTCCAGCGCATTGGCAATTTCTGACGACGCCTTGGCGGCAGCTCTGGGCCAGTCCAGTGCGGGAAAGCCTTCGAGTTCGGCATCGGACAAAAGGCGAATCACAATTCCTCCTCGAACTTCGTGCAGCGTTCAGCGAAACAGATCGTTCGCGGCCGGGCGAATCAAATCGCGGGCCGTACCCCTGCCCGGCTGATAAGCGAATCCTCGAATGATACACGCCGGTGTGCGAGCCAGCTTGCCGCAAACCAGGCCGGCTGCGCAAGCGAGCTGGTCGGCGTCGGCATCGACGCTCGCCTGCAATTTGTAATGGTGAGGGTCGCGACGACCCCGGTAGTCGTGCAAAGCCTTCATCCCAGCCACGCCGATTGCGACTTCAGTAAGACCCTCACGCCAAGGCCGCCCGAAAGTATCTGAGATGATGACGGGAATCGAAAGACGCAGACTTTTCTTCAGTGCAACGTGAATTTTTGCCGCCGAGCGGTCGGGATCTTCCGGCAAGAGAAGAGCGTGCCGGCCTCCATCAACGTTGGAAACGTCGACCGCGCTGTTGGCGCAGATCAGGCCGTGGCGGGTTTCCGTGATGAGTACGCCACGTTTGCGACGAACGATGCGGCGACTCTGGGCGATAGCCAGTTCAATCACGCGTGGATCCAGATCATAGCGGCCCGCCCAGCGACGGGACGCCGCAGAGGCCTTGATTGTGTTCAAGTCCACCAATTGACCTTCCACTTTGGAAACAATCTTATGCTTGATGACTAGAATGTCGCCCTTGCGCAATCGCTTGTTTTGATGCTTTAGGGCTTGCTGGAGAAGCCCGGTTAGCGAGTCCCCGGGCTTGACTTCGCCCACGATCGGGATCGGGATAATGCGAAGATCAGCGGTTCGCGGGGGGCCCGCCCTACGGCGCGGTGGCGCTGTGTGACGGCGTGCAGCTGACGCCTTACTCATTCGCGGCCAAGGGCAGCTCGGCGAATTCCCATTGCCGGATCAGGTTTTGGGAATGGGTTTCACCCGGGGCAGCGGCCAGGATTCGCAGGTCCTCCGGGTTATCGATATCGATCGCGATGCCCGGGAGTGGGATCACGACGCAGGGCTTGCCGGTTGCGTGGGCTGCCGCGTGGTGAGGTTTGAAGCTGTCGTTGCCGAAGCGTGCGGGAAAAAGGTTTGCCGGACGGCGGAAAATTGCGTTGGTACCACGACCGTCGCCGGCCGGAACCAGTACGGACCCTTCAGTGGGCGCGACTGCAATGATCTTTTCCAATTCCCAAGACTGGATGAGAGGGATATCGGCGGGTATCACCAGCGAACTGTCCACGCCCTTGGATTCACAGAAACGGGTTGCGGTCTCGATAGCCACGGTTTCACTGCGGTTAGCGTTGTCGGGAATTACAGTGAAGTGATATCGATTCGCTAATTGAAGAGCAAAGGGATCGCTGGTCACAATTCCGACTTCGGGGCGGTGTGTCCAGGCGGCCAAGACTTCAAGCACGTCAGATAACATAGCCTGCGCCAATTTCGTGCGTGCGGGCTGATCGAGGATGGCGGCGAGACGTTGCTTGGCGCCGGAAAGATTTTTGACGGGAACCAGAATCATGACGGATCCGATCCGGCGTGGACAGCGGTTTCGGTGGAAACCGCTGATAAAGTTTGACGGGCGAGTTCGGTTTTCTCGAGCAATGTCCCCATCATTGTGTTCGCGCAGTGGACTCGAAGCCCGGCACGTTGTAATTCCAGGGCTGCCTTGGCATCGCTTTTGTCGACCACCAAAACATCCAGAAATTCCTGATACGCCTGGGCCACGCCAGCGATGGACACAGGCAAACCCTGAGCCGCCATCAGAATGCCGGCCGGCCCGGAGACCGCCTTGTCGCCAACGATGGGGCTGATGGCGGCGACCGAAGCTTTGGTCTCCTTCAACGCCTTCACCATGCCCGGGACGGCCAGGATTGGACCGATGCTGGTGATGGGGTTGCTCGGGGCGAGCAGCACAACAGTTGCCGACATAATCGCGTCGATCGCGCCGGGAGCAGGTTCGGCTTGTTCAACCCCCGCGAAGCGAACCGATTTGACCGGGTCCTGATACCAGCGCTGTACGAAATACTCTTCGAAACTAAGTTCGCCAATAGGCGTGTCAACACGTGTTTCAACTCGAGCATTGCACATAGGCAGGATGCGGCTCTCAACGCCCATTCTTGTAGCGACGATGGCGGCAATTTCGGTGAGAGACTTTCCTTCACGAAGTAATTTCGTGCGCAGCAGATGAACCGCGAGATCGCGGTCGCCAGTGTGAAACCAGATAGGCTCCCCTAACTCGCCCATAGCATGCAGGCAAAGGAAGGTATCACCTTGCACTCCCCAGCCGCGTTCCTTGCTGAGAAGTCCGGCGAGCACGTAGGTGATTGAGTCGAGGTCGGGGGAGACGTAAAGTCCCCACCATTCCAGATCGTCGCCAGTGTTAACGATGATGGTGAGATCTTTCGCTGGAACGACCTGGCGCAGGCCGTCCACAAACTTGGCGCCGCCAGTGCCTCCGCTGAGCACGACGATCATGCCGCTTCGACCCTCCCTGCATATCCTTCGCGGTCCGCTGCGGCCTGCACTCTTTCCGAAAGCAGGCTGGAACGTGAGGTGATGCTTGAAAGGAATTCAGGGTAAACCGGCAGACGCTGGCGCAAACGATACCCTTTTGATTCGGTGCGAGTCTGCAATTGCGCGAGATGAGGCCAAGGCTTTTCCGGATTGATGAAGTCCGGGGTCAGTGGCGAGACTCCGCCCCAGTCGTTGATTCCGGCGTCCAGAAGGCTCTCATAGTAGGGTGCCGACAAATTGGGCGGCGCCTGCAGATTGACTTCCGGCATCAAAAGGCGCGCGACCGCGACCGTGCGTAACATTTCTCCGCGACTGGGCTCCGGCCAATCGCGCATTGGAATTTCAGGCTTGGTGCGGAAATTCTGCACGATCACTTCCTGAATATGGCCATAGCGGCGATGAAGTTCCTGGATGGCTAGAAGCGTCTCGACGCGATCTTCCGGAGCTTCGCCAATCCCAATCAGCAGGCCCGTGGTGAAGGGAACTGATTGCTTTCCTGCCTCTTCGATTGTACGCAGGCGCTTGGCTGGAACTTTGTCGGGCGCATTGTCATGGGCGCGACCGGGGCCGAGCAGAGCCATGTTTGTGGTTTCAAGCATCAGGCCCATGCTGGGAGAGACGGCGGCAAGACGGGCGATCCACTCCGCGCTCAAAAGGCCGGGATTGGGGTGCGGAAGTAACGTGGTTTCTCGAAGGATGAGTTCGCACATGGCTTCGAGGTATTGCAGAGTTGAGTTGTATCCCAACTTGCGCAAAGTGGCGCGCATTTCAGGGAACGCCAGTTCCGGCTTGTCACCCAGGCTGAACAAAGCTTCAGTGCAACCCATCTTTTCGCCGGCTCGTGCCACTTCCAGGACCTGTTCCGGAGTCATGGTGGCAGCGCCGGCTTCACCCGGATCGCGGCGGAAAGTGCAGTAGCCGCAATAATCGCGGCAGAGGTTGGTCAATGGAAGAAAGACTTTGCGCGAGTAAGTGATGACGCCGGGTTTGAAGCGCTGCTTCGCTGCCAGCGCAGTGGCGAGCAGGGCGGGAAGGTCATTCTCGGAGCAGCCAATAAGCTGGCATGCACTCTCGCGAGAGAGCGGAAGCCCGTGTCGCAGTTCGTCGAGAAGAGTGCTCAACGAATCGCCTTGCCGCGTAATGTTTTCTCGTACGATCAAAGTTTGGTTTCGGGCGGGCCACTCGGTGAACAGCAGGTTCCTCCACTGCGCTCGCTGCGCTTCACTCCGGTCGGGATGACAATCGGAAAGCGGCCACCAACGAAAATCTCAACAAGAATGATACATGAGGTCAAACCTAAACACTTCATCAGAGGCTGGAGCCTATTTTCCCAGACCCTTGCCTGAGTGATATAAGACGATAGCGATATCAGGGCCTTCATGAGCGTTTCCTCAACAGATTTTCGCCTGGCGTTGGGATGTTTTGCGACTGGAGTGACCGTCATCACGGTGGATTATGAAGGGCGAGTGCAAGGTATGACCGCCAATGCATTTGCTTCGGTTTCCCTCGATCCGCCTCTGGTACTGGTTTGCGTGGACCAGCGCGCTCGTACCCACGCTCATCTGCATGCCAAGAAAAGGTTTGGGGTGAATGTGCTGGCGGAAAATCAGAGAAAGATTTCGGAATACTACGCGCGTGCTGCGCAGGATCATGGACATGCCGAGCGCGATGCGGATGCTTGCTTTGACCGTACGCCACACGGCACGCCGGTGCTCAACGGTGCCTTGGCGTATCTCGAATGCCGTTTACATACGTCGCAGGAGGCAGGCGATCATACGATTTTTATTGCTGAGGTCGAGGAAGTGGTAGTGCGCGAGGGCGATCCCTTGCTTTATTACCGCGGCCAGTACCGGAGCATAGAAGGCGCTGATTAGAGTAACGCGAGATGAAAGGTTGCCGGGAATGGGATTCAGGTACGAGGGCGAGTTTCGAACCGACCGCAGCCCGGAAGAGGTATACGACTTTCTTACGAACCCACAGAAGTTTGCAACGCTGCTTCCTGATTTTCAAGGCATGACGCAAGGGGATGCGACTCATTTCATCGTCACCGTAAAGGTGGCAATCGCATACATGAGCGGCAACGTTGATATGAATATGGAACTGACGGAAGCCCAACGGCCGGTGCGTGCCCAATATGCTGGAAAGGGAAGCGTTGCCGGAACGAATGTCGCGCTGACCGCGGGTTTTGATCTCTTGCCTGCGGGGACTGGGACCAAGGTCGCATGGCAGGGCGAGGCGGAGATGTCGGGCGGACTGGCAGCGATGGCAGGGCCGCTGTTGGAGCCGGCGGCCAAGAAAAATGTGATGAGGTTGATTGATGGATTGCAGTTTGCGCTGAGGCAAAAGCGCTAGTTGTCCCCGGGGCACACATATGGCAAACCGCAGAGAGTTTATACGCACGCTGTCAGGCACGGCGGCGCTGAGCGTTACCACTGATGTAAGCAAACTGGGCAAAATGAGATGGCTGCGCATGGCCACCGCTATGCCGGATGCAGGATCGCACGACCGCTTGCAGCCGGATTGGTATCGCGGCAAGATCGCGCAAGTGCAGCAGAAGATGAAGGAGCGCAAGCTCGACGCTATGCTTCTTCTGGATGCGACAAACATCATATACACCACCGGATATTTCCATCTTTCGACCGAGCGTCCTGTCGCCGCGTTGATTCCTGAGTCCGGAGATCCGGTGCTGTTTATCCCAGAGCTTGAGGTCAGATCAGGTTCAGCTATGGTGGGTCAAAGACTACGAGTCGTATTTCGACTTTCCGGGACCCGTGAACCGTGTGCGTTGGATATTCGAACGCGTTGCCAAGCGGGGTCTGTCAAGTGCCCGCATTGGGGTAGAGGAGCCTAAACCCGGCCGGTTGCATCAAATGAAGCAGGGAGCTCCGAAGGCCGAGATTGTGGATGCGGGAGACCTGATCGAGCAACTGCGTTGGGTCAAAGATGATGATGAATTACGTATCATGCGCCGGGCGATGTATTTCGCCGACTTCAATGTGGGGGCCGGGCGCGATTTCGTACGACGCAACGGCAGCGTGACCGAAGACCAAATCCTGAAGGCCAGCGCGGATGCGGTTGCGGACAAGATGTCGAAAGAGCTCAACGACGTTGTGGGGGTCGGGATTGATGCTCCGTTCGGCGGATTGGTACCGTTCGGGAAGCGCTCGGCCATTCCGCATGCCGTCCCGAGCAAGGACCGGCTGAAGTCAGGAGATGCGTTGATCCTGAGTTTCGGTGCCCAGGTGGGCGGCTACACCGTTGAATGTGAACGTTCATTCTGCGTTGGTAAACCGAACGATTATGCAAGGCGGCTGTTCGACGCGATGCTGGCCGCCCATGATGTTGGCGCAGAAAATCTTAAAGCGGGTGCCGTTGCCGAGGACGTGGACAAGCTGAGTCTGGATCAAATTCGCAAGGCCGGGTTCGAGAAGTTTTTGCGCCACCGCACCGGACACGGAATTGGGCTTGAAGCTCATGAAGCGCCCTGGATTGCTGAAGGCGACAAGACCGTACTGACTGAGGGGATGACTTTCAGTTGTGAGCCCGGGGTTTACGATCCCAATTGGGGCGGATTCCGGCACTCGGATACGGTTGTCGTGCGTAAAAACAAGGGCGAAATATTGAACAGCTATCCCACGCGGCTGGAAGACATGATTATCGAAATTTGACGCGCGATATGCGCGACCAACAATCGGGAGAGTGAAATGCAAGATCAAGAGAAGATTACGAAGCCAGAAGCAGAGTGGCAAAAACAGTTATCACCAGAGCAGTATTACGTTACTCGCAAGGCGGGAACGGAGCCGGCATTTACCGGCAAGTACTGGAAGACGAAAGACCCAGGCACCTATGCATGCGTTTGCTGCGGGCAGCCGCTCTTCAGTTCGGATACTAAATTTGACTCCGGAACGGGTTGGCCGAGTTTCTATCAGCCGCTCGAAGAGGGTGCGATCGTAAATCACACAGACCAGAATTACGGGATGACCCGGACGGAGGCGCGTTGTTCGCGCTGCAATGCCCACCTGGGGCACGTTTTCGAAGACGGCCCTGCGCCTACCGGGCTGCGCTATTGCATGAATTCCGCTTCGTTGGATTTGAAGCCGAAACACCAGAAGTAAAAAGACAAGAAGTAAAAACCAAGAGGGTAGGGGCGGAGGAGAGTGTCCGCCCCCACTCAAATTAGGTGAAACGAACTAAACGCCTGCGACGGCAGCCGCTGCCTTGGGCTGCTCGCTGGCAAGCTGCTTGGCTGGCTCAGCCGACGCCGGCTTGGCCTGAGAGTTTTTCTGCTCGACGGCGCGAACCTGCACGCTGCCCTTCAGAATCGCTCCATCTTCCACGCTGATCCTCTGAGTGATGACGTCACCCGTCAACGATCCTTCGCTACGGATTTCCAGGCGGTCTGTGACCTGGATGTTGCCATGAACTTTGCCCAGGATGATGACTTCGCGGGCGCTGATGCTGGCGGCGACGGTGCCATTGCGGCCGATGGTGACACGGCTGTCGGTGAGGCTGATCGTTCCCTCAACCTTGCCGTCGATGTAAAGTGATTCGGATCCGCTGATTTCGCCCTTTACAACCAGCGAACGTCCGATGGTGGCTTGGTCTACCGGGACTGTGACGGCTCGTGCCGGCGCAAAAGTCTGGTTTGAGGAAGACTGCGATTTTTGGGAATCTGATGGCTGCAGCATCGGGTGCGGCGCTCCTTAAGATTGTCCGCAGTACGTGCGTTCAGGCGCTCCGCATGCGGGTATCTGAATCTAGCCAATTTCTAATTTGACTATCGCACGGGAAGCTGCGGCGGAGCAGGTTACGGAAGAACCTGTACGGGTGTCGAAGCTACCTGGACGTCAGGGTTGCAGGGCATGTCCCAACTCCTCCCATTCGGCCATCCGGCTCTGCAGGTCAGTTCGGGCGGTGCCGAGTTCCTGGGTAAGGCGTTGCGTTTCTTCGGCGCTGACAAAGGTCTGCAAGGATGCCTCGTATTCCGCGACTGCATCTTCCAGCCGGTTAATTTCTGCTTCGAGTTCGTGAATCCGGTCTTCCATCTGCTTTCGTTTGATGGGATTCAGACGCTTGCCCGCGTCCTCGGAAGCCGGTTTTTGGGCACCTGAATTTCCGTTTGCATTTTGACTTGCCACCGCACGTGCTTCTGAAGTGACAGCTTTTTGCAGCTCGGCGGCTCCTCCTTCTTTGCGCCAGCGATAGTCCTCGTAGTTGCCGGGATAGACCTCGACCCGTCCGTCACCGATTTCGAATACTCGAGTCGCTAACTTGTCGATGAAATAGCGGTCGTGCGAAACGAAGACGACGGTGCCGGTGTAATCGCTCAATGCCTTGAGCAGAACGTCTTTTGCGCGCATATCGAGGTGGTTGGTGGGCTCGTCCAACAGCAGAAAATTCGAGGGATGCATAAGCATGCGAAGCAAGGCGTAGCGATTCCGCTCACCACCTGACAGTACGCCAATGCGTTTGAAAACATCGTCCGCTGAAAAAAGGAAACAACCCAGCAGACTGCGTAGCTCGGTTTGTGTCGAGCGCGGGGAGATTTCCCCCAGATCGTCGAGAATGCGCGCGTCAGGATCGAGTTCCTTGTATTGATCCTGCGCGAAATAATCGGCCTGCACGTTATGGCCCAGCTTGTATTCGCCCTCGGTCAACGGCTCGGATTGCGATAGCAATTTGATCAGCGTGGATTTTCCCGCCCCGTTCACCCCGACCAGCGCGATGCGGTCGCCACGCTCGATCATGAAATTGACGTCGCGGAAAACCAGTTTCTCTCCATAGGTCTTGGTGACGCCAGCGAACTCGGCAACGATCCTTCCACCGGGTTTGGGCTGCGGAAAAGAGAAGTGGATCGTTTTTTCCTCTTCCGGCAACTCGATACGTTCGATCTTTTCCAGCTCCTTGATCCGGCTTTGCACCTGCTTTGCCTTCGTGGCCTGGTAGCGGAAGCGGTTGATGAAGACTTCCAATTGCTCAATGCGTTCCCGCTGGTTGCGGTACGCAGCCTCCAGCTGTTCCAGGCGTTGAGTTTTCGCGCCTAGATATTTTTCGTAGTTGCCGGCGTAAAGGTGAAGCCGCTTGTTCCAGAGCTCGGCAATCTTGTTTATGGTCACGTCGAGAAAATATCGATCGTGAGAGATCAGCACGAAGGCATATGGATAATTGCTGAGATATCCTTCCAGCCAGTTTCGCGCTTCGAGATCAAGGTGGTTGGTCGGCTCGTCCAACAGCAACAGGTTGGGCTGTTGCAACAGCAATTTGACCAGCGCGATTCGCATCTGCCAGCCGCCGGAAAATTCTTCGGTCTGCCGGGTCCAGTCTTCTTTACAGAAGCCCAGGCCGGAGAGCACAGCGCCGACTTGCGCCTCAATGGCGTATCCGTCACGGCTGGTGAATTCGTGCTCCAGCCGCTGGTAGCGCTCGGCTACCTGAGTGTATTCGGCAGAGGCATGGTCGATTTCCGACATACGGCCGGTAAGCTCTTCCATCTCCCGTTCCATGGAACGCAGCTTGGAGAAAACCGACATGCACTCCGCAAACACGGTACGCCCGGAGAGTGCCAGGCCATCCTGTGGCAGATAGCCCGCGCTGATTCCTTTAGCGCGGTTTACCGAGCCGTAGTCTAGACCTTCGGACCCAGCCAAGATTTTCAATAGCGTCGATTTGCCGGTTCCATTCGCACCCACGAGTCCGACCCGGTCGCGGGGCGTGATCATCCAGTCCGCTCCTTCGAAAAGGAGCTTATGACCATAGCGTTTGCCGGCTGAGGATAACTGAAGCATTCATTCAATCGTCTCATGAGACGGCTGTTTTGTTGAAGGTGTGCGGCTGGACAGCTAGGGTGCAACTGCGGTTTTTGCGGTGACGATTCTTTCGAGAGCGCGGTCGATCACGGTTTGCAGTTCACGCGCGTATTTCACTTCGCGGCCTTTGGCCAAAATCTTTCGGGCGTCTTCCGGGGCGAACCACGTGGGATTCCTTGCACTTTCACAGGGACCATTTTCCCGCTGCACCTCAAGCAGGAACGCCTTGATCACATACTCCCGGACTCCAGGAGGCTTCCAGAAAACTCCCTTGGAGTGAAGGTACAGGCAAAAATGTCGCGACTCGATAATGCCGCTGACTCCGGCCTCTTCGCGGGCTTCACGTTCTGCTGCCTTGCCATGCGAAAGAGATAGTTCGGTATCGCCTTTAGGAAATGTCCACTTGTTCCCGCCGTTCGTGTTGACCAGCAGGAATTCAATCGATAAGCCTCGTCTTCGGTAGCAGACGGCTGCGACCTGGAGGGGAAGAGCCTGTTGTGGAGCTCTGGCTGCGCCCATAACTAGATCCCTCGCCCGGACAGCATGGCCTGCGCGGGCACACCTAAATACTAGACCGAAGATATTTCAGCAATGTTAAAGTGCCACGGAAAAGGTGCAATCCCCTATTACCAAAGAGTTACAAGTGAGGTGTCGGGAGACAGGGTTCAGGTTGCCGCAGGGGCTGGCTCTCCAACCGGTGCATGCTGTCGAGGATCATCGAAATGACGTTCTCATCGCCAACCGCCGTGTTGATCATCATGTGATACAGACACCGGGTAGGCCAATCGGCGCCGAAGTAGTGTTTCACGAATTCGATGCGATCGCGATCGACTGTATCCACTAACTCCTCGGCCTCTCTCTCGCTGTGCCCGATGCTCTGGAGCCGGCGCAACTTTTCGGTCCGCGGAGCGTAAAGGAAGACGTGAAACGTGTCACTCTGGGCACGAAGAAAATACGGGGCACCGCGTCCTACGATCACGCATTTTCCGGCTGCAGCCGCACGCGTCATGACTTCCTGGCCGATAGCCACAAAGCTGTCTGCATCAAAAGGCTCGGTGCCTTTTATCGGCATGCTGCGCTCGTAACTGCCTCGCCAAAATGTCTTAGCCAAGCGATGAAATGTACTGTCCAGTCGCTCGTCACAGTACATGACGGCCGACCGATCGACGTGAGCTTCTTTGGCGATTTCCTCGGTGAGGGCCTGGTCCCAAAGCTTCCATCCGAGGCGATCGGCAATTACGCGAGCGATCTCGGCAGCCCCGCTTCCAAATTCGCGCTCGATGGTTATAACTCGAAACATCGTACCCCTCCCCGCTAACCCACATGTGGAGCGGACGCGCTATTAGTGCACCGCCATCTCGCCGCCGGTGGGAGGACGTTTCATTAGAAAAACCAAAGGAACCATGACTAGGATAGCTACTCCCAACAACCAAAAGTTGTCAATATAAGCCAGCATGCCTGCCTGGCGAATAATATTTCCCTGCAACAAAGCGTACGCCTTATGCATGGCTTCCGAGGGGGAAAAGCCCCGGGTCTGAAGCGTTCGCGCCATGCCCTGGAGAGTAGACTGCATTTGAGGATTCGCAGCGGAAAGATGACTCGACATCCGGTTCAAGTGGTATTGCGACCTCCGGTCGAGCATCGTAGTGACGATGGAGATGCCTACACTGCCCCCGATGTTTCGGGCAAGATTCATCAGTCCCGAAGCCTGATTGTTCTTCTCTTTGGGCAGGAACGCATAGGCCGCAGTGTTTATGGGAATGAACAGGAACGCCAACCCCATGGTCTGGATCATCCGGGCATACACCACCGTCCGGAAATCGACTCCGAGGGTAAAGTTAGTTATATGGAACAGGGAGAAGGAAAGCACAACCAGTCCATAAACCATGAGTTTGCGGGCGTCGAAACGAGAAAGCAAAAAACCCACGAGCGGCATCAGCAGCATTAGGCTGAAACCTCCGGGTAGGAGTGCCAATCCCGATTGTTCGGCGGTGTAGCCAAGCAGGCTCTGCATGAAAAGAGGCAGTAAAACGGTGCTGCCCAGCAACGCAAATCCAAGCATGAACATCAGGAGATTGGACGCCGCGAAGGTCCGGTTTGTGAATAGATGCAGGTCGATGACGGGATCTTCGTGAGTCCATTCCCAGTAGATCAGAAATAGCAGGGAAGCGGCTGCAATCACTGCGAGTGTCAGAATGAAGTGCGATTCGAACCAGTCATCGCGCTGTCCTTTATCCAGCACAACCTGCAATGTGCCTAGACCGAGAGCAACCAAACCCAGGCCAATGTAATCGATTTTGGTTTCTGAAAGCTTCTTGCGCTTTAGGAAAGGCGGGTCCTGAATGAGGCGGGAGGTCAAGATCAAAGACAGAATGCCCACCGGAATGTTCAGCAGGAAAATCCAGCGCCAGGTGAAATTGTCGGTGATCCACCCGCCTAGAGTCGGGCCGATCGCTGGCGCCAACACAACCGCCAGACCGTACACCGCAAAGGCCATGCCGCGCTTTGAGGCGGGGAATGTGTCGGCCAGAATCGCCTGTTCACTAGGCTGTAATCCGCCGCCGCCGGCACCCTGAAGCACGCGAAAAAAGATCAGCATCCCCAGATTCGGCGCCAGCCCGCAGAGTAGCGAGCTAATAGTGAAGATGGCCACGCAGCTCATGTAGAACCGCTTCCGTCCGATGATCGAAGAGATCCAGCCGCTTAACGGTAAGACGATCGCGTTGGATACCAGATAGGACGTGAGGACCCACGTGCTCTCATCGGTACCTGCGGAGAGGCTTCCGGCTATGTGCGGAAGGGAAACGTTGGCGATGCTGGTATCCAGCACCTCCATGAAGGTGGCGAGGGTGACAGCGAGAGCAATGATCCAGGGATTGACCGCCGGGCGCGGCAGAGCAGCGCCGTCTGCGGTCAGTGCCACACTGCTCATCGCACCCAAACCTTTGGCTCGACCGACATCCCCGGCCGCAGAATATGTTCTTTTGTCTCTCCCTGGTCAAACGTGATCTTCACGGGGACACGCTGTACCACTTTGACGTAGTTGCCGGTAGCGTTTTCCGGCGGTAACAAGCTGAAGAGCGCGCCACTGGCTCCAGCGATGCTTTCCACATGGCCGTTGTATTTCTTGCCATAGGCGTCGACCGAGATCGTCGCGCGCTGGTCCGGCCGCATCAGGCGCAGCTGGCTTTCCTTGAAGTTCGCGGTAACCCAAATGTCGTCCAGGTTGATGATCTTCATCAACTCTTGTCCGATCGAGACGTTCTGGCCCACTTCGACCGTGCGGTTGCTGACGACTCCGTTCACCGGCGCTACCAATTTGGTGTATTGCAGATTCAACATCGCTTGTTCCAGCGCAGCTTTCTTTTGCTGCGCCTGCGCTACCGCGGCTTGGGCTCGCGAACGCGTTTGAGCGTTTTGTTGGGGGCCGGTTTCGGCGGCGCGAAGGTTAGCTTCCAATTGCTGACGCTTGGCCTGTGCCTGAGTAACCTGTTGCTCCGCAGCCAATGCGGTGGCACGTGCAGCCGCCACTCCGGCCGCGCTTGAACGGGCCGCCGCCACCGCCTGGTCATATTGCTGGTGTGAAATTTCCTGCTTATCCACCAGCTGTTTGTAGCGGCCCACATCGTTCTGCGCCTTAATGTCATTGGCGATGGCCTGCTCCAGCTGCGCTCGTGAAGCGTCCAGTTGCTGGCGCGCCATCAGCACTCCCGCCCGGCCGCTTTCCAATTCAGCCTGCGCGGAGGACAGCTGGCTGCCAGTATTCACTGTGGTGATGGGAACGTTGACTTGCAGGGACTCCGCGGTGGCCAAAGCATCTTGATAGGCTGCCCGTGCGCTGGCGACGGCAACCTCATAGTCCTTGGGATCGATTTCGATTAGTGCAGTTCCAGCCGCTACGTACTGGTTGTCATTAACCAATAACTTTGCCACATGCCCTGAAACTCGCGCGCTGATCGCGTTCAAATGACCATCAATCTGGGCGTCGTCAGTCGACTCGTAGCTTCCGAGATAGCGCCAGAGAAAGAAGCCCGCCACCAGCAAAACGATTGCCCCGACAATCATGGCCAAGCGGAAGCGAGGGTTGCGCGAAGCGTGCTTCCATTGAAGGTCCTTGTCCGATGCGGGCAAAGGTGGATGCTCGCGAGTTGCGACCGGAGGCGTGTCGTTCACTTTCGTCTCTGTGCTTGATTCCATATCACTTGCCTTTTAGATAATTTCTTACACCTTCTTCGGCGTAGCCCATGGCGCGCACCAGTTCGATTTTGGCCAGATTGTGGGAATACAAACTTGAAATATAGCTCTCATGTGCCGAAGCTACGGTTTCCTGCGCCTGCACAACTTCCAGGTTGTCGGTAACGCCGGCGGCAAAACGGTCGCGAGCCTGAGTAAGGGTCTGCTCCGCCAGATCGACCGAACTGCGCGCGACTTCTACCTGCTCGGCGGCAGACTGGAGATCGAGCAGCGCAGTCCGGACTTCGTATTCTATCTGGCCGCGCAGGTTTTCCAGACGCGCCCGGTTCTGCTTCAAGGTGGCGTCCGCGAGCAAAACATCAGCGTGCGTCTTTCCACCCTGAAAAATGGGGATATTCAATCGGCCTGAAACCTGGAACGAGCCATGAGAGTCTCCCGGGTTGATCCCCACGTCGCCATAATCAGCGTTGAGGTCAATCGTAGGCAGAAGCTCGGCTGACGCCCCTTTGCGATAGTATTCCGCTGCGCGTACCTGTTGAACCGCGGCCAGGTAATCGGAACGGGAGGCGTATGCGCGCTGCAGACTCTGTTCGACTCCGAGCGTCGCCAGGGTGTCGTATGGAGCTTTCGAAGCCAATTCGATTTCCTGGCCGACGGGTAACCCGATGGCGCGCACTAACGCGAGCTTTTGCTTGGCATAGTCGTTGCGAGAGGCAATTAACTGTTGTTGCCGGTTTTGCATTTCCACTCTAGCTCGAAGTGTGTCAATTGCGGGGCTTAAGCCCGCGTTCTGCTGGTCCGCTGCTTTTTCATGGAGAGCCTGCGCGTTCTTCAGTTGCGCTTCCGCCGTTTCCACTCGAGCACCGCCGGACAAGGCCTGCAGATACGCATTGCCGGTGGCGAGCACTACCAGGTCACGTGCGTCTTTGTAGCTGTAATGAGCTGCGTGCTCGTCTTCCGATGCTCCGCGTTCGCGATAAAGCGCCTTAAGATTCAAAATCGATTGGGTAAGGTACACGCGAGCATCGAAATATCCGTAGGGGCCGACGATGGTCGGAAATCCTGGAAAACGCAGACCCTCGGCGGCCAGGTTTTGTTGTGCGGCGTTCTCGCTGATTCCGACATTCAAATTGGGCAAAAGGGCGCTAAGTTCCTTCCACTTCTCGCCGCGGGCGGAAATGGTGTTATAGCTTTGTAGCAAAACTCCCAGGTTGTTCTTGAGAGCGAGATCAATCGCGTCCTGAAATGTGAGGGAAATCGCTTCCGAGCTGATTTTGCCTTGCGGAACGCTACCCGAGTAAGGACTCTGGCCTGACGGAAGGCTGATCTGGGTCGCGCCGGAGGATCCCGTGTCGGGTGCCGTTTGCGAGTATCCACCGGTAGGTGTCTGCGCGATAGCCAATCCGGGGAAAGCTGCGACTAGACAGAGGATTGCCGTCATCACGATGGCGATCCGCCCGGGTTTTCGCGGAGAGGATTTCGTGAAATTCAGTTCTTCCATAGCGGAGAGGGGCGGAATGCAATCAAATACAATAAGTTATCTTGATTCCAGGTGCGCGATTATAGATGCAAACGATTCCTTTCAGGGACACTGGACCCATTAACAGCCGTCCGCTTTACAAAAATTTGCTTTCCGAAAGGGAAACTGTTGCATCTAAACGACTAAAGAAAGTCCGCACGGAGGATTGTTTTGAAAAAGCTCAGCTTAGTCCTGGCGTTGGTTTTGTCTGTCCTTGTCCCCAGTGCCCTTCATGCACAACAATTTGACGCTGCATTTGGCGTCGGTACGATCTTGGCACCGTCAGCTTCCAGCGCGAGCGGAAACCACAATCCAGTGACTCTGAGCGGCGGAGCTTATCCGGTTTTCAGCGCCGATATTCTTTTGAAAAATCAGTTCGGCGTGAGCGGCGAGCTGGCTTGGAGGGCCAGCCGGAATCTCTACGGAGGTTTTGGCCCGGAGCGTCCGCTTTTTTATGACTTCAATGGAATCTATGCTCCCAAACTGGGCAATCACGCGACCGCCGAACTCCAAGCCGGACTTGGATGGGAGAGCATTCGCTTCTATCAGGGATTCACCAGTTGCGGGACCTTTAGCTGTACTGACTTCGTTAGTAGCAACCACTTCATGGGTCACTTTGGAGGGGGCATTCGTTACTACATCCACGGTCACATTTTTGTCCGCCCGGAAGCCCATTTGTACCTGATTAAGAATAACCAGGAGTTCAGTTCTCCAGTGGCGACACGGGTAGGCGTTTCTATCGGTTACACCTTCGGACCAGGCTTCTAGCCCGATTTCCGACACATGGAAGATAGGTCGACGGCTGAGGCGTGATTCGCGCTCTGGTGAGTATGCTGTAGTCGATCTGTTCCGTCAGAAAACATTCGCCCGCGGATCAAATACAGCATCTGCAGCAACCGAGTTCGCAGCGGTTGCTCCGGCGGAATCGACGGACGGCCCGTGCTGGCGTACGTCGCGTCAAATGCCACGACAATTGCTTCAGTACTTTGTCCGCCATGTCTCGGATTGTGCGTAGCGGATGATCTTTGCCGCCCCGCTCCTGCGGCGACAAATCACTTTAAAGATGTGATTCTGCTGCCGATCGGCTTCTCGCATGCCTTTTCGTACCATACCCAGGCTCCGGATCAGGAGTAGTTTTTCAGATTCTGTGAGAGAACGAAAAATAGCGATACTCTCAACGAAATCGCGAGCCTTGAGAGCCGCATTCGGACCTCCAGTTGGACTTGTCGCCGCCCGGAACCGCGAACGCAAATAGCGCGTCACCAGCCTGGGCGCATAGCGTGTATAGAAATATGCAACCGTGAAATTGGGGCTGGAAATGATGATGGTAGGTGAGCTGCAGAATCTGCCGAAATGGCGCAGACTTGTCCTGCTACTCGCTTCATTTTTCGGGTTGGCTGCCGGGCTGTGCACGGTTTTTGCGTTGGTTGTGACCGGGCCGGCTGGCAGGAACACACCCGGGCACAGTGGCCGGAGGCGACGGCGCAGGTTCAGCGATGCGACCTGGATCTTTACACTGCACAAGCCGGAGTCGTACTGGATCGATTGCAGTATCAGCTACATGGTTGGCGGCGAGAGAATTGTGTCCCACGTCCATTCGCGCAGCACGCCGGCGCCGCGACGGGTCATCTGGCAATACCCGCCGGGACAGTTCGAGAGACTGCAAGAGTGGGTGAATGCGCATCCCACGGGGACGCCGATCGCGGTGCATTACGACCCGGTAAACCAGAGCGAGGCGGTTCTGGTGGCGACCGATATGCCGCTGGGTGGACCACGGACACCGGGTAATTTGAACCTGCTGGAAATCGCGGCGCTGAGTTGCGTGGTAATGGTGGCGATCGCGCGAATCACGCGGCCGCGATCTGCTGCGGTTAGCGGAGGTGGTTAAAAGCCGAGTTCTTCAGCGGCCTACTCTAGGAGGCTTTTCGCAGGAAACGCCGAATTCCGAAATCGTACAGAGCCGCTCCCGCCAGCCCGCCCAGCAGCGGGGCCAATACCGGAACCCACCAAATACGGTTTCCGTCGGTAATGCCATTATTTCGAAAGCCTGCCACTACCGTAAATAGCCTGGGGCCGAAGTCACGCGCTGGATTGATTGCGTAGCCATGCATGCCCCCAAAACTCATGCCTATTGCGACCACCACTAGTCCGATCATCAATGGCGCCATGTTAGCCCCAGGGGGCATGTTGTATTCGTCTGTGATGGCGAAAATGAAGAGCAATAGCAGGCCGGTGCCGATCACCTGGTCCAAAAATCCCGCTTGAAGTATCGCCGGAAAAGCAGGAAAAGTAGTAAAAACCCCCGCAGTTCTTTCCAGTTGAGGGTCGAGCTGATGAAAAGCGGGAAGATAGTTTTTGTAGACCAGCGCCGCGGCTACGAATGCTCCTGCAGTTTGCGCGAAGGAGTAGGGCAGGACTTTACGCCAGGGGAATCCCCGGAAAACGGCCAGAGCCAGAGTGACAGCGGGATTGAGGTGCGCACCGGAGACTTTGCCCGCGATATAGATGCCCATCGTCACTGCCAGCCCCCAGGCCACGGTGATGTTGGTAAAGCCTCCATGAACCATCTCACCCGGCACCGCGGAGGGAAACAGGACGACCATGGCGACTACCCCTGTTCCCAATGCTATGAGAATAAAGGTTCCCAGAAACTCGGCAATCAACTCCGCTAGCAGGGGAAACTCGGGACTCATCGGTAGTCTCCTGTATTTACAGGCCGGAAGGCGCCACGTAGTCTAACAAAAATAAAGACTTACGACGATAGTCTCCCGGTCGCCCTGACGCTGTAATCCCCGAACTGCAAACTGGTAGGATGGCGCTTCTTGCGGCGGGGCAGTAAGCGGGTTGAATAGACGCATCTAATAGCCAACTACGTGGTTTCGATTCCCAGGGAGTGAAATGCGACGTATAAGCTTAAAAAACTGTCCTTATTGCGGTTGCTCGAAGATATATTCATCAAGTCTGCGTACTTTCGGGGATAGGTTATTACTCCTTTTTTTCCTGCGACTTGTGAGATGTCACGTCTGCTTGCGACGGCACCTCAGACCCACGTTTGTTCGAACTGCCCGCAATCCAGCTCGAAAGCCAGCCCGGGGACGTCGGGATGAGGTTTTTGCTTTCAGGGAAAGAGAAGAAGGGCCCGCGTACCGTTAAGCGGAGGCCCGATAGAACCGTGAATTCTGAAATTGACCGCTGCCTTTAGAGTTTCTCTATAAACTCAAGTAGCTAGTCTTATGTAAGGACTTTTGCCGAACACGCCCGCCGGTAAGTATTCCTGTCTTGTGCTTCAGGTTTTCCTTGCAAATGGCGTCCACGAATCCAACGCTTTTCCAGTCTGGGTGTTCATTATTAGTCAGAACCAGGTCGAATGGTCCTTCTTTCTGGTAGCGCCGGAACGCTGTAGTCCCGTTCTCTTCTGTCAAGACCACGTGACCACCTCAGCATCCACGATGTGACTCCGACCCATCGGCTCGTCTTCGATCAGAAATATTTTCATGGCAGTTCCAATCTCGCTGACACTCGCGATGCAGCGATTCCGATGTAAGGATTAAACACGAAAACGTGGCAAGTCCGAACTGTGGGGGGTATCGGGAAACAATGGGAACCCGAGGTGAAAAGTAGAATCCTGGGGTGGGAGACGGGAATTGAACCCGCAACGTCCGGAGCCACAGTCCGGTGCTCTACCGATTGAGCTACTCCCACCGTATCTCGACGATTATAGCAAGCTGGAAGGAAAGGGACGCTGGAGCGGATTAAAGAGAGAGCTGTCAAATCCGGCGTCGTTTTGCAGAGCTGGAGAAAATTTCAGGAACGGCCGACGCCTGCGTATTCGAAGCCCATGGCCCGCAGACGTACTGAATCGAGTAGATTCTTGGTGTCGACGATCACTGGACGTTTCAGCAGATGTTTGATGCGATCGAAATCGAGGCTGCGAAACTCCGGCCACCCGGTTCCGACTACCAGGGCATCCATACCTTCGGCGGCGGCGTACGGCGTTTCGCAATAATGAACCGTGCCGTTCAATTCCATGCGGGCCTCGGGAATCGCGACCGGGTCATACGCGCGTACCCGTGCTCCCTTGGCGACTAGACTCTTCGCGAGATGCAGTGACGAAGAACCCGCAACCGAGTTGGTATTAGGTTTGAAAGCCAGGCCAAGGATTCCGACGTCTTTGTTTTGTACCGAGTGCACGATGGCGGAGATCTTTTCCATGATCCGGTCAGCCAGGCCGTGATTGACCTCGCGGGCTGCCGTCAGCACTTTCAGTGAAACGCCTTTGCCACGCGCCAGTTCAGCCAAGGAATCCATGTCAGAGGCCGCAAATAATCCGCCCATCCCGGCGCCCGGTTGCAGGCAACGAGGCGCAATCTTTTTGTCCAGACCGAGCGCCAGGGACAAGCTGACGGCGTCGGCATTCACGTGCTCGCATAAGTTGGATAATTCGTTGATGAACGAAATCTTGGTGGCGACAAAAGCGGTGGCCGACTCGCGTACTAGTTCCGCGGTCTCGTGATTCGTCACGATGACGGGTACTCCCCGCATGACCAGCGGATGCAAAATTTGTTTCAGCGCCAGCACCGCGTCGTTGGACGCGCTTCCCAGAATGATGCGGTCAGGCCAATTGAAATCTTCCATGGCACAACCCGGAGTGACGAAAACCGGCTGCGACACGATAGTGGCTTTTAATCCCGCCTCTTGCAATCGCTTTTCGACGGAGGTAGCAGTTCCCACTCCTACCGGCGTCATGATGGAAAGAATGGGCGGATTAGGGGCGAGGCGTGCAATTCGAATCGCCAGGTCCGCCAGATGGTCGGGCGTATCCTCAGCCAGAAAAATTACCTGCGCCTTCCGCGCAAAGGATTCAATGTCGGTGGAATAGGCCAGGCGTCCGGATCGTACATTCCGCTTGATGACCTCAGTGAGATTCTTCTCAAAGAAGGGCACGTTCCCCTGTGCCATTTCGACCATGCGCGAACTATCGGGATGGCAGCAGGTTACCGGAGTGCCAAAGTCGGCCAAACAGGCTGAAACTATTGTGCCCAGATAGCCTGATCCGTAAACCCCTGTCTGCATATGCCTCCCTGCCTGGATCTCACAGAACCCGCACGGGAAGCGGCGTCTACGCAGCAACCCAACATCTTATGTACATCCTGCGGGAAGCGTTGGCAATAGACGGGAAGGTCATGTACCACAGGCTACGGGCAGTGCATTCCTGCGAGTTCCGCTTTGCAGATTAAGAAGTTATGTTGGCACTTGGCGTGCCGGTTGGCTCCAGACTTCGACTCTAGCGTGTGACGAGCTGACGGCCCAGGCGGACTTCCGCCAGGTCTACCCATCGGTTGGGTTCTTCCTCGCGCACGAAAATCAATTCACGCACTTGAATATCGCGACTGCCGGTAAAGTGGTGCCAGCGCTGACTGGCGATTTGATAGGCCTGCTGCGCTTGTGCTTCCGTCCCCATTTTCACGATTGTCAAATGCGGCATGTAAGGCCATTCTTCTTTTGAAGCCAGAGCGCCCGTGTGGAGCATGTCGTGAAGCTCGCGCATCCGGTAGGCGCCGCTGGCAACGCGGATGAAAACCGTGGCCGTGAGCGGACAGAAGGTTTCAACCTCTCCCAGAGTGACGGTGAATGGCTCAACCTGACTGCAGATTTCCTCCAGGGTTTCACGGGCAGCCGATTCCGTGCTGGACAGAATTCGCGGCGGAAGCACTGTCAGGTGCGCGGCTAGGTGAGAGTGCTCGGGATGTAGTCGGCGTCGAAGGTCTTCGACAAATTCCCCGACTGGATTCTTGAGGTAGGCCACCAGAGCGTAGCGCGCAGTTGGAATCATCCCATGCAAATTATACGCCGTGGCCGTTAACGGGAGCGGAATGGCGCTCCGAGGCCCGGAGAACAGGCGCCAGCGGTTTGCCGAGCGATTGGCAAACCTGGAGCCAGCCGTCGGCTACAATTCATTACGATTCATCAAGACGTCCTTCTAACAGTCGGGCGTGGCGCAGCTTGGTAGCGCAAACTGCCTTGACCCACCGATGGCCCGCTCTGAACTTCTCCTCGTTCTGACGACTTTCTCGAAAAACCAATAACTTGGGAGTCTGTTCTTCGCTCAAGCTTATCGCCAGTCCCTCGAATCAGAGGGCAATTAAATGCCTCCGCCATGATCGGGCGCAGGGAGCACGGCCTGTTAGCCGGCCTGCGTAATGGCTATCATGGAGTTGGAGGACATTTCGCCATGCGCACACAGGTGGAACGGCGTACCGTCGATCTGTCTGCTTATCCGGATCTGGTAGTGATCTATCTTGGGATGCGAGTTAATCGCATCGCCGGAATCAAGACGCTGCTGGGCTTTGGGCCGAAGATCTCTTCCTCTGCTGCGGCACAGCCCGACGGGTTGCTCCGGCACGAGACAATCATCTACTCGTTATTTCCAATGCATATTGGCATGCGCCAATACTGGCGTGACATAAACTCACTTTTGGAGTGGACGCGCTCGGATCCGCACCGGCAGTGGTGGCAGAGTTTTTTGAAAGACTCCGGCGGAACCGGGTTCTGGCACGAAACCTATTTTCGACGCGGGGGCATCGAGGCGGTTTACGACGATGTCCCGAAAACCATCGGTTTAATGGCGTTCGCACCAGTGGTGCCGGCTCGCGGACCAATGTTTGGCGCAGCAGCCAGGGCCGAAAAGGAATTTGGAGAGCGACCCGTCCTGTCCGAGGAAGAGCTCTACGGGGATATGAGGCCAGAATCATCAGATGGCAATGATCGAAATGTGACCAAGAGATGAATTCTTCCGGGTATTTGCCCCCCCCTACGGGCCACAGGGCGGCGTCTCTTTGCAAGCCCCGTGGACTGGTCGTGGAGAGACGACATTATGCGATATGTCGTGTTCGTGATAGAAGCCGCGGAGTTGGTTGCCTGATAATCTTCAATTGCTCTCGCCGGGTGACGGGAAACGTGCCGCAGCGCGAGTTCAACTCGGTTCCACATTTCAACTTTGTCATAGATTTCCCGAATATAATTCTTCATAACGAGCTCAGTGGTGCCGATCTCTCGAGCGATCTCCTTGTTTTTCAAGCCTTGGACACAAGATCGATATTCCTCTCATCTCTCTTTTTGAGTATGCGCTACCTTCGTGATTGTTTCGCACTCGTCTCTCCTGGAGAGGGCAATTTCGCCTGGCGGGCAAGCGCGTTTGATAAGAGGACGCAACTCGGCGGGACTACCTTCCGACGGAAAGTATTTCGTTCGAGTATCAACCGTGATGACGGTGGAATGAAAAAGACATGAAATTCACACGGGGAAAAAAGGTCAGGGGGCAGCCCCACAGATCCCGCGCATGAAAGCAATTCGAATGGAAGAGGCGGAGCGGGTCACGGACTTACGGTAAAGATTGTTGTCCCAAGCGCCCTAGCATCGGTCCGGTTGAATTCTTCCCTCGGAGCTCGCGAACATTGAGTGCCCCGACCCGCCACAAATCTGTCCAGCTGAAAACTGGCCAAACCTGCCCGTGTATGGCAGACTGTGATGCATGGCAAACCAGCAACCAAACCACCAGCATCGCCCACAGTTTCGCGAGGATTATAAGGTTCAAAAGCTCATCGAACGCGTTGAGAAGAAGCTGATGCTCCACGCGAAAGCCGCTCGCGAGGTCGATCAATCAAGCTCAAAAAACTAGCCTATTTGTCGTCAGGTCATACGAGCCTCCGACGAAAACAAAGGTTGAAGCCGACAGACCTTCGTCTGGTTTTGCGCATCGTCGCTGCTTCATGCGAATCGCGTTCACCTGCAGGCATCCCGGTTCCATTCGCGTAGTCGATCCCAAAACGGACCAGGGCTGTTTCGCGAGGGTGAAGCCAGAGCCCCGACCCTAGAGAGTCCTACATCAAAACCCTCGCGCAATGATTTGGCAGAAACGGGAATGTAGCGGTCGTCAGAGGACTTTGTCGGTATACCTCGTTTGGAACGTTTGTGATTTGTTCCGTAGGCGCTGCAGGGGCAGGATGAAAAAGACGACGTTGTCGCTCGGAGGTGCTTCATTCAGCCATTCTGGACAACCAGAAACGATCGGCTGACAATTGCTTGTGGCGATTTAACGTTGGGGTTCACCACTAAAATGTGGATTGTAATACGCGATGTAGCCAGATTCCAGCCGTCGGCCTTTTTCGCTGAAAGGGAAGCTCGCTAACGGAACTCCCAACTCGGTTTGTGATCTTTGATAACGACACACCAGCCATTGCTGGGCTGCTGCTTAAGCAGTAGGGGACTTGATAGAAGCCATCGGATCAGACTCCAAATTGGGGACACACCGGGTGAATTTGAACCGTCTAAAGTTGAGATTACGTCCCGTGCAGTTTTATTTTTTCTTTTTCCTGGTGTCTGGCTTCTGCAGCATCCTCTACGAAGTGATTTGGCTTCGGCTGGCCATGGCGCAGTATGGGGTGACGACACCGCTGGTCTCTCTCGTTCTCTCGATCTTCATGCTGGGGCTAGGCCTGGGCTCTTGGGGCGCCCCACATCTGGTCAATCGTTGGGCACAACCGCTGTCTTTCGCGCGTCTCTATGCTTTGACCGAATTGTTGATCGGCATTTCGGCGCTGGTGGTCCCACTCGAGTTGACCTGGGGAAGGCAAATCTTGGAGAGGCTGGAGCCGGGCGGACTCTCGAGCTCCGGCTTTTATCTGATGACGGGCATCTGGATTTCGCTTTCACTTGTGCCCTGGTGTGCCTGTATGGGGGCAACGTTTCCATTCGCGATGTCCGCGATCAAAGCGGAAGTCGGCGCCGAGGTACCGCGATCGTTCAGCTACCTATATCTTGCGAATGTGTTTGGGGCGGTGGTGGGAGCATGGCTTCCACTACTTCTGATTGAGGCCTTTGGTTTTCGAGGGACGCTGCGCGTCGGTGCGGTGCTCAACTTCATTTTAGCCCTTTCCGCTTTCACTCTATCTTTGCGCGGAACCAAGAGCTCGAGCGCATCGCTCGATCGTCGGCCAGAATCTTCCCAGCCGTGCTGGCTTCCTCCTTCGAATAGCGGCGCGCTGCTCTGGTTGCTCTTCGGAACAGGCCTGACCAGCATGGCGGCAGAAGTGGTCTGGGTCCGCATGTTCAGCCCCTGGCTGGGCACTGTGGTTTATGCTTTCGCTGCGATTCTGGCCTTTTATCTGGCGGCTACGTATATCGGATCTTTGATTTACCGAAAACGAATATTTCGCCTTGAACTACGCGGGACATTGGTCTGGGCGCTCCTTGGTTTCTCCATCGTGCTTCCGCTGCTTGCGGCCGATCCGAGAATCCTCGGCAAGCATATTTTCCTGCGCTTAGCTTTGGGGGTTGTCCCATTTTCGGGAGGGCTCGGCTTCGTGACCCCTTCCATGGTGGATTATTTCTCCGGCGGTGATGGAGAACGAGCCGGCCGGGCTTACGCCGTTAATATAATCGGCTGCATTCTCGGACCGCTGGTCTCGGGATTCTTGCTGCTGCCTTGGTTGGGCGAACGCCTGTCATTGTGTGTGTTCGCGCTGCCATGGTTTGCGGTTGGCCTGTTGATGACCGGGTCTCAGTTGTCTTCGCTGGAGGCGGTGCGTGTTCCAGGCAGGAACTGGATTGCCGCTGCTCTTGCGGCTGTGTGCGTTGTCATGTTCTTCTCCACTACGAGTTTCGAGAGCAAGTTCGCCCATCGTTGGGTCAGGCGCGACTACGCCGCCACAGTGGTAGCGAAGGGGGACACCCGGGAGCCGAAGCAGCTCCTGGTCAATGGTGTGGGAATGACGGCCTTGGTCCCCATCACGAAGATGATGGCGCATCTGCCGCTTGCGATGCTGGGCCGGAGGCCGACTGACATGCTGGTGATCTGCTTTGGTATGGGTACCACTCACCGGTCCGCGCTTTCGTGGGGCATTTCTTCTACGGTGGTGGAACTGGTCCCCAGTGTTCCACAGGTTTTTGGCTATTTCCATGAGGACGGGCCCAGATTGCTCGAGTCGCCGATGTCGCACGTGGTGATCGATGACGGCCGCCTTTTCCTCGAACGCACATCCGATCAGTACGACGTGATCGCCATCGATCCACCGCCGCCCGTCGAAGCGGCCGCTTCCAGCTTGCTCTACTCCAAGGAGTTCTACGCCCTCGCCAAACGCCACCTGCGTCCGGGCGGGATTTTGCAGCAATGGCTGCCGGGCGGAGAACCGATTGTGGTCTCGTCAGTCGCGAAAGCGCTGCAACAATCATTTCCGTACGTGCGTGTCTTTGGTGGAATCGGTGGGGGTGGATATCAGTTTCTCGCTACCATGTCTCCAATACCGCCCACGACAGCTGACGAGTTGGCCTCCCGCATGCCCGCGAAGGCAGCGGTCGACTTGGTGGAATGGGGTCCTGAGTCTTCTACCGAGCCCCAGTTTGCCGTGGTTTTGCGAGCAGAGATGCCGCTGGAACAATTGATTCAGCAGGACCCCGACGCCCCGGCCATGGACGACGACCGGCCGGTGAATGAATACTATTATTTGCGCCATAGCCCGGTTCTTTTCGGCCGAGTGCTGTCGACGGTGTCCAGATAGTGCTCGCGAGTACCGGGAGTTTACGCTTTCTAATGCCTAGGCTCAGGCTGGGTAGTGCTCGTTTCGACTGTGTAGTTACGGAAGCAGGACTGAGTGGGATTAAACCGGAGTCAAGCCACGACAAAACGGTAGTCCTGTTGAAGTTCCATGAAAAGTCAGCGGTGAAGTCTTAGCATCAGTCAGCCGGCGAAAGCGAACCCGCATGTTGCCGCTGTGTTTCTCTAACTCTTGCGTTTGCAACCCGAGTTTTCCGGACGGTGCGCGCAAGCCATCCTTGATTACCATCGACGTGTTTGATGTGTCGGCATGCAAAATTCATAACTTTAGCGAGCCACGGAACCCCCTGGCAGCATAGTAAGATTCTGCACCGTTGTGATACAGGAAAACAGTGTCGAAGCGGCGATCACAAAAGAGGGCGCCGCCGAGTTTTCTAATAGCAGAAGGTGTTTTCACCCAGCTCGAGGTTTTCGTATCGAAATCCCCAAGTTTCTGCAGCTCTCGATACTGTTGTTCCGTTAAAAGGTCAATGCCCATGGCGACTGCCATATCGATGGCGTCATCTTTTGGCTTATGTTCCTTCCTTGACTCCAGCGCTTCACGGTCGTAGCAAACACTTCTGCGGCCTTTCGGACTTTCCGCTGAACAATCATAGAAAACGTATTCGCCCGTCTCCTTGTCATAGCCAACAACGTCAGGTTCACCGCCAGTTCTTTCCATTTCATGGAGTGACCACGGTTTTTCAGTATTAGCTTCCAGCTTTGCTTGTACTTTGGCCCATTCAAGGCCTTTGTGGCGGTTCATGTTTTTTTCAAAACGAGCTTTCAATGCGCTGAGTAGTTCTTCCCGTTTTTCCACTGACAAGTGCTTTTCATTGCTATTGATGTTTCGCGCTCTTATCGCTTTCATAGTCGTCGTTTCTCGCGTTTCTTATCTGTTCTTTGCGAAAAGCCGGCAGTCCTGCGAGGTTCTGCTGCGGTCAACGGGGACTCCGTAGATTGCGGAGTATGATTATCCGCGGTGTGGGCTGCTCTATGATCAAATTAATGAGTTATTCCATCTCGCCGCACGGGCGCACGAGAATGCGTCCGCCATTCCCGATAATGGGCGCCTCTGCCGCGATTTCCGCGGCATCTTCCAATGATTCCGCGTTTATGACGATGAAGCCACCTTCCGTAGTATCAGGAAAGCGGTAATCTTCGACGCCGCTCTGATCGATCCGTTTCCCGTCCGCTTCCAACGGGTATCCGACCTCCAGCCTTTTGGCCTTTGAAAGGTCAGCCATCCATTTCCCCCAGGCAGCCACATGCTCTTTCCGAGCCTCTTTGTCTGCCGTATCCAAATTCTCGTACCGAAGCGACAGGTTGCCGCCAAAGAAGGTGAGCATGTACTTTTTCATGAGTTTGCCTCTATATCTGACCATCATCGGACGACACCTGTCTAATGTCCCGCGCGCATCATCGGCAAATCTTCCGTCAACCTTTTGAGGAAGAGGTTTTCGGGAAGAGTTGCCTGCGATACATTCAGGACGATCCGCTCAGAAAGAGATCTTGGCGGACCGTGATCGCACCACCGCGCGGAAAGAAAAAACGATGACGAGCATATAACCGCGGACAGCCGCTTTTATTCTCGGTGCCGGCTTTTCTGCACTGCGGATTCATCTTGATGTTGCAGAAGAATCCGGAAAGCGAGTCCGTGCGTGATCAGCAGTAGGGGCACAATGAGAGTCGGAATGAAGTAGGTGGCTCCCAACTGCCCCGCCATGAGCCCGGCGTGATTGGCCTGGTAGAAGGCGTTCAAGAGATCGGCTGTGCCCCAGAGATTGAAGATCCATGCGATGACAACGCCAGCTGCCGTGGCAGCGACAGTCAGCGAAAGCAACGCGAGTGTCGCCGCAATGAGGTCCCCATAGGCCGCGGAATGCGCGAAGGCAGACGGCAGATCGGGCGACACGACGCCTGGGACCAGGAATGCCAACCCGATGAAGCGGAAGCTGTGCAGGATGAGCAGAGGCCGCAACGCTTCGGCCCGTTGCCGGAGGCGGAGTTTCGGCCAGATATATCGGGTGGCGACGATTCCCCACGCGATGAAGCTGAATGCGATGCTCACGAAAAAAGAGAGTTGCGGCGGCATAAGTTTCTCCTTATTAGATTTCCAGCCATTGACCGCGGCTGGTGGCGGTAGTGGCACGTCTTGATCGCGATCCAGCGCTGCGGTAGTTTGGCCGCGTCGGCGATGGCGTGCTCGCGCCGCCAGACCTTGGACTCGGGCGCGAACTGCGGCTCCGACGGGAACGGACGGCGCAGTTCGCGGTCGTAGCGGTCGAGATTGAAGCCGGGGCTGAGCGGGGCGATCATGAACTGCGCGAACTGGCGAAGCCAGTTGCCGAGTGTCCGCTGGTTGCGCGGCAGCGCCGCATAGCGACGCGCGATCGTCTCGAAGTCCTCGGCCGGGCGACCGGTCACATCGAGCACGTCGGTGGTCGGTGCGCCCAGCTCAAAGGCACCGCGTTTGTGATCGTCGATGTAGTAGCGAACGTCGCTGATCAGATCGATCGGCAAGCCGCCCATCCGTGGCGGCCTTCATGAACAGCCAGGTCGGCGTCGGCACGACCCTGACCGATCGCCCGACGGCCCGGCCGATCGCCTTGGCCATGTCCTCCGCGCCGAGGAGTTCCGGTCCGGTGGGGCGGTAGCTCTTCCCGGCGTGCCGCGCGGGATCCATCAGGGCCGCGACGGCGACTCGCGCGATGTCCTCGTTCGAAGGTGGCGCGTTGCGGCTATCGCCATACATCCAGGGAAAGACGCCGAGATGCGCGGCCAACCCAATCGTCACCAGGTAGCGTCAGCGAAGAAGCCCGGGTTGACGATCGTATGCGCGACTCCGGGCGTCATCGAGAACAGCCGATCGACCAGCCAGTGCTGGCGGGTCATGAGCGAGGGATGCGAGGGGCTCGCCAGCCATTGAGTCAGGCCGACGATGTGTTCGAGCCGGGCTTCCTTGGCGGCGACCGCGAAGGCGACCGCGCCCTGAATCATGTACGGATCGAAAGGCGGACAATAATAGGCGCGCTGAACGTCCTTCAGCGCATCGGCGACGCGCTCGACATCGCTCATGTCGGCGACCGCGATCTCGGCCCCCTGCGCCTTCAGCCGCGCGCTGCGGCCATCTTCCCGGTGCACCATGGCGCGGACGGGATAGCCGGCTTTCAGCAGTTCGGCAGCGACGACGCTGCCGGTCTTTCCGGTCGCGCCGGTCACGATGATCCTTGGCTTGATCATGATCGTCTCCTTTTCATTCACGTAATAGAACCTCAATGTTGTCCAGCACCGATCGCTTTGGCATTCGCCCGGAAGAACTCCTCCAATGTCTGCGGATCTCGTCCAGTGACCTCACGGGTGGCATCGGTAGCCAGGAAGCGTTCTTCACCTCGGCGGAAGTACTGCCAAAGATGTGTCAGATGATCGAGCGCGTGAGGATTGATTCGCTCCTTCACTGCATCCGCCCACTGCTCGTCTGTGATTGGGACATAGCGAATCGGCCGTCCGATCGCCCTCCCGAGAGCTTCGTCAATTTCCCGCACTGTTGGAGTTTCGCTCACCAGCGGGTACACGTTTTGCGGCGGCGCTCCGGGATTAGCAAGAAGAGTTGCGGCTACGCGGGATACGTCTTCCGCGCCGGCGAGCGGAATCACGGTTGTATCCTCACCCCACGGCAGGAAGGCGGTATTTTGCTCGGCCACGCTCCGGCTGACAAGAGCGCGCACGTTTTCGTAATAGGGCGGCGCCTGGAGATGAACGGCCCCAACCTGCGCCCAGTCGAAGATACGATCGGCCAGCCGATGCTGCAGATTGCGGAAGCTGGGAGCGTGTTGGAGATCGCGAAAGGCGGGATCACCGGGCGTTCCCTGAAACTGCGAATTGTTCACCACCAATTCCAGCCCCGCATCACGAGCCGGCTGCAGCAAAGATGGTGGCCGCCTCCAGCAGCCCATCGGCCACCGGGTAGGTAAAGTAAGCGCGCTTCACATTCCTCATTGCCGCCTGGACTGAGGCCGGGTTGAGGAGATCGCCCTCGATGATTTCCGCACCTTGTTGGCGGAGTTCATCGGACCGGGCATCGAGTTTATGGACGAAGGCGCGAACCGGAATGCCCTGCTTGAGCAGGAGACCCGCGACGAGGCGTCCGGTCGATCCCTTGCGGTCCGCCGGCTGCGCCTGTAATCAGAATCGGGTGAGACATTGGAAAGTTCTCCTTTCGCGTCATAGGATGATATATATCATCCTATGGATTCAGATTCTTTTTGTCCGGTCCTTGAGTGCCGCGTCAGGTTGCACCGTGGGATGATCGCAGCATCCTATAATGCCATGCGTTACCGGCCCGAACATAAAGCCGAAATCCATCAGAAGATTGTGAAAGACGCCTCGCGACGCGTTCGCGCCGAGGGCTTGAATGGGCGCAGCGGTTGCGCTCGGTTATGCGCGACACCGGCCTCACGCACGGAGGCTTTTACAAGCATTTCGGGAGCAAGGATGAGCTGCTCGTGGAGTCGCTGCGCGAGGCTTTCCGGGAAATCGCGGAAACCCTGGTTCGTGCCGCGGAACAGTCGCCCCCTGGCGAGGCGTGGAAGGCAATTGTGAAAACCTATTTAAGACCGGAATACTGCGATCATCCCGAGCGCGGCTGCCCGCTGGCGGCACTTGCGCCCGAACTGGCGCGGGTCGACAAGAGGATGAAGGCACAGATCGTTGCCGAGCTCGTGAACTACAAGGATCGAATGCTTCCCTTCATGCCTGGCCGGCGAACTGCCGACAAAGAGCGCGCTTTCTTTGCGATCTTTTCAACGATGATCGGGGCAACTGAAATTGCTCGCATGCTGCCCGATCCCGCGATGCGAGAGAAAGTGCTGGCGAGCGCAAGAGATTTTCTCTTGCGCAGCTTCTCGACCTCGTCGATCATAAGGCCCTGGAGAGATAACCATTTTCATGGTCATGACCAGGATAGCCGTGGTTTTCATGTTTGCTCTCCCTATTGGCCAAGGCGCTCTTGCGCCTATTATTCAAGTTAGGCGGTTTTTCGCCTAAGAACATGGCTATCGACCCAGTCCTGACACAGTTTTGCTGAGAAACCGGAGCAAGACGAAAGTTCTCGCAATCGGCAGCGTCTTCGCAGCTTCGTGGAAGTGGTTTAGAATGAGGAATCACTTGAAGTCGGGGCGTAGCGCAGCCTGGTAGCGCACCTGCCTTGGGCGCAGGGGGTCGTAGGTTCAAATCCTATCGCCCCGACCAATTCAAAACTGTCCCGGAACGGACAAACAAAGAGACTAGTTCTTCACTTCCAACAGCCGGGGGAGTACAGAGGCAGGGGGTCCAATTAACGCGAGGCTTTTCGGAAGCAAAGTCCCTCAACTGAATCAAACTCGCAGCGGCACTCTTGAGAACGTGACAGGAAGTTGGTCGTATCCATGTTTGCGCAACCGAATACCCATTGCTCTAGCGGACTGTTCTTGAAACTGGCTCGGACCACATCTGATTTCAATTAAAGGCGATCGTTTCTGGGACGGTGGTTCCAAAATCACGTAAGGAAGCAAAAGGGCGCACGAACACTCCTTCATAGTTCTCTGGTCCCGCTCCAACCAAAGTTGCCCCTTTCGGATTGGTAATGATTCTCCATTCCTCTTCTTGCGCAAAAGCGCTGTGCTTGATCGAACAAGCCCAGTCTGTCATCTCAAGAACAAGCAGGACCGACAATTCAACGTGCGCTGATGCGCCCTTTGAGGATGTGTTGAGAATGAGAATCCATTAACCAGCTTGGTTAAGCGTCTGGGAATAAAACGTAACCGCTTTCGCTGTTGACCGAAAGTGTGCAGCGGAGTCGAGAAAAGTTGTATCAAGTGCTCGGCTACGTTTCTTCCCAGGGGTTCAAGTTTTTCTTACTTCCCCACACCTCCTTAATGACTTCGACGGCGACTGAAACCGCATACTCAATTTCCGACAGATCATTAGAGAATTGCGTCGCCATCGCCCACAGACAATGGGACGAGATAATTCCGTGAGTTCCAAAAGCGTCGGTATAGTGATGGAGAACGGGGAATCCACCATTCGCCGAGGTTCGCCCCCTAGAATGTCGAACCACCGATCCGTTACGAAGTGTGGATTCGATTTGCCGGATGGTGCCTTCCGCAGTGAGAGCCAACCTCCGAGCCTATGCCTTACAAGCATCGCACGCCCTTGCTCGGAGACCTCCGATCCCCTCCCGCAAGATGATGGGTGCCATCAAAAGAGCAGCTATAGGGTCAGCGAACCATAATCCAAATGCTGCATTCAAAACCAGCCCTCCGAGAAGGATGGCGGACAGATATGTACAGAACTCCGTCTGCTTTGCGTCGGCGTGCATAGCTGCGCTGGCTAAGGAAGTGCCGACACGTCTCTTGGCGCGGGAAAGAAGTGGCATGACGACTAGAGAAACGATTGCTAGCGCGATTCCCGGAATGCTGTGTTCAGGGGGGCGCTGGGCGAGCAGGTCAGTCATGGATTCGTAGGCGATGTAAATGGAAAGAACGACGAAGCAAATTCCCACTACCCGCAAAGAAGTTCGCTCGTTCCTCTCACGCTGAGGTTCGTTGTCATCGACAGACATGCGCCATAGCAATGTTGCACCGGAGATGACTTCGATAAAGCTGTCAATGCCGAAACCGACAAGCGAGATGCTGCCTGCCAGAGCGCCCGCGAATACGGCGACCACGCCTTCAATAGTGTTCCAGCCGATGGTGAAATACTCTAGTCGCTTGCCTTGCCGCGCTGAAAGCTTCCGATGAGTGAGCACAGCTTCCTGCATGTGAACATGCTATCAGGCACACCGACTCGGAGACTCTTCTGGTCGTCGTCGGAGACGCCCTTTACGCGAATGGTGGAAGGCGGTACGATTGGGCAGTGTCGAAGTGCCATAACATCTTCGTGCTGGCTCTGGTTTGCCTGTGGATTGGCTCTCCCGCACTGGCTTGTTTGCCAAGTCCGCAGATGACGCATTCCGAAATGGAGTGCTGTAAGAAAATGGCAGGTGATTGCAACATGGGGACGGGGCAACACCCCTGCTGCAAGACCGTTTCAAACGCTCCAGCGCCCGTCGCATCGCTCCAGCCTGTTCCCCACCTTCTTCCTTCTTTCGCGGTCGTGGCTCAGACTGTTGTTGTCCAAGTCCCATCCGTAATCGAACAAGAGTCAGGGCAAATGCATCTCGGTCTGCCTCCTCCTGCGCCGCCCGGTCCACACTCAATCCTCAGAATCTAGACTCCGCGTTATTTGCTCGCACACAGGGCAACGCCTACGTGTGCCTGCAAATCGCGGAGGAAATATGAAACGTGCAGTAGTTCTGCTCGTTGTTCTTGGTCTGCGCTCACTTGCCGTTGCTTCTGGGCACGGACCAGTATTCGGGCTTGCAACACCTACAAACTCGCAAGGCGAGTGGAGCTTTGACGAAGGTGTATTCGGTCGTAGCAGCAGTCTCGGTTCGCAAGCATCTGTCCGAACCTTGATTGCCTATGGCTTCACGCCGCACCTGACACTGTCTTTCACTCTGCCCGCTGTCGTGGGAGATACACTCTTCCACCCACGAGAATCCAGCCGGGTGGTGATTTCGACTCCACAGTCGCATGGCGCTTTCAGCACCGAGCGACAAAGGTCGGAACACGTTTTGAAAGCACTGCGTTCTGCTGGTCTGGCGGTTCCGGGTCCGCAGTCCGGCTTCAAAGGAATCGCTCACACTTCAAACGTCCCGGGCACAATGTTCGGGCTGGTCAGCGGAATGGCATCGCGCAGTCATTACGTGTGGCTCGGGGGCACGTACACGAAGTTCTATGAGCACAACGGGGACAAACGTCCCGACGTGCTCGACTACAGTCTGGTTTACGGTTATCGCCCAGAGAAGTGGCGTAGACCGCCAGATAAATGGGATTGGAGACTCTTTGGTGAGCTAGTCGGAGAACGTTCCGACAGATTTCTGCAAGCGAATATCGTCGTACCTAACACGCAAGCACATCAAGTTTTCCTCGGTCCTACGGCGCTCGGTATCTTTCACAACTACACCGTCAGCTTCGGTGCTCAGTTTCCGATTTACCAGAACGTAGGTTCTGCATTTCCGAAGGAGCGCGTTCGCTTCGCGTTCAACATCAGCTACTTGCTTTTCCAGCATGGGAACTCACATTAGGAGAAACAAATGAAGAAGATTACTGCTGTACTGTCGCTACTCGTGATGCTCGCGCTTTCTGCGTCGGCAGAAATCAAGTCGATTGACATGACGATTTTCGGCATGGATTGAGAAGTCTGTGCACACGCCGTGCGCGTGTCATTGAAAGCAGTGCCGGGTGTCGATTCGGTGGACGTGAGCCTAGAGAAAGGGCTTGCCGTAGTGAAAGATGAAACCGGGCAACACGACTACGCTGAAGCAACTGAACGAAGCCATCGCTAAGAACGGATTCACCATGAAGGATTCGAGCGCGATGGTTGCTGGAACGGTTGCCGTCACGAACGGCGATACGACGCTGACTGTTTCAGGCTCCAACGACCTGCTGCAACTGGTGCCTCAGTCTGCTTCCGCGCCGAGCGCTTCTACGATGATCGGCAAGACGGTTGTGGTAGAGGGCACGATTCCTGAAGCGGGGAAAGGCAAGACTCCCGATTCCATTCGCTATCAGTCTATGACGGAAGAAAAATCAAAATGAATACTGTCTGCAACGACGACAAACAAACGCTCAGCACTGCTTAGCTATTTCTCTCTGTTCACATCGCTCAGCACTCTGCTTTGCTGTGCGCTGCCTTCGTTACTCGTGCTCTTCGGTTTGGGTGCATCAGTCGCGTCCACGCTGTCTTTCATGCCGTGGCTGGTCGTGCTCTCGCGACACAAGCATTGGACGTTTTCGGTCTCAGGCATCCTGATCGCTCTGAGCTTCGTGAACACGTACTACATTGCTCCGCGTCTTCGAGCGACAGCAATGCAGCCCTGACAATCCGACGGCATGTGAAGATGCGAGCAGGCTAAGCAAAGTCTTGCTCTGGGTTTCCGCAGCGATTTACTTGGTGGGATTCTGCGGTCGCCTATGTGCTCGGGCCTATTTTGACGAAGCTGGATGCTGGCTAGCACAGGGGGGCTGGCTGGCACAGGGGATGGATAAACGGACGCCGGTTCCGTGAGCATAAAATGAGCGCGAGGGCTAAGCTAACCCCAGCCAGCTTTGTACTCACCCGTGCAAACCTAACCTTGAGATCGGCGTACGGATCGAGGCGGAACACCAGCACGGGTCGGCCTGGGCATCTATCTAGGGGAATCATCGCGGCACCGAGATCACCTGCACCCCTAATCGCGCGTATATTTAATGTCCGAATGATGGTCATCAAAGAAGTGACCCTGTCTGCAAGCGAGGAGCTCGCCCTCGCCAACTCTCAGGCGGAAATTGAGAAGCGACTGGTGCTGGGGCAAGTATCTTGGACCGGACCGCTGTTGCTGGTGACGAGCCGAACGGTGCTGGCGGTGGTGGCGCAGGCGATTGTCGCCTTTATCTACGTGCTGCGACGCAACCCATCCCCATGGCAGGCTGCAACTCCGTGGTGGTCGATATACGGAACGCTGGTGGATATTGGCTGTCTGGCACTGATGATACGGTTTACACACAGCGAAGGCATTGGACTTCGTGATTTGGTGGGCAGGATACGGCTGCGATGGGGACGCGATGTCTTCATCGGAATCGGGTGCTTTCTTTTGGTCTTCCCGTTTTTCATGGCGGGGGCTTCACTCGGTAGCAAACTGATATATGGCTCTTCACAACCGAATCTATATCCGGGATTACTGGCTGGGCGAGGGTTACCACTTTGGGCGATAGTCTACAGCCTGAGCGCCTGGTGGATTGTCTGGTCTCCGACTGAGCAGATGACATACCAGGCATATGCGCTTCCTCGCATCCTGGCGCTATCTGGGCGCAAGTGGATTGCCGTTCTGGTGGTGGCTTTCTGGTGGACGTTGCAACACAGTTTTTTCCCATTGATCCTAGATTGGCATTACATGGCTTGGCGTTTCCTGGCCTTTCTGCCGGGAGTAATTGTGTTCACTCTGGTTTACCTGCTGACTCGGCGATTACCTCCACTGATCGTGGCACACTGGCCGATGGATATTTTGGCAGTTCTGATAACGGTGAAATTCTGAGGCAGGTGGGCTATCTCGCAAAAAGCTGGATGCCACCGCGATTAAGACACGTTGAAGGTTGGCGATTTCCCGTATTCTGCGGGGCGTGAGTGTAATCGCTGGTTTTCCACAGTTGAGAAGAGGCTGCGCTCTCTCGAACGAAAGATCGTGTCACGTCCGCCATCGGATTTGCGCAGCGCCGCCAACCGTCGCCTTTGTGATTGCATGCTCAATGCAGGTTTCAGTGTTTGAGTTAATCATTTTCGCAAGTCGTAGGCTCTTTGTCGTTCCTTGAGTGACCATGCGTTCCACTCGACACACGTTTTGCGCACTCGCATTGCTATTTACTGTGACCGGCTGCACGAAGAAACCACAACAAAAGATGGACTTGCGCGCCCGCATCACCGCTGCAAGATACCTCACAGTATTGCCACTCTTCTAATGCATGCTTCAGTCCTCATATACTCGTCATCGAGAAGGGGTACTTTGTAACCGTCTTTACCGGTGACCAACCGCAAAGCGCCGCAGTGTCTGCCGAAGCTCTGGGGGAGTATCTGACCGCGCTTCCAATGAGCGCCTGGCCGCTCGGTCCCATCGTTGGGATCAGTCCTAGCGATGATGTGTTTGATTCACAAGCTATCCAGAAAAATCTTGAACGAGCCCAGCAAACTTGCCGTTCCTTGGGTCTGGACGTTCAGTTCCATCCCGGCGGCTAAGGTAGTGGTCGAACTCATTTGAAAGTCAATGCATTATGAAAGAACACCCCGCTTCAGAAACGTGAAGCTTGAGTTGGCAGTCCGCGCTGCTGACTCAGATGGATTCCCCGATTGCAAATGGTTGCCAAGAGGCTTTTATTTACCCCACATGTAAGAGCATTATGGGCGGTTGTTTGTTGGGGCTGCACTCTCCATTCCCTACATCGCAATAACGAAACGTCTGCTCAGGGGGCGGGATACGACGATTTGCCAGTTTGATGGTTTCGCACGGGCGGACAAGCCGTGGAACAGCTTGATCGGGAGCGGGCCGCAACGCTCGGACACACCGCACCACGCGACCAGCACAGGATCGTATCCAGCGGCAATCCCCCAGTTGCTAAGCGGCGGCGGTCTTTACACTCTTGGCGGCCTGTTCGATAAGCGCTGCGACAGCCCTGGGCTGCGACACGTAGATGGCGTGACTGCCCTTGACCTCAACGACCGTCGAACCCGCGCGCTTGGACATGAAACGCTGGGCCTCAGGTGGGATCATCTTGTCGTCGGTGGCGACCAGGTACCAGCTCGGCTTGGTCTTCCACGCCGGCTCGCTGATCGTGCCGCTGAGAGCCTCCACGCCCCACGGGACCTGGGAGTCGGCCATGAACGCGGCCTTTTCTGCGTCCACGTCGGCCGCGAAGGAGGCGGCGGAACTTCGCCTTGTCGAGGAACAGATAGCCGTCCTGCGGCGGCAGTATCGGCGGTACGGGCGCGCCGGGCGGCGGATCCTTGATGAGCGTGGCCACGGACTCGCCCTTGTCCGGAGCAAAGGCGGCGATATACACGAGCCCTGCAACCTTGGGATCGTTGCCGGCTTCGGTGATCACCGCTCCGCCATAGGAGTGGCCGACGAGAATCACCGGCCCGTCCTGCGCTGCAAGAATGCGCTTGGTCACCGCCACGTCGTCGGCCAACGATAGCGTCGGATTCTGGACGATGCTGACATTGTAGCCGTCCTTCTTCAGGATCTGGTAGACGCCCTCCCAGCCGGAGCCGTCCACAAAGCCACCGTGGACGAGAACGACGTTCTTCATTGCTTCCTACCTCCTTCTTTACGGTTCACCGGGCACGAAGGCTTCCCGGCTCGTCGAAAAGTGTAAGAGCCCGGCAAATTAGATGTCAACTTGCGTGGTGTAAACGTCCAACCTTCCCTCATCCTACGGGGGGTCGGCCAGCTTTAGAATGCACATCGTGCAAACGAATCTCTAATCGGCGGGGGTCAACGAAGCGCAAGGCTTTTCGGCAATGCAAAATCCCGAAAGTAACCAGCAAAGCCGCCGTTGTCTATCTATTCACTCATGGTTGATTTCAGAATTTCACTGCCATCGGTAGATCAATGTGACCGGCCTGTGGGAGACTACGTTTCTCGGAGTATTCCCAATGCCCCTGAACCACAGCGTAAAAACCTCCCCGCAGAAGGATTGCAAAAGCTCTCGTCTGAGCTTTCAGAACTCTCTCGGCAACACGCTAAAGCTTTTGAAGATGACATGTTCTTGGGCGTGACGAAGGAGCGAATCGCTAAATTCGAGCGCAGACGAAAGCGCATTTTCGAACTCTGCGAAATCATCGGTAAAGCCGAATTAAAATGACAGCGGGAACCTCAACACAGATGAGCGAAGGAATCAGATTTTTGTGGTCGCTCCGGCTTCAGCGTGGATTGTCACCTCGACCTCCGCACCTTTCTTTAACTCGAACCCTTGACCCAGCGCGTTAGTCACCACACTATCGATGCGAATCTCTCGGTAAAGATCATCTCCAGCCTCGATACCGATTTGGGCCTTCCAGGAAGATTCGGATGTAGAGGCCTAATGACCTTTTCGACAGTTCCTGCCATTGTGACGTTCGATTCACCATCTGCACTGCCAGAATCCTGTACCATTGTTCCTCCCCCGTGTGAAGACATCTCAATCGACTGCAAGTGTCTGTCTTACTACCAGTCTGGACCACGCGTTCGCAGTGCCCTACCCTGCCAGTCCCATCAGAGGTTTCAAGACTGTCCTTGGTGAAACGAAGCTGCTCAGGGCTTGCTTTAGTTGTGAATCAACTTCATCCGCGATGGTCACCACGTCCAACAACACTTTACTGAAATCCACGCTGCGCAAATTCCGTTGCAAAGTTCTGATGATGCTGATTTGTAAGATGCGAGATTCTTCTGGTGATGGACGGTTATCTGCGGCGTCGTCAAATAAGGCTTGTCTCGCCGATGTTGCCCAGACTGTCTTCCAGACAGCGCGAGGTGTTGCAGCTTATAAGCGAGGGCAAGAATAATAAAAGCATATCAACAATTCTCAACATCTCAGTAAAAACGACGGAAACCCATCGAAGCAACATGATGGAAAAGCTAAACATTCATTCGATTGCGGGCCTAGTGATGTATGCAGTAAATAATGAGGTCGTGCACATCCACCTGCCGCCTGTATTGCAATTCCCTCAGGCTACAAAGGACGCGGGGACTTTACTTCAGAGGAAGGCTTACTGATTTTCATTGATTGCGCTTTGCCGTTGTTCTAACTCTTGCTCGGTCTGCGCGGATACTTCCCGCATTCGTGCTTCTCGAATTCTTGCCTCACTTCCGCAGGTGCCAAGCGAAGGTTAGGCATGATCCAAGCGCACGCATCGGATCCCCACCGCAAGTGTACTATTTTCAAGCCAAGCCAGTTTTCGCGCCATCGCAGTAATTTTACGTGACACCAACTTTTGACCTGCCTAAGCCTGACTTCCTGACCTTCGCCCAACGACACTAGCAAACGCCCTAAGCGCCCCCCTTGGACCAGACTGTTTTTTCTACGCGGAGGTGTCAGGACTTCGGTCGGCGCTGAGATCGACGGTGTAAAAACCTGTTCAGAAATCGATTCTCAGCTTCTTGCATGCTTCGGTCATTGGTCTTTTGTCGGCTGCTGACTCGATCCATGGAGATTAACAGGACGACGGTGATGACCACGATCACAACGATTACCAGCATTCCTTCCTTTCACGGGCTGGACGGCCCGACCCGTACTTTGATGCGAGGTGTCTCATTTGGACCGCGAAATCTTAAGTCTTAAAGTAGCAAGATATTTCTGAAAATCTTGCCCTGTCAAGCTTCGTAGGCGCAGAATTACAGCGTCAATGACTATCAGTCAGGTTGATCTTAGCTGGCCCTCATTCTTGACACGCGGTAGCTGACTTCATCTTTTTCAGATGAATTCATGTCCGTAGGTGCGTCTCAACCAGGCTTTCCGCTTCGTGCAGTTTCACCGCGCTCACTCGGCGTACCAAGTCGTCACTGCACGTAGGTTTTACGGATTTCATTCGGGCCGCAAGACTCGATTCCTGCTGCCCGCCCCTTGAGCGGCCAATCTCAAAGACTGCCTGCCGTCGCAGCCTCGGAAAGCTTGAGAGAGCGTACAGGTTGCATTTTCGCTTTGGCTTTCCGCTTCAGCTTGGCTATCTTGCTGCGCTTGAATTGGACATGATCGTCAGCCAAATCGAGCGTGTCAGGAATTTCCGCGAGCCCGTCAATCTTCCAGCGGTAAGGCCCCGTGTACTGGAATACGATTCCACCTCTGATGTACCGCGAAAAGTGGTCTGCTAGACGTTAGTAACGAGTTGTCCAATCACCCATTTTTTCGAATCAACGGTGGACGGGGTGACATTCGACAGGTATCGACGTTCATTGATGAACTGTGAGAAACTCGCCTTCGGCTGTAAAGCCATGCTGCCTCCGCAGGGGATCGTAGGTTCGAATCCTATCGCCCCAACCAATATCCCCTGCAGCATCAGCAAATTCTGTGTCAATGCCTCATCATCATTCCAAACTCTTTGTCATTTCGGGGCGGCCCTGGCTCCGGCAAAACAACTGTTCTCATGGAATTGGCCAACCTCGGCTTTAAGCATGCGCCCGAGGTTGCAAGGCGAATCATTCAAGAACAGATTCAAACCGACGGCACGGCTCTCCCGTGGCGTGATCGGACGATTTACACTCGCCTCATGCTGGAGCGTTCCATAGAGTCGTATCTCCAGCATTCTCGCATCGAAACTGTCGCGTTTTCTGATCGCGGGATCCCGGACACGCTTGGGTATGCGCAGTTGATCGGCCTTTGCGACGATGAACTGGTTGAGAAAATCACCGACGCATGTCTGGAGTATCGTTATGCCCCGATAGTCTTTCTGGCTCCCCCCTGGAAGGAGATTTATGAGACAGACAGCGAGCGGAAACAGGATTTTGCTGAAGCGGAGCGGACTTTCAAGCAAGTATCTGAGGTCTATCGGCAATGCGGCTATGAAGCGATTCTTTTGCCAAAGCTGACGCCGAGCGCCAGAGCGCAATTCATCCTCGATGGGCTGCGACTTAGGTAGCCGACGCCTTCCGCGCATCTGCCTCTAATGACAACTCAGTTTTGCTAGCCGCACTGGGAAAATACCAGGGTCGCTCCCTATTTCTACAACGGTGATTGGACTTGTACGAGCCGCTCTGGAACAATATGGCCCAAGCGCGACCCGGAGGCCCACATATGATGCCGTTAAAAGTGAATGGAGTAGAACGCTCCTTCGACGGCGATCCCGACCTGCCGCTGCTGTGGTATCTGCGCGACGTTCTGGGGTTGACCGGGACCAAGTTCGGTTGCGGCATGGCTCTGTGCGGCGCCTGTACCGTGCATCAGGACGGAAAGGCGATCCGCTCATGCGTGACCAGAGTCGAGCGCGGCTGCGGGCAAGGAGATCACCACCATCGAAGCGCATTTCCAAAAGCGGATTGCATCCCGTGCAGCAGAAGTGGATCGAGTTCAACGTGCCGCAATGCGGCTACTGCCAGTCGGGACAGATCATGCAGGCCATTTCCCTGCTGAAGGAAAAACCCAAGCCCAGCGACGAGGACATCGACGACGGCATGTCGGGAAATATTTGCCGCTGCGGAACCTACCAGCGCATTCGGGCGGCCATCAAGGCGGCCGCGGGAGAGGAAGAGGCATGAGCGACAACATTCTGAATGTCAGCCGTCGCGGTTTTCTGCAGGGCCTGGTTTCTACCGGCGCCCTGGTGCTGAGTGTGCGCCTGGTTCCTGAGGCTCTGTGGGCGGCAGAGACCGCCGCCGGTTCCACACGTCGACGACGCCGCCTTTCATCCCACGTGTCTTCGTGGGAATCGACACCGATGGAACCGTCTACATCGTGGCGCACCGCTCGGAGATGGGCACCAGCAGCCGCACTTCCGTCCCGCTCATTCTGGCGGACGAACTGGATGCCGACTGGAAGCGGGTGAAGATCGAACAGGCGATCGGCGATCCAAGATACGGCGATCAGGACACCGACGGATCGCATTCTGTTCGCGAGGTTTCTTCAACTCATGCGCGAGGCCGGAGCCACGGCGCGCCTGATGCTGACTCAGGCCGCCGCCAAAAGTGGGGCGTGCCGGTTTCAGAATGCGCAATCGGACCTGCACGTGATCGTGCACAAGCCGAGCAAGCGCAAGGCTGGTTACGGAGAATTGGCGTCCGCCGCCGCAAAATTGCCCGTGCCCGAAGAAAGAGGAACTGACATTCAAGCCGAAAAGCAAGTGGCGTTATATCGGCAAAGGCGCGGCCAGCTACGACCTGCGAAATCTGTGCACCGGCAAAGCGGCTTTGGCATGGACGCGCATATCGACGGCATGGTCTACGCCTCGGTCGAGCATCCTCCGGTGCTGGGCGGCAAGGTCAAGTCTTACGACGAGAAAGCGTCCGCTGCAGGTAAAGGGCGTGAAGCAAACCATTCCCATCAAGCCGTTTACTCCTCCGCATCATTTTCAGCCTCTGGGTGGAGTCGCGGTCATCGCCGACAACACCTGGGCAGCTTTTCAGGGACGCAAGAAGCTAAACGTCGCGTGGGACGACGGCCCCAACGCCAGCTACAACTCCGATGAATACAAAAAGCAGTTGCAGGAGACTGCCCGTAAGCCGGCAAAGGTGGTGCGGAATATCGGCGACGTGGACGCCGCATTCGCCAAGGGCGGAAAGATCATGGAGGCGGATTACTACGTGCCCCACCTGGCGCACGCCACGATGGAACCGCCGGTCGCGCTTGCGGATTACCGAGACGGCAAGGTAACGGTCTGGACTTCGACGCAGAATCCGCAGGCGGTGCAGGAGACGATTGCCGAAGAGCTGGGCATTCCGAAGGAAAATGTGACTTGCCACGTGCCTCTTCTCGGCGGCGGCTTCGGACGCAAATCGAAACCGGACTACGCGGCTGAAGCAGCGATTCTGTCGAAGGCAGTAGGCAAGCCGGTAAAGGTGGTCTGGAGCCGCGAAGATGACATCAAGTTCGGCTTCTACCATTCCGTCTCCGCCATGTACATGAAGGCAGCGCTGAACGAAAAGGGAATGCCCATCGCCTGGCTGCAGCGCTCGGTATTTCCGCCGATCGGTTCGACCTTCGCCTTGAACACCACCTACGGCGATGGCGGCGAACTGGGTCTGGGATGGACCGATCTGCCGTTCGATATTCCGCAATCATCGCGCGGAGAACGGGTCGGCGGAACACCATGTCCGCATCGGATGGCTGCGCTCGGTCGCGAACATTTATCACGCCTTCGCGGTGCAGTCTTTTGCTGACGAACTGGCGCATGACGTCGGGACGCGATCACGTGGAATATCTGCTGGATCTGATCGGACCTCCGCGCATCGTCGACGTCAAGGCTACCGCACCCGAATACGACAACTATGGCGGAATCGCCAGCCGAATATCCGCTGGACACGGCCCGCGTGCGGCGCGTGATCGAAATGGCGGCGGAAAAATCCGGATGGGGAAAACGAAAGATGGCCAAGGGCATCAGGCCTGGGCATCGCCGTGCACCGGAGCTTCCTGACCTACGTCGCCACGGTCGTGGAAGTGGAAGTGGACGATAAGGGAGAAGTGAAAATTCCTGTCCGTGCATACCGCAGTGGATGCCGGCATCGTGGTGAATCCGGAAGCCACGCGCGCCCAGTTCGAAGGCGCGGCTGTTTTCGGAACCAGCATCGTGCGCAGCGGCGAAATCACGGCCAAGGACGGAGTCATCGAGCAGTCGAATTTCGACAATTATCCGGTGGCTCGCATGAACGAAGCGCCTTACAAGACCACGTCTACATCGTGGATAGCGACGCGCCGCCGGCGGGCGTCGGCGAACCCGGCGTGCCGCCGTTTGCGCCCGCGGTCTGCAATGCAATTTTCGCGGCCACCGGAAAGCGAATTCGTGAGTTGCCTCTGTCCCGAAGCTCCGCGAGCGCCTAGTTCGTTTTCGAGCCATGCGTCGGTAAACCGACGAGACAAGGACTTTGTTCAGCAGACGCGGTCTCGATGACAGAATCACGCCGTGGTTCTGTCTGGGCCCCGCATGAAAGAAGCTGGGAGATGTGGGGCCTCGGCTTATCAGGCCTGTGAATTCAGCCCTTCCTCCCTGCATCTACCTTGCAAGTAGTCTGGAATCGACTGAAGATGTCATGGCCCTGAGTGCCGCATTCGCTGGCACGACGGGGCCATTTACGTTTCTATGACGGTAAATCTACCTCTCGGTTTGAGCAGTTCTGGGGGAGGGCTGTTCGACGAACGTCCCAAGACTCAAACCTGGGTCTGGGACGTTTTCGTTTTCTTAGCCTGAAAACCCCGGTCGAACGCAAGTCCTGCGGGATGGCCGAATGTACTCCGGATGTGCAAATCCCAAAGGTTGTATAAGTTTGGCGGAAACTTGCAGGCTTGCCGCAACTTCATACCTACGTTCTGAGCTAACTGGTAGCAATCAATGAGGTTTGCAGAATTCTTGGTTGTGGTACACGCCAAATTGGTCTTAGCTTACATTCTGAGAAAGAAATGACGGACTGCCTTCGCTTCCACAAGCTTTCCACAGGATTGTGGAACACTATATGTTGTTGAGATATTAAGGAAATCCACTAGCCCTCTGGCTCCACGCCGTCAAATGCCATGGATTCGAACCGGGTGGATCGCTTTACGAAAGCCAGGTGGACCTTGCCCGTAGGACCGTTACGCTGCTTGGCGATGATCAGTTCAGCTTTACCTTCCAGTTCGGGCTCGTCGGGTTTGTAGACTTCCTCGCGAAAAATGAAAGCCACGACGTCGGCGTCTTGCTCGATCGATCCCGATTCGCGTAGATCGGCGAGCTGTGGACGGTGGTCGCCGCCCCGGCTTTCTGGGGCACGGCTTAACTGGGATAAGGCAATCACTGGGACCTTGAGTTCTTTGGCCAATGCCTTCAGGCCCCGGGAAATGGCGGAGACTTCCTGGGTGCGGTTTTCATACCGCCGACCTCCGCCAGACATGAGTTGCAAGTAGTCGACGATGATCAGGTCGAGGCCGCCCTGAGACTGCTGCAGCCGTCGTGCCTTGGCGCGCATTTCGCTCAGGCTGATGCCCGGCGTGTCGTCAATAAAAATGGGCGCATGCGCGAGTTGTTCCATGGCCTGTACTACTTTGTTCATGTCGTCGCGCCAAAGGGAACCAGTGCGCATCTTGTGCGAGTCCACCCGGGCTTTCGAACAGAGCAGACGAAGCAGCAGCGCCTCGCGCGACATTTCCAGGGAGAACATGCCGACCACTTTCTGATCTTCGATCGAGGCATTCTCGGCGATGTTCATGGCGAAAGCGGTCTTGCCCATCGACGGGCGGGCGGCGATGATGATCAAGTCGGAGCGTTGCAGTCCGCTCGTCATTTCGTCGAGATCGGGGTAATGCGTTGCCAGTCCGGTGATGCGCTGGCCGCGCTGCAGCAGCGCGTCAACCGATCCGAAAGATTCCTTGACGATATCCTGCACACCCATGAACCCGCGCCCGATGCGCTTTTCGGAGAGCTGCAGGATGGCAGCTTCCACGTCGTTGAGAACTTCTTCGGCTGGATCGCTCTGGTCAGAGGCGCGGGCGATGGCGGAGTTGGCGGTATGAATCAGTCCGCGCAACAACGCCTTGTCACGGACAATCTTGATGTAGTGCTCGATGCTGGGACGATCGGGAACGCCATCGACCAGGCCGGATATGTAGCCGACATCGCCGATTGCTTCGAGTTCCTTATGCCGGTCGAACTCCTCGACCAGGGTGATCATGTCGATGGGCCGGGCGGACTCGGCCAGGTCCATCATCCGGGAGTAAATACGGCGGTGAGAGTCGAGAGAAAAGTCTTCGGGCTTGAGATGTTCGGCTGCCTGATTGTAGGAAAAATTGTCAAGCAGTATAGCGCCGAGAATGGAACGTTCGGCTTCCACGTTTGCCGGCAGAGCGTGCGCGAGACTGTAGTCAGTAGTAGCCAAAGCTTGTTTATCTATGAGGGAAGGTGGTTTTAAAGTGCGATTGCGATATTAGCTGCGCCCAACTTGTGGACGCTCTGAAATATCTTCGGAAAACGACGTTCCGAATGTTTTTTTTCGGCTGCATAAGTGCAGTCCCAGTATAGGAGAACAAAAAGCGAATAATCAAGCGCAGGACAACCGACGCGACTCAAGGTATTCATGATGATGGAATTTGCCGATGTCGTCAGTGGCTGGAGAAGTCCAAAATAAATGCGGCCCAGGCCAGCCACCTGGACCGCATTGGTCGTGAGCATCGTGCCCGACGCTTCGCCGCACTCGGCGGCAAGGTGTGCACTCCCGAAACCGCATTCCCGAAGGAACGCACATTTCTCGTGCACTACGGACCATCCACGATCCCATCCCAGGATGCGATCCCAGGATATGATCAATGAACTTCAATCCGTATCAACTGCGGAAGCGGGCGGCTCAAGTCCGGCTTTTTAAGACAGGACCGTCTGAGGAGGCCGCATCGCCCGAGTTTCCTGAAACGCGCCGAAGCGCATTTTTGAAAACCCTCTCGCCGATTCACCCTCGAGAGTCGGCGGTTACCGCCAGCTCTGCCGCAGTCACCAGCAGGCTCAATGCAACTCACGCTTGCACTGTGAGCACTTTGCGTGAATACCGAGATCGATCGCAACGGAAAACTGCGGTACAGTTGTGCGAAAACTGTGGAGGATGAGAACTTGCTTGTGGAAAGGGAAGGAAAAGGCGGAGTAAATTCCGGACCGCATCTGCCGGCGATCCAGAGTGAAGGTAACGCGAAGGGCTGAGTTCAAGATTCTCGCCGGTGGATTTCTACTCTCTACGCTCGTGGCGCACCGGCAAAAGATCCAGAGGAATGTTGCCATCGTTAACCTTGACCCATTCGGAGTCAAAGTTTCCTCTATAGCCGAACAAGGGTCCCCAGGTGTCGTTATGCACGTTCACTGCAATATGGAATTTTTTGTCACCTTCTTCGTACCACTCACAAACGTCAGCCACACCTGAGAACACCAGCGGGAAGGTAAATCCGATTAGGCCTTCGTAGAAGCGCTGCGAGGCGGAGCGCAGGCAAAGACCTCCGCGCTTGTCAACGCTCAAGCGAATATCTACCGCGAGATGCTGGTGCGTTCCCAAGTAATCAACGATGCAGCGGCGCTGTTCGCTGTAAATCATGTAGGCATCGAAGCGGCGAGGATGGCGTGTCTCGAAATTCCGAATCCATGTGACCGTTTCTCTGCCGAAAGGATCAACGTAGGCGAAGTTTCGGATGGTAAAAGGAATCGCCGTCCCGTGTTCCGGAAACATGATGCGTCGCCAGCTTCCTACGTAAAGGAAGGGCAGCGTGAAAAACTTGCCACGCCAAATCTCATCCATTGTGCCCTTACCGATCGATGCGCGGCCGTCTTTACTGTTGAAACCGAATCGTTCCTGCACACGCGGGTGCAGGAGTCTGAACTCTTCGCCGAGTGCTCGTTCGTAGATCGATCTCATCTGGATTTGTCCGGAGTGCGGCGACAGTTCGCGGCGCTAGGCATATCTCGTCCGGCGATGATCGCGATGAGCCGCCAGGGCTGCGACCGCGATATTCAGTGTGAACGGATTGAATGCCGCGCTGAGATAGGTTGGCGCGGTGATTGCGACCACGGGAATGCCGACGACCATAAACCCTAAAGTCATCCACAAGAGCCAGTTATGTCGCCATAGCACTACTACCAGGAACGAGAACAAGAGTTCGACCCACCCGGCGACGAGTTACCGCGGCGTGCAGGCGAGGACCTGGCGTGCCAATTCTGCTGATTAGATCCAATTCGATGGCATCGTGATAGAGCAGCTTCGGAACTAAACCGTGATAGAACCAGATGAATGCGATTGTTCCTCGTGCGACAAGATAGACGAGCGCGCGAGCTTGCGAGACTTCCGGCGGAATACCTCTCTCGATCCAAAGGCGCAGTCGGTCGAAGCTCCAGGCCGTGGCCCAGCCCAGCATCGGGCGAAAGACGCAGGCGTCGATTACCTTGCCGAACACGCTAAACCGGGTTTCGTAGTCGTACCAGGTAAAGAAACGAATCTTGGTTTCTGTGGGCACGTACTTCCAATAGCCCGAGCCCGCCTTAATCAAAGACTTTGGATCCGCGGACCAGAATTTCAAACTCGAGGTACGCGCTCCGCCGTCGCCGTCTCTGGCCCCTGTGCTCTCTCCATTTCCATCGATGGTGAAACCGAAGCCGATTCGAGTGCGGTATAGGAATTTCTGGGGTTGGTCAGCTTCCCGGGGAAGATACTCGATTTGATTGAAGCGAAGGTCCCATCTCTGATGAAGCTGAGGATTCTGAGTCTTCTCCCAAAGTTCTTCCATGCTGCCGGAAATCGGAATTTCGACGTAGATGCCCACGGCGGTTGACGGAAAAGCATATCGTTGCCAGCCAGCCTTGAATAGTGACTTTCTGCCTTCCGAAGCTACTCAGGCAAAGAGAAAGGGCACGACCGAAGCCGTGCCCTTCTTTGCCCGAATTTTCTAGGTGGCTGCGTGTCTCCGTGGTGAAGCCCTAGTCGCGAACCCCATCCAGGAATGCCCGCAGCTTCCGCGAACGTGACGGATGCCGCAGTTTCCGCAGCGCCTTCGCTTCGATTTGGCGAATGCGTTCGCGAGTCACCGCGAACGACTGACCCACTTCCTCAAGCGTGTGTTCCGAACCATCTTCCAGACCGAATCGCATCTTGATGACTTTTTCTTCGCGCGGCGTGAGTGTGCGCAGCACCTGCGAAGTCTGGTCTTTCAAGTTGACGTTGATCACGGCTTCCGCCGGTGAAACGACTGCACGATCTTCGATGAAGTCGCCCAGGTGAGAATCTTCCTCTTCGCCGATCGGCGTTTCGAGGGAGATCGGTTCCTGCGCGATCTTCAAAACCTTGCGCACCTTCGCGACCGGAATGTCCATGCGCTTGGCAATTTCTTCCGACGTCGGTTCGCGTCCCAGTTCCTGCACCAGCTGCCGCGAGGTGCGGATCAGCTTGTTGATCGTTTCGATCATGTGCACCGGGATACGAATCGTACGCGCCTGATCGGCAATCGCACGCGTGATCGCCTGCCGAATCCACCACGTGGCGTAAGTCGAAAACTTATAGCCGCGGCGGTATTCGAACTTGTCCACGGCCTTCATCAAACCGATGTTGCCTTCCTGGATCAGATCCAGGAATTGCAAACCGCGGTTGGTGTACTTCTTGGCGATGGAAACCACCAGGCGGAGGTTGGCCTCGATCAGTTCTCGCTTGGCCTGCTCCGCATCCATGTCCCCCTGGATGATTTCGCGCTGGGTCCGCTTGAGTTCCTGAAAGGAAACTCCGGCTTCGCCCTCCAGTTTTTCCAGCTCGGAGCGGACGGAACGCGACTGCTTTCGATATTCTTTTTTCTGCTCGTCGCTGCGGGTGGCTTCCGCTTTGCGTTCCAGGTTCTGGGATTGCCGGTCGAGCGACCGCATGGTGTCGACCGTCTTGTTGACCCGGTCGATCAACCGCTTGCGCTCGGCGTTGGTGAAACCCAGCTTGCGGACGCACAATGAAACGGCCACCACCGCGCGCGCCAGACCGATGCGATAGCGGCGATAGTCCTTGGGACGCTTCTTCTGCGAAACCGTGGCGAACTTTTCGATCAGTACCGCCGGCCTTCTTGTAAGCCTTGGCCAGGTCGTCGATCTTTCCGGTGAATTCCTTCAGCCGGTTCTGGAGGATTTCGTCGGTGATCTCCTCCTCGTCGAAGGTGACCACTTCCTTGATGGAGCGGACGCCTTTCTTGAGGTCTTCGCCCATCGCCAGCAGTTCGTTAATGACGATCGGAGAGCGGGAAAGCGCCTTCAGCACTCGCAGTTGCCCGCGCTCGATGCGCTTGGCGATTTCAACTTCGCCTTCGCGCGTAAGCAGCGGAACAGTCCCCATCTCGCGCAGATACATGCGGACGGGGTCGTTGGTTTTTTCGAGAGCGCCGGGCGTGAGGTCGAGTTCGACATCCTCGCCGGCTTCTCCTTCTTCTTCGAACTTTTTATCGAGCGCGGAGGAGGGAAGCTTGGGTCCCTCCAGCACATCGATTCCCTGCGTACCAATGGTGGTCAGCAGATCGTCCAGGTCCTCGGGAGAATGCACGTCGTGCGGGATAAGGTCGTTGACCTGGTCATAGGTCAGATATCCCTTCTCTTTACCTGTGTCGATCAGCTTTTTAATGTCGTCGTACTTGTCGTCAAGAGCCAAGACGGATTACCTCTCTTTTCGTCCTACGGAAAGGACTGGAAACGTTTTTTAGCGGTGGGAACGTGGAGCGGCGGAGCTGCGCGCCGGGCACAAACCTTCGAATTATAGCATCCGTGGACAGCGGCTTTTTGACGCACTCTGCCCATGCTTTAGTCAACTTAACAAATTAGATGTTGCGGAACCTCAATTAGTTTCAGAGTGTTTATGCGCCCTCAGGCGGTCTGGCGGTGGGCCCTGCGTCCGCCAGGCTGGGGTCCATCAGCGCCCGCTTCAAGCGCATTTTCTCCTGCAATAGGGCCTGCATCCTGCCGATTCCTGGCCTCGTGTAGTCTGCAATTCCGTCTGCACCCGCTCGAGTTTGCGTCGCAGCTGGATGCGGCGCAGCCCCCGTACTGCCCCCTCGAGCCGTTCCGGCGTGAGTTCTTCGTCGTCCTTCATTAGGACCGACGCCAGCAGGGTGCGGTCCGCCTCGGGCAGCGGCAGTTCGGTGATATGCAGGGTCGTCACGTCCGCGCGGAGCAAGGTCTCGATCAAAGATTCAGTGGCCAATCCCACGTGAAGGCCTTCACTGGTAATCGCGAATTGCGCCTGGCGGCATGGAATGAACTGTTCGTCGGCTCCGTCGCGGGCGGAGACATGCTCTTCGGACATTTGCACTTCAGTAGCTGAGGCCAGCGCCCGGATCAGTATCTTTTCCGCATCGGTGACCTGAACCTCGACTCGCGTCTTCACAGTCGCCGTGGAACGGCTGGAGGCGGCATGCTTCAGTTCCTGTCGCAATACAGATGAGTCGATCCCCAGCTTCTGGGCCATCTCCCGGGCAATCTCGTCACGGGCGATACGGCTCGGAATCCGCTGGATGTGGGGCAGCAGATAGTTCACCGCCTTCACCTTTCCCTCCCCACTGCGGACGGGGAACTGAGAACGAGCCCGTTCGATCAGGTAATCAAAATATTTCTGCGAGTTTTTCAGGGCGACGGCGTACGCGTCTTTTCCTTTGCGCCGGATAAATAAGTCGGGATCGAACCCGGATTCCAAAGACAGCACTTTGACCTGAAATTCCTCTTCCACCAGCAAGCCGAGAGTGCGTTCCGTCGCCTTCGCGCCAGCGGTATCGGGATCGAAATTGACCACTACATTCCTGGTAAAGCGTCCCAAAAGTCGCGCTTGAAGCTCGGTAAAGGCTGTTCCCGAACTTGCGATGACGTTATGAAAGCCAGCTGCATAAACCGCGATGCAGTCCATCTGTCCCTCAACCAGAATCGCATAATCCAATTTGCGGATCGCTTCTTTAGCTTGGTCAAGATTGAACAGCAGGCGGGATTTGGAATAAATCGCGGTTTCGGGCGAGTTCAAATACTTGGGTCCGGCCTTTTCGTCAGTCGAAAGAGTGCGGGCGGTGAACGCAATCACGCGTCCAGCTTCGTTGGCGATGGGAAACATCACGCGATTGCGGAATTTCGAGTACATCGCCGCCGCCGGCCGTTGATCATTGGTTGTTGACGGCAGCCTCCCGCTCTTGTCATCCTCGGCGGAGTCGAGGGATCTTGCGTTTTGTTGAGGGTTGGCGGTGGTAGGTTGCCGGCTGCCTTCCTCTTTCCAAGAAAACAACCCGCTCTCTCGTAATACTTCTTCCTCGAATTCGCCACGCAACCGGTCACGCAACAAAAATCCAGACTCCGGCGCAAATCCCATACGAAAGGTTTTTATGATTTCATCGGTAAGACCACGCCCTAGCAGATATTCCCGAGCGTGAGCTCCTTCCGGCCGCTTAAGCAATTCCTGGAAGAAAGTGCAAGCCCGTTCGTGAACTTCGAGAAGCACAGTCCTAAGGCGAGCCTCCTTGGCTTCGGCAGGACTAGAGTAACTGGCCTTAGGAAGGGCAATGCCCAGCTTTTGCGCAATCGCGCGGACCGCTTCAGGAAATGTGATGTTCTCAAGTTTTTGAACGAAGCTGAAGACGTCTCCCGATACCCCGCAGCCGAAGCAGTGAAAGAACTGTCGGGTAGCATGCACCGAAAATGATGGCGTCTTCTCGTTGTGGAAGGGACAAAGCCCCGAATAGTTTTGCGCCCCAGACTTCTTCAGTTTGACGTAGCCACCGACGATGCGAACGATGTCCGCCTGTTGTTTGACGATTTCCTTAAAGTCGCCGGACTCGGTCATGGTTGGGGATACTGCTGTTCGCAGGAATTGTGAGGCTGAGAGCCGCTAATGTGAATATACCGGATGGCGATTGCTGTGGAGAAGTTGTGGGAATCCGTATTTAGCGGTTGACTCAGAAGGAAAAGAGGAGGTCGCGACAGCCAGCGCCGATCTAGTTGGCCTGCCGGGTTTGGAATTCGGCTGTATCCGTATCTTTTTCAGGAACGCGGCTTTCCTCGCACTGCCTTATTTCGACGATGCGCGAGGTCACAATTGGAGTCCGGTAGGAAGGATGTCTGAATTCCAAATGCATGCCGCGGCCGACAAAACGTATCTTCAACATCGATCCGCCCCAGGAAGAACCTTCGATCCGCACCAGCAAAGGCTCGGGACAAAACGTGGGATGCCCCCAAATCCAGGCCTCGCCCTGCCCGCAATGCACTACGGTGTAGCGGCGATGCTGCGTTTGTATTTGCAGGGTGGTCCGCGCCGGAAGGTCGTCGAGAAATGCTCCGCCTTCAATCTCCGAGGCCACGATGTTGCGATTCACCTCGTCGTCGAGATTGGGGTGACAGCGAAACAGCGACGGGCAGGTGTGCACCGGATCTCCCTTCGACCTGCAGGACAATCGACACTTTGAGTATAAACCTCCTGTCCACGTCCCGCTCCTGCGAATACCGGCAACCCCGCACGGAAGTTCGAGCTTCAAATCTGGTACTCGCGTTCCGTGAGGCGCGTTACCCGAGTCTGTCTAAAGTAATGGGGCGTACCCCCTTTGCGGATTGACCCTTCAAATTGATGGGGATAGGATTCATAGACCACAAGATTTCGATTAGGGAATGGCTAGGCGTGCGGGAAGGAAAACTGTACGCTGACGTTGCAATCTCTTGAGTTTGGGCGATTGTAAGGACGTAACTGACAGATAAAAATGGGAATCAGGAAGCCCAACCTACCGGTTGCGCTCTTGTCGGCGTTCTTGATCCTGGCTGGCACAGCCTGCCACAGCGACAAGAAACAGGCCAAGTTGCCTGCGCCGCAGGCTAACGCGCCGGCGCTAACGCCAGCCCCCGCCCCACCGGTTGCGGCGGATTCGAAACCCGCGCCGGAACAGCAAAGTCAAGCCACGGCGCAATCCCAGGCACAGGCCGATCCGGTCCTCGACTTGATTGCCAGCGCCGAAAAGGAATATCGAGGCTGCGAGAGGAAAGATTCAACTCCGAAGATCTGGAAGCGGCGAAGCGAAGTTTCGATCGCGCCGTGGATCAACTGTTGCAGAGTCCTCCTGAGATTCGCGCCGATGAGCGCGTACAACACGAATTGGAGCACGTGCTCGAAGGCGTGAACCGTCCCGAACTGGCGGCCTTGCAGTCGGATACCCCGCCGCCTCAGCAAAAGGCTCAGCCCGCGCCGATCGACGAAACCAACGAGATCACGCCCCCGGTCGATCCTAACGTGAAGGCCAAAGCGGAAGCTGAAGTCAAAGCCACGCGTTCCGAGCTGCCGCTTATGCTTACCGATCCGGTGGCTGCCTACATCAATTATTTTTCCACGCCCCACGGACACGAAATCCTGCAGAGCGCGCTTGGAACGCGGGGGACGCTATCGCGAAATGATCGAAAGCACGCTGCGGGAACAAGGCGTTCCGCAGGAGCTGATCTATCTGGCTCAGGCGGAGTCGGGTTTCCATCCGCTGGCGTTGTCACGGGTGGGTGCTCGCGGTATGTGGCAGTTCATGTCCAGCCGCGCCCGAGGCTATGGCTTGCAGCGTAACTTGTGGGTGGATGAACGTCAGGATCCGGAAAAAGCCACCCGGCCGCCGCTCATCACTTGAAAGATCTTTATAACCAGTTCGGCGATTGGTATCTGGCGATGGCCGCCTACAATTCCGGCCCGGGCGGGGTACAGAGCGCGGTGAAGCGCACCGGATATGCCGACTTCTGGGAGCTTTACAAACGCAACGTCCTGCCCAAGGAGACGCGGAACTACGTTCCAATCATTCTGGCAATGACCATCATGGTCAAGAATCCAGCGCAGTACGGGCTGGACAACATCGTCCCTGAACAGCCGGTACCGTACGACACGGTCAAGATCGACTATTCGGTGGACATCCGGCTGGTCGCGCAGTGCGTCGACGTGTCGCCGGCCACTCTGCAGGATTTGAATCCCAGCCTGCTGCGTTTGACCACTCCGAAGGATCAGCCGTTCGAACTTCACCTGCCGGCCGGAACTCAGAGACCGCTATCTGGCGGCGATTGAGCCTATTCCGGTCGCCGATGCGGGAATGGTGGCGATACCACTCGGTGGCCGAGGGCGACACTCTCGCCTCGATCGCCCGCACCTATCGCACCAGCGTCGGACGCCATCGAAAGGGAAAATCACCTGCACGAATGCGGACGAGCTGAAGCCTGACAGCAAGCTGATTATTCCCATTCCGCCAGGCAAACATGCGGCCACCGAAGACGGCGCCAGCTATGCCCGGCGCGGCCACCCGCTACAAGGTGCGCCACGGGGACACGGTCCAGACTGTTGCCGACAATTTCAGCCTTCCGCCTGTTATGGTTCGCCGCTGGAATCACCTGCGCGGGCGACAGTCTGCGGGGACGCCGCATCGTTTACGTTCATCTGCCGGTCAGCCCCAAATCCCCTGTCGAACGATCAGCCGGAAGAGACCTAAATCCAAGCCCAAGAGAGGCTTACATCCGGTCACGCATAAGCCGGTCCAGCACCACAAGGTGCAGGCAGGCGAGACTCTGATCTCCATTGCAACCACCCACCACACCACCGTCGCCGCCATCAAGCGGGACAATGGCAATCTGGCGATGCTGCGTCCGGGAATGATTCTGGTCATTCGGGCAGGGCAGTAGATCTCCTTGCTGGCGTTCTGACTCTTTGCCCAGTCGCATCCCTGGCAGTCCGATTTTGCGACATGACTGTCCGCGCACTTTCCCCACCTGCGCAAACTTGGCAAAATAATTTGCCGTCTTCTACTCGACTTTGACCTCTCGGTGTAATATGCAACCTGCGGATGGCTGTGGCCGTCTCATGATGCGGTCGCGCGAAAAGAGCCGTGCTATAATCGCGCCCCGTTCAGCCAACGCATCAGTCTTTCAGCTTTCTTTTTATTTCCCGAGTACCCGCAGCGCCTGCCCGGAGTCACGGCGCAGCCCAAAACCAGGAGGAAGAATGACTTTCGACGAGACCCTCTACGCACGCGATGACGAGATGGACGAATTTGGTGACAGCGGCGCCTACGGCGATTCGCTGGAAGAAGATTACGAGGAAGAAGAAGAGGAAGAAGAAGCGGCTGAAGTGCCAGCCATCATCGAGTCGCAACCCAAGCCGCGCTCCCGCTCCGGCCGCGCCGAAACCTGCCGGAGGTGGAGGCTCGCCCAAGCCGCCGCGTAAGCCCGCGGCGAAGAAGCCGGCCAAGAAGAAAGCCGGCGCGCTAAAGTCGTCCGCAAGAAGCCGGCCAAGAAGAAGAAGCCGGCGCGCAAACCGGCAGCGAAGAAGAAAGTAGCCAAGAAAAAACCTGTCCGCAAGGCTAAGCCAGCAGCCCGCGGCGCAAGGGTCGCCGCTAGATCAAAACCTGTGGGAATCCGCGCCTACCGGTAAAAACAGTCAGGCGCGGACTTGTCTCTTCGTTGGCCTCAGGTTTGGAGACGCGGAACCTCAGTGCTTCACGTTCTCGATGCCGGCGACGCCTTACGCTGCTTTCGGCAGCGTCGGAGTTGCGGTCAGCCGCCGTACCGCGGCCGACATCATCACCCGCGTTACACCGCTCATAATCATGCTCACGCCGACCAGCGTGCCAATCGCCCATGCCGAACTCGATGGCCAGTGGACCCAGATCAGCAGCGAGAGAAGCAGGGTCACAACGCCGTCGAACAACACCCAGCTTGATCCAGGCGCCGGCCGTACTCTGGCGTACAACACAATGTCCAAGCACGCCTTCGATCAGGAACAGCGATGCCAGCAACAGCGTCAACGACGCCACTCCCAGCAGCGGATGCATAAGGAGATATCCGCCAAACACGATGTAAGCCACGCCCACCAGAAGTCTCCAAATCACGCTTCCGGCGCCACGCGCGTGAAACGCCAGGAACCAGGTGGACCACGCCGGCCAGAACGATCAGCCACGCGATCAGTGCGTTGACCGCGACAGCCGCCACAAGCGGCGAAGCCAACGGCCAAAATTCCGAAGACGATAAGCAGAACGCCCCAGGCGATCGACCAACCGGATGCTGTGTGCAACAACGAGACCGGAGATTGCGAAGTCATACGCGCCTCCTCAATCAGAATTTATGGAACCAACGGCAGACGTGAACTTCTAGGACGCGCACATTTTGCGCTTAGCGAGGTCATTTGTGCAATGCCCAGACAGGATCGGCTTCAGCGAGAAAGGGAAGCATGTGATTCTTGGCGCCTTTGCGGTTAAAAGCCTTGAAGACTTTGACCGCAAAGGTCGCGAAGTCGTAAAGAATAATCCGAGGTTTGAAAGCCGGCTACTTCTTTCCCTGCAACCGCCTGCAAACACTTCCCATATAGCTCGAGCAGGTGGGCGGCATACTCTTCCGGCTTGGCTGCGGCGCCGCTGCCCTGAAAGCCGACTCCTGATCGAACTGGTCCGGCCGTAGCCCGTAGTCATAGCGACAAATTTCATGAGGTCGAGCGCAATGTCTTCGTTGCGTCGGCTTCCCGATGTTGCGGCAGGTGTTTCGTCCATTCGTGCCTCCCAGGAGAGATTCTTGCGACAAGTGAATCGATTCTGCTAAAATTGATGATAGCAGAAGGCTTTTAGCGCGAAGGCGAGGTGGGCCGTCGCACTCGCGCGAGAATTTCGGATGTTTTATTGCACTATGGCTTCGGGCTCCAGAAGGGCTCGCGCGCAGGAACGAACTGAACTGGAACCTCGCTCACGAATGCTCTCAACCACCGGGTGCATTCTTCCATACCTGCTTGTTCGGACGGAATGTGCCCGAGCATGATGAGTGATTTGTGTTTGCCTTCGCTCACCGCGTCGGAAACGTATTCGACAGCTTCCCACTCTTGCGCTTCGCCAATAACCAGGGCCTGGACTCCGGACATTTCCAGGGCTTGCGCATGCTTGGTGAGTCCGGCGGCGCCGGGAGCCAGCACAAGTTGGGTAATGCGAAGATTGGGATCTCCGACAACTCGTACGATTCGTATTGCGAGGCGACTCTTGATGTCGGACGCCAGATTGATCGAGTGAAGTTTCCGGAATGTTGAACAAGTACTGATTTTGCGGGTCCTGAAACTTTTCCCAGCCCAGCGCATGAACCATGCCTGCCTCGATGCCGTCCGGATTGCGGGCGTGCCAGTGGTCGTGGAAGCGCCAGATAATGAGGTGGTGCCCGGCGATGAACTGCCGTTTTGCCGCTATGACCGGGTCCTCATTTTTCTCCGGCAGTTGGTCCGATACGTCCATGTGATCGAAGAAAGTCGGCTCGTGGGTGATGATCAGATTGTCGCCGGCAGCGGCAGCACGCTGAAGCACATCGAGAGTGGCCATCATGGTCACGGCAATGCCGGTGACGACGGCGTCGGGATCACCCTGTTTAAAAGTGTCTACTGTATCGCTCTGCCAGGGTACGCCGACATGCTGTTGAATTCGAGCGACTACCTGACGGGCGGTAAGGGGTTGAGTTTGAGCCAATGCGCAGTTCGTCAGCAGAACGGCGATCGCTAAAGTCAGTGGTGCCGAACTGATCGGTTTGGTTGCGGCCAGCATGTGGTCTCCCGGTCATTCGCATTAAATCACACCGCCGCGGAAAATGCGGGGAGTCCTCGACTGAATCCGGTTCGAATCTGTATTTCAGAATTGAAGGTGGTTCGTGGCGGTTCGAAATCTACACAAAAAGCAAGATTGACACCAACTCCGATTGCGGCGGGTGAGTCCCGCCCACCCCGCACATGAGCATCAATGACTAGTTGAGGTCCTGCAGCATGGCATAGGAGAAGCCACCGGACTGGCTGTTCAGGCCGACAAATGTCCGCACCTGGCTAGCGCTGAAAGTGAGCGAACCGGTGTCGACTGCGGGGAATTTTTGACCGACCGGGGTGAGAACGATCTCGAAGCTGCCTGCAGTCATCGACTGGTATCCGGAGGCAGAATTGAATCCGAGATTGCTGATGTTGGGACTTACGGTGTTCAGGTCAGTCAGAGGAGCAACGATGTACACATCGGCTGGTCCCAGACCGGGGGCGGAATTGACGATTCGAAGCTTGAAATTGCCGGACGCGGGCGCCGAGTTGTCGTCGGTAAGCACGAACGCGGAAATATTCGAAGAGAAGTTGGACGCGATTACAGTTGTATCCGTGCCAGATCCGAAGCTGATTGACTGGGTCAGAAGCGCGGTGGTCGAACCCGAGGGCTCGATCGCAACTTGCTGCGAGCCGGACTGGACGGATTGATAGCCGTTGGTGGTGCCGTAGGCGACGTTGCTGCCGATTGAAGTGCTGTTTACCAATACGTCGAGGTTGGTTTCGTCCGGAACCGCGTTCATGAAACGAAAGCGAGTTTTGCCTCCCCCACCGCACGCTGCGAGCAGAAGAATGCAGGTTGCACAAACCGTCACGGCAGACAACTGCACGAAGCGCAACAATCGGCCCACTGTTCACCCCTAAAATTTTTACAGTTGGAAACTACGGCACTAGACTTCGACTGATGCGAAGCATGCACATCGAAGTTGCAGGCGGTAGGTAAAGAGTCAGTCAAGAGAGGTAAAGAGTTGTAAAACTGGGCATCGTGCTTCGGACCACAGCCTCAGGCGTCGGCAAGGGGGTGAATTGCTTCCCAGCCAAGAGGGGCCGGTTAGGCCTGCGAGCCGAATTGCCGATGGCATAATGGACCGCGGTTGCGATCCAAGGTCTGAGCTTTCGCTTTACGAACTTTTACTTGAATTTACGAAGTCTTTACCTTCGGCGTTGAGACGAGGTGTTCTAACTAGCAGTGAGATTTTCATATCGGGGGCCGCGAGGTTTCCGAATGTCACGCGCAAGACGAAACGGAGAGTACATATGAAATCACAAATCCCCCACGGATTTTTTAAACGAAGGGCCGCATTCAAGTCGTTGATAGTGACCGGTTCTCTGGCCGCTATGTTGAGCTTGGGCGTTACGGCTTTTGGCCAGAACGATCAGAGTGCGCCACCGCCAGCGTCGGACCAGCAGTCAGGGCAGGCTGAACCTGGGATGGGGCGGCATATGGGTCGTCGCGGGATGCCGAGTGTCGACGATCAGGTGAAGCATCTCACCAAGAAATTGAACTTGAGCAGCGACCAGCAGGCGAAGCTGAAGCCTATTCTGGAAGATCAGCGTAAACAGATGGAAGCAGTGCACAACGACTCGTCGCTCTCGCGCGAAGACCGAATGAGCAAGATGCAGGGCCTGCGCAAGAGCTCAGACGATCAGATCAGAAGCGTGCTTAGCGAAGACCAGCAAAAGAACTTCGACAAAATGCGCGCGGAACAGCAAGACCGGATGAAGAATTGGCATAAAGGTGACGGAGATACCGCCCCGCCATCCGGTGACAGCCAGAAGTAAGCGGATCCTGGACGTCGACCTTCTACTTTTTGATGGTTGAGGTTTGACGTTGCAATTGAGTTTCTCCCCAGCCTCTGGGCGTGGTTCCTTCTTCGCGTCGCCGCGAGGAGAACCGGGTCCGGAGGCCCACTTTTTTTACTCCACAGTTTTGGAACCTGATGGTTGGTCAAACGCGGCGGGCGAGGGTGCCCGACCACATGGGACTATTTCAGGTTTCAATTCCTACGTAGCAAACGCAGTCGCTCTGATAGTCATGCGGTTTCATATCGGGCTCGATTGCCATCACCTCGACAAGGTAGGCGGTGTTATGCGGACGCGACACTGTGGCTTGCGGATGCCTCAGCGTACTTGACCGTGCAAGTGCCGCCTTTTGCGACGGCGCGCCTGTTGGAAGCGCCTTTTCGAAAAGGCTTGGCGAATTGTGGTGGCGATCGAGAAGCATGGTGGCGCCGGGAAGCAGCGGGGGTACATGCTCATGCCTTCGCGGGCATCGCCGCGGATGATCACAAGACGCTCCCCGTATTCACGGTCAGGTCGTCTTCGTGGGCGCGGTTGTTGCGCGTGCCCAATTTTTTTTGCGGCAGCCCCGGGTTATGAAGAAAAACAAAGCGCATGCGGGAACGAAGCTGTCCAAACAAGCTAGCCCACGAAAAAAAGGTACAAAGAAGCCAGTGGACCTGGCAGAAATCCGGCAACAGATTACGAATTTGGTTGGCAATGACGCAGTCAGGATGGTCGAGATCACGATGGATGAGGTAGGGAAAGGCCACTATCTGGGAATGAAGCATTTGTTCGAGATGATAGGACTCTATCCCGCTCTCGGCGAAGCGGGGCCCGAGATCGAATTTGATGGCTGCGGTGCTGCTAAAGCGTCTGAAGCTTCCGGAACCGGCGCCGCGGCCGATCGTTACCAAAGATCTGGAGACGGCGCAGGTGGTTTCAGATGTTCAGGGCTTAGAATAGAGGCGCCTCTCAGCGGAGTCGATCCCTGTTTTGTTTTTGGCAGGTCAGACCCGACAGTGGCGGGGCGGACACGAGTGTTCGTCATACATGGGGACCTCGAGAATGGATATGACGTGGATGACCGACCGGATCGCGGTCGGAGGGGGAATCTGGCGGGAAGATAACATGGCGGCGGTGGCGCGAGCGGGAGTGACGCACATCATCGACATGCAGATCGAATTTGACGATACCGCTTTGGGGGCACCTCATGGAATTGAGGTGCTATGGAATCCGATTGACGATGATTTTCAACCGAAGCCACCGGAGATATTTCAGCGAGGAGTAGATTTTGCGAACGCAGCGCTCGAAATCGAAGGGACAAAATTGTTTATCCACTGCGCGGCTGGAGTTCACCGGGCTCCGATGATGGCGCTGGCAGTATTGTGTTCGATGGGCTGGGCGCAGGAAGCGGCGCAGGATTTGATAGAGAAGAGGCGCCCCGTGGTGGATTTTGCGGATGTGTACGTTCGCAGCGTGGAAAGGTTTCTGGATGAGCAGGTGAGGGCGGAGAAGTAAAGAACATTTGTCAGTTGCCAGTTCAATAGAGCGAATCGGGATATCGAAGTAGGCAGGGAATATCTTTCGACAGGCGCCACCCTTAGGAGTGGCGGGTTAAGTACGGTTATCGACGGGGGTCGTTTTGTGTCTCAACGCCTCGACCTGGTCGAAGTCAGCCCAGCCATAACCTCACCCGACTTCTTCACTCCAGTTTTCAAGCGTTTTCTTTACTTGCGCCATAAACTGGTCGGCGACCGCGCCATCGATAAGGCGATGATCATAGCCCAGGGTTAAGTGCACCACCGTGCGGATTGCGATGGAATCATTTCCATTCTCGTCGGTTATAACGATCGGAGCTTTTGTAATTCCCCCAACCCCCAAAATTGCCGAGTTGGGCTGATTGATGATGGGCAATCCGAAGACGGCCCCAAACTGACCGGGATTCGTGATGGTGAAAGTCGAGCCTTCCACTTCTTCCGGTTTCAGTTTCTTACTTCTGGCACGTTCACCAAGATCGCTGATGCCGCGCTGTAAGCCGAGGAAATTCAGTTCGTCGGCGTTCTTCAGCACGGGAACAATCAAGCCCCAATCGAGTGCGACTGCGATGCCGAGATTGATATGCCGATGATAGCGAATGCCGTCGCCCTCAATCGAAGCATTGACGATCGGAAACTGTTGCAACGTGATCATGACAGCGCGCGCAAAAAAAGGCATGAAGGTGAGCCGAACGCCATTGCGCTTTTCGAACCCTGACTTGTTCTTGTTGCGGATTTGCACGATGCGTGTGATGTCCACTTCGAACATGCAGTGAACGTGTGCACTGGTGCGACGCGATTCGATCATGCGCTGAGCGATGATCTTACGCATCTGGGTCATCGGAACGAGGTCGCCGGGAATCGCCGCTGAGGTAGGAACGGTCGCCGCAGTAGCCGGCTTCACCGGCGGGGTGGGTGTAGCAGGCATTGATGAGGCCGAGGTCGGTTCACTTCGTTCGAGGAACGCGGTTATGTCCTGTTTGGTAATGCGACCACCCAGGCCCGTCCCAGAGACATCGGCAAGATTGATATTATTTTCACGAGCAATCTTGCGGACCAGGGGCGACGACCGGGCATGATCCTCTTCCTCATGTTCACGCTCTTGCGAAACCGGCCCCGATGAAACCGGCGGTGACTGCCTGGCTTCATTTGGCGCGGCCGAGGATTTTGCGGGTGCGGAATCTTTTTTTGCAGCAGCCGCCGGGGACGGAGTGGTCTCTGACTGGGATTTTTGGGGGGCGCTCTCGCCATCGGCAGAAATGGTGCCCACGACGGTATTCACTTGAACCGTAGATCCCTCGGCGACTTTGATGTCCTGCAAAATCCCTGCGGCGGGAGCGGGAATTTCCGCATCCACTTTGTCCGTTGAAATTTCAAATAGGGGCTCGTCTCGTTGCACCTTGTCGCCAGGCTTCTTGAGCCATTTGGTGATCGTACCTTCGAAAATCGACTCGCCCATCTGAGGCATGACAATATCAGTCGGCATAGTTTCCTTCCACGCGGCCACAATGAGCAAATCCCGGGCACACGCAACCCTTCATTATATATATTCCGCCCACCGGTATGCTCTCTGGCTAGTGCCCGAACGATCTAATGGTCACTGTGATCGTGGTCTTGACCTTCAGGAGCAGGGACGGGTGCTGGGGTTCCAACGGACTTTTTCCAATAATCCTGCACTGCGGGAGGCAGCTTCTCCATACGCGAGAGAAATGCGGTGACCTTCCACATCTCCTGCTCTGTCAGAGCGTTACTCCAAGCCGGCATGCCGGTGTAGCGGATACCGGTTCGTACTGCGTAGTAAATGTGCCATTCAGGGTCGTCCATCGGATGGATAATCACCTGCGGCGGGGGTGGATAGAAGGAATTTTTGAGCGGACTGGGCTTGTTGTCGAGGGTGCCGTGACACAGGGCGCAGTTCATAGTGTAGATTTTCATACCCTCGATCAAGTTGTCGTCGGTGGGTGGCACAGGATTAGTCACGCGCGGGGCATGGCGTTCCATGGAGGCGTCCATTGCGGTCATCGCTATGCGTCGCTCAATTCGTGGTGGAGGTGAGTCTGCCTTCGTGGGCAATAGACCGAGCATGGCGACCGATAGCCCTCCCAGAATCAGTACGAGAAGTGTAATGACGACGCCGAGGATAAAATTGCGCATTTTGGCTCCTCCCTCCACGCGAGCTTGCCAGAAATAGACTAAAGATTTTCCAACGGAGCAGTATGCTGAATGATGGCGAATACGTCCTGCGCATCCGAACTGCGTTCTTGCAGCTTGAGTCCACCGAGTATGTGCGAGTGCCAGCCACCGACGCCAAACATGTTTTCATCATACGCGAAGCACTCGATATCAGCCGATTCCAAACGGGTTCGAGCCAGCAAAAATTCGGGTTGGTAGATACGCGATAGTAACGAGGTCTTCGTGTATAACCACTTTCGAAAACTTGAGTCTGGAGTGATTGTCCGGAGGTGATTTCTCTATAAATTTAAAGTGAACTTCGATGGGAACAGATTCCCCGGTCCCGCACTTGACGGGCGGTCAATAGGCCTTCAGTTTGCGAGCTTCTCGCACAACGTCAGAGACTTTCGGTAGAAAGTATTCTTCCTGCGGCGGAGAAAACGGAACTGGAGAGTCCTGCGCTGCGATTCGTACAATCGGACCATCGAGATCGTCGAATGCATCTTCGTTAAGTATTGCAGCGATTTCTCCGGCAACACCTCCGGTACGGGAATGCTCGTGCAGAATGATAACTTTATTAGTTTTGCGAACTGTGCGAGCAATGGCTTCGCGATCAAGAGGTGAAAGAGTTCGCAGGTCCACGATTTCCAGATCGATTCCTTCTTTGCTTAAAATTTCCGCAGCCTCGATCGCTGTGTGCACCATCGCCGCAAAAGTAATAACGCTGATGTCGCGGCCTTCGCGCGCAACGCGGGCCCTGCCGAGCGGAACGATGTAATCTTCGGACGGAACTTCTTCCTTGATGCGACGGTAGAGATATTTGTGCTCGAAAAAGAGCACCGGATTGTCGTCTCGTATCGCAGCTTTGATCAGACCCTTGGCATCATAGGCACTTGCCGGACAGACCACTTTCAGCCCGGGAGAGTGCACAAACCACATCTCGGGATTCTGCGAGTGAAACGGACCCCCATGGACGTTGCCCCCGCTGGGGCCGCGGATGACGAGTGGCGCCGGCGCGCCCCAGCGGTAATGGGACTTAGCGACCATATTGACGATCTGGTTGAATGCGCAGCCAATGAAGTCCATAAACTGAAATTCGGCGATGGGACGCATGCCTGTGAGCGATGCTCCGAATGCCGCGCCAACGATGGCGGACTCAGCGATGGGAGTATCAATTACGCGTTCCGAACCGAAGTGGTGGATGAAACCATCAGTGACTTTAAACGCCCCACCGTAGATGCCAATGTCCTCTCCCAGGCAGAAAACGGTAGGGTCTCGTTCCATTTCTTCCCAGATGCCCTGGCGGATGGCTTCGAGATATGTGAGTTGTGGCATGAATTTATTATTACTTCAAATGCACTGCTGCTTCGGTTTGCTTTAGACGAGACACAGTGCGCACGGTGATTTTTGGGATCGCATATTTCGGCTTGATCTGGTGACATCCGTTTTCACAATAGACGCCGCCGGCTGCCGACTCAGGATTCGGTGCTGGACTGGCCATGGCAAGTTCGCGATCAGCCTCCAGTTCCCGTTCAACTCCAGCGATCAGTTCGCGATGCTCGACTGGGCTGATCCATTTCTTTACGTTGAGCAAATAATTCTCGAAGCGAGTCACGGGGTCACGTTTGTTCCAGAACTCGAACAGCGCTTTGGGGACATACTCAGCGGCATCGTGGATAGCATGTCCCTTCATTCTCATCATCTTTGCTTCGATGAACGTGGGACCTTCGCCACGCCGTGCCCGTTCGCAAGCCTCGTGGGCGGCATCGTAGACCTGGCAAGCGTCGGTCCCGTCGACAATGACGCCCGGAATGCCGTAAGTGATGGCACGTTCAGCAAGGTCTTTCACGCGGAACTGCATGTCCGCAGGCGTGGAATACGCCCAGGAGTTGTTTTCAACGAAAAGTACCAGGCCAAGGTCCTGCACGGCTGCGAAGTTGAGGCCTTCGTAGGTGACGCCAGTGGATTGGCCGCCATCGCCAATGTAGGTCATTACCGCGATATTGCGTCCCTGAAGACGCGCACCCAGCGCCACGCCTGCCAGCACGGGAATCAAATCACCCAACATCGAAATGGGCGAGACTACATTACGCTTTTTAATATCGCCGAAGTGCGATGACGCATCACGGCCGTGTGTAGGTGAACCAGCCTTGGCCATGTACTGCATCATGATGTCGCGTGGGGAAAAGCCGCGAACCAAGATCGAACCCTGGTTACGGATCATCGGGCCGATCCAGTCATCTTTCTCCAGGGCGTAAGCCGACGCGCAAGAACAGGCTTCCTGACCGAGGCCGAAATAAACTCCGCCTACTACTTTTCCCTGCTTGTAGAGATTCTCGAGAGCTACTTCAAGCTTGCGATTGAGCAGCATCCAACGATAGATCTCGATGTGTTGCTTGCGAGTTAGGTACTTGGACTCGCGGATGGGCGGTACGGGAGCACTAAAATCGCCGAGGATTTCATATCTAACGGCGTCGTCTTTACGAACTTGTCGCACAGTAAAGCTGGGTTTTTCCAGGCGATAATCAAAAATTGTATAGGTGCGCAGATTGGTGTTTTTGGGAGGCTTACCCGCTGGGGCCTGAAGCACGCTTAGAGGTTTGTTTTTTGTTCTTTTTGGCCATGAACCCTACGCCCAGAAGGTATCTTCTTCTTTGTTCATTTGACGTAATTCATCGGGACGTTTTAGCGGCACCCCGACGGGATGACTCAGCAGCGCGTCTAAATTTTCAAGCCAAAGCATCTGACTCTCAAAAATCAGGCCGCAATTTCGCGAGAGCGAGTGTGCCACTTGCTCGAGCGAAAGTTCGCGACCCAGCTGTCTGGACATGGAAGTCACCGCTTTCGAGGTTATTCCACAGGGGACGATGAGGTTGAAATACTCGAGGTCGATGTTCACATTGAGAGCAAAGCCGTGCGAGGTCACACTTCGCGAGATGTGGACACCTATGGCTGCGATTTTGGACTCCTCTTCTTCATTGCCATTTGGGATGGTCCACACGCCAGTGAGCCCACAGATTCGCTTCGCCGGAATGGCAAGATCGGCACAGGTGCGAATTAGGATCTCCTCGAGCCGGCGTACGTATTCGATGGCTCCCAGAGTTTTACGCGTGCCGTTGGGTGCAGTAAAGCCGCGCAGATCAAAGATGGGGTATCCAACGATCTGACCGGGTCCGTGAAAAGTAACGTCGCCGCCCCGGTCGCACTCGTACACTTCCACGCCGCGCTGCCGGAGCACCCCGGGGGACACAAGAATGTTATTGCGCTTTGCATTCCGGCCAAGAGTGATCACAGGGGGATGTTCGAGCAATAGAAGAACGTCTCCAATGCGGTCTTCCTTGCGCAGGTCCACGAGCCGCTGCTGGAGACTGAGGCCAGTGGCGTAGTCAATCGCACCGAGTTGAATAATGGAAATCACAAGTTCTAGCCGCAGATTTCACTGATCGATGATCCGCGTCTCGGTCTCACATATTGATTGCCATGCCATACACACTATTCGACGCGTCCAACATTGCCTCGGCGAGAGTCGGATGGGCATGGATTGTCCACATTAAGTCTTCCACGGTGGCTTCGAGTTCGATCGCGGCAACTGCTTCCGCAATTAACTCCGTAGCCTGTGGTCCGATGATGTGCACGCCAAGAATCTCGCCGTAATCGGCGTCGGAAACAATCTTGATGAACCCTTCGTGCTGGCCCACTATGGAGGCCCTAGAATTTGCGGTGAAAGGGAACTTGCCGACCTTGACGTTATACCCGGCTTCCTCAGCTTTGGCTTCGGTCAAGCCAACACTGCCTATTTCGGGATGGCAATAGGTTGCGTTCGGAATGTGTTCCGGATTTATCGGCTTGACGGGTTTGCCTGCTATTTTGGTTACGGCAACGATACCTTCCATCGCCCCGACGTGCGCCAGTTGTGGTGTCCCAAGCACGATGTCGCCAATGGCGTAGATGCCGGGTTCGTTGGTTTGCATCCAGCTATCAGTCTTGATGAAACCGCGGTCAGGCTTGATCTTGGTTTTTTCCAGTCCGACATTTTCCGTGCGCGGCTTGCGTCCCACTGCTATCAGAATTCTTTCGGCTTCAATTTTTTGAGCTTTGCCCTCCGTCGTGAATGCGACTGAGATTCCAGCTTTTGTCTTTTCAACCTTGTCCACTCTGGTGCTGGTGTGGAAGTTGATACCGCGCTTGCGGTAGACGCGTGCGAGTTCTTTGGAAACTTCTTCGTCTTCGACCGGGACCAGCCGGTGCAGCATTTCAATGATCGTAACTTCCGAACCAAACGATCGGAAGATGGACGCGAATTCGACGCCGACCGCTCCGGCGCCGACGATCACAAGTGACTTGGGAATGTCTTTGAGCGAAAGAATTTCAATGTTGGTCAGCACGTGGTCACTCGGCTCAAGACCGGGCAACATGCGAGCCTCAGAGCCGCTGCATAGAATCACATTTTTCGCTTTGATCTGAGAGGCCTTGCTGTCAGCGGTGATGTCGACGGTCAATACCCCGTTTTGTGCTGGCCCCGTCAATTTTCCGTAGCCTCGGATTGTTTCTACTTTGTTCTTCTTCATCAGGAACTCAAGACCCTTGGCGTGCTTGGCCACGATCTTGGATTTGCGTTCCTGAATGGCCGCCCAATTCAGCTTGCGCGAATCCACGCCTTCGATGCCGAATTCTTTCGCGTCTTTCAGATGATCCCAAATTTCGGCGTTGAATAGCAGCGCCTTGGTGGGGATGCAACCCACATGCAAGCAAGTGCCGCCCAGCACGTTGTCCTTTTCGATGAGGGCAGTTTTCAGGCCCAACTGGCCGGCGCGTATCGCAGCAGTATATCCAGCCGGACCGCTGCCAATAATTGCAAGGTTATAAATGGTTTCAGGCAAGTCTCGAGACCTCTGATAGATAAAGATGACCTCAGGCAAACGTTCGATTCTAGAACACTGACGGCAGGTTGCGATAGCGCGGTGGGTTCCTGTGACTCCTTCTTCTGGACCGTAACGATCGAACCCGCCACGATTGCAGGCATGCAAAAATGTGCCAATGGGGAACTTGCGGCGTGCGTTGAGCGTAACATTAGATAGGGGGTTGCCATGCACGTTTTTGCCCATCACATTTTCGGGTTCTTCCTCTTCCCATTTTTTGGCTGTGGTTTCGTGCTTTATTTCCTGCCCTCGATTGTCGCCCTGATACGTGAAAGGCACGACAAACTCTCCATCTTTCTCCTCAATCTCTTCTTAGGGTGGAGTCTAATTGGATGGGTGATCGCTTTGGTTTGGGCTTGCAAAAACGACCGGGTGGTCTATGTTCAGAACGTACAGCGTTATTAACCCAGAAGTTGTGCCGCTTCTTTAGCGTAATACGTAACAATAATGCTCGCCCCGGCGCGTCGAATCGAGAGCAGCGATTCCATCATCACCCGCTCACGATCAATCCAATTATTGCGGGCAGCAGCTTCGATCATGGCGTACTCACCCGAAACCTGATATGCCGCGAGGGGCAAGTCGAAGCGTTGACGAGCAGCGGCAATGACGTCCAGGTATGGCATGGCGGGCTTCACCATAATCATGTCGGCGCCTTCCTCGATGTCGAGTTCAATCTCCCGCATAGCTTCGCGCAAGTTGGCGCCATCCATCTGATAGGACCGCCTGTCTCCGAATTGCGGCGCCGAATCGGCGGCTTCCCGGAAGGGCCCATAAAAGCCGGAAGCAAATTTGGCTGCATACGAAAGAATGGGCGTGTTGGTAAAGCCAGCCTCGTCGAGCTGCTTGCGGATCGCGGCTACACGGCCGTCCATCATGTCGGACGGAGCTATAACGTCTACACCAGCGCGAGCCAGTGACACAGACGTCTGGGCCAATAACTCGAGCGTATCGTCGTTCACGATTTCGAATTCACCCACCGCACGAGCTGCCACCTCGATCGCCATCATTTTATGTTCCGGTGTCGCAGCGTCCCGTGTCACCGCGGTCAAGGCTGCCGCTCCGAGTGATTGCGGCACCCTCCCCTTGCGAACAATACCGCAATGTCCGTGAGACATATATTCGCAAAGGCAGACGTCGCCCATGACGATTAAATCGGAGACTTCTTTCTTGATCGCGCGAGTGGCTTGTTGCACGATACCGTTTTCCGACCAGGCGCCGGTGGCAACTTCGTCTTTGGTTTCGGGCAAGCCGAAGAGGATGACGGCCGGAACACCCAGCGCATGCGCTCGTCGTGCCTCCTTGACCGCTTCGTCTACCGACAGGTTGAATACCCCCGGCATGGACTTCACCTCCTTATGCACGCCTTCGCCGGGACACACAAATAGCGGATAAACGAAGGCGTCAGGCGTGAGACGGGTTTCACGCACTAATCCTCGAATTTGATCGTTTTGGCGGAGGCGCCGGAGGCGAGTGACCGGAAAGGTCATAGGTTGATTCTAGCAGAGCATGAGTGGCCGATTAGACAGTCAAGCGTTAAGAGAGAAGCCGGAAACAGCATGCAATTGAGACGCGGGTGGTTGCGGGTCATCCGTCTCTGGTACTTAAGTAATTGTTTTGCCATGATGAAAGCCCTCATGCCTTAACACCGCACACTAGAATGCGAATACCCATGAGCTCAAGCCGCAAATTGTGGATAGGAGGGTTAGGCGTCTTAGTCCTGTCCTACCTGGTCGTGTCCCTCAGCGCACCTGCCGGGTTTGCAATGCTCGCCTTTGGTGACATCACTCAGTTTGTACTGCTTTTTATCGTTTCCTTGCTGATGGCGGCTAATGCCATCTCCAACAGGGGCCAGATTCGCCTTTTCTGGAGTCTGATGGCTGCCGGTGGCCTGCTCTGGTCGGCCACCCTCGCCTTATGGACGTGGTACGAAGTCATTCTGCGGCAAACGATCCCCGATCCCTTTATAGGCGATGTGATTCTTTTCGTTCACGTAGTGCCCTTTATCGCGGCGGTGGCTTTACGTCCTCATCTATCGGAAGAGAAGAAGCTCTACTTTAGTACTCTGAACTTCCTGGTATTGCTGGTGTGGTGGGTTTTTCTTTATGCATTCATCGTATTTCCAGACGAGTTTGTCATGCTCAATGAGGCGGTATACAGTCCACATTTTGACCTGCTCTATCTGGTCGAAAATCTCGCCTTGCTGACTGTTCTGGGCATCCTGGCATGGAGCACGAGGGGTTCATGGAAGACCGTCTACTGGAACCTTTTCGTTGCAATCGGGCTATACACCGCTAGCTCAATGGCGCTTAATGCCGCTATTGCCAGCGGACAATATCATACTGGCAGTGTCTATGATGTTCCCTTCATAACATCTGTCTGCTGGCTCATCTGGGCCACCATACTGGCTCGGGAGCTGAAGCCTGCGTCTGAGCCAGTAGTGCCTCACAGTTCTCGTTGGAGGATGCTGGCTCCTCGTCTGGCCATGCTCGCGATGCTTTCTCTGCCGTTGATGGGATATTGGGCCTGGTTCAAAGACACGGCACCACCAAACTTGCGACAGTTCAGGCTCCTGGTGACGCTGGCAGCCACGCTCGTTCTCGGTCTATTCGTATTCCTTCGCCAATATTTATTGGACCGGGAACTAGTACGACTCCTGGAAGAGTCCCGGCTCAGTCTGGAGAATCTACAACGGCTGCAAGCGGAACTGGTGCAGAGGGAAAAGTTGGCATCACTCGCACAACTTGTATCCGGGGCGGCGCATGAGATCAATAATCCCTTGGCGGTGATTCTCGGTTATTCCGATTTGCTCGCAGCGGACGTTGGCCTGCAGCCGGACCAAGCCACTATGGCACGTAAGATTGGGCAGCAGGCACGTCGCACGCGGGAACTGGTTTCTGGCTTGCTCAGCTTTGCGCGCCAGTCGCCAGGAGAGAAGACGTTGCTGGACATGGGCTCATTAGTGCAACGGGCGTTACAGATGAAAATGTTGCGCGTTGCCAATAAGAACATCCGCGCAGAGAGTAAGATCCAACCCAATCTTCCACAGATTTGGGGGAACATCAATCAGCTCTTTCAATGCTGCGCCGAGATTGTGGGGAACGCAACAGACGCTTTGGATGAGGTTGGTGCCGGGATTCTTAAGATCGATGTGCGTCAGGATGGAAACGACGTGGTTCTGGCGTTTTCCGACTCGGGTCCGGGAGTCCGCGAACCACAACGAATCTTCGATCCCTTCTATACCACGAAAGCGGTTGGTAAGGGCATGGGATTGGGCCTCAGCGTTACTTATGGAGTGGTTCAGGAACATCAGGGAAAGATCACGTGCTACAACCTGCCGGAGGGTGGCGCGGTCTTCGTGCTTCGTCTTCCTGTTGCCAATCAACCACAGTCGGCTGTCAACACTGCGACGGCTTCCACTGCGGCAGGTTCGAAGTAGACAATTAACAATCCGGACAAACCGCACTTAGCCAATCTCTCTGCATCTTGTAACATGAATTGATGAGCTCTCTGCTTACTCACACCAGTGCTCGTGTGCTGGAATTTGAGTCGTTGCGCGACCTCATCCTGGGATATGCTCCTTCGCCGCTGGGGCGGACGCAAATCTCTGCGCTTCATCCGTCTACGGACCGAGTTTGGATTTCTCATCAGCATCAATTGGTTGCCGAGATTCGTGAGTTCCGTCGCGTCGGCGGCCGGTTCGAGTTCGGCGGCTTGCTGGATGTTTCCGCCGTGGTTGAAAAATCCCGCATTGCGGACGCGGTCCTTGAAGCCACCGAAATTCGGGACGTAATCCTTGTGGTCGATCGTGCTGCCGAATGGCGAGCCGTTGCCATGAGCCCGCCCGCCGCGATGAAGACGGAATGGACTGCGGTTCGAGAGCTTTCTTCGGACATCGGCGACTTCAGCGAATTCCTCCGTGCTTTCCGCAACAAAATTCAGCCTGACGGCACCTTGGAGGATCGTGCGTCGCCAGAACTCGCGCGCATTCGCAGAGAATCCGAAAGACAAAAACGCCAGATACAGGAATCTCTCCGTGGCTACTTAAAGCGTCTGTCCGAAGGCGGCGCAGTGCAAGACGAACTGGTAACGATTCGCGGGGAGCGATACGTCATCCCTATAAAAGTAGAGCAGAAACGCCGGGTGCAAGGGGTGGTGCACGGAGCCAGTTCCAGCGGTCAGACTGTGTTCGTTGAGCCATTGGAAACGATCGAACAGAACAACGAGCTAGTCCGTCTTTTTGACGAAGAGCTTGGTGAAATACATCGTATTCTGCTGGAAATGACGCGGCGGATCGGAGGCAGCGCCGAGTCGATCTTGAAAGCGACATGCGTTCTTGCCGCGCTGGAATTGCAATTTGCGAAGGCCCAATTCGCTGAAGAATACAATTGTGTGCCCGTCATTCCGCTAGACCAACAGCAAGTGAAGTCAAACGAACCACATACCAATGGCCTTTCGCGCCTGGTTCTGCACAACGCCCGTCATCCGCTGCTGGAGCGCAATATGAAAGGAAGAAAGGGGCAGGTGGTTCCGATCAGTATTGAGCTGGAAGGCGGCAGCGTCGAACTCGTAATTACTGGCCCTAACACCGGTGGAAAGACCGTTACATTGAAGACCGTGGGATTGCTCGCTCTGATGTCGCAGTCGGGTATCCCCGTTCCCGCGGATCGGGCGGAGCTACCAGTGTTTGACGCCGTGCTTGCCGACATCGGCGATTACCAGTCAATAGAGCAGAACCTCTCGACTTTCTCGGCTCATGTCACCAACATCGACTTCATTTCCCGCACTGCGACATCGCTATCACTGGTTTTGCTCGACGAGTTGGGCTCGGCTACTGATCCCGAGGAAGGAGCCGCACTCGCGGTCGCAATCGCTGAGCACTTTCGGAGTATTGGATGTATCACCGTAATCTCGACGCACCATACTTCGCTCAAAGTCTACGGGGCGAATACACCAGGAGTCGTGAACTCTTCCGTCGGATTCAACGAAATTACGTTGCAACCGACGTACGAGTTGAAGATCGGCGTGCCAGGAGCGTCCGCCGGCTTGAACATCGCCCAACGTCTGGGGCTTAATGCGACCATCATTGACGCCGCCAGGTCGAGGTTAGGAACGCAGGCGCGGGATGTCGGCCAATTTCTGAGTCGACTGCACGAACAGTTGCGTGAAGCCGAAGGTGAGCGTCTTCGTTTAAAAACGCGCGAGGCGGAGTTGGAACGCGACAAGGCCCGACTGGAAACTGAAGGCCGCAAGGATCAGCAATCCAAAATTAAAGAAATGGAAAAGAAACTCGAAACCGTGTTGCGGGATTTCGAATATCAGGCTCGCGAAAGCATCAGCGCTATACAAGATCGCGCGACGGCGCAAAAACTAACGAAGGACGCCGACCGGCGCATCTCAAAGCTGCGTCGCGAGTTCCGGGAACAGTTTGATTCTACTGTTGTCGCGCACACCACGGGCGCCGACAAAGACGACCCCAATGCACAGCCTCAGATGGTAAAGCATGTGTCCGAAGGCGATACAGTAAAGCTTAAATCTGTAGGACGCCTCGCCACCGTGACCCGCCGTCTCGATGACAAGCACTTCGAAGTTGAAATCGGCGTCATGAAAATGAGAATTGCTCGCGATGACATCGCTGAAGTGCTGGCACGCGCTTCCGACTCGCCGGTAAAGGCTGCCCGTGCACGAGGTGTGTCCATATCGCTTGAGAGAGAAGATGTGAACGTACCTTCGGAGATCAACGTTATTGGCCGCACCGTTGATGACGCCACACGCGAAGTGGAAAAGTTCGTGGATAGAGCATTCCTGGCCGGTCTGCCGCGAGTTCGCGTCGTTCATGGCAGTGGTATGGGCATTTTGAGAAAAGCGCTGCGTCAATATCTGCAAAAACACCCCCACGTGGAAGCCGTGGTTGAGCCCCCGCAGAATGAAGGTGGGGGTGGTGCAACTGTTGTGGAACTAAGGGTGTGAGAAGAGGCACACTCTGGCTAGGATGAACCGCCAGCGCACAGGATCCCGACTCAACATAACATGCATACAGAGTTAACTCTTCACCTAGTTAGCTTGAAGTTGAACGCCACAACTAACTTTGCCGCGAGCATAAGGGTTTTTCTTGACGTGACCAAGTGTCCTGTTTAAGCTGACGCATTTGCGTCGAGGTCTCTTCGTACTGACTGGAGAAAAAGTATGTGTCGTAGTTTTCTGGCTTTGTTGTTGACGGTGATGTTGGTGTCTATGGTTTCAAATGCTCAAGATCAACCTTTGACTCCCGGAGCGTCGAACTATCTTGCAGGGAGTACCGAGGCATTCTTAGCCTCCTGCCGCAGCGATCTCGAAGATACCAAGAAGCAAATCGTCGCGATCAAGGCGAGCCCGTCGCCCCGCGACGCCATGGCGACCCTGCAGGCATTCGACACCGCTGTGCTGGTTGCCAGGCGACGCAGAAAATCGCGCAGGACTCGCGGAGCAAGTGCACCCTGACAAGCCTTTTCGCGATGCCGCTCAGGTCTGCGAACAGGAAGGCAGCAGAGTGCTTACCGATATCTCGCTCGACAAGGATCTGTACAACACTCTGGCTTCACTCGATGGCTCCAAGCTCGATCGTGCCGGCACGTATTTCTTCAACACCACCTTGCGCGACTACCATCTGGCAGGCGTCGACCGCGATGATCCGACCCGGGAAAAAATCCGCAGACTGCAGGACGAGCTGGTAAAAATTGGCCAGCAGTTCGAGCAGAACATCGCCGGAGATGTGCGCAAACTCCAGGTGAATGCCTCCGATCTCGACGGACTTCCGGAAGACTTCAAACGTTCTCATCGTCCCGATGCTTCCGGCAAGGTGACGCTGGCTACCGACAATACCGATTATTTTCCGTTCATGGACTACGCCAGCAGCGAGCCCGCGCGAAAGGCCTTCTATGTTCTTTACCGGCAGCGCGCCTATCCCAAAAATATCGATGTCATGGCGCAGCTTCTACAGAAACGTTACGAACTGGCGAATATTCTGGGATATCCCGGACTGGGCGGCTTACATCACGGCGAACAAAATGGTCAGCAACCGAACAGAACGCCGCCGATTTCATCGAAAAGATCACTGACAGCGGCGCAGACCGGTTCGAAGCGCGACTATGACGAACTGCTGGCGTACAAGAAGCAGGAAGATCCGAAGGCGGATAGCGTCAACGCGTGGGACATCGCGCATCTGGGGCGTGGCGCGAAGATCAAAAAATTCGGATACGACTCCCAGGTCATGCGGCCGTATTTCGAATATTCGCGCGTGCTGCAGGGAATTCTCGACATCACTAGCCGGATGTACGGCATCACTTACAAGCCGGTGAGCGATGCGCAAGGTCTGGCATCCGGAAGTGAGCTGTGTATGACGTTTTCGACAAGGATAATCGCATCGGGCGAATTTACTTCGACATGTTTCCGCGTGAAAACAAATACAAACACTACGCCACGTTCACCCTGGCTACGGGCAAGTCAGACTTCCGGCTTCCTGAATACGTGCTGGTCTGCAACTTCCCCAAGGCGACCGGAGAGCCTGGATTGATGGAGCGGGACGACGTTATCATTTTCTTCCACGAGTATGGACATCTGATCCACGGAATCATGCGGGGCAACACCAAATGGGCGACCGGCGATCTGGAAAACGATTTTATCGAAGCCCCTTCACAGATGTTCGAAGAATGGCCGCAAAGATCCCGGCTATTCTGGAAACTGTTTGCGCGTCATTACAAAACCAACGAACCGATTCCGGCGGAACTGGCTGAGAAGGCACGCGCTGCCGACGATTTCGGCCGGGCCCTGAACGTGCGCCAACAAATGTTTTATGCCGCCATCAGTCTCGATTTCTATAACCGCAATCCGCAGGGACTCGACCAGGACAAACTGGTGGCCGAGTTACAGGAGCGCTATACGCCTTTCAAGTTTGTGGAGGGCACGCACATGCAGACCGCCTTCGACCACTTCAACGGCTATTCCGCGGTTTACTACACTTATATGTGGTCGCTGGTCATCGCGAAAGATATGTTCACTGAGTTCAAGAAGGACGGACTGATGAATCCGGCAGTTGCGGCGAAATATCGCGATACCGTATTGGGGGCCAGCGGAACCAAACCGGCAGCTGATCTGGTGCACGATTTTCTGGGCCGACCGTATTCGTTCGAGGCCTATGCGGACTGGCTGAATGGCAAGTAGGCAGTCTGACTGTTCAAGAACGTTCAGCTACGGACCTGCACGCGATTAAACATAAGACGAAAAAACAAGTTGTCTCGTCGGCGTGGATCAGCGAGACCCGTGGCTGATCTATTTGTGCCATGGCCAAGACCGACAGCCTGCAATCGCCGCTACTTCTTTCGCGAGTACTTGCTGCGCGTACACCGGGACCGGCGTCTTCGGGTCCAACCTGGGATCGTTCTCCGGCGCGCCTGCGACCGTCTGCAGCGGAATCACTCCTGCCCAGGTGGGGAAGGAATAGTCTTCTTCGTCGTCAATCGGCGGACCTTGCCGTACCTTCGCGGAAAATTCTTCGATCGGCAGGCGCATGCACCAGCGTCTGCTTGAGCTCCCTTTCGTTGGGCTGGCGCGATTCGCTCCAGCGGCCCGGCAGGATGTGCTCGGAAAGCGACATCAGGGCTTCCAGTTTTTCCTTGACATGGTTGACTGCAACCGCCGTGCCCAGCACAACTACCGAGCGGTAATTCATCGAGTGATTGAAAATCGAACGAGCCAGCACCAGACCTTCCAGCAGGGTCACCGTCACGCAAACGGGAATGCCCTTGTCCAGATTGCGCAACATACGGCTGGCAGCCGATCCGTGGATATAAAGCTTGTCACCCACCCGTCCGTAGGCGGTTGGAATGACAAATGGTTGCCCATCCACGACAAAGCCGACGTGGCAGATAAACCCTTCATCAAGAATTTCGTAAGCGGTAGCGCGATCATAGACTCCACGGTGAGACTCGCGGACTACACGAGTTCGTGTCGTGGAAGGTTGGACTTCAGACATGGAAAGGAATCTCCCGGCAGTCGCGAAGAGTAGCAGGAGAAGTCTAGCAGAGCGGGAATGGTCGTTGGTCCCCGGTCGTCGGCCAAAAAATATTCTCTTGTCTTTGCTAACGACTAACAGCTGCCGACTTTCTCCTACCAATTCACTTTCAGGGCGAACTGAAACTGGCGGGGATCGTATGCTGCCGTCGCCTGCCCGGCGCTCGTAAACAACGGGTTCATGTCCGCGACATTGTATTTGTTGGCGACATTAAAGATGTCCGCGATCAAGTCCATGCTCAAGCGCTCGGTAAAGTTGATGCGGCGCGAGACCCGCACGTCGTTAAATACGGTCCACGGCTTCAGGCCAGAGTTACGTGGCAGATTTCCATCGAGGGCTAGTAGAGTCGGTGTGCCGCCAGCAGCGAACTGGATGTAGCAGGGTTCCTGAAAAAATCCTGTGGAAGAGAATTTTGACGCCACTGTTGGTCCGCAAGGCGTCGCAGGCGTTCCTGGCGCTACGATGTTCGGACGGCTCGTGCTAGGCGAGAACTGAAAGTTGTCCGGATTACCGGTGATGATGTTGAATGGCCGGCCCGAAGCAATTTCCAGGATTGGAGCGAAGGTCCAATTGCTGAAGAAGCTGCTGGCGAAACCCGCTCCGGAAAGCTTTCCGGTTTGATACACGCCACTGAAAACCAGGCGGTGACGCTGGTCGAATAGCGAAGTCGACCGCTCGTTACCGGGGAAATAGCTATCTTGCGGAGCCAGCGGCGATTGCAAATCCGTCGAATCATCAATTGCGTGCGACCAGGTGTATGACGCCAGAAATTCGTAGTGATTTCCAAACCGCTTTTTGAGATTAGCGGTGAGGCCATGATAGACCGAACTTCCATTGGAGTAGTTGGCGTCCATATCGCTAAAAGGAACACAGCCAGTGAGCCCGTTGGTTGACGGATCGCACGCCGTACTTAGTCCGCCTTGTTGCATCACTGCCAGCGCAGCGTTGATGCATCCTTGCGCAGGCGTACCGATCAAGGCGTTCGCGATCGCCGGATTTAGTCCGCCGGGTCGAAAGAAGTTCGTAAGTGCAGACGAAACCCACGGCACGCCGCCTACGGAACCGCAAGGCGCAGAGCCTCCCCCCACAAAAAGCGGTCCAGCCGCGGCGTTAGATGTTGGATCGTTTAGAGCCACCTGCCAGTTCCTCACCAGCAGATCTCCTCGCGTCGTGTTTGCGTTGATGGGACGATTCAGATGGCGGCCAGCATTAAAGTTGTAGCCCAGACTGAATGACATGTTGTGCCCCAAATCCTGTTCGAACGTCAAGTTGGCCTGTTGTGAGTAGGCGTAGACAAAGCCCTTTCCTTGCGGATAGCCGAAAGGCTGAAACGCAACGGGGAAGCCTGTAGCCGGATTCAGATAATTCTGGTTGATGAAGAGATCGGCGTTCGATGGATCGAAGCGCTGCTGATTGGATAAGTATCCAGGTATGGTCGACAAGCAGGAACCGGTCGTCAAAATGCCCTGAAAGATGTTGGTTGCATTCAAGCTTCCTGCACCAGGTGCGGTACCGGGATTGCAAGGGATTCCGCCGGCGAAAAGCAATTGCCCACTCTTCGATCCGTCGGAAGCGTCACCGAGAAAGTACAGGCCAAGCAGCGGATGATCGTAGAACATTCCGTAGGAGGCTCGAATGACGCTCTTGCCGTCGCCTCGAGGATTCCACGCCAGACCGATGCGAGGCTGAACGTTGTTGGTGTCAGTCTGAATCCCTTTCTGCAGGCCCAGTTGGTTGTATGCCGCCAGGGCCAAGGGATTCGGTTGAGTCAACTGAGGCGGGAATTCGACGTCATAACGCACACCGAGATTCATCGTCAGATTCTGTCGCATCCGGAAAGAGTCTTGCCAGAAGACTCCGAGAGGCTTGTTGGAAAAACTGTCTTTGGGGTTCCCGATTCCTTGCACCAGAGTGCTGGGGATTCCGAGCCCGAAGGCCTGCAATCCAGTGAACCCGGGGAAATCAGGACAGAGCGCTGCCGGCGCGGCATTGGCGGTGCACAAATTGGAAAAGCCGAGACTACCCGCGTCGAGTGAGCTGAAGTTATAAACTCCGCCGTAGTTTACGGTGAAGGTTGCGGTCAAAGGCAGGTAATTGAAATCCACACCAAACTTGGTGTCGTGACGCCCGATTGTCCAGGAAAAATTGTCGGTGAACTGGTAGCGCTGTTCAACGCGCTGAATGAAAGAGTAAGGTTCACGGCCGACAAAACCGAAGCCGGCGATATTGGAGGCGACGTTAGATCCGCCAGGTGCGTCCGAATAAAAATACTGCAAGCCACGTCGAGCATATTGGAAACGGAATTCGTTGACCTTATTGCCGCCGATGGTCGCGGTGTCCTGTACCACGCCGGCTACGTCACGGTAGGTCTGGGACGAAGTACGCGAAAAAGCATTCTGGCCGAAAGTCTGGTTTTCGCCATTCACTTGAATGCCGGTGACCGTGCTCGGACTCACATTGGCACGAAGCATCAGACGGTTACCGTTGCTCAGGTTGTGATCCAGGCGAAGGGAGTAAAGGCTCGTTCCTTCAAAGATCGGATAGTTGCCGGCTTGCGGCGACAAACCAAGAAAGCGGCTGGGCAATCCATTGCATAAGAAATTGGGAGCAGCCACATTGCACGAGGTAGGAAACTGAGTCAAAGGGCTTGTGCCGTTTGCGGGGATCGGAATTAGCGTCCCGGCTAGTGCAGCAAATGAGGCAGGATACGACCCCTTGAGCGCAATGCCCGATGAACCGCCGACAAAAGCCGCGTACAGAGCGGCCTCCTGGCCGTAGCCTGCTGCGAGCGCCGGGCTGACCGCACTTAGCGTAGCCAGAGCAGACGGTAAGGTTTGCTGGAAATATGCCGCTTGTTGTGGCGTGGCCTGAATATTGAATCCCGACCCCGGCGGTGCGCCAAACACCGGGGAGGCATCGAAATTCACCATGCCAAAAGTTCCGTTAGGGGACCCCACGCTGGAGAAGCCGGTTTCGTGCCGGCGCGTGACCTCGTAGGAGAAATAATAGAAAGTTTTGTCCTTCTTGATTGGTCCGCCGAATGCCGTTCCTGCCTGCACTCGGGTATAAGCAGGATCGGGAACAGTGCTAAATGGATTTATCGCCTGAAAATTTCGGTTCCTTAAATATCCATAGACGTCGCCATGAAAGTCATTCGATCCGGAGCGAGTGATGATATTGACCACACCGCCGGATGCTCGACCGTATTCCGGCGCATATCCGTTGGTGATGATCTGAAATTCCTGCACTGCCTCTTGCGAAACCGTGGAGCGAACTCCATTCGTGGAGTTATCGGTGGCATCCGCGCCATCGACGTTGATGAGGTTTGAGCGGGCCCGCTGGCCGCTCATGTTCAAGCCGGAAGTGGGAGCGGCCCCGATGCTAGGAGCGTTGTCGCGCAAGACTTGCGAGTCGGTGAGTGCGAAGTTGATGTAATTCCGTCCATTGATAGGCAGGTTATCGATGCGGCGCTGGTCAATCGTATCTGTCGTGGACGTGCGCTGCGTTTCCACCAACTCCGCCGCGGAGCTCACATTGATCACTTCCTCGGTTCCAGCAACCGAAAGCGTCACCGGGATTTCCGCGGTAGTCCCAACAGCGACTGCGATCCCCGTGACTTTGACATTGGCAAAGCCCGGCGCTGTCACGGTCACTGTATAAGTTCCCGGTGGCAGGAGCAAAATGCGGTACTGACCATCGGTGTTGTCGTCGGTCGAGCGCTCCAGGGCTTTGCTCTCATCTCGCGCGGTAACTGCGCCGCTGGTGACCAGGCCACCCTTGGGATCGCGGACAGTAACGTGCAGATCGCCGGTCGCGACTCCTTGGGCGAAGCTCACTGCGGCAAGCAAGATCAGTTGAATCGCGACTACTGCTATTTTTCGGATCGACATAATTTTCTCCCGCGCCAAGGACGTGGCTTGCGGTGGTTGAACGGCCGATGACAATTGGCAGAGAACGGTGAGACGGAGAAACTCCGCCGGGTGAACGCCGCATGGTTTGTACATCGGAAGCCCTTATAGTTCAAGCTTAAATAACTGAGGAGAATCGGTTTAGTAAGGTCGGCAATTCGCACGATTCGAACATATGCGAGAGCTGATTTTTCGGATCGGTTTTAGTGTTGAACCGGCTCCGCCTTTGCGAAGCCGGACCCTCTGACCTGTATCTAGCAACCTATGGCCGTTGAATCCCGGAGGATTCTTGCGTGGTTGTTTTTAACGCCCATGCCATGCGAGGGGTGTTGTGCGCGATCCCGACACGCCCTAGCGCGTCAAGCAGGATCATTCCACCGTGGCCGTTCACACGATCTTTCAAATAGTTGATTGCTTCCGCAGCGACCCATTCAGGTAAACTGCCGGTTGCGACGCGATCTGCCGCCCACTTGGCCAGCACCAGTTTCATGATGGGCTCTCCCCATCCGGTGGTGGACGCGGCTGCGGTCTGATTGTCCGCGTAGCACCCACAACCGATCAATGACGAGTCGCCGAGCCTGCCTGGAGCCTTATTGAGCGTGCCGCCGGTGGAAGTGGCGGCCGCGATATTGCCATGTTGATCGAGCCCCACTGCCCCGACCGTGTCGTGCGAAATAGTTGGTGCAAAAAGATCCTGGTCAGAACCTCTCTTTTCATCCGCAACTCGAGACTGAAATTCGCGCAGGCGTTCCACTTCCCGGGGAATGATCAATTCCTCGTTGCTGCACAAGGCGATGCCATGTTCCTGGGCGAAGGACTCCGCACCCTCGGCTACGAAGTAAACGTGGGGGCTGTCGCTCAGAATCTTGCGTGCGGCTCTTACCGGATTACGCAACCGTTCAACACATCCCACTCCGCCAGCCCGCAGCGTGGAGCCATCCATGATAAGCGCGTCGAGTTGGACTTTGCCGTCGCGATTGAGGAAGCTGCCCCGACCCGCATCGAAGGTCTCGTCGTCTTCCATGACGACGACAGCTTCTTCGACCGCATCGAGCGCGGAACCGCCTCGCTCCAGTACTCGCCAACCGGTTGTCATGGCATGGCGAACGCCCTTTAGGTGTGCCTCCACCATGTCGTCAGGAATGGCCCATGCGCCGCCGTGAACCACTAGAACAGAATGGCTGGACAAGAAAGATCCTCGGAAGAATTTACCGCACAGTCTAGCATTTGAGTTGACTGGAACTACCACGCAAATGCTTCTATCTGGGGGGCGACACTATCCCCTAGAACGCAGCACTATTCACTGCGAGCTGTCGTGCGGTCAGAAGCGTGCGTCATCGTATGCGAGTATTTAACGGCCACCGATCTTACCGCGGACCACAACGATCGACGCAGCCGGCAAATCGTAGGCTGTGTCCTTGTCTGCGTTTTCGGTGCGGCGAACGATCGGGCCGTCCGGATCAGCCATTCCCTTGGTGTTGACGACTACGGAATGCTCAGCGGCATGCTCTGCGTGCGCCATGAAACGCGTCGACCCCGGATGCCAGTGATACTGGGCCTTTCCGAAAGTTGAAATATCGACAGGACCGACGAACGTCTCGATCTGGCGGTGATTCCCTTGGTCTTGAAACCCGATGCGTACACTATGTGTATTCTCCTGATCCCGGTTCACCATCATCAGCGACCATTGCCCGTCGGGGCGTTTTAGCGCATAGGCCGTTACGAGGGCATGCCCGGCGCCGTCTGACACGTCGCTCTCCGCGGGAAACATTCGATGCTCGCCACCGCCAGGCTGGACCCACTCGAGATTAATCAATTGAGAAGCAAAAAACTGGGCCAACGGCTGTTGAATTTTGTAGTTGGCGTCAACCGTGAACATGCCAAAGGTTCCGGGAGAGTCATTGCACCCGTGTTCCATCTGCAGCGGCAAGTAGTGGAAGAAATAGACGCCGCTTCCGCCGGCGTTTAGAAATGAACCAATGTAATCGCCCAGCCACAATGCGGAGAAGATGTCCGAAGATGTCTCGCTGGCCGCAGACGACAAGTTGGACTCGGTAATGAACATCGGGACGTTGGCCGGCACGCCGTCCTCTCGCCACACCTGCATGATGTGGCTCACCAACTCGGGTTCGTCATAGAGGCTGCCCCACGGAATCTTGCAAGGCTCATATGGATAGTGTTCAAAAGAAAAAAAGGCCAGGTCGTCTATTCGGCCATGTTGTTTCAAATAATCGATGAAGCGCCCCGTCCAGGACACCTTCCCGTTCGAATCGGCCCAAACTTCAATGTCATGGTTCTCCCCGGTGAATGATGGTCCACCCAGTTTCAATGACGGATCGATGCGATGGAGTGCCGCCGCCCACTGAAGATAGAGTGCGCCATAATCTTCCGGCAGCATGAATTGACCGTCCGCCTCCTCGCCCATTTCGACATACGAGATCGGATAATTGCGCTTCTCAAGGTAAGCAATTTCTGCCGACGCATTGTCCGGGTTGTCGTACAGCATCGCTACGGGCACCATCGCGGGTAATCCGCGAGTGACTCCACTCGTGTAGAAAAGATCGAACCCCAGTTGTGCGCTGCTGGTTGACCCCAGATCCGAAGGCTCATGCCACGGATCCACCGACGAACAGTAGGTGACGGTCTGTTCCTGATCCGGAGTGTGCCGCACGATATCGTGAAATTTCCTATCTTCTGTAACGTTCCCGATGTAGATCTCGTTGATGGCGTAGCCGAGACAGTCTCGGATGTCCGTTGACTTGATTTCCTTCGTACCGCAGGTACTCGATGATTCGGTCATGAGTATGCGAAGGAATCGGACTGCCATGGCCTCGGTGGAAAGTCGAACAGTTTCAATTCCTCCCTTGCCTTTTGTCAGCGTGCCGCCAGGGAAGGTCTGCCAGACTCCGCGAGTCGGAATGCGAATCGGGTCGTCTCCCGTCCAGTACTGCAGCAGATATTGGGTGGCAAAAGGAGCGGCCCAATCGATACGAATGCTATCTATGTGCTGTACTTGCTCAAGATCGACTACGATCCACTGCGGGTGCAAAGAATCGCTTTCTCCGGTGAAGTGCTGGGCGAGGTACGGATTACTCTTCCAATAGGTTGTTGTATCTCCATCGGTGGCGCGTGAAAAACCCGAAGTGTCGGTTCCGTCATTACGGGTGAATCCACGACGCGGTAGGCCATAGCCATATGAGTAGCGGATCGACTCGGTTGGTGTCGCCGACCCGGTAAAGTAACCCCTTCCGCTCGGGTCGCTCCATGATCCTTTTGGATTCCAGTGCCAGGCCTCCACCGCGAGTTCGGTGTTCTGGCGGTAAGTGACCGGCTGCCAGCCTGAAGCGAAAACCTGCTTTAAAGATTCGGGTACCAGATCCTTGTCGATGGCTTCCACAGGAATGCGGTCGATTCCCGCCCCCAAGGTCTGGTTGGGGACGAAATGGTTTGTGGGTTTTGTCGTGTCCACTCGGATCGTCTGCGCAACGCAAGCCCCCGAGTGAAGCAGACACGCAGCCATGAATAGCGGAACCGTAATTCGTTTTCGCAAAACACTACCTCTCACAATTGGATTGCCGATTGGGATAGTAAGAGATTGCGTGGATTCGCGCAAAACAGGAACGGGGCAAAGAGTTAAGCCGCTTGCCCGGCCTTGGCAGGTATCGCGTCGACGCCTTCCGTTCGCGTCCACGTATAACGGATCCGATGAATAACGGTGATCGTAGACAAGACCGCGATCAGCCAAAGCACCGGCGCCATGCGATTGAACAACGCTCCGATAATCACGAGCACCAGACGTTCGGGACGTTCCATAAAACCAACTCGGCAGGAGCCAATGAGCGACTCGGCGCGGGCGCGCGTGTAACTGACCATGATGGCGCTCACCATTACAAAGGCGGTCAGCACCACGTAGAAGAAGCGGTCGCCGCGGGAGTAGAAAACCAGTAACCCAAAAAACTGCGAGGCGTCGCTATAGCGATCAATAACTGAATCGAAGAAGCCCCCAAAACGGGTGACCTGGTTGCTGGCTCGAGCCACCCGACCATCCACCAAATCGAAGAATCCTGAACCGATAATTACCAGTCCGGCATAGCGAAACATACGCGCCTGGTTATCGATATTGGCGTAGCCGAAAAGGAATGCCGCGATCGTATTTACGACCAAGCCGAGGAAAGTCAGTACGTTGGGATTGATACGAGCTAGTGCGAGCCAGCGGACGATGGCGTCAAGGAGCACACCGCACGCACGTCCGAAGGCGCTGGTCCAGGTTTTCGCGGATCGCGTCCCAACGTGCGCATGCGAGACGCTTCCGCCGGTTTCGGTTTGGCTCATGGTCGCGCTATTTAGCTTCGGGTTGCTCGTGAATCGTGATCAGACTTAAGATTTCCATTTCACGTTTGCCATTGGGAGTAACCACGGTGGCGGTGTCTCCCACTTTCTTGTTCAGCAGGGCACGGCCAATCGGGGAACTGGTAGAAATCTTGCCTGCAGCTACGTCAGACTCTTCGCTGGTTACCAGCCTGTATTCCACTTCCGAGTTTTTGGAATCGTCGTACACACGAACCGTGGAACCCAGGCCTACCTTATCTTTCGGGATATTATCCATGTTGATAAGGGCGAGTTCTGCCATACGGGCCCCCAACTGCCGCAGCCTAGCCTTGACGAACTCCTGTCGCTGTTTGGCCATGTGATACTCAGCGTTTTCACTAAGATCGCCCAAGAGCAGCCGCCTTCTTGATTTCCTGCGGAAGATCGTGAACGAGTTCGTGCTCCAGAGCATTCATTTCTTCCTGCAACTTCCGTTTAATCTGTTCTGTCATCGTTTGTGGATTATAAACCCGGGTGTGGGGCGGATACGCTCGCCCCTTGCTTCCCGATTGATTTGTTTCCAACTTCGACGTCGAACCTGAACGATCGAAAGACCAAAAACTCCGTTTGGGATCGCGGGAGGAGTGTCCGCCTTTACACCCTGCTCGAACCCGCTTCTGGATTGCCTTTCCGACCTGCATGGGATAAACTAGTTAAGTGCTGTTCCTCAAGTGCCCTGCGCTCGCGGGTGTTTCCTCATGATAATTGACGGCAATTTCCACATAGGCGACAAAGTCGTCTATCCCAATCATGGCGTTGGAGTTATCGAACAAATTAGTAGCAGAACTATTGGCGAGGTTGTGGAAAAGTTTTATCTGTTGAAGATCAAGTCCAGCAGCCTCAAGGTCATGGTGCCGTTTCACAATGTAAATACCGTAGGACTTCGGCGTGTCGTCAAGAACGGTGAAATCCAGAAAATCGTTGATTTTCTTACAGATGGCGAATGTGACAACAACGCCGACTGGAAATACCGCTTCAAGGAAAATTCCGAGCGGATGCGTACCGGATCGCTCCTGGAAGTGGCCGCCGTCCTCAAAGGTTTATTGGTCTTGAGCCAATCGAAGCCGCTTTCGTTCCGGGAGAAAAAGATGCTGGAACGGGCGCGCTATCTCCTGGTCAGTGAACTAGCGATGGCCAAGAACACGGAAGAAGTCCAAGTCGAGGAGATGCTGGCCAAAGCCTTGGCCAAGAGCAAGCTCCCATTCCCCGAAGCCTCAGATTTTGTAGCTTAAGGGCAGGACCTCACCCCGATCTCTCCTAGACCTCGATTTCCTGGATCAGCCTGCATAACGCAGTCGGTTGCCTAAGCTGGCAGTCTCGACCGGGTCATCGAGTTACATTTGCTGCTCAAACCCCGCAAGCCTGCCGTCATTCCCCCATCCAGGCCCCATACGGCTTCAGCGACTCCACGTGATCGAAAACAATCTTCATCGCGGCGGTTATCGGGATCGCTAAAACCAGGCCCATCGCCCCCCAAAGCCAGCCCCAAACCAACAATGCAATCGTGACGGCCAGTGGATTCAACTGCAAGCGGTTTCCCAAAAACTTGGGATAGAGAACGTTCAGCGCGGTCAGATGCAATCCGAGAACGACGATTACGACTACGACAGCATCCCCGGAACTGATGTGTCCCACTCCGACGAAGAAAGGAGGAGCCATGGCCAACATCACTCCAAGGTAGGGAACCAGGCTAAGAAATCCGCTGATAAAGCCAATAAAATAGAAGAAAGGCAATCCCATGAGGCCGAATGCAATTGTGCTTGCAGTTCCGAGGAAGAGTCCGATCAGTAGGTTACCCACCATGAAGGTACGGATCATGGCGGAAATCAGTCCCAGCGTGACGTATGCCGTTTGGCGATTCTCCAGGGTGAAAAGCATGACTGTGGCCGAGCGGACATGATGCTGCCAGCTCAACATGAAATACACAAGGAAGGGGACGAACGATGCTGCCAGCAAAGCCTGCGAAAAAGACCCGAAGCCGCGGGTGAGTAGGTCCGCCAGATTGGTGTGGGAACTGGAACTCTTGGTTTGTCCGTCAGGGTCAAGGTTCCCCAAATTTTCGGCACGCTGCCGGACCGCGTAAATTTCCTGCTGAATCGTGTGTGCGTACTTAGAGACATCGTGAACGAATACGATGGCCTGATTCGACGAGTAGTACACCAGGCTGGTCAACAAAGCGAGCAACAGAACCACAGCGCCGGCGGCGGCAAGGCCACGAGGAGCGCGAAGACGGATCAACAGGTCCATCACTGGGGCCAAAATAAATGCCAGCAGTACTGATACCAGCATGACCGCGAGAACGAGTTCACCCCAGTAGCACAGGCCGAGAACGGTAGCGATGCCAATCGCAGTCAAACCCCAGTGTGGCTTCTGTGGCTTCGGCTGTGGGAAGGCGACCGCACGCATCTCCGCAATTGTGATTCCGGCCTCGTCGGCAGCCATAGCGGTATCCTAGCGTAACTCTTCAAGTTGGGGCCGACATATAATCGCGACGTGCCTTTTCACCAAACCAATGCTTCGACTTCATCTCGTCCCCATAGAATCTTGGGTATGGACGTGGGTGCGCGGAGGATTGGACTCGCTATCTCCGATCTGCTGGGAATTACAGCACAGGGATTGGACACCCTTCATCGACAAAACAAGAAGACAGATTTTGCCCAACTCGAACGGGTTATCCGCGAACATGATGTCCGCGAGATCGTTATGGGTCTGCCATTGCGGATGAGTGGAGCGGAGGGAATACAGGCCGAGAAAATGCAAGCTTTTGCGGAAGAGGTCCGCCGGCGCTTTAAGTTGCAAGTACATCTTTGGGATGAACGCCTGACGTCGGCCCAGGCGAACCGTCTACTGCGCGAAACGGAAATGTCGATCAAACGGCGAGGAGCGGTGGTGGACCAGATGGCGGCTGTCCTGATACTGCAGAATTGGATGGACGCAAGGGGAACGTAGTTCGTCCGTGGTTGGTTCGAAGTTTTGGCATAAAACCTAGCCACGGATTTCACGGAGCTTATGAATATTCAAGGCCTTGAATGTTCTTGTCTTTGAGTTATCTGTCCGAATCCGGGCAAATCCGTGGCCACAGTCTTGTCCAAACGACCTCGAAAGGCCTACGACCAAAGACCAACGATCACTAGTCGTATTTCATCTAAACTATTAACAACTTGCGCACGTTTCTGACACTTGTGCTGCTCGCCGCTATCGCCACCGGCGGCTGGCTGGCGTGGGCGCTCTGGATGCCTGTCCAGCCCGCAGGGCAGAAATTCGTCATGCTGCGGCCTGGATATTCAACCCGTCGCATCGCGACCGAACTTCAATCTGCGGGAGTGATCCGGAACAGGTTCGCATTTCTCCTGTGGCATCGCCTTCATCCCAACCAATCTTTGAAGGCCGGCGAATATCTTTTTGAAAAGTCTGCGAGAATTACCGAGGTTCACAACCGGCTTGTGCGCGGGGACATTTATGTGCACACGGTTGTCATTCCCGAGGGCTACACGATGTTCGATATCGCGCAAGCGATTCAGGATGCGGGGTTGGGCTCGAGGCAGCAATTTCTCGATACCGCGAGGTCTGAAGTTGGATTGATTTCCGATTTGTCGCCGGATGCGAAGAATCTGGACGGATATCTCTTTCCGAACACCTATGAGTTTACTCGGACCCAGACCATGAAAGACATGGTGGGGGCGATGGTCAAGCAGTTCCGATTGGTCGCGGAACAGATCGGACTGACCATTGATATACCGAAGACTGTCACCATGGCTTCCATCATCGAAAAGGAAACAGCCGTTCCGGAAGAGCGCCCGGTCGTTGCCAGCGTCTACTACAACAGGCTGGGACGAAACATCGCACTACAGGCAGATCCGAGTGTGATCTATGCCGAACTTCTCGGCGGAAGCTATGGCGGAGCGTTGCACCATACAGACATGAGCTTCCAATCCGCGTACAACACGTATGCCCATACCGGCTTGCCACCAGGACCGATCGGAAATCCCGGTCGCACCTCTCTCGAAGCTGCCATGCATCCCGCTAAAACGGATTATTTTTATTTTGTCAGCGATGGCAACGGACATCACCGCTTTTCCGCTACTCTTGCGGAACACAATCAGAATGTCGCTAAACTCCGGCAAGTAATGCAGGGGAAGTGACCAGCTAGAAATTCCGCAGGACGCTGCAGCCACGGCGCTACTCGGATTACCCCTGAAACTCAGCTCACCCCCGAATTCGCATATACTGAATTTCTAAGAAACTAAAGTGCTTGTTAGGGAATCCAACACACCTAATGCAGATATCGCCGCGCTTTCGGGCAATCTTGATTTTGTTATTCGCGTTTCCCCTTACAGGGTGCCTTTTCCGTTCCCGGCGGGTCGAACGACAAGTGAGCACGGCTCCCCTGAAATCCGCGACACAGGCGGAGTTGATCGACTACGTGAACTCGCAGGCCGCCAAGATCAAGACTCTTCAGGCCACGGTGGATATAGATACTTCAGTCGGGGGTATAAAGAAAGGAAAAGTTACCGACTACCAGCAGATTCGCGGTTACATTCTTGCCCGCAAGCCTTCCATGCTCCGAATGATCGGTTTGATGCCGATCGTACGCAATCATGCGTTTGATATGGTCAGCGACGGCCGCGATTTCAAATTATGGATACCTCCGAGGAACCGGTTTGTCGTCGGTCGTAACGACATCGCGACCCACAATCTAGAACAACCCCTGGAAAACCTTCGCCCCCAGCACATTTACGACGCTTTGATTTTGCGTGAAATCGATCCGCAAAGCGAAATCGCGGTCATGGAGAACAGCTTCGAAATTGTCACCGATGCCAAACAACACCAGGTGCAACAAGCTGACTATGAGATGGAAGTCATCCGCAAGGGTGAACGTGGCTGGTTTCTCTCCCGCAAGATCATTTTCAGTCGCACCGACCTGCTGCCCCATCGCGAACTTGTTTATGATCAAACCGGTAATCTTGCGACCGATTCCCGGTATGAGAACTATAAGGATTACAACGGACTGAATTTCCCCTCGCAGATAGAAATCTGGAGGCCTCAGGAAGAGTACGACATCACCATAACCATCGTGAAGCTTCAACTCAACGAGCCTTTGCCGGACGACAAGTTTGTTCTGGAACAGCCACCAGGGGCGCAGGTAGTGCGCTTGGATCAGCCACAGTCGAGTCAGGTCACAAGAACGGAAAACAAGTAGACAGTGGCCAGGTATCATCGGCTAGACCGCTAGCCTTGAATTGACCACGCAGCACGACGATGGGGCTCAAATCAATCCATGATGAACAAAATGATCGTCGCAAATCTGGTTCACCGGCCCATTCGGTCGCTGATCAGTATTGTGGCTATTGCCTTGGAAGTCACGCTGATCCTGCTGATTGTGGGGCTGTCACTTGGCATGCTGAACGATTCGCGGAAGCGGCAGGCCGGCATCGGGGCTGATGTCATCGTCATGCCTCCCGGCTCTTCGTTCATTGTCGGGCTTACCGGCGCCCCGATGTCGATCAAAGTGGGGAGCATTCTGGCCAAGCTTCCCCATGTAACCGGGGTAGCGCCGGTAGTCACTCAAGTTTCTACTGCAGGGGCTCTGGAGGTGATTGCCGGAATCGACTTGAAAAGTTATGAAAGCCTGTCCGGACAGCCTTTCCATTACCAGCAGGGTGGCCCCTTCCAGGGTCCAAATGACGTTTTGGTGGACGACTTGTTCGCCACTGCCAAGCACGTCAAGGTCGGCGATACCATTGAAATTCTGAACAACAACTTCCGTGTCGCCGGCATCGTCGAGGAAGGCAGCGGAGCCCGAAAGTTTCTTCAGATCGAGACTTTGCAGAGTCTGACCGGAGCGCAAGGCAAGGCATCAGTGTTTTATTTGAAGCTGGACGATCCCGCCAACGCCGATATGGTGGTCGATGAAATCAAACACGTGCCGGGCATGGAGAAATACGTGGCCAGTTCAATGGCTTATTACCTGTCCATGATGACACCGAGCAACTATCCAGGGCTCTCTACTTTTATTCGGGTGGTCATTGGCATCTCCGTCGTCATTGGATTCATCGTGATTTTCCAGGCGATGTACACGGCGGTGATGGAACGAACCCGCGAAATTGGGATTTTGAAGTCGATGGGCGCTTCAAAAATGTATATCGTGAACGTGATTCTCCGCGAGACTGTGCTGTTAGCCATCGGCGGGATCATCGTGGGGGTCGTATTCAGCCTGGCCGCTCGTGCAGGAATCAAATACCGCCTGCCGACGCTGCCGGTCGTCGTCACCGGCGGATGGATACTGCGGTCGACGATTATCGCTATCATCGGGGCCATTCTGGGAGCTCTTTATCCCGCTTATAAAGCGGCGCAGAAAGATCCCATCGACGCTTTGGCATACGAGTAGAGGAAAGCACCCATCGGGCCTCAGACTTCGGACATCGAATTCCAAGGTATGGGTGATTAAAGGAAGAATCGAGATCCAAGGGCTGATCTCCGAAGTCCCGCCTCGTCTCTCGCGTTGACAATATCGTCATTTCTACGTTATCTTTAAGTCTTTGGTAGTCCTGCGGTTGCCCGCCTGGTAGCCCTGCGCCTTCGGCGTGGATGTGGGTACTCAGCGGTCTTCTTAGTTTTTTTAATTTTCTGGGAGATTCGTAATGTCAACCTATTTCCCCAAAGCGGGGGAAATTGTGCGCAAGTGGTACGTCGTGGATGCGTCCGGGCAAACGCTCGGGCGGCTGGCTTCGAGAGTGGCGCTCATCCTCATGGGTAAAGAGAATCCTCGCTACACGCCGTTTCTCGATACCGGAGATCACGTAATTGTGATTAATGCCGACAAGGTGAAGACGACCGGAATGAAGTCCGAGCAAAAGGTATATCAGCACTACACCGGATATCCTGGCGGACTGCGCACGGAAGAATTTCGTAAACGATTCGATCGCAAACCAGAACTGATTGTCCAAGAAGCGGTCAAGCGCATGTTGCCCAAGACTAAATTGGGCGGGCATATGATTACCAAGTTGCAGGTTTATCGAGGCGATAAGCATCCACACGAAGCCCAGAAGCCGGAAGTTTTGGCTCTGGAATCGCGGGCGTAATAGAGTTTTGTTTTTGTGCACGAAAAGTTGGAATCTTTGAAAGGTTGAGCACCGGTTGGCTGAGAGCTGACGGCTGAGTGCTGAGAGCTAAATGGCAGAGTTAGTACAATATTACGGAACGGGACGTCGCAAGTCGGCGATCGCGCGAGTTTATCTTCGTCCGGGGAGTGGCGATTTTAAGGTCAACGGGCGTGCGTTTGAACAGTACTTCGTCACCGAGTCACAACGCTCCAGTGCCCGGCAACCATTACTCTCCACCGACACCGCCGCTACGTTCAATGTAGTTGTGCGCGTCAGCGGCGGCGGAGTGAACGGGCAAGCCGACGCGGTAAAGCTCGGCATTGCGCGCGCTCTTATGCTTTTTAATCTGGAGTTCCGCAAAAAGCTGAAGGCGGAGGGCATGGTCAGCCGCGATTCGCGTTCCAAGGAGCGCAAGAAGTACGGACAGAAGGGCGCAAGAAAGAGATTCCAGTACTCGAAGAGATAGTTTCCAGTTTCTGGTTTCGACGGAAACTTCAGGCTGGGAAATTTAGTGAAGGTGTTAAATTCATCCCGCGCCGGGTTGGTGCGGGGCGGGAATGGCAATCCGGAAGGGCTAAATGCTTCTATTTTCTGGTTTAGAGACTGGAAGACTGGGAGCTGATGTTCAGCCGGATGCAGACCAAATGAGGAGGTTGATTGGCTAACATTACCATGAAGGAATTGCTCGAAGCTGGAGTGCACTTCGGGCATCAGACCAAGCGCTGGAATCCCAAGATGAAAGAATACATCTTTGGAGAGCGCAACGGCATTTACATCATCGACCTGCAAAAGACGCTGAAAATGTTCAAGGAAGCGTCGAAATTCGTAGCCGACCTGGCTGCGGCGGGCAAGATTGTGCTTTTTGTGGGTACCAAACGCCAAGCGCAAGATGCGATCGCTGAGGAGGCTTCACGCTGCGGCGGCTTTTATGTCAACCAGCGCTGGCTGGGCGGATTGCTCACCAACTGGGTAACCGTCCAGAAGTCGGTAAAGCGGCTGAAAGAACTCGATGAGATGGCCACGGATGGCCGCTACGAGTTGCTGCCTAAAAAAGAAGTCATCAAGCTGGAGCGTGAACGCAAACATCTGCAAGCCAATCTGGCTGGCATCAAGAACATGAACCGCCTTCCGGACGCGATCTTCGTGATCGACTCCAATAAAGAGCAGATTGCGGTACGCGAGGCGCGCAAGCTGGGCATTCCCGTGGTCGCCGTAGTCGATACGAACTGCGATCCCAGTGAAGTCGATTACGTGATTCCGGGCAACGACGATGCTCTGCGGGCGATTCGATTGTTCGCATCGAAGATTTCCGATTCGGTCGCCGAAGGCGCGCAACTGATGACCGACAAACAGGCTGCCGACCTCGCGGCCGCGGTCTATGCCGAGCCGGCAGCGACCTCCGCAGCCGAAGCAGGCGAGAGCGCTTCGGAAGCTGCGGGTGACGCGAGCGGTGAGGATATAAGTATGGAAGATGTTCTGGGTGCTGGCGTGCGCAAGCAGCCTGCACCAGCCAAGGAAGCCGTGGAGGAAGATGTTCCGCAGGTCGAGACCCAGACGTATTAAACCCGTCATTGGACCTCAGTTATTGGCCGTTGTCCGAGGCCTGGTTTCCTGAGGAGAATCAGACCCGCGCGGGTCGTCCGGCGCGGGTCAAAGTTTGTAAGGACATTTCTGTAAGGAAGATTTCGGGTCTCTGGTTTCCGGGTATCCGTGCCTGGGCATAATGACTAGGAACTTCGAAACGAAGTACTGGAAACTCTATTTATGAGTACAACTACCGTGAACATTTCTGCCAATCAAGTGAAAGAACTCCGGGAGAAGACCGGAGCGCCCATGATGGACTGCAAGCACGCCCTGACTGAAGCCAAGGGCGATCTCGAACAAGCTGTTGTCCTACTGCGCAAAAAAGGAATCTCTGTCGCAGGCAAGAAAGCCAGCCGCGTCACCAAAGAGGGCGCGGTCGCCAGTTACATTCACGCCGGGGGTAAGATCGGCGTTCTCGTAGAAGTAAATTGCGAAAGCGACTTCGTCGCTCGGACCGACGACTTCAAGGAACTGGTGCATGACATCGCGATGCACATTGCGGCCAGCGATCCGAAGTTTGTCCGCAAGGAAGATGTTACTTCCGAGGCTTTCGAGCGCGAGAAGGATATTTATCGTTCGCAAGCCGCGGCTACGGGTAAGCCGCCACAAGTCGTGGAGAAAATCGTCGAAGGCAAGATGAGCAAGTTCTACGAGGAAGTTTGCCTGTTGGAACAGCCTTTCATCCGGGACCAGACCGTGAGTATTGGCCAGCTCATCGCTACCAAGATCGGGAAGCTGGGCGAGAATATCGCGGTGCGTCGCTTCGCGCGTTTTAAGGTTGGCGAAGCAAGCGAGACAATTGCCGTCACCAAACCGGAACAGAAAAGCGAGTGAATCTCGGGGCGCCTTGAGCGCCCCTTTTTGCTGTTCGGGAAAGCGGGCGGTAACGCCTGTACGACGGCCGGCGTGGACGCCGGCCCTACGAAATCACGATGCCAACTCCGGTCTTCAAACGCATTCTGCTCAAACTCTCCGGCGAGGCCCTGGCAGCAAATCAGGGCTTCGGCGTCGATCCTCTGCGTATCCACGAGATTGCCGCAGAGCTGGCAGACGTTCATTCTCTCGATATCCAGATCGCGATCGTTGTCGGCGGAGGCAATTTCTTTCGCGGGGTGGCCCAGCAGGCGCGCGAGATGGACCGCGTGTCGGCCGACCACATGGGTATGCTGGCCACGGTGATCAATGCACTGGCCCTGCAGGACGCTCTGGAGAAGCAGGGTATCCACACCCGCGTGCAGTCGGCAATTGAGATGAATCAGGTGGCCGAGCCCTTTATTCGACGTCGCGCTATCCGCCATCTTGAAAAGGGCCGAGTGGTGATCTTTGCCGGAGGCACGGGCAATCCTTACTTTTCGACCGACACGGCAGCGTCCCTTCGTGCCATGGAAATCAAGGCGGACGTGATTCTGAAAGCGACGAAGGTTGACGGCATCTACGACGCCGATCCCATGCTCGTAAAAGACGCCAAAAAATTTGCTGAGATCACGTACATGGAAGTTCTCAAACAGGGTCTTAAGGTGATGGACTCGACCGCGATATCCTTGTGCAAAGACAACAATCTGCCCATCATCATTTTCAAACTGAACCAGCGCGGAAATATCAGAAAAGTTGTAATCGGCGAGAAGATCGGTTCGCTGGTTAGCGCATAAAACGTGCGCCACGGATTTGCGGATCTTGAATTCCAGACTCTGTGGTGCGGTCTTCCCCTGCTTGGCAGGGTTTATAATTCAGCGTTTTGATCCTAATTCTCGGCGGAGCTGAAGATGGCGCAATCCACGATGGCATCAGTACCCGGCCTTAAAGACACTTACACGTATACTCAAAACCCGCATGGACAAGGCGGTGGAAGACTTTCGCAAGGCGATGACTGCCACACGTACCGGGCGAGCGTCAGTGCACATGCTCGATGCGGTTATCGTGGACTACTACGACTCGCAGATGCCCCTGAATCAGATAGCGCAGGTTCACGCACCTGAGCCGCAACTCATCACTGTCCAACCATTTGATCCCACATCTTTACCGGCGATCGAGAAGGGCATACGCACCGCCGACCTCGGGCTGAATCCGATGAATGATGGCAAGATCATCCGGGTGCCGGTTCCGCCGCTCACCGAGGAGCGCCGCAAAGATATGGTCAAACACCTGAACAAGGTGCTGGAAGAGCATCGCACAGCGGTTCGCAATATTCGCCGGGACGGCAACGACGCCATCAAGAAGGCAATGAAAGACAAGAAAATTGCCGAAGATGACGAGAAGCGTGCCATGGACGAGATCCAGAAACTGACCGATGACGAAATCAAGAAGATGGAAGAGATGAGTAAAGCCAAGGAAAAAGAAGTAATGGAGATCAAGTAGCCGCCAGTCATCAGTCTTCATCAGAGCCAAAACCGCGCAGGCATGTTATGTCCGCTGGGAGCCCGCCCAAAGACGGAAATTACCTCGGTACTCTGTCCAAAGGTAACGCAACTTCCCTAAACTGAGTGTGTTTTCATTGCGGTACAAGGAAAGCCATCGATGGCTGTTATTTCCGTGGTGCAGGAGTTGTTTATGAAACGCTTTTTTGCGGGTTTTGGTGCTTTTCGCATTTGCCGCGATTTCTCTGGTTGGTTGCGGTGGCGGCAACGGGTCGACCAGCTTCTCCACCAATCCGCCCAAGTGGAGCGGTTTACGTTACAGGAGAAGATGCTCCACTTTCTTCAGTCGTGAGCCTGAACCTGACCATCAACTCCATCACCCTCAGCGGAGCCAATAGCTCGCCCCAACTGGTATCGTCTCCCATCACGGTAGATTTTGCGCGACTTGTCGGTCTGCGCACTCCGCTAGCTTTCAGTGCAGTTCCGGCTGATACCTACACCAGCGCGACGTTTGTGCTGGCGAGTCCGGTTGATCAACTTTGTGAGCGCGGTCGCTCCTCCGCAGGTAACCACGCTGAATGGCACATTCAGCAATCCCGACGCAGCACCAGTCCTCAGACCACTTCGGTGACGGTTACTTTTCCCACGCCGATGGTCGTGGGTTCAAACGGGCTGGCAGGTCTCCATACTGAATTTGATATCCGGCAATCATTGGCGGTCGATGGCACCGGACAATTGACTGGCCTTATCACACCGGTCATGTTTATCCAGGCGGTTACGGCCACCGATCCTCAAGGGCAGATCACCGATCTGACTGGGACCATTGCTTCCGTGAACATTGCGGCCAATTCTTTTGTGCTGCAGGGACCATTTGGACATCAGTTCACGGTGACGTGAACGGCAGCACGAACTTCAACTCCGGGATTTACGCTGTCCTCTCTGCCCACGTCGGGCGGATTTGTCTCGCTTCAGGGCACGGTGCAGCAGGATGGCAGTATTTTGGCCAGCGACGTGGAATTCATCACCACCGACATGGCTTTCGTATCGGGTCGTATTCTCGCCCTCAACCCAGCTTCAGGACCGGTGCAGACGGTCACGCTTTGGGTGGATGAAACCGGTGGCGGCAACCTCTGGTCTGGTCGATACAGTCCAGACGATCGATGTCAGCGCCGTCACTACGTACGACGTTTACTTCTTCAACAACAGCTGGTTCAGTCCGAACAACCTGTTCGGCAATTCGTCGATGCTGGTCGGTCAGCGAATTTTCATTGGCGGAACGTTCAACACTCCGACATTTACTCCTGACCTTGTTTCCTTGCGACGTCAAGGCGTGTATGGATTGGTCGTGCCCGGCAGTGTCACAGTAACCAGCGGCAATGCGGGAAATTTTCAGTTGCTCAACACCGGGCTTACTCGGGCTGTCGCTCGGCGCGCCGCTGACGGTGAACACGGGCGCTGGAACATTATTCTTCCAGGGCAACAGCAACACCCTTAGCTCTCACTGATCTGCAGACTGCAAGCGCAACGGCGTCGGTTCCGGTGGTGGCGCGTGGGTTGGTGCTGAAGGACTCGGTCAGCGGCAATCCAGTGCTGTGGTCTCATCGCGTCCGGATAGCAGAGCAGCAAGGTCAGTGAAAATGAAAAGCGGGCGGCTTGAGAGCCGCCCGCTTCTTCTGTCAGTGCAGCGGAAACTAGTGATTTGAAATCACCTGGCCAGTTTGCGGATCGAGAAGCAGCCTGATCTTCCGGCGTTCGCCGAAATCAAACAAACCGTCCAGCTTGCCGGCTTTTGCATCGGATGAGCCACCACCCAGCTGCCCCAGATCCCAGTTGTCCTCGATGAATCGCAGAATGGAAGACTGGTCGGTGATTCTGTGGTCAACGTAGTTTTCTCTCGCGAATGGAGAGATCACCAGCAGTGGAAGCCGCGGACCGTAACCGCACCGGCCCGGTGTAGCGCCTGCAGGGGTTACGCCGCAGGCTCCGGGACCGGTCAGATTGTCGTCGCTCACATCGGACTGGTTTACGACCGGATCCATTGCGTGGTCGTACCAGCCATCGGAATCGTCGTAGGCGATGACGATCGCCAGGTGTCGCCATTCCGGACTTCGCTGCAAGCCGGTTGATGGTCTGAACCAGAAACGTCTGCTCGTCGACCGGATCGGAATATCCCGCGTGACCGTCGAAAGCGCCCTTGGCTTTCAGGTAGCTGACGGCGGGTAGTCGCCCTTCGTCGAGTGCGGTCCAGAAATCATCCAGATCGTACTGATGATTAGCCTGGTCGGTCTTGCCAATCTGGGAGGGATCACTCGGGGGAACGTGGTGCAGGTTCTGCGTCTGGGAAAAATATTGAAAGGGCTCGTGGTGCGCGATGTAGTCGCCGGTGCTTCCGGCCAGGTTGCTGCTGGCGGCGGCACAGGTGGCCACTCCCTTGGAGTCTACGCTGGTACGCCGAAAGCCGCCTTGAAACCATCCCCAGGTCAAGCTTCTTGGCGTTCAGCAGGTCGCCAACGTTCTTCCCAACGATCGAGACGTGGTTGGCCGCCGTGGCGGGATTGCAGTCGTCGCCATCCGGCCTCGGATCGCCAATCACCGCTCCGGTCGATGCTCCACCGGCAATGTTTCCATCAGCGCTTCCGGCGGTGAGGGTTGCGCCGGCAGTATTTCCTGCAACCAGATTCAAAGCTCCGGGAGTCGACGGTCCGAAGGTGGTTCCGAATGAGTTGTCGCTCATGGCGAAAGTACTGGGCGTAGTTCCACATCGCGGTGACGGTGTTGCCGTCGTAGTAGCCCATCACCAGTCCGGGCCCGTGACCGTAGTCCGGGCAACCGGGTCCACCCGTACCGACTGATTCAGGAAACTTATCCATCAACCCGTGGTTGTGGGCTTTTTGTTCGTCCGCGTAATCGTGGTCCTGATCGCAGGTTACCGCCTGAGTCAGGTCGAGACGGAAAGGCTGGGCGGAGTTCGGATTCTCGTCGAGCAAGCCGCCGGTGAGCAGGTTATTGACGCGGGGGGTGTCGCGCCGCGCGTGAAAGGCTGGTTGCGCCAGTAGGATTGGTGGCGTGAGGATAGGTCGCAAAGTAGTGATCGAACGAAACATTTTCCTGGAAAATTACAACCACGTGCTTGATCGGAGTGGTGGTGTGAGCGCTTTCCGCGTCGTCTTCGATTTGCCTGGGCAACCCCGGCTAAAATCGAGCACAGCAAGAAGGAGATCAGCAGAGCGGATAAGCCGCGAGTACGCATGTGAATCATCGGTGCTCCTCGTTACGAGAATGTGTTTTTGCCGCCAAACGTGTCGGCGGATGGTTGGACGGCTGAATTGTGGGTTGACTGCTTGAGGAAAAGGTAACCGGGCTTCGTTACAGTCGTGTGAATGTCTGATTAAATCTTTGTTTCAGTGACATGCTGCTGTGGATAACCTTGGGAGATGAGCTTTCTCAGTGACACGTGTCTTGCAGATCTAGTTTGCCATTTGACTTGAACTCGGTGAGCTGCGCTGTGCTGTCGACCGTGATGGCGGGTTCGACCCGGATGGTTCCCATCATTCCTCCGTCCTCGTGTTGCAGGATGTGGCAGTGATAAGGGAACGTTCCGACGATATTTGGGATCGCGAAAATCCATACGCAGCTTGATGCTCGGATATTGCGGTGAGAATCCGTCCCAGTAGGGCACATTGATGGTGTCGCGAAGATACGACTCGTGCACCGGAACTCCGTGACGTTCCAATACAAGGAAGTGTGTTTGATGGATGTGGAAAGCATGGGTTTCCTGCGAACGGTTCTCGATTAGCCAGTCTTCCACATCGCCCTGATGCACCACGATATTGGGCGTAGTGTGAAACAGGGATTGTAAGCAGTCGGAATCTTGCCTTCTTCAGTGATGTAGAAAATGGTTGGACTGTTCGGGTCTTTAGGGTCCGGCACTTTTTCGGAGAAATAGAAGTTTGCGTTGCCGAGTCGGAGTGGCCGTAGACAGCGGACGAGCCGAGGCGTGTCGGTGGTGCAGTAGGCGTGCCAGTCGGCAATTTGGTAACAACTTCCGGCGCCGACACAGACGAAACAATATTTACCAGGGTGCGGGCGGTGTGTTGTCGTCGTCGACCGGATTCTGAGGTTTAGCAGGGCCGGTTGCATGCGGAGAGTCGTTGTCGTTCACTAGGGCCCGTCTCGACAGCCTGGGCCATCAGAGCCGCTTTCACCCCATCAGGCGGACCATTGAGAACAAACTCTGCACGCCCCGCCGGAGGCAGGAAGACGTGGCTTTCCCAAAGAATGCGATTGCGCGAGCCGCCATCGGCGTAACCAATGGGGACGCCATCGAGAGCGACGACTCCTAGAAACTGCGGCGCATCGTTAAACACAACCTTGAGGTCGAGGTACGTATCGGCTGACGCGTTGAGCACACGCCAAAACTCTCGCTCGGAAGGGTGCATTTGAATGACGGCCGGTTTGAATTCGGGAAAAACGACAGGAACAAAATTTACTGACAGATCTTTGCCCGGCCGGTTTGGATCCGAGTTTCGAACTCGATAGTTTCTGATCTCGAATGACCAGAATCCTTTCCGGAAGACCTGCTATCAGTTTGTTCGCGCGCTCGATTCCTTCCACGATCAAAGCCCCTGAGGCCCCCCCAAGAACTTGCTCTTCGCTGAACCCATGCACATGTGGGTGATACCAGTACAGACCTGGCGGAGTATCGCTCGGAACTTGAAAGCGATACTCGAAAGTCGAACCAGCCGATGGGATCAGCTGTTGTGATGGTTTCATCCGCGTGACACTTGGGCGGGATTGCCAGTCCGTGAAAGTGGAGGTTAGTGGATGATGCACTCATCAGATCCATGCCGCTGGAACAAGAATTGGTCGGAGGCACCATATGTTTCATCGCAGTCGCAGGGAGAGATATGTCGTTCTTCAAAGTCAGTACGAGGAGATCGCCAGGACTTAGTCGCAGAGTCGGCGATTGGCTGCCATCTTCGGCGACGTAGCAGTAACGCATGTGACCGTCGCTTCCCAGAGAGTTTTTGATAGCGAGCGTCGCCCTGAGTAACCCTTGACGGCTACGCAGTTCTGAGGGAGAAACAATTTCGGTTCCGGTTTCTGGACGGGAACAAATCGACTCGACAGGTTGGGCGGAAATCGCCGCAAAGGGCACGATTAAAATCGTGAAGAGAAATATATACAGGGTTCGCACGCAGATTTCGCTTTGTCCAGTCTCGATTGCGGCCCGACCTGGAGGTCGCACAGGCCGACTACTTTATTCTAGTCACTTTATTTAAACCTAATGAAGAATTCCTCTTGTTAGGTTAAAGTCCGATGAATTTCTTGCTCGCGCGGGTGAGTATAATCATGCCATGAAGAAAGTGGTTCACGCGGCCTGTCCGCACGACTGTCCCGATGCTTGTGGAGTGCTGATTACGGTCGAGGACGGGCGGGCTACAAGAATCCAGGGCGATCCCGAACATCCGGTGACTCGCGGTTTTTTGTGCGCGAAGGTAGCCAAGTATCTTGACCGCGTATATTCACCTGACCGCGTGCTGTATCCCATGAAGCGCGTGCTTCCCAAGGGTGTGATCGCTGATCGGGGCGCTCCCGCTGAATCTGCAAATCGAGCTTTTGCGCGGATCACATGGGATGACGCTCTTGATGAGATCGCCTCCCGGTTCCGGTATGTTGCCAAACAATTTGGCAGTGAAGCTATCCTCCCGTATTCCTACGGCGGTACGTTGGGAGCGCTAAATGGCTCGTCGATGGACCGGCGTTTGTTTCATCGTTTAGGAGCTTCGCAATTGGCACGCAACATCTGCTCCGCAGCGGGCGAGGCGGGACTGAAATCTGTTCTTGGAATAAAGCTTGGCACAGAGCCGGAGCAGTTCGCGCATTCTCGATACATCATCGCCTGGGCTTCGAATATTCATGGCAACAACGTTCATTTGTGGCCATTCATCTCGGATGCTCGTCGTAAAGGCGCGAAACTGGTAGTCATCGATCCTTATCGCACCCGAACTGCCGCATGCGCCGACTGGTACTTGCCTATCAATCCCGGTACGGACGGTGCCCTGGCGCTTGGGATGATGCACGTCATCATCAATGAGGAATTGTATGATGCCGATTACGTTGCCCGTTACACACTTGGTTTCGAACAGCTTCGCGAGAAAGTCCAGCAGTATCCGCCAGACGCAGTGGCGAATTGGACAGGGATAAACGCGTCCGACATTCGAAAACTCGCACGCGAGTACGCTGCGACGCGTCCAGCGGTGATTCGCCTAAACTATGGTGTACAGCGGTCTGAAGGTGGCGGTATGGCCACGCGTGCGATTGCCATGCTGCCGTGCATCACCGGATCATGGAAAGACGTTGGCGGCGGTTTGCAGCTTTCCACCAGCGGCGCCTACGGGCTAAATCGCGACGCGCTGGATCGACCTGATCTGATGCAAAAAGCTCTGGGTCGGCCTGCTCGAACTATCAACATGGTCGAACTGGGACGGGCGCTGAATACTCTAAAGATCCTCCAGTCAAAGCGTTGTTTGTTTACAACTCGAATCCAGCGGCTGTTTGTCCCAATCATAACGACGTTGTCCGCGGTCTGCGACGCTCCGATTTGTTCACGGTCGTGCACGAGCAGTTCTTTACCGACACCACCGACTACGCCGACGTTGTTTTGCCGGCCACTACCTTCTTTGAGCACAAGGATCTGCAAACCGCGTACGGGCATTACTATCTTCAGATTTCGGATCAGGCTATTGAACCGTGGGCGAATGCCGATCAAATGTGAACGTATTCCGCGAACTAGCGGAGCGCATGGGATTCGCGGACGAATGCTTCGGAGAATCCGTCGATCAGATGATTGATGTCGCGCTCACTTCAAAGAATCCCCGCCTGCAAGGAATCGATCGCGGACGCTTGGAACGCGAGGGTCATGTAAGACTGAATCTTGAAAAGCAATCCTTGGCTTCTTCTGCTCGGGTTCCTTGCGTTTTTGCCTTTTGCCGAAGGAAACTTTGGCACATCAAGCGGCAAAGCCGAGCTTTACAGTGAAGACCTAAAGGCGCAAGGCTTAGACCCCGTGGTGGTGTTCACGCCGCCGCAGGAATCGCGCCACAGTTCATACGCGACTCGCTTCCCCTTGGAAATGCTGGCGCGCAAGGCGGACAATTTTCTCAACTCTTCGTTTTGTAACCTGAAAGTAATTCAGGACATGGAAGAAGTCGGCCTGCTGGAGATAAGCTCCGCGGATGCCCGATCACGCGGAATCGTGGATGGAGATCCGGTACGCGTCTTCAACGACCGTGGGGATATCCGGTTAAAGGCTCGAGTCGACGGCGCGGTTCAGGCAGGAGTGGTTTCAGCGAAACTTCATTGGGCCAAGTTAACATCCGGGAATCGGAACATAAACGTGTTAACCTCAGAAAAACTTACAGACCTAGGCAACTCCGCCACGTTTTATTCCGTCTTGGTTGAAGTGGAGCTTTCTAAGTCGTCTCTTTAGAGGGGCCGATTTGGACGGTCTTCGCTTCTCTACCGTATAATTGCCACTTTCCATACTCCCAGGATCCGAGGTAGTAACGATTCTTCGTTTTCATCAGGATAGCCCTGTAGTGACGAAGAGCAGGTCGGGACATACTCGCTCCCAGCCGGCTTCGCTACCGCCTCCATCTTCTTCAATCATAAAGATTTGTAAACTGGCGGTCTCGTTTCTTTCTTTTAGTCTTCTTTGTAGCTCGGTTGGTTTAGGGCAGCAGGACCTGATCGTCGGAATCGAGGTTCACGGTCAACGGCGTATTCCTGCCGAAACCGTCAAGGCGCGAATCTTCACACGTCCGGGAGATGTTTACGATCCCGCCGCCCTGGAGCGCGACTTCAACTCATTGTGGAATACCGGTTACTTCGAAGATATCCGGTTTGAACGTGAGCAAACCCCAAAGGGCTGGATCATCCAGGTTTACGTAAAGGAACGGCCCACGATCAGCGAAATTGAGTATCTTGGACTCAGTTCCGTTTCCAAAAGCGACGTACTTGACCGCTTCAAAGATCGAAAGGTCGGGTTGTCTCCTGAGAGCCAGTACGATCCCACGAAGGTAAAGAAGGCGGAAGTAACGATCAAGGAATTGCTATCGGAACATGGGCGGCAATTCGCCACGGTCCGAACTGAAGTCCGGCCGATTCCGCCCGCCAAGGTCAGCGTTACGTTCGTCGTCAAGGAAGGTCCCAAGGTTAGCGTCGGCAAGATCACGTTTGTGGGAAATAAACACGTCAACTCCCGCATCCTTCGCGGCGCCATGAAGAACCTGAAACCGATCGGCATACCCCATTCCATCTTCCTGGAAAATATCTTCGCCAAGACATACGACGCGAGCAAGCTTGACGAGGACACGGAACGTGTTCGCGCGGAATTCCAGAACCGCGGCTACTTCAAAGTCTTGGTACAAGATCCAAAAACAGAAATTCATGATACCGGTCGCCCGGGCTTTCACATCCCGTTGCTGATGAAGGGAGCCGGGCAAGGCCGTTGATATCACCATTCCGATCGACGAAGGCGAACAGTATCGTTTGGGCGGGATCACGTTCAACGGCAACAAGGAAGTTACCAACGTCAAAGCCTTACGCTCGCTTTTTCCCATGAAGGATGGCGATATCTTTTCCCGCGAGAAGGTGGCCAAGGGGCTCGACAACCTTCGCAATGCATACCGCGAGTTGGGACACATCAACTTCACCTCCATTCCCAACACGACTTTTGACGAAGACAAGAAGTTAGTAAACCTCTCTATCGACATTGACGAAGGTAAAGAAGTTCTTCGTTCGAAGAATTGAATTTGCCGGGAATACCACCACCCGCGACAAGGTTATCCGCCGCGAAGTGGCGTTGGAAGAAGGGCAGGTTTACGACGAACGGCTGTGGAAGTTGAGTCTGTTGCGCCTCAACCAGTTAGGGTATTTCGAGGCGTTCAAGCCCGACGACCCGAACGTCACCGAAACACATTTGGACGAAAAAAACGGCACCGTAGACCTTACCCTCAAGGTAAAGGAAAAGGGCAAGAACAGCATTGGATTGAACGGCGGCGTTAGCGGTCTGGCTGGAGCCTTTGTCGGAATCAATTACAGCACAAACAACTTCCTTGGATTGGGCGAGACTCTTTCGATGCAGGCAAGCATCGGAAACAGCCAACGCATTCTCTCATTTGGTTTTACTGAGCCTTATTTGTTTGATCGGCCCATTCAAGGCGGGTTTACCGTATTTACCCAAAAATACAACTACAATCAGGCGCGGCAGGAAGCGATTCTTACAGGGCAGCAGATCAACCTGCCCAACACCTTCCTCAATAACCTGCAGAACTACACTCAGTCCAGTTCTGGTTTCACCAGTTCGCTCAGCTATCAGCTGCACCATTCTTTCAAACGCATCGGCCTCACTTATTCGTTCGACAGCTCTTCAATCGTTGCGGTCAGCAATGCATCGAAAATTCTGTTTACCGACTTGGCCTTTCGAGGCATAAGCGGGCCCAACTCATTGGACGGAATCATTACCAGCAAGATCCTGCCGAGTTTTTCCTTTAGCACCATCGACAGCGCAATCTCTCCCAAGGGAGGAACCAGCCTGTTTCTCGGCGGTGAAATCGCTGGCCTGGGCGGCACCGTTCGCTCCATTCGTCCGATCGTTCAGTACAAGCACTTTATTCCGATGCAGAAGAGACGCAACACTATCGGATTTAACGTGCAAGGTTCGTTCCTCGCGGGATATGGCGGGGTCGTGGCTCCTCCCTTCGAGCGGTTCTACCTGGGCGGCGAGAACGATATACGCGGCTTTGATATCCGATCGGTTTCTCCAGTCGCATTTCTACCCGACAAATCGGCGATCACTCTGCAGAATCCCGATGGAACGACGGTTCCCAAAGATCCCAGCAACCCGTTGCGCGGTGCTTACACCGTACCGGTTCCAGTTGAACGAATCGTTTTTCCAGGCGGTGATGCGAGCTTGGTCACAAACCTTGAATATCGCATCACCATCGCCGGTCCAGTCGCGCTCGCGCCCTTTGTCGATGTTGGCATGAATCCCGTCGTTCGTGGTTCGCAGCTACGGATCAACCCAGGCCAGCTTGCCGATATCAACAACACTGTCTTTGGCTGTCCGGCCCTCGATATCGCCCTGAACTGTACTGGGGGGCATCCTCAGACCCCTGCGTTTTCGCAGAATCTCCAAGTCGTAGGCTCCACGAACTGGATACCGCGCATGTCTACCGGCTTAGAAGTTCAGGTATTTCTACCCATTATCAACGCCCCATTTCGCGTTTATTGGGCTTACAACCCACTGCGTTTGGATAGCGTCACCCAGGGACCGGTCCCGATTACACGCGACATGTTTCCGCCCGGAGCGGCGGGCGACTTTACCTTCGAGCAAGCCTCAAGAAGCCTGGCGCCGCAATTTCAGTTGAGAGAGCCAAGGAAGACGTTCCGCTTCAGCGTAGCAACTACGTTCTAGAAGCGCTCGTCGGTTACAGGATTCTGTGTTCAGCATGTTGTTCACTTTGCAAGACGTTGTCGCTAATGGCAGGCGTCAGATGCCGAACGACTGGTTTGACCTTACTAACAACCTGTCCCTATAATGGATGGCATTGACATCCTGCGAAAGAATCTCGTAGGTTGGTCACCACGCCGTACAGGTTCGGCGTGAGGCGCTGGGAAATCCGGCCCAGTCTCTTCCGTTGACAGCGAACGGTCGGGTTCGTGCTGAGGCGAAGGCTTGCACAATCTAACCGGTTTTCCCGGGACAAATTTCCAAGGAGTTCAAATCAACCACATGACAAGCAAGTTCCCACGATTTCTTATGCCTGCTGTACTCGCAGTATCGGTCGCAGCACTGGCCCAGAATGCCGCGCTACCCGCGGCTCCAAGTGCCGCTGCCAACAATGCCGCCGCTCCCGTAGCAACCAATGCCACCGGAACCAGGATGGGAACGATCAATGTCGAGCAGGCCATCTTTGCCACTAACGAAGGCCAGCGCGATTTCGAGGCCCTGAGCAAGAAGCTTGAACCCAAGCAGAACGAATTGAAGGGCGCGAACGACGAAGTAGAATCCCTGAAGAAGCAACTGAATACGCAAGGCGACAAGTTGAATGACGAGAGTCGCGGGACCTTGGTGAAGCAGATTGAACAGAAAGCAGAAATCTCTGGAGCGCCAAGTGCAGGACGCTCGCGATGATGCTCAAAATCAACAGAACGAGATTGCACAGCGCATTTTGCAGAAGATGGGTCCCATGCTGGTGAAGTACGCGGCAGACAGTGGCTTCGGGGTGATCATAGACACATCCAATCCGTGGCCGAATGGTCCGGTGCTTTGGGCTGGGCCGGCTGTGGACATCACCAAGTCGGTAGTTGACCTTTACAACGCACAGTCAGGCGTTGCGGCTCCGGCCAGGCCGGCAGCGACAAAACCGACTACGCCTTCAACCAGGCCGGCGACGACGACTCCAAAGGCTCCGGCAACGCAACCAAAATAGTTTTGGTTACGTTGTAGCGACACCTTAAACCCTAATTAAGTTTCCCAAAGCCGCGTTTTTACGCGGCTCTTTCTTTGCTCAAGTTCGCGCGAATCTGATCCGACGCAGCGCTTGCTGGTGTCCATAAACATAGTCGTACTCACCTTGACGGAGGACGCTATGTTTGCCGATTCCTTTTGCGATTCCGGCTGGTCGAACCGCTCTCACCGAGGCTGGACAACCTTGATTTCATTCGCCGCGCAAGCGGTTGCAGTTGGCTGCCTCTTGCTCGTGCCCCTGCTCTATACGCAAGGCCTACCTCGATTGGCCGTGCTATCGCCGCTGTTGGCCCCTGCGCCACCACCCGCGGCTCAAGTCGTTCAGCAACGCAACGTTTCGGTTGTACCCCCCCAGAGCAACGAGATCGGCATCAGGCTGCTCATGCCCTCTCAAATTCCACGAAACGTCGACATGCTCAATGAAACAACCGTACCTCCACCGATGTCCGATGCCAGTGCCTTCGGTGTTGACCACGCTACCGGTAATCCGAACGGCAGAGGCTCTGTACTCGATGCGATTCAAGGCTCGAGCCAGGTGTTGCCACCGCCCCCGTTGGCTGTTACCCGCCATCCTCCGGTTTCACGCATGATGGAAGGAAATATCACCCTTCGCATTCAGCCGAATTATCCATCGATTGCCAGACAGGCAAGAATCCAAGGAGAAGTTCTTCTGCGAGCCATGATCAGCCGCGAAGGTACAATCGAGAACCTGCAAGTGCTGAGCGGCCATCCCATGCTGGTGGGCGCGGCCGTTGAGGCGGTTCGGCAATGGCGTTACCGGCCCTACCTACTTAATGGCGAGCCGGTGGAAGTGGAAACCGAAGTCACGGTGAAGTTTGTTTTATCGGGCGGATAGCGAATCTCAATGGCGGCAGGGGAGTAGCACCGGCGTAACCTCAAGCCAGCTCACGCCCCCGCTATAATCTCAAACGGTGGCTACAGCTGAAATCCTGAAGCGGACCGCGACCCGTCCCACGTGGGCGTATGTCTCGCTGTCGACCTTGCGCAAAAACTTCAGCGCGGTGCAGCGGCACATTGGTTCCGGAATCACCATCTGCGGGGTGGTAAAAGCCGACGCCTACGGACATGGAGCCACTGAGTGTGCCCAGGCACTTGAGAAAGAAGGGGCCCAATGGCTCGGTGTCACTTCGCTCGACGAAGCGATACCTCTTCGGGAAGCTGGCATTCGCGCCCGCATTCTGCTGATGACCGGTTTCTGGCGAGGAGAAGAAGAGGAGATCATCCGCCTGCGCCTGACTCCTACGGTCTGGGAACCAAGTCAGGTGGAATTATTGGAGACAGCCGCCGCGCGCTTGGGTCTGCCAAGCCACGCAGTTCACCTGAAAATCGACACTGGCATGGGTCGCCTCGGAGTCGCTCTGGGGGAGTTGCCACAGGTATGCCGGGCTCTGAAATCGTCGCCCCATTTGTCAATTGAAGGTCTCTCGACTCATTTGGCTTCTTCCGAAATACTGGACGCGCCGTCCGTCGATGAACAACTAAAAAGGTTCGACGAAGCTCGTTTATTTTTGTGCGGCGAAGGATTCGATCCGCTACTGGTTCATACCGCCAATACCGGCGCAGTCATCTCCAGGCGCGAATCGTGGAACACCATGGTGCGGCCGGGGATTGCCCTGTACGGCTATTACTTGCCGTTTGAGCGGGCGGGAAGGGAAGTCAGCGGAAGCAAGCTGCGCTTAGCAGTAAAGCCGGTGCTGACCTGGAATACCCGGATTCTTTCACTTCGTGAAGTTCGGGCCAACCAGCCTTTAGGCTACGGTGGTACGTATGTGACAAAGGCTCCAGCTCGAATCGCGGTTCTCCCGGTTGGTTACGCTGACGGATTGAATCGTGCCCTTTCCTCCCGAGGACGAGTGATCGTGCGTGAGCACTATGCCCCGATTGTGGGCCGAATCTCCATGGATCTGACGCTCGTCGATGTGACCGGACTGCCCGGTGTCTCGGTAGGCGATGAAGTTATACTGCTTGGTTCGCAAGATGGTCTCAGCGTGGATGCGCACGAACATGCCGTGCTCGCGAATACAAACGTGTACGAAATTCTTTGCGCGATTTCGAAGCGTGTTCCCAGGAAGTACGGTAACTAGTTTTTCAGATTCAAATTCCCAGACCCTAGATCGCCCGCCTTCAGAACACTCTCTGCCAATTCGCTTTCGCCGTGGCAAGTCTCTGCACCAACCGTTGTAAACTGAATGCTGAACACTGACTGCTGAATGCTCATTCTCGCCGTTCAACTCCCGCCAGGACAGATACCCTCCACCCTGCTGATATCCTAGATAGGATGCCTTTGCGCTACCAGCAATGGATGTATGACTGGGAAACGAAGCTCACGTCGGTCGACAACAACCGCGTGGTCCGCCCCATGGAATGGGGGACCGAATGGGCTCGTGATTGGCCTTGCCGCAACGGCTTTTCATCTGGTCATGTGCCTCTGAGCGGTGACATGGAAAAATTTCTGGGCGAGTACAACCGGCGCATCGTCCAGTCGAGCGACGAATTCTATTCCTACCGTACGCCCGCGGATTTTCGTTTGGAACGTCGCGAGATCCAGGTGTTCAGTACGCGAGAAGTGCCGGATCCAAAACTGGAAGCGAAAGTTCGCGGCACTCACGCGGATTTCCTCCGCTTCACTTCGCCTGTTCGCACACCCTATAACGAAAATAACCAGGTGAACGCCCGGTGGTTTCCCAGTCGAGGCCGTCGCGCCATAGTCCTCCTACCGCATTGGAACTCGGATGCGCTGGCGTATACCGGTCTCTGCCGGGTGCTGAATCTCCTGGGCATCGCGGTGCTCCGATTGAGCATGCCATACCACGATATTCGTATGCCGGCAGACACACATCGTGCCGACTACGCTGTGTCGGCGAACATCGGCCGTACACTCGACGCCTGCCGCCAGGCCGTCATTGACGTACGTTGCTGCCTGGATTGGCTTGATCAGCAGGGGTACAGCCGCCTTGGCATTCTGGGCACAAGCCTGGGCTCCTGCTATGCATTTCTTGCAACTGCCCATGATCCGCGTATCCGGGTGGCGGCCTTTAATCATGCTGCCACTTACGTCGCAGACGTAGTCTGGCATGGACAGTCCACTCGCCACATTCGTCAGGGCTTAGAAACTCAAATCGATCTTGAACGGCTTCGTTCCTTGTGGAGCGGTATCAGTCCGATTTCATACTTCAAGCAATTTTCTCGCTGGCCAAGAAAATCGCTCCTGATTTATGCAAAGTACGATCTTACCTTCCTGCCTGAATTTTCCCGCGACGCGGTAAGAGAGTTTGAAGCTCACGGCTTGGATCATAAGGTCGTAGTGCTGCCATGCGGCCACTATACGACCGGGGAAACGCCCTATAAATACATGGATGGCTGGCAACTTGCTTCTTTCATGCGAACTGCATTCGAAACAGTCTGATGTCTTTTGGCTCCTAGCCGCTAACTCATAAACTTTGAGCTACGGGCCAGTTCAACGACAAATCCAAGCCAATAGCAAAGTGCTAGAAGCCAAGTCCCAAAAGCTACGCTAGAATGGCAACAGAGTGAACGCTGGCGAAACACCGGTCACAGAACATCGCAAGGGCAAATTCGTTGTCAGTACAGACAAGACACGAATCGATCTGGCTGTCGTTCACAGTTTTTTGACAGCGTCCTATTGGGCGAAAGGAATATCGCGGGAGATTGTGACGCGCTCCGTCGAGAATGCGCTTTGCTTTGGCCTCTATAGCGATGGGAAGCAGATAGGCTTTGCTCGCGTGATTTCCGACTACGCCACTTATGCCTACATTGGCGATGTGTTTGTTCTGGAACCCAGCCAAGGGCACGGATTGGGGCAGTGGCTGATGGAGTGCATCATGAGCCATCCCCATTTGCAGGGATTGCGGCGATGGAGCCTAGTCACACGCGACGCTCACGGCTTATACGCCAAGTTCGGATTCACCCCGCTTAAGAAGCCGGAGAATTACATGGAACTTCACGATCCGGAAGCCTACACCGTGAAACATCGGCGGAGCCCTGATGATTGTGATGGCCAAAGCTAAGAATCAAAACCAGCAGAACTAAAGCGAGAAAACACAAGAGTCATCATGAAAAATACGTCTATGTCCCGCCCGCTCTTCGAAACTGATCCACAAGTGGCCTCTGCCATCGACAACGAAGTTCGGCGCCAGCACGAAGGTCTTGAACTCATCGCCTCCGAAAACTTCGTGAGCGAGGCGGTGCTCGAGGCCATGGGCTCGGTATTTACGAACAAGTATGCCGAGGGCTATCCGGGCAAGCGTTACTACGGCGGCTGCGAGTTTGCCGACGTGGTGGAAGAGTTGGCCAGGGAGCGGGCCAAAAAACTCTTCGGCGCAGAACATGCCAATGTACAGCCCCATGCCGGCTCACAAGCCAACATGGAAGCGTTTGCAGCGGTCTTGCAGCCGGGCGACACCATCCTCGGGCTCAATCTCGCTCACGGTGGCCACCTTACCCATGGCCATCATCTGAATTTTTCCGGCAAGACTTATCGCATTATTCCTTACGGTGTCACAAAGGAAACCGAAACAATTGATTACAACGATCTGGAGAGGATTGCCGAGAAGGAACGCCCCAAGCTGATTATCGGCGGAGGAAGCGCTTACCCGCGAATCATCGACTTCGTCCGCATGCGCCAGATCGCGGACAAGGTCGGGGCTTTGTATCTGGTGGACATGGCGCATTTTGCCGGACTGGTTGCGGGAGGGGTGCATCCGTCGCCAGTCCCTCACGCACATATTGTTACCACCACAACCCATAAGACCTTGCGCGGACCCCGCGCAGGCATGATTTTAAGCAAGCAGGAATTTGCCGTGGCCATCGACAAAGTTGTGTTTCCCGGCATGCAGGGCGGACCCCTGGTTCACATCATCGCCGCGAAGGCGGTGAGTTTTCAGGAAGCGATGCAGCCTGAATTCCGGGACTACGCGCGTCAGATCGTAGCCAATGCCAAGGTCTTGGCCGAAACCCTTGCAGGTGAGGGTTTCCGGATCATCTCCGGCGGCACTGATACTCATCTCATGCTGGTGGATGTGTTTTCCAAAGGGATGTTTGGCAGTGAGGCCGAAAAGGCGCTGGGAGATGCCGCTATTACCGTCAACAAAAACGCAATACCCTTTGACGCAAATCCCCCGATGAAGCCAAGCGGCATTCGTATTGGCACGCCCGCTCTTACCACGCGCGGCATGAAGGAAGACGAGATGCGACAGGTAGGACGTTGGATTTCCGAGGCGTTGCAGCACCGGAGCGAAAGCCCGGTACTAAACAATATTCGTAAGCAGGTGTTGGACTTGGCTGAGGCTTTCCCGTTGTATCCTGAGCGCCGCGCCAAGTCCCAGTTGGAAGTGAGGGCCTGAAGGCCGTGACCACGAAGGATCAAATTCACCCGGAACGCGAATTCTTTGTGTGCTCTTGAGTCCTCTGTGATTAAATTCCTGCCGTGAGAGTGGCCATCGACATCCGGCGCATGACTGAGTTCGGCGTCGGAACTTACACTCGCAATATCGTACGGGCGTTGGGACGTCTGGATGGCGAAAGCAAATACTTCCTGATCGGTCCTCCAGAAAAAGTGGCTGAAATCAATTCGCTGCCACCGAATTTCCGGGCCGTTCCTCTCCCTGCAAATGACACCACGATCAAGAGTTATTTTGAGTTTCGCGCCATTCTCAAGCGGTTAAACTGCGATGTCGTACACATTCCGCACTTGTTTTGGTTTCCACGAAATCTTCCTTGTCCATACGTGATGACGGTGCACGACGTGCTTGATCACATGTATCGTGCGCGCGAGCAGTCGGGATTAAGGCGTTCGCTCCACTTTTTCCTCACGCAACGGGCACTCAATAAAGCCGCACGGCTTTTCGCCGTTTCTAACTTCACAAAGAGCGAAGTGGAAAAACTATTCGGTATCCCCGGCAACCGGATTGAAGTGGTATATAACGCAATTGACGAGCGCTTTCTGCGGGGTCATGCAAGTGAAAGCGACCGCCTGATCTTAGCGGAGCGCTATTTGGTCAACCATCCCTTCCTGCTCTACGCAGGACGAATTAGCCCACACAAGAATGTCGTAAGAATCATTGAAGCCTTTTCGGCCCTGAAAGCGGAGCTGGAGAAGGAAACCATGTTTCCAGGTCTGAAGCTGATTGTCATTGGGGATGAGCTCTCGAAGCACCCTGACCTGCGCCGCACTGTAATTCGTAGCCGGATGCAGAACGACGTCCGCTTTATGGGATTTGTTCCCATAGAAGTATTAAGAGTTTTCTACGATGCGGCGAAGACTTTCATCTTCCCGTCGCTCTATGAGGGATTCGGACTGCCGCCTCTGGAGGCCATGGCCCACGGGACGCCGGTTGTCACATCGAACACTTCGTCGCTTCCCGAGGTAGTAGGTAACGCTGCTGTACTGGTGAATCCGGAAAATGTTTTTGAAATTATGCGGGCGCTGCATCGTGTACTGATAGATCAGACGCTGCGCGACAAGCTAAAAGCGCGCGGCTATGCACAAGCCAAGCGGTTCTCCTGGGATGCCTCAGCGCAACAGATTCTCCGCGTTTATCACGAGGTCGCGGACAAGCGGCCGACTAGGACAAAAATGGTGGATGAGCCCTTCACGTCGCGGGTAGCGAACACCTGAGGTGGATGATCAGCTGGCTAACTGATTCAGGCGTTCTTGAGCAGGGGCTGTCCGGGAGAAATCAGTCCCAGGCGATGTAACTTCGCAGCAATTCGGGTTCGATCAGCTTCGCTCGAAGCCGCGCTGTGGCGTTTCCTCAGCTTTGCAATTTTTTCGTTGCGGGTACGACGGCGCCGGATTTCGGGCCGGCGGCTCGGTGCGGACATAGCGTCTCCTCAGTTTCGATGAACGATTCTGACTCGTACCTAGTCTATCTCATTTGCCGGCGGAAGCGCCGGCCAGATATAGCTGAAATCTTCAGATCTGCTCAACAATGTATAGAATGTCGTTCCAAAGGAAAAACATGCGCAACTTCGCTCTACCTCTGTTTATCGTCTGCCTTGCTGGATGCCTAATGGCGCAATCCAAAGGCGAGGCGGAAAAGTTTGATTCGTCCGCCGTATGGCAGGTCCCGCCCCAGTTCCTGAACGGAGCGCATACCGCCTGTGACGCTCAACCCGGTAACCTTCAATGTCTGACCGACCAGATGGCAAACGCAGGCGCCGCAGCCTCGGCCGTAGCTTTCACCCGTGAACTGTACAGGCAGAGCCACGGCGAGTTTGGCATTATGACTGGTTTCCAGAATCATGAGGGCCCGGTTGCGTTCGCGTGGATCACCTATCCGCTGCGCGCCAACACAAACTACGGCCTTTTGCTGCTGAACGGACACCCGTCAATCGTTAACGTTGAGAATTTGAAATTGCTCGATACCAAGACAATGAAAAACAGTCCGCAGTTCCAGGACTTAAGAAATCAATTTCCCAAGGTTGACGTGTGGCCGGGGGATCGGGACGGGAAAACTTGGCCGAATTCGCAACTGGGACCCAATGGTGGAACACAGTTCGTGGTGGGCTATCCCCTGATCAACGGGTGCCACGCCTGTGCCCGTGCAGGCTCGGCTATATTCACCTGGAACTTCGACACCCAGGGAAAATTTCTGGGGACGTCATTCCAGGGAATGACTCCGCCACCATTGCAATAGTGCCAGCCGGATGCGTTCGCCGAAATCTCCTTGCAGAAACAGATTGCTTACAACAGATCAGGTTCCCTCACGTCTATTTGCTCGGACCCGCTGCGGGCTTGACCTGGTCGACTTCTTTCTGCAGATTGTCAATGACTGTGGAATTCAGTTCGAAGAGACCCGGATCGTTCTCGCGCTTGGCGACGTATGTGTCGTTGGACTTTGCCATCAGGACTTTCTCTACGCGTTTGCCGTCATCCGAAGTCACTCTGACATCAATGGTCGGATTGGCAAATCTGGAATTTGAAAACTTGTCAGCGGCTAGGTCGCGTAAGTTTGAGATGAGCGATTGCACGGTTCCGCCATCCACCTTTTTTCCATCTTGCCACCAGTCTCCACCACTCCGGGTGAGGAAGTATGCTTTCGCGCCAAAATGCAGTTCGACCTTATTAGGGTCGCCGGGACCAAAATCGAATAACTTCTTATCACGGAACTCGTCCACTCCCTTGTCGAGAGCTTGCCCAAGGTCGGGATTTACTTTGTAGATCCCGTCGATAACACTTGATTTTGCGTAGTACATGTCTTCCGACTTGCCGACGCCGGTCTTCCGTACCTGAAGTTCTTGGGTGCCTGATTCATCGGTGACTTTCGCAGTTGCGAGCAGTGTGGCGTGCGCAAATGCCGAGGCCGCATTCCTGGTGTCGGAACTGCTCAAGTCCATCCTGGCATCGGTCAATTTCTGAGCCAGTTCGCCTGCCTGGACGCTGTCGGTACGCAGCGGTTCGGGCCTCAGGATTTGCCATTCATTGTTTTTATTGCGGGCAAATACAATCGTTTGATTCTTTCGGACCAGCTCGATGCGGGTGATTTTTTCAGGGTTCACGGTCAGCAGCCGCTTGTCCCGAAGGTCGTTCAGACTTTTATCCACGCTCGTTTTCGAATAGGTGGCTATGGTGAACACGCGGGGGTCGCCGCTGACCATCGCATACGCAGCCGAGCCCGTCGGCGTGTCGTCGCCGATGATGAGTTTCTGCATCCTGTTATTTGTCTCGGAGACGTCAAGTTGCACGGCAGGAGGCTCCAAACCATATTGTTTCAGATCAGTTGCTTTCTCTTCGACAATCCGCTCTGAGCTTAAGGAGGACAGGGTAGAGAGCATGCCCGAAACCGCACTCTGGTCGACACGGAGTGGCTGTGGCTCCGTGATTTTCCACTCTCCCGAGCCAGCTTTCGTAAGGACGATTGGCTTCCCGTCCTTTTTTTCAAGCTTCAGCCCCGTAATGGCAGATGAATCAACCTTCACGATGACTGGCGGAGTATCGGTTGATCCCTTGGCGGCATCTTCGGCTGGTTTGTGACGCTCCGACCAGTAAAGAAGTCCTGCAAGAATAAAGAAGACGAAAGCAGCAACAATCAAGCCACGGATTTTCATAATGCTTCTCGAGACATAATTCAGACAAGTCCAGAAGTTCTCTTACCTCCTCTTCCACCACACGCCAACGCCCGCCATAACGACGACAAGCGGGAGGATGAATTGGCTGGTCACCCGCACAAGATTCAGCTGCGCGCGAGTCATGGTAATGCGGCGGTCTTCCCGCTGTTTCGGGCGGATAGAGATTAGGTCTTCATCCGACGCCAGCCAGTTGATCGCATTGAGAGCCAGATCATTGTTGCCATTGAAATTGATGAACCGGTTTGCTGCCCACGACGAGCTGCCGACGACTACGAAACGTCCCTGCGAGTTCTCCTTACCGGTGTTGTAGGTGCCAGCGGCAGCGATGGTCAACGGCCCCTTCTTGTTCTTGGGGTCGTTGACATCGACGGCAGCGGAGCTCAGATTGCTGGTTGCGAGACTGCTTCCGGAGGAATCAAAGAGCTTTTGTACGCTGGTTTTGTCGGTGTTCTTGATCTCCATCGAGCGAGAAAGTGGAAAACCAGTTGCCGTTCCCTTCATCTCATTCACGATCGGTTGAGAACTGTAGCTCGTAACGAGAGCCACCTGAGGGCCGAGGCCGGCAAGTTGGCCAATCGGATTGAGGTCCAGAATCAGGTCTTTACTCAAGGTCACGCCCCAGCCCTGCAACAAAGTCGTCAGCGCGTCGTTGTCGGCGATTTCGGAATGGCCCAGTTTAAGGGGAGGATCAAGCATGAGCAGGGCGCGCCCGCCATCCTCTATATACTTCTTGATAGCGTCCACTTCCGGTTGCTCATAGTTTCGTGTCGGCCCGGCGACGATCAAAGTGGTGCACGTTTTTGACACTTCCGCTTTCTGGAGCAGGTCGATGGTCTTGCTGTCGTAATTGTCCTTGGCCAGAAGGTCCTTAAAGCCGGAAAGTCCTTCACGGTCGCGGTCATCCACCTGGTGTTCCCCGCTGCCGTTTACAAAACACACGGTCCTGGTGTTGGTCTTCAAGTCGCGAATGAAGGCGCCCGTGATACCCTCTTCGGTCATGCTCTTGGCTTCTTCTCTTTTGTCCCCGACCTGAACCACAGCAGTCCCGAAGTTTCTGATTCCCGCTTCCCGCGCCAGTTGCGGATTTTTGTCTGGGTCTACGTACTCTACCCGCACTCTTCGAGAGAGGTTGGCGTATTGATCGAGAAGATCCTTTCCTTCGCGAAAGCGGGTGCTCTGGTCGAAATAGGTGATGGTCGCATCCTGCCTCAGACCTTTCACGATCTTAGCGGTCTGGTCGGAAAGGCTGTACCGCTTGTTCGATGTGGAGTCGAATGATTTGTTGTATCGGTCGGCGAGTGTGTTGGCTACTACAACCCCGGCAAGCACGACCAGAATATAGACCGTCGCGTAAGCTGCGTATTTTGTTTGTCTCGCCTTTAGCCACTGACTGGCCATCTATGACCTCCTCACCTATGATCTCCAACGCAGGGATTCCATGGAACGTGCAGTGAAAAATAATCCCAGGAAAATCACGGTTAAATAAAAAACGATGTCTTTGGATTCCAACACGCCCCTGGCGAACGATTCGAAGTGGGTGATCACCGACATGTACGCCAGTACGCGCGCCCAGGTTGACGTTTCATATCCGCTCACCCACTCGAGCACCCACAGCAACAGACAAACGCCAAATGTCGCGGCACCAGCAATGATCTGATTCCTGGTCAGCGTAGAAACGAACGTGCCGAGGGCCAGCAATGCGCCCGCCTGCAGAAGCAAACCTAAATATCCGACTGCGAGAGGTTTCCAGTCTGGATTGCCATACCTGAAAAGAAAGCCAAAGTTCAGAGCGGTGAACAGTAGAAGGCAGGAATAGAGCACCAATGCCGCTAGCCATTTTCCGACAATGATTTCGAGATCGCGAATGGGCGACGTCGCCAGCAATTCGATGGTCCCAGTACGCTTCTCTTCCGCGAATAGGCGCATCGTAATCATCGGGATAAAGAAGAGTCCTACCACGCTGACGTTCGACAACAGTGGGCGGATGATCTGTTCGTTCGCATTCATGGGGAAGGCTTGCCCGCGCATCTCCATCTGCATGCCCTCGATTACGAAGTAGCCAAGCGCATTCCAGAAGAAGAAACCAAAAATCAGACCGAACATAGTCAGCAAAAGGTACGCGACCGGCGAAACGAAGTAGCTGCCCAGTTCTTTTCGGCAAATGATCCAGGAGTTTCTCATGGTTGGTCCGCCTTTCCTCCAGCGTGCTCGGTTCCTGGCGACGCTTCGCTGCCGGTCAACTGAAGGAATATTTCTTCCAGGCTCATGGCAGCCGGCCGAAGCTCATTGAGGTCCCACCCAGATTCAACCACGGCCCGCGCCAGGTCACCTCGCAAAGAAAGCCCTTTTTGACTCTCTACTTCGAACAGAATGGAGCCATTTTCCTGCCCCTTCGTCAAGACTCGACTGACGCCAGCGACCTGCTCCAACTTGTGCTGCACGATCCCGGCTTCAAGGTTCTGGTTATGGCCGGCAATCCCGACCAGAACCGATTCGGCGCCGCGGGCCCGCCCTTGCAGGTTACGCACTGTGTCGGTCGCTACGAGTTTCCCTTTGTTGATGATGATGACCTGCTCGCAGGTCTGCTCGACTTCAGGAAGGATATGGGTGCTGAGAATGATCGTATGATCGCCCGCAAGGCCCTTGATCAGGTCACGTGTTTCGTTAATTTGCTTGGGATCCAGGCCAGCCGTCGGTTCATCAAGAATCAGCACGTCGGGATTGTGAATAATCGCTTGCGCAAGTCCGACCCGTTGCCGATAGCCCTTTGACAGCTTACCGAGGAGCTTGTTCTTGACATCGCCTACGGCACAGCGATCGCATGCGTAGTCAACTCGCTTTGAGATGTCGGGGCCTGACAGTCCTTTCAGTCTGCCGACAAACTTCAGGTATTCTGCGGTTTCCATTTCCGGATAGATCGGAGGCGTTTCCGGCAAGTAGCCGATTCGCCTCTTGACCTCCAGCGGATGTTCGAGGACATCAAAGCCGGCAACCGTCGCCGTACCCGCGGACGGTGGAAGAAAACATGTCAGCATGCGCATTGTCGTCGTTTTACCGGCGCCGTTCGGACCGAGAAAGCCTACAATCTGACCCTTAGCCACCTCGAACGAGATCTGATCAACCGCAACGGTGCGGGCATACTTCTTGGTAAGCGCCTGTACTTGGATCATAAGAATAGTTGTAACAGTTGGTGTTCGCTGTTGTGCCGAGCCGTACCTGAAAGGTGCGGGGCTGAAATTATTCTAGAAAGCTCGAGCCGAAAATGTCAATTTGCGAATCCGGAGATGAATTCCCAAATCGCACTAGTTTGGTCTAATCAAACATGGACGCCTACCATCGGCGCCGAGCGCGTCAGAACCGAACTTCCGCCCGAAAACCAAACTTTGTGGCAGTCGGACCTGTGAGCCCAATTCTCACGATTTCGATTGCAAACACGTAAGTTCTTGAGCAGCAGTCGTTCGTTCGTGTCACCCACGGTAATTTTGGCATTCTCGGCACGTCTTACGTCGCACCGGTGTCACAGCCATCCCGGTAAGAATTTCACTATTACGTTGTTCTCGGCTAGCGGTGTTTGGCTTGTGTGCTTCGAAATGATATTGTTTTTGGGCCGTTGTGAAGGGTGTTCTCGCCTAGCTTAGGCATGGCAATCTTGCCGACATTTGGGCGGTTTCACTCCTTCGATAGTCGCCCACAGGCCGATCTTCTTTACTTGCACCAATCTCGCCTTGGTGAGAATTTCTGCCTAAGATAGTTCTACTTTCCCTTGGACAGTTTTTGGATTTTCGGTCATTCGACACAAGCAATGTCCCAGACATCTTCACTCAAAAAGCAATGATATTCTTGGCAGTGCGGAGGCTTTTTTGCAACTCTTGTGGCCGCAAAAATAATGAATGTGCAATCTGAGAGTGAGAGGGCTGCGATGAGAATACGCAAAACACTGTTGTTGCTGTCGGTGACGCTTCGTGCGGATGGCCAACAGTCCGTTCCCGCCAACAGATATCGGAGCACATACCGGTGAGAAAAGCACTCAAGCAATCGTTTGTAAACCTGTTGTATCACAGCAAACTTGCTCAGCACGCTGGTATGTCAATTGCTGCGCATGCCGCCTACAACGCTCTGAAACAAAGATTTATTCGCAACGGTGAAACCTCGGCATTCAATGCAAACGTCCGTTCTACGATTGTTGATCACTTTGAGCTGATCGATCGCAATGTGCCTATCGGAACATCTCCAACAGACGGATCGTTTCTTGCAGAAATGTTGCTCAACATAAACGCACCCGGTGTAATTGTAGAGTGTGGTTGTTATGCAGGAGGCAGCTCAGCTAAGTTGTCAATCATGGCAAATGTGCTCGGTCGACGGCTCACGGTGTTTGACAGCTTTGAAGGGTTACCTGCTGTCGACGGCTATTATTTGCGTGATCATCATTGTCGACAAGGTGAAGAATGGACCACCGATTGGGCCGCCGGAAGGTACGCGTCGCGGGCAGATGATGTCCACAGCAACATTCAAAAATACGGTGAGATTGCAGTTTGTTCGTTCGTTAAGGGCTGGTTCAACGATACTCTATCGGGAAACGCGCTTCCTAAACCGATCGCATTTGCTTTTGCCGATGTCGACTTAGCAAGCTCGGCTTGAGATTGTTTTGTGTCGATCTGGCCTTGTGTATCAGATCAAGGAATATATGTGACACACGACACCGCTTATATCAAGGTCCTTCAGGAGATATATAACCCTGACCTCTGGCGAACGCCTAATTCTCCACCGGGGATTCTTTTTGGTGCGGGGTACGGTCTGTGTGACGAATCCCCACATTTGGGTTATATGGTGAAAGGTGACAAGTTATCGGCCGATTATCTTAAGGCGTTAACCATCAACAAATAGATGAACTCTAAAGTTAAATTCGAATCTGGACACTCTTTAGCGGAGTGCGAACGCGTTCACGACTCCTGATTATCCTCCGGTCACGCGTTAGAAACAGCACAATTATTGCCGACTGCTTGTGTGATGTGCTCGGCATCCCTTCTTTTCAGTCCAAAAACTCTGAAACTTCGCAAGTAATCTTCTCATCCTGAACGTCTAGGAGTCTCATACCATGTCTGCCCCGATTGCTAATTTGATTATCGTCTGTTGCATGCTATCAACTGTTCTCGCGCAGTCGAGCTCGCCGCTTCCGCCGTCCAACCAAAGTCAGCTGGCAAGCGCTCAGCCCACCGCGCCCTCCAAGGGTTTCGTTCTGCAGGATGGAACTGCCGTGACACTCAGGCTGGGCCGCAGCTTGTCCTCCGCCGACGCCCACGCTGGCGATAGAGTGGATTTCGAGGTGGCCGAAGAAGTAAGCGTCAACAGAATTGTTGTCATCCCGAAAAACAGCCCTGCGTCAGGAACCGTTATCACGGCCCATAAGAAAAGACGGATGGGTCGTGCTGGCAAACTCGATGTAAACATCGACAGCGTCCAGCTGGCGGATGGAGAAAAGGCAACACTACGTGCTGTGAAGGAGAGCCAAGGAGGGAGTCACACGGGGATAATGGCTGGGGGCATGGTCGCCACCAGCTTGATCGTCTGGCCGGCGGCACCAGTCTTTCTCCTCATGCACGGGAAGGATGTCACCATTGCCAAAGGGACCGAGGTGACAGCGTACATCAGCGGCGGCGTGACGCTGGACATCGCAAAGTTTCAGCCAGCGCCCTCCGTTCCTGCCGCACCACCAGTCCCTGCCGCGCAACAGGTCCGCACCGCATCACCAGACGCGACTCCGAACGCCGGGCCCACCGACACTCGTCCTGTATCGCCGGACCAAGCGGCTGCGGCGGAATTGGAGGTGTCCTCGACTCCCGATGGCGCCGACATCGAGATTGATGGGAATTTCGTGGGCAGCACACCTTCCACGGTGGGAGTTTCGGCAGGACCCCACCAGCTATCCGCAAAGAAAGCCGGATTCAAGCCTTGGGAACGCAAAATCACGGTGTCGAGCGGACACATCAAGATTGACGCTACACTGGAATCGCAGTCAAATTAGCACCGCCGTCGGTTACGATGTTGCTTAGTTCAGCTTGGACAGTAGCTCCATCCGTTCTCGCGTCCTGGCGGCGCTCTCTCAAAGACTGGTAAAGACGAGCCAATGTAATGACAAACGCCTCCGGGAACAAAGACAAAGCCTCTGCCGGCGACCCGATTCCCCCCAAGTGCTCTGTCATCGAGGTGCATGTAGGCGAATTGAAGCAGTTATTCAATGCCATCGATCCTTCTCCGTTTCGCGACAAGGACCTAGACCCCAAAGCTGAGGAGTTCATCGTAGGTTGGGCCAAGGAGCTGCCCCGTGACGCAACGCTTGCTCTGGTGGTCGATCTCGACCGGGAGGCCGGGTTACCTGACGAGGCTGCGGTGCTACGCGACGCGATTCACGAGTTCTTTAGTCAACGCGCTCAAGCATATCGGCGGCGACTGCGCGAATTGTTTCGTGTGGGCCGGACCAGCCTTGTGATCGGCCTTGTTGCTGTAGCGTCGGCGATTGCATTGGGCGATTTTCTCGCGGCTTTGATGAAGGGCAGCCGCATTGGTGAGATCGTTCGCGAAAGCCTTACGATCGGTGGCTGGGTTTCCATGTGGCGCCCTCTCGAGATTTTCTTGTACGACTGGTGGCCGATTCGCAGTGAAGCTCGACTTTCTGACCGGCTTGCGGCGATGCCGGTACGCATCAGATATCTGAACGCCACAGCTCCCGATGCGTGGAGAGCAGACTGGCCAGCGGTGTCGCCAAGAGGTGAACGGGCGAGCGGCGAGACCCAAACGCGAGCTCTAGATCAGGCAAGTTGAGCCCTTATGCTCGACGCCGTGAATGATCAGATCGGTCTGTCGCCGGAAGCCCCTCATGAGGGGGCAGAAATCCCCTAGCCGACTTCACATTACTAATCGCATGTGCAGGGCTATTCAATAACTTTGTGGCAGCCGGACCTGTAAGCCGAATTCTGTCCGCCGGATTGCTCCGGCAGGACGGTCATTCCTCTGGGCCGCGCATTACTGCGCGGCTCAAGCGACCTACCCGGAGGTTGTGGCGCACCGAGCCGGCACGCGCCTGAGGCAAGGCCTCAGATTCCCTCCCTATTTGGTCTTGCTCCGCGTGGGGTTTGCCCTGCCCGTCGCATTACTGCGACCGCGGTGCGCTCTTACCGCACCTTTTCACCCTTACCTCGATGTTGCCACCGGGGCGGTATATTTTCTGTGGCACTTTCCGTAAGCCGGCTTGAACCGGATTCCCGGACGTTAGCCGGCACACTGCTCTGTGGAGTTCGGACTTTCCTCCCATCTTGCGACGAGCGACCGTCCGGTCCGGCTGCCAACATGTTAATTATAGCGGACGGCGGACTTCGTACTCGGGACGTCATCATAAATGCGGCCCGGATTTCGCGGATTCACACGGATCACAAGCTGCTCATATTTGGCAAAGGTGTGAAAATGCTTTGCTCGTTTTTGAAGAGATTATCGCGTTCACTCAGTTCGAAAGATTCTTCTCGAGCTTCTGAATCTTCCAGAAAGCATTTGGTAATCGTTCGCTGACCGGTGGTAGCGGAAATAACTTCTGGTGGGGCTCGGTCTGGTACCAGAAGGCTACGCTGGTGTAATCGTCCTCGCGGTCATTGGCATGGCCGTGTTCAATGGTTGCGCGGACCGACTTCTGAAAATAGATCGGGTCCTCGATATGGAAGCGGTACATAGTGTGGCTTCCGGTCCAGTCCCGATTGCCCTGTTGCGAATAACCGATAAACGGATAACTGAATTCTTTCTGAAACATCCATGCATTGTTGAAATAGTCTTCCATTCCGGTGCCGTTGATGGTGGCGTGCACCGTTTCTCCGTCGATGAAAAACATGTCGTCGCCTTCCCCCCACCACCCTGTCGAGAGGCCAAACACGTTCAGAATTGTCCCAACATATTGTCCCTTACCTCTCGCATCCATGAACACATAGTTGTTCTTGCCATCGACGTTCTTACCACCCGACTCTGATTCGGGAACGGCGCGTGTCAACTCATGTTTCCACTGGGCATGAAACCGGCCTTTGTCCGCGACTCGCCGGGCGTCGGGATACTGCTGGTAATCAATGTGAAAATAAAGATTCGGAACGAGTTGTGCTCCATCATTCGTTATCGTAATGCGTGCCCCGCTGCCGAATGGCATTTCGAAGTAACAATTCATAGCGCGATCCTGCACTGTAATCGGCAACGACACCCACGATTGGTATTTCTGCCCACGATGTCCGCCGGGGATGTCCTCATACTCAAACCCGGTTCCGAAAAAATCTCCAATCGGGACCTCGACGCTCGGCTCGGTTTCGCCATCCCAGTACATCCGCAGGACTAGTTCACGCAAGTGAAATGGGCTGGGTGAGTTGATGGTGAACCAGACATGTTTGATCGAACCTGCGCCTTTTAATTCGGCGAGGGTAGCGGTGGACTTGGCCTTCACTTCTACCCAGTCGTCATTGCCGCCAGAATGATCGGCGCTCGATGCTCGCCTGGTAACGGCATCACTAAGATTAGACAATCCACCCAACGGACCGCTGTGCTGCCCGAAAGCTAAAGCCGACAAAAATACGAAAACACCAATTGTCCGAACCACGCGATCCTCCCGCAAAATGCGGTACGACCTTATCACAGACGAACGTTCTCAAGGCTGGTCCGCCATCGTCTTTTCATTGGCTTGCGTTAACAAACGCGCGATTCCCGATGTTACGGTTTGGGCAGTCTGCGGTGCTAGACTTGAGGGGTTCTGCTCGGCCGGAAGTTCAGGTCTGACGCCCGACTTGTTCCATGACAACCCTCGAAGCCATCCGCATCGCACTGCTGTCGCTTTGGGCGAACAAACTTCGTTCCGCGTTGACCTTGCTGGGCGTAGTGATCGGTGTAGCCGCGGTCATAGCCGTCGTCACCTTTGTGAATGGAATCAACGGGTATGTGGCGGAGAAAATTTTCAATCTCGGAGCCGATGTCTTCATCATCAGTAAGGTGACTCCGGTGGTCACCAATGTGGACCAGCTTCTCGAGGGCCAAAAGCGCAAGGATTTGACCATGGAGGACTACCAGGCTGTTCTGGAGTCTTGTCGGCATTGCGCTATGATCGGCGCTTCGATCACCAACACCAGCGGCCACATAAGATACGGGGAAGAATCAATCAGCGATACGTGGATTCGCGGACTCACCCCGTTGATGGCACCGATTCTCGATCTCGACCTCACGTCGGGCCGCATGGTGAATGAAAACGACCAAGAAAACCGTTCGCAAGTGGGAGTTATCGGTACCGACGTTGTCGACAATCTATTTCCCACGGTTGATCCTCTGGGCAAGGAAATACGGGTCGAAGGCGAAGTCTATCGCGTGATTGGCGTGGGGAAAAAACAGGGAAGTACTCTTGGTCAGAGCCGTGACAATTATGTGGCCATACCGATTACTACTTATCTGAAGCAGTTCGGATCTCATACCAGCATTCGAATTTCAGGCAAGGCGAACGGAGTCGGCAGTGAACTGGAAGCGGCAATTGACGAGGCTCGCGCCGTGTTGCGGGCTCGCCGCCACGATCTTCCCGGACGCCCCGACAGCTTTGCGGCCGAAACCAACGCCAGTTTTTTAAGCATTTGGTCGAATCTCAGTGGAACGTTTTTCATCGCCATGATTGCCATCGCCGCGATCTCGCTGGTCGTCGGCGGCATCGTGATCATGAACATCATGCTGGTTTCCGTAACTGAGCGGACCCGGGAGATTGGAATCCGCAAAGCCATGGGTGCTCGCCGCCAGGATGTGATGGTGCAATTCCTCATCGAGTCGGGAACCATGGCGCTGATCGGTGGGCTGCTGGGCGTACTCTTCGGCATTGTGTTCGCAAAAGGGATTACCGCGATCATCGGCATGCCTTCCGAAATCAAGCTATGGGCTGTAGGCGCTGGGTTGCTTGTGTCCGCCAGCGTAGGACTGTTCTTCGGCGTCTATCCGGCGAAGAGGGCGGCAAGGCTGGAACCAATCGCCGCGCTGAGATTCGAACTATGAAAACGAATTGAGTAATCCAGCATTTCGCTAATTGAGTAATTTGAAATTAAAGTCACCTGTTTTCGAACTTGCTGGTTTACTAAATTACGTACTCACCAGATTTTTCTCCATGCTCCACAGACGCGATTACGGCGAAGTGGTCCAGATGGCACTGGACACTATCCGCACTAACAAGATGCGATCGGCCCTGACCGTACTCGGCATCGTGATTGGTGTCGCAGTCGTAATCGGTATTTCTTCGGTTGTCCGCGGATTGAATGACAATGTCAGCCAGGTCATCAGCAGCCTGGGCTCTAATATCGTCTTTGCCTATCACCAGCCCTTGACGTTCGGACGGCCCAGCGAAGAGATTCGTACTCGCAAGGAGTTGACCTATGAAGACTTCGAAGCGATCCAACAGCTACCGCATGTGAAGCTGGCAACCACCGGCTTGCGGTATTTTCGGCAGGAATTCGGCACCGGGACCTACGAAGTCAAATATAACGGCCGCAAGGTCAAGAATACGATCCTCGAAGGCGACACCGGCACTTGGAAAGATGTGTTTGATCTCGACGTTGCCACGGGCCGCTGGATGAATGAGACCGATGAAGAACACCACTCGCCGGTAATCATCCTGGGATCTGATACCGCCGAGGAACTATTTCCAACTGAAGCGGCCGTGGGAAAGGAGATCAATATCGACGGGCAGCTGTTTACCGTGGTCGGGGTTGCGGCGAAACGCAAGAGTGTGTTCGCAGGAGGTAAAAACCCAGACGACAACATCGTCTACTTCCCGTTAAGCACGTTCCGAAAATTGCATCCCGAGCTGAAACAATTCTGGATCAGCGTCAAAGCTACTTCCCACGACGATATGCCCAAAGCAATCGACGAAATCAGGGAACTCCTGAGGCGTCGACGTAAGGTGCCGTCTAACAAATCTGACAATTTCGCAGTCTTTACCCAGGACTCGCTCTCCGATGTGTGGAATCAGGTGACAGGCGCGGTATTCATTTTTATGTTCGCGGTCTCAAGCGTCGGCCTCATTGTCGGCGGCGTGGGCGTAATGAATATCATGCTGGTGTCGGTCACCGAACGGACGCGAGAGATCGGAGTGCGAAAGGCGATCGGCGCGCGCAAACGCGACATCTTGTTGCAATTTACGTTGGAGGCCATCACCCTCACTGCGATGGGCGGTCTTTTGGGTGTGCTGCTGGGAGCGATGATTACCTGGACGATTCCTGTGATCTGGAGCTCTCTGCCGGCACGCATGTCTCTTTTCTGGGCTACCTTCGGATTGGGTGCGGCTGTCGCCGAAGGTTTGCTGTTTGGCATTTATCCAGCCTGGAAAGCCGCTAATCTTGATCCCATTGAGTCGCTGCGATACGAGTAAATCTGCAAACGATCAGCTTCCTTCGTGTACCTTATTGTTTCTGACGATGCTTGGGCACTTAATCACGAATGCATGAAGGAATTTCCTGAGTGATTCATCGTGTTGTTTCGCTTATTGCCGCCGCTTCCCGTGTCATTACTGCTTGTAGCGCTGGGTATTACGTACTCTGTCTATGGAGTGCTACAACATTTCGGCGCAAGCGCGCGGCGGCCGAGCGCGCCCGCCCTATACCATCTAAAATACCCGTTTCAATTTTGAAGCCGCTGAAGGGTACCGATCCTGAAATGTATGAGAGTTTCCGCAGCCATTGCCTTCAGGACCATCCCGAATACGAAATCATTTTTGGAGTCAGCGACGCAGCCGATCCCGCCTTGCCTTTGGTTGAGCGCTTACGTTCAGAGTTCCCCGAAAAGTCGATTCGCTGGATAGTTTGCTCGAAGAGCCTGGGCGCAAATACGAAGGTCAGCAATCTTGCGCAAATGCTGCCGGAAGCGAAATACGACAATGTACTGGTCAATGACAGCGATATCCGCGTGCCTGAAGACTACGTAGCGCGGGTAACAGCGCCATTGCTTGATCCCAAAATTGGATTGGTCACCTGTCTCTATCGAGGCGTGGCTTCGCGCACTCTCGGATCGCGTCTTGAGTCGCTTGGCCTCAGTACGGATTTCTCCGCCGGAGTGTTGGCTGCGCAGACCCTCGAAGGCGGTATCCGCTTCGGGCTCGGCTCCACCCTCGCCTTTCGACGGTCCGATCTCATGGCCATTGGCGGCTTCGAGGCGCTGGTGGATTATCTGGCTGACGATTACGAAATCGGCTGCCGCCTTGCCGCGCACGGATTGAAAGTGGAACTGTCTGAGGTCGTGGTCGAGACCTATCTACCGGCTTACACCTTACGTCAATTCGTGGACCATCAAATCCGCTGGGGACGCACGGTGCGCGACTCGCGCCGTTGGGGTTATCTAGGATTGATATTCACCTTCGGCTTACTGTGGGCTTTGCTGGCCTTAACACTGAGCTTATTCCTTGGTCAAGGGGTTATCGCGATGTCGGTATTACTAGTCGCTGTCGTGGTGCTGCGAGCATCTGTCGCCTTGTTGGTCGGACGGGACGCTTTGAGTGATCGCGACGTATTGCGTTTGTTGCCGTTGCTGCCCCTTCGTGACCTGGTCGCATCACTGATCTGGATTGCCAGTGTTTCTGGTCACACCGTGATTTGGCGCGGTGAATTATTCAGACTTAAAGATGGCAAACTTACCCGCATCAAAGCTTGACTGAAGTCGTGTCTTTCCAGGACGTTGCCATGCCAGGCTGGTAGTTAGTTAGAGCTTCGCTCCCACTGCGCTCTCCGCCGGCCGGTTCTGCGGAATGATTCTCCCACCCCTACTGAACCTGTAAGTTTCTCCGCGCCAAAAAAAGGTGCGACTGCCGAAGCTTCCCGCCCAGGTAAGGAATCCGAGAAAATCGCGAACCGGATAAAGCCAGGATAAATAAAGCGCTCGCTGGTCGCCGATAATTCCCCAACCCACGGCTGCAGATTGCACCACTCGATTCAAGCAGGCCACCGCAAACAACCAAATTCCGAGCACTCCATGCCCAGCGGCCACCCCTGCAAAAAGACCTAAGAGGCCAAACGGCACGGCATAAGTTAGCCCCGTGCCGACGTGTCCCAAGGGACGCGAGAATCGTGTGCTCTTCATCCAGCGTAATTGATCCCCCAAGGTTCGAGCCAAAGAGCGCGGCGTGAGTACATGCTGAATAACGTGGTGGGAAAAGATGACTTTATATCCGGCCGCCCAAATCAGGTTTCCCAACACAAAATCGTCCGAATAGAAATCAGCCGTGGCCGCGATGCCGCCGATTTTCTCCAATCCATCACGCCGCACCGCGACCGCCGGTCCCAGCGCGAAGCGAATACCCTCCAACATCTCCGCAACCATAACTCCCGAGGGCATCTCTACCGACATCCCCAGGGCTTCCAATGTTGACCAAAAATCGCCGGCCGGAACCCCTCGATACGGGCACGTCAGCAGCCCGATTCGTGGATCCAGTAACGTCGGAATCACGTCGCGTAAGAAGTCAGACGAGACTCTCACATCGCTGTCGCTGATCACAAAATAATCATTTGTTGACAGCGGGATCATCTTGCTCAGCGAGAAAACCTTTGCGTTTGGCCAGGTGGGAGGACCGGATACCACGATTCGGCTTTTGATCTTGGGATATCGCTGTCGAATTCTCTCGGCCAACTGAAGTCCCCCATCGTCGGCCCCCCGAGCGCCCAGGATGATTTCGAATTCTGGATAATCCTGCCGGAAAAAGCTTTCGAGATTTTCTTCCAGCTGTGCTTCCATGCCGTGTACTGGCTTGAAAATCGTAACTGGAGGCAAGGAAGACTCAGGCGTTTCTTTGCTGGTCCTCTGTGCTGCACGAGCCTCATTTTGCCACCGACGCCCCGCGATCAGGACCATGAAAAGAAAAATCGTCGAACTGCATACACCCAAAATCGCGATTCCAAGTGAAACGCTCCACAACACCGTTGTGACCGTCACCGCGCAAAAGCTCGATTTGCAGAAATGATAGGAATGGGCATGGGCATACGGCAGCTTCAGTACAGAATTCCGCCGCCAATTATACGGCGAATTCCAAAAAAGACATGCCCATGTAGGAGGCGATCAATTTCCTAAATTGATGCGGTGGGGTGTTTCAACATCGAGAAGTTTGCGGACCTTGCGGGCTAGAGCTCTTAAGGAAAGGGCTTTTGCAGGCATCGCGTGCTTACATCAACGGCGCCATGCCGCTGTACAGTTGTTTCCGCGTAGCCCGAAACGAAAAGCACTTTCATGTCGGGTCGCTCGGATGATGGCTCCGCTGCCAACTTTGCCCTGCCGATCTCCGGCGTAACTACGTCAGTGATCATCAAGTAAATTGGTCCCTCATATTGTCTCGCGATCGACAGAGCGTAGGTTCCGCTCTTGGCTTTCAAATGAATGTAGCCATTAAAACCGAGGAATTCCCGCGTGGATAACTGCCGCTTCGTGTTCGGCCCGCATAATGGTTTCGCCTCCTCCGCTGTGGCCTCCCAATGGAAGGGAAAGTTGCTTGACCACCTTTGGCCCTGAGCTTGCGGAAGATAAATCTTGAAAGTCAATCCATGTCCGGTTCGGTGTGAACCCAAATTCTGCTTGACGATGCCATATGCAGTGGCCAGACCGAGATCATTTCCCTTTCGCTCCTCCTCGGTAGGTTGAAAAAGATTCGAAGATATGCGACAGATGCTTTAGAGCGATGCCTTCGCCCGAATCCGATACCGTCCGCAAAACTCTCGGGTAGACTGTTCCCACCGGACCGCCGATGACAATGGAAACCAGCTTCTTTCGGGATCTCGCCTACGTCTTTGGCGCAGCGGTCATTGGCGGAACAGTCGCCCGGTTGCTGCGGCAACCCTTGATTTTGGGATACGTTCTTGGCGGATTTCTGATTGGACCCTTCACTCCCGGCCCCACTCTCTCGGAAGTCCATCAATTCGAAGGTCTGGCGGAAATCGGCGTAATCCTATTGATGTACTCGATTGGCCTGGAATTCTCCTTCGATGAACTTTTGCAGGTTAAGTGGATCGCAATTTTTGGTAGTCCGCTGGGAATCATGCTGACCGTGGCATTGGGTGCCGCAACCGGATGGTCGCTGGGCTGGAACACAACCCAGGGAATGGCCGTCGGAGCGGTGATATCAGTTGCTAGCACCATGGTGCTCTCGCGATTGCTGGCAGAGCGTGGAGAGCTTCGATCACCCCACGGTCACGTGATGATCGGAATTACCCTGGTGGAAGATCTTGCCGTCGTCGTGCTTACCGTTCTGCTTCCTTCGCTTAGCAATCTCACCGGTGGACACTTTCTCAACCTGGCTTATGCCTTCGGAAAGGCTCTCTTAATTTTGACGCCGGTGATGTTTGTAGCGGCAAAATTGGTTCCACGCCTGATGACTCGAATCGCCCGAATGGGTAATGAGGAACTTTACCTGTTAGTCGTGCTGGCCCTTGGATTCGCCACGGCCGCGGTTACGCAAGCCGTCGGCTTGTCCCTGGCTCTGGGAGCCTTCCTCGCTGGATTGGTCGTCAGCGAGTCCGGAACCACGCGCAAGATGCTGGATAAACTGCTTCCGTTACGTGATGCGTTTGTGGCCCTCTTTTTCGTTACCATCGGCGCTCTTGTTGATCCACGTATCTTGGTCTCCAAACCCTCTGTCTGGGGCACCATCGTGATTCTCACGGTTGTGGGCAAGTTTGTTGTCTGGGGTCTTGTAGTGTTGCTGTTCCGCTATCCCCCGCGGACCGCCTTGCTGGTGGGCCTGGGACTAACTCAGATCGGCGAATTCTCGTATGTCCTCGTCCGCGTGGCCCGGGACTCGAATCTGGTGACTGACGATGTCTACCATGCGACTCTTGCTGCCTCGGTAATCACTATCGTGCTAAATGGCTTGTTAATGAAGAGTTTGCCAAAAACCGTAGAGCCCGCCCAAAAAACTGTCTGATTGGCTTTCCTGTCCCCCACCAGTCCGAATCCAGCAAACATCCCGCGTCATCCGTTATTCTATTGGTGGATTATGGCAACCCGAACCAAGGCTACTCGTGAACCGGCCGCAACGGGAGTGTTGGACGCTCCCAGCGGCGATCGTGACCGCGTTTTTGAGCCGTTCCGCCATTGGGGATATTTGGAAGCTGATCTTGACCCGCTGGGTTTCCTGCCGGTCGTCTCCCACCCCGATCTGTGCCTGGAAGGTGAATTCGCCGACGAGGCCCGCCGCGTTTACTGCGGCACTGTAGGGGCTGAGTTTATGCATATTACCGATCCGGTAAGGCGGCGCTGGATTGAGGAACGGATGGAGGGTCCTCAATCGGCTGTGGACCAGCAACATATTCTTGACCAGCTCATCCGCGCCGACCTTTTCGAGCAGGTCTTACAGCAACGCTATCTCGGCAACAAACGGTTCTCTCTGGAAGGCGTGACTGCTCTCATTCCACTGGTTGATGAAGTTATCGAAGCCTCGGGACAACGAGGGGCCGTGAATCTGGTTATGGGGATGAGCCACCGTGGCCGCCTGAACGTGATTGTGCACATCGCCCGGCGCGCTCCTGAAGAAGTGTTTGCCGGTTTTGAGGATGTCGACCCGCGCAGTGTTCTCGGCAGCGGCGATGTGAAGTATCACATGGGCGCAACCGGTGAATATCAAACCCGGTCAGGCGCCAAGGTTCAGATCCATCTGGTTTCCAATCCGAGCCATTTGGAAGCGGTAGATCCGGTAACCGTAGGTCGGACCCGCGCCAAGCAAGATCGCACAGGGGAATCGGGTACGGAGAAGTATCTCCCTCTGCTGGTCCACGGAGACGCGGCGTTCGCAGGACAGGGCATCGTTGCGGAAACCATCAACTTTTCCGATCTGAAGGGTTATACCGTGGGTGGCACGGTCCACGTCATTGCCAACAACCTTCTGGGTTTCACCACGCTTTACAACGAGGAACACTCATCCCGGTTTTCGGCGCAACTGGCGCGCCGGCAATCAATCCCCATATTCCACGTGAATGCCGAGGATGTCGATGCAGTCGTGCGCGTCGCTCGCATAGCCATCGAATATCGCTATACGTTCAAGGGCGACGTGGTGATTGATCTGATCGGTTATCGCCGTCACGGACACAGTGAAGTGGACGACCCAACCGTTACCCAGCCGCTTCTATATCGCGCCATCAAAGATCATCCACCGCTGTGGGAAATCTACGCCGAAGACATCGGCGCGGGGAACGCAAAGACTCGGGTCGAAGAAATTCGAGCAGAACTGGAAGCAGCTCAAAAGAAAGCCAAGACGATCCGGAAGAAACCTGTGTTACGAGCCCTGCCGACCTATTGGGATAGCTATTTTGGCGGTCGCTACAAGTCCGAGTACGAAGTCGACACCGGGTTATCCGCCGGGGAGCTGGCTGATATCACGTCCAAGCTCACTACCTACCCTGATGGTTTTCACATCCATCCCAAGGTCAAGAAGTTGCTGGAGCAGCGTGCCGAAATGGGTGCGGGCAAACGGCCCGTCGACTACGGAATGGCGGAAGCGCTGGCCCTGGGAAGTCTCGCCAAGGCCGGAATCCCAATCCGGTTCAGCGGCCAGGACACCCGTCGCGGCACTTTCAATCAACGCCATTCTGTTCTGCTCGACATAGAAAACGAGCAGGAATACGTGCCACTCGAGCATATTTCGCCGGATCAAGCCCGTTGCGAAATCTACAACTCCACGTTGTCGGAAGCCGGCGTGCTCGGCTTTGAGTATGGCTACAGCCGCGACTACCCCGAGGCGCTTGTGCTGTGGGAAGCGCAATTTGGTGATTTCGTCAACGTCGCCCAGGCGGTAATCGATCAATTCATCAGCGCCGGAGAAGACAAGTGGGGCTTGCTCTCGGGAATGGTCCTGCTCTTGCCCCATGGCTATGAAGGACAGGGGCCGGAGCATTCCTCCGCGCGAATTGAGCGGTTTCTACAACTTGCCGCTCGCGACAATTTTCAGATCTGCCAGCCGTCGAATGCTGTCCAATATTTTCACTTGCTCCGACGCCAGGCCTTGCGTCACTGGCGTAAGCCCCTTGTGGTCTTCACCCCTAAAAGCATGCTGCGTCATCCCGACGCATCTTCCGGGATTGAGGAGTTCACTCAACAGCGATTCCTGAATGTGCTGCCAGACAAAGATTTGGCGGAAGCCGAGAGTGGCGGAGTGACTCGCATTCTGCTCGGTACAGGCAAGATCGGTCACGAATTGCGCGCCGAACGACGAAAGAAAAAGGAGACGTCCAGCGCGATCATATTTCTCGAGCAAATCTACCCTTTTCCCGAAAAAGAGCTCGAGCGGATCTTCGCGCTTTATCCTTCAGCCCGCGAGATCGTCTGGGTGCAGGAAGAGCCGGCCAACATGGGGGCGCTGTTCTATGTACTTCCGCGTCTGCGTCGGATTGCTGGCGAGCGTCCGGTCCTGTCGATCAAACGTTCAGCGAGTGCTAGCCCGGCCACAGGTTCTGCCAAGGCGCACGAAGTAGAACAGAAGACCCTGGTAACCATGGCGCTGAACACAAAACATCAATAACGATGGTTTTGCCACAAGCGGAGAGATAGAACTTCTGTCCAGCCGAGCGAACCTTCGCGATTCTGGGACGGTTCGTCCCTATTCGACCCGTCCGTTTTGATCGAAAATGTTAATCTTCCCGCTTAACCTCAATGCCTCGCTCTTCGAAAACTCGGCCCCTCACTATCGCCATCGACACTGGCGGAACCTTCACTGATTGCATTTGGATAGAGCGCGGGCAACTTCGGATGCTGAAGGTTTTTTCCACGCCGGCGGACCCTTCCGCGGCAATCGCCGAGGCCTTGCTACAAATCAGTCGTTCGGGCCCGGTAGTTCTTCTGCACGGAACAACGGTCGGTACCAACACCCTGTTAGAGCGAAAAGGAGCACGGGTCGCGCTGGTTACAACCGCCGGTTTCGAAGACGCCATCGAGATCGGCCGTCAGGCGCGTCCCAAACTCTATGACTTCTTTTTCGATCGCATCGAACCACTGGTCGCCGCTGGCATGCGCTTCGGTCTGAATGAGCGTACGGCCAGCGATGGCGAGATCTTGCATTCGCCTTCTGCAAAAGACTTAGAGTCTCTGCATGAAGATCTGCGCCAGAGCACTCCCGAGGCCATCGCCGTATCGCTCCTCTTCTCCTTCGCCAATCCGGAGAATGAGAAAGCGGTAACCAGTGCTATCAAAAAACTCGGCGTCCCGGTCTCGATATCGCACCAGATCATCCCCGAATTCCGCGAATACGAGCGTACCAGCACTGTGGTAGTGAACGCATACCTGCAACCTGTGATGCAGCGATATCTGGAGAATCTTGTCAGACGTACGCGATCAGGGCGAAATTCCCGCGCAGCCGTGTCCCGTATTTTTGTCATGCAATCGAGCGGCGGAATCACCGCAATTGGTTCTGCGGCGCGTGAACCTGTGCGCACGGTCCTCTCCGGCCCCGCTGGCGGTGTCGTGGGAGCGGCCGCTATGGCTCGCCGGAGTGGGTATGACCGCATCATTTCATTCGACATGGGCGGAACTTCCACCGACGTTGCTCTCATTGATCGCGATATTCATGCTGACAGCCAGGCCGAGATTGCTGGTTTGCCGGTCAGGGTGCCCATGCTCGACATCCATACCGTCGGCGCAGGCGGAGGTTCGATTGCCCGATTCGATGCTGCCGGTGCGCTGCGCGTGGGACCAGAATCTGCCGGTGCCGATCCTGGCCCCATCTGCTACGGGCGAGGCATCAAACCTACAGTCACAGACGCCAATCTTATTTTGGGACGGCTTCAACCGCATCGTTTTCTCGGAGGAGATTTCACTCTCGATCTCGAGCGAACGCAATGCCTTGTCAGGGAGTGGCTCAAACGGCACGCCGTTAACCTCACGGCGGAGAAGTTCGCTGCCGGAGTGATTCGCGTAGTTAATGCAACCATGGAAAAAGCCGTTCGCGTGGTATCCGTAGAGCGCGGTTACGATCCTCGCGACTTCACTCTGGTGGCTTTTGGCGGCGCGGGTGGCCTCCATGCCTGCGAACTCGCCGAAGCTCTCAGTATTCCGCGAGTGATTGTCCCCGTGCTTCCCGGCGCTCTCTCGGCTTTCGGAATCCTGGTCAGCGATGTTGTCAAAAATTATTCGCGCACCGTGCTCTGGCGAGTCCAAAACAAACTGCCAGCCGACAGGCTCGCACAGGAGTTTGCGACACTACGTATTCACTCCGAAGCCGACTTCCATCGCGAAAAATGGCCCGGCCGCCCGGTGCACCACGGCAGCGTGGACGTCCGATACCAAGGCCAGGGATACGAGTTGAGCATTCCATACACCCAAAACCTGATTCGCGATTTTCGCCAGGAGCACCAACGACGCTATGGCTATCATTACCCGAATCGCGAACTCGAACTTGTCACCCTGCGTCTTCGTTCATCTATCAAGTCCTCTCAGGCTCGATTGCGGTCAAACACGAAAGGTGCTCGGACGGCACCTCTCGCCGCGGATCGGGCAATACCCAGCCGCGCGCCGGCTTTCTCGGGAAAGAAATCGGTAGCCGCAATCCATTCCCGCGACTCTCTAAAGGTGGGCAAAAATTACGCCGGCCCGGCCATCATCACGGAATACAGCGCCACTACGGTAGTGCCGGCGGGCAAGCGCTTTTGGTTGGATAGGGTGAACAACTTGGTGATTGAAGCACAACAGTATTTCCCAGAGCGCTAGGTGCTCCCGTCAAACCCCCGCTACAATACTCCCCATGAAACCCAGCATCTTTGTCGTCGAAGACGACCCGGACATTTCCCGACTCGTGCGGCATCATCTCGAAGCGGACGGTTTCGCTGTAAGAGTGTTCGCCACCGGCAATACGGTCATCGCCGATTCCGAACGTCAGCGTCCCGCTCTGTTCATTCTCGACATCATGGTGCCGGGTAAAGATGGTCTTGAACTTTGCCGTCAGATCCGCCAGATACCGGCACTGGCAGCCACTCCCGTAATCTTCCTGACTGCTAAAAGTGGAGAAGCCGACCGCATCCTCGGCCTTGAACTCGGCGCCGACGACTACATTCCCAAGCCTTTCAGCCCTAGAGAACTCGTCGCCCGCGTCAAGGCAGTGCTGCGGCGCTTCGAACGGCCTCTGTCGCAAGCGCCGGTAAAGATTGGCGAGATCGAAATCGATCCCGGCGCCATGACCCTTAACGTGCGTGGCAATCTGGTAACGACCACCGCTACCGAGTTTCGGCTGCTTGACTATTTCGCCCGCCACATTGGCCGCGTCTTTACGCGCGATCAGTTACTTGATTCCGTATGGCGTGACACTGCATATGTCACACCGCGTTCCGTGGACGTGTATGTCCGGCGCATACGTGAAAAAATCGAGCCCGATCCCGAGAATCCCCGCTATCTAAAAACCGTGCGTGGCGCCGGTTACCGCTTCGAGGCCCCTAAGTGAGAAACCGCATCTTCGTGAAACTGATGGTAGCTTTCGCGCTGGTGATTTTGGCTGCCACGGTGACATTGGATGTCTCCATCCGTCATGCTTGGGACGAGTCCCTTCGCCAGGGAATCGAGCGCAACCTCCGGCAAAAGACGTTGATGCTTGCCAACCGCGTGAACAGCGCTCTCGCGTTGTCGACGTCTTCAACCCGGCAGTCGTTATCCGAACTCGCTTCACAGGAAGCACAGGCCGCTGGCGCCCGCGCGACCATCATTGATTCACAGGGTAAGGTGTTGGCTGATTCCGAAGCCGATCCGGCCGCCCTGGAGAACCAATCGACCCGCCCTGAATTTGCCGCCGCGCTGAAAGGCGAAGCAGGGACCGACGCTCGCCGTAGCCCTACAGTAGGCATTCCCTTTCTCTATGTGGCCGCACCGGTAAGCGGCGGTGCGGTTCGTCTTGCTTATCCTCTTTCTGAAGTGACTGCAGCGCTTGCAAGTGTTCGCCGCTCGCTTTTGATCAGTTCACTGTTGGCCTTTGCAGTTTCGGCCGTAATCTCAGCCCTGGCGGCGCATTTGACTGCAGTTCGTCTGCACCTCATCGTGCAATTCGCGGATCGGATCGCCGCTGGAGATTTAACGGCGCGCATTGGCGAAAAATCCGAAGACGAAATTGGCCACGTGGCAGCCGCTCTCGATAAAACCGCCCGCCGTCTCGAATCCAGCTTCGCGGCTTTGCAGACCAGTCAACGCCAGCTCGAAACCCTGCTCAACAGTATGCAGGACGCCGTCATCGCCATCAGTGCCGATGATCGCGTCCAGTGGGCGAACCACTCCATGGACAAGCTTGTTCCCCAGCACTCTCGTAAGAACGCGCCACTAGTGGAGACAGTTCGTGATCCCGATTTCCTCAGTGCCGTGCGTGAGGCGAGCGAATTGCGCAGGGTATCCACCGCTCGCGCCGCGTCAATCCTGCCAGGCCGTACCTTTGATGTTACGGCCGCGCCTATGCCGGGGGGCGGAGCCGTGGCCGTCTTGCGCGATCTCACCGAGACCGAACGAGTGGAAAAGACGCGCCGCGATTTTATCGCCAACGTATCGCACGAGCTTCGTACCCCGCTGACCTCCATCCAGGGCTACACGGAGACTCTGCTCGACAGTGCGTCTGAGAACAATACCCGCGAGTTCCTCGAAATCATTCGCAAGAGTGCGCTGCGCATGTCACGACTTACCGAGGATCTGCTTACCTTGGCTCGAGTAGAGTCCGGCGAGCAGCGTTTTGACATTCAACCCGTCGCACCGGCAGAGCTTCTCCAGGAAGCAGTGCAGAGTTTCCGTGAGATTGCTCGCGCACAACATGTTGAATTGAACGTCGAGGAAGCGGTAGGCAGTCCCGTGGGTGCCGATTCCGAAGCCATTCACCAGATATTTTCGAATTTATTGGAAAATGCGTTGAAGTATGCGGCTTCCGGCGGTCGCATTGTTTTGGGAGCCCGATCGATCCCCCGGGCTGTGGAGTTTTACGTGCAGGATTTCGGGCCCGGAATTCCTTCGGAGCACTTGGCCCGGCTATTCGAACGCTTTTACCGGGTAGATAAAGCACGCTCGCGCGAATCCGGAGGCACCGGACTGGGCCTCGCCATCGCCAAACACATCGTGCTGGCCCACCGCGGCACCATCCGTGCCCAAAGTGAACTCAACCATGGGTCCACTTTCATATTCACCCTTCCTTTGGCTGAACCGGCCTCCTAGCGGCATGTGTTTAACCCGTCCTCAGTTTCATTTTCATTCCAATCCGGTTTATCGGCGGGGAATTTTATTTCGGTCGAGGGGGCAATCATAAATTCATAGCCTGTTAACCAAACGATTGAAAAAACAACCTATCCTCCGGTATTGACCATCCACACCAGCGCCCGAAGGACTAGACAGACTCTGTCGCAGGACGCTCGAGTCACTTCCGGAAGGAGCGCGCCAGTGAGCACAGCCATTTCGAGAAGACCCGATGCGAATTCTCCTCATGCGGAGCTTGTAAGGCGCACCGTGGAAGCTTGCCAAGTCGCCAAAGAGGCGGCGGGGACCGCCGCGGAGGGCATCGCGACGGCATCTATTTCGCTTCTGAACACGCTTCGCGAACGCGAAAAAGAACTGGATCGCCTGGATATGGAAATCGACGCCGGGGTGACCCAGATCATCACCCAGGTGACCGAAACTGAGGCTCGTGAGCTGCTAGCCTGCATGAAGTTCATGATCAGCCTGGAGCGAATTGGCGATCTTTTGCTTAGCTTTTCTGGAAGCGCGCAGTCAGTTTGTTCGCGCCTCGATTCCCAGGACACTCGTGACCTTACTCATATGGCCACGGTGCTGGAGAAAATGCTGGCAGATGCCGGAACGGCGTTCTCTACTCGGGATATCAAACAGGCCGTAGCCGTACTCCGCGCCGATGCTGAGATTGACCGCCTGCGCAATCTGATCTTTCTCCGCCACATCGAAAATCCGGAGCACGTGCAGCGCCAGGCGAGTTTGCAAGTCATCTTTATGACTCAATCCCTCGAACGCGCAGGGGACCACGCTAAAAATCTAGCCGAGGAAGTTTGTCATTTTGTCAGCGGCCACACCGTCCGCCACGTTCTGATGACCTACGACAAACCCATCGAACAGATGTTTCTCGATTGGCTTCGCGCCCGCGAAGAACGCTAATCCTCCGGAAGAACCGCTCAGAAGAACCGCTCAGAAGAACCGACTCGAAGAGGGCTGCCCGATTAAGCCGCGTCCAACTCAAACTCTCGGCCGCACTTGTAGCAGACCTGATACGTTCGGCCGTTGATTGTAAATACTCGGCTGATCTGACTGTGACGGCATCCAAAAACCAATCGAAAAAGGGAAAGCAAAGACTTCATGGAAACTCTAAATTTACTGCTGTTCGATATCCAAGAGGCGGCCGGGCGAAAAGGTCAAAGCCTTGGTGTAAGGGATGGTCATTGCAAGCTTCAGCCCGTTCAAACGGCGCCTTTATTTGGACGGCAACGGCGTTGAGGCGGACAATAACTGCGTTTCCGGTTGCGAAAGAGCTACCTCGACCGGAACGACAACTTCCGCTGCCGGAACAATTGAGCGTTGCACAGGGGCAAATGCACGTGCGGCATTGTGGGCGGCCATGTGTTTCAGCATGTCCGTTGCCGACTGAATGGGCGTCTCGCAAGTCTTGTCCATAGTGACGGCATGTCCGCAGTCGACGCAGGTCATGAGGGTCCCACCGGTGATGCTTCTGATTGTTTTGTACATGTCTCTAGCCTACGCCATTTTCCGCGTCAGTGCCGAGCACATTAGAACAACGACTTACGATTTCTGGATCAATCTGCCAATCGGCTTCTCGACATCAACAGACCTTACCTGAGGCGGCTCGTGTTTGCATTTTCCCCATTTCCGGATTACACCAAACGCTTTGTGAAGTCGGTCACAGCCCGCATCTGGCTCAATCATCTGAAATCAGCGACCGCGACCTTCAGGTCGGACCAATGTTCTCTGCAAGTCTCACTCGCGCCCACCATCAAGGTTCTCGATTGGATCATTCGGAAAAACTTGTCCCAGATGCCATGGTGCAACATCTTCGTACTAACCGTCGCGGAGACGAAGCCGCTTACTTTTGCGAAAGCGTGGATATCTGATGTAGCGCGCAATTTCCGTTTACCCAATCGCGGCGGCGAAATCGATTTGATCGGCTGGGACCGCGACGTACTCTGTTTCATTGAGGTCAAAACCCGTACCACCCGTAACGTCAAACCTGCCGAAGCCGGGCGGTGGATCGCAAAAAGCTTCGCGAACTGTTAGCCGTCGCCCGTGAAGATCTACGCCATTTGCACCTGCATGCCTGTGGCGACTCGGAGGTCGTTAGCGTGTACTACGATCAGCACTCGAGTCAGCCACAGATTGAACTGTTTAGAATGCTCCATCCTTAGCGTAAAATACCTCGTTCTTCCCCGCGTTATCGAAAGGACTGAGTTGCCAGAGCTTCGAAAAGATCCCATCGTGGGTCGCTGGGTCATCATTTCCACCGACCGTGCCAAACGCCCATCAGACTTCGTTCGTGATGAAGTAAAAATCAGAGGCGGTTTCTGTCCCTTTTGCTACGGCAATGAGTCTAAAACCCCGCCGGAAATTCAGGCGTACCGCCCCAGTCTTAATGGCGGTCCCGCGCCACAGCGCAACGCCCCAGGGTGGACCGTCCGCGTAGTCCCTAACAAATTTCCGGCGCTAGGCATCGAAGGCAATCTTGACCGCCAGGCCGAGGGCATGTTCGATCGGATGAACGGCATTGGCGCTCACGAAGTCATCATCGAAACTCCGGACCACAACGCCAGCCTCGCGAATCTTCCGCCCAAGCGAATTGAAGATGTGCTCTGGACCTTCCGCGACCGCATTCTCGATCTCAAAAAAGACCGTCGTTTCAAATACATCCTGATATTCAAGAATCACGGCGAAGCCGCCGGAGCGTCCCTGGAGCATGCCCATTCGCAACTCATCGCGCTGCCAATCGTTCCCATCTACGTGAGCGAAGAAATCGAAGGCGCGAAGCAGTACTACATGTACAAAGAGCGCTGTGTGTTTTGCGACGTTATTCGCCAGGAAACTGAAACGGGCGCGCGGGTTGTTGCCGAAAATCCGGATTTCATCACCCTCGCGCCTTACGCTCCGCGTTTTCCATTCGAGACGTGGATCCTGCCCCGGCAGCATGAGTCGGCATTCGAGAATTCGTCGACCCACATGTTCGAGAACCTGGCGCGCGCGCTGAAAACCTTGCTCAGCAAGGCCGAGCGCGTATTGGAAAATCCACCGTACAACCTGGTTATTCATACTTCGCCGGTGCAGGATCCAACCAACGATCACTATCACTGGCACATCGAGTTTATGCCCAAACTCACCAAAACCGCCGGATTCGAGTGGGGCACAGGCTTCTATATCAATCCCACTTCGCCAGAAGAGGCGGCAAAGTTTCTGCGCGATGCCAACGTGGAAGAGCCGGCTAGGGTCGGTTGACTGCAAGCTGATACGCAAACCATGCCGTAACGATCGCCTGATTTGACGAAGCTGTGACGCAACGTCATCGAAGAGTTCCGCCACCCCGGCGAATCTGTTTGGGGAAGAATGTCTTGGGAAGGAAGGTTTTGTGACGCACAACCTGAAGAAAGCACAACCGCGAACCGACAACTTCGCTCGTGCCAATGGCAATCCGCACGGCACGCGGCTTTAGCCGCGGAGGAAAGTTCTAAGCCTGCGTGCGGTCCATAAATTCGGCGTGCCAGGCCATCTGAATGGCTTCCAGCTTCCCCTCAGTCGACTTCTTGGGATCGTCTTTGAACTCCGGCAACTCCGTCACCAACCGATGCAAATCCGTAAATCGCACGGCCAATGGGTCCGTCTCAGGGTGTTTCTCGGACAGCAGAATGCCAAGGTCCTCAGGATCGTCCCACGTAAATTCGTTCCGCATAACGCTCCTCGGCCATCGGCGGTTGTCTAAATATCCTGCGAACGGCCAGCAACTTTGTTAGTGTTCCTCCGAAACATAATTCCGGTTCCATGCCGGAATCTCGACCACGACTTTGCCGGGCTTGGTAATCACCGCTTGGCAACCGAGTCGGGAGTTTAACTGTAAATCGGCGGCCATGTCCAGCCGGTCAGCTTCGTCGTCATCCATCTCGGAGATATTCTCTGCTCCCTCTTTCACCCAGATGTGACAGGTAGTACAGGCACAATTGCCACCGCAGGCGTGGTCCAGCCGGACGCCATAGTTCAGCGCCACGTCCAGCAGCGACTCCTCTTTGCCATGGTCCTTATACGGCAGCTTGCCGTGCTCGAACTGCACCGTCTTGCCCTCGGGGAGAAACGTAATCTGGACAGTGTTTTCGCCCGGAGCCTCAACCGTAGCCGTTCCCGCACTCTGGTTTTTCTCTTCTGCCATGCCATCTCCTGTCTGACTGACAACTGGCCGCTAACCACCGACAACTGGTTTACTCGAATTCAGCCTTGGCCACGGGATGCGGTGCATCGGGTCCCTCTCCCAAATCAGCCTGATCCATCGTCTTGCCCTTGAGAACGGAGGATACCGCGCTATCCATCATCAATTCCGCCAGTCGCATCGTCCCCTGGTTCAGGCCATCGATAGCCGTGCGAATCGCGGGATAGTCATCTTCGTCCTTCACCCGATTTAAAGCTCTCTCAAGTTTGGCAATTTTCTTTTTCTCGTCGTTGGTGAGCTGGCCCCATGCCGGACTCTTCTTGCCTTTTTCCAATGCGGTCAGAATTGTGCCGGCTTCGTTCCGTGCCTCAATCACTTGTCGTTGACGAAAGTCCTCTTCCGCCGAATCGAACGAATCCAGAATCATGCTCTCGACCTGCTCATCGGTCAGACCATAGCTAGGTTGAACCTGAATCTCTGCTTCTTTCCCGCTGCGCTGCTCCCGCGCAGAGACATGCAAAATGCCATTTGCATCGATCAGAAACCTTACTTCAACCCGTGGTATTCCCGCCGGCATCGGCGGGATTCCCCGAAGGTCAAAGCGAGCCAAGGACCGGCAATCCTTCGCCAGTTCCCGTTCTCCCTGCAATACGTGGATCGCAACATTCGCCTGGCCATCAACCTGCGTGGTGTAATGCTGCGTCGCCGAAGCCGGAATGGTCGAATTGCGGAGAATGATCTTGTCGGTAACACCCCCCGCCACCTCAATGCCCAAAGACAACGGCGTCACGTCGAGCAGCAGCATATTCTCAGTGGCCTCAGAGCCGCCGGAAAGAATATTGGCCTGCACGGCCGCTCCCAGCGCCACAACTTCGTCGGGATTCAAATCGATGTGCGGCTTTCGCCGGAACATTTCCTCGACCAGCGCCCGCACCTTGGGAATTCGGGTGGATCCCCCAACCAGCACTACCTCATCAATCTCCTCCGGCCTTAATCCGGCATCTTTTAGCGCTTGTTTGCACGGACCCGCAGTGCGATCGATAATCGGCTGGATCAACTGCTCAAACTGTTCTCGCGTAATCTCGCGCAGATATCGTTTTCCACCCGGCAATTCAACTTCAAGGTTAGTGGCGGGCTCTGAAGACAGCGCAATCTTGGCGTCGATCACCGCCTTGCGAATTGTCGCTACAACCTCGCCGTTTCGTGAAACATCCACGCCCATATCCCCGCGAATGTCATCGAGGGCGATTGCGATCAAAAGATTGTCGATATCGTCGCCGCCAAGGTGCGTGTCGCCGTTTGTAGCGATCACTTCGAAAATGCCGTCGTGCAACTTCAAAATGGAAATGTCGAACGTACCGCCGCCAAGATCGTAAACCGCGACGACCCCGTTCTTCTTCCGGTCAAGACCGTAGGCCAAAGAAGCGGCCGTCGGCTCGTTTACCAGCCGCAACACCTCTAAGCCGGCAATGCGGCCAGCGTCTTTGGTCGCTTGCCTTTGGGCGTCGTTGAAATAAGCGGGAACCGTGATCACCGCTTTGGTCACCGGCGCATTAAAGAATCGTTCCGCATTCCGCTTCAACTGGCGCAACACAAACGCCGAAATCTCAGGCGGGGTAAATGTCCTTTCTCCCAGTCGAATGCGCAGCACTTCGCCGGACTGAAGATCGTCCGCCAGATGAAAGGGAAACAGCTTGAGTTCCTGCTGAATGTCCTCAAGTCCGCGTCCCATCAAACGTTTGATCGAGTACACGGCTCGCTCAGGCGTCTCAATCAAATACTTTCGCGCCGCATTGCCGACAATCACTTGATCATTCTCATCCAGCGCCACGACCGATGGCACCAGGTTCAACCCATCTTCCCCTGGAATCACGACAGGGCTTTCCCCTTGCATGAAAGCCACTAGTGAGTTAGTGGTACCGAGATCGATTCCGACAATGCGATCAGTAGCCATACCAATTGCAGATAGCAGATTTAAGATTTCAGATTCTTCAATACAAAATCTGTAATCACAAATCTGAAATCTCTTTAGCTCCCCAATACCTCGTTCACATCCCTCACCAGATTCCTGATGTAATTCCGCCGGTTGAGCAGATCCACCATCTTGTCCCGCGCCTGCCGCAGGCCGGCCTCGTCGCCGCTATCCACCGCTCTATCCCACGCGCTCCAGTGGTTTTTCAGTTCCTCGAGTATCGATTCGTATTTCTGTTCGAGGTCCATCTTTTGCTTGCCCACTTCTTCGATTAGGGCCGGGTCGTCCTCGCCCATTTTCTTTGCATCCGCAACTCTTCCAGTTGCATGTTCAACTCAAACACTTCCTCCAGCAGGTCAGGAGGCACAATCTGTTTTTTGACTTCGCCCGCCGCTCGAGCCTTTTCGGTAGCGCTCATAGACTGCTCTTCCAGTTCCACACCTTCCAGCCCAAGCAGATATTGGGTTCGCCCGATAGGATCTTTCAATGTGCGATACGCGTCATTCAGCAGCGAACTCTGCTCCAGACTCCACTCCTGCTCGCGTTTGTCGGCGCGCGCATTCAGATCAGGATGCAGCTTCCGGCTTAGTTCGTAAAACTCCCGCTCCAGCCGCGGGGCGTCTACATTCAACTTTCGCGGCATCCCAAAGAACGCGAAATAGTCCACCGGTGCGGGCGGCTGTACCTTTCCGCAGGCTTGGCAGAAGTGAGCGGCGCGCATGTCACCGCACGACCAGCAACTGGAAGTAGCTTCGTTGCCCCCATCCGTCGAAATCGTCTTGGAAGTATCAATCGCCATGTCGTGATTGTGTGGCGCGAACGCCCTGCCAGCGACCGCCATATCCGTCAAGAAAATCTCAGGGGTTTCCATCGACCGGGGAAGCTAAACCGAAGAAACCGGAGCGCGGAGGGCGTTGCCGCTCCAAGCTCGCGGGCGAGGGCGCCCGCGCCACACACAAATCACCCTGAGAATGATGTGCCGCATCCGCACGACTTTGATGCATTGGGATTTACGAACACAAATCCCTGTTGCATCAGCGTTTCCTGGTAGTCGAGAATCATGCCGTGCAGGTAGATGAATGACTTCGGGTCCACGAAAACTCGCACATCTCCGAACTGGTAAATCCGGTCGCGTTCCCGCGGCTGCGTATCGAAGCGGATGTTGTAGCTCAATCCTGAGCACCCGCCGCCCTGCACGCCCAGACGCAGCCCGCCCTGTTCAGGCGAAATGCCTTCCTTCACGATGGCGGTGCGAATTCTGGCCAACGCCTTCTCCGTGACCTGCACGCCCTTTGCGGGGGTGGTCTTCGCAGGTGTTGCGCTTTGTTCGGTAGTAATCATCCTGTCATCTTGAGATGCGGCCTTTGCACCGAGGGATTCAGACCCGCCGCACAAAGCGCCGCGCACTCTGCGGTCGCAAAGACGCGCGTTTGGCGCGCTTCCTTACCGTGCCTCAGCCGTGACCGGCTTGGCTACATCCTGCTTTTTCTTCCAGTCATGAATCGCCGCCCGGATGGCGTCCTCTGCCAGCACCGAGCAGTGAATCTTGACCGGAGGCAGCGCCAGCTCTTTTACGATCTCCGTGTTCTTGATCTGAAGCGCTTCCTCTACTGTCTTACCCTTCACCCATTCGGTGGCCAGGGAAGACGAGGCGATTGCCGATCCACAACCGAACGTCTTGAATTTCGCGTCTTCAATAATGTTGGTTTGCGGATTAACTTTGATTTGCAGCTTCATGACGTCGCCGCACTCCGGCGCCCCCACAAGACCAGTACCCACTTCCGAACTGTTCTTGTCCATGGAACCCACGTTCCGCGGATTTGAGTAATGATCGAGAACCTTATCGCTATAAGACATTTTGACCTCTCCTGAAATTTGATTCTGTTGTCATCCTGAGCGTCGTGGTCGCGCTAAGGGAGCAACCGCGCATCATCGCGCAAAACACGATGAAATAAAGCGCGACCCGACTCTCCCTATTCGCTAGCCCACTTCACGTTCTTCAAATCCACACCCTCTTTCGCCATTTCATACAGGGGCGAAAGCTCGCGCAGACGTTGTACCGTTTCCACGACGCGATCCGCGACATAATCCACTTCAGCTTCGCTGTTGAACCGACCCAGACCGAAGCGAATGGAACTGTGCGCCAGGTCATCGCCTGTCCCCAGAGCCTTCAATACATAAGATGGTTCTAGCGTCGCTGAGGTACACGCCGAGCCGCTGGAAACCGCCACGTCGTTGATGCCCATCAGCAGCGATTCGCCTTCCACATAGGCAAAACTGATATTCAGATTGCTCGGCAGGCGATTCTCCCAAGAGCCGTTGATATAAACCTCATCCAGTCGGCCCATGATGTTGTCCCGCAGGCGATTTCGCAGGCCCGCCATACGGCAGCTTTCCTTGGCCATCTCTTCCATGCAGAGTTGGCACGCTTTGCCCAGTCCCACGATGCCGGGGACATTCAGGGTTCCGGAGCGCATGCCGCGTTCGTGGCCGCCACCATCAATGATCGCGGAAATCTGCACCCGCGGATTCTTGCGCCGCACGTACAAGGCCCCCACCCCCTTCGGACCATACATTTTATGGGCCGAGATCGACATCAGATCGATGTTCATCTTGTTGACGTCAATCGGAATCTTGCCCACGGCCTGGGTCGCATCGGTATGGAAAATTACTCCACGCTCGTGACATAGCTTGCCGATTTCGGCGATTGGCTGCAGCACGCCAATCTCGTTATTTGCGGCCATGATCGTCACCAGAATGGTCTTTTCATCCATGACCCGCTTCAGTTCTTCCAAGTCAATCAGACCGTCCTTCTGCACCGCCATGTATGTGACCCGGTAGCCAGACTTCTCCAGACGCTTGCAGGTATCGAGCACCGCCTTGTGTTCGGTCACGGCTGTGATGATGTGGTTGCCCTTTTCGCGGTACATCTCCGCCACACCCTTAATGGCGAGGTTATCGCTCTCGGTTGCGCCCGAGGTGAAGATGATTTCCTTAGTGGTTGCGCCAATCAGCTTGGCTACACGCTCGCGGGCAGTCTCCACACCTTCTTCGCCCGCCCATCCGAAAGAATGGTTACGGCTCGCCGCGTTGCCGAACTTCTCCATGAAGTAAGGCAGCATTTCCTCAAGCACCCGCGGGTCCATGGGGGTGGTCGCATGGTTGTCCATGTAAACCGGCAACTTGATTCCATCGGGACTCGTCCGGTGTTCCTGGGTTTGTGATTCGTGTCCGTTTGTCCCCTGGGGGATCGTTTTCACATCCGTGCTCATAGTTGCTCTCCTAAGAACTTAGAAAACTCACGCAGGGACAGCCGCCCTCGGCTGTTCGGCTGACCCAAAAGGGATCAGCGGTCTTTCCAACTAGCCGATCGTGACCAGCTCCGCCGGCCCCTCGGCCGCAGCTTCATCCCTCATCTCTGAGATAGTGATGCGCCGTAGTACCTCTTCGATGCTATGACTTACTCGTCGCAAAGGTTCGCGGATGTTGCACCGGTCACTCTGATCGCACTCACCTCTGACAGTGACGCAAGAAGTAATAAAAAGCGGGCCATCGATGGCGCGAATCACTTCAAACGCCGTAATTTTTGCCGGATCGCGGGCCAGGGTATATCCGCCGTTGGTCCCGTGCTGCGAATGAAGCAATCCAGCCTTCACCAGCCTCTGCAAGATCTTGGCCAGCGCCTCTTGAGGGATATGGTAAGAATCCGCCACGTCCTTCGCGCTGCACGCGCCGCGCTCCGCATGCTCGGCCAGATGTTTCATGGCCATCAACCCGTAATCCGCTTTCTTGGTTAATTTGAGCATGTCGATAAAAGCCGACCTTTTTAGTCGGACATTGTTATTTTAGGAGCCAAACCGCTCAAATGCAACCCCTTACAGGCAATAGCAACAAAACAGGGGTGAAACCACAGACCGCGACATCGAACAGCGAACCGGATCGTTCAGAAGGCAGAGGTTTCGGAAGATATGAGGAAGATATGAGAAAGATTACGCGAGGGACTTGACTTCCCATTCAGCCGGTCTAAAATACCGCCAATTTCCGGCAAATTCCTCGAACTTCTCGAAAAGGGAAACTCCAACACCGGATTTATGACTCCAACCCCGTCGTCCAAACCTCCCGAGAATAAAAGTATGACACCGTGCAAGCACCCGCGCGTGCAAATCGTGGCCCGCGAAGAAGACTCCGAATTCGTTGAATGCCTAGAGTGTCGCGAGATTTTCGAATCAAGCGAATTCAAGGATATGGCCATTGAAGAAACAAAACTGGCAAAAGAAGAACAGTCTGACCCAGGCGCGTGACAAAAGTAATCAGGCCTGCCCCTTTTATTCTTGCTGGTGCCGTAACACTTTGTTAATGTCGCGCGGGGAATACTTTGTCCGCAAATAAGCAAACTCCGCTCGTAGCGTTGGTTGTGGATGACTCCATGCTCATCCGGCATACGGTTTGCCGGTTCCTGGAAGAGCGTGGTCATGCTGTAGAGTCGGCGACTAACGGCGAGGAAGCTATTGCCGTCGTGAAGCGGATACACCCCGACATCATCATCACGGACATGCAAATGCCCAAGATGAGCGGCACGGAACTGATCACCGCACTGAAGGCTCAACCCGAGACGTGCCACATCCCGATCATCATCGTCGCCGGCAAGAATAGCGGATTCGTCGCTACAGAACACCGAGCCAACTTCGCCATCTTCAAAGACATAGACATTGAATCCCAGCTTGAGAAGGCGCTCGAAGCCGTCCTGGGTAGCCGGGCTGCAGCCGCAGCGAAGTAAATCCTGAAATTGGATCTGGGAATAGGGTATTGCGAGCTCGGGAAACTAACCTAGAGCTTCAAAGACGCTTCCGCGGAAAAATCTTCCGTAGCAAACTGACCAGCAAGAAACTTAGGGTACGCGGCCGCCGCAATCATGGCAGCGTTGTCAGTCGATAAGGGACGCGAAGGAAAGTATACGGGCAAGCCTTCCATAGCTGCTGCCCCTTCGAAACGTTGACGCAGCTCGTTATTCGCGGCCACGCCTCCCGTTACAAATAACGTTGCCACATCGCAGGCGCGAGCTGCGGCCAAGGTCTTGGCGATTAAATCTTCGACCATGGCTCTTTGAAACGACGCCACCAGATTCAAAGTCTTGGAGTCGCAATGAGCTAGATAATTTTCAAGCGAGGGTTTCTCAATCGCAGCCAGTGCCTTTCTCCGGGCATCGATTGAAGCCTGTAGGCTATGAACTTCGACGTAGCGCAAAACTGAAGTCTTGATTCCGCTGTAAGAGAAATCGAAACGCTCTCCTGATTCGACATTTCCTTTGTCATTCCGGTCGCGATGCTTGAGTTGCGCCGCGGGAAATTTTACCGCCGTGGGATCACCGTGAGTTGAAAGTTTGTCGATGATGGGGCCACCGGGATATCCCAGTGCCAGTAATTTCGCGACTTTATCGAAACCCTCGCCGGCCGCATCGTCGCGCGTGTGACCGATGTTCTTGTACGACCAGTGCAGATCGCGTTGTTCAGCAAGATACAGATGTGTATGTCCACCAGAAACTACCAGCGCGAGTACCGGAAACTTGATTTCCCGATTCTCATTCTGCCGCTCCTCGAGCAGCACCGCATGAATGTGACCTTCGAGGTGATTGACCGCGATCAGAGGCTTGTCCAGCGCGAAAGCCAGCGCCTTCGCGTAACTGATTCCAACCAGTAGCGCTCCGGCCAATCCCGGTCCTTGAGTGACCGCCAGTGCATCAAGCGATTGATAACTCTGCCCGGCATCGGCAAGGGCCTTTCGCACCACCGGCACGATGGCCTTCAAGTGTTCACGCGAAGCCAGTTCTGGAACCACGCCGCCATAAGGCTGATGCGCGGCGATCTGCGAGAAGACCACATTCGAAACCAACTTTTCTCCGGAACGCACAACCGCTGCGGCAGTCTCGTCGCAGGAGCTTTCAATACCAAGAATATAAGTGCCAGCCATTTTCACTTAGTGTAAATCGAAGATTCCAGCGAGGGTAGCCGCCCCTCAGCTGTCAGGTGATCCAACCTGCGACTACAATATCCGTGAATGTCCAGTGAACCACCGACCGAACCCAGGGGTGGAGTAACAAGCGAAACCTCCGTCACCGAGCCGGTTAGCTCACTTTACGATACCCGGCTGCCAAAGCTCTCTTTTTGGCGGCGGATGCAGATTCCGATTATTGCGGCAGTCGTTATCGCTATCGTTCGCGTAATCGGTCCCACGCTGCGCTTCGAAAGCCTGGGATTGTATCTTCAGCAATCTCATGCTCGCGGCAAGTCCGTAGTTTCAGCCTTCTGGCATCGCTGTATCATTTCGTCAACCTGGTACTGGCGCAACCGGGGCGTGGTGGTGATGAACACCACCAATTTCGACGGTCAATGGACCCGGCGCGTGATCGAGCATTTCGGTTTTGGCACCGCGCAAGGCAGTTCCACGAGGGGCGGACTGCGCGGACTCGCCGTGATGGCGCGGCGTTTGGAAGAAGGCCTGGACGTTGCGTTCACGATTGATGGTCCCCGGGGACCACGCTATATCGCCAAACCCGGTCCGGTGATGCTTGCCCGAAAAACGGGCAGGCCCATCTTCGTGTTTCATATCGGGGTCGAGAAGGCACATACTCTGGAAAAAGCCTGGGACAAAATGCAGATTCCGCATCTTTTCTCGCGTGCGGTAATGGTGGGAGCTCCGCTGATCTTTGTCTCGCCCGACGCGGATGCGGAGGAACTCAAGCGCAAACATGTTGAAATGCAATCCTCCCTCGAACGTGTACGGGATATCGCCGAGTCGTGGTTCGGCTTGAGCGAAGAAGAACATCAACGTCTGCGGGCGGAGTTCGATGCAGGCGCATAACCCACTTCACGTCGCATAAGCCATACCCGTCTACGCGGTCGCCGGAGGCGATTAGCAAAAATCAGAATGTCAGAGATAAAACAGCACGCCGAGCGAATTGTCCGAAGACTGCGTGATGAGGGCTATCAGGCTTATCTTGTCGGCGGTTGCGTTCGCGATCTGCTTCTCGGCCGCGAGCCTTCTGACTACGACGTCACCACTAACGCTACGCCGGACGACGTCATGCGCATTTTTCCACAAACCTATGCGGTAGGCGCGCAGTTCGGAGTAGTGCTGGTACCCGCGAAAACTACGGCACTGGCAGACGTGGAGGGTGCGACTGCCAAAGATTCTGCGAGCGAAAAAAGCATCGACGGAGAAGCGGATGGTGCAGATTCTGGAGAATCCAATTTAGTTGAGGTTGCAACCTTCCGCAGCGACATCGGTTACAGCGATGGCCGGCACCCTGACCAAGTGCGTTTCAGCAATAGCGCGCAGGAGGACGTCGAGCGCCGAGACTTCACCATCAATGGCCTTCTGCTCGATCCAATGAACGGCAAAGTGCTTGACTATGTCGGGGGGCAAGATGATCTGAAGGCGAGGATCATTCGTACCATCGGCAATCCGGAACGGCGGTTCGCCGAAGACAAGCTTCGCATGCTACGTGCGGTTCGCTTCGCGGCGCGTTTTCGATTCACCATCGAACCTGCAACGATGGCCGCCATGCAAAAGCTGGCGCCTCAACTGGCGCCTGAAGCGCATCAAGTCTCACGTGAGCGGGTGCGCGACGAATTGACCAAGATGCTTACCGAAGGCCAGGCACACAAAGCTTTTCGTCTGCTCAACGAATCCGGATTGCTGGACGAGGTGCTGCCTGAGATCTCCGCCATGAAAGGTGTGCAACAGCCGCCGCAGTTTCATCCCGAAGGCGACGTTTTTGTACACACGCTGCTCTTACTGGAGAAGTTGCCGCATCCTTGCCCGGCGTCGCTGGCATGGGGTGCACTGTTGCACGATGTGGGTAAGCCAGCTACGTTTCGCATTGCACCGGACCGCATCCGGTTCGATGGACATGTGGCGGTTGGCGTGAAGATGGCGCAAGAAATTTGCCGGCGCCTGCGTTTTTCCCACGACGACACGGAACAAATTCTGGGGCTGATCGACAATCACATGCGTTTTTCCAACGTGCCGCAAATGAAAGACTCTACATTCAAGCGATTTGTGCGCCAGTCTCGATTTGAAGAACATCTCGAACTACACCGGCTCGATTGCCTCGCCAGTCACGGCGATCTGGGGTCCTATCAATTCACGCGCGAGAGAATCGCGTCCATCCCTCCGGAAGAGATTCGTCCTGCGCCGTTAGTCAGTGGCGATGACCTGATCGCAGCAGGCTACGAGCCGGGGCCGCGCTTCAAGCTAATCCTCTCGCTGGTGGAAGATGCCCAGCTCGAAGGTCGTTTATCGTCCAAAGAAACCGCCATGGGGTATGTCAAGCAGCAATTCCCCCTTTCTAACGGGTAATTTGTTTTGGAACTGATCGGCACGGAATTTCTGTCACGCCCCTGCAGACAGAGATTCTTGACTAAATAATTGAGCGTAAACAAATTCGCCCGCTCCCACATTGTTGTTCTGACAATAAGGAGGAAATGGTTACGCGGCGCGGTAGTGAGGGTTACGCGTTTTGAAATTCTGTCGTCATTCCGCGATTGATTTGTCGATCAGGAGTGCTCTTCCGCTCAGGCACAGCGAATTCTTCAAGCGATAACGTCCTGTGCGGAATGACTATGGCTGGATTGCACTAATTAATAGCTCCGTCCGTTGCTGGATTTTTTGCGGGGCAGGCTCTAAGAATCGCTGGGAATGTTAAGATCAAGTCTGTTCAGGTTTCGAATCGTAGATATTCCAGAAAAAAATAAAGGCCGATGACCCGAGTCATGGAACAAGCTGGCGCCGCATTGGAAAAAATTGTTGCCGGTGGCTTGCGACGCCTGCCCGCGGGACAAGGTCCCGTCCTGGCGTGGCCACTCGCCTGTGGACACGCGGTGGCGACGCGTACGCAGGCTCTTGATTTCGCGCAGGGCGTTTTGCGAGTGGAAGTCCTCGATGGGGGATGGCGGGCCGAGTTGCAAGCCTTGGCCCCGCAGTACCTGGCGGTAATCAACCGCTACACCGCCGAAAGCGTCAGGCGAATCGAGTTTGTGCTTCCAGGAACGGTCGTGGGAGTAAGCGTCCGCGTCACGTAGTTACGAGATCATGAAAGTTACCGAAAAAGACGTTGCTTACGTTGCCGACCTGGGCAATCTGGAATTGAGCGCGGAAGAACGCACCCGCATGGTGCGCGATCTGAACTCGATCCTGGGCCACATCGACAGCCTCAACGAGTTGGATACGACCAACGTTCAGCCCATGGCGCAGGTTTCCGACCGCTACGGCGTCGACCAGTCGAAGCAGGGAAGTGAAAGGTTCGCATACGCGAGTCGTGAGGACATTCACGAAGGTCTCCGTAAATCGCTGCCGCACGACGTTGCACTGCAAAATGCTCCCGACGCCGATGGAACATTTTTCAAAGTACCGAAAGTGATTGAAAGATAGTGTTCAGTGGTTAGTGTCGTGGCAGGCGAGAGGCTAAACGCCAGACACCGACTGACCACTGACGACCGACCACGGACCACAACCATGAATCTTGGCTTGCTCACGATCGACGGCGCGCGCTCCGCGGTTCAGGAGCGCAAGACCAGCGCGGTCGCGCTGGCGGAGTCGCATTACGCCAAAATTGAGAGTGACGATCCCAAGATCGGTGCCTTCTTGACGCTGTCTAAGGAGCGCGCGATGGCCAAGGCCGCCGAAATGGACGCGCTCGCAGCTAAGGGGGAAAAGCTTCCACCGTTAGGTGGGGTGCCTGTCGGAATCAAAGACGTGATGGTCACGAAAGGCATTCGCACAACAGCGGGCTCGAAAATTTTGGGGGAGTTCATTCCGCCGTACGATTGCACCGCGGTGGCTCGTCTGGAAGCTGCCGGTGCGGTGGTGCTGGGCAAACTAAACTGCGATGAATTCGCGATGGGCTCGTCAAACGAGAACTCGGCCTGGAAGCCGGTGCATAATCCGCGCGATCTTACCCGAGTCCCGGGGGGCTCCTCGGGAGGATCGGCAGCGGCAGTGGCGGCGGACATGGCGGTGGCGACGCTGGGTTCCGATACTGGCGGTTCGATTCGTCAGCCGGCATCGTTCTGCGGTGTGGTTGGATTGATGCCGACCTACGGACGAGTTTCGCGTTACGGGTTGATCGCATTCGCGTCATCGCTCGATCACATTGGTCCGCTGACCAAGACTGTGAAAGACGCCGCCATCGTGTTGCGACACGATTGCGGGTCGCGATCCGATGGATTCCACTTCGGCTGAGGTTCCGGTACCCGATTATGTCGCTGAACTAGAAAAGCCAGTGCGCGGTCTGAAGATCGGAGTGGCCAAGGAATATCTTGGAGAGGGTCTCGACGCCGAAGTTCGCACAGCGATCGAAGCCGCCATTCAGAAACTGGCCAAGCAGGGTTGCGAGATCGTAGAAGTTTCGCTACCGCACACCAAGTATGCGATTCCAACCTACTACATCGTCGCTACTGCGGAGGCCTCGTCGAACCTGGCCCGCTTCGATGGCGTGCGCTACGGGTATCGGGCTAAAGATGCGCGCACGCTTTCTGAAATGTACCGGCGCAGCCGCGATCAGGGATTTGGCGCGGAAGTGAAACGTCGCATCATGTTGGGAACGTACGCGCTGAGCGCGGGTTATTACGACGCCTATTATCTGAAGGCACAGAAAGTCCGCACGCTGCTGACCAGAGATTTCGAAGAGGCGTTCAAGAAGGTTGACGCCATTGTAGCGCCGACCAGCCCCACGGCGGCCTTCAAGCTGGGGGAAAAAGTCGACGATCCGCTGGCCATGTACCTGGCGGATATTTATACCGTCACCGCGGATCTTGCGGGCATCCCCGGGAATTTCAGTTCCCTGCGGCGAGACGAAAGAGAAATTGCCCATCGGGTTGCAGATTCTAGGTCGCCATTTCGACGAGAGCACAATTCTGAGAGTCGCGCAGGCGAGCGAGAAAGCAGCGTAAGATACCTCACCTTGTAAGGGGGTAACCGCTGGTCCCCTAAATTTCCATGTCGTCTTTGCATCAATCGCCATCGGCCTCGGCCGGTCCGCAGCTTTGCCTCGCTGAATCCATCGGCTCCTTGTCCATCTCCATTGCCCATGACGGCGCGGAGCACGAGCACGGTTCCCACTCCTGAAGATTTTGAAGAAGCAATGGAACCAGCAGGTATGCGCGCCCAGTGGCAATTCCAACCCTGGATGCAGCATTGCTCGGGCCAGCGCTGAGATAAGTCTCGGTAGCTGGTTTCGCGTTCCCAGATTGGGGGCCGATGAGTTTACCGGTTGTTGCCGACGAGTGTTTCCACCTGCCTCATCGATCGCCGGTGGAGGCTGCTATTCCAGCACTAGTATGTTGATTCGGCCTTCTCCCCGAAGCCGGTTAAATCCCTTCTCGAGCCGCAACTATTTTCTACGCCAGCGCACGCCGTCTTTGGTGATTTCGACGAGTAGGCCGGCGGAAGTCAGTTCGGCGCGGATTGCGTCGGAAGCCTGAAAGTTGCGGGCGCGGCGTGCGGCTTCCATTTCGCGATATCTTCTCTTCAATTTCAGCATCAGAGAGCGCACTCTGCGCTCCGCTGCCTCAAGAAGTTCCTGGCTGATATCTTTGTCGCGCCCCTGCTGCTTCGCCCATTCGAGAATCGCTTTCATCTTCGGGGCGTCGTCATCACGCAGAACGGCGAAGATTTCGTCGAACTTGTCGAGCGCCGCAAGCAGCGGCGCGACGTCATCTTTTCTTGATTTGGCCGCCGTCGATCATCGACGTTGGCTTTGCGCACCATGTCGAAGATGGCGGCCTGAGCCTGCGCGGTGTTGAGGTCGTCTTCGCAGAGCAGAAGTCATGCGCTCGACGGTTTCGCGGGCCAGCGTGGAGTCGGATGTGCCGGAAGGGAATTGGCCGGTCGTCAGACGCAAGCTTGAAAGTTGCGCAGCTTGTCGACGTTGCTGGCCATCTGCTTCAGGCCGTCGAAGGTGAAGTTGAGCTGATGACGGTAAGGTACGGACGCCAGCAGCAGACGAATCGAAGACGGCTTGTATCCCTTGAGCGCAAGATCGCGCAATGTAAAGAAATTGCCGGCACTTTTGGACATCTTCTCGCCTTCCACCAGCAGAAAGCGGGCATGAAACCAGAAGTGGACGAAAGGTTTTCCCGGTCAGCGCCTCGGATTGCGCAATTTCGTTTTCGTGATGCGGGAAAGATCAGATCTTCGCCGCCGGCGTGCAGATCGAAAGTTTCCCCCAGTTCCTGCATGGACATGGCGGAGCACTCGATGTGCCAGCCCGGCCGTCCTGGTCCAATGGACTCTCCCAGAACGCCTCCCCCGGCTTGGGTGCCTTTCCAGAGAGCGAAGTCGCGAGCGTTGTCTTTTTCGTACTCGTCCACATCGACGCGCGCACCGTCTTCCATACCGGCGAAATCCTTCTTTGAAAGCTTGCCGTAGCCGGGAAATTTCGCGATGCGGAAATAGTAAGAGCCATCTTCCGTGCGGTAGGCGAATCCTTTCTTTTCGAGTTCTGCGACAAACTCCGCCATCTCCTGAATGTGATCGGTGGCCCGGGCCAGAATAGGCTGCTCGATGTTCAGCGTGGCGCTGTCTTCTAGAAAGGCCTTTTCATACTTGGCCGTGTAGTCCTTGACGCTGAGGCCGTCGCTGCGCAGAGTTGCGGATAATCTTGTCGTCCACGTCGGTGATGTTCATGACGTGGCGCACGGAGTATCCGCTCTGCAGAAGAAAACGCCGCAGAATGTCGACCGCAACAAATGTGCGGAAGTTGCCGATGTGTCCGTAGTCGTAAACGGTGGGCCCGCAGGCGTACATGCGAACTTCATTGCCTCGCAGCGGATGGAATTCTTCGACTTTGCCGGACAGCGTGTTGTAAAGGCGCAGAGGCCATGTGAAAGAAGAGTAGACAGAATCGTCAATTCTAGGGGGACACAAGAAAAAGGGTCAAATTGAGCCCGCGGGCCGATCGTGGGAAGAGGCATGATTGACCGCGCGCAGGCGTTGCCCGACCAGCAACACATAGTGCATCGCCGAGACGATGGTGAAGCCAACTGTGGCGTGCAGAAACGTCGTCTGCGTAATCCAGATCCAACGCGTGTGTTGCACCTGAAAGAGCAGCACGAAGAAGACAGCCGCTACCTGCGCGAAGGTGTTGGCCTTGCCAAAGATACTGGGACGAAAGTCGCGCAGCCCGGCGATGGCATAAAGCACGGCGCTGGCGAACAGAATGGAAATGTCGCGGCTGAAAACCAGCACCGTATACTTCCAGGCAATTTTGTGCAGGATGGCGAGCACCATGAACATGGTGCTGAGCAAAAGCTTGTCGGCAATGGGATCGAGATACTGACCGAGCACAGTCTGCTGTTTCAGCGTGCGGGCCAGCAGTCCGTCGAGACCATCACTCATTCCGGCGAGGACGAACAATATAAGCGCCAACTTGTAGTGACCCGCAACTAGATTGATTACGATAAACGGAACAAACCCCATGCGCAGGAGCGTCAGCTGGTTCGGCGCGGTGAGTAATTGGGAGAGCTTCAATTCTGGTCCCCAAGTTCTTCACTTTGATTGACGAGTAAGGGCGACATGGACTCGAAGGGATAAATAAACGGCACAGGAGATTGTCGCTGTGGACAGCCAAGTTTGCAACCAAGGCCGCGAGTGCCGCGGTCCAGAATTGCCGCATTGTTCTTACGCCCGATACAATGGACGACGCTACAGGTGGGCGACAGTGCGGAACACTTAGATCATGTTTGACCGCACGTTCCTGATGTCTATCAACTATTTAAGATAGGAGATTTCTTGCCGGCACCTGACAAGAATGCAGTCACTCGGGCGGTAAGCGGGGCACGAATCGGCACGAAAGCGCTGTGGGCCGGCGAGGAAGAGTCGTTGGTGCAGCATGCCACGCAGGTACCCATAGTGCAGAGCGTGGCATTCGGCTACGACAATCTTGATGATTGGCAAAAAGTTGCGTTAGGGGAGACTAAAGGACACATTTACAGCCGCAACACGAATCCGACGGTCGCGGTATTTGAAGAGAAAATACGCGCGCTGGAAGGGGCAGAAGCGGCAACCAGCTTCGCTTCTGGCATGGCGGCGATTAGCGCAACCCTCTTCGCTTTGCTTCGTCCGAAAAGTCGGGTGGTCACGGTAAAAGATACCTACGGTGGCACCAATCAATTGTTTCGCGAATATTTGCCACACATCAATATCGATGTCTGTCTGTGTGAGACCAGCGATGCTGAACAGATCGAGGCCGAGGTTCGGAAGGGTTGTAATCTTCTCTATCTCGAGACGCCAACCAATCCCACCCTGAAAGTCGTTGATATTGCACGACTGGCATCAACGGCGCATTCAGCCGGCGCGATTGTTGTCACGGACAACACTTTTGCTACTCCCATCAACCAGAGGCCGCTGCAACTCGGGTCCGATCTGGTTGTCCATAGCGCTTCAAAATTTCTTGGCGGCCATGCGGACGCGTTGGGCGGGGTAATCTGTGGACCAAAGGAGTTGGTAAAGAAAATCTATCACTATCGCGAGATTACGGGAGCGGCGCTCGATCCATTCGCAGCTTATCTTCTGATTCGCGGGTTGAAAACTCTACAACTTCGCATCGAACGCCAGAACGGAAATGCGCTGAAGATTGCGCAGGTTCTGGAAGGGCATCGTGCGATTGATCGGGTTCACTATCCCGGCCTCGAATCCCATCCGCAACATGACATAGCGAAGAAGCAAATGCCAGGCGGATTTGGCGGCGTGATGGGTTTCACATTGAAAGGAGACTACGACACGGTTAAAACTTTTCTTCCAAAATTGAAATTTGCGCACCGCGCAGCCAATCTAGGTGCGGTGGAGACTACCGTTGGTCCGCCTGCGACCACTAGCCACGTCGAAGTTTCCGCCGCTGATCGTGCTGCCATGGGTATCCCGGAGGCACTGGTCCGCTATTCGACCGGCATTGAGGATGTGGACGATCTCATCGCTGATCTTCGCCAAGCGTTGGATTGAGTTTTGGTGGCGGCTGCGATGAGTTGGTGTTACGTCGCACTCCGACGTTCTGCAACAATATTACAGAGGCACTGCAGAGACACTTCGAGTCCGATGAAAGCTCTTGTAAAACACGCTTCAGGAGTCGGGAATGTCGATATCCTCGATGTGGATGAGCCTTCGTGCGGTGCGGATCAGGTGAAAGTGGAAGTTGCCTTTTGTGGCGTGTGTGGGACTGACATCCACGTGATGAATGACACTTTCCGGAATTATCCGCCGGTCATTCTGGGGCATGAGTTTGCGGGCAAGGTCGTGGAAAAAGGCGTCAAGGTAACGGACGTCAAGCTCGGTGAAAGCGTAACGTGCCTGGGAGCAACTGCAGTCACATGCGGTCGCTGCCAGTACTGCGTTTCTGGGAGATTTATCTTCTGCTCGAACCGGCGGGGCATGGGGCACGGCGTGAATGGCGGTTTTGCTCGATACGTGGTCGCACGCCCCGACCAACTCTATCGTGTTCCCGCAAACCTTCCTCTCGAGGAGGCGGCAATCAGCGAACCATTTGCTGCAGCCATCCAGGCGGTTACTGAACTGACTCATGTACGCATCGGTGATACGGCTCTCGTATCTGGTCCCGGGCCGATGGGGCTGTTATGTCTCAAACTGCTGGTCGCAGAGGGAGTGAAGGCCATCGTTGCCGGGGCTGCAGGCGACGATGCCCGTCTGGATGCTGCCCTGCGGTTTGGTGCAGCCAAGATTGTGGACGTGAGCAAGCAAAGCCTACTCGATACAGCGAAAGAGGAGACCGGCGGGGCTGGTCTGGATGTTGCTTTTGAATGTGCCGGCCACGAAACATCGGTTCGTGGTTGCATTGAAGCTCTGCGACCCATGGGACGTTACACACAAGTTGGGATTTGCGGTCGCGAAATCGAGTTCCCCATGGATCAAGTTTTTTTCAAACAGCTTAGACTTTGTGGGTCGGTTTGTTACACGGCCCGAACCTGGGACCGAATGATGAAGATCTTTCAACAAGGCCGAGTGAAATTGGGTGATCTTATTTCTAATAAACTGCCGATTTCGGAGTGGCGCACAGCTTTTGATTTGTGCACCCAGAAACAGGCGCTGAAAGTCTTGATGTACCCGGAATCGTAGATGCGATTCACTTGGGGCCTGCTGGCAATTTTGTTCCTTTTCCTTCCGCGATGGTGACATAGCGATCGATTGGCAAATTGTAAAACCGCTCGATTAGGCCACTGGGCATCGGCCACCTGACTTCGACCCAATCTATTTTCGTCCGCGGGCCAATCCCCAGAACCATTCGCGGATCGTGAGACGCAAGATAGCTTCCGCCACCGACTTTGACTATGTGACGCTTGAACTCCCCGGATTGCCAGGTAACGCTTGCGCCAATGGCGTCGCGATTAGCTTTTGCTCCCACTAACTGAATCCCCAGCCAATGTGACCCCGCGGTCGCGGTGTTTCGCAGCAGTACCGGCGCGTCATTGTTGACAGCTACCAGCACGTCGACTGCGCCGTCGTTATCGAAGTCACCGATCGCCATGCCCCGTGCGGCGAACCGTTCATTGAAAACTGGTCCTGCCGTGGCACTGACATTTATAAATGCGGGCCGGGAACCCGGACCGTTGTTGCGAAACAGCAGCATCGGTTCGGAGTACTGCACTTCGCGATCCCGCGTCTCTACTTTGTCATCAGGATGGCCATTGGCCAGAAACAGATCTAGATTGCCGTCGTTGTCAAAATCGAAGAACTTGAGGCCCCATCCGCTCATGAGGACTGTAGTTTTTGCGATGCCGGTGGCCAGCGCGTCGTCATCGAAGGTGTTGTCGTGGTTGTTACGATAAAGGGAGTACATTTCGCGGTCGACGTTAGCGACGAAAAGGTCCATCCACCCGTCGCCGTTGTAATCTGCAGCATCAACGCCCATGCCTGATCGAGCGCTGCCTTCAGAGTTATAGGCAACGCCTGCCTCAGTCCCGATATCGGTGAATTGCCCGTTGCCTTTGTTGAGCAAAAGAAAGTTAGCGACCGTATCGTTCGCTACGAAAAGATCCATGTGGCCGTCGTTGTTAACGTCGCAGGCGACCACTCCCCAAGCCTTCCCCATGTATTGCGCGATGCCAGAGTCTTTGCTGACGTCGGTGAAAGTACCATCGCCGTTGTTGTGAAAGAGCCAGCTCGGCATGGGATCGTAAACGCGCGGAACGCAGTAGTAGCGTTCGTTGGTCGCGGGGTTTCCGCAGAATTTATTCTTCTCTTTGCTGAAATCAACGAAGCGGCACACAAAGAGATCAAGGCGACCATCGTTGTCAAAATCGAACCAGACGGCACTTGAGGCCCAACCCGGCGCCGAGACGCCAGCTTTTTTGGTGACATCGGCAAAAGTACCGTCGCCATTGTTGTGATAAAGAATGCTGCTTCCGTATTGCGTGACATACAAATCGGGGAAGCCATCGCCGTCATAGTCGGCCACAGCAGCGCCCATACCGTATCCGCCGCCAGCTACGCCAGCCTTCGCTGTAACGTCGGTGAAAGTTCCATCGCGATTATTGTGATAGAGCGCATTGCGAAGCGGCGGATTCGGGTCATAAAAATCACAGCGGCCGCTATTTACTAGATAAATATCCATCCAGCCGTCATTGTCGTAATCGATAAAAGCGCAGCCCGCGCCAGTGGTTTCGGGAAGGTAGTAGTTGGGCGATCGTCCATTGGAATGTTTCCACGAGATTCCGCTGGTGGAGGATGGGACCTGGGTAAAAAGCGGCTTTAAGCCAAGGGAGCCGGGCTGGGCGACGGCGGCGAAGCTTATTATTGGTCGAACCGGCGACAAAAGACGCGCATTTCCGAGACCGAGTAAGCCCAGAGCTTTCAGAAAATGGCGCCGGGAAAGAGAAGCTTTCAGGGAATGCAGTTCGCGCAATCGCGATACCTCAGAAGTATTGCTTTCTGATTCTCGCACACGAATTCAGAACGGGCGCCGATAATTCACCTTCGCCGACCGCGTCATTGATTTCCGCTTCGGACTGCCGACCGCTAAAGGATGAGCGTTAAAGGAAGTATCGCTCTTTCTTCTTCGCTTCAGAATAATTCTGGTAAGTGGCGCGAACCGCCTCGACTTCCGAAACTTCGGCGATCGGAACGTCCCACCATGATTCATATCCGCTCACCCGTTCGTTGTAATCGGTCTCAACCACGACTACCGAGGTCTGCGGCTGCCTCCGTGCCTCGATCAAGGCGCGTTCCAGGTCCTCGCTGGTTTTAACGCGGACGGCATACGCTCCCAGGCTGGCGGCATTGGCGACAAAATCAATCTCAATGCTGTTTCCAGATAATTTGCCGTTCTTACGGTAGCGGTATTCGGTGCCCATTCCCTGATTTCCGCAAGCGCGGCTCAGACCGCCGATGCTGGAGAAGCCATGATTATCAAGAAGGACGATGTTGAGTTTGTATGCCCTCCTGCAAGGAGGTGACGATTTCCTGGGCCATCATGAGATACGACCCGTCGCCGACCATCACGTAGATTTCGCGCTCGGGATCGGCCATTTTCGCACCCAATCCGCCGGCGATTTCGTAGCCCATGCAGGAGTACCCATATTCCATGTGGTATCCGCTTGGGATCGCGCGTGCGCCAAAGTTTGTGAAGGTCTCCAGGAAGACTGCCGGCGGCGCAAATCATAATATCTTTGGTCCGGAGATCCGATTCACTACCCCGATCACTTCTCCCTGGCTGATGGGTGGGCCGTGCTTCAGGCCGTAGATACGATCGACCTCTTTTTCCCATTCACCTGAAAGTCGGACACAGCCGCGCCATAAGAATCTTCCACACGATAGCCCTTAGTCGCTGCTTCCAATTCTTCAAGGACGGCTCGGGCATCGCCGACGAGCGGAAGGGCGGAGTGTTTGTAGGCATCGAACTCTGTCACATTGATATTGATGAACCGCACGTTGGGGTTCTGGAACGCGGTTTTGGATGCGGTGGTGAAATCGCTGTATCGAGTGCCAATGCCGATCACAAGATCGGCTTCGCGGGCGCAGATGTTGGCCCCCGGAGTGCCAGTCACACCGATGGCGCCCAAATTTTGCGGGTGATCAAAAGACAGAGAACCCTTTCCGGCTTGGGTTTCGCCAACAGGAATGTGAGTTTGGGAGGCAAAGCGGGCCAGTGCTCGGTTGCGTCGGAATAAAGTACGCCTCCGCCGGCGATAATGATCGGTTTCTTGGAGGAACGAATCCATACAGAGGCCCGGGCCAGCAAGTCGCGGTCGCAACGCTGGCGAGGAATGGTCCAGACTTTTTTTTCGAAAAACTGCGCCGGATATTCGAATGCTTCTGCCTGAACGTCTTGCGGCAGGGACACGACCACCGCTCCGGTATCGGCCGGAGAAGTCAGCACCCGCATCGCCTCGGGAAGGGACGTAAGGATCTGTTCCGGCCGCTCGATGCGGTCCCAATAGCGCGAGACCGGTTTAAAACAGTCGTTCACCGAAATATCCTGGGTGGTTGACGATTCCAATTGCTGCAGAACCGGAGCCACGTTGCGCCGGGCGAAAATGTCACCAGGCAACAGCAACACCGGCAGCCGGTTTACGGTTGCCACTGCAGCTCCGGTGAGCATATTGGTGGCCCCAGGTCCGATGGAACTCGTACACGCAAGCGTTCGCAAGCGGTTACTCACCTTGGCGAAGGCAGCGGCCGTGTGAACCATGGCCTGTTCGTTGCGGCAAAGATAGTAAGGAAATGATGGAATCTGTTCTAGAGCTTGTCCCATCCCGGCCACGTTGCCGTGACCAAAGATTCCAAAGCATCCTTCGAAGAAACGATTCTCTTTACCGTCGCGGGAGACGTATTGATTTTGTAGATAGCTGACAATGGCCTGGGCTGTCGTTAGTCGTCGCGTCATGGCGGAATCTGCCTCGCTGCAGTTTAAAGGTGAGAGTCGGTCCTTCCGTCAGAGTGTTTCGATCAACACGACTTAGCGCCAGCCTTGTCGGCTACTCAGTCAGACGAGCGGAAGGCGTGTATCCGGTTGCTTCCAGTTGGAACGGATCCATGTATGCTTCGGGTCTTCTGTTACGGCCATGGTTCGCGAAGTTCCAGCCAAGAAGTTCAGATAATAGACGTCGTAACCGGGGCCAGCCACCACGGGATGGTATCCATCTCGCACCAGTACGGCATCACCATCATGAAGTTTTAGGGTCAAATCTCGTGAGGTTCGCGGGTCGTAAAGATTCTGTAACGCGAAACCCCGAGGATCGGCGATCCGGTAATAGTAGATTTCATCCAGATCTACCTCGGTGGGTGGGTTATGGACATCGTGCTTGTGTGGCGGATAGCTCGACCAGTTGCCACCGGGAGTGTAAACCTCAACCACAATCAAACGGTCGGCAGGAAAATCTGGACGAATGATATCGACAATCTGGCGGGAGGAATTTTCCCCGCCCCGGAGGCTGCTTGCCACATCTTGTGGAGTAATGAGTTTGGGCTCCAGGTGGGCGTTCGATGGAACCCGGCATTCCGCAATTTCGCAAACTGTGTCTGCCTTCACGCTTGCATGGCTTCCGGGAGGGAGATAAAGCGCATAAGGCAAGCCATCAAAAACATTCTTTCTTTTCCCAATCGGCTTCTTGCCTTGACCCCAATCCGCAGAGCACTGCCCCCCCAGCAAGACGAGGGCAACTTCCTCTTGCCCTGCGAAACATTCCCATGACAAGCTTGGCGTAAGGCGGCGCACGAAGAAGCTCATCCATTCCCATCCGGCTTCCTCTCGGGGAAGTTGGATCAGCTCGCCGGACTGATCGGCTGGCAGGGTGCCGGAATGAACGACGTAATCAGTTTGGGTCATGCCATGCTCCATCCAGAACGCAGCGTGTGTGATTGCAGGACTGATAGCCGATGGCTTCCCAACCCCGCGTGGATCTTAAAGCAAACCCTAAATTTCCAGCATATAACCGCTTAGAACATAGTCTGGAGGCCTTCATCTGTCAACCTTCCTGGTCACGAGCAATGCTCCATTTGAGCTTTAGTCGGAGGATTGTCACTCCGAGCGCGCTGCGGTTGCATGAGGAATCTGTTTTCTGCCGTCGGAAGCAGAATCCTCGCCGGTAGACCGGCTCGGAATGACGATAGTTTCGCAAAATACATTTTATGAACTCCACCCAGCGAACTACGAAGCCGCGTTCATGAAGCAACCTAATGTGCCACGGCGAGGAACAACGGAGATATCAGCATCAACAACGCGGCGCCGACGGGGACCCAAACCCCTCGTGCGACTCCGTTGCGGTTGGCGACAAAACCCACTGCAGGGGGGATGGCGATTGCCCCCAACCACCCGCCAGTGATCACAAGGCTGATGGCGGTGCCGACCAGAGTTGGAAAGTATGTGCCCGCCAATCCGAGAGCCGTTGGAAAGATGGCTGCCATGAACCAGCCAGCCGCCATCGTGGAAATCGCCACCAAAATCCGTTTCCGGAGTGTGAACATGCCGGCGAGACACAGCACGGATCCGGCAGCGCTGATAAGCAACACTTTTACTGGACCGAATGCCACCAACGTCCACTGCCCCGCCCAACGACCCGCAATCATCGCCAGGGCAAAAGCCGCAATCATTCTGGAAGCTTTCTTCTGGTCATAACCGCGCTCGGTTGTGAAAAATGTGACCGTCCAACTCCAGACAGAAAACTCGGTTCCCACATAAAGAAAAACCAGGAACATCAAAAGCCACAACCTGGGCTGTGTCAGCAGCGCGCCGGTTTGGGCCAGCGGGAAGCCCTGTGCCACCAAAGGGTGGGGAAAGGAAAGCACCAGGTGCAAAGCCAGAATTACGACAGTGAGCAGACTCGAAACTTTTAGAACTCCGGAAAACCCTCGACGCTTGAGCACCGGCATCACAAGAAATGGAGCTACGAAGGCACCCACTCCGAAGAATAGATTGAGCAGGTTTGCCGCGATTTCACGCTGGGTAGAATTCACCAGAGAAATTGCGGTGTTTTCTCCCGCAACCACCATGGAGCCGCCCAGGCCTAAAACAAAGGCCATCGCATATAGCGACTTCGAGGTGCCAACGACTCCAAGCCCCCAGAAGGCAATGGCCACGAGAAACAGTCCGAGACAGACCACAAGTTTCGTGCCTAACGCGTCCATCGTCAGGCCCGCCGGAATGGAAGCCACGATCAGGCCGACCGAACTGAACATAAAAAACACGCCAGCTTGTGATTTGTTGAGCTTCAGTTTTTCCATCAAATTCGGCAATACGATCCCCAACATGGCGTTGAGGTAGCCGTATACGAAGATGCCGAGCCATGCTGCAAGTATGAGTGGCCTGCCGCCGATCATGCAGTTTCTCCTTTGAGGAGCCGCATAGTGTCAGAGCAAAAAGTCAACCTCGTTTTCCGTTTCTCCAAGCTCCTCCTTGCCACTGCTTCTGGATGTAATCCGCGGAACCATAAGCGACTGCCTGGATGGTGAGGGAGGGATTGAAGCCGGCGTCGGTAACGAGAACACTGCCATCCGCAATGAACAGATTGTCAACGTCGTGACTCTGGCAATAACGGGTGACCACCGAAGTTTTCGGATCAGTGCCCATTCGGCAGGTACCGTTTTGATGATCTCCCACGCCGCCTTTGCCGTTTCCCCCGCGCCAGGTTTTGATGGCGCCGGCTTCCTTCAGCAGAATTTCGCCTTTGTCCATTACGTAATTTGCGATTTGATAATCGACCTTCATCCAGGAGTGGGTGATCCTGGCGACTGGCATTCCCCACGCGTCACGAATATTGGGATCGAGGTCGACGTAGTTGGTATCCTGCGGCAGTCCCTGGCAGTTGCTGCCGAGATGGATATAGCGGCGGAAGTATTTGCGTTGAAAGTCCTTATGAGCTTTACCCCAGAGCGGCTCCCCAGGTGGTCGAGTTCCGGCAAATTCGATCGGAAGAGTGCAGTAATAGTTATAAATGTAACCGCCGCCGGGGATTTCCCGGCTGCGCGGATGGTTCCAGTCGTTGAATGCGATCGACGGTCCCGGACCTTTATCATGCGGAATTTCGCGATCGAAAAGTCCAAATGTATCTGCTCCGGTGTGATCGTTCAGGTTTCTTCCTACTTGTCCGGACGAATTTCCCAGGCCTTTGGGGTGAAATTTGTTGGCGGAATTCAAGAGTAGACGAGCGGACTCGGTGGCTGAACACGCCACTACGATCAGATCCGCATGCTGTTCATGCCCCTGGTTCTTGGCGTCGAAATACTCGACCCGATTCGGACGACCCTGGGCGTCGGTGAGAATGCGAGTTACGAAAGAATCGCTTCGTAGTTCACACCTCCCAGTCTGCATTGCCCTGGGAAGTACCGTGACTTGGGTTCCGGATTTCGCCTGAATTTCGCAATCATGCGCTAAGCACCAGACACACTGGACACATGCACTGCGCCCCATATAGGGTTTGGTCAAAATCGCGAATGGGGGCGGGAAAGGATGCCACCCGATGCGTTGGCCGACGTCCCGAATGATTTCCCCTTGAGGATTAATCGGCAGAGGCGGCACTGGGTACGGTCTTTTTCGTGGCTCGGCGAAAGGATCGGCACCGGCGAGTCCTGAAACGCCCAACTCATACTCCGCCTTATCGTAATAAGGTTCGAGATCGTCGTAAGTGATCGGCCAGTCCTCGACGGAAGTTCCGGGAATGCTTCCGTAAGTGGATTTCATCCGAAAGTCTTCTTTTTTGAAACGCCATGCCGCAGCGCCGTAAGCGACTGTTGCACCGCCAACCGCCGCCGCGGTTTTTCCGTAGCCTTCACTTACCCCCGGATAAACGCGTTGCGCGGTTTCGCGATCGGTATATCGAAATGTTCTCGGATTCGGAAACACCGACGGTCCATACGCTGGAGGAAGCGAGTATTGGCTGTTCAATTCATCGTGATTAAAATCGCCGGCCGAATAGCTTTTTCCCCGTTCGAACACCACTACGGATAGGCCAGCCTGCGCGAGTTCGTTAGCCACGACGCCTCCGCCAGCTCCTGATCCGATGACGACCACGTCTACTTTTTTTGCCATCGACATGCCATTAGCCCTCGAAATTGATCATCTTCCAGCTGGCTCCATCACGGTTTCCACCGTGCGACGGATCACCGTAGTAGCCCTCCATCACGTGACGCCATAGCAGCCCAAAAAACTCGTGTCGCGATTCTCTTCTGGAGTGTCCTGCTTGAAGATCTTGAAGAATCGTGGCTTGATTGTCGGAACTGAGAGAAGCGAAGGCGTTGCCAAATTGTTTCTTACTGGTCGCGTCAATCATCACGAGCCCCTCCTCATAGTTAGACCGGTAAAATTTTCCGTAAGTTCCAGCCAGCACTCCATCGATGTAAAAGACGACTCCTGCCGCCTTGCCACCGGGGTCCACATCCGACGGAATCATCTGCTCAGCAATACTCTCGATGAGCGCCGCTTGCGGCACCGTGAAGTATTTGCAACCCGAGGCGAGCGTACGTGGAGTGGTAGCGCCTGTCACGGGAAGGGAAGCGATGGCGACGGTTCCTCCCGCCGCCTTGAGGAAATTTCTTCGGTCGATTGAGTTCGACATTCAAGCCTCCGAATCGGAGTCCGAGAGTGCTATCGCCAAACGGACAACCTGCGACTTAAAATTCACGACAACCCAGGCATGTATACCACAGACAAAACAGCCCAAGACGCCCGGACCTTTCTCGCGTGTATGCACTGGCGACCGATGCGCCGTCTGGTGTGCAAAATCGGTCGATAACATGCCCGCTTCATCAAACTGGGTTCATTCCCATGTTTGGCCATAAGTTACAACTAACCGCTTAGATCGCCAAAGCAGCCGACTGGCTTTACTGCGAGACTTTAACGCATCCAGTACCAGTATGTGAATGAATTCCTAGCATTAAATTTGGATTTATTATCTTGACAACCTCTCACGATAAAGTATAAAAGCGCTCTGATTGTATAAGCGGTTAGATAAAAACAGGCCGGAAATATTTTGCAGTCGGCGTATCGTGAACCACGAAGTTCATTTCCTAATTGTGCAGGGGGCGGTATGCAATTGCCTTATGGACAGCGGGTGCGCGGGTTTCTGTTTGCCATCGCTTTGATCTTGGTTTCCACAGCGATCGCGATCGCTCAGATTGATACTGCCAGCATCTTGGGCAACGTCAAGGATCCCTCCGGCGCAGTCGTTCCGGGCGCGAAAGTGACGGTGTCCAACGTTGCCACTGGAGAATCTCTAACTGCTACCACCTCCGGCAGCGGAGACTACGTGTTCCCTTACCTCAGGGTGGGCACGTATTCCGTTACTGTTAACGCAGCGAACTTTAAAGAAGCGGTTCGCAAGAGCGTCACTCTGGATGTGCAGGATCGCAAACAGGTGGATTTCCAGATGACGTTGGGCACTTCGATGGAGAAGGTCGAAGTCACCACGGATGCCCCGCTGATCGATACCCAGACCGCTGATGTCGGCCATGTGGTTAGCGGCCAACAGGCGACCGATCTCCCCCTGAACGGAAGGCGATACGACTCGCTCGCGCAGCTTACCGCGGGGGTCAATACCGCGAGTTCGTCCTTTCAGCAACGCGCCGAGGGAGTATTTAGCGTTAACGGGAACAGTTCGACGCAGAACAACTTCGTTCTTGATGGCGCCGACAACAATTCCTACACCACGAATCTGCAGGACCAGAGCGCTCAAGCAGTACAGCCGGCAGTCGATTCGTTGGCTGAGTTCAAGCTGCAAACGCGCGACTATGACGTTGAGTACGGACGCAGTGCCGGCGGCGTGATCAACGCTGCCATCAAGTCTGGAACAAACCAGTTTCACGGCGACCTTTACGAATACTTTAGAAACAGCAAGCTCGACGCCAAGGATTACTTCGCAGGCCAGAATTCGATCAAGCCGATCTTCCAGCAGAACCAGTACGGGGCAACCCTCGGCGGCCCGATCCGAAAGAATAAGACTTTCTTCTTCATGAACTATGAAGCGCGACGAGTGCGGGAGGGTCTAACGCTGACCGGGTTGGTCCCGACTCCCGATATGCGGAATTTGAACTTCAACGAACTCACGACAGTGCCTACATCGCCGTCGATTGCAACTTTGCCGCAGTTCTCCAATTGCATTAATAATGGCATCGTCGATCCGACATGCGTCGATCCAGTCGCGGCGAAACTGATTGCGCTTTATCCGTTGCCGAATGCGAATCGCAATTTGGAGGGCCAGCCGGGAAGTTTCGGTAATGCCGGGTTCAACTACATCGCCAGCCCGAAGGAATCTGTGGATTCGGATCAGGGCGGACTTCGCATCGATCACAAATTCAACGACTCCAATAACGTCTACGGCCACTTCATCGTTTACGATTTGCGACAGTTCCGGCCTGGAATATTTAACGACAGCTCCCCGGTTGCTGACGGGACCAACGACTCGACCTCGGGAAAGAATCTTGACCGGGGAACCAGTGTCACTCTAGCGTATGTTCACGTCTTCAATCCCAGTGTCGTGAACGATGCCCACTTCAGCTTTAACCGAGCGGCATCCCACAACATTCAGTCAACTCTCGGCGTTGATGCCAACAGTCAGGTTGGTCTTACGGGAATCCCGAATTTCCCAGGCTTGTCTGGCGGTCTCCCTGAGATCGACATTTCGGGCATGCAGCTTCTGGGCAGTCCCATGTGGCTTCCGCAGAACCAGTTTGCACAGATCTGGCAGCTCAAGGATGCGGTCACTTATATCAAAGGTACGCACAGTCTGAAGCTCGGTCTGGAGTGGCGGCGAGACGCTGACAACTTTAGCGATCTTTGTTGCATTCGCGGGAACTTCGGTTTCAACGGTCAGTACACCGGCGATGGAATCACGGATTTGCTCTTGGGAATACCCAGCCACGCCGAACTGGAAAATCTGGATATCGCCCGCATCTATCGCAACGGCTGGAACTGGTTCGTTGGCGATTCCTGGAGGGCAACATCGAGGTTGACCCTCAATTACGGAGTTCGTTACGAGTACTCCAGTCCGTTGTTTGAACGCGACAATCGCGAGACCAACTTCAATCCGAATCTGAATGGCGGTACAGGCGGACTGTTCAGCATTCCATCAAACGCAAGCGGGACATTCAACCGGACTACAGTACATCCGGTCAAGGACAACTTTGCGCCTCGAATCGGCTTCGCTTTCGGAATCACTCCAAAGCTGGTGATGCGCGGTGGCGCCGGTATCTATTACCAGAACACCTACCGGTACGGCAGCGAAAGCCAGCTGGCATTGAATCCCCCCTTTCTGGTTGACGCCCAAAACAATCCTCAGCCAACAGAAGGCCCAGCCTTTCTGTTGCAGAACGGGTATCCGTCAAACTTCTTGGCACCCGTTGATATCAACAACACTGCTCAGGTGAGCCAACTCTTCATCCGTGCGATCGATTCCAATCTCGTGCCTTCCACAATTTACGAAGGAAGCTACGGATTTCAGTATTCCGTCACCAGCAGTTTCGTACTTGAAGCAAACTACGCGTTCAATCAGGCGCGTCACCTGTGGGATCTGAGTAACGAGAACCAGCCCAATCTCATTACCCCGGGGACGCCTCCGGTAATTCCATTTCCAAACTTTGTGCAAGGCTCCTCCCCCACTCATATTGAATGGCTCTCGAGCGCTTCTAACTCGAACTACAATGCTCTGCAAATCTCGGGTGACAAGAGACTGTCACGCGGCGTAGCGTTCCACGCTGCATACACCTGGAGCAAAGCCCTGTCTCAGGTGAGTGACTTCGAAGCAGGGTTACGCGGGGTGCAGGACAGATACCACCGCAACAGGGAATGGGGCTATTGGGACAACGATACTCCTCAACGGCTGGTCGTAAGCGGAACGTATGAATTGCCGGCCGGCAAAAACCACAGCTTTGCAAACTCGGGCGCGATGGAGAAGGTGCTCGGTGACTGGCAGCTGAATGCCATCGCAACCTTCGCTAGCGGGCAGCCGCTTACCATCGGGATCACCCAGGACAACAGCGGAACGCAATCCGGAAACAGGCCGAATTGCACCACGCCGGCTGCGGGTTTCCATCGCTCCATCGCTGATTGGGTAAGCCCATCCGGCTATTCGGCGCCAGCGCAGTTCTTTTTTGGAGACTGCCGTCCGACCCCTGGTCCGCGAGCTCCTGGAATTTCGCTGGTGGATATGTCCTTGTTCAAGAACCTTCCCCTGACAGAAACCAAGTCACTCCAGTTCCGTGTGGAAGCCTTCAACTTCCTGAACAAGCCCCAGTTCGGTACGCCTTCCAACCTGAGCTGGAATACCAGTAACCCGGGCACGGCAGGAGCCCCAGTTTCTGGTTTCGGTGCGATCACCAGCACTGTACCCTTTACCTTCCGCCAGATTCAGTTTGCATTAAAGTTTTACTTCTGATTGCGTCATGAGCAAAACGGGGCATCCCAGTTGGCTGTCCGGTTTGCGTAACTATACGACTGATGAGGGAAGGCCCCTCGAACCGGCTTGCAGGAGCAGGACTCAAACCACCTACCGCTGCTGCGCTTCTCAGGGGCGTGGTGGTGAGCGGAGTAGGAAAAGGCCCGGAAGCGAGATTCGGGTCAGGTGACTTCCAGGGAGAGGAACGAAAGTGAACCACTGCCGTGTCGAAAAGAACTTCAGACGATGTCGAAACCGGGGTAGTTAGAAGATCCTGGGATGAGCTCCGGCGGCACCTGCCTACGGACGGAGCGGCATCCGGCATAGAGGTGGCCTGAACCTAGAAGAGGCGGTCGTATGGAACATGAGAACCTTGGCGTCGATGGTAACGGAAAAGCCACAAGTGGTCTGAACCACGAGGGCGAAAGTACGGAGGCGATGCTGAGGGGCGGACTGCCCGGTAGTAGTGACGAAGCGGAGTAATGTCGGTGGAGCGAAGCGGGCAGGCTATCCACGTCGGAACCCTAATGGGCCAACTGGCAACAGGAGGAGCCCGCTGGTTTTGACGGAGGGCGGCAGCTCTCATCGGATGGCACGAGCCGGATGAATCGAGAGGTTCAAGTCCGGAATTCTGTGAGGGGCTCGGGGTGAAATTCCCCGGGCCTACTCGGCGCGGCCGCGTGATGAAGATGACGATTGAGGGGGCAATGGCCAGCAGGATTGAGCGACGTCAATTTCTGAAGGCCGGTGCGGCCACCGCACTGGTTTTGGCCATTGATCCCACATCTACATTTGCCGCCGAGCCGGTGCAGAAGTTCAAGATCGGGATGGCGGCGACAACGTGGCTTTCAGCGGACCCTTCGATTGCCACGTACTGGAAAGCGACTGAAGGCATTGCGGCGCTCGATATCGGCGCCACCGAAGCCGATAACAGCAAAGCCGCTTTCGATTCTGCGTACGCAAATAAGATAGATGAGTTTCAGAAGCAATCCCGCAAAGTTGGTGTGCAACTTGAGGGTGTCTATCAGGCACTAATGTTGCACGAGTCGAACCAGTTGCCGGCAATCAAGGCGAAGGTCAATTCTGTAGCAGGGTTTTTAAAAGCCGCCGGTGCCGAGTACATTGCGTTGGGATGGGACGTTCCCTGGGGCCCAGGTAGAAAGCCTTATGTGCGTACCCCGGCCGATGTTCAGCAGGCAATTCGTACGGCCGATGAAATCGGACGAATCTCGCTGGAAGAACACGGAATTTTTATGGCGCTTCACGCCGAGCGAGATATTCCCAAAGAAATTACCCTTCAGATCCTGGACTCAACCAACCCCAAGTATCTGCGATTTTGCGCGGACGTAGGTCATCTTACCGCCATGGGCCTTGATGCCCTGGAGACCGTCAAGAAATATGCTTCGCGGCTGGCAGCCAGTCACTGGAAGGACTTTGACCCCAAGCTCGGTGGTCCGAGTTATATGGGGCCGGGTACCCGTGGCGACTTCGTCGAGCTGGGCAGAGGCGTCGTCGATTTCCATGGGCTGGCGAATTTCTACCGTGAAATTGGATTCGACGGCTGGGTTCAGTTGGAACTAGATCACACACGCGAGGCGAGCATCGCCATCAGCGCGCAGAAGATGAAGGCGTTCGTGACTGATAAACTGAAACTGCAGATGTTTCCCCGCCCGCACTAAGCTCGGGTTCGTGCGAAATCGAGGCTCGTACGGACCCCTGCTATGATTTGCAAGTTCCGTTATCTCCGTTGGGCCGAACCTGCGAAGTCAATGCAATCATTTCTCTCTAAAACCCGCGCCCGTTTGGGACGGGGAGGAAGAACCCTTGTTTTTGTCTTGCTGACTGTGGTGCTGGGAGCCGCCCAGAAAGATCCGCTGCTTGTTCGCGCGCGCCAGGCACTTGATAAAGACGACATCACAGAAGCCATCGTATTGTTGGAAAAGTACCGTCAGAACCACTCGACGGACGCAGAAGCATACAACCTACTCGGGATCGCATACGGTCGTGCCGGAAAAGATGGACAGTCGCTGGCCATGTTCAAGGAGTTTGCGCGCCTGGCTCCAAACTCCGCCGGAGCATATAACAACTTGGGTGCTACCTACCTTCGACAGCAAGATCTGCAACAGGCCGAAGCAGCATTTCGTCATGCCCTCAAAATTAGTCCGCAAGATGTCAGCGCACTCTACAATCTAGGAGCGCTGCTGAACGCGCAGCGCAAATATGCTGAGTCACGGCCCCTTCTGGATCGAGCCCTCCGGCATGAACATTCCTCTGCCATCGCGTATGAGGCAGCCCTAGCGACAGCTGGTGTAGGAGACCGAAAGACCGCCCTCCGCATTCTCGCCTCCATGGAACCTCCCCAAGATCAGAGCGTTCTACCGTGGTTGAAGCTCGCCGGCACTCTAAATCTTGATGAAGGCAATCTGGGTGAAGCGTCTAGGTCTCTGGAAGCAGCTGGTAAGTTGGCGCCGGATGACAAAGAACTCTCATACACATTGGCTCTGGTTCGGCTGAAATCGAACCACGCGGACTTGGCGATTCCACTTCTGGATCGGGTTTACGTATCCCTTCCCGCCGGTGAGCGGGCTACACGGGAGGCCGCACTGCTGGCCTCGTCTGGTGCCTACAATCAAGCTGCGGCAAAATTCGAAGAAGCTATCGCTGCCGACCCCGGTGCTTACGAGGCCTACTACAACCTTGCGGTGTTGCGGCTTGAGCATTTAAAGGACATCGATGGCGCGCTGGATGCTGCGCACCACGCGCTCGCGATCAGAAACACCGGCGATTTGCAGGATCTTCTCGGCGACATCAGCGAATCGCAGACCCACTTCGGAGATGCATTGAATCATTACCAAGAGGCTGTGCGCATAGATCCAGGGAATGACAAGCTTGCCTTTGATCTCGGCGCGGAGCTTCTGCTCCACGAGAATTTTGACACCGCGTTAACGGTTTTCCAGGCCGCGGAACAGCGTTTCCCCAGGGCGTCGAAGATTTACCTCGGGCTCGGCACCGCTCAATTCATGCTGGGAAAGACGGCCGACTCTGTGGTGTCTTATCTAAAGGCTGTCGATCTCGATCCCGAATTCGAACCTGCATATCTTTTTCTGGGAGAAGCCTTCAGCTTTGCCGACACCCGCTCCGAGGAAGTTGTAAAGAAGCTCGCCTATTTGGCCAGTAGGCAGCCGCAAACGTTTGGTGCTCAGTATTATTATGGCGCGGCTTTAGTGAAAGAAATGGACCAGGGAAGCGATATGAAAAATGTCACACCGGCCCAGTTGGCTCTGCAACGCGCCGCGACTCTCCGCCCCAATGATGCGCGAGTGCCGTACCAGTTTGGCGAACTTTGTCGTGTCCAAAAGCGTCTCGCCGAGGCAGTTTCCTTTTATCAGAAGTCGTCTGCTCTCGATCCAGAATTTCCCGAACCGATATACAAGCTCGGGCAAGCATACGTTCGTTTGGGGAAGGCGGACGAAGCAAAGAAAGCATTCGCGCGGCATCGAGAAGTTATGGCAAAGGCAGAAGCAGCCGTCTATCATCGGGCCAGCGAAATCCAAAGCTTTGTTTTGAAGATGAGAGTTCCCCAGTAATTTACAAAACTGATTCTCGATACGAGAAAGGGGAATCTGATCGGCGAAGGAAGAGTGCATGCCTCGTTCACCCAGGAATTCGAAGACGTCCGGTAAGAGAGCGCCCAATATTTACGACGTGGCGCGCGAAGCCCAAGTCTCGGTCTTCACTGTTTCTGCCGTTATCAATAAGAAGGACCACGTCGGCGCGGCGCGCAAGCGGCGTGTCGAGGCCGCGATCAAGAAGCTGGACTACCGGCTTAATTCTCTAGCACAGAGTTTGGCCAGTGAACGAACTCATACCATCGGCGTTGTCGTGCCGGACATCTCGAATCCATTTTTCCCCATGGTGGTCCGAGGCGCCGAGGATGCAGCCCAGAAACAGGGCTACAGTACTCTTCTCTGTAACACCGACGGCAATGCAGAGAAGGAAGAGCTTTATCTGGAGCTGCTGCTTTCCAAGCGCGTAGACGGTGTTTTGCTTACCAAAGCGCCAGGTCAGCTTAGTTCCCGGATCGAGCGGATGATCGCCGACATGAAAGTGCCGGTGGTCTTGATGATGCGCACTTATCCCGGGCTGACTAAGGATGCGGTTACTACCGACGACATGAAGGGCAGCTACGATGCTGTCTCGCATCTCGCCAGAGTGGGGCATCAACGAATCGCGCTGGTCGGCGGTCCATTGAGCGTGAGTAACGGTAAGGCCCGGTGGCAGGGATATCGCAAGGCTCTGAGTGAGAACGGTCTCAAGTTCGAGCCGAAACTGGTATACGAAGGAGACTACCGTATTGATTCAGGTTACAGTGCCGGTCTTTCGCTGCTCACCCATCGCCCTGACGCCGTTTTTATTGCGAACTATCTGATGACTGTAGGTTTCCTGGAAGCTGCGCAGGAGATGGGCATGCGCGCCCCAGATGATTTCGGTCTGGTCACGCTGGATGACTACCCGTGGTTGAAACTCTTCAGCCCGCCGATCACAGCCGTGGAGCTTCCGAAGTACGAAGTCGGTAGCGTGGCCACCGAATTGTTACTGGAGCGCATTAGAGGCAAGGTGGGAAGAGGGGAAACCCGTAAAATCATGCCGCAACTGCGGGTCCGGGAATCGTGTGGCTTTCGCCTGCGAACGCGTAGTCTTGCCGGGACATCACCATCAAATCACGGTTAAAGGCGTTGCTAATCGCTTCCAGGTGAAAATAAAGTGATGCAGAGCCCTTATGGCAGAGTATGTCAAACGAACAGAGGGATATTCAAAGCGCTTAGAATTAGAGGTGTTTTTTACATTCTCTTATGTTGGTCGATTCAGCTATAATCGGTGTTTTATAGGTTTATACTGAAAAAGACGCAGACACATGGAAGGTTGCAAACTAGGAGTAGCAATCTAAGCGGTTTGAAAAATAAGTCTATGCTGGCATGTTTAGCAATGGCGAGACGCCGGATATTCGTTCGAGCGCGTCTCTAACATTTCATCTCTCGGGGAAGGAATTCTATGACGCCTACACAGAGCTCCGTGATTTACAAGAGCCCGTTGTATGAAATGACGCAAACGACACCCACCTGTCTTTGGAATGATTCTGCCGCGATTGATGAATTGACGTATTCGATCGAACATGGGGCAGTGGGCGCCACCTGCAATCCCGTGATCGTGGTCGCCGCTCTAAAGAAGGAAATGAGTCTCTGGATCGATCGGATTCGTGCCTTGATCAGCGAGTACCCCACCGCCACCGAAGATCAGATTGGCTGGCAGCTGGTGCGCGAAATTTCAATCAAAAGCGCTGCTCTGTTGAAGCCCTGTTTCGATCAGCAGAAGGGGAGGAATGGAAGGCTATCCATTCAGACCGATCCGCGCCTTTATCGCGATGCCAAAGCCATCGTCGAGCAGGCCGAAGAATTCAGTCGGCTGGCGCCCAATATGATCGTAAAGATCCCGGTTACGATTGCAGGAATTCCTGCTATTGAAGAAGCCACCTATCGCGGCATCAGTATCAACGCGACCGTTTGTTTCTCCTTGCCGCAATGCATCGCTGTTGCCGAAGCCGTAGAGAGAGGTCTGCGGCGGCGTGAGAAGGAAGGCAAGGAAATTGCATCGATGGGGCCGGTCTGCACCATCATGGTTGGCCGTCTGGATGACTGGATGAAAGTAGTTGTCGAAAAAGAACGCATCACAATTGATCCCGGATACCTGGAGTGGGCAGGCGTCGCGGTGTTCAAGAAGGCCTATCAAATTTTCCGTCAGCGTGGTTATCGCGTCCGATTACTTTCGGCAGCGTTCCGCAACCACATGCACTGGAGTGAATTCATCGGTGGGGACGTCGTCATTTCCCCGCCTTACTCATGGCAGGTTCGTTTCAATGCCAGCGATGTCGAGATTGTTCCCCGTATCGATAACCCGGTCGATTCCAAAATCGTGAGTGAGCTTTCGAAAAAAATTAAGGATTTCCGGCGAGCCTACTCGGAGGATGGCATCGCTATTGATGAATTCAATTCATTCGCTCCAACACGAAGAACCCTTCGTCAATTCATCGCCGCATGCGGCGATTTGAATGCCATCGTGCGGGATGTGCTGCTCCCGAATCCCGACAGCGTATAGGTGACAAGCACGTAACTGTTGTTGGCGAAGTGACCGAAAAAACCACGCACCACGCACGTTGGCAATTTCTTCTTCCTCATCGGCTGCGAAGGGACACAAGCTGGACTTCAATATGATCAGCTTCGTCCGCTCTGAACCGAATCTGGGAGGGGCGAATTATACGTGAGCTCCGGCCTCGCTGGAGGGATGGTCAGCAACTCGCCGGACAAGTTTATGACAAAAGTTGAGGACCACCTGCAGCCGGACCTGTGAGCAGAATTTTCTCTGCCGGATTGCTCTGGCAGGACGGTCATTCAGTTTCGCGTTAGAGTGTTCGGTGCGCCATTCCGCTGCGATTCCTTCAGCATTTCAGCGACCTGTTGCTGCAAGCTCTCCGTTATGTGTTCCATGTTCCTGCGCATGATCGGCATCATGGATTCCATTGCCTCTGACATGATTGCCGGCAATTCACGCAATATCTTCTGTCCAGTAGGCGAGCCATAGAATCCGGCCAGGGCATTGAGTTCGCCTTTTGTAAAATGTTTTTGGTAGGTCGGCACCATCGCCTGCATCATTTCGTCAAACGGCATGCTATTAAGCATATCGTCCATTATCTTGTTCATTCGCGCTTCGAAGTCGGGAGGAAGCTTGCCCTTGTGCTTCATGTAGTCCTCGTGCATCATCTTGTGCATGGGCTTGGACATTGCTTCCACCATTTGCTTCATCATGTCGTGAGAATGCATCACGTCGAGGTATCTCTGGACGTCTTCTTTGGTGGCTGGGGCGTCAGAATCGGTTTGTTGGCCTAGAACATTCCAGCTAAACGCGAGACACAAAGTGACCAAAATCACAGCACGTTTCATGGCTACTCCCCCAGCGTGTTCGCAACATAACCCAATTCGCGCGGCTTATCCAGAAGTTTGTAGTACACCGTCCTTCCGGTTGGCTCCTCCGCATCGTCAGAGTGAATGGGATCTGTGATCTGCCCGCCCGCCAATTCCACATTCTGGATGCCCTTCTTTTCCTAATCTATCCGGCGATTCGCTCTCATCACTTCCCTCCGTATCTCTAATGGCCGCGTCGCGCATGTAGTCCATCGTGTAGTGTAGTTACATGCTCCACGCCCCAGGAGCAACCACATCTCCTGCTGATCCGTTTTTTGGCTTTCGCTGGAGCGATGTCGAACCCGTTGTTAAGAGGATCACTCTAAACAGCACTTGGCATTTTCCGGTGGAAGCATCGGGACAGCCAAGACAGAGGCTAGCAACGAAGCCGCGTTCATAAGCGATAATGTCGCCCAGGCGCATCTGGAGGAAGCGGATATCGGCTTCGCAAGAAGATCATCGGACCGAACAGGCATCCCCGTAAAACTCGGAAACTTGAATCGGCCGCAACGCGTTGACTTGCCTAACCGCCGCTCCTAGTATGATCCCGCAAAGGTGAGTGTCCTTCGTGATTGGCCAAATTATCTCGCACTACCGCATCGTCGAGAAACTTGGCGGTGGCGGTATGGGCGTGGTTTACAAAGCCGAAGACACGCGCCTAGACCGGTTTGTTGCTCTTAAGTTCTTGCCTGACGATGTGGCCGACGACCCCCAGGCTCTCAGTCGTTTCCGGCGCGAGGCCAAGGCGGCGTCTGCGCTTAATCATCCCAATATTTGTACCGTCTATGACATTGGCCAGGAGGGTGGGAAGGCATTCATCGCCATGGAATTTTTGGCCGGGATGACGCTCAAGCACAGAATTGCTGGCCGCCCATTGGACGCCATCATCCTGCTAACTCTTGCCGCAGAGATCGCCGACGCCCTCGATGCCGCCCATTCCATGGGCATTGTCCACCGGGACATCAAGCCCGCGAACATTTTTGTGACTGAACGTGGGCATGCCAAGATTCTGGACTTCGGACTAGCGAAAGTTACGATGCCTGCTAGCCAACTGGCCGAGCAGAATACGCAGACTGCAACTAGTCTCGTCGGGGACGATCTGACAAGCCCGGGGGCCGCATTGGGCACGGTTGTGTACATGTCCCCGGAACAGGTGCTTGGCAAGCCTTTAGACGGTCGCTCTGACTTGTTCTCTTTCGGAGTTGCCCTTTATGAGATGGGAACTGGCATCCTGCCGTTCAAAGGCGAAACGACCGGAGCCGTATTTGAAGCCATATTACATGAATCCCCTGCCGCGCCCCTGGGTTTGAACTCAGCATTACCCGTCGAACTGGAGCGCATCATCACCAGGGCTCTGGAGAAAGACCGAGGGATGAGGTATCAGTACGCCTCGGAAATGAAGGCCGACCTAACAGGGGCAAGTCTCGATGCGGTTGGCCGCAGCGCGCGGCCGGCGAGCGCACGAGAGATGGCACCTACTCGCGCCAATTATCGGCGCAGATTTGGAAAGGTGGCGTTGTTAGGCAGCCTCGCCATGATATTTGTGCTAGCCCTCTTTCTGTGGAAGTTCATTCATCGGACTGGAAGTAATGCAGGAACAGCTGTCAGTTCCATTGCCGTGCTGCCAATGCAGAATCTGAACGGTGATTTCAGTGTGGACTATCTCCGCTTCGCTCTGGCCGATGAAGTCGCCAATGTTCTTACCTATTCACGCACTCTCGATGTTCGTCCCTCAAGCGTAACCAGAAAGTACGCAAATGCAGCGGACCTTGATCCGCAGCGAGTGGGACAGGAACTTCATGTGACCACAGTTCTGACAGGACACTTCGTAAAACAGGATAGTCATCTTCTGATCGTGCTGGAGGCGATAGAGACCGGCACCAACCGTCTCTTGTGGCAAACCAATCTCACTGGCTCCACGCAAGACCTGATTTCCCTACAACAAGAATTGGCCAAGCAGGTCCGTCTGGGTTTGTTGCCTCTGCTGGGAGCAGCTGGCGGGTTCCTGGAGACCAGCACCCGGCCGAGCAATCAGCAGGCTTACGAGCTTTTTTTACGCAGTGTAGCCGCGCCTCACGATCCCGCTCCCAATCGAGAAGCGATCCGATCGCTTGAGGGCGCGGTGGAACTCGATCCGAACTACGCCCCGGCCTGGGCCGAAATCGGCCAGCGCTATTACTATGACGCCACGTACTCGAACGGCGGAGAACGGATGTTTCAGCGCTCAAACGTAGCTCTGGAACGCGCTCTGTCCCTCGACTCGAACCTGATCGCCCCAGCTTCTCAGCTAATCGTCAACCGGGTTGACCGGGGGGAATTGCTAAAGGCATACGAAGCCGCACTCGCCATGGTGAAACGCCGCCCGGAGAATGCCATGACGCATTTCACACTGGGGTATGTACAACGCTATGCTGGCATGCTTGAGGAATCGGCACGCCAATGCGATACCGCATTAACCTTGGCTCCAGGGAACTACCAGTTCCGATCCTGCGCCTGGACATTTATGGAACTGGGACAGTTTGATAGGGCCTATGAGTTCGTTCGAATCGACGCTGGGTCCGAGTGGGCCAACTACGTTACTCCTTCCCTTCTGCTTCGGGAAGGCAGATTGCCCGAAGCGCGCGAAGCGGTGAAGCGCATGCCAAAAGCTCCTCACTATCACCGTGATCTTATGGAAGCAGTGGTGGGGCTGAGGCCTCCGTCTGAACTCGATCGGATGGCACATGATGCTGAAACTGGCAGCCCCTCTGATCCCGATCCCGAGCTGTCCTACTACCAGGGAACGCTTTTTGCGTACGCAGGGAAAAAAGGTGCGGCGTTTCACATGCTCAAGATGGCGATCGAACAGAACTACTGCGCCTACTCCAATCTGCTCTCAGACCCTCTGTTGAGAGGGCTGCACCCTGACCAGAGATTTGACATGTTGCTAACCGCAGCGCACCAATGTCAGCAGGCCGTTCTGAAAAACGGAGCGCCGGAGAGGGCCGAGCCGTAAACTCCTTGTCGCTCTTTCGGGTCAAAGCAAAATAGAAAGCGATTTCCACAGAGCAGTATTGACCAGACGCAGTCTTACACATCCGTCTATCCTACGAATCACCCTCTTCCATCACAAAGCTGTGAAGAAATCAGGCTTCGCATGAATGCAGATAAATCTCACTCTTACCTTCATAACAAGGAGTTACAGTGCCAGACGCTGAAGTCGAACTGCTCCGTTCCGTCCTTGTCCGCGCATACGAAAAGCGTCAACCGCTCTTTTTCAGGCTCGTGCAAACCGTAAAGGATTCCATCGGTCTTCGGATTCGGAGGAAGCCTGTCAGTCTCAGCATTGTCCATTGCGAAGAAGATCAACTGAGGCACTAACGCGAGGACCCTACGGGTCGTTTCGGTTACTGCGCCACTACGATGCTTCCTTGGGAGGGCCATTTATGAGTCGGTCATGTTTCTCACTCTGAAGCCGATTGATCTCTTCGACCAACTCCATAAGTTTTTCTGGATGTTGTTCAACCGAAGCCTGTTTGCAAAGCTCTTTCCAACGCGGGTTGTCTTTCATGGTCGATTTAATATCACGTGATTCAGCATGCGGTCGTTCGGATAAAATGCGATGTACGTGGATGCTTAGTTTGTGCAGGATGGTGCAGTAGCTTAACGCGAATGTACCCTCTGTAGATCGCGCAGGCTGAATAGGCTTCCTAACGCACTCAGTTACGTAAACACATTCTTCGCAGGAGGATTTGCCCGCAAAACCACACTCTTGCAGTTAGTACAAATCAGCGCAGCAGTCAGCACATTCAGCAATAGCACGGTTTGAGGCGCGGAGTACCCGTATAGGGTCAGGTGCTTTTGGGTTTATTCTCAGGCACCGCACTCGGTTCCAAAAATAGACGGGCCTGGCCGCATGTAGTTACGATAGCCTCTCCGAGGCCGAGTACCAGGAGCTTTGTCTTTGGGTCGTTTGCGCGGGCCACGGCTTGCATCTCATTCAGATTATGTATGGTGACCATCTTGGAATCACGCTTGGTGCCAAAATCCGGCATGCTTCAAGAATATGCCTCGCAGTGCGAACACAAAAGTTACTGAAGATGCGACTTCTACCCTAAAGTCTAACTAACGACATCGACGCTCACCTCTTCTTTTTAACCGATGCTTTCTTCTTTTGGGAAACAATTATGTCGGCTCGTAGACGCTCGAGACCTCGCTCGATGTGAACGAGGTCTTCACGTGTTTTGGACACTTTGTCGAGAAGGTGTTCTAGCGTTTCTTCTGGAGAGAGAGGCTGTTGGTTCGGCATCGTCTGCCGAGTGTACTAGAGGCGAGGTAGCGGAGTCGAAACACGCGCGGCTTCGTACCCTAGCGCACACCATCTGAGGTCGAAAGAATGGCGGCGATGTCGCAAAGCAGAATACGCCCCACATAGTTGGCGCAGAATGTGGGTCGCATTAGCGATTGTCGACCGCTGGTTTGTGGTGGGGACAAATTATGCGAGCACCCGGCTCCTAGTCATTGCCCCTGGCTTGCATATCGAGTTGTTCGCCACCAAGCTCAAGTCTGAGACCAGTCATTGAACGTAAACTCTGCTGACGATTTATTCCTCGCATCTGGATACAGTAAACCCCCGATGCCGCTTACGGGAAACACCGTATCGCGCTTCCACGGCTGATATGGCACCCTTTAGCAGTTTTACCATGTCCAGTCTAGAAGACCGCGTTCGGCTGCTATGTGAGCAGGCTATTGCTGCCAAGACTCAAGCCGAACTAGACGCCATCCTGCCCGAACTCAAAGCCGCTATTCGGGACCACATGCGTTACGTCCGAGCCATTGCTATGGACACAATTCCCGAAGCGTTCGGAAAGCGGAGCCGCGCAGCATAACCAGTCGGCCACCGCCTCGCCTATCAATTTCCTTCATAATTTATTATGACCATGGGGATAAGCGGCAAATAAGTGTCCGTACGCCGCGCACGCTGGTTTTTCAATTGACTCCCGAATTAGGTTTGGCAATAATTTTAGGGGAAGCCTTGCCTTTGGAGGTGGTGAGGTCATGGACACCGAGTATATTTGGCTAAAGCTCTACAAGGCTGCAGTGCTCGAAACTGACTGGTCGAAAATAGAAGAGCACATTCAAGAAGCAGAGAACGGAATAAGAGCGAGGTCGCACGAACTCTCCATGAATGACGGCGGCACTCCCGAAGAAAACCAAGCTATCAAGGATGCTCTGCATGGGCTCGACACTCTGCGGAAAGAAGTTGCCGCGTGGCAGGAATCTCAACGCGTGGCTTAGCTAGATTCAAGCTAGTCTGTTCAGTTTCACCACAGAGTTCGCCGAGACGCTCATTTCTGTCAGCGTATCCGTCAATCTCTTCTTGGGTCATTTTCTTCGTGAACGCTCCAAGTGTGGGCATTCAGGAATTCTCGTTGCTGATCCAGAAGACTCGACATGTCGGTGCTTATTTCGTCGATCCTTTTGTGATTCATTGGCCTGCTGCTTATCTAAGAGTGCCCTGCACGTTGTGTCTGCCCGCCATGGTACCTATCGCCATACCGTATTTACTGTGTTCGTCCTTTCGCAGTAATAGCGACATAGGAGTGCCGTGCGGCAAGTCATGTACTACAAAACAATAGCCGCTATCTCAACGATTCCCAACGCGACCCAGCAGATAGCCCTCTTGTGTTCCCCAGCGATCCAGTAGCCAGTAGCCGCACTAAAACAAAGGAATGCGCTCGTCCATCCACTTCCCCAAGCGGCAGGTTTGCTCAGCGTTTTAAGGAGATCCATGCAGTATTTTACGATTAGACGGTGGCCACTGGATGCCGCTGTCGGCCTCGCGGACACAGCTGGTTAGCGAGGGATGTCTGCATCATCTTATTTTCGAACCACGAAAGTCACGAATTGCAAGAGTTAGCGCGCACGGCTGGCATCCACGCCATAGTACACAAAAGCAAAGCTACGACACTGGGCACTCAGGCGGAAGCGTTCATGGCGGGTAGACGAGCGGCAGCTTAGGGCACGTTCTAATTGAAGCCGTCTGGCGCAAGTCGGATTCGATAACCGACGAAGGGAAACTTTAGGGACAGGCGGTGCTCGTTAACCTGCAAAATCCTGCACAAAATAATCGACGTGCATCGTGTTTTATGCGACCGACCGCACGCTGAATCATGTGATATTAAGATCGCCATGAAAGACAACCCGCGCTGGGAAGAACTTTGCAAGCAGGCCACAGCTGAGCAAGACCCAGAAAAACTTATGGAGTTGGTCGAAGAAATCAATCGGCTTCTGGAGGAGAAGCACAAACGGCTTGTAAATGGCCCTCCCAAGGAAGCATCGTAGTGCAGACATTCGCAGCTCTATGAGCTTTGGCAATTACGTGATGCCAGCACCACTATGCCTATTGCGGCGTATCGCCATGGACCTTTTCACGGAATCATTCGATAGTTAGTCGCTTGGAAAGGGCAAACAGGAGGTCATTCCTGTGAGCGTAGACTTCTATTTCCTCCGTGTTCAGGGTACTGAGCGTCAACGCGCCTAAAAGTTTAAGTTGTTGGTCAATGAGAATGCACATCGCCGCGCTGATTTCGTGCATACGTTCGTGATCCATCGCGGCATAATGCAATGACTCCTCAGAAAATGCTGCTCAATTGTGAACATGTTGAACTACGGCTCACATCTGATAAAACCTGGCTTCGGACCGTACGCCAGCGGGCTGAAAGGGACTAGGATTGTCGCATGATTAACGGTGCTTCTCACATTGGCGACAACTGTGCAAAATCGCTCTTGTGGGAAACAGATCATGTAAAGCTTCTTGCACGGATCGCTGACGCTCGTAACGCCGTGCTCGACCGAATTGGAGACGGTTTTACGAAATCCCGGGACGGTGAACAGGTGGCGTTGCGCGAAGCGTTGTCAACGTTAGACAGTCTGCGCAGAATTAAGGAATGTCAAAATGCTTAGCAGTTGATCCCGGCAGAAAGCATCCATACCCGATAATTGTTTCGTAACGGGAATCACTGTCATATTTCCACCGCTTTATTATTGAAGACACGTCTGCCATTGAGTTCCCCCTCGGCCAACAGCCAGCAAAACGCCTATTGGCTTGGCGGTTTCCTGCTGGTTCCACATTTCTTCCTTTTGTTTGTTGGCATCCCACTGTGCTTGCGAGATGGGCGCAGATGGCACGCACGCAGCCCCGATCCGGTACCATTGACCTGTGCGTTTTTACGTAGGTGTCTAGGCAGGTCAGATGGTAGTCGCCGTTGAGAACCGCAAGTTTATGACCGCTGTCAGTTGAGACTTGCTTATAGGTGACTAGCGCCGTGTCGCCATAAGTATCGACTTGAAAATCCGAAAGCTTGTTGATCGACTTCACGTCGGGATCCGTGAGATCGGGTTTCTTGGAATCTGGGAACGAGGAAGGCTTTCGTTTAAATTAGTGACTGCCGCCTCCGCGGAAAAGACTGGCGGCTCTCGATCAGGACGCGTGCTGAGTCTCAGTTGGAATGATCGCAGTTTGAAATGCGACACCGCGTGTCGAAGCGGAGTTCAATTAATTCCCGAGTTTCCTTGGGTGCAGGGGCGTACTTCCATTTCGTGACGGCTTCTTGCGCAGCTTTAATTAACACTGGGTTTCCGCCGAGCGGCTCAACCGATTTGACCGAACCGTTGGGACCGATGGTGGCCCTGAGTTTTACGACACCGGAGATATTTGTTCGCTTGGCAAGATCAGGATATATCGGAGGCACCTTGCTCACGACGCTCCGCTCCTGTTGGGGAGCGTCGGAGTCCTGGGCGCGCACAGGATTAGGTGCTACCGCCAGGAGCACGGAAAGAAATACTAAGAAACGACCCATTGTGTAACTCCAAAACCAGAGTCACCGCCGATCACCAGTGTAGTTGGGATTCGATCTCCAGCTAGGATTACGAAGGTCACAGACCTGCTGCCCTCTACGAGGCAGCCTCTGGTAGGATTCGTCTACTCCTACCAGACGTAGCAGAACCTTGCGCGATCGTTGATCTGTCCGACCGAATTTCAAAGCGCTCCCGGGATGCATTCAGGTAAATTTAAACTTATGAAATCACGTCGAAAGGGGGTCGCCTGGATGAAGCCCAGAGTTGTAGTGTGTTCGCTGTGGATCGCCGTTTCTCTGGCGTTCGGTCAGAACCCCGTGGAACCCTCACATGGGAGCGACAGTTTGCTGATCGCGCTGGAGAATGCCTGGAACCAGGCACAGTTGCATCACGATTCGAAGGCACTGGACGGGTTGCTGGCGGATACCTTCGTCAGCACCGACAACGATGGCACTTTCATGAACAAGAGCCAGTTCCTGATCGACAACAAGGATCTCTCCTACGCTCCCAGTCTCATGGCAAACAAGGACGAGCGCGTCTTTGTCTACGAAAATGCCGCGGTAGTAGCTGGAATCTATCACGCCAAAGGGCTCAACAAGGGGAAGCCCTTCGATCATTATGGCCGATTCACTGACACCTGGATCTTCTTGAATGGCACGTGGCGATGTGTTGCCACTCATACAAGCGCGCTTAAGAAGTAGCATCGGCCATCACCGGGTTCGATTCATCTGATTTGACATTGCCAGGTGAAATGTACAGCGATAAGGTGGCGTTACATCTGGGAGTTCCACGGGGAGAGCAGGCTGGGAGAAGATGCCGACGATGGGAAATGTCACCAAAGCCGTGGTCAACCGAGGTGGGGCCAAATCAAATGATCAAAGTGGGGCCAAGTCAGGTTGACGAAAGCAGCTTTTCAATGCTGAATTCCTTCACCTTCTTCTGTAGTCCTGTCAGCCCTTCAGCAACCTCATTCACCCACTCAGCTTGACGCTTTTGCAACGGCGGAGTGATGACTAGTGCGAAGAGTTCCTCAGCGGCTCCGCCGACGAGAGGGACAGTGCTTAGCGCTGCCTTCGCTATTGAATGAGCAACGTCGCCTTTGCTTTCTTTGGGTACTTCGTATTTTTGTTCTTCATTCATTTTGAAAATCCCCTACCTCACACCACAGGCCACCGCCTATCGATTTCTCATAATTTATTGCCCACCGAACAGACTGGAAACCACGGGTAATATTAATGTGATTCAACAACAGGAGAAATAAATGCGCCAATTAATTGAAAATCCAGCCTTCGCCAAGAACGCTCAACTGCTTTTAATACTGGCCTACGCCATGCTTGCCGTATTGTTCGGCCTTCATAAAAAGACTTGGCCAGTATCGCTTTATTATGTGGGATGCTTTGTTAAGGATACGGGTGTTTTTGCGTTGGCGTTTCTGATGAAGTGGTTTAGTTGACCTGTAAAAACAAACCACTGATCCACTACCTGAATCCATTTGTGATCGAATACGTACCCAGTGACAACGACGTAGGTATGCCGTGCAGACAGAAAAAGACCCAGCCGCTCCGAAGAGATTGCTGGGCATTTGTGTTTGCTTGCGGTCCTAGTGTGTAGACGCATCTTTCTTGGCAGAGTAGGGGTGGATGTCGGCATGGTACATGTTCCGCCATTCGCCGTTACGTTTTACCCAAAGCGTTGTTTGATAAGAATCCGTCGATTCACCGCTTTTAAACTTCACCCAGTTCTTGAACATCACAAGAGCTGTGTTCGCATCTGGTTGGACTACCTTGAAATCCGATGGCTTGTACTCGGCCCAGCCGACTTCGAACGGTTTGCTGGTGTCGGCTTTCGCTGGGACGAACCCATCCTCCCCAACGTAGGTACTATCGTCGGTCAGTGCTGCATTAAATGCAGCTGCGTTGTTCTTAAATAGTGTTTCAAGCAACGCTTTTTCCTTTACAACCAAAGCATCGGCCACTTTCGGGTCGGTGTTTGTCTGACCCGCCACTGGGCCAGCCAGAGCAACAAGAACTCCGAGCAATGCGACTACAATCACGTGACGCATCCCATCCTCCTTCAACACAGATTGTGGATGTTCCCCAAAAGAGGGCGGGATTATACCATTTACTCGTCTTGCTCCCAACGTTGCGAGGAATTGCTGTGGAGATTCCTTCTGCGTCGTGTGCTATGACTATCACGTAACGACTTCGTGCGTACGGAAACCTGTTCAGAACGAACGGGCAACTTTTTGGTTCGCACAAGGCTGGTTAGTCAGGTCGTTCCGAGTTTAAGCGCTGCGAATCTTTTACAATCAACCGCTCCTGTTTATCATCGAGGAGCGCAATGATCTGCTTAATCAGCTCCATAAATTTTTGTGAATCTTGCTCAATGGCAGCTTGCTCGCATAGTTCCATCCACTTTGCTTTTTCTTGCATGACGCCTACCTCACGTGTCGGGAACTGGTAAAGCACGGCAGATGCCAACTCTTTGTTTTCTTTGTTGTGGTTTTTTATCCCCGATTCGAGAATGTAAATTACGCCGACGGCTAAGAACTTTTGCGATACGTGAAAAACTTTACTGCTCACACAAAGACCTAACGTTGCAGAAAATAATCAATGTTGAGGAATTACCTTGCTAAGAGAGAATTTGCCAGAAGCGTAATTAGCAGACCGACTCCCACGCCAAAGACTAGCACCGCAACGAAGCTGTAGCGACGTTTCGTGGAGTGTCTCATTGGTCGCTATTGATGAAATTATCTGTTGCGCGGTTGTCCCATGAGGTAATGATTGGTGCGGTCATTATCACGTAGCGACTGAATGCGTATGCATTTCTGCGCCCGTAATAGCGTTGTTCATCCCCCAAATGGAAACATCGGAAATCGAGAACTGCTCAGTTTTGGATAGTTTTGTCGTTCGGCGCAGCGTTGCCTCAGCGATCATCGCAAAAGCGGCCATTAATGGTCGGATCAAAAGCGGCCATTAACAGAGTGTGCCCGGGACGGGTTTTGTTCTACTCTGTTGCCTCCTGTGAAGGCAAGTCGATTTTGGTTCGCCAACTGCGCGGACCACACTTAAGAACGTGACCGTGATGCAGGAGGCGATCCAGCATCGCGCTGACCGCAGCCGCATCTCCTAACAGTTTCCCCGACAGTCTTCGACGGGGCAATTCGAGGTCAGCAGAGTACTGGCACGCTCGTAGCGTCGCATGATGATCTCCAGCAGATCTTCGGCAGCGGTTAGAGGTAGCTTGCGCATGCCGAAGTCATCGATGATAAGTAGAGGTACGGAAACGAGGGACTCCATATATTCTTTGCGTGTGCCATCGATGGTGGCATCGGCGAGTTCCTCGAGTAGCTTTTGGGCTTCTCGGTAGAGCACACGGTAGCCGTGTTGAATGGCAGCCTGCCCGATGGCCTGGGCTATGCAGGGTATCGTGACGCAGCAGTTTCGCGGCTTTGTGTTTCCGGCTCTCGGCCAAAAACTTGGGTCGCACCTCTCGCCGCAAGGCCTGCAATCCATCCAGCGGGGCAGGGGAAGGGTGGGTCGCCAGGAGAATAAATTCTCCGAGCGGCTTGTGAAGTTAACGAAATCGCCGGTTCGCCAGCAGGTGCCGCCCATGCAGGTAGAGGCCCAGACAGTACATGACGGCTTGGCCTTTGGTGGTGTAGAAAAGCTGGCTGATTCGGAGCAGCGGGTTCCCGTGCGGAACGGCCAGCAGCTTCGCTGTTCTCACATCCGCTGGTACAGCATCAATTTCTTCGTCCGCATAGGCAAGTTCAACCCCGTACTCGTGCTTCAACGTCGCAAACAGCGAACTCCGTTCGAGCGGAGCGTGCACCAACCCGGCGAACTCTTTGGCTGAAAGAAAACAGGTTTCCAACGAGAATGGTTCATCCGCTACCAGTCGGACGCGCTCTATCTTAATCAATGGGCACGTAGAAGGCAGAGAAAGACGTGTGGCAATCCCATATTCGTCATTGCGAACGCCTGAGTACACCACCTTTGAGCGCGCCGACAAACCGCGGCTGGCCATCAGCTCCATGTAACCCATCAACTTATTGAATTGAATCTTGGGAGCGGAAATAAAAGTTCCGACACCCCGGCGGCGTTCGACGACGCCTTCACGTTGCAGGGAATCGAGGGCATGGCGAGCGGTCATCAAGCTAACCTGATGAATCCTGGCAAGCTCCCGCTCTGAGCTGACAGCATCTCCCGGCCGCAAGTCACCAGATTCGATGCGTTTGCGAATTGCAACTTGAATCTTCTGATAGGCAGGCACGCTGCCGTTCCCACTCTTCGCCTACATGATTTGTCCCCAAGCTGGTACTCAGCCCCGCCTCGAAATCGGCAATCTCAGACTTGGAGTCCACCAAGCCTCACGTAAGACTCTATACTTCTTGGCGACCTTTCGGGTAATGCCAAAGGATCGAAGGAGCCGCTTGATGCCAAGTAGGCTGAACGCTGCTGCCGGGCTCCCACAGACGGTTCCATTCGGGCGAGCAAGAAAGCCATGATAGACACACTAACCCCTCTATGGTTTGACGGGGTGAGAACATAGCGGGACGGAATATGCACTTGACAAGATAGTAAACCGATTAACCAGAGAGTAAACACGGATCAAGCGGGGTTCCCGCGCGGATGAGGGCACGAGCGTCAGCAGTCCCGGATCACTTGAGCTGTGAGATCGTCGTATTCAGTCGGCCACTTTCAGTCAATGACGCAGCGCTTCGATTCAGACCGCTACCATGTGAAAGTACGAGAATACGATACTGCCACACTCTCTCCAACTTCCACTACTGTATCGCTCTTGGCGCTCGCCTTTAGCTCTGCGGATATTGTCATTCTCCAGAGCGCTGAAGCGGTACGAGCGGAATGGCGCGGCGACGAACTCTTACGCGAGCGTCTACATAAGGATGTCCCTTAGTGCCTTAGAGAAGAAAACAGTGTTGAGCAGGAATACCATCCTCCGCGCACGACGTGGCGAGCGGGTGCACCCGAAATCGTTGCGACTCCTCCGGCAGTGCTGGATACCGGTTGTCCCCCAGGCAGTCACGGACTTCCTGATTCACTCTGAGGTAAACCGACACGCCTCAGTAAGGAAAGAAAACGCGGATTAGAGCGTAGTTGATCAAACAACGGGTTAACTCCAAGGTAAGTAATTCCGTAGCATCGAGTTTCAACAGCTTTTCCAAGCCAGAACAGCGCCTTATCGGTATCCCCGGCATACGTATAATCGACCGCTGCTTCGTAGGCGTCCAGGTTTCCATTGGCGACGTTCTCAGGCACAAACTGAACCAACGCTTTCCAAAACCCTTTTAGCCCGGTGTCTCTAGCACCATTCTTTGCAGCTGCAATCATGGATGGTGGCGCGCTTGCCAACTGTAGAGCTTGCAGAAACGACGTCACGGCTTCTGAATCCACCCCTTTCGCCGCGTAGACATCCCCGACAAGCCAAAAAGCCCGTGGGGCATTTGGGTCCAAATCGATGTTCGCTCTACACTGCGAGAGCGCTTCATCGTACTGCCGCGCGTAAAACAATGCTCTGCAGAGGTCGGTATTCACAATCAGCGCTAGCGGATCCAACTCTCGGGCGCGCTCCATTTCCAGGACCGAGTCGCGCAACTTGCCAATCGTGTCGTAGTAAGTAGCCAATCCCTCGTGACCTTCTGTTCCATTTGGGTTCAGCTCGACAGCACGTTGAACTCCGGCGCAGCCGCGGCGAAATCCAGTTCGTAGAGCAACAAGCGCCAGCCTTCTACGGCGTGTGCGGCAGCGAACTGCGGATCAAGCTCACGAAGAGCCCTGGCTACCAGCGATTTGGCCTTTGCATATGCCGTTTTCTTGGGGATGACGTTCATGTTCGCAAGCATTTGATAAGAGCCAGCCAGCTTGACATACGCAGGCACATAGTTAGGGTCCTCCTCAATTGCCTGTTGGAAGTAGTCGGCCGCTTTGCTTATCGAATCGGGTGTGAATCTGTTCAGAAAGTACTCGCCCCTCAGGTAGGACTCATAGGAGACCGGATTGCTGGGACGTTCGATGCCAGCGCGTATCTGGTCGCGAGGAATGAGCGTCATTCTGATCTGCTTCGCGATGGCACTCGCAATCTGGTTTTGCAGACCCAGCACATCCCGAACGTTCCCCGTGGTAGTTCTGCGCCCAAAGATGCTTATCGGCTGCTGTGTGGATCAACCGAGCCGCAATGCGAACCTGGTCTCCCGATCGCACGACTGTACCTTCGACAACCGCCTCGACATTTAGCTCGCGCGCAATCTGTGAAAGGGACTTGCGGACACCTTTGTATCGCATAACCGAAGTGCGCGAAATTACTCGTAATGAGCTGATGCTGCCCGAGGTTGGTGATCAACTCATCCGTCATGCCGTCGGCGAAGTAGTCCTGCGCAGGGGTCACCGGAGAGATTTTCCAGGGGCAAGACGGCCAAGGAATGAACTTCTCCGGCGATTCCTTGGCGCCGGAGCTGTCCCGCCAGCGAAGCAGGACGAGACCGGTAACTAACAGAATCAGCGCCGTCACCAACTTGGCCGCATACTGCCAGCGCAGCCGGCGCGTTGCAAACTTCTGCTCGGTCGGGTCTTCCGGAACGGAAGGACCTTGAACAATTCCGGCTTCGCGCACCGGAAGCTGTGCCTGGGCGGGCGGTGCACCCATCCATCGGACCGGGGCGATTAATCGATAGCCGCGCCGAGGTATCGTCTCAACGTAACGGGGTTTCTCCGCCGGGTCGTGCAATGCCTCGCGGAGCCGATTCACAGCTTTGTTGAGACTGTGGTCGAAATCGACAAACGTGTCGGAGGACCACAGTCTCTTCTTGAGCTCTTCGCGGGTTACAAGTTCCCCAGGCCGTTCGAGCAGGATAGTCATCACCTGAAATGGTTGGCCCTGAAGAATAAATCTATAGCCGTTGTTTCGAAGTTCAGCAGTTCGCAAATCGAGCTCGAACTCGCCCAGTCGAACCTCGCGAGGAGAGTCATCGCGCTGGGAATCAACAGGAAGGGACATCGAACCACACCCCAAACCGGTGGCGGAAGTGTAGCACTGGTATTGTGGACGCGCCACACTAACCCACCCAGCCACTTGTAATTGTCTAATTGTCTGACCCACCACGAGTTAGGCAGGGGAGGAAAATGTCACCCACGGGTCACCTCGGCGCCATTGAAGGGAAAAGATATTTGTTCAAGAGTTTCCGATATTTTCCAGCCGTCTGGCGACGGCGGGTACGGAAAACGAGCGTCGTCACATTTGCGAGCGCACCTAACTTACACAAGGAGAAGCAAAATGAAACCCACACGGCTGATCCTCATATTCATCACCGGCTTTACTGCGCTAGTCGTTTTCGCACTGTTGCCGCAATCAGGTTTCGCCGGACCGGTTGATCCCTCGACACTCAATCCTCCCCCACCGCCGGAATTCAACCCGGTATGCAAGGCTGTAGGAAGCGGCACGATTTGCACTGTGCAATTTAGCGACCCCCCATTTGCAGGCGGGAGCGGCCTGATTTGCGGAACGGGCGCAGGCACGTATGAAGTTTTCCAGTTTCAAAACAGGTCGGTTCTTGGCCACCGCTACTATGACCAGAATGGAAATCTGACACGACGTCACTTTCACGAGGTTGTCTCTGGCACGCTGTCCAATCCTCTAACACATATTGCCGTGTCTTACACGGGGCGCGGTACCACGCTTCACGACCTTACCACCCCCGGAGATGCAACTAGCGGAACTCTAATCTTTACAGGTTCCACGCAGGTCCATAAACCACACGGCGGAACCCTGCTGTTTGAGGCGGGTCGAACCATTTCAGCAGCAGCTGATGGGAGCTTCATACGTGAATCGGGTCAGCACCCAGTGCTCAATTACTTCGTTCTTGGAGATATTGCGGCAATCCAGCCGCTGTGCGATGCGCTCGAATAAGGGGCCTCGAATATTAACGTGTCTCGTCGAAGGAGATTCCGTTCGAAAACTGCACGCACGAACACAACACCGAACCGTTGGGAGCCCGTTTGTAACACCCGTTCTTGTCCTAATCTAAAGGAGAAATCCAATGCGCAGACTCGCTTTCTTCTTAGGTACGTTGGCGGCAGCTTCTGATGTACCTGGTAGCGACTGCCGGACCCGCTTATGCCACTTTCCCAGGCACGAATGGCCGCATCAGCTTCACGCGCTTCGTTCCGGCGACGAACGGCAATGAAATATTCAGCATACGTGCCGACGGCAGCGACGAACAGCAGCTAACGTTCGATCCTCCCGGTCACACCAGTCTTTTCAGCGACTGGTCGCCCGACGCCTCTCGGATCACCTTCGATAGTGACCGCTTCAATAACGGCACCGACGACATTGTTGACATCTTCACTATGAAGGCCGATGGGAGCGACATAGTCCAACTGACCAGCCACGCTGGCTTCAACGGCGAGCCCGAGTACTCACCGGACGGCATGAAGATCGCTTTCGAGAGTGACCGCGGCGTCGGGTTCCCGCTACAGGGTATCTACGTTATGAACGCTAGCGATGGCAGTAATGTGCATCAAGTCACGTCTTCGTTGAGCGGAGAGTTTGACGCTATTCCGCACTTCGCCCCAGACGGGACTCGCATCGCGTTCACCCGGGCACGCGGCTGCAGGTTCAAGGGAAACGGGCGATTTCAACGTCCGAAGGGGTGTCTTGCCGCTGTCTACGTTGTGAACATTGATGGCTCCGGCCTTACCCGAATCACGCCCTGGGGTTTTGACACGGGAGTAAACGACTGGTCGCCGGACGGGACGAAGATCGCCTTTAACACGGGCTTTGATGCGCACCCCGGCGCCACGATCGATATTTACGTTGTCAATCCCGACGGGAAGCACCTGACCAACCTCACTAAAAATCCGCCGCTTTCCGCGCACTGCCCTCTTGTTGTTTCCTTCGGAGCGAAATGGTCACCCGACGGCAGCAAAATCGTCTTCACTGAGGACACCTGTGACGGTGGCGGATTATCGATTATGAATGCCAATGGTTCAGGCAGGCACGCGCTGACCGCCAACTTCGAGGAGATATCTGACTGGGGGGCGAATCAGGATTGAATTTTGAGGGGTTTCGCTTAATAGCCTTATCCGAGTCACTTGGCGAGACATCGCGATTTAGGAAACTTTGGGAGGTTATCGTTTCCGAATTGGAGCTGTGCTGACAGCGGCTTTGAGGAGCTGCAGCGACCTCGGACGTACCTTCTTACCCTGGCGCGCTCGCAGGATGGTGTGCCTGCTCAATCCGGTTTCTCTCTGCAAGGTGTTGAGAGACATCTTCTGCAAACGTTCCCGTAAGGATTCGTTCACTGTGCCAGCATTCCGCTCGTATCGCTTCAACGACGGCAACAACGTACTGATGTCCTCAGCCTGTTCCCAGCCGCGCTCGGTTTCCTTCCCGATCAGGTGAAATTCGGTAGCCGTGACTGGATATCGTCTCAGTAGTCCATGGCTGTCAGCTTTGCAAGGAGTGCCATCGGGCGCGATGCTCTTGTATTCGGGATGTCGGACATACTGCGAGAAGACCGTCTCAAATGTTTGCGCTATGACCGGTATCGTCGGCGGTTTCAGGGTGTGCGTCTTTCCGTCATGGATGTTGATGTATGGCATCTCTCGCCAGCGCGCGGAGTTCTTCTCGAACGGACCAAGCAGCGTGACCGGAGTGTCGGAAAGATTCACGATTACCGGTGACAAAGCGAAGTTGTACGGTCGAGCTTGATCGCGGTTCAGCCGTCGGAGGGCCGCCATCACGTTAGGGGTGGTGATGGCAATGCGCCTCATTACTGGAAGACCGAACCAGTCGGGTTTCTGGCTTGGCAGCCCGAGCGCACGGTCGAGAATCCATTGCCAGCCTTCCTTGATCCATACGGGTACATCGCATTCCTGATCGCGTCCTTCCTTCGGCCTGTAGTACAGGCCCAATCCGTGCTCGCTGGCTTTGATGATTCTCACTTTCGATCCGTCAAACGTGTACACCGAATATCGCTTCGCAGAGATGCCATAGCCGTAGAGTTGACGCTGCTTGCCAGTCGAGTCGTAGTTGATCTCTTCGACGATGTTCAGGATGGAGCCCGGAACGACTTTCTGGTTGTAAGGGTTCAATGCCCTGAATTTGTCCACAATCCCCCGCGTTTCTTCCCACGAGAGAGCCTTGATCGCGTCACGTCCATCTGGCATTTTGTGCGGCCCGCCGTTACAAGGAACTAGTCCTCCGTGTTCCGAAGCGACGATTGCCATGGAATATTTCGTTTTTCCTCGTTTCGACCGAATTTCCAAATCCAGAAATGACTTTCGCTATGTTGTAGATGATCGTTTGCTGCCCCGATTCAGTTATAAGATTCACTGGAGTTACGTTCTGAAAACCCCGACAGACTCGGCGTTTTTCGGTCCGTTATTCATCTTGAACCGTACTTCGACAACTCTCTCTTCTTTCTTCCAGAAGTGCTGACTTCCCATACCATTTTTCCGTGCATGTTATGCATTCTCCCTTGCCAGCGATAGCCTCAATTCACGGATGGTTTCGGAGCGATTGGGGAATCATCCTCCTCCACGGATTTCGATTCTGGACGTCTGACTCCGCCCACAATGCCGATCGCCCTCCCTTTGCAGGTTCCGTCCGTGACCTTCACTCCGGACTGCTTCAGCTTTTCGATTGCTGCGGACAACTGTCCGCGGCGATGTAATTTCTTAGGCTTGTCGAGAGTGAAATGAAAATGTTCCTGAAAAAAGGAAATGTGGAATCTCCCTTCCTTCACGACCGCTGACCGATGGCTTACCGTTCATCTTCGCCACCGCGAAGAACAGGATATTCAGAATCGAATCCGTCGACGTTCAAATGGTGTGTCAAGGAGGGGATTGTTCCACGAAATCGGATAACGATCCACTAACTGGCCCTCTCGGCGTTTTTCATCCTCTTTGAGGACGCTCATTCGCGCAATGCCAGGTCAGGACTTTTGCGTCGGACGGCAACCTGCCCGACTACTTCAATGATCCTTGCCCGCACTGTCTCGAACGATTCAGGAAACTCTGGCGGAGCGCGGTGGCGCTTGCCGTTCGCAGCGGTCTCTCGAATCCACAAACTCACTCTCATGTCGTTGCCTTAGCTTCCCAATAGTGGGAACCAAAGGAAAATGAGAATTTGGTAGCCACGCCCCTAAGTGAATGTGACTAAAGGACTGGCGGAGCAGGCAGTCTGCGTGACATTGCGGATCTCTACTTCAAAGAAATGCCGGGCGAATCCCCTCGAAATGCCGCTTACGTCTCCT
>CAVPME010000003.1:0-124385 GCA_963706335.1 Terriglobia bacterium
TGAGAACCGCTCCCGTTTCCCGCTCAGCTCCATTTTCCAATTCAGCTGATCGAAAATTCCATGGGCAGCTTTGGGCAACACGGGTGAAATCAAGACCCCGATGAATCGCAAGCCTTCGTTCAGTTGATACAAAATCGCATTAAGTTTGCCGGCTTGCGACTCATCTTTTGCCAACGCCCACGGCTGCTGCGAATCGATTTGTTGGTTCCAGTAAGCAACGAGATCGTTAACGCGCTTTAAAGCTACGTGTATCGACGCTTTATTCATCTCTGCGATAAAGGTCGAAAGGTGAGGAATCGTGGCCGGAGCAGGCGGTGGTATTTTCGCGGCGCGATATCGATGCGTCATGTTCAGCGTGCGGTTGAGCAGATTGCCGAGGGAGTTCGCGAGGTCGGTGTTGTAGCGCTTGATCGAGCCGCTCTTCGCTGAAATCGGCGTCCTGGCCGGTGGCGATGTCGCTCATGAGGTAATAGCGGAGCGCCTCGGCGCCGTAGTTGTCGGCGAGCGCGTCGGGATCGATGATGTTGCCGAGGCTCTTGCTCATCTTGGCGCCGCCGATATTCCACCAGCCGTGGACGAGCAGGTGCGGCATCTGCGTCGTCGGTGAAGCCGAGCGCGTGGAGCATGATCAGCCAGTAGACGCCGTGCGCGGGGATGAGGATGTCTTTGCCGATGACGTGCAGCGCGGGCCAGCGTTCGCGGAAATCTTCGGTTGCGATCCGACTCTCGCCGGCGGGTCGTAGCCGGCGAAGCAGATGTAGTTCACCAGCGCGTCGAACCAGACGAAGGTGACGAAATCCGCGATCGAACGGGAGTTCGATGCCCCACTCAGGCGCGATTTCGGCCGGGAGATGCAGAGATCGCCGCGAGCTTCTCGACGGCGTTGCGCAGCTCGGACCGGCGGAAGTCGGGGAGGACGAACGGGTTCCGTTCGCGCGATGTCGAGCAGGTCGAGCAGCCAGTCGCTTGTGTCGGCTCGAGCTTGAAGTAGTAGTTCTCCTCTTCGCGGAACTCGACCTGGCCCCACTCGGGGCCAAACTCGCCATCCGGCCCGCGCTCTTTGTCGGTGAGGAATTGCTCCTGCCGGACGCTGTAGTAGCCGCCCTGCTTGTCCTTGTAGATCTGCCCTTCGTCGCCAAGCCGCTGGAGGATCTTCTGCACGACCCTTGTGCTGCGGGTCGGTGGTCGCGGCCCAGCCGTCGTAGCGGACGTCCAGCTTCTCCCAGAGATCGACGAACTTCCCGGTGATCGCGATCGACGAACTCCTGCGGCGGAACGCCTTCCTTTTCCGCGGATTGCTGGACCTTCTGCCCGTGCTGATCGACGCCGGTGAGGAAGAAGACCGCTCGCCTGCCTTCAGGCGGTGATAGCGGGCGATGACATCGGCCAGGATCTTCTCGTACGCGTGGCCGATGTGCGGCGCCGTTGGTGTAATCGATGGCGGTGGTGATGTAGAAGGTCTTCGGCCATGATCTAAGAAATCCTAAATCCGAATATCGAACTCCGAAACAAGCCGATAGAAATGAAAATCAAACGCGGTCCGTGGCGTCGATTTGGAAATTTGGAGCTTTGAATTTGTTTAGGATTTCGAGATTCGAATTTCGGATTTACCTCGTTACCCCGGCGGCCAGGCCAAGGCACGTTTGCCTAACAAATGAACGTGCAGATGCGGAACGCTTTCGCCGGCATCCGGTCCGCTGTTGATCACAACCCGATAGCCCGTCTTGTCGATCTCGAGTTTCTTCGCCAGTTCGCCGGCGACGCCCATCAACTTTTCCAAGCAGCGCATGATCCTTCGCGTCGCCGCGCTCAGCCGTGGAGATCACTTTCTTCGGCACAATCAGGACGTGAACCGGCGCCTGCGGATTCACGTCCTGAAACGCAATCGCGTCGTCATCTTCCCAAATAATTTTCGCCGGAATCTCGCGGGCGATGATTTTTTCGAAAATCGTCATGATTTAACCAGAACGGTTCGATCACTTACAGCGAGCATTTCAACCGCTCGCTGGTCGTCGAGGTCAGCCGTTCTCGAATGAAGCAGACAATTTCTTCCCGTAAAGAATCGCAGGCCCGCGTCCAGACTCTGGTGCAGCGCAAATGTTTCACGCACGGCTGAAGCGAGCAGAGTTGCAGATTGTCGACGCCGGTTTCGATAAGCGCAGGCGAGCCGCTTTTCCAGAAGATCGAAGAATGCCAGCTCGTAGCCGCTGCCGGCTGCGTGCGCAATGTCAATCAGCGAAACCGAAATCGGCGGCGGCGCGGGCCTGAAATGCGGAATGATTTCCTTGTAACCGATCGCTTTCAAAACGTACTGCACCGTCTCCTGAAGTTGGGTGAATGCGACCACGCTCTCGTCGTTTCGCAAACGGAGATAGAACGCGATGCTCTCGGTCACGTGATCGGTCAGCCACCAGCTCGGGTATCCGGCTTTGTCCGCGGCGCGATTGATCGCCGCGTGCAGCCAATCGCGATCGAACTCGAAGAGCTGACCGGAGTCGCAGCGCAGGTATGGAAATTCTTCCTTAAACGCAACCATGATCTACAACTTGATCTGGCGGGAATAATTCCCGCTGTTTTGAATCCGGTTTCGGCTGCCGGCCCAGGTCCTGAATGGCATCGACGAATTGATCGACATCGTCGAATCGCCGATGGACCGATGCGTAACGCAGGTAGGCGACTTCGTCGATTCCGCGCAATTTCTCCAAGACCTTGGCGCCGATCGCGGTCGATTGAACTTCGCGGCCGCTGGTTTCGAGATCGTGAACGATTTCATCGACGAGTTGTTCGAGCGTCAGCAAACTGGTCGAACGTTTTTCGAAAGCCTTGGCGATGCTGCCCGCGAGCTTGCGGCGGTCGAACGGTTCATGGGTCCGGTCGCGTTTGATCACACGAAGGTCGGAGCGCTCGATTTCCTCGTAAGTGGTAAATCGATATCCGCATTTGAGGCATTCACGGCGGCGACGAATACTCGAGCTATCGCGAGACTGGCGGGAGTCGATAACTTTATCATCACGCGAGCCGCACTTGGGGCAACGCATAGTGTTAGTGCGTTATTAGCACACCACGCGTTGTGGCGTCAACGATCTTTAACGCATGTCTGAACTCCAGGTTGCCGGGCCTGACACTGCGAGTAGCTGCTAGCCTGCCCGGTCCCTGGTTCGCTCACGACTCGCCGGCAAATGAATTCGAATTACGTCGCGGGCGCTGCGGACAACTGCGCAATCCGTTGCTTCACTTTCTGGCAAACTTTTCCTTTCGCGAACCGCATCTGTTTCCGACAAGTGCTGCGCTTGGTAGGGCGGGCAAGCCAGCCGTCAACGGATCTCGACCACGTCATTCGCCGCGGCCAAGCTCGCGATCGCTTCACTCGTAGGCGATTTTTCCACATTGGCGAGAAGGATATTCCGAATCGCGATGTAAGCGTCGATCTCATCGTGCGCGTGTTGCGAAGGGGTTCGTTCCGCTTGCTCGTGCTTCGGAATGAATTTTAGCTCGAATTGATTTGGTCGCGTCGGGCGCCGCCGGAGTGGGGAGGTGGTTTGCACACTTCCCTCGCAGCAACTCATATGCCGTGGTTTTGCACATCCGCGCAAGCGTGACAGCGGTTAGAGACGGTGTAACCATTCAACCGTTCACAATTCATCTGCACCCGCCTTCATGTTCGTCGATCGTATCAAAGTTTTTGCCCAAGCTGGAAGCGGAGGACGCGGCTCGGCCAGTTTCCGGCGCGAGAAATCGTGCCAAAAGGCCGAGCCCGATGGCGGCGACGGGGGCCGTGGTGGCGATGTGATCTGCGCGCGGATCGGCACGTCGATAATCTCTCGGGCCTTTTTTTCGAGCCGCTCATCAAAGCGAAAAACGGTGGTCACGGAATGGGCAAGAAGATGGACGGTCGCTCGGCGCGGACAAAGTCGTCAAGGTGCCGGTGGGAACAATCGTATGGCCGGCCAGCGAGGAAAAGAAACAACGTCTGCTGAACCGGTCGTCGATCCTGACGCGCGAGGAGCAGGAAATTGGTTCTGTGTGAAGGCGGCGCCGGGGGCAAGGCCAACGTGCATTTTCAAGAGTTCGCGCAATCGCGCACCACGCCAGTACACCGAAGGCGACGAAGGCGAGTCGGGACATTTCTGCTCGAGTTGCGCACGATCGCGGATGCCGGATTGATTGGTTATCCGAATGCCGGCAAATCGACGTTGCTTCGCAAGATCTCCGCCGCCCGGCCAAAGGTCGCGCCGCATCCATTCACGACGCTGCATCCGATCATCGGCGTGGTGGATGTTTCCGAGTATCGCCGCGGAACGCTCGCTGATATTCCCGGTTGATCGAAGGGGCGCATCGCGGGCTCGGACTCGGCCACGAGTTTTTGCGGCGGCTGAAAATCACGCGATGCGCGCTCTGCTCTTCGTCCTCGACATCGCCGGAAGCGAAGGCCGCAATCCCGTGGAAGATTTGCGACAACTCCGGCGCGAGAATCTAGGTCTAGTAAGATCAGATCGGGCTGTACCGAATTCGCGTACACGCCCTGGCGGCGCAGATAGGCCAGAGCCTCAATGCCGTCATTCATCACCGTAAAGTTGTTCTGATCACTTTGGCTTTCTTTGAAAGCTTCGAGGGTTTAGCGTGCATCGCCCGGATTATCTTCCACCAGCAGAATTTCGATAGGCCTTGAATTCATTGGTCTCTCCCTCCGCCCGCGGAATCGTAAACAGAAACGCCGATCCTTTTCCAGGGTAAACGTCCGAGCAACGCATCTGTTCGGTAAGTAGGGTGTGAGTTTAAGTTGGATGGATGAATGGAGAAGAGCAGGAAGCGGTACGGAGACGACGAACACGAGCTGAGGTTCGGCAGTTAGTGTCAGAGTTTTTGAGCAGCGGTATGGGGCGGAGCGAGTTTTGCCACAGTCGAGGTTTGAGCTTCAGCACGCTGGATCGCCATCTGAGGAAGCGGCGGTGGAAGAGGAAGACGAAAACGAGAAGGGTTCCCGCAGACGGTCAGTTGGTGCCAGTGGAATTGGCCATCAGGAAGCCGGCGGTAGAGCACCCAGCGAGTTGCGGGCTGGCGGTGGTGTTGCCTGGCGGGCGCCGGATCGAAGTGCAATGCGATTTTGATACGCACACGTTCGAGCGCCTGATGAGTGTGTTGGAGCGAGTGTAAGCCGTGTTTGGATTGGGCCCAGCCACACGGATCTATCTGGCCGCGGGAGCCACGGACATGCGCAAGAGCTTCGAGGGCCTGTACGGCTTGGTGCGCGACCGACTGTTGTGCGAGCCTCTGAGTGGACACCTGTTTTTGTTCTGTAATTCACAGCGAAATCGTCTGAAGATTCTGGTCTGGGACGGTAGCGGGCTGTGGGTGTGCGCGAAACGACTACCCAAAGGTTGCTTCAGTTGGCCGCCGTCCGGTGATGCGCAAGGCAAGGTTGTTTTGAGTCACGAAGAGCTGTCCTTATTATTGGGGGGAATCGACCTGGCGAAAACGAAAAACAAACGGTGGTACCGCAAAGTAAACACCGAAGGAGATGCTGCCGCATAAAACACTTGTACTCCACAAGCCCTTCCGTTTATCTAAGAACTCATCGTGAGTGAAGCGGTTCATCCATCGTCGGAGTCCATGGCCGCAACTTCTTCCACTTCTTCCGAGCTTGAGCTGATCGAACAACTGAAGCGGCAACTTGCCGGGCCGCTGTTGGCCGCGGTGAGCGATCAGTTCAGCCGTCTTCAGAACACCGTCCTCTCGTATCAAAACAAGCTGCAGTATGCGGAACTGAAGATCCGTGTACTGGAAGAGCGGTTACGGCTGGCGCGCATTGCGAAGTATGGGCCAGGCAGCGAAAAGCTCTCGGATGCACAGCTGGAGTTGCTGGAACTGGAGCTGGGAGTCAGCCGTGCGGAAGTCCAGGCGGAGAGCCAGCGCCCAGCGGTCCAGCCCTCGACGAAAACGAAACGTCCGCATCCGGGGCGGCAGGAACTGCCGGCGAACCTTCCGCGGGTAGAACGGGTTCTGACCTGTACACCCGAGCAATGCGTTTGCCAAGGCTGTGGCAAAGAAACGGTCGTGATCGGCCACGAGGAGAGCTCGCAATTGGGTGTGGAACCGGCGAAGTATTTCGTGTTGGTCAGCAAACGCGAGAAGCGTGCTTGCAAGTTGTGCGAGGAACAGGGTGTGGTCTCGGCTCCGCTGCCCCCGCGAATCATCGAGAAGTGCCTGGCCAGTGACCAGATTGTGATCGACACGGTGGTCAGCAAGTATTGCGATCATCAGCCACTGTATCGACAGAGCGCAATGCTGGAGCGGGACAGCGGTGTGGAACTCAGCCGGGCGACCTTGGACGGTTGGGTCCTGAAAGTGGGCGAGTTACTGATCCCCATGGCCGCGGCGATGAGGCAAGAGTTAGTCCGCGGCACTTACATCCAGGCCGATGAAACGCCGGTAGACGTGCAGATGCATGAGGGTCGCGGGAAGAATCATCAAGCCTATCTATGGCAGTACAGTCGACCGGGAGGAACGGTGGTGTTCGACTTCCGTTTGGGCCGCGGACGGGATGGACCGAAACAGTTTCTGGGACCGTTCGAAGGTCTTCTGCAGACGGACGGTTACGCGGCCTACGATCAGATCGGAGGGCCGAAGATCGTTCACGCGGGCTGCTGGTCGCACGCGGAACGATACTTTTCCGAGGCCGTGCAGTTAAATCCCCAAGATCCAGTGGCGACCGCGATCGTAGCGCGGATCGATGAGCTGTTTGCCATCGACGCCGAGGCCCGCTCTCAAGATTTGAATGTGGAGGCACGCCATGCTCTGCGTCAGCAACAATCGCGACCGCTACTGGGTGGGATCCGGAAGCAAATCGAAGTCGCACGCTCCGCGGCACTACCTGGGGGAGCGCTGGCCAAGGCCTGCAACTACACACTCACCCTGTGGGACAAGCTCACGCGCTTCGTGGAATATCCCGAACTGGAGTTGAGCAACAACCTGGCGGAGAACTCCATGCGTCCCGTAGCCCTTGGTCGGAAGAATTGGATCCACATCGGAAGCGCCCAGGCGGGACCGAAAATCGCGGCCATCCTTTCGGTCGTCGAAAGCTGCCGTCGGCTGAAACTCCCGGTGCGCGACTACTTGGCCGCGGTGCTCCCTGGACTCGCCGATCTCCCCATCCAACGCCTACCCGAACTGACTCCCTCTGCCTGGGCCACCCAGAACCGCTAGCGCCAGCTTTTCACAACACGAATCCGCATACATCTGCGCCGCACCTGGCAAGCAATTCGCGAACTTCGTCAACCATGTACTTCCTCTGACGCCTACTTTCCAGGCTGTGATTCCACCCAAATTCTTCCTCCGTGACGTTCTACGATCTTTCGGCAGATGGCCAAGCCGATGCCGGTCCCGGTGTATTGCTTACGCGTGTGAAGCCGCTGGAACATTTGAAAGATACGATCGAAGTATTGCGGCTCGATGCCGATCCCGTTGTCCTGGACAGAAAAGACCCATCGGTCTTCCACTGGGGTAGCGCCAACTTGGACTTCCGGCTTACATTCGTTGCGGTATTTGATTGCGTTCCCGATCAGATTTTGGAACAACTGTGTTAGCTGCGTGACATCTGCGCACACAGTCGGTAGCGAACCGGTGGTCACCACGGTCCCGGATTCCGAGATGGCTGCACGAAGATTGGCAATGGCTTGGTCGCACGCGGCTCGGGAATCGGTCGGCTGAAGTTCTTTGCCTTTTGTGGTGACGCGCGAAAAAGACAAGAGGTCCTGGATCAATTGTTGCATGCGCGTGGCGCCGTCCACGGCGAAGGCAATGAACTCGTCCGCATCCGCGTCCAGTTTTCCTTTGTAGCGGCGACCCAAGAGCTGCGTGTAGCTGGCGACCATGCGCAGTGGCTCCTGCAGATCGTGTGAGGCTACATAGGCGAACTGCTCAAGATCCGCGTTGGATCGCGCCAACTCCTCCGCGCGTCGCGCCAGCTCCTGCTCCGCGCGCTTGCGCTCGGTAACGTCACGGACAAATGCGGCAAAGAAGCGCCTCTTACCCCATAGTATCGGGGAGATAGCCAGTTCTATAGGGAACACGGATCCGTCTCGGTGCAGCGCCGTGATTTCAATCCGCTGGTTCAGCACCGGACCCTCTCCCGTGGCGAGGAAACGCCGAAGCCCCTGCGTGTTTGCATCACAATATTCGGGAGGAATAATTATTCTGGAAAAGGGTTGTCCAATGGCATCAGAACGAGACCATCCGAAAGTGGTCTCCGCGCGCGCGTTCCAGTTTGTGATCAGACCGTCTGAATCCATTTCAACGAATGCATCCAAGGCTGTTTCAATGATTTGATGGTGCCGCCGACTCGACTCAAGTTCGAGAGCCTGAATGGAAAATCGCCGGTCCGCCAACGATGTCAGGAGAACAAGTCCGAAAACCATTAAGGTGACGATAGTGATACCGACAACGCTGAGAGAGGAGACGCTGACGGCGTGAGATAGATCCTGATGTGATGATGTCGAAGGTGTAAATGTTGCGGCGGCCATGCCGGTGTAGTGCATGACAGGAATGGCTGCCCCCATCACCAATGCGCTAAGAGCCTTGCGCCAGCTCCAAGCCGTCGTCTCTGTTCGGAAATAGAAGGTCAGCCATAAAGCCACGAAAGAAATCACAATCGCGAGAACTACCGAAAGTAGGAAAAGTGAGGGAGAATAGCGGCACATAGCGGGCAATCGCATCGCCGCCATCCCAATGTAGTGCATGGCTGCGATACCGCCGCCCATCAGGATGCTGCCGAGCGAGGCTCGAACCACTCCCATCTGGTGCCGGCTCACCACAAACAACGCAACCGCAGACGCGAGAATTGCAGCCAGCAGCGACAAGGAGACCGTGGGCCAGTCGTACTGCACCGGGAGCGGCAAGCGGAAGGCTAGCATGCCGATGTAATGCATTGACCAGATGCCGAATCCCATCGCCATAGCCCCACCGCACAACCAGAGAAGGCGAGCCTTACCCCGCGCTGAAGTTACCCTTCCAGCTAGATCGAGTGCGGCATAGGAGGCGAGGACCGCGATAATGACGGACAGAGCGACAAGAAGGTAATCGTAAGAGCTGGCCAAAACCATACCCGGAGAGGTCATGATTCAGACCTCTTATCTTCTGACGGGTTGGTATTAGGTCTCACCCCTGTGGCGGCTGCAGCTGGGTGCTTTGTTGCTGCCGATCGCGGCTGGCCTTCGATCTTTTTTGCGGTCGGGAAATAACCAGAGCTCGACAGCAGTGTGGAGAACAACACGATGCCGAAAGATTGGGCGCGCTCGGTGCTGCGAGTAAGACTCTCCATCTCATATCCTAACAATAGCCCAGCTTAACGGCGCGTAGAGGAGGAGGGTAGGTTACGGAAGTTTGCCAGCTAGCTCGAAGCGCGAAGCACGGACGCGCCGTCGATCGTTGGGTCTTTACATTCGATGTTGCGCGTCAGAGCGAGGAGCTCGGCTCATTCCAATTCGTCGGTGAATGCTTTCAGCTGAAGCCGGGGAGCGAATAGATCGTAACCTTGACCGCGCGGCACCAAGAGGACTTCCAAGATGACCGCGAATATAGAGCCGGGCAGCTGTCGGTTCGTAGTGACAAAACCGATGAAGGCAATCCTGTGATCAAACTAGAGCTGTTTCATGACACCGTGTGGGGACTGAGGACGCTCTTGAGTCGGATTTGAAATGGTCCGCGGTGTGACGCTGGAGCAGGCGAGAACACTGTGGATCCGATGAACGAAAGGATTATTGGAGCTACCATCACCCACTCAGGGGGCCTTTGGACTTTTTGTTCGCCCAAAAGAAATCCTGCGAAGATATCTTACGCTCTTGGACTGCGCGGCAGGCACGCAGTCATGTGCGAACCAATGTGGCTGCGGAAAAGCCTTAAAACTTGCGACCTTCAGTCGACAATCGCTAGGCCTTCGCCATTCGGGGAAATAAGAAAAGGGACGGTTTCCCCGATTCGAGTGCTGAAGAGGGTGAACCGCTCTTGATGCAAGCTCAGGATTGCATGTCAGGGCGACGGGCGCAATCACCTGAAAGTGGTGGTAATCAAGACCACTGACGCCATTACGCCAAGTGGGTAAAGGCGCATCAGGATAGGTTGGATATTCTCGTCACTGAGGCGTGGAAGGCATAGCCCGGTTTCTCGCCTCTGTACTTTTCACTTCGCGGACACCGGCAAAAGGTTTGTCATTCTTCGCGAGAGATTGGTTGAGTTGTTCTATCAAGACCATTAACTTTTTCGGGTCTGATTCTTTACTAGCGGCTTCCGCTAAAAGTTCTCAATCACGTTTTTGTTCGTCCATGGATACCTCCATTTGCCGGGAGAATACCTAAGAGCGAAAACCCAGAACTGAGCAATATTGCACATTTCGTACGGGGGTGCACCGTCCAGATTACCTTAGTCATCTCGCCTGCCCCGGCAGCGGGTGCGTATAGTTTTGGACCTCGAAGGAACCTATGGAGCCGGACACGCAGGAACACGAACGATTAAGAAAACTATTCGGACATGGACGCGCCGGTGAGCCGGTGCCAGAAGCGCACCCCGCGGATGTAAAAGCCGTTTGGGAAATAGGCCAAGAAAGTGTCAAGCACCATCCCGAGGGAGGGGTTGCAATTGGCATGGAGATTTTCAGAGGCGCTTGCAAGCCGGGTGCGGATGTTCCGGCAGTTACCTACCGGACGCAGCAACTCGGTATGCTCAGGATGATCTGGCCCGACGTGATGGACCCTTTGCTTCAGGACAAGCCAGAGGCCGTGTTTAAAGCGACCGCGGAAATGCCTTTAGAATGGATGGGTGTCGGGATCGATCGGGGTGGTTTGCCGTTTGATCCGGATGATTTCTTGCGCCGGGTGCGCGAAGCCTAACAGACTTATGGGATGTCTTCCACAACATACGCGCCAGCGTTAAGGTCGTAAACGCAGATTGCACACGCAATTATTTCGTCTTGCTCTGTGGCCTGTTGCGGCCCTGCATGTTCACAAAGCCATGAGGTAACGAATGGGCCAGACCTGCAAACGCCGGTTGGATTCGGATAAACAATCACGGGCCGAACTTCTGCATGAAACGGAACAATTAAATCGGCTCGGTTAGCTTCAGTTATTTTGCGGGACATGGGGAAAACCCGACAGCTTTTAGGACCCACCGACTCTCACGACCTGAAAGTTTGTCAAGATTCCGGTCTTCGCGACGATCGCAGCAACGCCCAAACAGACGCCAAGGACGTACAAACCTGGACCTGGTTTTATCCTAAACGCTGTCAGCATCAGATTACCGACTTGTTCGGCAATCGCTGCGAATGGATTCCCTTTCAACTCATCGGTTCTGGTCTTCATTGAAGCCAGCATCCAGGAGTGGAGGTCCGAATTGGCAAGTACGACGTGTAGAAGAGCAACAATCGCAAGTATTGCTCCCCCGGTAGCGGCCACCCCCGAAAGACGCATGCTTATTGCGGTGCCCAGGAGTGTAATCGCCGCAAGAATGAACGCTGCTATGACGTTGACAGGTATTAACCAAGCCATTCTTAGGGATAGAGGGAGCCCTAGGTCAGGAACTCGTGGCGGGGTGTTGCGGGATGGGGTGTTCGATCTTTCTGGCTCCGATGAAGGCTTATTTACCTGACTACTAAACTGTCGAACCTTGGAAAAGATGTCGTAACCGCTGACGTCTTGCTCACCAACCAATGGAGCTTGGACTACCAATAGTGGAAAGAAGAACATCAGCAACCCAATCGCAGCTACGCTTAAGGTTAGCCATCTTTCCATGGCCGTCCAGTGACGCATACATCCTCCCGAACGAATTCACTGTGTCTCAAATAATGCGTATCATTTTCTGTGGGTCATGAGAATAGTTTCCTTCATAAAATAACCCGACCCCGTTGGGATCATATACCCGAGTCGTATCGTTGCTCCCGGTACCCGGTTAGCCACGTCAGCTTCTAATTCCGGAGCACTCTTAACTAATCGCAAGCTAATTATGTACTTCGCCAGTTCGATATCCCGCCCCCGGAATGCGAGGAATATCGAACTGGAGTGCAAACACGCTACTACTGCTTGTCGTACACCGATTTACCGGTGACCTTCTTGCCCGCCGCGTTCTTACCTGATGCGGTCAGGGTGCGTGTCTTGCCATCCGCGGAAACTACGATTTTTCCGCTAGTGGTAACGCTCCCACCCTTCTTGTTTTCCAAGGTCAGTGTGTGATCGTCAACCTTGTTATACGACCGTGTGTCCGCCGTGGGATCGCCGGTCAGAGGATAGTCTTTGCCATCGAACTTGCCCGTCCACTCGGTATGCAATGCGCTACCGTCGCCGCCGGTACCCTCGGTTGTTACCTTCACGTTGTCACCATCCTCTATGTAGGTGACGGTGGTGTTCTTCATCATCCCTGCGGGAATTTTCGACTTGGCCTCATTGAGCTTCCATGTACCCATGTTCGGGTTCTGGGCGAAACTCAAAGATACTCCGACGAAGCACACTACTATCGCGAGAACGAATGATCTTGTTTTCATGTTGTCTCCGGGTTGAGAAGCGAGAATGGACTAATTGAAGCGCCGCAAGTCTATTCCAGTGGCGTAGATTGAGCAAGGCGCAATATGCGCCGGCGACACCGAAGGGCACTGATTCAAAAAATTCGGTCGACTTGTATATTCCTCCGAACGGTTTGGAAGTATTGGTTGGTCTGCCGTTGGCCTCGAGTCCCAACGCAATTCTTTTGCAAGTGCTTGAGTGGAAACCGGTAAGTGCGGAATGATGATCGAAGAGGCGGTCGCGGTGTGTGTATGTGAGGCGCATGAACGCGCCGACTACATTGCAAGTACACATGTGAGAGCACATTGTTGGCGACAGTCGGTTCCTCCGATCAAATGTTCGCCGCACTACTCAGCAAGAAACCCGGGACTGCAAGGGCAAGGCGGTTCGATAGATATTGATGGTCCGCTGCCCGCGATACGGGAAACCGAATCGAAACCAAGTAATCGTGTGCGTGAGATGATCGAAGCAAGCGCCAAACAGGAGAAGGTAAGCGTAGAAAATTAAGGGTACTCACTTAGAGACGCGGCTTGGCGTTTTCAAGGGCAACAAAGACTCACAGCGTCTATCGTCACCCACGTGGTCGTTAAGCACTCTGAGACGAGGCAAGTCTCGTCTCTCCTGATGTTTTTCAGACCGTCTTTCCATATCACTCCGGAAGACAGGCAAGCGCCTCCACGCCATCTGCAAGCCCGGGCTCTGGCCAAGGGAGGTCCAGAGCCTTCCAGCTCCGTCCTGCATCATCTGATCTGAAGAGGCCGCGGTTGTTGGCGGCGTAGATGACGCCTGGTTCGCCAGCATGAGTGGCGAACCGGCTCGCCGTCGTGCCCTTCGCCTCCGGCAGGCCGCTCATTGCCTGCTCCCATCGCTTGAGCCCAGTCTTCCGATAGACGTACGCCTCGGCCCGATCGCGGCGAATAGGCGGACCCGGGGCCGTCTGTTGCGGACACGATCACGGTATCTGGATCCGCCGGATCCACGGCAACGCCCACGAGGTAGCGGTGCTTCAATCCATCCTCGGGCGATCTCCACGAGTCCCCGGCATCGGTGCTTTCAAAGTACCCGTCGCCGGCGGCCGAGTAGATCCGCCCGGGTGCAAGCGGGTGCGTCACCGCCGTGTGCGTGTCGTACGGACCGCCGCGAACGCGATCACGCCAGGTCCGCCCGCCGTCGAACGTGCGCACGAGCGCGCCAGCCTCGATCGCGACGAACACGCGATCCGCGACGCTCACATCGGCTTCGATCCACCGAACATGATGCGTGTGGGGCCGTGGGGGAAAACTCCAGGTGTCAGCTGAAGGGAGCGCGCGCAAGCCGGCGAGGTCCACCCAGCTGTCGCCGCCAGTGTCGGAGCGAAACACCGCACTTGGTTCGGTGCCGGCATAGACGATACCGAACCCGTCAGCTTGTTCCGCGTGACCCACATCAACCGCGGTGATCATCGGGTGGTCGATGCCCGGTCCGACTGGTTCCCAATTCCGGCCGCTGTCGCGGCTTCGGAAGAGACCGGCACGCGCAGTTCCGCAGTACACTTGAGCCGGGCTGCGCGGGTCGACCGCCACACATTCGGGCGATCGTCCGCCCAAGTGTTCGTCGACGGTCCAGGTGGAGGCGCGCCGAGCGATCAACAGGGCCGCTCGTGTTACGACTACGATGCCGACCATGACTCAATCTCTCTTCATGTCTGTGACTCAGTAGCACTCGTTGGAGATGTTTAGGCCACACGAAGCACGATCTTGCCGTGTTTCTTGCGTCTCTTTCTTTGGTGGATAGACGAATGTGTAAAGAGCGCCGATCTTGTCACCCTTCATCACGAGCACGTCGCTGCCAGTGACAACGGCTTCCGCTCCAGCGGGGCCGAATCCCCAATCGAGCTTGCCGATTCTGTTATATGCCACAATTTCGTCCCGCTCGGTAAAGATGAAGTTGGGAAACTTTTTGACAACCCCTTCGGCCGCCAGGGCAATACCTGAATGCCCTTCATACCGAGAATCGGGATCAATGAACACGCCATCTTCAGCCCACAGTCTTGTGATGTTTTTACGACGCTTCTCAGAGTCGGGTTCGCTAAACACACCATGTATGTTCTCGCGTAGCAATGTTTCGATTGTTTGTGCCATGGGGACGTCTCCCTGACGTTGTTCGTGGATGAGCCCCGATACTGGGACGGGACTCATCGAAAGTGCCGTAGCGGCAAAGGCGATAACAACGGCCCGTCGCGTTGGCCTGTACCCCTCGTCTGCTGTGCCACTAGCCGGAGCCATGTTTGTGCTGCCTAAAGCACCGTTAAGGTCTGTCAGACCCGAACCCCATTCCACGATGGGAGTGTTCCATTCAACGTCTACCTTTTCAAGGTACTGCTTAACGTCTGCAAGATATGCTTTGCGATATGGCTTGATGCCCTGTACCGCATCGAAATCGGCGCGCGTACCACGCCACAATTCCCGCAAGGCAAACTGGTTCGGTCGTTCAGGCGACTCGGAGATGATTGCGTTGATAAATTCGGGCTCTTTTGCGCAATGATCAATTACGCCTTTGAGCTTCGAAAGTACGGTGTCCCGGTGCCCGTCCTTGATGTAGTAGTGGATCCCCAATGATGTTGTTGACATGAGAATGATACTCCGCGGACAAGACTCCTCTTGAGGATCCACTAGAGCCCTCGTTGCCTTCTTGTCACTTTTCCGCAATCTTGTTCCAATCTTGCCGTTCGGGGTCGCGCCGGGCGAGAGAGGGGCGCCCCTGAGTGTACTTCGCACTTGCGTTACAAAACAGACCAAGGACCTCCGTTACAGAGAGGTGGAACCTTTATGGTTCCACACTTTGGTCTTATGGACGATGATGCGGTATGCCCTGGAAAGAGAGTCGTATCGTGGATCAACGTCTGCGATTTCTATCGACCTACCAAAAGGAAGAAATGTCTGTTTCAGAGCTCTGTCGCGAGTTCGAAGTGTCACGGCCAATGGGCAGATTTTTTCAGAAGCTCAGCTACAGTGTTCTGTATCTCTCGTGATAGCGACTCATCCGATACGGCGCGGGCCAGAGACATTGCTCCTACAAGCGCGCTGAAAGTCAAGATCGCTCTCGACCTTGCCGCGCGCTTGTCCTTGCCCGGCAGCAGCCCGACAATCAACTCGAGGTCGTTCCTGACTTGTTCAGAGGTAAGCGCGCGAGTCCGCTTATCGCTGCGAGCGATCTCCGGCGCCAGCGCGCTGAAGACACAGCCCGAGCCTGGATTCTTGCGGTGCGCATCGCTCAAGTAGTCGTCGATCAGCGTCTCGACGGATAGCGGCTGCCCGCCGGATTCAGCGGCTTCCTTTTGGCCCTGCCAAGTACCGAACGCAGCGCCGACTGCCTCGGCCACTAGTTCGTCACGCGAGTCGAAGTGCTTGTAGAAGCCGCCCACCGTCAGGCCGGCTTCCTTCATCAACTCCGCAATTCCGAATCCCGCAAAGCCCTGTTCGCGAAATCTCTTTGAGGCAATGGCAACGATGCGCTTATGAGTTTTCTCCTTTTGGGCCTTGGAATAGCCCATATGAACCTCCTCCAAAATAATCTGCGACCAAATCAGGATTACGAATCTAATCCTGTAATGAGGATTATAACGGTAATCCACAGTGCTCGACGAGGCCCAAGGGCTCAACCAATTCGGGATCTGCTGGTGGTCTCGATCGACATTAATAATCTCCGGGGTTGCGGCCTAGCGGCGCAGGTCAGGAGTGACATGGAAAAGGGAGAAGCGATATGCGTGCGATGAGAGCGGAGCAATTTAGCGGTTATGAAGCGTTGAAGCTCGTAGAGCTTTCAAAACCAACGGTCACAGACGGGAAGGTACTAGTGCGAATCACGGCAGCCGGCGTCACACCGCTTGACCATACGATTCTCTTTGGAAATTTTCACATCCCGGAGGTGCCGCTAATCCTCGGCAACGAGGGAGCAGGCGTGGTTGAGGAGGGAGGCGGAACGGATTTTCCCGTCGGCTCACGCGTGATGTTCTGGGGCGTCTACGGCGCTTTTGAAGACGGAACCTACTGCGAGTGGATTGCTGTACGGAAGGAAGATCTCTGCCTGCTACCGGACACTATCGATGACGTAAGCGCCGCAGGCATTCCGGTCGCGTATCTCACCGCGCAAGTGGCTCTTACCCTCGCCGGTTTTCGTCCCGGTAAAACCGTTCTGGCACCGGCGATCGGGGGATCAGTCGGCAACGCGGTGACGCAATTGGCGCGTGCTCTGGGAGCAAAACACGCCATATCGAGCACGACCAACCATGCGAAAGCCGAGCAGGCGAAGGCGCTCGGATTCGATGAAGTCATCGATACTTCCTTGGAGAAGTTAGGTGACGGCGTGCGTCGTATCACCGACGGCTACGGCGCAGATATTGTGATCGATGGGATCGGCGGTGAAGTCTTGAGCGAGGCGCTCAAAGCGCTCGCATTGGGAGGAAGCCTCACAACACTGGGATATTCCGCAAGCCGTAAGACAACCATTGACGTGACAGATCTCATCGTGCCGCAAGCCAGCATCCGGAGTCTCAATATGTTTCGTCAGCCGCAGGCGACCGTTACGGACGCGTGGAACGCAATTGTGTCTCTCCTTCAATCCGGTGCGATCAAACCGATCGTGGCGAAGACGTTCCCTCTGACCGAAGCGGCTGAGGCGCTGCGTTATCTCGTTGAAGGCCGCCCCTTCGGGAGGGTAGTTCTTACAGTCTGACGACAATTGATAGGGGAAAACATAACAGGTATCCCGCTCTGCCATTAACGAAGGGTTTCGCAAGTTGTGCGAATCAACCCAATTACGCTCGGACGGAGCTTACTCAGAGAGAGAAATCAATGACAACAATAAAGGCGATTCGGCTGGCTTCGCTGGTCACGGCAATCAATGTCCTGGTCGCGAGCGGCTTTTCCATCGCGGCGATCATCCGTCCGCAATACCTGGTCCCTGCCGAATCCGTTCCAACGGAGGCGTCGTTGCTATTGGCGATGTACGCGGCGGCGCGCACAATTCCTCTGGCATTGTTCGCATTGGGGGCGATCTACAAGCAGGCGACGCCTGCGTTGCTGATCCTGGGTGCGCTCGCCGGCGCCATGCAATTGCTGGATGCCGGAATCGGTCTGTTTGAGCATGATCTTGGGAAATGCGCTGGGCCGCTCTTTATCGCCGTCCTCCAATTCTTCGTGGTGTATCTGCTTCACAGATCCGTGCGGATCACGCCGCAAACCAAGCGCGGATAGACGCAGGCTGCGGTCCGGCACTTCCAAGTTCGCCCCAGTTGCGCGGTGAAGCTAATGCAGCGCATCACTCGGCCGTGGATTATTAGTCTAGAAGGGTGAAGCTTTTTCCGATTTTGTCCATCATTTGTTAGCGATATGAACAAGCCGGAACCATTTGATTTTCGTTCGCCACATGGCATCAACATGGTCGAGCATCGATCGCGGTGCTGGAACAAAATTACGGTTCGTCACGTTGTCCAGCATCTAAATCCCGGTCGAGTGTGGCACGACATATCCTCTAAACAGACAACCGTCGCTATCCTGCTCGAACAGACCGGCGGGTACTGCGAGCCCAGGCTAAATGTGAATCGGCCAACGCCGCGGTGCCGCTACGACGCCGGGCATACTGTGTTTATCCCGGCGGATATGTCAATTTGGGGCTACTCGGACAGCATCAAATCGACTCGTGATCTTCGGCTTCACTTTGACCTGGATACGCTGCCCAATGTCCTCGGCGAGGATCTGAACTACTCTAAGGCGACGGCTCCCGTGCTAATGCTGTACGACGAGAGAGTGACCAACTGCGCCGCGTTGCTCGCCGAAGAATGTATCAGCAGTCTCCCCGAGAATCGGGTGTATGGAGAGAGTCTTACTATGGCGCTGATGGCGGCGCTGTTTGCTTCTCACGAAGTCTCAAATCGGGCTGTCAACAGTGGGCTTGCGCGATGGCAACTAAGACGTGCTTTGGAATTCCTCGAAGCACATCTCGCTGAGGATATTGGCCTGGATGAACTCGCCCAACTGGTAGGTCTCTCACAATCCCAATTTGCGCGTGCTTTCAAGGTTTCGACGGGGCTTCCGCCATATCAATGGTGCCTCCGCAATCGAGTGAAGAGAGCACAAGAAATGCTATTGAACGGCAGTGACTCTCTTGCCGACATCGCCATACAGAACGGTTTTGTCGATCAAAGCCACTTTACGAAAACGTTTCGTCGTGTGACGGGTACAACCCCGGCGAATTGGAAACGAGTTCATCGGAGTTAAGGCCGATAATCCGCCAGCCGATGACGCTCATCCACTTCAAATGCCAGTAGTTGACTGTCCAGGCGAGCGCGGAATCTAGTCTCATTACAGCGCGACCTGTCTTCACAGGACGTTTCACAGCAAGCGCCGGACCTGATTCAGCTCGCGCGTTGCACTTTGAACCGATGTTTGTTGATTTTGAAACGCCTGATCTTAGAATCGAGCGTTCGCGCGGGCAGCCCTAATCTCGTGGCTGCGCCCGACGGGCCCGAGATCCGTCCGTAAGACTCCGCGAGTGCGGCTTCAATCATTTCCTTCTCCTGCCGCGCGAGGACACCGCAAAGTGTACTCGGTTGGCTACGGGCAACTGGGAGTTCCCGGCGAAGCCAGGTCTGGTCGATCGAAAAGGTTTCGCCCTCGCACAGGATGACCGCGCGCTCAATTACGTTTTGTAGTTCACGAATATTCCCAGGCCAATCGTACGCTTGCAATAATCTAAGACTTTTCTTATCGATCGTTCTGAACTTCTTTCCAGCTTTCTTGCCGAAGCGGTCAATGAAATACTCTACCAGCAGGGGAATGTCAGCTACGCGTTCGCGTAACGGCGGCACATCGATAGGAACTACATTCAGTCTATATAAAAGGTCTTCACGAAATTTGCCCTCGGTTACGAGCGCATTCAAATCACGATGAGTAGCTGCAATTATCCTGACGTCGATGGCAATGGCCTTATTGCTACCCACACGTTCGATTTCACGCTCCTGCAGCACCCGTAACAATGCGACTTGAATCTCGGGAGGTAAGTCGCCAACTTCGTCCAGAAAAATTGTCCCGCCGCTTGCCGATTCGAACCGTCCGAGGCGTCGTTGGGTTGCCCCGGTGAAGGCGCCCTTCTCGTGACCGAAAAGCTCGGACGCAATCAGCGATTGTGGGATTGCGGCGCAATTCACGCCGATGAACGCCCGATCCACGCGATTGGATCGTTTGTGAATGCTGCGAGCTATCAACTCCTTTCCTGTACCGGTTTCGCCAAGAATCAACACTGTCGAGTCCGAAGAAGCCAGCTTCGCGATTTGGCGTAACACTTTCCGTAGCGCTTCCGAAGAACCGACGATGTCCTCGAACATCGAGTCACGATCGATTTGTTCTCGCAACGCCAGGTTCTCATTGCGGGTTCTTTCCTCCGCTCGGACGCGGTCATCGATATCGGTTCCCGTTGCGTACCAACGAGTCACTTGCCCCTGATCATTTCGGAAAGGGTTGTAACGAATGAGAAACCAGCGATATTGGCCATCTTTTCGACGAGCTCGCTGTTCAATTTCGAAAGGAGTCCCGTGAGCAAGAGCAGCCTTGCGCACCTCGTGTAATCTTTCGAGGTCGTCGGGGTGGAAGATTCGTTCCCGAAAAAGCGGGGCAATCACATCTTCGGTTTTCAGACCCGTGTAGTCGAGCGTCGTTTGGTTGGCGTAGATGGGTGCACCCGATGGATCCTGGACGACAATCGCCTGCGGTATTACGTCGGTGATACGACGGAGTTCGCGTTCATCTTCTCGGAGCTTCGCTTCCGTTTCCTTTAGGGTTTCGATGTCAGTGCATGTTCCGTACCACTTGACAATCTTGCCAGTCTCGTCCCGTAGTGGCTCAACCCGCATGAGAAACCAGCGAAACACTCCGTCATAGCGGCGGAGACGCGCCTCCATTCCGCCTGCTTCACCCGATGACAAAAGCCCTCGCCATTTCTCCAGCAACGAAGCTCTATCCTCTGGGTGGATCGCAGCCTGCCAACCTGAACCATGGGACTCTTCAGGCGAAAGCCCGGTGTACTCGTGCCAACGTTTGTTGAGGAACTCATTTGAACCATCCGGCAGGATGGACCAAGCCAGCGTGGGAATCGTGTCGATCACTTGCCGAAGTTTTCTTTCCGAGTGCTTTAATTCGTCCAGCGCTCTGCTGAGTGCCTCTTGCGATCGCTGGCGTGTCACCGAAGCCATCGGGGGATTATAAGACCCATCGTTTCCTGATCAAAAGGGAATTCCTGAAAAATCAGGACGATGCGCCAGGCTAAGTCCAACTGCAACAGGCCATTGCAAACGGGCTGTGACTTGCACTGTCGATCACCGTCTTCCGAATCCGGTGTTTAAAAATGACGCTGCGGATTGAACGGGTTCAAGGGGGAATTCGGCTCAGTGGCGAATTTCGAGTCGGTCACCTGGATCAAGTCAAAACGGAAGTCGAGCGATGCGAATCGCCCGTCGTTTTGGATTTAGAGGAATTGGATCTCATTGATCTAGAAGGTGTTCGTTTTCTCAACGCGTGTGAGTCGGCAGGCGTCTCGATCCTGCACTGTTCCGCTTACATCAGGGAATGGATGCTCCAGGAGCGAGGTCGGCCGAAAGAGCATCCAGAACCGTGGTAAGGGGCCTTATCTCGCACGAAACGAGGGTCGGCTGACAAAAGCAGATGCACTGTAAGAAGAAATGAAAGGAAAAAAGGAGAACAACAATGACTGCGAAATCTACGCAAACCAAACCCAGTATCGTTTTCTGTCACGGACTGTGGGCCGACGGCTCGTGCTTTAGCAAGCTGATCGTTCCCCTTCAAGCGGAGGGGTATGAGTGTATTGCAGCGCAGTACGGCCTCAACACAACGGCAGAGGACGTCGCCTTAGTGAAGGCAACGATCGGCCGGGTTAGTGGTCCTGTCATCCTCGTCGGCCACTCCTACGGCGGAAGCGTCATCACAGGCGCCGGAGTCGACGATCGCGTTGCCGGCCTGGTTTACATCTGCGCGCTCGCTCCGGACGCCGATGAGACATCTCAGACACAGCAATCTAACTTCCCAAAGACAGACGTCTTCTCCCACATCGAAGTCGTGGATGGACGTATCTGGCTTCGTCCGGAAGGCACGAAGTATTTCTGCGGAGATCTTTCGGAGCAGGAGCAGAAGCTCGTTTGGGCGACTCAGGGCGTCCCCAAACCCGATTTGTTCGAGGCGAAAGCCGGGGGAACCGCTTGGAAGTCGAAGCCAAGCTGGTACATCGTCGGCAAAAAAGACCACACCGTGCATCCCGATCTGGAGCGCGCCATGGCCAAGCGCATGGGCGCAACCACGTATGAGCTCGACAGCAGCCATGTGCCCATGCTCTCCCAACCGGAACGTGTCATCGACGTGATTCGCACCGCAGCGAAAGCCGTTCATGGAGCCACAGCTGCCGCCTGAGTCCCCAGGGACGTTTCGCCGGAGTGCCATCAACCTCAGTAACTGTTCAGTTGGACTGTGATGATCTGTCGTCCAGCCCGGCTGAACAGTTGCGCGACTGAGTCCATGTATTTTTGCGTTGGAGAAGGCCAGAAAAGAGCTTCGAGATGATAAGAAAGATCGAGATCGAGCGATTCAGCCTTACCTCCTCTAAGCCGTTCGATCAGGTTGTGGCGGCTGTTAATGCGGATGTCGGTCACCCGGACATGGATGAATTCGGGAGATCAACTCACGAGGCGCGCTCTTTTGCCGAGCTGAAAAGCGCAGTCGAGAAAGGCTTGAGCAAAGCCGGACTGATGCTGTTTATGCAGCTTGATCAAGGCGCAGTTTTGCAGAAAGAAACGGGTCAAGACACACCTCGAATCATCCGCTTGCTCATCGGCAACCCTCTCATCATGAAGGAAATGGCGAAGCATGTTCCGGACGCGGGCTCCTACGCGCCCGTTACGGTCCTGGTGGATGAACGCGCCGATGGCGTGCATTTGTCATATGACAAGATGACGAGCCTTCTCGCTCCATATGGAAATCGCGACGCGCTAGAAGTGGCCCGGGATTTGGATAGCAAAGTCGAGGATCTCTTACGAAATGCTGCAGGCTGACATGCGCAAGTTTCTGAGCTGGTCGCACATATGTTTCTGTGAGAAGGATAACGTGAGCTCAGGCTTGTGCTCAATCGTGCTCGAAGCAAGGAGCGAATTATGACTGGATCAGCAGCGCCCGTGGGCGTCATCGAGGAAACGCCTGCGTACTGGAGGGTTGTGTTCGATTAGCCACCTTTCAGAAGATTTGCGGCGCAACCGCTGGAGGGCAAATTGGAGCGTTGAGCAGCAACTACCAATGGCGCACACGCCCGACGTCCACGTGCACGAAGTCGGAGCCGCGATAGTAGCCCACTCCCCCACGATGAAGGCGGAGGGCTGCGTCACGCAGCTCCGTCGTCGGAATTCCAGGTAGGCGAATGTCGATCGCTTCGGCCTGCATATGCAGGCTGTGCTGGGCCACGCCGGTGTGCGGGTTGCGCGCGCGCAGGAATTCGTTGCTCCAGGGCGTACGGTAGCCGCAAATCACATCGATTTCACCGCCAGAATCCCCGAGCGACGCGGTCAGGGCATAGAGAAGATCGAAGAGGCGAGGATCGAAATGACGCACATCTCCGGTGCGGTGGTCGCGGAGATAATGGTCGAGTTGGTCTAGCGCTTCGGGGATGTATTGATCACCGCGACGATAGACGACATCCAGCCGCTCGCCCCTGTGAGTATGATAGAAGCGGAGTCGGTACTCGTGTGCGGCCGGTGACGCAGATTCTGCGACGCCGTGTCCGAGCAGGGGTGCCAGCAGAAACAAGAGAATCAGTGACAAACGACGGAGCAGGGATGCGCTCTCTTTTCTCGGCGATGACACCGACGTTGCTTCACTCCCATCCAAAATGTATTGCCGAATTAAAACCATCTCAAGTTAGATGCAGATGCCGGGTTTGGGGCGCCTACCAGGCATTGGGGTAACCTGCGGCCAACGCTTTATCGAGTTCGGCGTCATAGCCATAGATATCGTCGAAAAACCGAATCTGATTTTCCTCGTTCACCGCAGCAGTGCCGTAGACAATCAGAACCGGAATTCGCGTGACGAGGTTCACCTGAAGATTGCTTTTCTCGCCGTTCATCGTGGCCTTCACCCGCTCCAAATCCCAGCCAGGATTGTTGCGCAACACCCAGGCAACAAGGTCCTCCGGTTTCTCTACCCGAATGCATCCGTGGCTGAAATCGCGGACATCCTGCGAGAACAGTCCCGGAGCATCTGTGCCATGCAGGTACACGTTATCCGGATTAGGGAAGATGATCTTCACCAAGCCCAGGGAATTCGTTTCGCCGGGCTTTTGCCGCACCATCAGGTGAAGCGATCTGATGCCTTCTAAAACCTCGGGGCTCACTTGATTGTCGGTCACGACCTCGCCTTTGGGCGTGACCACTTCAAAATTATGCTTGGCGATGTAGTTCGGGTCCTTCTGGATGTGTGGCACGATTTCACTCCGCTGAATGCTGGGAGTGACGTCCCAGTAGGGACGGAAGACGACGTACTGGATCTCTTTCTCAAAGATCGGAGACTTGTGGCCATAGGCTTTTCCAATAATGACGTTCTTATAGAAAGCGACGGTGCCATCTGGGTTCATCGCGCGTGCACGATACTCAGGAAGGTTCACCACGACCGGCGGCTGCGAGAAGGAATGTGGCAGCCAGCGCCACCGTTCGAGTGTCAACTTGATCTGGCGAATGCGGACCGCCGGAGGCGTATTGAGTTCATTGATCGTGCGCGCGTCAAGGTTACCGGTGGGAGTTTCCCCATGTCTGTCCTGGTAATGCTTCACGCCCTCGATGAGCACTCCGTCATAGACGGTTGCATTCGGATTCAGTTGTGCGCCTGCAGGAATGTCGCCGATGATTTGAAGAAACCGCCCCAGGCGGACCACGCCCGCGTAGGTTTGGCCGGGCCGCACAGTCTTCGTGATCGTTGGTAGCGTCTTTCCGTCATCTTGCTTTGCGTATCCTTCATAAACCGGTAAAAGCGCGAGCAGCTTCCGGTAGCCCAAGAAGGGCGGTTCCAACTTCTGGATTTCGGCGGCTGGATCGCCTGCATTCACGATCTGGGTCTGAATGAATTCCGCCAACGGGAGTGGTTCCCCTCCCATATCGAGCTGAAACTTGAATTCCTTGGGATTTACGCGGCCACAGTGGATGGCACGGATGTATCGCATCGCCGAGACCGTAAGCGCGGTATCGAACGAAACCAAGTCTTGTTCTGACGGCTTTTGCCCCAGCTTGAGGAGGCGGTCCTGCCATCGCGAGCCGTCGTAATCTTCCGGGTCCAGTCCTTTAGCGTCCGCATTTTGTAAGAGCTCGATCACGGCCAGCCCCTGGGGACGGACGCGGCCGTTCTGAACCCAAAGCAAAGAATAACCGTTCGTCGCGTAAAGTTTGGCGACCTCGGTTTTGTAGGGAGTAAAGTCGGACCAGCGAAGATCGCCATTACGGCCTGAATCCACAATAGCGTGGAGCGTGGGAACACCCGAGGCCGACAACGTCTGCTCTGCAAAAGCAGGGGGCTGCTTCGCGAAGAACGTAGCGAAGGTCTCGCCGCTCGCCACGGACATTCTGGCAACCACTGCGCTCGTTAGAACGATCATCCACTGAAGCCGATAAACAGGATTCCTCACAGCAAACCTCCGGTCGATATTTTATTTGAGCATCGAAAGCAATTCCGGGTAATTAGAAGGGACTTCCTCCGCGAGTATCGTCGCGATCGAACGCTTGCGCCGTAGGGGTCGGATGACTGTTTGAATGCTAAGTCCACGAGGAGGTCCGGACTCAAATTACCGAGGCCTCTGCGTATGCGTTGAATTTTACCGCGGCTTACGGCCTCAAAACGTTTTCCTAGCGACACAAGTGTCCGCCGAGATCTCGGGTCCAAGACCTGGAGAACCTGCCGTCTCGAGGCTGGTCGTACCCGCATCCCTGATATATGGGAAGCAACCCGGTCGCCACACAGACTGGCTCTGCAATCGAGGCGGATTGAGTGCTAAAGCAGGAACTGGCGGTAGGAACCGTGCCGACATTGGCAGGCGGATACGGCAGCCGCTGTCAAAGGCATGACACCCTGTCACCGGGAAGCAGGAAACCCTCCTCGGAGGCAATCAACCAAGTCATAATTTGCTTACGCTCGCAGAGCAGTTTGGCGGCAAAGGTGGTGGCGATGAAATTGCATTGAATGAGTGGCTGTGGGCGACCGCCAACGATGCACGAGGTGCAACCTCTCATCTCACCTTGCCGACTGAGGTATCAGAGTCATCGTCGTTGGCTACCTGAAGCGCGGCAGTACTCCGTTTCCACTCAATCGAGCGCGTCTCTTTTTGTAATTCTCGGCTTTGATTTTTGGCGGTCTCCGCTACTTCCACATGCGTTCCAAGGTTTGAGTCGGCCAACGCACTCGCGACAAGTATTATGTGGCCGGTAGATGGAGCTTCTTCAGGAACGCGCTGTAGCGTGGGTCCCCCTGCAAATTTTTTAGCTCTGGACACAAGTTCGTCGCAGGTAGATCCTCTTTATGTTGAGCGTAAGCCGGGTCCAGCCACTCGGACGCTTCATCTCGCTGGTTCGAAACCCATACACTTCGGCAACGATTTCAGGCAAAGCATCCTGGGTCCGCCCCCGCATCAAATAAATTCTGCTTAGCAGGATAGGACCGAGGAAAACATCGGGGCTTAGTTCCAGGAACTTCTTGACATCCGATTCGGCTCCAGCAAGCTGACCCTCGTAAAATTCAGTTTTTCCGCGCTCCCCCCAGCTGAAGGCATTCAGGATCTAACTCGACGGCTCGGTCGGCTAATGCAAGAGCCTCATTAGAACGGCCGAATATGATGCCTTGGCAAAGGCATTTCTTGACAGAACCCCGGAGGAGAATGCCGTTCCGAAACGCTTTATGATCATAATGTTTCGTCGCGCCCAGAGAGTAGCTCCTCCGAATTCCAGATAACCTTAGGATTACGTCCTAGATGACTGCGATCCACGCGTATCGTTAAAACCCCTTCGCTTCATCCAGTGCAGGTTGCAGGCCTGTATAATGCGCTTGATGTATTAACACTTCTTGATGGGGTTCTTCGATGGGCATTCGTACCCCAGCCAATCGTTCTCTTCTTTCTCGTCGTTCTCTACTCGGCCTTCTAGGCACCGCTGGGGGCACTCTGGCGCTTGGTGCCGTCGCGCCTAGCTCGGGCGCTGCGCAACAATCCTCTGCAATGCCTTCATTCACCGGCCCCGGAGCCAGTCCCTATTGGAATTCCGTTGGACCCCTGATCTCCGAGCCTCAAAAGGCGCCTCTGCTTCTGCTCACAGACCGTGGGGTTCAATTGGAAACGCCGCGGTCCTACTTCCAAGCAGCCTTCACTCCGAATCACGCGTTTTACGTTCGCTGGCATCTAGAAGGCATTCCGAACGCCGTGGATTTGAGGAGTTGGCGGCTTCATGTCGAGGGAAACGTAGCCAAGCCGATTTCGTATAGCTTGGCCGACCTGATCCGCAAATTTTCAGCCGAAAGCATCGCCGCTGTGAATCAATGCTCCGGCAATAGCCGAAGCCGTCTCCAGCCGCGCGTTTCCGGAGGCCAGTGGGGCAATGGCGCTATGGGGAACGCCCGGTGGACTGGCGTTCGGTTGCGCGACCTTCTTCTGGCCGCAGCCCCGAAGACCGGTTCGCTGCAGATCCAGTTTCAAGGACTTGAGAGCGGCGGGGGGCCCGAAGGTTACGGCTCCCACTTCTTCCTGAAGTCGTTCGATTTAAATAACCCTGTCCTCGATGAATGCATTGTCGCGTACTCGATGAACGGCGAGCCGCTGCCGATGCTCAACGGATTCCCCGTCCGCCTGGTTGTGCCCGGCTATTTCGCAACCTACTGGATGAAATGCCTAACTTGGATCCGGGTCCTAGATAAAACGGACGACAACTTCTGGATGAAGACCGCCTATCGCATCCCGGACACGCCGCGAGGAAATACAACTCCGGACGACGTGAAGGCCGGAATCGTGAAAATGATTCCTGTGAATCGCATGCCCGTGCGCTCGTTTCTCATTTCACCTGACGGTGATGCCAAAATTCCTGCGGGAATGCCGGTACAGGTACGCGGCATCGCCTTCAGCGGCTATGGTGGTGTGGCAAAGGTCGACGTCTCGGCCGATGGACTGAAAACGTGGCAACCCGCGCGGCTCGGCGAAGACTTTGGGCCGTATTCCTTCCGGACGTGGGAATTCACCTGGACGCCGAAAGCGCCCGGCCGCTACACCCTCGCGGCGCGTGCCTCCGATAGCACGGGAAACACACAACCCGACCAGCCTGTCTGGAATCCCGGTGGCTATCTCTGGAACCGAATCGAGCGGCAGGACCACTTCGTAGGCGCCGCTGAGTGAGAGGAGATACTCCCGTGCGATTGGGGAAACGCTACTTCACCTTGCTGCTCGGCGGCACGCTCGTGCTTGTACTGGTCGCGGGACTGCTTCTCGCCCAGATTGGACAGGGGAATTACGCGCCAGGCACGCTTGGCCACCTCCAGCAGTCACCTCCCGTCGCGCTCGCCGACGATTCCATCTACCAGGTCTCCGCGTATCCGCTCTATCCGTCCGAGCTGGCGGAAGGAGAAGGCCGCGCCGAAACCGAGGGTTTCTGCAGCCTGTGCCACAGCACCCGCTACATCACCATGCAGCCGCCGCTGCCCGCGGCCACGTGGGAAGCCGAAGTTACCAAGATGCGCAAGACATTCGGCGCTCCGATCCCCGATGCATCCGCTGTAGTGATCATCAAGTATTTGCAGGCTCACTACACGCTGGACACGCGTAAATAATAGCGTTGTCTAGATCGTCCAACAAGCACGACGCCGTAGGAGCGCGCTTGGGCAGATTTAGGTCGCGGATCCTCGCAAGGTCGCTTTTCCGTCAAAAGACGAGATTCTGGGCGAGTCGTCGCTAGGCTTGATCGGAAACGCCTCGGAGGACACTTTCAGAACGAAGTGGAACTCGATCCGAGGCGTTTTCGATAAGATAATTTTCATGACAGATTGCGGATAAGACGCGGGAAGCGACCCGGCAATTTTGAGAAGCTGTCGAAGGTACTTCGCGGAGCAATTGGCTTCCTGGTCAGTTGCTGGTCTTCGCGAGATACCTGCCTTGGCACTCCTTAGCTCGGGCAAGCAATTGGCCGAATTCAGTTGTTGCACGCAGCTTCGCAAGGACGGGGTCGAAAACGAGCTGAGAATAGGCGCAGTAGTCATGCTCAATGGCATTGGTAATTATGTGAACAGCAGCCTGCTTTTTGCCACAATATCCCTTTCCAAAGAGCGATGGTCATCAGCCCCACCGCAAGAATTCCGCCAAACCACGCGATCTGCCTGTAACCTTTTCGGGCTATGGGAGCAACGATTGCTGGATGCAGTTGCTCAATTCGCCCGGAATCGGAATCCCGCTTTGTTCGCGTCAGGTCAGCCCGCATCTCTGCGGCGTGCTGATACCGCACGTCCCGATCCTTTTCCAGGGCCTTGTTGATAATGTGCTCCAACTCCATCGGTACCTCGGGATTCAGACGGACGGGTGAAGTTGGAGACCTATGCAGAATGCCGTCGAAGATGGCGCCCGACGTGTCGCCTTTGAAGGGCAAGCAGACCCGTCGCCATCTCGTACAGCACAATCGCGAAGGAAAACAAGTCCGTCCGAGCGTCGAGCGTTTTACCCAGCACTTGCTCCGGCGACATGTAGACTACTGTACCGAGCGCCGTTCCCGGACTAGTGAGATGCTCCTCAGCAAGCGTCGACTCAGCCCGAGTGCTCTCTGCGGCTATTTGGCTGGCGGAACCGGTCGAGATGGTAACTTTCGCCAACCCAAAATCCAGAATCTTGACGTGTCCACGCTCTGTAACGAAAATATTGGCAGGCTTGATGTCGCGATGAATGATGCCCTTTGAATGCGCAGCATCGAGCGCATCTGCAATCTCGATCCCGAGCGATAGCAACTTTTCCAATGGTATGGGCCGATTTCCGATGACGTGCTTAAGTGTCACGCCCTCCAGAAATTCCATCACGATGAACGACTGGCCGTCATGCTTTCCAATCTCGTGGATGGTGCAGATATTGGGATGATTCAGAGCTGAAGCGGCGCGGGCCTCCCGGCGGAACCGTTCGAGGGACAGCGGGTCCTGGGCTACGTCAGCGGGCAGAAACTTGAGGGCGACGAAGCGGCCCAGTTCGGTATCTTCGGCCTTGTACACCACTCCCATGCCACCGCCGCCTAGCTTCTCGACGACACGGTAGTGCGAGATGGTTTGGCCGATCATCCGCAAGCATGCTATGGCCGAAGTATGCCCAAGTCAATGAAGGTCGAGGAGTTGGCGCATCTCAAAGAGCGGATGTTGTCAAGCCGGAGGGCGGTGAATGCTTGTTTGACCTCCATTCGCCAGAGCAGGCGCAACAATTGCGCCTGCAGGCCCAAATGGCAGGCGACGGGTGGAATGTCCTTCCGATTCCGGCCGAGCGTTTCAACGTTAACCTACTGGATGCAGCCTGGGTAAACGCCCAATGTGCTTCCCAATCAACCGTGTCGTTCGAAGAGCACATCAGACTGAATCGGGTGCTGTCTCACATGCACCATGCTGCTCACATTTTGGCCACAGGCCGCGACAACTCACCTTTTCGAGCCGGTCACGAACAGGCTAAAGCGAAAGGATGGAAAACTCACACGGTTACATGCGGACATGAAGTGCTGCTCGACCTTCCCGGCAAGCTGCTGTTGGAATTGTGACGTCCGCGGCGCCATTACCGTTGGTGGCTTGACCGATCTTGAACCGAAAGTCACAAACCAAATTTTACGAGGAGAATGTGCATGTGGCCCAATGATCGCTTTATCAAACTGTGTGGCATTGAGTTGCCAATAATTCAGGCACCGATGGCTGGATCGGCGTTGTCCGACATGGTGGTTGCGGTTTCACAAGCTGGAGGTCTAGGTTCACTTGCTTGTGCGTTACTGAGCGTGGAGCAAGCACGTCGGGAGCTTGAAACCATCCGCCGAAGAACCTCGCGCCCCATCAATGCAAACTTCTTCTGTCACCAGCCGCCGCGGGACGACCGCGCTCGGGAAATGAACTGGAGGCAACGCCTGGATGCCTATTACATCCAACTGCAGGCTGATAGCCATACTTCCATTCCACAATCCGCCCGCGCTCCCTTCGACGAAAAAATGTGCGATCTCGCGATGGAGTTTCATCCGGAGGTCGTCAGCTTCCATTTTGGTCTTCCGGACAAGAATCTCCTCCTCCGCATCAAGAGAGCTGGGGCGAAGATTCTATCCTCTGCCACTTCCGTCGATGAGGCACGTTGGCTTGAGGATCAAGGATGCGACGCAATTATCGCCCAGGGTTTTGAGGCAGGCGGGCATAGGGGAATGTTTCTCACAGAGGATGTCTCTACGCAAGTCGGCACGATGGCGCTGGTGCCACAGGTAGTTGACGCGGTAAGGGTGCCAGTTATCGCCGCCGGGGGGATCGCCGATGCGCGTGGCATAGTGGCGGCTTTTGCTCTTGGTGCAGCGGCGGTGCAAATCGGCACGGCTTACTTGCACTGTCCTGAGGCTCAAATCAGCCCACTCTATCGTCAAGCATTGAAAGGCACGAGGGACAACGAGACCGCAATCACGAATGTATTCACGGGTCGTCCGGCACGAGCGATCGTAAATCGCTTCATGCGCGAGGTCGGACCAATGTCGGATGTCGCCCCGAAGTTTCCGCTCGCTGCTGCTACGCTGGCGCCACTCCGTGCGAAATCAGAGATGGCAGGATCGGCTGACTTCACCCCATTGTGGTCGGGCCAATCCGCCCATCTAGGCCGGGAGCTTCCCGCAGCAGAGTTGACCAAACAATTAGCCGCAGAGGCATTAGGACAGCTAAGGTCGCTGCAAACTATGGCATGAGGGCTAACAGGTCCTATCGCGCCAAGGGAGTAGCTGCAAGAACATAGTTTTCTGTTTCCGGAATCACAGTAAATGCCACGCATTTGTTTTCTATGAACGTAACGGGGAACCACTGGAAGGAGTAACAAGAGTTTCGTGAAACATGAGCAAGAACAATCCGCAATATTTGCCCAGCGCTTTTACGGAGTTACCCGTTACTGAACTTCATCGCTTGCCGCGTACTCGGCGACGAAGATAGAGCCACTTGTTGTTATGCAGAACTGCTGGCTGACCGCATCTCGCAATCCACCGCATTTTGAATATGAAGGAGCCTTTCAAAGCTGGCTCGTCAGAATTCTTATCGACGAGGCTTTGACCATTCTCCGCGAGAGCCAAGGAGAGCGGGATGCAGCCGCGGCTGATGTGAATGCCGTTTCATTGTCCGACAGCACGGTAAAACCAGGGCTGGGGTAAAAAAATAAGGAGGTCACCATGGAAACCTATATTGTCGAAGAGCCGCGTGGGAATTTTCGCAAGACAGATCTCCACGCCCTACTCTCAGACCGAATTACGTTCTGGTCAGAATTAAGGCCAGTGGAGTCAATCCGCTTTTGCGACCCCTATTAACTATATGGATCGGCAGATCCACGGATTGCTAGCCCCCTCTGCTGCGGAAGACTTTCGGGTGGAGTGGATCGGAATGATCAAACAACAGATTTACCCTTCATGGATTGAATGTTGCCGTCGCGAGAAAACGACTAGCCAATGGAGAGCGGCCCAACAAGAGTTTCGTTACGATACAGGCCCGGTCAGACGAAGCACGTAGGCATGCTCTCCGGGAAGAGCGGCAGGCAGATGGACTTTGATGTCTTTCCCCAGATGGTCCCATGCCAATGGTGTCTGGTTTCCGAGAAGGTAGACCTTCGCACCGGCTCCAGGCGACAGATCCTTAATTACAACGGTAGCGGTTTTAGCTTTACCCAAAAGGGTCGCGTAAATTGTTGAATCCTTCTGTGTGAAACGAACCTGAATGCCTTCTGAAGTCTGGCCAACCGCCCGTTTCCATGGGTGTGTTCCGTATATAGCTTCGCCGTTCAACTGAAGCCACGCGCCCAACGCTTGCAAACGTTTCATCTGTACTGGCGGGATCGTGCCATCGGCCTCCGGTCCGACGTCGAGCAAAAGATTTCCGTTCTTGCTAACAATGTCCGCCAACAGATAGATGAGCTCATCCGGAGCGATCGTTTCAGTCTCCCCTTCAGCGCGGTTGTAACCGAAAGAGCGCCCAAGGCCGCGGCATTCCTCCCATTTAGTCTCACTGACTTTGTCCATGGTCTGGTATTCCGGAGACTTGAAATCAGAATGTTTAACGCCAAAGCGATCGTCGATTACACCGTCCGGGACGGTGTTGTAGTACTCCGCCATGATCTGGAGTGGATGGCCGGACTTCGGATAATCAATGTCATTCCACAGCACGGCTGGATGATACCGCTTGATGAGCTCCCGCATGTGAGCGTCCACGTACTTGCCGTAGGCCTCACTCTGCGGTTTTACCTTCTGGTAGTCGGCCACCTCGCGGATAGGGCCAGGTACAAAGGTCCAATCATACCCGCCAGAATAGTACAGCCCCATTCGCAAGCCCTCTTTACGCACCGAGGCAGTCAACTCGCCTACGATGTCGCGGGTCGCGTGCTGGCGATCAGTGGGTAGCGTGGGGTTCGGCGTTGAACTGGGCCACAGTGTGAATCCGTCATGATGTTTGGTGGTCAGCACCACATATTTCGCGCCCGCCTCGCGGAACAGTTTGGCCCAGGTGTCCGGATTCCAGTTTTTAATCTCCTGGTTAAAAGTGGGAGCGAAATTGTAGTAGTCGTAGGTGGCGCCATAGTGTTCGCGATGGTATGCCTGAGTCGGCGAACCGTCGAGTCGCATGCTGTTCAAATACCATTCTGCATAGGGGTTGTGGCGGATGTAATCCGGCGAACTAAAGTCATGATCGGGATGCACCAGGGGCGCCCAGCCAGGCACGGAGTAAAGACCCCAATGAATGAATATTCCAAGTTTCGCATCGGCATACCACTGCGGCAGCGGATGCCGATTCAGGGATTCGAGGGTCCCTTCATAGCGCATCGGCGCCTGCGCCTGAAGACTCAAGAGGACCAGAAACCAAGAGAGCAGAACGAGACTGATTTTGCTACAGCAGCGGGAATCGATATCGCGCATTGGGCAAGTCTCCGTTAGAGATGTATCAATACACTAAAGAACTGTGCCGCAACAGGGAAAGGTTATAACTCGTGAAGCTTCGCGGTACTCAGTTCAGCAGCTTGGGGTCCCTGCAAGCAGAACAGGCCGATAGCCGCGCACCGCGAAGTAGAGCACATAAGCCTGGCAGATTAGCGGGACTATGAACGCCACCCGAATCGTGCTGTGGTCGGAGATGAATCCCATAATGGCGGGGAAGATGGCCCCACCAATGATCGAAGCCACCAACAAGGACGATCCCAGCTTTGTGTATCGCCCAAGCTGCTTGATGCTTAGGGCAAAGATGGTCGGAAACATGATCGAATGAAAAAAACCGATCAGGACGACCGCCCAGAGGGGCGCCACGCCGGAGCCGAGAAGAACCACGAGGAGGCAGATCAGAGTCGACAACGCAAACAATGAAAGCAGCCTGGCGGCAGGCACGCGCTTCATGATGTAAGAACCAGAGAACCTTCCGATCATGAATCCAATCAAATGCAGCTTCAAATAGAAGGAAGCATCCCTTTGGAGCATTCCAGGAATGCTATGCTGCGCCAGTCGAATGACGAAGCTGCCCACGCCGACTTGAGCGCCAACGTAGAAAAACTGTGCGATGACTCCTTTTACCAAGTGGCCATAACGCCAGATATCGCGTAGCTCTTCCCCGGTTGACTCCTGCTTCACGGTTCCATCGGTTGCGCCGACCTCTGGCAACTTGGACAAGAAAAATCACAACCGCGTAGGCGAGAAAAATTCCTGCGATGACCAGGTAAGGCATCCTCACGGTGCTGACCACGGCCGTGCGATACGCAGCCATCTGTGCGGGCGTCATGGTCGATCAACTTCTCACGCGAATACTCGAGAGCCGAGAGGATAAAAGCCGCGCCAATGAATGGCGTCACCACTGCGCCCACAGCATTGAACGACTGTGCCAGATTTAATCGCCGCTCTGAGCTCTCTGCTGGCCCCAGGAGTGTTACGTAAGGGTTAGCAGCGACCTCGAGGACCCCCTGGCCGCACGCCATAACAAATGAAGCAAAAAGAAATAATCCATACACCTGAATTGAGGCCGCGGGAATAAACAGCAACGCGCCCGCCGCGCATGTAACCAAACCAACGACGATTCCATTCTTGTAGCCGATCGTTTCCAGCAGCCGTCCTGCAGGCAACGCGGAAAGGCAATAACCGCCGAAGAATGCCACCTGGATGAGTGCCGATTGAAAGTCGTTCAGATCGAAGACCTTCTTCAAATGCGGGATGAGAACATCATTGAGATTGACTCCCAGCGCCCACAGAAAAAATAGAGTTGTGACGAGAATCAGTGGGGCGATATATCGTCGCTCGGTGATGGGTGCTGAGGTTGTCATATCTTAAGTCAAAGCTCGATCAAGGTGCACGTAGCCGCCATCCACGAACAGATGCTGGCCGGTTATGTGCGCGGCGCGAGCAGAAAGCAGGAAGACTACCATTGCCGCGATCTCGTCGGGAGAGGTCATTCTGTTTTCCAGAGGGATCTTGGCCAGGACGGACTGAAGCTTCTGTTCGGGATCAGGGAATGTGTCGAGCCACTGCCGGTACAGCGGAGTCATCACCTCTGCGGGAACAACCGCGTTCACGCGGATGCCGTAGCCCAGCAGCTCCGCCGCCCATTCGCGGGTCAGAGCCAATATTGCTCCTTTCGATGACGCATATCCTGACGTACCACCTTGACCGGTGATGGCGGTTTTTGAACTGATGTTCACGATGCAGCCGCGCGTTTTCTTCAGATAGGGAAGCGCGAAATGCGCCATGTTGTAGTAATGCAGCAGATTGCGACCTAGTGAGTCTACGTACTGTTCTGGAGTTCCATGCTCCAGACCGACTTTGTCGTTTATCCCCGCGTTGTTCACCAGAGCATCAAGGCGGCCAAACTTCTCAACTGTCGAATCGATCGCAGTTTGGCAATCTGCAGGGGACGACAGATCCGCGATGATCACGTGGCTTGTGCGTATCTCGGCGTGAAGGTGTTTGCTGGCTTCGGCGTCACGGTCCACAATGACGGGAATCGCAGCCTCCGCAGCGGCGGCTCGCACGATTGCGGCGCCAATGCCTTTGGCTCCGCCGGTGACGAGCACGACCTTATTTTCAAGTTGCAGGTCCACTGTTCTCTCGCAATCAACCGTGCAAATTCATGAAACCGCCATCCAGAGGGTAATTCACTCCGGTGATGAACGAAGCCGCGTCAGAACACAAGAAGAGGGCAAGCGAGGCCACCTCGTCCCGAGGGCCCACCCATTGCTTGATTGTTTGAGGCGCGGGTGAATTCGTATCTTTCATGCAAACTAGAGGATGCGCGTTACTATTTCCGAGCCAGCGCAGATTTTGAACGAACTCCCACTGCTTCCTAAGCGGCGAAGCACCGCGAAGGAGGTTAAGAACATGAGCATCGCAACTATTTTTGCCCGGGTCAGCTGCAGCGATATTCGGGCCAGCACGCCCTGGTAGGAGAAAGGTTTTGGCGAACCTCCCGCCCGGCGGCCTATGTCCGGTTTAGTGGAATGGCAATTTAGTGACGGCGCCGAGGTTCAGCTCTACGAGCAAAAGGAACACGCCGGTCACAGCATGTTGACTCTTGGTATCCTTCCGCTGGAACCGGAGCGGAAACGATTGCAGGAAGCCGGACTTAAGCCAGGTCCAATCGAACAGACAAACGGCTACTTCATCATGCGCCCAAACGATCCCGACAAAAATCTGATCGTTTTCGCCACTGCTCACAAGTATTAAGTTAAGACGCTGCGGCTCAGCAGATTTGCGGCTTTCCGGGCAAGACTTTTAGTCTGCCGGCGGTTCTCTCTTAGTATCGTGGGCCTGATGAATCCGAACTCAAAGCTCAAGGAAATTAAGGCATGTGCCAGCGCCTGAATGTCTTCGTCTTTCGCCGAGCGAAACCGCTGATAACGGCGTATTCGTTGAGCAATAATAGCCGTTCGGGCCGGCATGTGTTTTTTCAGCATATCGCCTAGCCGAGGCTGCAGAATGGCGCAAGAGAACGCGACGCACAGGAACTCCCGCTCTTTCCACAAGTGATCGAGTTGCCAGTCCATCAGTTTCCGGATTTCAGCCTCCAGTGTTGCGCAGGCCGGCCGCTCAATTTTTGTAGCCACATCCTCTGAAACGTGAAGCTTCACAATGTTATGGAGGAGTCCAGACTTTCCCCCAAAATACCTATGGATCAGGCCTTCCGCGCAACCTGCGCGCGCCGCGATCTCCCGGGTCGTCGTGGCTTCGTATCCACGGTGAGCAAAGAGACTGGTGGCAGCGGAAATCAGAGCTTTCTGTTTGCCTGCGCGATCACGTGGTTGTTTGGCCATTTGGAGGATGCACTAGATCTCTGCATCCACTTGTAATCGGTGACGCAAAAGTTAATGCAACGGAGTTGCATATAAGCTGGTCGAGATACATTTAAATTCACCGCCGTTCAGCGCGTCAAGCAAGGCAAACTTTTTCTGTTGCATGCCGTTTGCAACTAGCTGCAACAGGCATGGGAGTCGTCACCCCAGATTTGCGGAAGGCAGTTTTTCGAAAGTGTTCTTGCTTGGAAACTGCGCAGTGAAGGACCACTCTTGCGACTGAAAAAGCGCGACATTAATCAGATATTGAAATCTACGGGGATGAGAATCGGCCGCCGGCTTCTAATGTTCCAGTAAGTTACCAGCTTAAGGGTTTGCCGCCAGACCGAATGCTTCTGAGGGATCGGCGAAGCAACGCCGCCAGAACGCTTCGTCGGATAGGGTTCCTGCCTTCCACTGGCGCAGGGCAGGAACAGTAGCGGCGATGATTCCGCCGTCTTCTGAGTCGAAGATCATCACGATTCCATTGACGCCGCTGGAGGTAGCAGTGACGTCAGTATATTCGCGGTCGAAAAGAGACTTCGCAAATGCCCTTTTTGCGTCTGGCCCGGTGGCGGAAGCGTCGCCCGAAGCTTTTTGTACTGTGATAATCCTTACCGTTTTTCCGAGAAGCGGTGCCCAATTCCCCGGAAAAGATGCGATCTGTTCATTCTGCACGTGGAAAAGCTGCGCCGGCGTTGGAGTTGATTCACTTCGGGATTCGATTTCCGCAATTTGCGGCTCTGGGTTGACAGCTGGCATTTCCAAACTGGAGCGACGGATCCATCCGCGAGAGATTCCAGAAATCCGCACGTGAACCCAATTCGGATTCATGTCGAGGATCTCAAACTCGTCTTCCGCCGCCGCGAAAAAAAGTACCTTGGCATTTTCGATCGGATTCGCAAACACTGGTGTGTCTTTTTTTTTCACCGCTACCAGGTTCGTAGGGTGAGCCTGGTTGCGGAGAATTTCTTCCAACCCCTTTGCTTCTTTCGCCTGCTCCTCAGCATGTCGATCCGCCACCGCTTTTTGAGTGGCCAATGAAGACATGTGATCCAGCCCGAGTGGATCACCCAACCTAAACGGTGAGCCACTTGGAGGCGTCGGTTGTTTCGCTGCGAGAGCATTACGCTTCGCTGGAGCAGAAACCGGCTGGCTGGAGTTTGACACGCGCGCCGTTGGGCCTGATGATTCGCCGCCAAGTGTCTCCTGCAAGTGGTCGAGAAAATCAGCTTCCAGACGCCCATTTGAGGAAAGGGTCAGATAACCGGACTTTTCTGAAACCGGATCTGTGTACCAGGCAGTGATCACGGCGTGGACGCGCACCATCGACCCTCCAGTTGGTGTAGCGGTGACCTCGGCGGTGCATTGATAGTCGCCGCGGCGGAATTTATCCAATGGCCGATCACCAGCAACGGCGAAGCCCTCCAAAGCGGGCAGGCGGCCTGCACTCGACGATTGCAATTGTTTGATCCGTTGCTCGACAACAATTTTGGATTGTGGAAATGAGCGCTCGTAGGGAATAGTTTGAGCATTACTTATACGAATCGATACGATCAATAAAGTCGCGAGGGCGCAGCACACGGCGAGCCTTGGTGTTGTAGTCGACACACAGGCAGAAGCCGAAGCCCTCACGGGAGTGGCTCCAGTTGCTGGTGATTGATCCATCCATGCCGCCCATCGGTGGTCTCTACGCCATACCAGTACGGCGTCACGATCAGGATAACGACTTCGGCGCCGGCATCCAGCATCGTCACATTGCTCGCGCTGTGAAAAGGTGCGGTCTTCAGTTGGCCGCCCGGCGCTTTTACAACTCGTTCAGCCTGACGACGGATCGAATGGAGATGTTGATCCAAAGTTTGAACTGAAGTTTGGGCGGCGGCAAGCGCGGAGGCCTCGTCTGCGAAACGCTTGCGTTCCAATACCTGTTCGGCAACTTGTTCCTGCCGTTGTTTTTCGTGCTCAGCCGTTTGCTTCTTTTCCGCTTCCACCGAGTCGATCTGATCTTGCACCGCTTGAGACTCGGCGCTTTCCACGCTTCCATCCGATGTATGCACAGTGCGATGGAAATCTTCGACAAAGACGGCATCGATCCGCAAAATGGTCTTGGACGCGTCTTTTCCTTGCACAACGTAACGCACGGCCACGGTCCCCTCGTCCTTGCTGTCTTTAAAATTCAGCGGCGCCAATGCATTCGTTCGTACTTTGTAGTAGATCTTTCCCGGCTCTTTCCATTCTGGAAACAATGGCGAGGAATCCGCGGGACTCGCTTTCTCTATGTATTTGTCCTTACTGAATTCTTTGCTGCCTTGAATGACTCCGTCATTCACAACCGCCTCCACGGCTTTAACCACTTCACCCTCAGGCGACGTTATCTCGGTAGAAAATCCCATGCCGTAGTCCTGGTTCGAAATCTTTCTTTTATGTTCCCGGCCATGAACGGCAGCAACCGAGAAGAGCGAAAAGAGGGCGATGAAGACAGCGACGATATGAGGCCTGCGCCGCGGCAATCGTTTCATGAGCAGTTTTCGAGGGCAGGGAGCGGACCCCAACTGAAGAGCAATAGCGAACTATTTCTGGCGATTGCCCAGGTTTGAGCGTTTGAAATCTCTTTACCGTGACCGCTGCCATCTTCTGTTCCATACGCTCGACCGAGGGAAGCTGTCAACTGTATGAGCATCACCGGCTCAGTCCCCGAAAAGACCAAGCCGAACCACCCGCCGAAGAAAATAAATACGTAGCAGTGCTTCTAGCCGGCTCCGGATAGGGGCAATTCTGAAGGTGAAATCACTTGCTTCGTGACAAATTCTTGACAACTCGCTCCTAGGGGCAATGCTAATCTGGCTAATTGTTCCTGAGAATCACGACGAAGCCATGAGAACATCCGCTTCCGTTTTGCGCAAGGAGACAAGCGACGGTAACGGACCCAATCCCGGCTCACGGCGAACTCGCGACAGCGCCTCCAAAAAACAGGCTCTCATCGCCGCAGCGTTAAAACTATTTGCCAGCAAAGGCTACGACGCAACGACCACTCGTGAAATCGCAGCTGCGGCGGGATGCGCGGAAGGTTTAATTCACAGATATTTTAAAGGTAAAGCTGGCCTGTTTCCTGCCCTGATGGAATTGCGGGTCTCCCAGGAAGTGGCTGATCTTGTGCATCACATCGGTCCAGCGGACTCTTTCGAAGCTGAATATCTCCAGTTGGTGGAGTGGGCTTTGGAGCACATGTGGGAGGACCGCGAATTCTTGAAGGTTGCCATACCCCGCGCCGTTCTGGATTCCGACTTTGGACAGGTGTTGCGCCAGGTCGGCCCTCTTCAGCGAGCGCAGGCAATCAGTGCACGGCTCAGGAAATTCGATGAGAGTAGTGCGTTGACTGAATCGGAGTTTGATGCACTAGTGCAATCGGTTAGCGCAATCGGATTCATGTTCGGCTTTATGCGGCCTGCCGTTCTCCGCCAGGAGCGAAAGGCTTCGGTGCGGACTGCCACGGCCATGGCCAAATTACTGGTGCGCGCGGTTTCATCCAGCGATGCCGAACGGGAGCTTCCAATCAACAAGCCGCGAACCCGCCTACACTACTCACTGTAGCCCTCAGTTTTTTCTTGACGGTCTTCTTCGCGTCGTGATATTAGCTTGGTCATCCGTAGTAAGTGCGCCTGCACGCACTTGTTTTGAATTCGAGGAAGAACCGATCGAATTCATTTCGGGACTCACCTCAACGTGAGTGGGGGGCAGTGGCTTTTGGGTATTCGTTGTACTGGATCCTAGACATTCCAGTTTGGCGTTGCACCAGGAGGACTTAATGACCTCTGCTCGGAAACGCGTAGCCGGCGTTCTACTGCTGGCGTGCACCTTCCTTCCGATCTTCGTCAGCGACGCGAACGCTCTTCCCGCTTTCGCGCGGAAATACGGACTGCGCTGTTCCGCCTGTCATGAAGCCTGGCCGATGCTTAATTATTTCGGACAGAAGTTTAAGGACAACGGCTATCAACTGATGAACGATCGCGATTCGCCGATCTGGCAGAACAATGGGTATTGGCCCGTCACTATGCGTATCACGCCGAATTGGCACCGCGAGAGTACCGACAAAGTAGCGGTCGATCAGGCAGCGACGGGGCAACAGCAAATCACCGCACACGGATTTGATGTAGGCGGTCTCGACATCCTTTCCGGCGGCACGCTCGATAAGAATATTTCCTTTCTATTTGTTTTGTCCTCAGACGAGACCGCCTCCTTCCACTTCGAATCGGTGAACGCAAGGCTGGATAATCTTTTCGGTAGTTCCTGGCTCAACGTCAAGATGGGGAAATTCGAACTGGACAACATCGTCTCCGAAAAACGGGGTCTCACTCTAACCGCTAACGGTGGCGGTTTCCAGCTCTATCACTTCGTTCCCGTAGGAGACAGCAACTTTCTCGGGCAGATCGGCGACAACCAGTTTGGGTTGGAGTGGATGGGACATTCCTTGAATGACCGAACTCGCGTGTCGGCCTCCCTCTTAAGTACTACCGATGGCAACCCGGATTTGCCTGGCAGCAATACCTACACCGGATTCTTTGCCGGCAGCCAAGCGTTCGAACTTGGAAAACTCGGAACTCAGCGCGTCGGATTCTACGCCATGGTCGGACAGGCGCCGACCAATACGCTGACCTCTGGAGGAGTGCCAATCGCAGGTGGAGGCTTCGGCAACAAGTCATTTAGTCGGGAAGGTTTCAACGGAATCTTTTATCTCAAGAAGCTCGATTTCCAGGTCGTCACCCAGCATGGGTCAGACGACGCCTACTTTGCGACCGCCACGCAAGTGGGCGGTCCGACGCCGCTGCCAGCAGGTGCGCGGTCTGCGGTATGGAACGGCGCGTTCGTAGAGACACATTACGTTTACAACCCACAGTTGATTTTCATTCAGCGCTCGGAATGGATACGAATGTCGCAGCAGGCGATTCCGGGTACGCCTTCAAACCTGGGTAATATCGACAACTACGTTTTCGGATATCGCTACATGCCCTTCATGAACAGTCGCGCCGGTTTCGCGTGGCATAACGAGTATTCGTGGATTCGCCAGCGGGGAACAGCTCCGGACGGGACCGACCTGACCAGCAGCAGTCTCTTGCTGGGATTCGACTTCGACTTCTAAAGAGGGACGCCGATGCGAAGAATGATTGCTAACGGTTCGCTGGTTCTAACGGCGGTGGCGGTTGTCGCCCTTTGCAGCCTGTCGTGGGCACAGGCGACTGAGGCGGACGAGAATCAGCGGCTGGGAATGGAGAGCCACGTCGGCAAGTTGACCGGTCACGCGGCTGCCGCCAAAGTCACTTACCGCCGTTACTGTGTCGGTTGCCACGGCGTATTGGGGGACGGAGAAGGAGAAAATGCGCAATGGATTGATCCCAAGCCGCGCAATTTCACATTGGGAATATTCAAGTGCCGTTCTACCACAACGGGCACATTACCTCTTGATTCGGATCTTTATAACACCCTTGGCCGCGGCCTCGACAGCTCGAACATGCCGTCCTGGAATCCGCTCTCAGCGCAGGAAAGAGCCGATCTGGTGGCATACGTCAAACATTTCTCAGCCCGCTGGGTCAATGAAAAACCGGGAACGCCAATCGAAATTCCGGCAAAGCCCGAAGTCACCGCTGAGCGGATACAGGCAGGCCAGGCAGTCTACCAGAAGGTAGAGTGCTGGAAATGCCACGGCCCGGGTGGGCGCGGAAATGGACCATCCGCTGCCACCTTGACCGATGACCAGAACCGGCCAATTCAACCGTACAACTTTCACGACAATAATCGTTTCAAGTGCGGCACCAGTGACGAAGACTTGTACAAAATTTTTATGACGGGACTTGATGGAACGCCGATGCCGTCATGGTCCGACAACATTAAGCCCGACGAAGCCTGGGACTTGGTTTTCTACTTGCGCTCTTTGCAGCCAATGAAGAGCAAGGAGAAGGAGATCGCCAGACAAATTGGTTTAAAAGCGGGTGCTGCGGCTCCCGCTCCCGCTCCAGCCCCGGCGTCGCAGCAATAGGTGCGTACACGATTTGAGAGGGAAGAAGGGAAAAGCAAATGAAGGCACGTTACACAGTGGCAGGCATGACTTCGATGCTGCTGGTGCTCGCCATGGGTTTGTTATGGTCAACCCGGACAGTGAGTGCGGCCGCCGATGGCAAAATAACCGGTACCGTCAAACTGGATGGCGCGGCTCCGCACATGAAGGGCATCGACATGTCCAAAGACCCGTATTGCGTAAAGCAACACGAGAACAGCCCGGCGCACCTGGAAAATGTAGTGGTGGGGCCTGGCGGTGGCCTGCAGAATGTTGTGCTCTATATATCTGAAGGACTGAGTGGCGCCGAGACTACGCAGGTTCCTTCGCAGGAGCCAGTGTTCGATCAGAAGAATTGTGTGTACACGCCGCATGTGCTGGCTATGGATGTAAATCAGAAGTTCAAGGTTCAGACCAGCGATCAGACCACCCACAATATCCATCCGTTGCCCAACGCGCTGGCTGGCAATATCCCGTGGAACAAATCGCAACCGCCCGGAGCGCCTGCGATTGAGACAAATTGGAAGACGGAAGAGGTGGCGATACCCGTGAAGTGCAACATCCATCCCTGGATGCACGGTTACTTCGTGGTAGTGAAAGGTCCGTATGCAACCACCGACGAAAAGGGTTCTTACACCATAGAGAATGTGCCAGCGGGAAATTACACAATAACCGCGTGGCAAGAAGAATACGGAAAGCAGACAGCCAAGGTTACGGTCACCGCAGGAAAGCCAGGTACCGCCGACTTTACATTCAAGGCCAAGTGAGAAGTCTGGAACCAAAATATTTCGAAATCCGCTGTCCTCCCCCTCCTGACTTCTTGGGGCTTCTGCTTGGTTGTTACGGCCAATGAAGGCTGGCAGGAATAGAAACATAATGGCTAAATTCTTCGCGTTGACGATCATCGTAATTGCGATCGCTTCTGCGATTCCCATCCTCCGTCATTCCTGGCCGGCTCCACAGGACATTTCGGTTCATGGACGTCTGATCGATAAGCAGATGTCTGACACGATGGCCGAGGCTGGAATCGCCTTTCTCGCAGCTCAATTCACTTTGGCGCTTTTTATCTGGAAATTTTCGAATCGGCCGAAAGATGCAAAGATCGGAAAGCTTCCCGGCGGAGCCAAAGGGTTAGTCATCGCGGCCCTCCTGTTGGTGGGGACAGAAGTTCTGGCTCTGGGGATTTTTGGGACCAAAGCTTGGGCGAGTGTGTATTTCACTCCTCCGGCTGCAAATGCTATCCCGATTCAGGTGCAAGCTGGGCAGTTTGCGTTTTACTTCCGCTATCCCGGGGCAGATGGAAAATTTGGCCCGCTTCATCCCACACTAATAAACGAGTCCAACGAGAACTTTTTTGGTCTTGATCAAACCAATGATGCGGACTCCAAAGATGACATCGTAACCGCAGAAATGGCGATTCCGGTTAACCGTGACATTCATCTGCTTATGCACGCAAAGGATGTCGGACATTCCTTTTTCGTGCCGGAGTTGCGGGTGCAACAAGACTTTGTACCTGGATTAGATCTCTCGATTCATTTCACTGCGACTAAGGTTGGACGTTACGAAATCGTTTGTACGCAACTTTGCGGTTTGGGTCACTACAACATGAAGGCCTATCTTTCGGTCTATTCGCAGTCGGACTATGAAGACTGGTTGAAAAAGCAAGCGGCCTTGCAATAGCGCCCTGTCTCCGCTCGAATTTGCAAGAGACAAGGCATTCTAGCTTGAGGTGAATACATTGCACGAGTTGTCCACGCCAGCGACGCAACACCATGCGCCGCCGCAAGGTTTTATTCGGAAGCACGTGTTTAGTCTCGACCACAAGGTGATTGGCAAGCAGTACTACGGGTTAGCCTTGGTAGCGGTTTTTGTGGGAATGGTGCTTTCCTGGATCATGCGGCTGCACCTGGGGTGGACGAATCTGGCAATTCCCGGATTGCATTTCCTTTCCAAGACCGGAGCTCCCGGCGACTTGATGACGCCGGAGTACTACTTACAACTAATGACCATGCACGGCACCATTATGGTGTTCTTCGTGCTGACGACGGCGCCGTTTGCAGCATTCGGTAATTACTTCCTGCCCATCCAGGTGGGTGCGGAGGACATGCCGTTTCCGCACTTCAACATGATGTCGTTTTGGGTCACCTTCGTGGCGCTCCTGGTTTTACTCTCCTCATTTTTTGTAGGTGATGGGCCGACTCTCGGAGGATGGACGCAATACGCGCCGCTGAACGCGGTGGGTGCAGTGTCAGGACCGGGCCAGGGAATCGGCGTGGTCCTGTGGGCAACATCGATCGCGATTTTTTGTGTCGGCCAACTGCTGGGCTCGCTGAATTTCATCACAACCACTCTGGATCTTCGCGTAAAGGGCATGAGCCTGATGCGATTGCCCCTAACTGCGTGGGCGTGGTTCATCACCTCATGCATGAGCCTCACGGCCTTTGCCGTATTAATGCCCGCTTGCATCCTGGTGATTTTCGACCATGTGGCCGGAACCAGCTTCTTCGTACCTTCGGGACTGGTCATTAATGACCAATTGCAGCCGCACTCCGGAGGATCGACTCTGCTCTGGCAGCACCTCTTCTGGTTTTTCGGACATCCCGAGGTGTACATCGCGATTGTTCCAGGCATGGGCATCGTTTCTCATGTTCTTATCACTAACATGCGCCGGCCTCTGCTCAGCCATAGAGTGATTATCGGTTGCATGGCGTCCATCGCTGTTCTCAGCTACATGGTTTACGGACACCACATGTTCGTAAGTGGGATGAACCCCTTCTCATCGCTCGCATTTTCTTTCCCAACGCTGATCATCACCATTCCCGCGACCATCATCGTTTTGATATGGATCGGCAGCCTGTATGGCTCACGGTTACGCATCAACTCCGCGTCGTTGTTTGCGCTGGGGTTTATCTCAATGTTCGTCGCCGGCGGCGTAAGTGGCTTCTTCCTGGCACAGCCCTCCATCGATATCATGCTGCACGCTACTTATTTTGTTGTCGGGCACTTCCACATGGTGATGGCGGTTGCCGCGATTTTTGGGATCTTTTCCGGTACTTATTTCTGGTTCCCCAAAATGACCGGGCGAATGATGAACGAAACCCTGGGTAAAGTTCACTTTTGGTTAAGTTTCGTGGGTGCGTACTGCATCTTCATGCCATTTCATTATCTGGGAATTGCCGCCAACGTTCGCCGCTACCAGGCGTTCGTCGATGAGTATCTGCAGCCGCTCATCCCGGTACACAAGTTCATTACGGTCGCTGCGATTGTGACCGGCGTGGCGCAGTTCATCTTCTTGTATAACCTGCTGCACAGCCGATTTTGGGGCACGCCCGCTCCGGACAATCCGTGGGAGGCGACATCGCTCGAATGGAGCACGGCCACGCCTCCTCCTTTTGACAACTTTGGCGGTCAACATCCCGTGGTCTATCACGATCCGTATCAGTATGGGGTCCCGGGCTCAACGGGCGATTACGTCATGCAGACTTCGCCGGAGCAAGTTGTAACCGAACACGACGAGAACTAACAATTGGAGAGACAAAGCGGCATCGGAATTTGACGGAAGCGCAAAGGCTATGGCGACTACGGTCCACGAACCACCGAAGAGTGAGTCACTTCGTCCATCTGTTTCCGACAATGCTGGCTGGAGAAATCTCGTTCCTGCAGGTGCAGACCGCCGCGTAGCTCGGGACTACTCTCCTCCGCCGTCGAGCACGGGTATTTGGGTATTGGTGTATGCCATCGCGATGACCTTCGCCGCACTTACCAGTGCCCTCATCGTGCGCAAGGGCTCGTCGCTGGATTGGCAGAGCTTTACACTACCTTGGATCCTTTACTTGAATACCGCCGTGATCGTGGGTAGCAGTATTACGCTGGAGATCGCAAGACGGCGAGTCGCTGCGTTCATGGGACGATCCGTTAGCGCCAGTGAGAAGCCGACTCGCTGGCTCTACGTAACCCTGGCGCTTGGCTTGATATTTGTGGCGGGCCAATATTTGGCGTGGATGAGGCTAAGGGCAGGCGGGCTTTATCTAGCGACCAACCCGAGCAGTTCCTTTTTCTACTTGCTGACCGGTGCGCACGCGTTACACGTCCTGGGCGGTCTAGCCGGACTTTTCTACGTGATCGGAAAGCTCAGGAGGTCGCAACTTCGCCGGAGCACTCTCGATGCGGCATCGCGCTATTGGCATTTTGTCGACTTGTTGTGGGTTTATCTTTTGCTATTGCTTTGGGCGAAACTCTAGCGCGGTCGCGAACCGGAGACAACGTGAGCCAGGCTGATTTAACCATGCAAGGACATCCAACAGGGATGATGACGGATCGCCCATTTGCCATTCCCACAAAGAAGTTGGCGATGTGGTTATTCATCATCGCCGATACGATGACCTTCTCGGCTTGCCTCGTAGTTTATGGATTTCTTCGCAACGCCACTCCCGATTGGCCGCGACCCTTTCACAGCATTACCAATGTAGCGGTAATGACTTTCATTCTCCTCACCAGTAGTCTGACCATGTTCCTTGGGGTTCAGACAGCGAAGGCAGGTGACAAAGCAGGCGCCTTCCGCTGGACGATGATCACTGCGGTGGCGGGAATTTTGTTTGCGTTTCTGCATATCCGGGAATGGCTGGGGCTCATTGGCGAGGGAATGACTTTGTTCAAGAACCCGTGGGGAACCGGATTATTCGGCTCGGCATTTTTCAGTATCACAGGATTGCATATCACGCACGTTATCGGGGGAGTGATCGCTCTGCTGGTTGTGGGGGTGCGATACAAGGGGGGCCGCTACAATAGCGACGATATCGAGATCGTGGGGTTGTACTGGCATTTTGTGGATCTCGTCTGGATGTTTGTCGTCCCATTCGTCTATCTGATGAATCTTGCCCACTAAATGACGCTGGAGCTGGACCTATGACAACGATTGCAGAACATAAACGCCAGGGCATCGGAAAATATTTGGTCGTATACTTATGCGTATTGGCGCTGGCGGGCTTGCAATTCGTAATCGCATACCAGGATATCCAGGCGTCGCAAATGTTCCGGCGTATGTTGTCGGTTGCCGTCATCGAGGCTGGAATGGCCGTCATGTTTTTCATGCATCTGTGGTCGGAAAAACGTGGATTTTTGTTGTTTGTGGTGTGCTTCACGATATTTGTACTGCTCTCGATGCAGTTTGGATGGACTGACAGCTTCCGCCTCAATCACTGCCTGGGGTACTGCTCGTGAGATTTCGATCCGTCGCGCGAAGAGCGCTATTGGTTAGGCTTGGGTTGCGCGTCATAGTAGCGCTGGCAGTGTTCGCTCATCCGAGGGTGCTCCTGGCTCAAAGCTGTGCTCTTTGTTATACCCAGGCTGTTTCGGCGGGCGGGCGCATGATTGAAGCCCTGCGCAGCGGCATCCTCATTCTTATCATTCCGCCAACCTTGGTTTCGATTGGCATGATTTTCATCATGTACCGCAATCGGAATAGGTGCCGGGACTCCGGAGACATCGCAGAGTCAGACCGCACATGGACATTGTAGTGTTGGGAACGATGATGCCGGGTAAGGCTTGAATAGCTTGTTTGGGCAGTTGCTACTTTTCGCCGAGAACAAAATTTACTACGGTGTTTTCATCGGGGCTCACGGTAACTTCCTTTTCCCAGGTTTTCGGATCTGAAAAGATAGGACGCCGTACCTTCCGTTCAGTCAGCACGTCAAACGCGGCCTCCTCATGATCCAGCTTCCAGCCTTCGTGCCAAGCTACGATTTGGTATTGTCCGGGCGGCACATCCGTCAGTTCAAATCGGCCACTCTGGTCAGTCACGGCGTAGTACGGGTGGGACACCACCAGGATCTCCGCATTCATCCAGGAATGCCCGCCATTACACCTGACGTTCACCAGGCCCGCGGCTGGCATATTGCGGGTGACAGGCCGGTTCGTGAAGGGAAATGGCAAGTTATAGCTGGCAGCACCATCCATATGAACCGTGTGCAAGACTGCGTCTGAACTCTTTAGCTGAAGCGGGCCGTTCTCAGCCACCAGGAGAATGTGGGGTTCATAACGGCATTGCTTCTGATCAAGCGAGCGTCTCTGCTCGGGAATCTCCATCGCCTTTCCGCGCGAAATATTCTTCAGAAACACAACTGTGTTGGCCACGCCATTCTGTGGACCGATGATGATTCGATCAAGATCGCGGGTCTTGTGTGAATCGGGGTCGCAAATTTGAGGGTCCTTATCGATAGGAAAGGCGGGAATATGCGGCATCGCACCAGACCATTTCACGACGCCTGAAATCTTTCCCGTTTGAGTAAGCTGTACCGCCTGATAGCCGGTTTGAGCAGTCAGGTTAACGGTGGCGATGAGGCATAAGAAAGATGTGACGATTATGGAGATTCTGAACATCAGAAACCGTTCTTCCCAAGATAAAGTGTAGTCGTACGAGGTAATGTCGCAAGGTCACCAAGGTAACGGCTGCGATTGGATGTGATTCGTTTGGTTTTGGTGAGGGTGAGGGCCACGATCTCCTGGCTGAGCAGTTCTTTTATCGAACGTTTCGTCTCAACTCGTGATCGTGGGCCCTGGTTGATTCTGCGTTCTTAATATCTCACCGATGAGGAACAAATCGGTTAGCAACGCGCGAAGATGGATGGAAGCGTTCAGGTTGTCAATCAACTGAGAACTGATGACAGGTTGGGTTAAGACGATTTGAAGCGCCGCGAGCGAGTCGCTGGCATCTCGCTCCAGCAACGCCAGGAAAGGCTGATATTTTTCCGCAGGTTCCAAGCCGGCGTCTTCAATAGCATCACCGAATACTTTTCCTATTCCAGTTAACGCCACGATGGCGCGACTCAGAAACTCGCGAACCTGCCCGCCTGACTGGCTCCCAGCATCGCTCGGCAGTCCTTGTCCCGCATAGGCAAGCATGAACTCGTAACACTCTTCGATTGCGTCACAGCGATCAGCGAACTCAGGCTGCATCCTCAGCCTCGCCGTCCGGTTGAGGACTGGGCTGAAGCGTCGACCACCCACCGCTCAGGATCATGCTCCTTGAGATAAAAGTCGCGGCTCATCGTGCCCACGATCATGGATGCGGTGATGGGCAACTTCTCGGGCCGAACTGCGAAGTAGATGTGCACGATGACGAGCGTGATAAGTCCGACGCCCGCCAGTCCGTGCAAGACATACATCAGCCCCCAGGTCATATCGCTGAACAAATAGGGGTTCCGCGGAAAGAAAATGGTCCGCACGCGAGACATCATGAACACGCCGGTCACCATCGCCGAGAGGCCGGTCACGATGATGGCGCCGTGATAGAGCTTGTTTTCCAACGGATACTTGGCAAATTTTCGCGGTAGCGCCGACGATTTACCCATAAAACGCTGGAATCTTTTCCATGCGTCTTCAAGGTCCGCCCGGTCCGGCCAGATTGACCAGAAATCCAAATAAAAGGAAGCATGAACGATGTGGAAGAGAATGGAAAGGGTTAACACCGTGCCAGCGATCCAGTGATAGGTCACCCAATCGAACTGAAAGCCCAACTTCGGCAGGAACGCGGTGAATAGAAGCGTCAGCATTGACCCGGCCATAATCCAGTGAAACAGGCGTGCCACCAGCGAATGCCGGGGAATGCGGGCAGGTAGCCGGCTGGCCACGGTGGCCGTACTGTCCGCGACAAACTGTTTCTCTCCTGCGAAATAGCGGATGTAAATTGCGTGAACAGTCAAAAAAAGCAATCCTGCGATCAACGCCACCCAGATCAAAAACCATGCAATATGAATTGGAACATTCTGTCCCAAGGGACTTGTCGCCCACTCTACGATGCCCATGCTGCCTCCTGCACTCCGCTGATAGCGCGTTTCACCAGGTTGCGCATCAGCGGGATTTTGTAGGCATTGAATTGCAGTGCCACGGCTCCCTGGACTGCCAGTCTGCCCGCCATCTCACCAGTTGCGACGCTACGAGATTGCCCGCGCACCGCATCTTCCACAGCTTTCAATCGCAGAGGTCGCGCGGCCACGGCGTTCACGGCAATACGTATTCGCTCGATCTTGTCACCCGAAACCACCATCGCTGATGCCACATTCATAAGAGGGAAGTCCCAGACGTTCCGGTCGCGCACTTTTTCGAAATAAAATTGTGTGCCCGCCCATGTGGACGGAATGCGAATCGCGGTTAACAGGTCTCCGGGTTGCAAAATGTTCATGCGGGTGATGTCGATTTCTGGGCCAACAAAGTAATTCTCAGCCTCGACCACGCGCTCGCCCTTAGGAGTTTGGACAACGAACTTGGCGTCCAACGCGATAAGGGCCGGGGATGAATCGGACGGATTGACCGCTACGCAACGCTCGGCGTGCAGAATGGCATGTTCGCGATTTCGACCAACCGGAGTGTCGGCATAACAGATATTGCCGCCGGCGCGATAACAAGGCCATCCAGCACGGTAATACCAGCAACGAGCATCCTGCGAAACATTACCGCCAATCGTGCCCTGATTCCGAATCTGCGGCGAGGCAACAAGTTCCGCCGCCTGCGAGAGCAAACCATATTTTTCTTTGACGATGGGGTGGCGCACAACTTCAGTGAGGGTTGTCATCGCGCCGATTTCGATTCCATCGCTGGTAATGCGAACGCCGCGCAGCTCTTCGATTCCACTCAGGTCCACCAGCGCTTTGGGCCTTTTGATTCGGTCTTTTAGCCAATCAAAGCTGTCCAGCCCGCCAGCCATTACCCACGCATCCCGTCCATGTTGCGCTAGAAGCTTTTGCGCGTCGGCAACGGAACTCGGCTGAAAGAGCTGAAATGCCGGCATGACATCTCTTATGACTGCCATAATGCTCTCCGTTCAAAAATCGTGTACATCACACTCCGCGAACCAACCTCTACTACTAAATAAATGCGGTCAACGGATCCTGCATGGGCCGTCCCGCTTCCAGCGATGTCAGGATGGTGTCCAGATTTACGGGTGCACGGCGATAGATCTCGTCGCCCAGAGCGTCCGAGAGGGCATTCAGCACGGCCCCGCAGCCGCCACCGACCGGAGGCTCGCCGATGCCACGCGCTCCCACGGGAGTCTCGGGGTCCGGAATGTCTAGAGCAGCCCACTGCATGTTGGTAGGGACATCCAAAATAGTTGGCGGCTTGGTATGGTGAAATCTCCGCGAAATCGTGTGGCCGTACTGAGGGTCGAAGACCCACTTCTGACTGATTGCGTGGCCGATACCCAATATCGACCGGCCTATAACCTGGCCGCCAAGAGATTTGGGGTGAATGATAGTGCCAACATCAGCGACCGCAAGAAAATCGGTGATGTAGTACTTCCCGGTTTCCAAATCCACTTCTACCTCGGCGAAACTCGCAACATAGGAGAAGGTTTGACCGTCATGCGGATATTTGTCTTTCGCCGCGGCAACCAGGCCCTGACCGGCGAGTGCTGCAATGGATGCTTTTGTGTATTTATTCACATCATCGGGGGGTTGATGGCCGTCGTAGATGCCGCCCAGTTGGATGGCGCGCTGCGCAGCTTGAGCAAAGGTCATGCTTTTGCCTCCACCCTTGTGAAAGACGCGTTCGGTGGCTACTTCATATTGCTCCGGCTTCCCACCGTATGTTTTTGCCGCAATTTCCTGCAGCTTCTGTTTGCCGTCCATCGCGACAGCATGCGCAGCGCGGGTCATCGCATGGGTAGTCTGGCTGCCGCCTGAGACACAAGTCCATGGCAGGTTCTTGCTGGTGTTACCCCATTCGACATCGCACTTTTCCCAGGGAACTCCCAGGACCTCGGCGACTACCCGATGCACGTCACTAATGGATTCCGTCCCAAGGTTGCCAATGCCCGATTGGATAGCGATCCTGCCATCGGGTCTAATGACGAACAGCCCGTCATATCCGGTAGAGCCCGCGAAGAAGCCACTCGAAGACACCCCCACTCCCCGAACCTTGGTTCCACTACGCTTCGTACGAGCAATTCGCTCTTTCCATTTGAACTGCTCTGAGCCGCGATCAAGCGCCTCCTTGAGAAACGCACTGGTCGAATGATTTTGCTTGCCGTCCCTCGGGGGTCCAAACAGGGCTTTACCCGCTGGCGCATTGATCTTGCGAATGTCCACCTGGTCGAGTGAAAGTTTGCGAGCCGCCTTCGCGAGGATTGGCTCCATGATAATGATTCCCTGCATTCCGCCGGGCGCGCTTTGCGGACCTCTTGGCGGGGTATTCGTCAGCATGGTGACCCCACGCCACCGCATTGCTGCGGGCTGATACAACAACGACACGACAATGCCTGAAGCATTAGCATCACCATTGGCGTCATACGGGCCATTGTTGGAGATGGCGAACATGTCCAGTGCCGTAATCTTGCCTTCCTTCGAGAATCCAACTTTCATCCTGCCTTGAAAGCCAGGGCGGGCCCGCCCGATGAAATGCTCCTCTTCACGACTGATGCGCATCATCACCGGGGCATTGGCTTTTTTGGCCAACAGCGCCGGAATAATCGCAAAGATGTAACCCGTGGCTTTGCTGCCGAAACCGCCACCGGTATATTCACTGATCAGCACGATCTGGCTCGGGTCGATATTCAGCCAACGCCCGAGGCCAGCAAGGGTTTGGACCGTGCTCTGCGTTCCCATGTGAATGAACACTTTGCCGTTCTGCCAATATGCAAGCGCAGTTCGAGGTTCCAGCGTTTGATGACTGCTGTCCGGAGTCAAAAAAGTTTCATCCAGAACCAGGGCGGCAGTCTTGAGACCGGTATCCAGGTCGCCGTAGGACCATTCATCCGGGACTTTCCCCATGGGCAGGCGGCCTTGCTTGGCCTCGGCAAAATCCTCAGCCGTCCATTTGAGTTCTCCGAGGTGAGGAGGCGGAGGGCTTGGTGGCTTTTCACCGGGCTTGGCCGGTTGCACGGCAGGCTTGATCCAAATGTTGCCTTCAGTACGCGGGTTCGGTCCGCCGGGGCGAAGGCTGTCCAAGGGATCGACTACGAATGGCAGATGCTCAAACTCAATATCTATTTTTTCAATCGCCTCGGCTGCGGTCAGCTCATCAACCGCAGCGACGGCCAGAATCGGCTCGCCCTGATACAAAGGTTCCATGGTGAGAGCTTTTTCGCCTTGAGGATTGGCTTTGATTACCGCACCCAGGTCCGTCACACTATCGGCGGGGGCTGGGAGGTCGTCCTGCGTGAGGATTGCTTTCACTCCCGGCATGGCTAATGCTTTGCTTACGTCGAGATGTTTAACGCGTCCGTGCGGTACTGGGCTGAGCAGCAATTTGCCGAAAAGCATACCCTCGGCCCGAAAGTCTTCGGCATATTTTGCCTTCCCAGTAACTTTCGCATAGAGGTCGGGGGTTGTGTAGTCTTTGCCGATAAGCTTGTAGTTCTTTAGAGCGGGCTTTCCATCTTGGCTAGGCATGGTTCGCCTTCCTCATATTCTCCGCGCCGCGCATCATCGCGGTAAGGATCTTGTCGTAATCCTGGCATCGGCACAGGTTTCCAGAGATTCCGTGTGCCAGTTCAGATCGGCTGGGATTGGGATTGGTCTTCAGATAACCAACCGTGGCCATCACGAAGCCGGACATGCAAAATGCGCACTGGAAGCCTTGCTCATCGATTACGCCCTGCTGGACCGGGTGCAACGTCCCATCGGTTGCCGCAAGCCCTTCAATGGTTCGAACGTTTTTGTTGCGTACGGTATGAGTAAGCACCGAGCATGAGTAATGTGGAACGTCATCGATGAGAACTGTACAGGCTCCGCACTCGGCGCGATCACACCCCAGTTTGGTCCCGGTAAGGCCGAGCTTGTAGCGTAAAGTCCATGCCAATGTTTCCTGTTTCATGGCGTCCACCCGGCGTTGCTGGCCGTTCACATTGAGAGTGATAAGTCGGTCGCCCAAACCCGCACTGCCCTGGCCTAGAAGGGTAGAAGCGCGGAAAAGATAATTTGCGGAAGAGACCGCTACTCCGCTCGTGATAACTCCCTTGATGAAAGCGCGTCTCGATATTTTTCTCGCGATGTTTTCCGCTGGGTTGATATCAGGCTCTTCGGTCATACGGGTCACCTCTGATTGGCAACATTCAGGTGGATACCTCTTTTTTTACACCCAAATAAGTGTGGCGTGTCAAACCAACTGGAAAAAAGTAAGATTAATCGCCCTGCCGCCTCTGTGCCATGAGAGTGGCACGGAGGAGCCATTCCGTCCCTTGTTTCAGACACATATCATTAGATGTCTCTAGGGGGTTTCGGCCATGCCACGAGATCTGGTTCGCGACGGACTGCGGTTCAAACTCGCCCAACGATATCAGGAAAACCCGACCCATTTCTTAAGCTTGTCTAAGCAGGCGATAGACTCCCCGATGGCACGCGAAATCCTCGCGGAACTGAGGAATGCGGGCCACGTGGAAGAGGATGTTCGTGGCACCATCCGGCTCACGCCCCGTGGTTATAGGGCTTTTCAGAACGACCCACCGCCGTACTCTTACGAAAACTGAAAGATCGCCAGACTCAAACCATGCGTCGTAACGGCTGTGGTGGTTCATCGCGCTTAATTTTTTCGTGTCGCTGTCGCTTGAATTACCTTGGTTATGGCGACATGCCCTAACAGGTCTTTACAAGGAATAAGGGATCAGCGACCATCGAACCTCGCACTTCGTCAACAACCTATTTTCCTGGTCGGAGGCCGTTGTGTCCGCTGTTGTCGTGGTGCTGCTCATGTTCGCTGCAGTCATTGTGATGGTAAACAAGGTGGATAGCGAGCAGGAACGTCACGCGGATATTGAAACCACCGATTCGAGCAGGGCTTGAACCCTCGCACTCGCCGATAGTCCTACTGTTCTCTTAATCTTTTATTCGCACCATTTTTCCGGGGAGATCAAAAACCTCGTTTACGGGCGCCACCGTTCACCTGACGCATAGGCATTACGCATGAAGAAGGGTTTTGACAAACCCCTTATAATCATTAAGTTAAATGCCGTCCCAGCAGGGCTGCAAAAATTCGTGGTACGTCGCGAGTCAAACCCACCATTGGCGGGTTGAATGAACTTGGGGGTACACACGAGTATGAGAAAGACAGCTTTTGCAATTCTTGCGGTCTTTTTACTGTTCGGTGTTGCGGCGGTAGCGCAGGAAAGGGGAGGCGGGCACCCGGAGGGCGCTCGCGGTGTCGGCGGTGGCCATATTCCGACCCACGGTCCGGCACCCATTCGAGGCACGCCACATGCTAGCGAGGAGCATCGAAACTTCGCTGACAAGACTGGGCACCCAAACGCTCCTCACGTGCATTCGAACGGCAAGTGGATCGGTCATGACACCGGCAGGGACGACGTGCACTACCATCTCGATCATCCCTGGGAGCATGGGCACTTTACTGGCGGATTCGGGCGAGGGCATGTTTGGCGGCTGGCGGGCGGCGGTCCGGGACGCTTCTGGTTCGGCGGTTACTACTTTAGCGTTGCCCCTTACGATGTGGGGTTTTGTAACGACTGGTTTTGGGATTCCGATCAGATTGTGATCTATGAAGACCCCGATCACGTGGGCTGGTACCTTGCTTACAACGTTAGGCTGGGAAGCTATGTTCACGTCGACTATCTCGGGAACGGCTAGTTCAAGCATGAGCGGCGGACAGTCTTGTCCGCCGCCTTTCAGACTCCCTTCAGGTTCGTTGTGGTTAAATCCTGCCCGCTATCTCCGTCACTTTAAGTCAAATCGCAGTAAGGTTTTGATCGCTTGATCAGGAGGCGCTTATGCGAATTTCCGTTCTAGCCGGGCTCGTTGTTTTTGCCTGCTCCCTTGCGGCGAACGCGCAGCATTACACGATCAGTGGACGGATCCCCTTCGATGGGGATGCTGGATGGGATTACCTTTTCGCTGACTCGATGCATGGCCAACTATTCGTGTCTCACGGCACTGAAGTTGAGGTTGTGGACATGATCTCTGACAAGCCGATCGCAAAAATAACCGGCATGAAACGCATACACGGAATTGCGATCGCCAATGACCTCAATCGTGGGTTCATCAGCGATGGTGGGGACGATGCCGTCATTATTTTCGATCTGAATTCGCGCGCCGTGCTTCAAAAGGTGCCGACAGGTAAGAATCCAGACGGCATTTTGTTCGATCCGCATAGCCGGCGCGTTTTCGCATTCAACGGCCGAAGCAACGACGCAACTGTCATTGATGCCGCCTCCGGGAAAGTCGTCGGAACAATTCCCCTGGACGGTAAGCCGGAGTTTCCGGCGAGTGATGCGAAGGGAAATGTCTATGTGAACATCGAAGACAAAAGTGAGATCGCACAACTCGATCCGGACAACTTAAAGGTGAAAAAGGTATGGTCACTTTCTCCCTGCGAAGAACCCTCTGGCCTTGCGATCGACCTGGAAGCGAGGCGATTGTTTTCAGTGTGCTCGAATAACAAGATGGCGGTGGTCGATGCGGATTCCGGCCAGGTAGTCACTACGGTCGCGATTGGCAACGGTCCAGACGCAGCCGCTTACGATCCCGATAACAAACTTGTGTTTTCTTCAAATGGCGAAGGTACTTTGACGGTTGTGAAGCAGGACAGCCCAAACAAATATACAGTGCTCGTCCCTGTGTCTACGGAGAGAAGCGCTCGAACTATGGCCTTGGACACGAAGACTCACAAGATTTACCTCTCGGCCGCAAAGCTTGGCGCCACCCCGGAGGCTAGTGCAGCCAATCTGCATCCACGGCCCACAATGGTGCCCGGGAGCTTTCACGTCCTCGTACTCACTCCCCAGTGAAATCAAGCTCGAGAAAGTCGGCGTAGCTATCAGACCACCTGCTTTTGAAAAATCTTCAGCTCTTTGGGGATGATGAATACCGATTCATTCTTGATCAGGTGAAGCTCGCGGAATTTCTCCTGGGACAATTCCACGTGAACCGGGGCTCCCCATTCGGTGATTGCTTCGACTTTGACTAATGGCCCGGCGGAATTTATGTGCTTGATAGTAGCGCGAAAGTTGGGTCCACCGTTGGGCTGGCGATGAATTTCCAGTAGGTGAGGACGTACGTAGACCACGTCTCCCGTCGCAGCATTGTGGATCGCGGGAGTGGCTTGGTCCTCGTTAATTCGGCCATGAAAGAGGTTTACATTGCCCAGAAAATTGTAGACGAACGGCGTAATCGGGCGATGATAAACCTCGTCAGGACTGCCGACCTGCTCGATCCGCCCTTCATTCATGACTGCGATGCGGTCGGAAACTTCGAGTGCCTCTTCCTGGTCGTGCGTGACAAACACACTCGTGATGTGAACTTCGTCATGCAACTGGCGTAGCCATCGCCGCAACTCCATCCGGACTTTCGCGTCCAGCGAACCAAACGGTTCATCGAGCAACAGAACGCTGGGTTCGACGGCCAGCGCTCGAGCCAGGGCCACCCGTTGACGCTGTCCTCCTGAGAGCTGCGACGGATACCGCCCGGCCAGGTTTTTCAACTGAATTAGCTTCAGCAGTTCATCTACTTTAGCGCGAATCTTTTCGTTGGATGGACGCAGGGCACGGGGACGCACCCTGAGTCCAAAGGCAATGTTCTCAAACACTGTCATGTGGCGAAACAGTGCATAGTGCTGGAACACAAAACCCACGCGGCGATCCCGGGCCGTCTGGTGTGTGGTATCGGTGCCATCGAAGAACACGGTTCCAGAATCAGCGAATTCCAATCCTGCAATGACGCGGAGCAGAGTCGTCTTTCCAGAGCCGGACGGACCCAACAGAGCGACGAGTTCGCCAGAGGGAATCTCCAGACTCACGTCGTCGAGGGCGGTGAACTGGCCGAATTTCTTTGTTATGTTTTGGGCTTCAATACTCATAGCTCACACCGCTTCCCCATTCCATAGTGCGGATTGCGCCAATTGCCGCCGCGCTTTCCATTCCACAAGGGTCTTCGCTACAAGAGTTACCAGTGCCAGCAGAGCCAGCAGAGATGCCACGGCGAATGCGGCGGCGAACTGGTACTCGTTATAAAGAATTTCTACATGCAGTGGCATCGTGTTGGTGCGTCCACGAATGTGCCCCGAAACCACCGACACAGCGCCGAATTCGCCCATGGCGCGAGCATTGCACAGAATCACACCATATAGCAGACCCCATTTGATGTTGGGCAGGCTTACGCGAAAGAAGGTCTGCCATCCGCTTGCGCCAAGTGCGATGGCGGCTTCTTCCTCTTCCTGTCCCTGGGCCTGCAGCAGCGGAATCAATTCTCGAGCCACAAAAGGAAAGGTGACGAAAATGGTGGCTAAAACAATTCCCGGAACAGCAAAGATAATTTGCAGGTCGTGCCGAGCCAGCCACGGTCCCAGCACGCCCTGCAATCCGAAGAGCAATACGTAGATCAAGCCGGATACAACGGGAGAAACGGAAAAGGGCAGATCGATCAGGGTAATCAGCAGGCTCTTACCAAAAAAATCAAATTTGCCGATTGCCCAGGCGGCGGCCACTCCGAAAACAACGTTCAGGGGCACGGCAATTACTGCCGCCAGGAGTGTCAGGCGAATTGCCGCCATGGCGTCCGGTGTCTGCAGGCTAGCCCAGTAAACGCCCACCCCTTTTGCGAAAGCTTGCGAAAAAACAATCGCCAAAGGCACGAAGATAAAGAGCGTGAGAAAGACAACCGCAACCCCGGTCAGAATCCAGCGGACCAGGTCTGGCTCGCCGGTAGCTGCAGTGGCAGCCGTTCGGGCCGCTGGAACCTTTCCCGCAACTAGCGTGCTCGTCGCCATCGCTTAAGCCAAGTCCTCCGCGGTTTTTGGATCCTCCGAAATGAGTTCGGATTGCTTCTCGTCGCGACGGCCGCTCCATTTCTGCAGCAGATTGATGGGCAAGAGCAGGGCTAACGAAAACACCAACATGACGATGGCGATGGCGGTTGCGCCAGCATAGTCGTATTGGTCGAGCTTGGTGATTATCAGCAGGGGAGTGATTTCTGTGCGCATCGGCATATTGCCAGAGATAAATACCACCGAGCCGTACTCGCCGATGGCGCGAGCAAAGGCCATCGCAAATCCAGCCAAGGCCGCAGGCAAAATAGTCGGAAGAACAACCCTGGAGAAAGTCTGCCAGCGGCTGGCTCCCAGGCTCGCCGCAGCCTCCTCGAGTTCTTTTTCCATGTCTTCCAGCACAGGTTGTACGCTTCGTACCACAAAGGGAAGTCCGATGAATGTGAGGGCGATTGCCACTCCGAGTGGGGTATAAGCTACTTTGATACCAAGTGACGTCAATGGCCGACCAAGCCAGCCATTGGGGGCATAAATCGTAGTCAGGGCAATACCTGCTACTGCCGTGGGTAAAGCGAATGGAAGATCGACCATCGAGTCAAACAGACGTTTGCCGGGAAAACTGTAGCGCACCAACACCCAGGCTACCAGCACTCCAAATACCAGATTGATCAGTGCCCCAACCAGGGATGCTCCGAAAGTCAGACGGTAAGAAGCCACAGCGCGTGAAGACGCTGCTATGTGCCAGAATTGTTGCCAGGAGAGCGATGACGCCTTCAAGAAAGTCGCAGCCAGCGGAATCAGCACGATCAGGCTGAGGTACAGCACAGTGAATCCCAGGGCCAGTCCGAAGCCGGGAAGGTTGCTGCGTTTTTTAAAAGTGAATGCCATCTAAATAACGGTCACTGATTCGGTTGATAGATCTGGTCAAAAATTCCGCCGTCAGCAAAATGAATTTTCTGCGCTTGCTGCCACCCGCCGAAAATTTCGTCGATGGTAACCAACTTTATTTTTGGAAAAGTCGAAGCGTATTTCTTCGCCACAGATTCCAATCGCGGACGGTAATAATTTTTGGCTGCAATTTCCTGGCCCTCGGGTGAATAGAGGTATTCCAGATAAGCTTGGGCAATATTCCGCGTGCCTTTCTTGTCGACTACCTTGTCGATGAGCGCGACCGGAGGTTCGGCCAGGATGGATTGCTGCGGCACCACGATTTCGACTTTGTCAGGCCCCAGTTCCTTGATCGAAAGAAAGGCTTCGTTCTCCCACGCGATCAATACGTCGCCGATCTCACGTTGAACGAAGGTGGTTGTCGAACCTCGCGCTCCGGAATCCAGTACAGGAACATTCTTATAAAGGCGGCTCACGAAGTCACGCGCCTTCGCCTCATTGCCGCCCGGTTGCTTAAGCGCGTAAGCCCAGGCTGCTAAATAATTCCAGCGTGCGCCGCCCGAAGTCTTGGGGTTAGGCGTGATCACTGAAATACCCGGTTTTACCAGATCGTCCCAATCTTTAATGTGTTTCGGATTTCCTTTTCGCACTAGCAGGACAATGGTTGAGGTGTAAGGAGTACTGTTCGTGGGCAATCGCTTTTGCCAGTCCGGGGGAAGCAATCCACCGTTCTGTGAAATTGCGTCGATGTCATAGGCTAGTGCCAGCGTCACGATGTCCGCCTGTAAGCCGTCGATGACTGCCCGGGCCTGCTTGCTTGATCCGCCATGGGATTGCTCGATAGTGACGTTTTGCCCAGTCTTCGCTTTCCAATATTTGGCAAAGGCTTGATTGAAATCCTGATAGAGCTCTCGCGTCGGGTCGTAAGAAACGTTCAACAACGAGATCTGGGGAGATCCCTGGATCGACAGAACCTTGATCGAAAGAAGTAGTAATCCGACAACCACAATCGACGTTCTTTTCACCGTTTCTCCCGGTTCACTTCGTATGACATCGGCGCGATCCTCATTCGGTGGCGGCTTGGGCAAAAAGTAAAACGGCCAACGATTTCGTCATCGTTGGCCGTTTGAGAACTTGAATGTGTTGGAACTACATTCGATCCTCATGCCCACGATGACCACGACACGATCTACAGCTCGCGCTGGGACAACATGTGAACATGAGCAGAGTGGTCTCCATGAATTTCAGTATACGGTAGAAGAGAATTTTAGTCTAGTAGGATGATAGACATTATTGCGTAAGAGGTTAGTCAAGCTGTAATTCCTTGCTTTTGCCGGTCCGGCAGCTCTATTTCAAGCTCGCTGCCCTAGATCTTTCGCGCTTGCCCTCGTCGGCTCTGCCCAAATGCTCATATGCCTGCGCTAACCGCAAATGCGTCTCGGCAAAGTTTGGCAGCCGGCTGGAAGCGATTTCAAGGTGAATGACAGCCGTCTTATAGTCTCCGCTCTGCAGCAAACTGGATCCCATTTGGTAGTGTGCCCAAGCTGAATCGGGCTGCAGTTCAATTGCCGCCCTTAACCGTTCAATGGACTGGGGGTATTGCTTTTGTTGGGCGAGTGCCACCCCCATTACGTACTGCGCGAGATACATTTTCGCTGCACCGGCCATTACCGGATGCAAGGCTGCGATCGCCTTGTCAGGTTTACCGGCATATAAAAAGCGATTTGCCGCCATAATCTTGTTCGCAACTGTGATTCCATCTTTTGGGTCCACGCCGGTGGCGATAATGCCGGAAGAGCTCGATTTCTGGAGTCCGACATATCCCAGCGACGCCAGTTTCTGCATTTCACTGGAAGATAGTTCTGGCCCTTTTGCGTTGGCTGCGCCGCTGAAGCGACGATCAAATCCATCCAGCTGCGCGGCTATCGTTTCAATTGTGGCTTTGGAACTCTGGGACAAGTTACGGGCCGCGCTCGGATCAGCGGTCTGGTCGTACAACTCCGGCCTGGGTGCCTTAATGTACAAATATTTGCCGGCACGCCAGGACTCCAGCGCACTCCATCCGAAGGCTCGAGCGGGGAAGTCGGTTACGGCATAAGACGCCTGGTCCGCATTCGAATTGCCCTTCGCAATTCGCATCAGCGACTGCCCCTGCATCTGCGACGGTACGGGCAGGCCGGCCATTTCCAATAGCGTGGGAGCAACGTCTACCAGGCTGACCCGGGAGTGGATTCGTTTTCCGGCGTTTTGATTTTTTGGTAGCTTCAATAGCAGCGGAACATGAAGGGTCTCGTCGTAAAGAAAAGTGCCATGCGCATCCTCGCCGTGCGCGCCCAGACTCTCGCCATGGTCCGCAGCGATCAGGATGAGGGCATCGTCGTACAACTTGTTGGTTCGCAGGGCTGCGACCAATTTCCCGACCGCCAGATCGCTGGCCTTAACCGCTGTATCGTAGGAGGCGTCGGATGAGGCAGCATTTGGATCGTTCAAATTTACCCATAAGAAAAAACGCCTCGGCGCATCGTGAGCCAACCACTTGATCGCCCGCATTACAACCTGGGATGCTGGACGCTCAACCGGACCGCCATTGCCAGGCCCGATGTCCGGTTGACGAAATCCGGCGTCATACGTGCCAAAGCCACGGTCGAAACCGGCAGCGAATCCATTCTTCGGATCAAGGCTGATCGACCCGACGAAAGCGGCCGTATGATAGCCGTGGCCATGAAGAACGTCGGGAACGAAAGGAAGCGTGGCAGCCAGCCGAGAGCCGAACTCATTCATGCTGTGTGTTTGAGGATAAGTTCCGGAGAGAATTGTGGCATGGGAGGCGACCGTCAGCGGCGCCTGAGAATACGCCTGCTCAAAAATCATGCTCTCAGCGGAGATGCTGTCGAGATTGGATGTCAGCTTTGCCTTGGAACCGAGGAATGTCATTCGATCGGCGCGGACGGAATCCAGTGTGATAAGAACAATATTGGGCTGGTTGGCAGCTCGCGCCGAACTGGGCTGGAACGCAATGAGAATAGAGAAAATGAGAATAGAGAAAAAAAGTGTTGGCAAATTGCGGCGGAGCATGGGTGCGTTCAGTCTATCGCAGACTGTATACGTCCGAGCATGAGGCGATGCACTGTGAGTGTCATAGCCGCTTGACATCAACTGTTACGGAGATGAGAATCACGGTCTACCTTGCATCTCCGACGAATCCAGCAAATTGGCGTGTGTCTGCTGCTCAGTGCTGGCGCTGTCTTTCTTTTTTCCTGCCAGTCGGGCAAATGGCATGGCGACCGGAAGCTCGTTATCCTGGGCATCGATGGAATGGATCCTCAGCTTCTGAAGAAATTCATGGCTGAAGGAAAAATGCCCAATTTTTCGTCTTTAGCTCGGAAGGGGTCGTTTCGACTTCTCACCACCAGTATTCCGCCACAAAGCCCAGTGGCCTGGTCGAACCTGATTACCGGGATGAACGCAGGCGGGCACGGCATCTTCGATTTTATCCACCGTGATCCGCGAACCTTGCGACCCTATTTCTCGGCATCGAGGGTGGAGCCGCCGAAACACGGAATTCACCTGGGAAACTGGGTCATTCCGTTGGGAGGCGGCAGTGCCGAACAACTGCGACAGGGAAAGAGCTTTTGGGAAACGCTGGACGACTATGGCGTACCCAACCTCATATTTCGGATGCCTTCGAACTTTCCGCCGGTAAAGGCGAAGGGCCACACCCTTTCGGGTATGGGGACGCCGGACTTGCGCGGAAGCTACGGAACATTTTCGTTCTACACCGACGATCCCATGAGCTCTGCTGGATGGGTGGAGGGCGGACAAATCATCCCAGTCGAAGTGAAAGATTCGCAGGTCACGGCGAATCTGGTGGGACCGGACAACTCATTTCGCAAGGGATCTCCGCCGGCGCTCGAGCCCTTTACCGTTTCTGTCGACCCGCTGGACGCAGTCGCGAAATTCAGCGTACAGGATGAGAAATTTGTCTTGCGTGAAGGAGAGTGGAGCGATTGGGTCCACCTCCAATTTCCACTGATCCCGTTCGTCGGAAACGTGAAAGGCATTTGCCGCTTCTATCTCAAGCAGGCGCATCCGCGATTCGAATTGTATGTCTCACCGGTGAATATTGACCCGGCCGATCCTGCTCTGCCCATCTCAACCCCGAAAGAGTATTCGCGTGAGCTCGCGGAAGAAGTGGGCGAATTCTACACTCAAGGTATTTCTGAAGACACCAAAGCCCGCTCCGCCGGAGTGCTCGATGACAAGGAATATCTGCAACAGTCCCGCACTGTTCTCGCCGAACATCGCCGAATTTTCGATGTGGAGTTTCCCAAATTCCACTCAGGTTTGTTCTTCTTCTACTTTTCCAGTCTTGATCTGAATTCGCACATGCTGTGGCGCCTCATCGATCAGAAACATCCGGAATACGACGCCTCGCTCGCAGCCGAATACGGTTCTGCGTTGCCCGAGTTCTATCAGCAAGTCGATCAGGTCCTGGGAGAAGTTCTGCAGCATGCCGATGAGCACACCACCGTGATGGTGCTCTCGGACCACGGTTTTGCACCATATAACCGTTCGTTCAATCTCAATACATGGTTACTGGAACACGGCTACATCACATTGAAAGCCGAACCGAATCCCGATCAGAGCGAGGCCTTTGCTAACGTTGATTGGAGCCACACGCGCGCTTACGGGCTGGGTTTGAATGGCCTATATCTGAATCTTCGCGGGCGAGAACGCGAGGGAATTGTCGAATCGGGCGCACCAGCCGACGCCTTGCTGAAGCAGATCAGGGAAGAGTTGCTCGGTGTGCGCGATCCGCAGAATAATCTTCAAGCCATCACGCGCATCGATCTGGCCGGCGACGTCTATCAGGGTCCGTACGCGCATCAAGGCCCCGATCTGATTGTGGGCTACAACCGCGGTTATCGCGCCGGATGGCAAACCATTCTCGGCAATTTTCCGGCTGACGTCTTCGAGGACAACTCTAATCCGTGGAGCGGCGATCACTGTATGGACTACACCCTCGTGCCAGGCGTCCTGTTGAGCAACCGGCCCATCCCTATAGGGAGTCCTGCGCTTACCGACATCGCTCCTACCATCCTTGCCGAATTTGGAATACCCAAGCCCGGCAGTATGATGGGACATTCAGTTTTTTAGAAATGGAGACGGCGAAATGTCCTCGCAGAAGATCAAAATTGAAGGTGAGTTGCTGGAAAAGGCCAAACAGTGCGCGGAGGCCTCCGGCTACGCATCGGTGGATGAGTTCGTGCTGCATACGGTGGAAAAGGAAATTAAGCGTCTCTCCCCTGACCAGGGCGGCGGATCAGAATCCAAGGAGAAGGTGACGAAACGCCTGCAGGGCCTCGGTTATATCGAGTAGGGTATGGCTGGTGGAATCGAAACAAGTCACAAGGTCCCGCCGCAGACCACCCGTACGAGAACCTAGTACCCATCACCTAATGACCCCATTTGTGACAACTAACTTCGCTTCCTCTTACTGGCAGACGCTCACTCCTCTCCTACTCGTGCTCGCAATTTCCATTGTCATTGGACTGTTGATGGTTGTGGTTTTCCGTTACACTTCCGACCAAAAGGCAATTGGACGCGCCAAAGATCGCTTAAAAGCGAACCTGCTCGCGGTCCGCTTATTTCAGGACCAGCTACCGGTAGTGATGCGGGCGTACGCTAGAATTCTTCGCGGCACCGGCAGCTATCTCCGTTTGGCGTTCACCCCATTCCTGATCGCGATTTTGCCGATTACTTTCCTGATCGTTCAACTCGATCGTTATTTTGGATGGATGCCTTTGAGTCCGGCCCAGACCTTCCTGCTCGAAGCGCGAATTGAAGACACAGAGGCCGCGAACCAGGCGGAATTACAATTGCCTCCAGAATTGAGCAGCACGGCGCCCGCCGTTCACATCCCTAAGGATAAGGAAGTCGTGTGGCGCGTCGTCGGGCAGCGCGAGGGAAAATACGACCTCCACGTCGCAACTGCCGGCCACACGGTCACAAAGCAGGTTGTAATTTCGAACGGAGTGGCTCGTATATCCCCAGTCCGATTGCGAGGAAATTTCTGGGAGCGAATGTTCACTTCCGGTGAGCCCGCGTTGGAAGAAAATAGTCCGGTTGAGGCGATCGCAGTGACCTATCCACCCCGGGTAATCAATTTTGCGTGGATGGAATGGAACTGGATCGTCCTGTTTTTCGTGGTCTCATTGATCGCCGGCTTCATTTTTAAGACCGCCCTAGGAATTCAGATATGAAGTTGTTTTCTTTCTGCGGAAAGCGATACAGGTCTTTGCATGTCAGTCTTTTGCTGATAGGCCTGGTTTTACTGTTTCCCTCGCGCAGTGAGGCTTATGCGGGTCCGGGTGCGGGATTTGCTGTCTTGTCCTCCTTTTGGACCATCTTCGTTGCCTTTCTTTATTCCTTTTACGCCCTGGTTACGTGGCCGATGCGCCAGTTGTTGCGCATGTTCCGACGGCGTAAAGCCTACGGTAAGGCTGAAGTAAAGCGCGTTGTCATACTGGGCTTCGACGGCATGGATCCCGTTCTCGCAGCTCGATTCATGGACGAAGGCAGATTACCGAATCTGATGAAGCTTCGGGATGGCGGAACCTTCCGTCCCCTGAGAACTACCTTTCCCGCGATCTCGCCGGTCGCGTGGTCCACATTTCAAACCGGAGTGAATCCCGGGAAGCATAACATTTACGATTTCCTTGCCCGGGATTTGAAGAACTATCTTCCATATCTTTCTTCGGCGCAGATCAGCGAGCCCAAGCGTCATTTAAAAATAGGAAAGTATAAGCTGCCTCTTGGGAAATCTGAGGTTAAGGGGCTACGCAAGGGAACGCCGTTCTGGCACTGGTTAGGCAAAGCCGGCGTTTTTTGTTCGGTGATCCGCGTGCCCGTGACTTTTCCGCCCGAGAAATTTCCCGGTGTGCTGCTCTCAGGAATGTGTGTGCCGGATCTGAAAGGAAGCCAGGGCACATTCTGCTTCTGCACCACCCGCGAACGCAGCAATAAGTTTCGCGAGGGCGGAGTGTGGATCCCAATCGAACGTAAGGGTGTTGGATTTCGATCTTTCATTCCCGGCCCGGAGGACCCGCTCGGCACCGGTAATGACCTCCGCGCCGATTTCAAAATTCGCCTCGACAGCCGCCATAATCAGGCCCGGATTGAGATCGACTCGGAAAGTTTCTCTCTTGAAGTCGGACAGTACTCCGAATGGGTTCCTGTGAAGTTCAAGGCAGGCATGGGTTTTACCGCTCATGGCATTTGCCGCTTCTTTCTCAAAGAGATTTCTCCTGAAGTCGAGGTCTACGTTACTCCGGTGAACATCGATCCGGGGCGACCCGATTTGCCGATTTCTCACCCGGTGACCTACTCCATTTATCTGGCCAAGCTTTTCGGTCCGTACGCCACTTTGGGACTGGCCGAGGATACTTGGGCATTGAACGAAGAAGTGCTCGACGATAAGGCATTTCTGGCCCAGTGCTACGGTAATCACGAAGATCGCGAGCGCATGTTTTTTGATGCGTTAGAAAAAACTCCCCAAGGCCTTTGTGCCTGCGTTTTTGACACGACTGACCGCGTGCAGCATATGTTCTGGCGGTACCTCGACAAAGATCACCCAGCGGTCAGAGATATGCCGCAGGACCAGAAGCCACGCGTGATTCAGGATCTATACGACCGCATGGATGCTCTCATCGGGAAGGTCATGCAGCAGATTGACCATGAGACGATGCTGCTGGTGATTTCCGATCACGGCTTCAAGTCATTCGCCCGGTGTATGAATCTCAACGCGTGGTTGCATCAGAATGGCTACCTCGCGTTGAAAGAAGGCAAGAGCGAAAGCGGAGACTGGTTCGAGGATGTCGACTGGTCACGCACCCGCGCCTACACCATCGGATTGAACGGTCTGTATATGAATCTGAAAGGTCGGGAACGCGAAGGCATCGTCGAAGCCGGGGCGGAAGCCGAGGCGCTAAAGGAAGAGTTGCGTGCGAAGCTTCAGGGGTTGATCGACCCCGCATCAGGTATGGTGGGAATCACCGGGATGTTCGACTGTGATGCCGTCTACGCTGGTCCCTACGTCGACAATGCGCCTGATCTCATAGTGGGCTACGGTGAAGGTTTTCGCGCATCGTGGGACTCTGTCATGGGTAAAGTGACGAGCGACATTTTCGAAGACAATCTCAAAGCGTGGAGCGGCGACCACTGCGTAGATCCGCGTTTAGTTCCCGGCGTTCTGTTTTCAAATCGCAAGATCGCCATCGAGAAACCCGCGATCGTCGACGTCGCGCCCACGATTCTCAAGCTTTTCGGTCTGCAACTTCCGTCCTATTTCGACGGCAAGCCTTGGCCGGTCGCGCCCGCAATTCCGCCTGCAAAACACGCAGCTTGATACCGGGCCGCCGCGTTGTCTGACTGTGCGCAGCGGTGGCTGCCCGGTCCAAGCGCTACGTGGAAGCCGATGCGTGCGTGGAAGCCGATTCTGGGCAAAAAGCCTTACGACATCGCAGACGCCAACGAGTCCTCGTCTAGACGTTTACTGAAAGGCCGGTCAAATTTGACTGGGCCGTTGTCGCCGCCAGAGTTCCGTTGCTTTGGGAGAATTGCAGAAAATCCTGCTGCAACGTGTTGTATGCCTGCTGAGCGGAGGACAGGTTGCCCGTTTGCAACGACTGGCCGAGTTGATCCATCAATTGGCTGATCGCGCTACCACCGCCACCGTGATGATGATGGCCGTGAGCATGCGTCGCCGAGGCACTCTGGAAATCTTGCTGAAGCTTTAGATAATCCTGCTGCGCCGCAACCGTATTCCCCGACTGAAGATCGGTCGAAAGCTGGTTCATGACCTGTGCAATCGGACTGTTGCTCTGTGCCGCCGAAGTTGTGCTGGCCGACGCACCTTGCGACGGGAGGCTGGCAAAATCAGATTGTGCAGCCGACAAATTGCCGGATTGTAAATCCTGTCCGAGTTGTTGGAACGCTTGCTGGAACTGTTGTTTTTTGCTCTGTACGCTTTGAGAGTTGAAATTGAAAAGGCTGCTGCTCAAAATCCCTGCGACTGACATCGACCATCTCCTTCAAATGAACTACCCGTACTTGTTTCACAGGCGGGAGCTCGGTAACCTGCTTTGCTGTGAAGCCACTAACCGTAGGGCAATTTCTCTGCCAGATCCGCCGCGACATTCATCAAGGTCAGATGTCACGATCCACGGCACTTACGTGCCGCTCAGATCGAGCTCTTGGCGCAAATGATTCCAACTAGGCAAAACTTGTCCGGTTTCAACCCGGCAAAGACTGCCCAGTTTCGATGCTTTGTTGGGAAGACTTCCGTCGTGCCGCAAAGAAACGACCGCTAAATTCAAGCCGCATGGCGAAACAGCGAATATTGGTGGGTGCCCGTGATCTTGCGAAATGTTGAATGCTTCTCCAAAACACTTTCGAGCAATGGATTGTGATAGAGCACATAAACATCCCGCGGATTCTCATGCAAAGAATGTTCGACGTTGGACATCAGTTGGGTGAGTTCGGTCTCCGGCAAGGGGTTGAACAGATAAAGCACCATCGGGTCCGCAGGAAGGGGAAACTTGCAGACATCGGCGCACACCGACTCCAGGGCGAAGCACTTTTGTGACTCGCTTCTGTAGGCAATCAGATTTTTCTCTGCCACCTGATGCAGATCGGGCAACAGCTCCACACCCACAATCCGGCGAAACGGATAGTCGGCGGCCATCAAAAGCACGCGGCCTTTACCGGAGCCTATGTCGATAAGAGTAAATTTGCTGAAATCAAAATCCAGGCTCGCCATCATTTCCCTGAAAAGCACGGGATCGGTCGGTTGGTAGGCGGAGTGAAATTGTCCGAGCAGACGGTCGCGCCAGTTTACTGTCGCGCTGGTGGTGTCGACGTGATAGTCCCAGTCGTATTCGGCATCGCCATATCGCTGTCGACGCTGCGCGGGCGTTGACTCCAGAAGAAATTCCCATAACGCTTTCGAAAAACTTCGCGCCGTCGGCCAGAAGCCAGCGCGTGCCAGACCCTCTTTCCACCACCCACGTGCGGTTGAAAGAACCCCTGGCGTTTGTGCGGTAGCCATGCTTCAGCATGGTAAATGGCGGCTCGGGAAAATGGCGTCGATGGCTTACATTGGCAGGCACGATACTTCATAGCTCATTTCTCTGCCTGCAAACCTAAGTTCCAAGTAGCCCGGGCTAAAGGCAGGCCACAACACTTTTCGTGACCATTGCGTCTAAGTATGAAGCCTCCGCCCTGCAGGGTTGGTTCCTGCCATTCGCGGGACGTATAATAAAGGGGTCGCAATCATCGTCGGAGGAAGTCATTATGAATCAGCGCGCAAGCGCTCTTTGGGCACAATTGAAGGCCAACCGTCCCGCGTACACGCTTTCGATTCTGCTTACATTGACCCTGGGGATTCTGATCGGCACGGTTATTTCTTACGGGGTCAAGGGACAGGAAAAGAAGACCATCTCCTCCGATGCGTCGCCAGCTGACTGTGCCGTCGCCGCAGATGCTGTCGAGCCAGTTCTCCCAGATTTCCAAACAGCTCGAACCCAGCGTGGTCAACATCAACACCGAGTCCACCATCAAGACCCCCAAGCGCCGTCGCGGCAGTCGAATGACGATGATGCCAATCCGTTCGATGATTTCTTCGACCGCTTTTTCGGTGGGCAGGGCGGTCAGGGTGGACAAGGCGGACCGGGCGGCGGTGCTGGCTCGATTCGCGAGCGCTCGCTCGGCTCCGGCGTGATTGTCGATTCGAAGGGCTACATCGTCACCAACCGCCACGTGGTGGATAAGGCAGACCGCATTCGCGTGAAGCTGCAGGACGATCCGCCGGGAGTGCTGCATGAAGCCAAGGTAATCGGCTCGGATCAGGAAACCGATCTGGCGGTCATCAAGATCGAAAGCGACAAAGCGTTTGCCCATCGCCAAGCTGGGTAACTCGGACAGCATGCAGGTAGGAGATTGGGTGCTGGCGGTCGGCAGTCCGTTTGGATTGCAGGAAACCGTTACCGCTGGAATCGTCTCGGCCACGGGACGCAACATCGTGCCAACGCGCCAATTTCAATCGTTCATTCAGACCGATGCCGCCATCAATCCGGGCAACTCGGGCGGTCCGCTGGTGAATATGGCGGGCGAAGTGATCGGCATCAACACTGCGATTCTTACCGATACGAATGCTTACGCTGGCGTGGGATTCGCCTTGCCTTCGAACACCGTCGTGCAGGTTTACAACCAGCTGATTGGTCCCGATCACCGGGTGTCGCGAGGCTCGATCGGCATCATGTTCAACGCGCAGGAGAATCCTGCGATCGCGCGCGTCTACGGAACCGGTTCAGGAGTGACGGTCTCGGATGTTACCCCGGGCAGTCCCGCAGAACAGGCAGGGGTGAAAGTCGGCGACACGATCGTCGCGATCGATGGCAAGCCGGTCAAGAATGGCGATGAGTTGGTGTCCGATATCGCCAGCCGCAAGCCTGGTTCGAAGATCGTGGTCGGATTCATACGTAACGGCAAGAAACAGGAGTTGACGGCCACCGTGGCTGACCGGGCCAAGCTGTTTGCCGCCCGCCTCGGCGATGACGACGACACCGGAGTCGAAACCGGACCCAAGGAGAGCAAGCTCGGCTTGACCGTTCGTTCGCTTACTCAGGAGATGGCAGATCGACTGGATGTTCCGGCTAATAAAGGGCGTTATCGTGCAGGAGGTAAAGTCGGGATCATTCGGCGAAGACGTTGGGCTGAGCCGCGGCGATATCATCCTCGAGATCAACAAGCAGACGGTGGACACGCGAAGAACAGTTCAACCGGGTATCTGGCGCTCTGAAGAGCGGTCAGGACGTGGTTTTCCTGGTCCGACAGCGGGGTGCTGGGCGCCAGGGAGGGACGATCTTCCTGGCTGGCACTCTTCCGTAGCACGCGGTCACCCCAAAGGGGCTGACCTAAAAGAAGCTGGTGCTGCGCCCAGGGATGGTTTACCCTGCCTGCTCGACCCGAATTGCTCTGGCAGGTTTCAGAAATTGCGACTTGGCAACTCCATTCCGGCGAAGCTGTTGAGCGCTGGGAGCGCCATGCTTCTGGTGTGCGGCATTGCTTCGGCTCAAAGCAGCAACAAGAGCGCCGGAGTCAATCGGCCCTCAAGAGCCAGATTCTTGACTGTTTCCTCTTCATCGACCTCGCGCAAGAACAGGAAGTCACGCAAGCGCGTCAGTTCGAGGCAACGCGGCCAGCAGAAAATCGATCCGGCGCGCGCCCGCGAAATTCAGGAAGCACTGATTCGCGAACACTATATGGAAGGCTCGGCCTCCGGCGTTTGGGACGCGAACTTCGCAGAATGCGATGGTACGCTACCAGGCGGACAATGGCTGGCAGAGCAAAGTCGTTCCAGATTCCCGGGCATTGATCAAACTGGGACTAGGGCCGGACCACGAACACCTTCTGAATCCGGAAAGCGCGATGACATCGCAGCCCCAACCTCTCCGCGCTTCACCCATGCTGAATCAGATCCCGATCGTCGCGCTTCCTTCCCAGAAATAGCCACTCAGTTTTCCACGATGGGTCGTCCGTCGGGCACCGTCGCTTGCTGCCAGTCTCACTTTAACAGTGAATCGGAACGAATTCATGAAGAAACCGCGGCGGCGCGGTGAAGACAGAGGACCGGCCGCAACTTAAAACTGACGACTAACCTACCGTCCGTTCATCACTGGATCCGGAAAGAACGGCAGCGGTTTGTCGCTGATGACGGCGCGGGGATTGTCGTCCACCAGAGCTTTGGCGACGTCGAGGCCGCAGAGTTTGGCCACCTTTTCCCGGGCTGCTGAGAGCACCGGGACGCGATGCTTGGTGTCATGCGCGTCGGTGGCCAGCACGTGGACTGCGTCCCTTTCGAGGAGCCACTCGGCGACACGCGCGGCTTTGGTTCCCCACCCGCCGGTCATCGCGGAAGCCGTCACCTGCACCACGCAGCCCTGATCTACCCATTGCAGCACCCGTTGCTGCGTTCTCCTGCAGAATCGGATTGCGTTCGGGATGGGTGATCACGGGAGTGATGCCAACGTCCGCCATCTTGGTGAAATATTCGTTGATTTGCGTCGGAATGCTGTAGTTGCTCAACTCGACCAGCAGGTAGTGAGTATCTTCGATGGTGAAACGCTCCGGCGTGACCAGAACCTCCCGCAGGTTGTCGTAGGAAAGATGGAAGTCGCAGCCCAGGCTCAGCCGCGGAGCTTTCTCCCGCCAATACCCGCAGATATTCAAGGTTGCTGGCCAGATGCTGGCGGTTGTACTCGATAACGTTCGTTGGCATGAGGCGTGGCCACGATGTGCTCAATGCCATCATCGGCCGCCATGCGACACATCTCCAGCGACATGTCCCAGGACTTGGAACCGTCGTCCACCTTCGGCAAGATGTGGCAATGGATATCGATCACGTTGAATTCCGCGGGGAGGGGTATCATCTGATTTAAACAGATTTCAAAGGAAAGAAAAAGTATGGAGGAATAACGTTTTCCTCATTCGATTCAAACTTTGGTCAATCATAAACGTTAATCCGGTGGACGATCCTTTACGACAATTCATGCGCCCGGCTCATGGTACGTTTCTCGATGTCCTGTCGATAATGGCGGGCTGTCGATAAGCAGTGACGTGCCATCGTGAAAAGGGCATCCGACTACGATGTAATCGTCACTGGCATTATTCCAATCTTTGCGATTCTAGCTGGAGGTGAGCAGGTGAGTGATCAGGCAAGGAATTTAGTCGCGAAGTCGGCAGGAACGGTGACGCTTGGCGAATTGACGGTCCAGCCGTCTCGGTTATCGGAGCGATGCGTCTGACCGGAGCGGGAGTTTGGGGACCACCAAAGGACCGGGCGGCTGCGCTTGCTGTTCTGCAGCGGGCGGTTGAGTTGGGCGTAAATTTCATCGACACCGCGGATTCCTACGGCCCTGACGTCAGCGAAGAACTGATTGCAGAAGCGCTGTCGCCTTATCCCAAAGATCTGGTGATCGCGACCAAGGGCGGCTGGATTCGCCCGGGGCCGGGCACTTTGGGCGCACGACGCGACCCCAGACCATTTGCGCAAGGCGGTCGAAGGCAGCCTGAAAAGGCTCCGCCGGGAGCGCATCGATCTTTATCAACTCCATATTCCCGATCCGATTGTTTCTCTGGAAGCCTCAGTCGGAACGCTGGCCGAGTTGCAATCCGAAGGGAAGATTCGATCTGATCGGACTGTCAAATGTCACCCGGGAGCACATCGAACGGGCTCGCAAAATCGTGTCCGTCGTTTCCGTGCAGAACCGTTACAGCTTTGCCGATCGTGAGTGGGATTACGTTGTGGACTATTGCGAGCAGAACGGAATTGTGTTTATTCCCTGGTTTCCGCTGGGCGCGGGCAAAGTCGCGCAACGAGACCGTGCAGCGGATTGCAGACGCGCACGGAGCCAAGCCCATGCAGAGTCGCGCTGGCATGGTTGCTGCAACGTTCGCCGCTGATGCTTCCGATTCCGGGAACTTCCTCGGTCGAGCACCTGCGAGGAGAATATGCTCGGCGGATCGCTGCGGCTGACCGAAGAGGAGTTTGCCGAATTGGCCGACGTGCCGGAGCTAATCGTTCTCGCGCTGAACCCAGGGCTGGAGCGCCCTCGCTCGTGCAAGCGCATGACCTGCACTACACGAGCGAGACGATGGCGGGCCACATCAACAATCATTTGCCCATGGTCAGCACGACCCGGAAGCGGGCTCGTCCGCTGATCATCTGATCGTAGGCTTCCGCGACTTTCTCCAGCGGATAGCGTTCGATCATGGGGCGAACACCGCTCAGTGAACTGAACTGCAACGTGTCCTCGGAATCCTTGGCCGAGCCTGAGGGCCATCCGCGGACCGTCCTGCGGGCAAAGATGAGTTGCAGAGGAGTGATGGTGAGAGGTTCGAGCGCTGGCTCCAACGATGACCAGCTTTCCGTCCGGCCCCAGTCCATCGACCAGGGCCGAGATCGCCTTCGAATCGGGTGCGGTGGCCAGAATGACGTTCGCGCCACCCAGGGCCTGCAAAGCGCCGCCGCCGGTTGTCAGCTCGGTGTCGATGTAATTGTGCGCGCCCAGCTTCTTGGCCAGCGCTTCCTTGTCGCCGCCACGGCCGATCGCAACCGTGCGAAAACCCATCTGACGCGCGTATTGAATGCCCAGGTGACCCAGGCCGCCGATGCCCTGCACCGCCACCAGATCTCCGGCGCGTGCCTCCGGCATGGCGCAGCGAGTTGAATACGGTAATGCCGGCGCACAGCAGCGGCGCGGCTTCGTCGGCCGGAAGATCGTCGGGCATGGCCGCAACCGCTTCGGCCGGAACGACTACATATTCCGCGTAGCCGCCGTCGTAGCTGATTCCGGTAATTTTCTCGAACTTGCAAAGAATGAAATGGCCGCGACGGCAAGGGTCGCAGGTGAAGCAGTGCCCGCCGTGCCAGCCGACACCGACCCGCTGTCCGGGCTTCCATTGCGTGACGTCAGCCCCGACGCGCGTCGATGCGTCCGGCAATTTCATGGCCGGGAACACGCGGGTATTGCAATCCGGGGAAGCCGGTCTCCTTCACGATGACGTCACTGTGGCAGACGCCGCAGGCTTCCACCTTGATCCGCACCTGGGCGCGGCCAGGCTCTGGAATCGGGCGCTCCACGATTTCGAAGTTTCCACCAGGTTTGCTGACTTGTAGCGGCTTTCATAATTTTTGTCCTTAGGAACGTTAGGTACGAGATGAGTTGTAGGAGCAGGCTCCTGATTCCTGGCATCATGGCGAACAATAACCTATAGATGGCAGAGCGACCGCGAGCGGGGATGCAGAAATTGGAACATGAAGAAGCCGGCATCGAATCGCTATGCGACTTCCGCACGAGCAGGACGCTCGCGCCGCACATTCGTTTACTTGTATCTCTCCGCCATGAACTCGCCGATCGACTGATAGGCTTTGGTCAGCGTCGGTTCATCGGGCAGAAACACGATGCGGAAGTGGCGGGTGCCGGCTTCTGTCCGAAGCCGGAGCCGTGCACGACCAGCACGTGCTTTTGGCGGCACAGTTCCTTGACGAAGACGTCGTCGCCTTCCGTGATGTCGAGGCGCGGGAAGGCGTAGAACGCGCCGCGCGGAGACACGCAACTCACGCGCGGAGTCGAATTGCACCACTGCACCGTGAGATCGCGGCGGGCGCGAAGCTTGTTGCGGTTTCCTCGAGATGATCCTGCGGGCCGTCCAGCGCGGCTTTGATGGCGTACTGCTCGGGATGATTCGCGCACAGGCGCGCCCGCAGCAGGCGGTGAATGCCTTCCACGTATGGCTTCACCGCATTTGCATCGCCGCTGACGATGCCCCATCCGATGCGCCAGCCCGGCGCAAGATAGTTTTTCGATAGCCCGCCGAAAGTCACGACCGGCACATCGGGCGCGATCGCGGCGATCGAGATGTGCTGTGTCGTCTTTTTCAGCCTCGATCCAGGATCAGCTTGTCGTAAATCTCGTCGGCGAAGATGACCAGATTGTTGCGCCGCGCCAGTTCGGCCAGTTGTTCCAGCATGCGGCGGGAACAGATCGCGCCGGTGGGATTGTTGGGATTGATCAGGACGATGGCGCGGGTACGCGAAGTGATCTTGCGCCGGACGTCGATCAGGTCGGGCTGCCAGCCGTCGTCTTCGTTCAGATCATAAGCGACGACCGGAATGCCCAGCTTGCACAGCACCGCGGAATAAAGCGGGTAGTCAGGGCTGGGAGTCAGAACGTTTTCGCCGGGATTGACCAGCGCGGTCAGGCAAACATCGACCGCTTCGCTGGCACCCGAGGTCACGAACACATCCTGGACCGTGGTAATGCCTTTGCGCGCAGCTTCACCGCGAATGGCTTCGAGCGCTTCCGGAATTCCCGGCGACGGCGCGTAGCCATTCTTGCCGTCGCGCATGGCCTTGTAGACGGCTTCGATCAGGTGCGGCGGAGTCTGGAAATCGAAGATATTGGGATCGCCGACGTTGAGCGCCAGGACCTTGTGGCCTTGCTTGCGTGACTTCGTCGGCTACGGAGGCCAGATCGCGGATGGCGTAGCGGACGTTGTCGAGACGTTGGGCGGCGGCGATTTCGCGGATTTGGGCGCTGGGCATGGTCTCAATCAATTCACAGCAAAAGCTTTTAACCGCAAAGCTGTAACGCAAAGCCTAACCGCAAAGGTCGCAAAGACTGCCGCACAGCTGCAGAAGCTCGTCAAGGGCCAGACGACCAACGACCGGCGACGCTACGACTGTCTCAATCCACTCGATCGATCTGCGCCTTCTGCAGCCTGTCGGAATAATCCACGTAGATCGCCTTCCACTCGGTGTAGAAGTCAATCGCGCCCATGCCGCCTTCGCGATGGCCGTTGCCGGTGGCTTTCACGCCGCCGAAGGGCAGGTGCACTTCCGCGCCGATCGTGGGCGCGTTGATGTAGGTGATGCCGGCATGCAGATCGCGCATGGCGACGAATGCCTGGTTGACGTCTTTGGTGTAGAGCGCTGACGACAATCCGTACTCGATGCCGTTGGCGATCGCGATGGCATCTTCCAGATCTTCGCACGGAATGATCGATACGACCGGACCGAAGATTTCTTCCTGTGCGATGCGCATCTTGGGATCGACATCGACGAATACGGTCGGCTCCATGAAGTAGCCGTACTGATATTCGCCCTTGTCGAGACGATTGCCGCCGCACTTCAGCTTCGCGCCTTCGGACTTGCCGATTTCCACGTAGCTGAGGTCGGTTTTGAGCTGCGCTTCGTTGACCGCCGGCCCCATGTCGGTGCTCTCGTCGATACCGTTGCCAACTCTCAGTCGCTTGGCGCGCTCGACGTAGCGCTCCACGAACTCGGCGTAGACGCCTTTCTGCACGATGATGCGGCTGGTGGCGGTGCAGCGTTGTCCGGTCGTTCCGAATCCGCCCCAGAGTCCGCCTTCGATGGCGAGATCGAGGTTGGCGTCGTCGAGCACGATCATCGGATTCTTGCCGCCCAGCTCCAGCGAGCAGTGCTTGAAGCTCTTGGCGGCAGTGGTCCCCACGGTTCGTCCGACCGCGGTCGAACCGGTCAGCGAGATGGCTTTGACGTCCGGATGCTCGGTCAGCGGCGCGCCGACTTCGGAGCCGAATCCGGTGACGATGTTGATCACGCCCTTGGGCACGCCGGCATCGGACAAGGTTCGCACCAGATTGAAGGTCGAGAGCGGTGTGTCCTGGGCGGGCTTGATCACGCAGGTGTTGCCGCAAACGATGGCGGGCAGGATCTTCCATGACGGAATGGCCATGGGGAAATTCCACGGCGTGATCATGCCGCAGACGCCAATCGGAGAGCGCACCGCCATGGCGAATTTGTTGGGCAGCTCCGATGGCGTGGTGGGGCCAAACAGGCGGCGGCCTTCGCCGGCGAAGTAGTAGGCGGTGTCGATGGCTTCCTGGGTGTCGCCGCGAGTCTCTTTCAGGATCTTGCCCATCTCGCGGGTCATGTCGCGGGAGTACTCTTCCTTGCGCTCGAGCAGCATTTCGGCGGCGCGGAACATGATTTCGGCGCGGCGCGGAGCCGGCACCAGACGCCATTTGGCGAAGGCGTTCTTGGCAGCTTCAACGGCGGCGTCCACGTCAGCTTTGGCCGACTTCTGGAAGATGCCGACCACTTCGCGCGTGTCCGCGGGATTGCGATTTTCGAAGGTCTCGCCGGTCGAGGATTCTACCCACTCGCCGTCGATGAAATTCTTGTAGACCTTGGTGTTTGCGGGTGCTGCCGAGCGCTGGCCGGGCTGGCCAGAGTATCCGTCGCCATAATGCCTCCTGATTCGTGTCGTAATTATCTATGCTACAGGCGAGCGCGAAAGGCGGCAAAGAGGCAGACAGTGGTTGAGTGGTCAGTTGTCAGTGAGCACGTGGCTACACCTTTGCCGAACACCAACCACTGACCACGCCACTGATTCTGAGACGACTGAAGGACGCGCCGCGATGCCACTGCACGAGCGGCGCTGGCCACATTTACAGCACCACCGGACATGGCCGACGGAGGTGCGACCCAAGGTAATCAACCCTGCCCTCCCAGTTATGCTTGTGATACTCTCGCAAATACCTCATATTCTTTGGGTTTGGCTAGATCTCTGGTGCCATTCGTGTCTTCAAGCAGCAAGCCGGGAATCCATGTAGCGTGGAAGACGGTCACCTATCGCAGCGTGGCCCTCGGCGCGTCTTGCTTATCGTGGTCGTGTTGTTTGTAGGCATGAATTTCGTGTTCCCGCAGTTCACGCAAAGAGAAGTCAAGTCAGTCACGAACCTGGGTAGCAGGCTGCTGGAGATGGTGGCTGGAGCGGGCGGGAGTGCCAAGGCCGGGACGGCTAGTTCGCAGCAGGCCCATATCACGGCCCTCGACGGGTCGGTTCGGGTAAAAAAGGCCAGCAGCAATAGCTGGATCGACGGCCGATTACAACGTTCCGTTGGAAAAAGGCGACGTGGTACAGACCGGATCAGAAGGCATGGCCAAGATCGTCTTCAACGACGGCACCAATTACACGGTAAAGCAGGATTCGCTGATCGTAATTGAGGAAAACTCGGCCAATGACCAGCAGCAGACCAATGTTTCGGTCGCGGTCAGCACCGGTACGGTGGATCTTTCGACGGCCACGTATGTTCAGGGATCGAGATCGCAGGTGACGGTCGCAGGAGCGACCGCGTCTTTGGCGCCCGATAGCGCGGCCATGGTGCACAACGACCCGAAGGCCGATCAGCACGAGATTCTGCTGAAAAAAGGCACTGGAGACATCACACGCAACGGGGAAACGGTGCATCTCGCGGATTGGGAAAAGGTAGCTTTTCAATCGCAATCTCCGCGCATGGCCAAGTTGAAGGAGATTGGACCGCCTACCCCGATTTCGCCGGCCAACATGATGCCGATTTTTTCCACGGGCGAGACCAAGCCGGTGGAGTTTTCCTGGACGCAGATGGCCAACGCGGTGGGATACCGGCTTACGCATTTCGCGCAATCCGTACTTCTCTTCGACGATTGTGGATCGCAAGGTAAATACCGCCGATGTCATTGTGTCGGGATTGAACGAGGGAGCTTACTACTGGCTGGTGCAGTCTTATGACGCAAATGACAAGGAGTCGATGGAGAGCCAGAAGAATCGTTTCACCATCATCGCCAAGGGTAAGACCACCGCAGCTATCAATCTGGAAGTGGATCCGTTTACGCAGCACGGCCACGTTATCGAACTCACCGGTAAGACTGAGGCAGGAGCGCGAGTGATGGTGAATGGGCGGGAAGTGCCGGTAGTCGGAGTCGATGGCAGCTTTCCATTACTTCATGCCTCCGCTGCCCCAGGGACAAAGCGTCATTACGATCACGGCGCAGAACTCCAAAGGCGGAGTGAATACGTTGCAGAAAAAGATCGTGATTCAGTAGAGACAGTTCGGGAGAAATCCCGAGGTCCCGGGACTTTGGTTTGAGCGGCGAAACGGGGTTCATCCCATAGAATTAGGGCACGGCCCCCCTCCGCACAGTAACAACCGGGTACGCCCGGCAATGACAGCGGTCTGAGAGAGCTAAATCGCGTATGTCATCAAACGGATTTCATTCTTCAACGCGTCTGCACAATCTGAGATCACTATTCAGCATTTTTTCCAGCGATCTTGCCATCGACCTGGGGACAGCCAACACGCTGGTTTACGCTCGCGGCAAAGGCATCGTCGTCAATGAGCCCTCGATCGTGGCCATCAACAAGAACACTGGCGAAGTCGAGGCCGTGGGCAAAGAAGCCAAAGAGATGCTGGGCCGGACGCCCGGCAACATCGTGGCCATTAAGCCCATGAAGGACGGCGTCATCGCCGACTTCAAAGTCACCGAGAAGATGCTCAACTACTTCATCCAGAAGGCGCACAACCGTAAGATGCTAGTACATCCCCGCATCGTGATCGGCGTCCCTTCGGAAATCACCCAGGTGGAAAAACGCGCGGTCATGGACTCTGCTTATCGCGCCAAAGCTAGCGAAGTGTATCTGGTGGAACAAGCCATGGTGGCTGCGATTGGCGCCGGATTGCCTATTACCGAACCCAGCGGCAACATGGTCGTGGATATCGGTGGCGGCACCACTGACATCGCTGTGATTTCCCTGAGTGGCATCGTTTATTCCCGTTCCGTGCGCATGGCCGGCAACCAGATGGACGAAGCGGTAATGAACTATCTGAAACGGAAGTACAATCTGCTCGTGGGTGAAAGAACCGCCGAACAGATCAAGATGGAAATTGGATCCGCCTATCCGCTGGAAAAACCGTTGACCATGGAGATCAAGGGCCGCAACCTGATTGAAGGCGTGCCCAAGACAATCACGGTGGACGATAGTGAGATCCGCGAGTCCCTCAGTGAATGTGTTTCGACCATTATGAACGCTGTGCGAGTGGCCCTGGAACGGACGCCCCCTGAGCTTTCCGCCGATATTAGCGATCGCGGCATTGTTCTGACCGGTGGTGGTGCGCTTTTGAAGAATCTCGACAAGCGTATTCGCGAAGAAACCGGGCTGCCGGTTTCGATCGCCGACGATCCGCTGTGCAGCGTGGTACTCGGTACAGGCAAAATGCTGAGCGATTTCAAATTGCTCAGAAAGATTTCGATCGAATAACTTAAACAGTTTCCAGGTTGCCAGTGTCTGGTTTCCAGTTCCTTTCTGCCGAACTCGCCTAAGACAACAGGAACCAGGCGCGGTCGCGCCATTGAAACTGGAAACCAGAAATCCGAAACTGTAATTCCATGGAAAATCTCATCACCCGTTACCGTAACGTCACCATCCTGGCGGTGATGCTATTTCTTCAAGTACTCGGGTTGGCGATTCAGGTAAAGCGCGGTGGTGGCGGAGAATCAACGCGTTTGATTCGCACCTGGTCAGTCGGCGCAGTCACTCCCCTGGAAAAGGTAATCGTCTGGTGTCAAAACGGGATAGGTAATATTTGGAACAACTACATTTACCTTCGTGGAGTACGACAGGAAAATCGCGATCTGAAATTTGAGATCGACCACTTGCGCCTTGAACAAGTGCGCCTTACCGACGATGCCCAGCAAGCCAGGCGGCTGCAGGCATTGTTGGCTTTTAAAGAACAATACATAGCAAAGACCGTTGCCGCGCAAGTGATCGGTTCGAGCGGCAGCGAGCAGTCACGATTGATTTACATCGACAAGGGCACCAAGGACGGAGTGGAAAAAGACATGGCGGTCATTACCGCCGATGGTGTTGTAGGAAAGGTGCTGCGGGCGTTCGGTTCCATCTCCCAGGTTTTGCTGATCAATGACCAAAGCAGCGGCGTGGGAGCCATTCTCGATAGGTCGCGGTTGCAAGGAGTTGTTAAAGGCATGTCCAACGGCGACGTCATCCTGGAAAATGTGATGACCGACGAGTCGGTGGCGCCTGGGGAGCGAGTGGCGACCAGCGGGGGCGACCAGATTTTTCCCAAGGGACTTACCATCGGAACGGTAATGAAAGTCTCTCCGGGCGCCGATCTCTTTCTGAACATCAGGCTTAGACCCAGTGCGAACTTGAACCGACTGGAAGAGGTTTTGGTGATTACGAAGCGGGAAGATCGAACTCCTGCAGTGGCGGAGACCGGCACGCGGGTGCGTGCGGTAGATATTTTGACTCAGAGGTTACCGTCGGTTCCCGATAAGCCGGTCGATGCGGGTGCCGGGACCGCGGCCAACGCGGGGGTGGAATCACCCACGAATCCGAAACCACGAAGTGACACCAACTCTGCGCCAGGGACCAATCCCGCAGCGGGAAATGCTTTGGCCCGGCCGGGCTCTGGCACGAGGAGCTCGGATCAGACGGTTAAGCCTGTAGCGCCAGCGGCAGGCGAACCGGCGAAGACAAAACCATCACAGTCCAAGCCGTTGCCAGCCAAGCCCGCTCAAGCGAAACCGGATGCGTTGGAGGAACAACCTCACTAGCGTGCCCATCACCTACACATCTCAGGAGCAAGTCGAGGTCTACCGGTTCAATCCGGCCGTGACTATTGGCGTTCCTCTTGTAGCGATCTTCCTGCAAGCGTTTTTGCCCTCACGGCTGCATTTCTTCGCTTTCTTTGACCTGCCATTGTTGGTGGTGATTTTTTTTGCGGTAGCACGGCGCAGCCCGGTCGCCGGACTGGTCACCGGTGCCATTATCGGCCTGTTGCAAGATTCACTTACCCAGCAGCCGATCGGAATTTACGGAATCGCGAAGACGGTCGTTGGCTATGGTGCATCGTCGCTGGGTGCGAAGCTCGACGTCGACAACGTCGGAGCAAGGTTCTTGGTGACTCTATTTTTCTATGTTGTCCACCAGATCGTTTACGTCACGGTTGCACGCGGACTGGTGAAATTGACCGTCGATTTGAATTGGGGCCACGAAATCGCAGCCGCCTTGCTGAACGCTGCCACCGCAGCCGTGCTGTTCACGCTTCTGGACCGCTTCAAGCAGAGAGCCTAGCGCAGTCATCGGTTTTAGGTTTCCCACTTCAAACTGCTTTTCTGAGATCGGTTCTCAGAAGGGTTTCAATACCCGAGTTAGATTTCGCACCGAGGTCCAAAGTCCTGGACGGAAAGCTCTGATGACCGACGCCCGAGGTCCGAAGTTGGTGCCCTTCCGTCACTGAAAGCGCAATACTCGACAGCAACTCAACGGATTACAATTAAAGTCAACTCTCCTTGAAAGGATTAGTCGAGTTTGAGGTTCGGGCTGTCGCCCGAGGCCCGACGCCGACGCCCTGCTCTAGTGTTTGGCCGCGATGAAAAAGTTTCGAGCTTCCGTCTCACCGGGGTGCAGTATTTCATCCTGGGCATCTTTCTTGTGCTCGCATACGGATTGTGGCGGCTCCAGGTTGTGTCGAGTGAGTTCTATTCGGCGCTGGCGGAAAAAAATAAAACCCGCGAAGTTCCAATCCTCGCCCCGCGCGGCAAAATTCTCGACCGCGATGGGCGCGTGATCGTTGATAACTACCCCTCATTCACGGCTTTGCTGTTGCGCGATTCCACGCGTGATCTCTCCGTCGACGCCGACCTTATCGCGCAAGGTCTGCATCTCGATCCCAAGGAAGTACGTGAGCGTCTTCACAAGTTTGGCGGCACGCCCCAGTATCAGCCGATCTATTTGAAGGAAGACATCACGCCAGACGAACTGGCCTTCATCAAGTCCCACCGTAACGAACTGCCTGAGCTGGATACGATCATGGCGCACCGCCGTCTATATCCGCGAAACGGGTTCATGGCACACCTGATCGGCTATGTGGGGGAAGTCAGCGAAGACATGCTGAATCAGCCACTCTGGGAACTTTATAACCCTGGGGATGTGGTAGGGAAGTCAGGCGTTGAGTTGCAATACAACCAGTTGCTGATGGGCAAGAACGGGTCGCGCCAGGTTCTGGTGAACAGCAAGGGCAAGGAAGTCGGCGAGTTAGACGAAAAGCCTGCGGTGCCGGGACATTCGCTGAAGCTGACGCTCGACATAGATCTGCAGATTGCCGCTGAGGAAGCTATGGGCGACAAGAATGGAGCGATGGTCGCGATGGATCCGCACACCGGTGAAATCCTCGCCATGGTCAGTCGCCCCACTTTCGATCCAAACGACTTCGCGGTTCGAATTTCACGGGACGAATGGAAAAAGCTGGTCAACGATCCCGATAAGCCTTTGTTGAATAAAGCAATCCAAGCGCAGCTTGCACCAGGGTCGACTTTCAAGATCCTCATGTCCGTGGCGGGCTGGCAAGAGGGTATCGCTCAGACTCTGAATGTCCACTGCAATGGTGGTGCGACGTTTTACGGCCGGCGCTTTGGCTGCTGGGTAAAGTCTGGTCACGGTGCTGTCGACTTAACCAAGGCGATTTACCAGTCTTGTGACGTTTTTTTCTATACCTTGGCGGAAAAACTTGGCATCTCGCGCATCGCAAAATATGCCTCCGCCCTGGGATTGGGTGAGAAGACTGGAATCGATCTACCTCAGGAAGCCAGCGGTGTCATGCCATCGGAAGAATGGAAGCTGCACAACTTCAAGCAGAAATGGTTCGCGGGAGAAACGATTTCAGTCGGTATCGGACAGGGTGCAGTTGCGACTACCCCAGTTCAACTGATGCGAGCTATCTCGGCTATCTCCATGGATGGCCGTATGGTGGTTCCCCACGTTGCCAGCCCGACCGGTCTGCCATCGGACTATCTCGAGGCCCACAACTATACGGAAGTAAAGAACATTCCTATCGACGCGGGCGGCTTCGACACAATTACGGATGCGATGTCGCGAGTCCTGCTGCCGGAGGGTACGGCGCCTTCAGCTCACATTCCTGGAATCGATATCGCTGGGAAAACAGGGTCGGCACAGATCGTTTCACTCGCTGTTCGTGCCAAACATGCCAACAACGCCGCTCTCAATCAGAACGGGTGGTTTGTGGGATTCACGCCCCGCCGCAATCCCGATGTCATCGTCGCAGTCCTGTTTGAAGGCGGAGAACACGGCAAGCTGGCTGCCCGCCTGGCTACGCAGGTGATCAAGGCTTACGTGGACAAGCAACGCCGGCAGCCAACAAAGGTGGCAAGTGGCGCTGAAAAAGTGGATGTCGGAGCCGTGTGGAATGAGGGTGGTGGAACCGATGACGACCTCCACGGCGGACATTTCGACGTAGATGTGCCGAAAGTTCGCGCGCCACTGGCGGTAGCTGCACCGGGCGTGCAGTAGGGGTGTTTCGCCGAGATTCGCTGGGCTTGTGGGCGTCAGCTGGCTGGGCCTTCCCTGAGCCCAGCCGGAAGGACGCGGCCGACTTTCTGAAGCCCCAGGGAGGAATCGAATTAGTAAACAGTCGGATGGATGACGACTGAAGACTGATCAAAAAACCATGTCCCGCTACATCTCATTCCGTGATTTCGACTGGATGCTCTTCATCTTTGTCCTGCTGATTTGTGGGCTGGGCGTGATGGAGATCCACAGTGCAACATTACACACCAAGTTTGCGGGGGCGCATGTCCGGCAGGTCTATTGGATCGCCGGCGGGATCGTCGGCATGTTCCTGATCAGCCTGGTGAACTACCAAAAGCTGCTGGATCGGGTGCACTGGTTCTATATCGCTGCAATTGTTTCTCTTATGTCAGTCATGCTCTTCGGGCAGAAGTATCTCGGTGCGCGCCGCTGGATCAAGATGCCCGGTGGTGGGCACTTTCAGCCATCGGAGTGGGTAAAACTCATCTTGATTCTGGCCGTCGCCAAGTACTTTGCCGATTTGCACCAACGCGAGCTCTCCTGGCCCGATTTTGCCAAGGCCGGTGCGATAGTGATCGTTCCCATGCTGATGGTATTGCGTCAGCCTGATCTTGGGACCAGCCTGACCTATCTTCCAATTGCCGTCATGGGGCTATTTCTGGGTGGAGTTCGCTTCAAACAGGCGGCTATAGTCACTTTAGGAGCGGCTTTGCTCCTGCCGCTGGCATGGCACACCTTGAAGCCGTACCAGCGCGACCGGTTGACCAGCTTCATGCATCCCGAAGCTGATAGCCAGGGTTCGGGGTATCAGGTAAACCAATCTCTGATTGCCGTGGGTTCGGGGGGAGTCTGGGGTAACTCAGAAGGGGCAACCCAAACCCATCTTTCGTTCTTGCCGGTCCCGCAAACGGACTTCATCTTCGCGGCTTTTGCTGAGGAGCATGGATTTGTGGGTGCCTTAGCCGTTTTGCTGCTATACTTTGTGGTGCTGATGAGATTGACGCAGAACGCGCAAACGGCGCCCGACCGCGCTGGCACGTTCGTGGTAATGGGTGTGGTAGCTGTGCTTAGCTTCCATATCCTGGTCAATGTCGGCATGGTGGTCGGCTTTATGCCGGTCACTGGAATACCCCTGCCGTTAATGAGTTATGGCGGATCTTCTGTCCTGTTCATATTTCTGGCGTTGGGCATTGTGATGAATGTCCGCATGCGCCGGTTCGTGAACTAACGCGAGGAAGAAGAAGGCTGGGGAGTAGCCGTGCGTGCCATCCACGGCGCCAAAAAAGATCAATTACGATCGCCCTCGCGTAAAGAGGGCACACACCGGCTAGAAAAGCAGTTCAAGGCCGGGCAGGATTGAGCAAAGCGCAGCCAGGCCGGTAACGGCCCCCTCCCAGTTGAGAGAGCGGTCACAAACCTGGCGAAGTGCAACGCGATAAGTGCTAAAGATTCCTAATCTTACGCAACCGATTCGACCGCGGGGAGAACCCCGGGGCCTAGGCTGTCCCTTGTCTAGGGCGTCTATCGCACAGCTTGATCCGCCCAGTCTTTTCCTGCCTTCCATCCGGTGATCCTGCGGCTGCTTAGCGGCCGAGGACCGGAGTTAGCATGACAAAAGAATTGTTTGTTTCTTCCACTCCTCACGAAACCAAAGTGGGGATGGTCGAGGACGATCTGCTCGCAGAGATCTACCTTGAGCGGGAAAATGAATACACCCTGGCAGGTTCCATCTACAAAGGCCGCGTAACCCGCGTACTTCCTGGAATGCAATCGGCCTTTGTCGATATCGGACTTGAGCGCGATGCGTTCCTCTACGTTTCCGACTTTATGGAGTTGGAAGACTCGGAGGACCTTGACGAGGTCCCCACAAACCGTCCCGTTCCAGAGCGTCAGGCGCAACCTCAGTATCAGTCCCAACCGGAAGGCCACCCCGTCGACGAGATAGTCGCGCCGGCGATGGAGCCCAACGGACAGGAGCATGTTGAGACCTCGCCATCGGAACATCGCCAGTCTTTTGCTCCACCGGAATCGCGCGAGAATCGTGAAGGCATGAGAGGCCGGCGCCGGCGGCGTGGACGCCGCGGAGAGCGATTTCCGGAATCCAAGTTCGCTCATCCGGGAACTGAAACGGCGCGGGAAGCTCCGCGTCCCGATCTTCCGGAGCGGAGCCAGCGCACCGAATCCTCGGACGTTCAAACCAGAACCGATCGGCCGGAACGGTCAGAGAGATCGGGAAGGTCAGAAAGGCCGGGACGGCAGGATCGACCTGACCGGTCAGAATACGGACCGCCACCGGGATACCAGCCAATCATTCTTCCTGGAGAGTCGATTTCCAAATATCAGCGAATGGCGCAGGCCAGGCCGGCGCCCCGCTCCGAACCGGTTTCCAATTTAGCGGCAGAACCGGCCGCCCAACCCATTTCGGAAATCTTTGCTGCTGACGAGCCGTTGTTCGCAGAATCGGCACCGTCGGTAATGGCGCAGCCTTTGCCGGAAATCAATGAGCCAGCGGTCGCGGAAGTTCGCGTGCCCGTGGTCGACACGGCGTCCGCAGATTGGGATCGTGAACAGAGACGCTTACACGAGATGAACGTAGCGGCCGTGTTTGGGGGAGAGGTCGACGACGAAGAAGAAGATCAGGACGACTCCGGTCAGCACGAGATGAACGCCAAGCCATCTGATGTTTCCGCGCATGCCGAGCCCGCAGCTCGAGCCGCGGCCAGGATGTCTGGCACAGTGGAAGAAGAAGAAATCGAAGAGGAAGAAGCTGATCTGTCTCATTATGTTGAAGAGCTAGAAGAAGACGCCTCCTTCGAGGAACTCGAAGAAGAGACTCATGCTGCCGGAGAGCACGAGCAGCGGGCGCCGAAAATTGCAGCTGCGGCTGAATTTGCCAGCGTGGATACCGTTCCGTTTTCGGCGGACGCGATTTCTTCCGAAGAGGTTGATGTTGCCGCAGCCGAAGAAGTCGACGAAGAAGCTGAAGCCGAAGCTGAACTCGACCAAGCTCAGGCTGAAGCGGAAGCTGCTCTGGCTGCGGAAGCAGGCGCAGTTGGAATGACCGAGGCGCGGGCCGAAGTTCGTGCTCCCGCGGGCACTGCTGGTTACACCCAGCGTGCGCCGCGTCCGGGGTACGATCGCAGGCCGCAGCGCGGAGGACGACGCGGCGGCGGGGGTCGAGGCCGGCCTCGACGGAATGAGCAGGCAAATATTCCGCTGATCACTGACCTGCTCAAAGAAGGCCAGGAAATTCTTGTACAGATTGCGAAAGAGCCGATTGGCAAAAAGGGCGCCCGCATCACCAGCCACATCGCACTGCCCGGCCGTTTCCTGGTGTACATGCCAACGGTGAATCACACCGGCGTATCCCGCAAGATCGCCTCTGAAGAAGAACGACAACGGCTGAAGCGCATCATCCAAAGTGAACGAGAGAATGGGCACGGTGGGTTTATCGTCCGCACCGCCGCCATGAATGCCGCGGAAGAGGATCTTCGCGCTGACATTCGTTTCCTGAAAGGATTGTGGGCTGAGATCAAGAGTCGCGCGGACGCCGGCAAGGGGCCAACGCTCATCTATCACGATCTGAATGTGGTCGAGCGCGTGCTGCGTGATCAGGTGACTTCGGATTTCTCCACCATCTGGGTCGACAGCGACGAGGAATACGAACGCATTTTGCGCTTCGCCAACCGTTTCCAGCCTGCGCTGGTCAAGCGAGTGAAGCTATACACCAAAGAAGTTCCCCTGTACGAGCAGTTCGGACTGAGCGAGGAGATTAACAAGGCGCTCAAGTCAAAAGTCTGGCTCAAGAGTGGCGGGTACATCGTCATCAATCAGACTGAAGCGCTGGTCGCCATTGACGTGAATACCGGGAAATATGTGGGTAAGACGACTCGTCTGGAAGACACCATCGTCAAGACCAACGTCGATGCGATCAAGGAGATTGTGCGACAGATCCGTTTGCGTGATCTTGGTGGCATCATCATCATCGACTTCATCGACATGGACGAACGGCGCAATCGCCAGAAAGTGATGCAGGCGTTGGAAGAAGCTTTGCGAAGCGACCGGGCGCCGTCCAAGGTTTTGCAATTTAATGATTTTGGCCTGGTGGCGATCACCCGCAAACGAGTAAAGCAGTCACTTGAGCGAACTATCGGTTCACCGTGTCCGTACTGTCAGTCCACCGGCTTTGTGAAATCGGTGACTACGGTATGCAACGAAATCTATCTGGAGATGCGTAAGATCGCGAAACACCTTGAACACGCCGATGTGATGTTGCGAGTGAATCCCGATGTGGCCAAAGCGCTTAAAACCAACAATGGCAAGGCACTGCTCGAGATGGAAGAGATGACCAAGAAAACCGTGATCGTGAAAAGCGATCCGGCGTTACATCAGGAGCAGTTTGATATTAATTAGCTGCTGGCTCTAGCTATTACTTTTGCCCGTTCGCTACGATCCCTGGTTCCGCAGAGAGAGAAGTCCCAACGGGAAGGACGGGCGTTTTCGCTCGTCCTTTTTTGTGCGCGATTGCATGACTGAGCGTGCGCGTTGCACAATGACTCTCCGGACATGGAGAGATCGTGAACAAGAGCAATCGAGGTTTTCTTGCCGCTGCTTTCGCTTGCTTGACCTTCATGCTGGTGGTGGGATCTGCCGCCGCGCAAGCTTCTGCTCCACAACTGAAGACCCGCAACGTTGTCCTGATCGTGAGCGACGGATTGCGCTGGCAGGAGATCTTTACCGGCGCTGACTCGGCTTTGATGGACAGCGAGCACGGCGGCGTTTGGGCTGACCCTAAAGATCTCAAGCAGAAGTTCTGGCGTGACGATGTTTCGGAGCGGCGACAGGCATTGTTTCCGTTTCTCTGGGGCATGGTGGCGAAGCAGGGGCAGATTTTCGGAAACCAAGCCAAGGGGAGCGTGGCCCGTGTTACCAATGGCATGGCATTTTCCTATCCTGGCTACAACGAGATGCTGACCGGGCATCCGGACCCGAGGATCGACCGCAACGAATTCGGCACCAATCCGAATCTGACGGTGTTTGAGTGGCTGAACCGGATGTCTGAATTCCGCGGCAAGGTCGCGGTCTATGCCACCTGGAATGTGTTCAAGGACATTTTCAATGAACAGCGCAGCGGCCTGGTTATGCAGGCGGGCTGGGACTTGCCCGGGAAGGAAAAACTTACGCCGCGTCAGGCATTGCTCAACGAGCTGTACCAGAGTACGACCCGCTTCGATGCCGACGACCTTTTCAACTCCTTTCTGCAGGTACCGCTGCTGGATTATGTGAAGGCAGATCATCCCCGCGTGCTCTTCGTGGGATATGGCGAAACCGATAACTGGGCGCACCAGGGCCGCTACGATCTGGTCCTGGAGAGCGCCCACGGCTTCGACCATTTCGTGCAGCAGCTGTGGGAAGTCATGCAGTCCATGCCGGAATATCGCGACCAGACTACCTTCATCCTCACCACCGATCACGGACGCGGGAGCGGATTGGTGGAGTGGAAAGAGCATGGCGTTGATCAAAAGGGATCGGAAAATATCTGGATCGCGATTGTGGGCCCCGATACTCCCGCGCGGGGCGAGCGTAGCAGCGTGACGGTTACACAATCCCAGATCGCCGCAACCGTGGCTGCGTTTTTGGGCAAGGACTTTCCGCATGATGTGCCCGTGGCGGCAGCGGCCCTCCCGGATGTACGGTGATGGTGAGACGGTTGACAGCGCGCATCGCTGCGTTTACCGCTTTGAGTGCGGCGATGTTCGTTACCTTGCCTGAGGCGTATGCGGAGGAGCAAGGAAAGTGCGAATGCCAGACTGAGAAGGCGGAGTCAAAGCTGGATTAGGCAATTCGCGAACATGGAGTGGGCAGCCGCCGGGCGGGGCAGCGGCGGTCCGACTTGAACGCCAGGACCGGGTGTGCCAGGTTTCGTGGCTTTCGAAACCTGGGATTCCTTACTTCCCACCCATTCCTTCTGGCAGGGCTATGCTAATCTGCCGGACATGTTTCGGGTCCATCGGCGGCCATTCATATTTCTTGTTTTTCTTCTAACCGTTCCATTCCTGTACGCTCGCGTCACTCACGTCGAGATCTTGTCCCGCACGGACGTTCTCGGTGCCAAGCCATTTGGTAAGAGCGGACCATATGAACGCATTGTCGGACGCATTTATTTTGCCGTGTCCGTCGCCAACCCCCACAATCAACGCATCATTGATCTCTCGAACGCGGTTAATCTGGCGAACGGCGAAGTGGAATTCTCCGCCGATTTCGTCGCGGTCCGGCCCAAGGATCCGGCCAAGGGCAACGCCACATTGCTTTTGGAAAGCCCGAATCGCGGACATTCCCGCATACTCTCCCTGGTCGATGGTGGGGACGAAGATTTATCAAACAGTGCCGGCGATGCGTGGCTGCTGCGTAACGGTTTTACCGTGGTCGCGCTCGGCTGGCAGTGGGATGCTTCCGGTTCCGACGCACTTCGCCTCTACGCCCCGATCGCGAAAGAACATGGCAAGACAATTACCGGCCTCCTGCGCGGCGACGTCATGCTCCCTGCCAAGGCTGACGAAATTCCGCTTGGTCATGTGATTCTCGGCAAGATCGGAGGTTCGGAGTATCCGGTCGCGGAACCAGACGATCCGCGCAATACGCTCACGGTGCGTGACTCGCGGGAAGGCAAGCGCGCTACGATCCCGCGTTCCGAGTGGCAATTTGCCGCGACGGTCGAAGGCAAGCTGACCCCGAGCAACCAGTCGATCCACCTCAATGGCGGCTTCGAAGCCGGCCGCATTTATGAGTATGTCTACGTAGTATCTGATCCGGTGGTGGCCGGACTGGGGTTCGCAGCCGTACGTGACTTCGCATCGTACGTGAAGCATGCGTCTGATAGTGTCACGCCGGCTTCTCGCGTACTTGGCGAAGGCATTTCGCAAAACGGCCGCTTCCTGCGCGATTTCATTTACCAGGGTTTCAACGCCGGTGAAGATGGCAGGATCGCCCTCGATGGCGTCCTATCGCACGTGGCCGGGGCAGGCAGGGGAAGTTTCAACTATCGCTTCGCTCAGCCTTCCCGCGATGCGCAACCGACCTCATCAATATTCTTTCCCACGGATATGTTTCCCTTTACCGATCGGCCCGAGACCGATCCGCTCACCGGCGAGCACGGCGGTTTACTCGATCGCGCGGAGCGCGAACAGGTCGTTCCCAAAATATTTTTCTCGCATACATCTTATGAATATTGGGGGCGCGCAGCCTCGCTCATCCACACCACTCCCGATGGCAAGAGCGACGCTACCATTGGTCCTAACGTTCGCATTTATTACTTCACTGGCCTGCAACATTTCTCCGGCCAATTTCCGCCTGCGCGTGGAGAAGGGTCATTGTTCGGACTGGAACCTCAGTCGGCGCTACCTGTTCGCTTCTTCTGGCGCGCCATGATTGCCAACATGGATGTGTGGGTCCGTTCGGGCACCGCGCCCCCGCCCAGCGCCTACCCGACTATTGCCAAACATACGCTGGTGCCACTGGGCAAGTACGCCTTCCCGCAGATTCCGCTTGTGAAACGGCCCTATGAGGCCAACACCGCTTACCGTCTGGATTACGGCCCTGATTGGCAGCAGGGAGTTCTCTCGATACAACCGCCGCATGTCGGGAAGGCTTTCCCCGTACTCGTGCCGCAGGTCAACGCGGACGGCAACGAATTGGGTGGTATCCACCTGCCGGAGATTGCGGTTCCACTTGCGACCTATACCGGATGGAATCTCCGCGATCCCTCGATCGGAGGGACACGACAGCGCGTCGCTTTTCTGGGCTCCTATCTTCCATTTCCCAAGGATGCCGCGGAACGCAAACAGTCAGGGGATCCACGCAGGTCGATCACAGAACGCTATCCCAATCGTGAGACCTACCTCGAGCAATTCGCCCGTGCAACGGATGAACTCATCTGGCAGCGATGGATTCTGCCCGAGGACCGGCCGATATTGTTGCAGCGCGGTGAGGAGGAATGGGACTTGGTAGCGCATTAGATTTTGTCTCGTCCACTTTGATCACTTTTTTAAGCTAAAGTCGGTGTGTCCCTCAAAGGAGACTGCCAAGCACCCTTCGGCAGTCCAGACGGGCAACTTTAGAGCCTGATTTTCAATCAAACAGTGCGGTCCAAATTTAGACAGGAGGGCTGCTTGAAACTACAACAATTCAAAAAGCTTGCTGTATCTGGGGTTATGACGACGGCTCTGGGGATGGCGCTTTTCGTGGCGGTGCCGCAGTCGTATGCGGACGATCACGCCAAGTGTCAACGCCAGATTGAACGCGCGGAATCAAAACTGGACGAGGCGGTTCGCAAACACGGCGAGCGTAGCCATCAGGCAGATCAGCGGCGGCGTGACTTGAACGCCGAGCGCGAACGCTGCTGGAACACTTACCATGGATGGTGGAACGGCCACGATCATCAATGGCACACTGACCGTGATTGGGACCGCGATGATCGTCACTAGGAGATCGTAGGTAAGCGTTAGCTCTTAGAGTCCGGCATGTGCGCAAATCCCCGGCTTGTGGCCGGGGTTTCTTTTGGTGTGCCGAACAGGTTTGACATCTTGGGGATGAAAGTCCCCTGCTCAATCTGGTGGAGGTGAAGAGCTTGAGAAGCGCAAGGGTGTCGTCGCCAGACGGGGTCTGAAAGAAGCGTGGATCAAAGGCGCCCAGCCGAGGATGAACAGGATAAGGATTGCCTACTCCGATGCGCTCGGTCTTCCGCGCTTGCTGGATGTGCTATAGCTCAACTGAACTGAACCGCCGTATGTCGGACCCGCATGGACGGTGGGTTCCTATGGGCCATTGTCGGCCCGCCAATAGCAATGAAAATGGGCGAGAGTGGGTGACCACTCCCCCGATGTACGCGATTGCCTGGCAACGGCGAGAGCGTAGTGCGATCAAGATGAAACCCTGCACAGGGATGAAGAATCTTGTGGGGAAAATACCGTGGTGAGAGAAACTAAAAGGACAACCATCCCATATCGGAATCGCATGCCGCCTCCCGTGCAACTGTCACAGACTGGCGAGGCGGCAAAATGTCACCGATTACAGCTAGCTTTTACGGCCGGCGATCATAAGCCCAGCGCCGACCACGAGGATGACCGCGCTGATTGCGGGTGAAACTTTCTCGCTACTATGAGTTTGCACGCCAACGCTTACGTCGCCTGCCTTGATTCCGTGATTTTCAGAATGGGGAAGCGCAATAAAGAACGAAAGAATCCCCAGAATTGCAACAGCCAGTCCCACCACAAATAGAGCTTTCATTCCAAGCCTCCTGTGTTGTTGACAGGATGGACCCGAGCGTCCATCGACCCGCTTCAGATGCCCACATGCAGGAACGGGATGCTCAGCACACTCTAAGTGTCTGGGTTTACGCGGCTTGCGGTACTCTGCTCTATTCTGCGAAGTCCTTGGCAAACTCGACCAGGCTGCGCAAGCCGATTCCCGATGGTCCTTTGGCGATCCATGGTTTTTGCTCTTCTGTCCAAGCAGTACCGGCAATATCGAGGTGCAGCCAGGGGACGTCTTCAGCGAATTCTTTGAGGAACATGGCGGCAGTAATCGCTCCGCCATAGCGTCCACCGGAGTTGACGATGTCAGCGATGTTGGAACGAATAATCTCCTTGTACTCATCGTCAAGCGGCATGCGCCACATCTTCTCGCCTGCTTTGGACAGCGCTTTGCTGAAGCGTTCGTACATCTGCTCGTCATTTCCAAACACTCCGGCATTGATCGATCCGAGCGCAACCACTACCGCGCCGGTAAGCGTGGCGGCATCAATAAGGTGGGTGCAGCCGAGTTGCCGCGCGTAATAAAGACCGTCCGCCAGCACCAGCCTACCTTCAGCGTCGGTGTTGATGATTTCGATGGACTTGCCGGACATCGCGATCTGTACGTCGCCCGGCTTCTGTGCCTTGCCGGAAGGCATATTCTCGGTAGCCAGAACGATGGAGATGATTTTCACTTTCGGCTTGAGCAATGCGATGGCACGCATCGCGCCGATCATAGTGGCTCCGCCCGCCATGTCGTACTTCATCTTCTCCATGCCGTCGGCGGGCTTGATGGAGATCCCTCCCGTATCGAAAGTAATTCCTTTGCCGACCAGTCCCAGCACCGGCTTTTCCGGTGCGCCCGCCGGTTCGTAGCGCATGACGATCAGCGCCGGTGGCTCATCGGAGCCCTGCGCAACACTCCAGAAAGCTCCCATCTTGAGTTCTTTGATTTTGTCTGCGCCGTAGACTTCACACTTCAATCCAACTTCCGCCGCCATTTTTTTCGCACGCTCGGCGAGGATGGTTGGCGTCATGCGGTTAGAAGGTTCATTGACCAGGTCGCGAGTGAAATTCTGTGATTCGCCGATGATGCGGGCTTCATCCACCACAGGTTGCAGTTTGGTTTGATCGCCGCGGGCGACGATGGTGAGAGTGTCGATCTTCTGATCTTTGCGGTCGCTCTTGTAATAGTCAGGATCGAAGTTTCCGACAAATGCGCCTTCTACGACAGCCTGGATCGCGTCTTCGGTCTTAAGTCCGGCTTCCGGTGCGAGCATCGCAAAGCTGCGCAAGCCTTTTGACTTCAGTGTTCGCACAGCTGCCCCGGCCAAGCGGCGGAGTTCGAAAGCGTTAAAGCCTCTCGCGTTGCCGCCGCCAAGCAGCAATAACCGCTTTGCCTTCAGCTTCGCGGGATGATGCAGTAGAGTCATCTCAAAGCTCTTGCCGGTAGCCTCGCCGCTGGCGATGACGTCGGCCGCCATTTCTTTGATTGCAGGATCCGAGCTCTCGATAGAGACTTGCGTCTTGTTCTTGTCGCCGCGATCAAGCGCGATCACGACGAGACATTCGGTTTCAACTTCTGCGGGAGTGGACAACGAAAGATTGGTTTTCATGACTGTGCTTTTAGTATCGTTGGCCGAAAGGGAATTAGGCAAGCGCGGTGTGTCCCGAACGACACGTCGTATCCCGCCAACCACACCCTGAAAAGGTTCAGCGTCTCGCAACCCGAATCCCATCAATGTTTTCTGTGATGGCTTCCGACCTGCAATCTCCATTCGCGGAGGCAACACAGGAGAAGACCATGACACAACTTAACTTGTCCGGCAGGGAATCAACCGACGCAAAACAGAAAAACCCAAAAAAATTAGAAGGTACGTCGATCAAAGACCAGACCGTGGGTGCGCTGGGAGCACTCGCCATGTTCGCCGCGGTGATCGTGGTCGGAAGCTGTTCTCGAAGCAACACGCCGGTAGCGACGCAACAGCCCACGCAGCCCACCGCACCGGCTACGGCACCGGTTGCGACTGTTCCGAGTCCCGTTCCCACGCCTGTCGTGGCCAAGGCAAAGGCGAAAAGCAAGCGCGCGAAAACGCTTTCCTACGTCAACCGTGAATACGGAGTTGGTTTCAACTTTCCTCGGGAATACAGCCTGAAATCAGGCGATCAGGCTCAGTTGAGATGGGGATATCTGGGGCCTTTTCAAATGGACTTTGTGCAACCGGGTGGGGTAACGGTGGCGGCGGTGGAGTTGCCGAAAAATGCCTATCCAGGAACCGACTTTGATTCCGCGTTCGTCGCTCTAAGCGTGAACCCGGAAATCACGCCCGAAGCGTGCACCCAATTTGCCTTTCCCGAAGAAAAAACTGCTGCGGATCCCTCTGCAGCGGATGCGGTCGCAAAAAACAGTGCTGAAAAAGTAAAAATTGGCGCAATCGAATTTACTAAAGTCGACGATTCGACAGCTGCCATGATGAAGCAAGCCGACGCGAAGTATTTTCACGCCTTCAAGAACGGCGCCTGCTACGAATTTGCCCTTGGTCTTGGAACTGAAGCTGATGGAAATGTAGAGGAGACGGCGCCTGTAGATCGCCAGGCCGTGTTCAGCAAACTGGAAAAGATTCTAGCCAGCGTAAAGTTCCAGCCTGCCTCGGGAGGGGAAAGCCAACCGTCCTCTCCGTCGGCCAGGGAACAGGCGCCTGAGAATTCTTCCAACACTCAAGCGCAAAATGCGATCGACCGCAAAGAGAAAGAATAGGTTGCGTCCTCGCCGATCATGAGCCGGACTGCCTGCCGACGGCGGCCCGGCTCTCATTTTTGTCCGAAGGCGGTAGGATACTGCGGCTGGTAGGTCTTGAATCCTGCGCGTTGCATGCCCTGAATTGCTTCTCTGATTCTTCATGAACGTGTCCCAGATGAAACTGCGTACGCGCATTTTCCGCCATCAGCAGGGTGATTCCGGTGTCGATGGCGACCACGTCGCTGTCATACCAGTTCTTCAGCGGGTTGAACGCGTTGACGAATCCGTACGTGCACCACGCATCCGGATAGCGATTGCGAATATTGCGCAGCACGCGCATAACGGGTTGCGGCAAGAAATGGCAGCGAGCCGCCGGCGGCGCTGGGAACAACCGTCCCGTCGATTGGGCCCATGGCAGGCGGCCCTCCCCAGACCACGTAACCTCTGTCGGAATCGGAGGCGGTGATGCCCCAGAGGTCGTCGCTGTAGTCGGGAAACTGTTTCGCGAGTTCGAGACAGAACCGGCGATGCACGTCGGTCGCGATGGCCGAATTCTGAAAGTAGTCGGCGTAGCGATCGCGTTTTCCGCGGAAGTCGAACCACGCCTGCGAATACTGGTGCACGAACAAGCGGCGCGAACGAGCCGATGTAGCGCAGCCCGTCGTATTCAAAGATATTTCGCTTCCACGCGTCCCAGGCCTCGGTCTTGAGCGGATGAGCGGCAGAACCCATGCCCAGCAGGTACATCATCATCAACTCGCTGTAGTAGTCCCAGCGATAGGGCAGAAAGCCGGCTTCGGGCAGCCATCCGTGCGGCAGCAGCGTGGTGTCTTCGGAGAGCCAGGTCCAGTCGACGCGATCGAAAATATCGCGGCACAACTGGCGAATTTCGGAATTTTCGAAATGCTGCCGGCAGCAAAGAATTCCGCACAGCAAGATCGCCGTATCGACCGAAGAGATTTCCGAATCCCAGATTCGTTCGCCGGTATTGACGTTGGCGAAGTGATAGAAGAATCCGCGATGGTTGGGCAGCGTCTTCCAGAGAAAACGCAAAGTGTTCAGAACGCGGTTCCGCGCTTCCGACAGCGAAATGAATCCGCGCTTCTCTCCGATGCAGAATGCGCGTAAGACCGAAGCCGGTCGCCGCAATGCTGGCTACCACCGCGTTGTCGGTGGTTGCCTTGCGCGCATTGCAGCGGTCTTTGACCAGTCCCGTGATGGGGCTTGGCCTGCTCCCAGAAGTAGCAGACCGTGGTTCTTTCCAATTCCTCGAGGAACTGCGTCGTCATCGGGAGAAAGAAAAGTTTTAGCCGGAGGAGGAGCCGGAGTCTTGTGCTGCTCGGGAATTGGCGACATCGAGGCCGCCAGGTAAGACGCAATCCCGGATTTCGCGCAATGGCAGGGAAATGCCCAACGCCGGCAAGTTGTCGTAACAGATCGCGACGGGTCCCGGTTACCAGACCAGGGGTCCTGAACTTCGATTCACCATCCACCTGACAAATTTAAACGATTCGGGAGTGGAAACGTTCATGGAGAAAAAACTAGGGTAACAGGAATGGTTACACCGGCTGAGCCTAAAGGCCTTGACGAAAGCCGACGGGAGACTAAAAATCTGGTCTGCCACCAGGCATCGTAGAATATTCAATGAAGCCATGGATGAGGGGAACTGCAATGACCGGCAAGAGAAAGGCCTTGATTTGGCTGGTTGGCATTCTTCGCCGTGGCGGCGATTATCGCGGCGGTGCTCGCGATCCGTCCCCACACCCGTCCTTTGTCATTGGCTGGCGCGGTGATGCGCCAGGATGCTGATCCCAGAAAGGAACTGCCGCTTGCCGACGTTCAAGTGGCAGCCGTCTCTAATGGTTCGGTTATCGGAACCGGAAAATCGGATGCCTCCGGGTTCTTCACCGATCACGCTACGTACCAGGCTGTGGATCGGTCGTCCCGTCATTCTCCAATTCCGGCATGCGGATTATCAGCCTCTCGATCAACGGGACTTTATTGGCGACAAGGTCTACGTGGCCAAGATGCTGCCGATACCGCATGAGACACCTGCAGCGAAACGGGCCGATGTTGTCGTCGCCAACATTCAGGTGAGATATTCCATCAAGACTACGACTACCGCTAACGTGGGCAGCGCGGTTCAGGCCTTCGAAGTTCCCAACGTCGGAAACATGCCTTGCGCAAAACAGCCTCCATGTTCGCCCGACGGAAAATGGAAGGCCGCGATGGGTTCGAAGGTGCTCGATGCCGGCGAGAATAATGAATTCCGCAATGCGCGAACGTCATGTATCGCAGGACCTTGCCCTTTCACCAAGATTGAAGGCGATAGTCTTTCGCAAAACGGCCGTTTACTCACGGTGTCGGCACGCAATTGGTCGGATACTGCGACGTTCCTGGTGGAAGCAGAAGTGGTTCATCCCATGGTCAGCGATCTGGTTCGAACTTCTTATCCGGTGACTTTCGGGCAGGCGCTGAACTTTCACGATGCCAGCGGCTGCGGAGGGAATCACGATTCAGGCCGAGGTCAATGGCGAGGCTATCATCTACCCACTCGGCCCAAATCTCTATCTCAGTTGGGCCGATTGCAACGCCCGTGTAAACAAAGATCAGACAAGGGTTTACCGTTGTGAACTCAAGCCTGGATACCGCTTTAAGTAATCAGCAACCGGGTCCTCACGCAGAACTACTGCAGCCTCCACGGAGAACGCTCGCCCCAATGCTGTAAGTTCTCGTTCGCCCAAACCGTCGACTTGTCTTTGTGACATGCGGAGCATGGATTGGGGATCTTGTATTTTTCGGTCATGGCCGGTGTGATGAACCGGAACGTGTGAGCGTGCACCTTCAAGTCACCGAGAGTCGTTTCAATAGCCGGCATGTGACAGTCAACGCACTGGCTTCCCGGGGTTCCGTCTTTGTGATGCGTATGTTCGTCAAGAGTAGCTGTGCGAGGTCCGTTGAGGGATGAGGGGCCGTGACAGTCCAGGCAGATTTTGTTTGCGGGCTTTCTCAGTTGTGCGTAGTTCGCGGTGCCGTGCACATCATGACAACTAAAACAGGTGATTCCGCGACGGTACATTACGCTTTGCACGAAGTCATTGCCCTGCATACGGTTCTTGTGCGCGGTTCCGTCTGGAAAATGAGTGAACGTAGTCTCACCCAAAGTATGATCTTCCAATTTCCAGAAGTCCTGCAGCTTTAATCCAACCTGGTAGCCGACCGGCCAGTCGTAGTACGCCCCGTCGATTGGATTGGTTAGTGGGCGCCCCTGCGAATGACATTGAATGCAGGTGTCGCTAGCAGCCACGTAGTCCATACGCGCCGGGTTCCGAATATTGCCTCGGATAGGATGGTCCACGTGTTCACTGCCGGCGCCATGGCACCGCTCACAACCGACATTCCACTCTGCCACTTGCTTGGTGCGAATGTTGTAGTCGACAGAGTGACAACCATCGCAGGTCGGACCGGTAGGCCGCTTCATATTGTCAGGGGGGTAGTAGGGTTCCCACCAATCAGCTCCTTTGGCGACAAAATATGGCTTCCATGCGTGATTGACAATGTCCCATTGTGCAGGCTCGGGGAAATAGTCGTCGCCGACTTTAGTGAAGTAGCGTTGCTTCCAAATGCTGCCGTATACGAATGCCACCTGGTCTTTCGTAAATTTGGCGATCGGGTCGGCAGCAAGATCCGGAATGATGGCGTCAGGATGTTCCCTCGGGTCGCGCACTACGTTCGCCATCGGAGTATTTTTCCAGTGTTCGTATATTTGTGCGTGGCATTTCTGACATGCCGGCGAGCCTACATAGTGCGCTGCGCCGGAACTGGTACGCTGCTGGGTTTCTTCTTTCGCGGTGAGCGGCCGCATGTCGCGAATGAAAAGAACGAGTTTCCAGCTGTCGTCCTCGCCGGCCTCCTGGGGATGGCCCCAGCCAGGCATTCCGGTTAACTGCACTCCGTTCTCGATGATGTAGTGAAGTTCGCCGTCGGTAAGATCCTGTGTTTGCACCGCGGACAGGTCGGGAACCCGTGGGTATAGTCCATGCCCAATCTGTGTCTGTCCGCGCCCATCCGTGCCATGACAGCTTGCGCAGCGTGCGGTGAAGTCTTCGCGGGCTTCCTTCAGTGTTTCGGACGTATTTGGGAGTGGATTCCTCTGATTGCGACTGCTTCGGGGAATCGCGACATTTCTTACGTGTCTCGCCAGGATTTGTTCGAAATGGGACGGCTCTGACCTTGCACTGAAGCCCCGCCAAATTAACACAATCAGACAGATAGTTGCGAGTACCGCCATCAAGCCTACCGAGAGAAAAAACAGTCTCCAGCGTTTCATGGATTGCTTCCGTAGCTAATGCCCTTTGTGGGAGCGGGCAATTGCTTCTCTGGCTTCACTGTCGGCGGTACGGCGACGCTCAGTTTCTCGCTTGTCCCACAACTGCTTGCCCTTGGCGAGAGCAAGTTCCAGTTTTACCCGGCCATTTTTGAAGTATAGGCGAGTGGGAATGAGGGTGAGTCCCTTTTGTTGAGTCTTGCCAATGAGCTTGCGAATCTCGTCTTTGTGCACCAGCAATTTGCGAGTGCGCAGGGGGGCGTGATTGAAGATGTTGCCGTGATCATACGGGCCGATGTGACAGTTCAACAGCCAGAGTTCGCCGTCTTTGAGCAGCCCGTAACTATCTTTAAGGTTAGCCAGGCCAGCCCGGACCGACTTGACCTCGGTCCCAGTGAGAGCCACTCCGGTTTCGAATTTTTCGAGCAAGAAATAGTTGTGGGAGGCAATCCGGTTCACAGCGGCGTCGCGCTCGCCCGCAGCCGTGGGGTCGCGACGCGGATTCTTTTCCGGCTTGGGCTTAGTCTGGTGGACGGGCTGGCGGGCCATGACAGTAATTAGCTTATCTCAGATGGGTCGAATGCGCGTGTGAGCCTGCCTGTTGCGGTACCGGCGCCTATCAACCCTACTTTCACGACCAGTCTCCGTTCTTCGATTGGAATTGCGAAAGAGCACGCACTTCAGAAAGAGCATGTTCCTTGAGTGATTGCTGCAATCAGCCGAGCTTAACCAGGTTCTGGAACAGAAGCCCGCCGGGTCGGCCGCCCAGAACATGAAAGGGGGGTGCCGCCCTAATCGAGCCTCCACTGGAGCGAAGCCAACCTGAGTCGCTACGGTCGCAACAGTTGCGCTGGTGTCGGCGTCATTGCTCGCTACGAGCACAACCTGCCGCTGCCCCGTCAGGGAGGGGTTCGTCCCGAGTTGTTCCGCCGGCAGATGATTGAAGGCTTTTACGAGGCGTGCTCCGACAAATGACTGGGGCACAACTTCGGAAGAGAGACCTTCCAGCTCTTCCGGAGCAACATGAAAGGCATTCGTGAGGTCGACAACGCGTTCTCTTGACAACCTGGAGAAAACCGACGAAGAGCCGCAGAGGAACATCGAACGATGCCGCTCTGCTCGGCGCAGTCAAATTGACGGAAGGGCTTCGTCACGCCTCATAGAACCCGGCGTCAGAACCGTACGACGCGCAATTTCTAAGCGCGTCAGCTAGAGCATTCTGCCGTTTGACAATCCCTTGAACTGAGTTTCGTAACGACCTCGAGCTTCCCCGCTTTTGTATTCACATCGCGAGAGCGGCTCTAACCTGTTGGCTCGCCTGACCGTCTCGCACCAGGGAGAGGCTCGCGACGACAGAAATCCGCATCCGACTACATATTTGAAGCAAAATTTTCCCGAAATGGACTTCCGAGTAACTCGGTTGGGACTAAGACTAATGAGTTTAACTGCTACCAGATCAGTCACTTCTAACGCGGAAACCCGATGCTATAATCAGGCAGTCAACTCTCCATCAGAGCATATTCAGCGGCCTGGCCTTGGGTATTTTCCTATCCCCGAGGGAAGACTGCCTGCGAGGGACCAGTGAAGACACGCCTGATTCGCCCGGCAGCTATCGCGTTACTCGTCGTGGCCGTGACCCTACCCATAGGGGCCGCCGATAACGCCAAGTCGCTCTACAATAAGGGTAAAGACGCCGAAGCGCGCCAGAACTACGAAGCGGCCTACGATTTTTATCGCCAGGCATACGACATCAAGCCCAGGGATTTGTCCTACCGGGCTTCCTTCGAGCGCATGCGATTCTTAGCCGGCGCTTCGCATGTACATCGCGGCCAATTGTTACGAGACGCCGGCAAACTCCAGGAAGCATTCGCCGAATTTCAGAAAGCGGTGGAGATCGATTCGTCCAGTTTCATCGCACAACAGGAACTTCGACGGACGCAGAAGATGCTTGATTCGGCCAACGCTCCGCCGCCGCGGTCGGCCGCCCCGCCGACCGCCCTGCAAAAACGAGTGCAGGAAGCGCAAGGGCCTGTTGACCTGGCGGCCATCTCAAACATTCCGATCACTCTCAAGCTCACCGAAGATACCAAAGTCATTTACGAAACCGTCGGCAAGCTCGCGGGAATAAACGTGTTGTTCGATCCGGACTACACTTCCCGCCGGGTAAAAATCGAACTGAACGGAGTGACGCTGCAAGAGGCGCTGGAAATTATCGCTCTTGAATCCAAGACATTCTGGCGGCCGGTGACTCCGAATACCATTTTTGTCGCCTCAGACAATCCTTCCAAGCGGAAAGAAGTAGAACAGAGCGTCATCAAGACTTTCTACCTGGCGAACCTGTCGCAACCCACGGAACTGCAGGATGTGGTGAACGCGTTGCGTCAGATTCTTGAAATTTCCCGTATCCAGCCGCTGCCATCCCAAGGAGCGCTGGTGGTGCGCGGCACGCCTGACCAAGTGGCGCTCGCGGAGAAGCTAGTCGGCGATCTCGACAAGTCGCGTCCGGAAGTGATCGTTGATGTGGCCATCATGCAGGTCAGTCGTGACAAAACGCGAAACTTGGGAATCAGCCCCCCAACCAGTGCTACGGTTGCATTGCAAAATAACATTAACAACACCATCACGAACAACAACAACAACAACAACGGCACAGGCACTACCGGCAATGGTACGACTACATCGGGAACGGCCAACCAGGTTAACCTGAACCGTTTGGGCAACCTGAACGCGACCGACTTTACCGTCACCATTCCACCAGCCACAGCAACGGCGCTGTTTAGTGACAGTAATACCAAGTTGATTCAGAATCCGCAGATCCGAGCCGTGGATGGGCAGAAGGCATCACTCAAGATTGGTGAACGGGTCCCTGTAGCGACTGGCTCGTTCCAGCCGGGAATCGGTGGCGTTGGTATCAATCCACTCGTCAACACTCAGTTTCAATATCTCGACGTAGGCGTGAATATCGATATCACGCCTAAAGTGCATGCCGGGCGCGAAGTTACGTTGAAAGTTTCGATGGACATTTCGTCGGTGACCGGCCAGTCGAATATCGGAGGCATCAGCCAGCCGATTATCGGCCAGAGGAAGATCGAGCATGAAATCCGTCTTCAGGAAGGTGAAGTAAACCTGCTTGGCGGAATGTTGGAGGATAGCGAGACCCGCTCCCTGAGTGGCATTCCGGGGTTGGCGCAGATTCCAATTCTCAAATATCTGTTCGCACAAACCAATACTGATCATTCCACCAACGAAATTGTATTTGCGCTGATTCCACACATTGTCCGATCTCGCGATGTAACCGACATAAACGAACGCGCATTGGAAGTTGGGACGGCATCAGCTATTTCTCTGCGACGTGCGAGCCAGACGCCATCAAGCGCTCCGGGCGGAGATACTTCCGCGCCGGTGCAGGCGGCGCCCGCCCCGCAGTCGCCCACTTCCCAAGCTCCGGCGACCCAAGGCCCGGGCCAGCCCGCGCCGCCGGGGGTGGCGCAAGTTTCGCGTTCGATCCCGCCAACCTGACACAGGCTTCGGGTTCTACCTTCGCGGTGAACGTGATGTTGAAAGGAGCGCAGAACGTTTACTCAGTACCATTGCAGGTGAGTTACGATCCGAAGATTTTGCAGGTGGTCAACGTGTCGAATGGTGGTTTGCTTTCGCAGGATGGTCAGGCGGTCGCACTTGTCCATCGAGACGACGATTCCAGCGGAGCTCTGCAGATTACAGCCACCAGACCACCGGGAGCGAATGGTATTTCCGGGCAAGGCGCGGTAGTGACCCTTACTTTCCTGGCGAAAGCCAGCGGCCAATCGGCTCTAACTATCTCGAAGGGTGGCGCACGTGATCCCGCCATGCAGGCGATAGCCGTCGCCGGCACAGTCGCTACCGTGACGGTGCAGTAGGGAATGAAAGACTCGGTGACTTGCGGCAAATCGGTTGCGTGGGTTGGTGTCCAGAGATGCTTTTTGATCGCACAGGCCACGAAGACGCACAGAAATGCGCCGAGCTGAACTAAAGAATTGCTGTTTCGCTTTTCGGCCGCCTAAAGTCTGGCCTATTTTTGGCGATAATATTCTATGAAGTCCGTTCTCCTGAAACGCTCCTCCGCACACGGTCTGCGGGGATTCACGCTCGTCGAGTTGATCGTGGCTACAGCCATCTTGGTCATCTTGACCGGCTTGGCGGTCCCCCTGGCGCGAGTGGCCATCAAGCGTGAAAAAGAGCGTGAACTACGCCGTGCCCTGTGGCAGTTGAGGGATGCAATCGACCGCTACAAAGATGCTGCTGATCGCGGAGCTTTCCAGCTTAAAGTAGGAAGCGAAGGTTTTCCGCCTGATCTCGAGACGCTGGTAAAAGGTGTAGACGTGGGCGGCAAGAAGGTACGCTTCCTTCGCAAGATTCCGATAGATCCCATGACCAACGACACCGACTGGGGTATGCGCTCTATGCAGGACGATCCAACGTCGGATTCGTGGGGAGGACAAAACGTTTTTGATGTGTTTTCCAAGTCACGAGGCACGGGTCTGGACGGGACCGAATACAAAGATTGGTGAGTTAATTTTCCTTATTAGTCAGCGCAATTGAATTTCTATTTCGGATCTTGAATGACGAGTATCGGAAGACGGACGGATCGCGGATTCACTTTGATCGAGTTGATGATTGTCATCAGCCTAATCCTGATCCTCGTTTCGATTTCGATACCGGTTTATAACCAGTCCATCCTTCGAGCCAAGGAGTCGGTGCTCAGGCAGGACCTGTTTCAACTGCGCTCCCTAATTTCGCAATATACCTTGGACAAGCAAAAAGCTCCGCAAGCGCTCGATGACCTGGTGCAAGCCGGATATCTTAAACAAATCCCAAATGATCCCATGACCGGAACCAATAGTAGCTGGACCGTAGATCAGGAGGATTCTCTGATGTCGGTAGACCAGCAGGATCCGGGAATCAGCGATGTGCATAGCGGCTCGAGCGGTACCGCTAGCGATGGAACCGCTTACAGCACCTGGTGACGAGCGTCGGGTTCTGACGAACAATGGAGCCACCCATCCAGGCTTTCCATCCTTACAATTTGAACAGTCCCCCCTGAAGCACTAACATCAGAACATGCCTGTCGAAACCGAAATCACCCCTTCCACTTACGTACCAGTTCGCGCGCCGCGAGGAACAACCATCTCGTGCAAGGGTTGGCCGCAGGAAGCTGCCATGCGCATGCTTATGAATAACCTTGATGAAGAAGTTGGCGAGAGGCCGGAAGATCTGGTCGTGTACGGTGGCACTGGCCGGGCCGCGCGCAGCTGGGGTGCGTATCACGCGATCGTTGATTCTCTGAAGAAACTCGAAAACGACGAGACGTTGCTGGTGCAATCGGGGAAGCCAGTGGGGGTTTTCAGGACTCACGAGTATGCGCCGAGGGTGCTGATCGCCAATTCCAATCTGGTGGGACAATGGTCCAACTGGGAAAAGTTTAACGAACTGGAACGTGCCGGTCTGATGATGTATGGCCAGATGACGGCCGGATCGTGGATTTACATCGGCTCGCAGGGAATTGTGCAGGGGACGTTTGAAACATTCTCGGCTGCCGGGGAGAAACATTTTGGCGGCGACCTGGCGGGGAAGCTGATTGTCAGCGGTGGGATGGGAGGCATGGGGGGAGCTCAGCCACTGGCGGCCACCATGACCGGGGCCGCGTTTTTAGGAATTGATGTTGACGCGGAGCGCATCAAGAAGCGTCTGAAGACCGGTTATTGCGATTTCCTGGTCACAACGCTCGACGAAGCTCTGCGCATTTTAAAAAATGCCATTCGAAAGAAAGAAAATGTTTCGGTCGGCTTGGTAGGAAACTGCGCTGATGTAATTCCGGAACTGGCTGACCGTGGTGTGCTGCCCGACATTCTTACCGACCAAACTTCAGCTCACGATCCGCTCAACGGATATGTGCCGAACGGGATGACACTGGACCAGGCTGTCGAATTGCGTAAGCGCGATCCGAAGGCCTACGAGGAAAAATCCCTCGATGCGATGGCGCGCCACGTGGAAGGCATGTTGCGCCTGCAAAAAATGGGTGCGGTGACATTTGATTACGGAAACAATATTCGCACATTCGCTTTCCAGCGTGGAGTCAAACATGCATACGATTTTCCAGGATTCGTGCCGGCGTATATTCGTCCTCTATTCTGCGAGGGGCGTGGGCCGTTTCGCTGGGTAGCGCTTTCAGGCGAGGCTTCCGACATTGCAGTGACCGACGAACTCGTGCTCGAGCTCTTTCCGGAAAATCGCATTCTGCGGCGCTGGATCGACCTGGCACGCAAACGCATTAAGTTTCAGGGGCTGCCGGCGCGTATCTGCTGGCTGGGTTACGGAGAGCGTGCCCAATTCGGCCTGGCCATGAATGACTTGGTAAAGAAGGGAAAGCTCAAGGCTCCGATTGTCATCGGACGCGACCATCTTGATTGCGGTTCTGTAGCCTCGCCATTTCGTGAAACCGAAAGCATGAAAGACGGCAGCGACGCAGTGGCCGACTGGCCGCTGCTTAACGCTTTATTGAATACCGCGGCAGGCGCATCGTGGGTTTCAATTCACAACGGTGGAGGCGTGGGCATCGGTTATTCCCTTCACGCTGGGCAGGTCACCGTCGCCGACGGCACGGAAATGATGGCGAAGCGAATCGAGCGGGTGCTTACTGCCGACCCTGGGATGGGTGTGATTCGCCACGTCGACGCTGGATACGAAGAAGCCCAGGATTTTGCCAGGAAGAATCACATAAAAGTGCCGATGGCGAAATAGACGGCTAGCGCAGACGTGTAGGGACGGGTCTCCGACCCGTCCCGGCCGAGCGAGGTTCGGCAATCCTTTTTTCCCGGCAACCCAGAGCCTTGCTTGCGGGCTGGCTTGGAGGGCCTTCCTGCACACTCACTGCTAAACTAAAGCCGGCGTGACTTCCTCTACAAACCGCAAAATTCCGCTCAATCGTCCTTTGCTGCTGGTGAACATCAGCCAGTTGCTGACACTGCGGTCTTCTTCTCGTGATTCTGGTCCACGCCGAGGCGCTGACTTGCAGGAACTCGGCCTGATTAAAGACGGCGCAGTTCTCTGTATTGCAGGGAGGATTGTCTTCGCCTGTAGCACTAAGGACGCGTTATCCGATCCCTGGGTAAGCAAGAATCGTAAGAAGATAGTGGAGATTGATTGCTCGGGCCAGGTCGTCGTCCCCGGATTCGTAGATTCGCATACCCATCCCGCTTTTGTTTATCCGCGCCTGTTGGATTTTGAGAAGCGTATTACCGGAGCGACCTACGAACAAATTGCTGAAGCAGGAGGTGGAATTCGTTCCAGTCTGGAAGGCGTGCGCAAAGCCGGCAGGAAGCAACTGGCAGATCATGTCTTGAACGCGCTCGAGCAGATGGCGGAGCAGGGAACTACAACGGTCGAAGCTAAATCGGGCTACGGATTGACCGTCGATGCAGAGATTAAATCGCTCGAGGCAATTCAAAAAGCAGCTTCAAAATGGCCCGGGACGGTCGTCCCAACTTTGCTTGGCGCACATGTGGTTCCTAATGAATTTCGAGGCAAGGCTCGAGCGTACGTGAAGCTTATTTGCGACGACATGATCCCGATCGTGGCGAAGCGAAAACTGGCAAGGTTTGCCGATGTGTTTACCGACCGCGGCGCATTCACGGCGGAAGAAACAGGGAAAATTTTTCAAGCGGCACAAGACTCATGGATTGGGGGTTCGGGCGCACGTCTGCCAGTTGACGGAAACTGCTCTCCAGCCTCTTTTATCTTTTAACGTCGCGTCCCTCGATCACCTGGATTACGTAAGCGACGGAAACATTAAACGTCTCTCTAAGTCTGATACCATCGCCACCCTGGTTCCAGGAGCAAACTATTTTCTCGGTCTGGATAGATTTCCTCCTGCCCGTAAGTTGATCGATGCAGGTGTAGCCGTGGCGTTGGCGACGGACTATAACCCTGGCTCCTCCCCTACCCTCAGCATGCCGTTTGTGCTATCCCTGGCCTGCACGCACCTGAAAATGTCACCAGCGGAAGCGATCGCAGCCGCGACTATCAACGGCGCATGGTCATTGCGAATGCAGGAACGGAAGGGATCGATCGAGGCGGGAAAGGACGCTGATCTCGCGATCTTCAACGTCGCCGACTACCGGGAAGTTGCATACTGGATCGCGTCAAACCATTGTGCGTTCACGGTGCTTGGCGGGACAGTAACGAAATCAAATCGATATTAAGTGCAAGGCTAAATTTGTCGTCGAGATTCGCTGATTCTGGATGAACTAAATTCTTCGTGAACGGAGCCCGTGATGACCGGACTGCACGACGTAGGCGAAGTTTATTTGAGTTGTTCGAGAGTTTGCCGCAGATTATCCCTGTGCTGGGAATCGGGATTTGAGCGAACGTAACTCCATTGCTATAATCGTGCCTGTCCTAAACGCTTCCAGCGTCCTGACTGCCCGAGCAACTGACAATTCCGTCAAAATTCCGCCCCAGACAAGGCGCAGAATCGGCAGACAAGCTGTAAGCCAAAATGTGGCCAGGTAGCTCAGGTGGTAGAGCGCAGCCCTGAAAAGGCTGGCGTCGGCGGTTCAACTCCGTCCCTGGCCACCATTTTAAGTTATCTTGTTATCAATGACATCCATGCCTGTGGATTTTCGTGTGCTGCGAGTGTACTATCTTTCCATGTCCGTCGCTCATTCAATCCAGCAAAATCAACAGGAGTCGTTGTGACCATTACACTCTACCGCCGCCACAAGCAAGCCTGCGAACACAAGGACGATCCGCAGTACAAGAGATGCCATTGCAGCGTCTGGTTTCAGAAGAATCAGGACGGCAAGCAGGAACGCTGGTCATCGAAGGAGACGACTTGGGAAGGTGCAACCCGACTCGCCAATCATCTCATGAAGCAGGATGAAGATGCCCGATATGGCCGGACAACTGGGGCCGCTCCGGCGAAGAGCGTCAAAGAGGCGATTGATATCTTCCTCGATGCGAAGCGGAGCGAAAATTCTGTCCCCTGACACGGTTTACCGTCACGAGCAGATTGCTGGACTCCTGCTCGACTTCTGTAACCGTCAGGGCGTCTTCTTTATCAAAGATTTGACACTTGCCCATCTGACGACGTGGCAGAGTGACTGGTCGGTCAAAGCCCCACAGGCCCGCCGCAGCAGGCAGGAGAAGGTCAAGAACTTCCTCAAATATTGCATGGCCTCGGGAATGATCTCGACGAATCCGGCCACCGGCTGGAAAGGCGTCAAGGTCAAGATGAGCGATCAGAATGTCCGGGCATTCAGCCAGTCGGAATACGAGAAGATTATATCGAGTGTAGACGAGACGACGATGACGCCTGTCAACAAGGCCCGCATCAAGGCTCTGATGCAATTGCAACGCTGGAGCGGGCTGAGTCTGGTCGATGCGGTCTGCTTGTCGAAAGATGAATTGAAGCGGGAAGGGAAAGGCGAGTTCCGGGTTGTGACGGATCGGCAGAAGACGGGGACGCTCATCAACAACGTCATACCAGCGTGGCTGGGTGAGGAATTGATCCGAGTGAAGAATGGCAACCCTCAATACGTATTCTGGTCTGGATCGACGACGCCAGAGGATGCGCCGTCGTATTTCCAGAAACTCTACAGGAAGACTTTCAAGAAGGCAGGGGTAGATGGCAGTTCGCACGACTTCAGGCACACGTACGCGGTCGAGTTGCTGAAGGCCGGAGTGGACATCAGGACAGTGAGCAAGGCTCTCGGCCACAGCAGCGTGACGATCACGGAGCGCTTTTATTCGAGATGGTGCACTGGGCAGCAAGCGAATCTGGATGACACGCTGCGGGCGGCACTGGGCGAGGCTAATGCCTAAGGTGCGCTGGGAGGCACATATGAGCATCAAAGCGACCGCCGTAGTCAAGAAAGAAACCAAGGTTGACCCCAAGAAGCCGAACGATAAGGCTTATTATGCGTCTCTGTCCGTGCTCAATGAAGACGGCAAAGAGTACGGCCTTCCACGTCATTTGGGTGAGTTCCGTGAAGTTGCGGTTTTGCTCAAACGTGAAGCGGGAGTTACACACGAACAATTACATGAGCGTTTTGCCGCGTACGAAAGGGGCGAAGAAATCAGTTTTCCTCTGACTCTAGAAAGCGACGAAGCAATCAAAAATCTTGGGTTCGACCCCAAGGCAGCATGACGGAGGTGACCCGTGCTTCACAGCGAAATTCTTCCCGAGCACGATTGCGGCGGCGAATTGATTGAACTGCCTGAGGACGAGCCGACGTATGTTCACTTCGCCCAATGTGCTCGTTGTGGGACGGAATTTACCTTCGTGCCTGACTCTGATTGGGTCACTGTTGTGTATCCGGGGATGCGCTGACGGTGTAGTAGCTTGAACGTATCCGTACGGCAAACACACGGTTGACGGCGGGCGGGAAGCGAGTTTCAGAGATTGTCAGGCCTGTGTCCGCGAGTGGATCCAGGCTGTGGGTGTGAGTTCGGGGACGCGCTGGATGGACGTGTTGGCGAGTCCGGGCAGGATGGTGCCGAGGTAGTCGCGCACCGGGATCTTGAGCCGGCGGCAGCTTTCAACCACGGAGAGGATCGCGGCCACACGCGGTCCGGCCTGTTGGCTGCCGATGTGGATCCAGTTCTTGCGACCCAGTCGCCACCGGACGCATGGAGTTTTCGGCCAGGTTGTTGCTGAGCTCCAGTTCCGGATAGTCGAGGAAGCAGGTCAGCTTCTTCCATAGCGCGAGCGTGTAGCTGCACGCCTCACCTGCCGCGCTCTTGGGCAACACCGTCTTGCTCAGTGGCCAGGATGTGATCGCGGATTTTGTTCGAGCAGAGGCGGAGCTTCCTCCTGGCGCAGAGCGATGACGCGCGGCGTGATCCATCTGTCTCGTCGCGCGCTCGGGCGTCGATGGCAAATAACTTATCCATCAGCTCGACGATTCGGATCGAGTCGGCATCCTGCTTGTTGAGTTTAATGGCGTCGACAAAGTCGCCTTCGCGATGGCCCAGCAGGCCGCGTGCACCATCTTCGGGCCGCCGACGCCGCGCTCGTAGGCGATGTACTCGTCGGTTTGCAGAATTCCCTCGAACTGACCCAGGAACCGCGCCGGACCTTCACGACCGCGGCCCATGCGAAAATCGAAGACCGTCGCCGCCGCCCGGCGTTCCGTACTGCCATAAGTAGGCCTGATGATTCTTGCCGCGCCGGTCATGCGTCTGCACATCGACCGGCGTCTCGTCGGCCTGGATGTAACTTCCGGCCAGCAGCTCGCTGCGCATGGCGCCCACCACCGGCGCCAGCATCTCACCGACCGTCATTACCCAGCCGCACATCGTCGCCCGGCTGATGTCGATGCCGGCGTCGCGCAGCAGGATGGCGCTCTGACGATAGAGCGGGCAGTGGTCGGCATATTTGCTGACGATGGTGTCGATGATGATCTCGGTCCGACACCAGGCTCTTGTCGATGATGCGCACCGGCAGCGGCGCCATGGCCACGCCTTGCTCCTCACACTGTCTTGCAGGCGCGCTTCTCGCGCTTGGTCACTTCCACGAAGTACTCGGCCGGCTTCACATCCAGCACTTCGCTCACTTCGTAGCCGATCACCTCGGTTTCGGCTCCGCAGCTTGCCGCACACGCACTGCTCCGGCGTGCAGGCGACGATCTTCTCCACGCGGGGAAGATCGGCGGGCAGCGTCTGCCGGCCGGGATGCGGGCGCCGCTTCGCTTCTTCTCGTCGTCCGGCTGCCGGCAACGCCTCGCGTTCGCTCTCCGCCCGAACTTCCTGGCTCGAGACCCCGGCTCCTCTTCCAGCAGCTCCAGTTGCAGATTGCTCAACTTCTCACTGCCCGGTCCGTACTTGGCGATCCGCCGCAGACGCAGATGCTCTTCCAGCACCTGAATCTTCAGCCGCGCATACTGTAGCTCGCTCCGGTTGTATCTAACTGCTTCGACGCCAACTGCTCTGTAAGCTCGCAACCGAGTCGCAACCCTGTCGCTCAGGGTGGCAAACAAAGCCTGGGGAAGCTGCTCCTTCAGTTGTTCGAGAAGTTCGGCGGGGAAACAAGGTCAGCGCTCAGCAGTGGGCTCGCGGCGCCGGTGGAGTCGCACTCACGATGCTTCTTTGATAACAGATCTGGCTGTGGATAAGCGAGCGAAATCTCCAGTGTTTATGCTGGTATTCGTAACTTGTCTGATTCTTCCACGAGCGGCTTGCGATACCATTTCCGCCGCCGCGTCTGGCTCAGATCAATGCCGCCCAACAGCAGCGCCAGTTCTTCGTGACTCAGCACGATCTTCTTCACCGAGCTGTCTGCTCCCGGCCAGCGAAATCTTCCTCCGTCCAATTTCTTCGAACATACCCATAGCCCGCTGCCGTCATATACGACCAGCTTCAGGCGATTGCGCCGCGCATTTGTGAACAAGAAAACATGGCCGCTCTCGGGATCGCAGCCCAGATGGTCGCGCACCAGACCGTACAGACCATTGAATCCCTTGCGCATGTCCGTGGCGCCGGTGGCCACGTAGATCCGCGTCGCTGGCCCAAATCCGAACATCGCCCTATCCCTTGTCCAATACCGTCAGCAGGCGCTCCAGCGTGGCCGCATCGAATCCACGGTTCACTTCGATCCTGCGTCCGCTGGTCAACCCCACCACCAACCCGCTGCTGGTGCTCGCCGAGCTCCCGCTCGCTGTCCTTATCTCTACCGCCAACAATCGATTGCCTGCCCTGCTTGCTTGATCCTGGGCACGTTGTTTTCTCAGATGACGATCGAGAGTACTTCGCGAGATTCCTCGACTGCCGCAGAATTCACTCTGTGGCATGCCGCTAGTTGCAAACTCCGACCACAATCTGCCGAATCTCTTCCCGTGTCCGTCGTTTTGCCGGGGCTACGTTCGTCTGATGATCCATAGCCGCATTTCAGCACGGGCTCTGCGCCTTGACTAGGTGGGTTGCTCACACGCTTACAATTGATTGAACTGCCTGAGGACGAGCCGACGTATGTTCACTTCGCCCAATGTGCTCGTTGTGGGACAGAATTGACCTTCGTGCCTGACTCTGATTGGGTCACTGTTGTGTATCCGGGATGCGCGACGGTGTAGTAGCTTGAACTCGACCTTGCGGACAACCTTGGCGAGACCCCACGTATCGGACACAGACTGGTATCCGAGTCGGGGGATTTTGAGTGTAATAGAGATTTTTCGCGAACTAGCCCAAAATGGACGGTCAAGCATCCCTCCGGAGTGTCGTGGTCAACACGTACGTTCAGACCCTGAATGGTTCCAGCAATTTGCTGTCGTAGCCGTGGCTAGTTCGCTGTAAGCGACTCAACGCAATTTTGGAACCTGCTCCGATGCACATGTGGGGGTGCGACAACTTCTTCATTTTCCTCTTGACTTCTGCGTCTCGGAGGATCACACTTCCGCCGAATCGCCTCTCCGAAGAGCAGTTTCCTCCCGCTCGGAGCCGCAGCACCCCCTGAGGCGAACGATTTCTCCCGGTATCGAATCCAAAGGCGCTGAAGACAACCTAACCACGCTTCGTCTTAACAAGAGGAGCGACACGATGAGAGCAGCCTCGCCGCCAGTCTCGTTTTCCACATCGTAGGCTCTCTTAGGAACAATAGGTATAAAGTTTATGTTCCTCCACCAGGCGAGGGCAACTCGACTCATGAGCGCTTGCCTCCTCTTCATGGTCGCGCTGGTAATGGTGCCAAGGGCAGATATTTCAGAAACACCTTTCGACGAAGCCAACACTCCAATAAATGAGATCATAGTCGAGAAGGCTGCTTCTTCGTGGGAAGATCGGCAGTCGGTCGTAGCGTTTGTACCAAGAATGTTTGCGCAGCCGCGAAGGACCAGTGTCCGCAGAATTTTCCCGGTTTACGCAGGCCGATTGACGGACTCTCGCACGTTTCGGGAACTCTTCTGTTCTCTCCTCTGCTAGTGCCACTCTCGCGACACTCCTGCTTTTTGGTTTGAATTGTCTTGCGGCCCACTAGAGGCGGTAGCTCCGAGCCTTATTGGGCCGTACTCGATCGCGCAATCTGAGTTTCAAAAACGGCTCCGTTGGGGCTTCGAGAGCTTGAGGAGGATAGACATGTTTGGAAGAGAGAGGACAAACAAAATGAAGACACCTACGATAACGGATTTGTCGCCAGACGGGCGAGAGCTGGCTGCGAAAAATGAGCAACCGGTTCATGGAGAAGGATCGCCCGTGGAGCATCACGAAGTTTCTCGGCGCACCTCATTGAGCACGCATGTTCGGGAAGGCAAATTGGAAATCCGGGCTCAAATCGCTTCAACGAAAGGGGATGTCATGCACCAATTCATCAGAGTCGTTCTCGTAGCGGCCGGATGCCTGATCGGGTGGTTGACTTTGGTGTCGCCCACGTCCGCGATCGCGAACACGCACCACGTCCACCCCGGTGATTCGATCCAGGCTGCCGTGGACGCCGCCTCGCCAGGCGACACAATAATGGTCAGGGCTGGTACGTACCGCGAGAGCGTGAGAATTCAAACAGACGGACTCACCCTACGCGCCGAAGGCACTGTCACTCTCAAACCCCTGAAGTATGGTGATGGCCAATGCTATCTGCCCGGTCACGTGGCCGGGTTCTGTGTCGTGCCCGCCGACTTCGACCCAATCGTGGGAAGCTATACGAGACGGGTACGTGATGTCACCATCACCGGTTTTCGCATCGTCGGCTTCGACGACGGCGTGTTCGGCTTCGGCACCGAGAACTTGAAGGTTTCACACGTGGTGGCGATCGACAATCGGGACTACGGTATCGCGTCGTTCGACGGGATCGGCACGAGGTTCACCCGGAACGCGACCAGTGGCAGCCATGACGCTGGCATCTACGTCGGAGACTCAGTCGACGCCAACGCCGTGGTCACGAACAACCGCAGTTGGGACAACGCGTTGGGCATCCTGATCCGGCACAGTCACAAGGTAGTCTTGTCCCACAACGAAGTCTGGGGGAACTGCCTTGGAGTGTTTCTGCTGTCCGACATTGAAGCTGGGGGCAGTGGCCACATCACGGTGCAGCACAACAGGGTGAGCGCCAACAACAACGTTTGCCCGAATTTCGAGGGGTTCCTGCCCGACCTCGGCGGAGGCGGCATCGTCCTCGCCGGGTCGCAGCACGACATCATCTTTCAGAACGTCGTGACAGACAACCGGGGCAACACGCTTTTTTCAGGCGGAATCGTCCTGATCACAAATACGTTACCAAACCCGGACGGGTCATTCGATGTATCGAAAGACAACCTTGTGGCTTTGAACGGGCTGAGCGGCAATGAACCAGCCGACATCGTGACCGATGCGGCGAGCACGCCGAACGTCTTCTTCCGCAACCGGTGCGACACGTCAATACCCGACGGGCTGTGTAGCTTTTAGCGGCGCTGCGCCGAGCATGTCTCATGCTCGCACTTCATGGAGCGCGCTGTGGGGCTCTCCATCCGATGCTCGTCGCCATGCAAATCGGCCCCTCGGGCTCCCAATCCGCTGCACAAGAGGAGGCAACAATGAAATCCAGAGGAGGCAATATGAAATCCACAAAATTGACCTGCATTACAGCGCTGATAGTCGCACTCGCTGCCCCAGCGGGCGGCGACGCCGTCACGGTCTGGAACGCAAACGCCGGTGTGGCGGCCACGGCGGCCTGCATCGCTCCCCTCGACAACCCATTCCACGAATCGCGCATCTACGCGATGATGCATGTCGCCATCCACGATGCCCTCAATGCGATTGACCGTCGCTCTCGTCCCTACGCCTTCGACGTGCAGGCGGAACCAGGCGCTTCTCCGGAGGCCGCAGTCGCTGCGGCGGCACGAGATGTCCTGGTCCCGCTCATCGCTCAACTGCCTCTTGAGCTCGTCACACTCAGGCGTGCATCGATGCAGGCGTCGCAAGCGTCGAAGCCGCCTATACAGCGGCGCTCGCCGCGATCCCCGACAGCTCACGGCCAAGGCGCAGGGTATCGCCGTGGGACAGGCCGCTGCGGCCGCGATCCTCGCCCTGAGAGCCGCGACGGCGCGGTTGGGCCATTTCTCAATTTCAGCTGCCCGCAGGATACCAATCCCGGCGAGTATCAATGCACACCGGGTACCCCGTTCATCGCCTTTGAGGTATGGGAAAACGTCACCCCCTTCGTCCTGAAGGACAGCTCACAGTTCCGCCCGGGGCCGCCCTACGCGGTGAACAGGAAGAAGTACACGGCTGACTTCAACGAAGTGAAATCGCTCGGCGGCGATGATGTCACCACTCCCAGCGCACGCACTGCCGACCAGACCGAAATCGCCCTCTTCTGGTATGAAAGCTCCCCGCTGAAGTGGAACCGGATTGCAAGAACCGTTTCCGCTGACACAGGGACTCGACCTCTGGGAGAACGCCCGGCTCTTCGGGCTGCTCAACCTGGCGCTTGCGGATGGCTACATCGCCATGGCCGCCACCAAGAACCATTACAACTACTGGCGACCGGTCACCGCTATTCAGACAGGGGACACGGACGGCAATCCAGACACGACCGGTGACCCGACGTGGACACCGTTGCGCCCGACTCCTCCGAACCAGGACTACGCCTCGGGTCACTCGATTGAGGGGGGCGCGGCTGCTGAAGTGTTGAAGCAGTTCTTCGGCACCGACGAGATCAGCTTCCAGGACTGTGGCGTGACGCTGCCTGCCGGTAGCACCTGCAGCGATGCGTCGCCGGTGCTCCGCTCGTATACCAGCTTCTCCCAGGCGGCGGCCGAGAACGCGTATTCGCGCATCCTCATCGGGTTTCACTTCCGCAAATCGATCGAAGAAGGGACCGAATACGGTCGAAAAATTGGCCAGCGTGCCGCCAATCTCTACCTCCGTCCTGTGCACTGAGTCGCACGAGGCGTCACGATAAGGCGGGTGCTATAAAGAGGGATTTCAAGTAGGTTCTCAGCAGCCGAGAAATAACACGTAGAAAGGAATTCCAATGACCCCAAAGAAGAACAAACTAAGCTCACTGCTAGCTTTAGTTCTGGTTGTCAGCTCATCTCCAGTTTTAGTGCAGGCAATCACGAATGGCTTCCCAGATACTACTAACACTTTTAGCAATGTCGGAGCTGTGGTCGCTGTGGGAACAGATGGCCAAGCCTTCCAAATATGCTCCGGAACGTTAATCTCGCCCACCGTGTTCCTGAGGCGTCGCCCACTGTGCCCTTTACTTCAATGATTTTCTCGCTCCGGAAGGTTTCAAGCTGTACATGAGTTTCGGCAACCCGATCCCGATTTTGGAGTTGACGGATGTGAATACTTTGATTCCCGTCACCCAGTTCATTCCAAACCCCAAGTACGTTCAAGCGAACGATACTCACCCTTTTAACCCGCACCACGGTAGCGATCCCGGCGACCTTGCTGTCATAATCTTGCCGCTGCCCGTCACGCAAGGGATTACACCTGCCACTCTCCCCACCCTTGGACTGCTCGATGAATTGGCGGTAAAGAACGCGCTTCACGGAGTCTTGTTTACCGCTGTAGGGTACGGGTCTGAAGATAGATTCGGAAATCGATCTAATCCAATGCCGCGAATGTTTGCCTTTTCCGCTTTCAGAGCGCTGCAGCCCGGATTTTTGCAGTTGTCGATCAATCCGAATCTCAATAACGGAGGTGCTTGCTTTGGTGACTCCGGCGGGCCGGACTTCTTGCCAGTCAACGGCAAACTGATTCTGATGGCGATAAGCAGTGTTGGCGGGGATCACGTCTGCCGTGCAACAAGCGGAAATTACCGCCTCGATACAGCCACCGCTCGGGACTTTCTCAAGAATTATGTCACTTTACCGTAAACACCTTGTATCACATGACTCAATCGGGTGTCGTGATCTGGAACTTGACCACTGGGAAATAGGATTGCGGAGATGGATGAAGGTCGAAAGACGCCTGCGAAAGTCTGCTATTTTGTCTTATCTCTTTGCTTCACGACTGCCTGCACACGCTCACAACCTTCATCGTCCCAGCGGGAACAGCCTGACTTGAAAGAAACCACTGGATGGATAAACCAGACGTACAACCCGCGTCCAGGGGAAATCTCCTTCAGGAACCACGGTGTTTACGAAGCCCAAATACTGAAGAATGGGATATACGTCACGCTGGATCGAAAAACAGCAAGTCTGCACCTAGACGACTGCGTAGCCACACTTGAGATAAAGCAGGAGCCAAACTTACAGATGTCGTCCGAAATAACAGTGACCGAAACTCAGACCTTCAATCTTGCGGATATCGATCCAACACGCATCAAGGTTGAAAAACTCGCTTCGACTTCCGACGCAATGATTTGCGACAAAGATCCGAATCTCCAACTGGAATGCGATGAAGCAGAAATCGGTCTACACACTCGGAACGAAAACCAAGCCATAAAGAGCCACCGCGTCTCTGAATACCCGAAACTAACAGGCTCTGACCACATGCACGTCCGTGATTCGATGGATGATTCCGCTTTCATTTTTGTTAACGATCTGGAATACCTGCCACGACTCGTGACCGCATTGAGGCGGGGCATCGAATTATGTGGTGGCAAGCCGTCATCGTTCTAAGTAGCGACCGCCGACTCATGCCTTCGACTTCCTAAACTTTGCCCACCTTGCACGCTGTGCGGTTGCAATCTTAGCGCGTGACTTCGCTGACATCTTCCGCCGTTTTCGCCTCGGCTTCCCCCCACCATAGACATTCGCAAACGCCGTAAGTGCCGCGTTTAATCCAGACAACTGCTTCTCTACGCGATCACGTTCCTTTTTCAACTGCTTCAATATTGAAGACAGGTTCGCCATTGAGTTCCCCCTCGGGCGGGGATTGTAACAGGAGAAAGCTAACCAGACAGGGCGTGAGCCTTTAGCTTTCAAATGGCAGATTAATTGTTACCGACTTTGACACTGGATTGATTAGGGTATTGCTTGCGGCCCGAAATGAAACGAGCATGATCGGAGGAGGACGACATGAATTCTAACCTTTCCAACGAACAGAACGAAGGCAGAGTCAGGTTCAACTGCTCTGATGTGGTGGCGAAGAACTGTGATTGGCAGGCGAGCGGCAACAGCGAAGAGGAACTCATGTTCCTGATCAAGCAGCATAGCCGCGAAAAGCATGGCCTCGAACTCGACGACGAGACATTGAACGGAGTGCACCACGCGATCCATAAACACGCGGCCTAGATTGTCTTAGGAAGAGCTTGAGTTTCCCCGTCGCAAGTCGCTCCCCAGGGGGCATCGGGAGCCCTGTAATGTGTATACCAATTTCTGGGATACCCACCCCCAAAACCAGCCCAGCCATTCCCGCATTCCATCCACTGTAGGACGCATCCTAGAGCCACAGAAACGAGAGAAATCCCCGTCCCTAGCCTGCTTAATTCATCAGAACTGCAGGAACTGAGATTAGGGCATCGGTGGACAGCAGAATCGGACCAACGAAGAGGTCAATCAGGAACGAGACTACATCGCGACCCGAGAAGGGATGATTTCGCGCAGGGCTGGGCAACGAACTGCCGGTGGAAGGTAAGTTCGGAGACAAGGAATCGGGTCAACCGTTGTTGTGCGGATGCAACTGGCGGTCTGGCGTACGCGGGCGCCGATTTTGAAGAGCCGGGCGTCGCGAGCTAACATGCAACCGACTGCTTTGGTGATGGAGACTACTCTAGTAGGGCTGCTGAAAGACTTGACTCTTCACGAAAAGGGGCTCCCGTCGCCCGATTTGCCGCACGCAGCGTTAGGCAAATAATTGCCAGAAGGTCCCCTATTTAGTTGACAATCTCTCGTCACGAGGATAGCGTCCTCAACAATTGGGGTTTTCAAATGTCGTCTCGACTTCGGACGGCTGCTTTATTCGCGCTGATCGCGGTTGCTGCTGTGTCGGCCTCGCCGAAGATGGATCTGCCTGAAACAGCGTTCGACGAGACAGACACCCCGACCATCCAGACGATTTTCGCGGACCAAGTCTCCTTTTCGACAATGCATTCCGTCAAGGGAGCATCTGCGCTGATGGCCTTTGCGCGAATGCCCAAGGCTCGGGTACGCAGCATTTCTCCGGCGTACACAGCTCAGTCGAGCGAGTCGCGTCGGTTCCGAGCCACTCTGTATCCTCCGCTGTTGAAAGGAAGTACACAATGACCTCTAAGTTAAGGACAGACAGTACGGTCTCCTCGGCGATATTCCGTTGTACCTTGGTGCTGTCAGTTTTGATCATCCCGCAGTTGGTCCAAGCCCAGTGGCAGGCGACAGCTGGCGCGGAGAGTCGAATCGGGGAAGCCAGGCGCTGGCCTTTTTGCCGAATGAACTTTGGGTCCATGCCGGCGACAGCATCCGTTGGACCTTTCCCACACATGAGCGCCATACGCTGACGTTTTTGAAACCAGGCCAGATACGACCACCTGGCTTTGGTCCCATCTTCGACGTCCCGGTCGGGTGCCCAGGGATTACACCGGATGGATCCAGCTTTGATGGTTCCGCGCTGCGTCACCTCGGGGATCTTGCGATTGGATGACAATACGAAGTCGACGGAAAATGCGCCGACCTATTCCGTAAGTTTCCCTGCTGCAGGCAACTTCAAGTTTGTTTGACCTGCTTCACGCGGACATGACCGGAGTGGTCCATGTTCTGAACCTGTCCGAGACCCTTCCCCACGACCAGGACTTCTATGATCGGCAGGCCCAGGGCGAGCAGGCGCTGTTGCTTGGCGGACGCCTCTCGCCTGCGAGGGCCGGGGAACTCCTGGCGATAACGGCGGAGCGCAGAGCAACGACGTGGCCGTCGGTATCGGCGAAGTCGTGACGACGACTGGAGCAGGTTCACAGACCGCATCACTAATGCGTTTCGTGCGGGGCACGATCGTCGTGCGCGTCGGGGACACGGTTGAGTGGACGAGTCTCGACCCATCGATAAACCATACGGTGACCTTTGGGACGGAGCCTGCGGATCCCCGGCCGCCTTCGGCAAATGTGCTGCCGACCTCGGACGGGGCTAGGCAGGCGGTAATCGGCTCACCTGCGGACAACGTGAACTCGGGATTTTTGTCTCCTGCACCGCAAGATAGGGCGAACCTCGCCCAGTCGCCTCCGGGTGTAACGCGTTTTCGGGTGACCTTCACATCTCCGGGCACTTTCAATTACATCTGTGCCATTCATGACGACCTCGGCATGAATGGGACGGTCATCGTTCACTGATTGGGTACTCCAAATGAAATCTCGCTTTTTCGGATTGTTCTTTATTCTCGCGTCTTTGGCACCAGCGCAACAGGGCGGGAGCCGACACGTACCGGGGCGGCCTGGTCACGCCGCCCCTGCCGAAACCGAGATTTGTTCTCACTGACACCTCCGGTGCTCGGTTTGATTTCTGGAACAGAACCCAGGGGTCGGTCACGCTCCTCTTTTTCGGCTACACCAATTGCCCCGATCAGTGTCCCATGCACATGGCGAATATTGGCGTGGCTCTGAAGAAATTGCCCTCCGGTATTGCGGATCAGGTCAAGCTCGTTTT
>CAVPME010000004.1:0-346043 GCA_963706335.1 Terriglobia bacterium
TTGCTTCGAGACCCAATTTCAGTCGAGCTTTAAAGGCGCTTTCACATTGAAGGGAAATCTTGAATTGGCTTCGGGCTGCGGCTCGCACGGCAACGCCCCATAAGAATCCGAAGGGATGATGGACGATAAATGGTTCTTCAGACATATGCGCTTCGCATTGAAGAACGCCCTTTTCTTTCAAAGATTGTGCATATGATGCAAATCATAAGCAAGTGTCTCGCGAATTTATTCAGTTTTCCCCGGCCATTACTGCCGCACTTCGGAATGAGAGAGACGATGGAACATTCATCCGGTGCCAGTGGCGCTCCCTGGCCTCCCGGAGGAAGCGGCTGACTATGGCGGAACGAATCGGCCTCATCGCCGGGAACGGAACTTTCCCCTTGTTGCTATTGGATGCCGCTCGAGCTCAGGGGTTCGACGTCATTGTCGCGGCAATAAAGGAAGAGGCATCCCAGGAAATCGAAGCCCACGGAGCTGCGGCCGTCCACTGGCTATCGCTGGGTGAATTGTCGAAACTGATTGAGACTTTCCACCGCGAAGGCGTACGCCGCGCCATTATGGCCGGACAGGTGAAGCACAAGCAGATTTTTTCCAGTATCCGCCCGGACTGGCGGCTGGCTAAACTCCTGCTCTCTCTTGGAACACGCAACACCGACTCCCTACTCGGTGCAGTGGCCCGAACGCTGGCTGATGAAGGTATCGCGCTGGAGAATTCAACCGCATTTCTCGAGCCTTTGCTGGCAGGTTCAGGAGTCTTGACCACGCGAGGACCCACAGCGGAAGAAAAGAAAAACATTGAATACGGTCGCAGCGTGGTTCGTCACATGGCGCAGCATGACATCGGACAGACCGTAGTCGTCGCCGAGTCGGCTTGCGTGGCGGTGGAGGCAATGGAAGGAACCGATGCGACCATCGAGCGCGCAGGGGAAATCATGCGATCTCTGTCCGGAAATGCCTCTACGTTAAGCCGTGAACTGACCGTGATAAAAATTGCCAAGCCGAATCAAGATATGCGCTTTGATGTCCCCGTCATTGGTGTGCGAACAATAGAAGTGATGAGCAAAGCCGGAGCCACTTGCCTGGCGCTCGACGCCGGGAAATGTTTGTTGCTGGACGGGAAAGCGATTCTCACATCAGCCGAATCGGCCGGAATCTGCATAGTGGCTGATTAGGTTGTACGAGTGGAGGACGACCATGACTGAATCTTTCCGCATCGCGGACCAAATCCGCCGAGCCTTCGAAGGCGAGGCCTGGCACGGAGATTCCGTGCTTGAGCTGGTTGACGGTATAAATGCAACCACTGCGTCCGCGAAGCCAATCAAAGGTGCGCACAGCATTTGGGAGCTGTTGCTGCACATCGCCGCATGGGACGACGCCGTTCTCCGACGGGCTGGCGGCACTCCGGTTGAGTTGAGTGACGAGCAGAATTTTCCAGGGGTAAAAGACACGAGTGAGGCGGCTTGGCGACAGGCTGTCGAGTCTGTGAATCGGACTCACAACGAACTCGTCAAAGTAGTCGCGGCGTTTCCTGACGCGCGACTGCAAGACCAGGTTCCTGGCAAGACCGAGAGTTATCACAATTTCTTCTACATGTTCAGCGGCATTGTCCAGCACGAGCTCTATCACGCCGGCCAGATCGCTGTGCTGAAGAAGTTTCGGGCGGCGTAAGGGTATTTGTGATTAAATCGGCTTCAGTTTGGCGAGAACCATAGTCTGGCAACCGACAACGTCATCAACGTCGCCGTGATTGGAGTGGGCGCCTTCGGGCATAACCACGCGCGGGTGTATCACCAGCTGGCGCAGCAGGGGGAAGCGGTTCGGTTGGTCGGGATCGTGGACGCGGACCCGGCGCGGGCTGACGAGGTCGCGCGTGAATTCGGGTGCCGCGCGTTCGGTTCGGTCGAGCAGCTCATCACAACGCACAGCGAAGTCCAGGCGGCCTCCGTAGCCGTTCCTACGGTTCGGCATCTGGAAACTGCCCGGGCCCTGATGGAAGCGGGAATCGATGTGCTGGTGGAGAAACCGCTGGCGGCGTCACTGGACGAAGCTGACGACCTGATCGGCCTTGCACAGAGGCTCGGACGAATAGGGCAAGTAGGCCATCTGGAAAGATTCAATCCAGCCGTTCGCGCAACCGCGGCTCTGATTACCCAGCCGATGTTTTTTGAAGTCCACCGCCTCAGCATTTTCACTCCAAGATCGCTTGATGTCGACGTAGTCCTCGACTTGATGATTCACGATCTTGACGTCGTACTCTCGTTCGTGAATTCGCCGGTGAAGGAGATTCGCGCTGTTGGGCTGCCGATACTTTCCGGTAGGGCTGACATCGCGAACGTTCGTCTGGAATTCGAATCGGGCTGCGTTGCCAATTTCACTGCCAGCCGGGTCTCCACCGAACGGGTGCGAAAGATTCGGTTCTTCCAACCGCAACAATACGTGTCGCTCGATTACAGCCGGCAAGACGTTCTGGTGTTCAGCGTGGATGGCAAAGGAGGACCAGCAGGCGTTCCTTCCGTTAATCCGGAGATTAAGGTCGCAAAACCGCAAATTGTAGCCGGAGAACCTCTGCGGGCGGAACTCAGATCATTTCTCGAGTCGGTGCGCACACGGTCTGGCCCGTTAGTCTCATTCGCAGACGGCAGGCGTGCGCTGGCGCTGGCCCTCGACATTGTCGAGGCGATCCAGGAACATAGTCGCAAAGTTCAGCTGGATCGATTGCACAATTAGTACTTTGGCTGAGAGCTCGTCGGCCGGTGGCCGAGCGCGTCGCCTGCCCTACACCTGTGAGCCGCATTCCCTTTTTACACTTCTTGACAATCAGTCGTTGTGGTTGAAGGTAGTCTTTATTGACCAGTCGGGTACAAACGTAAGTGCCTGTGTGCACTGGTTTCTTCGCGAATATCGGGGAAAGATGCGAAAATAGAAATATCCCGTGATGCCGCGCCAGCGTCTATTCTTAAGAAATGACGATGAGCGTTTAGCAACTCGGGCCCAATTCGTCGTCTCTAATGCAGTAAGCCAGCAGGTCAATGCCAGCCACTGAGATACCTCCGCGAAGCCCCGTTCCCGCCCCGTCTTCGGCCACGCCTCCGGGCAGTGATCTTTACGATGCGGGCAGCTGGGAAACCGCGTATACCGAGATGCACGATGTGCCTGCGCTGTTGATTCAGCTGCAGGACGATCTCTCGCGCTCGCGGCAGCGGGAAGCATTCTGGATTTCGGTTGTTGTACACCTGGCGATCATTATTCTGGCGGTCAATTCCACCAGATTCGCAAATCTCTTGCATAAACATGCGGTAATTATTGTCAGTCCGGAAGATTTGGCGAAGCAGAAGGACTTAACGTATCTCGAACTCCCTCCGGATGAGCAAAAGCTTACCCAACGCCCGAAGACGAATATCATTTCGGACAAAGACCGGGTGGCGCAGTCGAAGGCGCCACAACTCGATCGCAAGGAACTGAAGAAGATTCTGGACAGTGCTCGTCCCGGCAGGCCCCAGCCTAGTGGACCTCCTGCCCAATCGGCGCAGGCTGCGCCCCCCGCGCCAACCGCAGAACAAAATCCTGTGCCGCAAGAACAGCCATCGCCGCAGCCGCCACCCCCGGATCAGACAGCTCGACTGCAGACTCCGCCTGCGGGTGCTCCTAAGCCCAGTTTCGGCGCCGCCATGTCGCCCGGATCGGCGATTGAACAGGCGGCCCGAGCCGCAATCAGCAATCGCGGCGGCGGATATGGCGGGGACAACGGCGATTATGGTCTAGGCCAGGGCAAGCAAGGCGGCGAGGCCATCGGCCCGATGGACGTACTCAGCGACACAATGGGGGTTGATTTCGGCCCTTACCTGGCGCGAGTGCTGCACGACGTGCGTGAAAACTGGTATCGCATCATCCCTGAGTCGGCTCGCGCGCCGCTAATGAAAAAGGGGAAGGTCTCGATTGAGTTTGCCATCCTGAAGAACGGACAGGTCGCAGGTTTGCAGATTGTCGGCACGTCGGGGGATGTTGCGTTGGACCGTGCGGCATACGGCGGCATTACTGCGTCGAAACCATTTCCTCCGCTCCCGACCGAGTTCGGCGGCCAGTACCTGGCTCTGCGTTTCCACTTCTATTACAACCCGGATAAGAACGATCTGCAGTAGGCGGAAGAGCGTTTGGGCCGGGCCGACGCCCAGTTCCGGACTAACTGCTTTGCTTGAAAACCCCGGGCGTCAAATCGAACTGAAATCAAGCCGCTTCGAGGTCAAGGGTCCGAGGGCCGACGCCCGAGGTTCGGCAGTTGCCGGTCACCATACCCGGCAGCGATTCTCCCGTACCATGGCCGACCCGGGCTTGCACTGGAAAGCTTGCTGGAATTCCGGCATGTTGGAGACGACGCCATTGGCACGGTATTTGTCCGGGGAGTGCGGATCGATGGTGACGTAGATGCGCTTGGTTTCATCGCGAGTCTGGGCACACCAACTCTGCCCGTAACCAATGAAGAATCGTTGTTCCGGAGTGAAGCCATCGATCGGCTTCAGTTTGTTGCCATGAACCTGAGTCTGCCATGCCATGTAGGCCAGCAATAATCCGCCAAGGTCAGCGACGTTCTCGCCCATAGTTAACTGGCCATTGATTTTGATGTCATCCACCGCAACGTAACTTGAATACTGGTCTGATATGCAGCTCGCGCGCTCTTCAAATTGCTTTCCGTCTTCCGGTGTCCACCAGTCCCGCAGATTGCCCTGGGCGTCGAACTGTCGCCCTTCATCGTCGAAGCCGTGAGTGAGTTCGTGTCCGATGGTGGCCCCCATGTCGCCATAATTCGGCGCATCATCGGCGGTTGGATCAAAGAACGGGGGCTGCAGTATGCCCGCGGGGAAGTTGATGTCGTTCACTTGCGGATTGTAATAAGCATTCACGGTTGGCGGCGTCATTCCCCATTCGCCGCGGTCGACCGGCTTTCCGATCTTTCCGAGCTGCCGGTGGAACTCGAACTGACGGGCACGCAGCACGTTACCCATGGCGTCGTCGCGGGCAATGATGAGGGTGGTGTAGTCGCGCCACTTGTCGGGATAGCCTATCTTATTGGCCACCGCGTGCAATTTCTCCTGGGCTCGTTTTTTTGTTTCCACCGACATCCACGACAGGTTGTCAATGTCGCGCTCCATGGCCTGTTCGATATCCTTCACCATTTCGTGGGCTCGCTTTTTGGCTTCAGGAGGAAAGGCACGCTGTACGTAAACCTCGCCCAATGCCTCACCGAGATCGTTGTCGGTGTAATCGACGCAACGTTTCCAACGGGGCTCGAGTTCCTGTGCTCCCGATAGAGTCTTGCCGAAGAAATCAAAGTCAGTGTTTACAAAGGCAGAAGAAAGATAAGGGGCGTTGGCGTGGACCAAATGCCAGCGCAAATAAGCCTTCCAGCTGTTCAAATCCTCTTTCTGAATCGTGGCATCCATTGCCTTGAAGAATTCCGGCGCGGTCACATTCAATGTGCTGAGGTCGGTCTCACCCGTTCCAGAGAAATATTTATTCCAGCGGAAGGACGGACTGAGCTTATGCAACTGCTTGACCGTCATCTTGTGATCGAGCAGTTTGGGGTCGCGACGTTGCACCGGAGTGAGGGAACCGTTGGCGAGCGCGGTCTCAATCCGCATCACAGCTTGCGCCTCCATTGGCGCAACGCCGGGCGAATCTCCGAGCAGTTCAAACATTTTTTGCACATGAGCCACATAGGCCTGGCGAAGCTCGGCCGATTTCGGATCTGACTTGATGTAATAGTCGCGATCGGGAAGTCCAAGCCCGTCTTGATCTATTTCCGCGATTACCTGGGAAGAATCTCTTAAATCCTGGTCGGATTGAAAGTCGAAAAGCGCGCCACGGTTGGGCATCGAGGCTGCCACGGCAGCAATGTCCTTCTTGTGATGCATGCCGGCAATTCGATCAAACTGCGGTTTCAAGGCGGTTGCTCCTGCAAGACTCAATCGCTTTTTCATCCATGCAGGCGGCATAGTAATCGCCGATTTTTTGTTTGACCGGATCTTTCCCGGACGCGGGAGATGCGGCTTCTTCCAGAATCGTCCGTAACAAAGCACGGTTATCATCCGCGAGTCTTGACGAAAGCCCCCAACTGGTTTTGTCCGGCGGTATGGGGTTCTTCTTTAGCCAGCCTCCACAAGAGTACGTGAAAAAGTCAGTGCAAGGGTCCACGCCGGGGTCCATCGAATCGACGTCGAGAACGGAGTGATGCGCCGCAGGAGTACCCTGAGAAAGCGCAAACGGCATAGCGGCAATGAAGAAAAAAAAGAGCGCAAGGGCGGTTCGAAACATTAATCCTCGTTGGTGACGATTCAGATCATTGCAAACCAAGGCTGGGCCTTTCAAGCAAACCAGTACACACCTGCCTTGATTCAGACGTTTATGCGCAACTTTTGTGAGCAGGGCTGCTGACTTGCGAAACGATTGTGCAAACGGGTCCGAGTTATTTTCTTGCCAAGAGCTACGCCCTCCGGAGGCTCGGGCTCCCATTTACTTTCCGGTTGGATAAGCCATTCGCATCAACGTGCGCTCCGAAAACGGCACATAGATCAGGGCTGCGACGGCTGCAAATGCGGCTCCGAAGCCGATCTTGTTAGCCAGAAGGAATGGCGAGATCGCCCATAGCTGATCCATAAGCAGAATGATCAAAAACATCCGCTGGAACTTCTTGCCGATTTGCCGGTGGTCAAACGCGACCGCCGAGAGCAGATAGAAGCGTAGAGGAATACCAACGCCGGCGGTGATCCATACGGCAGAAAAAAGAGCTGACCCCGTCGAACCCTGGAGAAACGAGCTGATTATCCGCTCAACCTCCGTCAGATGAAAAAGAGCCGTAATATAAAAAGTGAGATACATGATCTGAATCAATCCAAAAAGGCCACGGATCAGAGTAGGGTTCGGCAAGGGAATATCGAGCCCACTCTCGAATTCGGCGACGGGCGTTGCCGTTCCGATAAGTGACCCGGTTTTCGAAGTTTCCGTTAACCGGGGTTGCGCGCCAGCCGTTTCTACCGCCGCCAGGAAACGGTATCCGCGGCGTGCGAGAGTTTCGACAAAGCGTGGATTGGATGCCGAATCTCCCAGCGCCTCCCGCAGCTTATTTACCGCGGTGTTTAAGCTGTGGTCGAAATCCACGAACGTGTTTGCTGGCCACAACTTTTGCCGTAGTTCGTCCCGCGTAACCAACTCACCGGGACGCTCGAGGAGAAAGGCGAGCAGCTGGAACGGCTGTTCCTGAAGGCGTATCCGCACGCCTTTTTTTCGTAGCTCTCCGGATGCGAGGTCGACTGAGAAAAGGTTGAAACGGACAATTTTCCCCGCTGAACTGCTTTTAGGCATCGACACGACAGCATGAAGTCTAGCATTCGCTAATATGCTGCGAGAGAGAAGAGTCGGGCTAAGGGGATGTCGCACCACATGCCATGACTGCTCCCCCCGCTGAGCGAGGCTACAATGTTACGATGCCCGCCGCTAGCCCGCCGCCGCAACCCGATCCTCCGCCAGCTCCACGCCTCGATAAACGGCACATTTTCAAACTTGAGGCTACCGGCACTTCGATCATCGAAGCTTTGATACTGCCTTTCACTCTTCTACGGTACGGTCATCACATCGCCGGGAGCGCGCGCTGACTGTGTCATCGGAGCCTCTATTGGTAGTGATTGTAGGGCCGACAGGAAGCGGGAAGACCGCACTTTCGCTTGCCATCGTGGAACATTTTCCCGGTGAGATCGTGAACTGCGATTCGGTTGCGATGTATCGCGAATTCGAGATCGGCACCGCAAAGCCAACCATGGCTGAGCGCAGCCGCGCTCCCCACCATCTGTTCGATATTGTGGATCCTCTCGACTACATCACCGCGGGTGAATATGCGCGGCAAGCGCGTTCTGTGCTCGAAGGCATCAAATTTCGGAATATTCTGCCTGTAGTCGTGGGTGGCACCGGTTTGTATCTTCGGGCCCTGTTGGATGGACTGTTTCCCGGGCCGCAACGATCAGAAGAATTGCGCAACCGCCTACGCCTTCTTGTCGACGAGAAGGGGTCGTCTTATTTGCACCGGATACTAAGTCGTCTGGACCCAATGGCTGCAAAGAAAATCCATGCCAACGATGTTCCAAAACTGGTGCGGGCCATCGAAATCTGCCTCGCTTCGCGAGCGAAGATGACTGAAATGTGGCAGGAGGGACGCGATCCTCTGCGAGGGTTCCGGATTTTGCGGATTGGGCTCGAACCCAATCGCGACGCGTTGTACGAGAGAATTAATCAGCGAGCTCAGCGAATGTTCGATGACGGATTGGTGGAAGAAACAATAAACCTTTTGGCGAAATACGGGGAGCGCGCGCGTCCGCTGGGTTCCTTGGGGTACAAGCAGGCGCTAGCATTGATCAAGGGTGAGATCGACGGCAGGACGGCAGTGCAGTCTGCACAGCAAGCGCATCGCAACTACGCCAAGCGCCAGATGACGTGGTTTCGCCGCGAGCCTGGCGTAGTCTGGCTACCCGGCTTTGGCGATGACAAAAGCGTCCAGGATGCGGCCATTTCTAAAATCTCGAGTTGTTAGCAATGCATGTAGGGATGGATACCCTGCCATTAATTTCGCTGGAGTATCGCTTCGAGTGCTCGTGTTAATTCCGGATATTTGAACTGATATCCGGTTGCCGATAGCTTGGCCGGCACGACGCGCTCACTGGCGAGAAACAGTTCTTCTCCCATTTCTCCAAAAACTATACGTATGGCAAAAGCCGGCATCGGGAAAATTGCTGGACGTTTGAGCGCGACTGCTAAAGCTTTCGTGAAGTCGATGTTCGTGACGGGATTGGGCGCGACGGTATTGACTGGACCTTGCAGCGAAGCGTTAGTCAGCGCGTGCTGGATTGCGCCCACGACGTCGTCGAGGGCCACCCAACTCATCCACTGCCGTCCATTGCCGAGCCGGCCACCGACGCCTAGCCGAAACGGAAGCAGCATTTTCTCCAAGGCGCCACCGTTTGCGCTCAGCACCACCCCAAAACGCATCTGTACGGTGCGAATTCCAGCATCGGCGGCTGGTTTGGCGCCGGCCTCCCACTGGCGGCATACCTCTGAAAGAAAGCTGCTTCCGGAGGAGCTTTCTTCTTTAAGGATTTCACCGCCGTGATCGCCGTAGTAACCGATGGCCGAGGCCGATATGAATACTTGCGGGCACTGCGGGGCCTTGGCCAAGGCTTGTGCAAGATGTGTCGTAGCTTGAACACGGCTCTCGATGATTCGGCGCTTCTTCGCTTCGGTCCAGCGCCCGACGATGGCTTCTCCCGAGAGATGAATTACCGCGTTGAAGCCGGAGACGGAATCTGGCGGCACAGTTTTGCTGGGATTCCATGTCACCTGGTCTGTGCCCGAAGCCGGACCCCGAACAAGGCGAGTTACAGAATAGCCGCCTTCTCTCAAGGCAGGAAGAAGAGCGGCTCCGATAAAACCTGAAGCTCCACTAACTAGAACACGCCGCGAGTTCATGGCAGACTTTCGTATCAACTTTAGCAGATGTGGCGGCGCAGACCAGCGCTGCCTGCGAATTCAAGCCGAGGCTTTTCTCTCTAGTAACCCGTTTTTTGACTGCCAGGACAAGCCGACGCACTCCGCAAACAACCTCACACCAATGCTTTGCCCTATCGGTGACGACGCCGTCCTGATCAGGCAGGGAGCGCCGCACGTTATAATCGTACATGGCGACCTTGCGCCAACAGTTCGCGACGAACGTCCTTACGGTAACTAAATTCCGTGAGTTGATGCGCAGGATGCGGGCCAGCCGGCCTAACGACGATCTCGAACTAATCCGGAAAGCCTACGAATTTTCGCAAAAACACCATGCCGGTCAAAGCCGGGCTTCCGGCGAACCTTACCTCGTCCATCCACTGGAAGTGGCTCTTGTACTGGCCGAAATGAAGATGGACCCGGTCGCCATTGCGGCCGGATTGTTGCATGATTCGGTGGAAGATACCTCGGTTACCGTTGTCGATATCCGCAAGGAGTTTGGCGAACAGGTGGCCCATATCGTTGAGGGTGTTACCAAGATCAGCGCCATCGATTTCGCCACCCGCGAAGAACAGCAGGCAGAAAACCTTCGCAAGATGATGCTGGCAATGGTAGATGACATTCGGGTTGTGCTCATCAAGCTCGCCGACCGCTTGCACAACATGCGCACTCTGGAACACCTTCCGCCAGATCGCCAGCAGAAGATTGCGCGCGAAACCCTCGATATCTACGCTTCCATTGCCCACCGCCTTGGCATGGGGAAAATTCGTGGCGAATTGGAAGATCTCGGATTCCGTTACGTCGATCCCATCGGATATCAGCAGGTTCACGATGCGGTCGAGTCTCGTCGTAAGGCTGGAGAAGCGTTTCTTGCCCGGGTAGAATCGGTTTTTCGCGACAAGCTGAAAGAGGCTGGGATCACGGCGACTGTCGAAAGCCGCATCAAGCGCCTGTACAGCATTCACAAGAAGCTGCAACGGCAGCACATTACCGTCGAACAGGTTTACGATCTCTACGCTATGCGGGTGATTACGACATCGCTTCAGGATTGCTACGCGGTGCTGGGCATCATTCACAATCTGTGGCGCCCCGTGCCCGGCCGTATCAAAGATTTCATTGCGATGCCTCGCCCGAATTTTTACCAGTCGCTGCACACCTCGGTGATTTCGGAAGAAGGCATGCCTTTCGAAGTCCAAATACGCACCGAAGAAATGCACAAGATGGCAGAGGAGGGCATTGCGGCGCACTGGAAATACAAAGATGGCCCAGTCTCGGCCCAGGACGAGCAACGCCTGGCATGGCTCCGCCAGGTGGTTGAATGGCAGCGCGACGTCTCGGACCCCAGCGAGTTTCTTTCAACCCTGAAGATTGACCTGTATCCGGAAGAGGTTTACACGTTCACCCCGAAAGGGAAAGTTGTGGTTCTGCCTCGCGATTCTTCGCCAATCGATTTCGCGTACTCAGTTCACACAGAAGTTGGTCACAGTTGCGTGGGCGCAAAGGTAAATGGACGCATGGTTCCACTGCGTTTCAAACTGCATAGCGGCGACATCGTCGAAATCCTTACCCAGGCAGGACACAAGCCCAGCCGCGATTGGCTGGCGATCGTCAAGTCTTCCCGCGCGCGTAACAAAATCAAACACTGGCTGAATGTTCATCAGCGGGAGCGTGCCATCGAAATCGGCCGCAAACTGATTGAGAAAGAAGCCCGCAAGTACCGCGTGTCGTTGAAAGAAATCAAGGATGAAGAACTTCTCCGAATTGCAGCCGATTATGGCGTCGGCCGCGCCGATGACCTTATGGCGGGCATCGGCTATGGCAAATTTTCTGCACGACAGATCTTAGGACGCATTGCGCCAGCAGCAACCGAGCCAGTGGCTGAAGAGGAAGCGGATAAACCCAGCAGCCTGGCCAGTGTGGTGCGGCGAGTTTTTGGAGGCGATCAAAACAATAACGCGATTCGCGTCACCGGACAGGGAGACCTGCTGGTCTACCGCGCGCGTTGTTGTAACCCGATTCGTGGAGAATCGATCGTAGGCTACGTCACCCGCGGCAAGGGGGTCGCGGTTCACGGGCTTAATTGTCCCAACGTTGTGAACCTCATGTATGAGCCGGAACGGAAGATTGAGGTGGAGTGGGCGCACGACGAAGGAACCCCAAGCGCCTATCCTGTAAAACTGACTGTCTTCTGCGATGACCGTTTCGGCATGTTAAAGCAAATAACAGCCGTGATCAGCGATACGAAAACTAATATTCGAAATATCGAAGCGCGAACTAATAACGGCCAGGCGAATGTGGATATCGTGCTCGATATAGCCGATCTTAAGCATCTGGAAAATATCGTCAACGGAGTGCGAAAAATTCCCGGTGTTCACGATGTGCAAAGGCTGCAGAAAATCTGAGTATGGTTGACTGCAGCCCCGGCGATCTGCGTTAATTCTGGCACCGGACAAAGCTCACTACCACCGATCCCGGAGGCTCCATGCGCGACGTGATTGAAACCAAGGAAGGCCCGCAGGCCATTGGCCCCTATTCCCAAGCTATCCGAGCAAGTGGATTTGTTTTCGTCTCTGGCCAGGTGGCTATTGACCCGGCGAGCCAGCAGGTCATTGCCGGAGACGTGGCGGCGCAGACCGAGCGCGTTCTCAAGAATCTGTCGGCAATTCTTACCGCAGCCGGCAGTGGGTTGAAAAAAGCGGTGCGAACCACGGTCTATTTAAAAAACATGGCAGATTTCACGGCCATGAATGAAGTCTACGGGCGATATTTCAACATCGCACCTCCCGCCAGGTCGACGGTGGAAGTTGCGCGTCTGCCGAAAGACGTTCTGGTGGAGATTGACGTTATTGCTCTGGCGTAGTCGCTTGCAACTGTTAAACGCCTTGGTCACCGGCGAATTTCTGAGAAGGATGGCTGGTCACCAGTTCCACTCCCATTTACAATCCCTAGTCCCGTACTTCCATTAGACCATCAGGGAGAATCATCTTGATCCCACGATATACTCGCCCCGACATGGGTCGCATCTGGAGCGACGAGAATCGCTTTCGCACCTGGCTGGCCGTCGAAGTCGCGGCCACGGAAACCTTAGCTGAGGCTGGTATGGTGCCCAAGGACGCGGCTCGCGCGATTCGAGAGCGCGCCGACTTCAACCTTGATCGAATTGTGGAAATTGAAGAGGAAGTTCGCCATGACGTTATCGCCTTTACCACGGCGGTGGCCGAAATCGTGGGACCGCATGCCCGCTGGTTTCATTACGGGCTGACTTCGAACGACGTCGTCGATACTTCGCAGGCCCTGCTGATCCAGCAGGCTTCCGCGATCATCGCTGTCGATCTGGAAAAGCTTTCTGCCGTGCTCGAGCGGCGCGCCTGGGAGTTCAAGGACACGCCTATGATCGGGCGCACCCATGGCATCCACGCGGAGCCGATCACTTTTGGATTCAAGCTGGCTAACTGGTACTCCGAAACGCAGCGCAACATCGCTCGCTTTCGCGCTGCGGTTGAAGACATGCGCGTAGGGAAGTTTTCCGGCGCCGTTGGCACATTTGCTCATCTCAGCCCGGAACTGGAAGAGAAGATGTGCAAGCGGCTGGGGTTGAAGGCCGCCGCCATATCGTCGCAGGTGATTCAGCGCGATCGTCATGCCACTTATCTGGCCGTGTTGGCGGTGATCGCCAGTTCATTGGATAAGATCGCCACTGAACTCCGGCATTTGCAACGCACTGAAGTGCGCGAGGTGGAAGAATTCTTCAGCGAGAAGCAGAAGGGGTCTTCTGCCATGCCGCACAAACGCAATCCGATAACGCTTGAGCAGATTAGCGGTCTGGCAAGAGTGGTGCGTTCGAACGCGCAGGCTGGTTTTGAAAACGTTCCGCTCTGGCATGAGCGCGACATTTCTCATTCGTCGGTGGAACGCATCATCATTCCGGATTCCACCACTCTGGTGGACTACATGCTGCAGAAAATCGCGAACCTGCTCGAGACTATGTTCGTCTATCCGGAGCGCATGAGAGCCAATCTGGAAAGCACGCGCGGACTGGTGTTCAGCGGGCAGTTGCTGCTCGATCTGGTGGAACACGGCGTCTCGCGCGAGGTCGCCTACCACGCGGTGCAGGGCCACGCCATGCGGGCCTGGAAAGAGGATTTGAATTTTCACGATCTGGTAGTGAAGGATAAAAGCATCACCAGCAGGGTTCCACGCAAGCAGATAGAACGCGCGTTCGATCTGAAGCGTCAGCTGAGAAATATCGACAAGATCTTCGCCCGCGTATTCGGCGGCAAGAGCACGGTTAAGTCGGTGTCTCAGAAAAAGAAACGCCAAAGGTGAGGTCTGCCGGCCAAGTGTGGGCGGACGCTCCAGTCCGCCGGCTTTGGCCTGAACCTCACACGATCCCTGCTTCGAAAGTCTTCTGCTGTATCCAGATGATCCTGATCCTTTAGATCCGATCCGCCACCAGCTATTCCCGCTTCGCCAGCGCCCCATCCACCGAAACCGATCCCGGCCCGAGCATTACCAGCGCAATACACGCTGCCAGCATGACCAACGGGTGCTCGTACCCTCCCGGCTTTAGAAAACCGTTTTTGAGGTGAACCACAAGAATTGCCACCACCATGTCAAAACCATTCAAAGCGGCAGCCCAGCGGGTCAACAATCCGATGATCAACGCAGCGCCTCCAAGAAATTCAACCAGGGTCACGATCACACCGGACACAAAAGGCAACGGAATCCCAGCCCCCGCAAAAAAGCCGGCCACTCCGTGGAAGCCAAACCCAAACAGCTTCTGCCAGCCATGCGCAAAAAATACAATCCCAACCACAACTCGCAAAACCGTAATTCCGCACGACGGACTAAAAAACCGATTCGAAGACCGATCCGAAACATTGTTCATAACGTCCTCCCAAACCGTTTTTGGCTCTTCCTAGAGTGGCCAACTTCTGAAAACGTTCGGAGCGTCCCCGCGGGCCCCCTGTCCCAATGAGGACATTGCATTACGCTTTTTCGACGGCCAAACCCGTGCCCTTCGACTCTTCCAGTCCACCCTCGTAGGACCGAGCATTCTCATAGCCCAGTTTCGTCAGCTTTTCCGCCGCCATGCGGCTCTGCGGACACTTCGGGCCGCCGCAGTATACGACGATCTCGGTGTTCCGCGGCAAATTCGTGTTTCGGACTTCGTGGCCTCACCTTGTCCAGAGGAACGAGCCGCGAACCTGCGATGTTCTCTCCCTTGAACCACTCGGTCGGTGAGAACGTTCCAGAACTGGAACGGTCGCCTCGAGTCGAGCATCGGCCGAATTCCTGGATTGAAATCGTTTTAACCGTCACATCGGTCGGTGCTGCCGGATTATTTGGCATGCTGCTCCCTTAAATATAACTTAGACGAATGTCGTGATAACGAATGTAGATTGTAAAAAAATTAGTCATCGCGGTTTCGGGCTGTCTCGAGGAGTTTGATCAGCGTCCGTAATCCCTTTTCCCCAAGATGTCCAAGCAAGCTGCGGTTAAAGTCCTCGATAGAACGATCGAGGCTTTTCAGAAGCGTCGCGCCAGCCGGGGTTATGCGGGCGATGATGACCCGGCGATCTTTCCCTTCACGGCTGCGCACTACCAGGCCGCGGCGTTCGAGACGATCGAGCAGCCTGGTGACATCGGGATCGCGGTTGATCATGCGCTCCGCGATTTCGCTGCACGCCCATCCCGCCGACCCAGCGCCCCGCAGGATGCGCAGAGCATTGTATTGGGTGGGCGAAAGACCATGCGGCTTCAGCATGGCACTGAATTCCCACTCCAATTGATCAGCCGTGCGCTGCAATGCCACCACGGCCTCGTCTTCCAGAGTATCGAAAGGCTTGGTCTGGCGGATCTCAGCTTGCACGCTTTTACTCATCTAACTAATTTATAGTCGTTATCACGACTAACGTCAAGCGCAATAACGCGGCTCGAAAGTGGGCGAGAAACACGCGACAGATATGAGTGGACGAAAGTCAAGGAGCGGTAGTGGGACACGATTACATGCAACCGTGCTCTAAAAAAAAACGCGGGCGAAGGCGCCCGCGCCCCACACAACCGAACAAATATCAATACTTCGGCATTTTGGGATCGACCCGGTCGGCCCAGGCCAGAATCCCTCCGGTTAGGTTATGAACTTTCCTGAATCCGGCTTGCTTTAGGAAATCTACCGCTTTGGCGCTGCGAACGCCGGAGCGGCAATGAGCTACGATTTCCCGGCTGGAGTCTAGTTCATTCACCCGTTTTGCTAGGTCTCCCAGGGGAATCAAATGACCGCCGATATTGCAGATCTGATATTCGTGCGGCTCGCGTACGTCAAGGACAAACAGGTCGTCGCCCGCATCCAGCCGACGTTTCAATTCTTCCACCTGAATGTCGCCTGCCCCTGTTCCCCCGGGCTTCTCCTCGCCGCGAATTCCGCAAAACTCGTTGTAGTCTATGAGACTGGTTACAGTTGGATGGTTCCCGCAGGCGGGGCAATCGGGGTTCTTGCGCAGTTTAAGTTCGCGGAACTTCATGTCTAAAGCATCAATCAACAACAGGCGGCCAGTCAGGGATTGGCCCGCGCCCAGGATCAGCTTGATGACTTCGGTTGCCTGAATAACGCCAACCAGTCCCGGCAGTATGCCTAAAACCCCACCTTCCGCGCATGAGGGCACCAAGCCCGGTGGGGGAGGTTCGGGATAAAGGCAACGGTAGCACGGCCCATCCTCGGTCGCGAAAATGCTCGCCTGCCCTTCGAAGCGGAAAATCGATCCGTAGACGTTGGGTTTGCCGGTAAGCACGCACGCGTCATTCACCAAATACCGGGTAGGAAAATTGTCGGTGCCATCGGCGATGATGTCGAATTCACGGAAAATCTCGAGCGCATTTTCGCTCGACAAACGCGTATCAAACTTCCGGATATTGAGAAAAGGGTTAATGGCTTTCAGTTTCTCAGCTGCCGAATCCAGCTTCTTCCGACCCACGTCCGCGGTGGAATGAATGATCTGACGCTGAAGGTTGGTGTAATCCACCACATCGAAATCGACGATCCCGAGTGTGCCTACACCGGCTGCGCCCAAATACAAGGCAAGAGGCGAACCCAACCCGCCCGCGCCAATACACAGTACGCGCGCGGCCTTCAGCTTGAGCTGACCCTCCACCCCGACCTCAGGCATGATCAGGTGGCGCGAATAACGCTGAATTTCGTCGTTGGTAAGACTAGTGGCTTCGGGTTTGACTTCCAGTGTGGTGGCCATGAAAACCTCAGTTAATTTGAAAATCGATGATTTGCGGATTGACGACTTCGGAACTACCGACAGGAAGAACAACAACAGCGGAGTTTGAGCTCAAGGTTCAATTCGAACATCCTGAAAATCGGTAGTTGGGCTATCAATTCCGGCCTCCTGCGATGGAAGGCACTATAGAAATACTATCACCATCTCCGACTGCAGTGGCTTCCTTCTGCAGGTAGCGCACGTCCTCGTCATTGAGGTACACATTCACGAAGGCGCGCAGTTTGCCCTCATCGGTATAGAGGTGGCGGCGCAGGTCGGGGTGCCTGGCGACGAGGTCGGAAAGAGCTTCCCCGATGGTGGCAGCGGTGACATCAACCGCAGGCTGTTTGCCGGTATACTGCCGCAGGGGCGTAGGAATCTGGATCTTCGGCATAGGTATACATGATGCCACAGGATGGGCAGGGGATTCAGCAGCCCCAAACAGGGGCAGGGTCAAATTACCTCAAGCGTCTCGAGCACTAGCATTTTGTCGATTTCGTCGGCGCCGGTCAGTTCGAACGAGTTAGTCAGCACCGCCTTGCCTCTCTGCACGCTGGTGATTACGTATGAGCAACTGAACCAGTGCGCTTCGGCGAAATCGGTCTGCGACCATTGGGCAGGATGATCGGGATGTGAGTGGTAGAAGCCGATGATGTCCTCCCCGCGTTCGCGGCCTTCGCGTTGAATGCGGATCAGTTCCTTCGGATCGATGTTGTACCGGTTGTGCGCAGAGTCGGTACGGGTATTCCCGGCACGGGCAATCGAAGTCACCGTGCGTGTGCCATGTTCGTCCATCTGGCCGAGCAGAACTCCGCAGCATTCATGAGGATAGGTTTCCTCGCCATGCTGGCGGAGAGAGGCGTAGTTATTGCGATCTATCTTTAGCATGGAGGAGACGTTCCAGTCATCCCTCTTCCCAGAATCGTTCACTCAAATATTTGTCGCCGGAATCGCAGAGGATGGTTACGAAGACAGCGCGTTCGCTGCTACCCAATTGTTGCGCCACTTGTAAACATCCCACCACCGCTGCCGCGGCCGAAATACCGACCAGCAGCCCTTCTTCGCGAGCCAGCCGGATGGCCATGCGATAAGCGGCCTCGGTCGATATGCCTATGTCCTGATCTGCCAGCGATGGGTCATAAATTTTCGGAACGATGGCGCTGGACATGTGTTTGGCACCTTCGATGCCGTGGAATGGAGAATCGGGTTGCAGCGAGATACAACGAACCGCCGGATTTAATTCTTTCAGCCGGCGCGTCGTCCCCATGAACGTGCCGCTGGTGCCCATCATCGAGACGAAGTGAGTTACTTGTCCTTCTGTTTGTTGCCAGATTTCGTTGGCTGTGCCATGGTAGTGAGCCTGCCAATTGGCGTCGTTGGAGTATTGGTCGGCGTAAAAGTATTTGCCGGGTTCCCTGGCGAAGAGTTCGCGTGCGGCACGAATCGCTCCGTCGGAGCCGTCGCCAGGATCGGTGTAAATGATGGTAGCCCCGTAAGCGTGGAGGATACGTTTGCGTTCGATGGAAACGTTTTCCGGCATGCACAGCGTCAGCGGAAAGCCCTCAGCTGCCGCGATCATGGCATAGGCAATTCCTGTGTTTCCGCTGGTGGAGTCGAGCAAAGTTTGATTCGGCCCGAATCTCCCACTGGCACGTGCCTGGGCGACGATGTTCCACGCGGCCCGGTCCTTTACTGAACCGCCGGGGTTGTACCATTCGGCTTTGCCGAAAAGTTGGATGCCTGGCAAATCTTGCGTGAGTCGATCGAGTCGCAGCAATGGAGTGTTGCCAATGAGTTCCAGGCTACGTCGGCCCAAGGCATTGGGAATGGAACGCGGCTCCGTCGCTGGACGTCCAGACGTCGAAGAATCAGACACTTCCGTTCGAGCGGTGGAGAGCGGCGGCATAATTTTAAACTTGAGGCCGTGACTATCGTAATGTATTCAGCTCTTGAATAAACAGATGAGCGCCACTTCATTGGATTATAAAAGAGGCTGACTGGATTCCGGCCGGATATGACCGGAATGCACTCTTTTTAGATGACGCGCATCTGACTCTTGTACGTAGAGACAGTTTTGAAGGGATTGGAAGTCCAAAACGAATGACAACTAAGGTAGAACAGCGAAGTTATGAAGACGCGCTAGGCTGGCTGCGCGATCACGGCTTTGATTTGACCGACGCGCCAGGCACCCAGGCGCGTGTGTTTTTGAAGAAATATGGGGTTTCCGCCGCCATACAGAAGGACGGCGACGATGGCGTGAAGCTCTTCGCCTATCCCGGATATTTGATCGGGAGCGAAATTTCCAAGCTCGTTAACCGCGGCTACCAGCAATTTCTGAAAACATCCAAAGCCGAAGTCCCGGCAACCGCAGATCACCTCAAAGCCCTGCAGCAATTTACCGAGGAACTGAAAGAAGGTCTGGGCTTGCCGAGCCTGTACAACGAATCGCTGGGTACGGTGAGCGAATCGTACCAGTATGACCGCATTAAGGATCGCGACAAACCGAAGGCAGAGCGCCCGAAGCGTCCGTGGGAAAAAGCCGGAACGTTAGCGGCAGCCGCAGCGAAAAAAGGACGTGCGTAACCCTCGATCGCCGGCCCCTAAGACGCAGGTCATACCTCGGGGCACACGCGGTTCGCGTTTGGAGCATTGAATTCCGCGCGACCCCGGCCTCTCCACATCAATCCTTTTGAAATCGGCAGACGTTTCCATATGCATTTTTCTGTGCGACACTCCTGCCAGGAGAATCGCATGCGAATGATCCTTCTTTTATTTGCCCTTCTTAGTCCTCTCGCAGCACAAGAATCAGACATTCTGCAGGTCCTTCAGCAACAGCAAGCCGCCTGGAACAAACACGACCTTGACGCATTCATGGCTGGTTATTGGAACTCGCCGAACCTGACGTTTTTCGGGACGAAGAAGACTTCCGGATGGCAAGGCACGCTTGACCGTTACCGTAAGAGTTATCAGGGCGAAGGCCATGATATGGGCACGCTAACATTCTCCGATTTACAGATCGAAACACTCGGCGCGAACGCCGCCTTCGTCCGAGGCAGTTGGAAACTAGCTTTGTCGGATGGCAAAACCCCCCACGGATTATTTACGCTGGTGTTCCGCCAATTTCCCGATGGATGGAAGATCGTACACGACCACACTTCGTTGGAAGACTGAAGCGGGTACCAGCTGACGTGAAGGCGTCGTATGTGAAGCGAGCCGCGAGATCATCAATGCGTCTTTATTTTTGGACGCTCGTCTTTGGCTGCACCAAGTCCCATTTATTGCCGTACAAGTCTTCGAAAACTGCGACCGTACCGTATTCCTCTTCTTGTGGTGGTCTTATGAACACTACTTTCCGGGCAATCATTTCTCGATAATCCCGCCAAAAATCATCGGTATGCAAAAAGAGAAAGACTCGCCCGCCGCTTTGATTCCCGATGCGACTCTCCTGCTCCGAAGTAGCCGCGCGCGCTAAAAGCAAAGCCGTTCCTTGAGAACCTGGTGGAGCGATCAGCACCCAGCGTTTGTCCTCGTTTAAACGCGTGTCTTCGAGCAATACAAAATTCAGTGTACGAGTAAAAAACGCCAGCGCTTCATCGTAATCTCTGACAACCAACGCGACATGACTTAACGTCTGCATCGTAATGAGTCCCAGTTTTGCTGCCAAGAAGTTTTGATCGTGATCATCTTTTCACTCGTATCTGCACCCTAGTGCCTTCCGGCAATTCGCCTTTGATCAACTTTATGATGCCGTCCCGAACGACACCTTCGAATTCTTGGGACGGGGCGGAGGCATCCGCGGACGGTGGTACTCGCGAGGCCTTGCTTGTACCTTTGTCCATTGCGCGGTTCGCAAGATCGTCCGCTTCCTGATTGTGTTCGCGCAGGGCGTGATCGATGGAGAACCAGTCCAGTTGCGAGATTAACTCCTTGGCCCGGGCGTGAAGCTCCTGCAACGTGGCATTCTTGACTTTGTAAATGCCCTTGATCTGGCGCACCAATAACTCTGAGTCACTCACCACCTTCAGAGCCTTGTTTCCGTTATTAACTGCGTATTCAAGGGCCGCTATCAATCCCTGATATTCGGCGAAGTTATTTGTCTGATGGCCGAGGTATTCGCTTAAGGCAGCGACTCTTCGTCCCGTCTGATCCTGGATCACTACACCATACCCAGCGGGGCCAGGATTACCGCGCGCACCACCGTCACTGTGAGCAATCAGGTAATGCTCGGGCGTTCTGATGGTGAACGATGAGAAGGGGCTGCGTGATGGATATGAGGGCATGGGAAAAGTTTACATTTACTGGTAAGTAGGAAAGCAACTTCGAAGCCAAAATTAGATCCAATAATTCAAATCGCAATCAAGTACAGCGGCCTGGCGGGGCGTCTCCCACGTCTATCTGCCGGCGGCGAGACGGGTGGCTAATCGCTGCGGAAGATTGGCGGTCAGGATACGATCTTGGGCCTGTTTCAAATTGTAGGGCACACGACAGAAGGTGATTACGCGCTTGTCCGAATCAAAAACGGCAAAGGCGGCTCGCCAATCACCATCGCGAGGCTGGCCGACCGAGCCCGGGTTGATCATGTAGCGCATGCCGAGTTTTAGCGGGAACTCCGTCGTCTCAGCCTGGCCGACTGTGTTGTAAAGGGGACGCAGGTAATCGCTAGCGATATTATTCGTGGAAAAACATCCTTGCAGATGAGTGTGTCCGAAAAATGTAAGGGGAGGTGCTGAAGTCAGCAACGGCTCGATGGCGTCTCGCAAGGTCACGACATATTCATCTTCGTCTACCGGAGAGCCATGGACGAATTGAACACCAGGTAGTTCGCCGATCTGTATGGGGCCTTGCGGTAGGGCTTGCAGCCACTGCAAATTGTCCGGTGTAAGTTGGTCTCGGGTCCACAGCGCAGCGAGTCCCGCAATGGGATTGAAGTCTCTCAGATCCATTGCGCCGCTAGCGGCCTTATCGTGGTTGCCGCGAACAAAGGTTGTTCCAAGGGTGCGCACACGACCAATGACCTCGTTAGGGCTGGCGCCATAACCGACAACATCGCCCAAATTCACGGCCATGTCGTATGCAGGAGCTGCCGCAAGGCATGCTTCCAACGCTTCGAGGTTGCTATGAATATCGCTAAGTATAAGGACGCGCACGCTTCACCCGGACAAAGTCGTGATTATAGACCTGTACGGGGGCGATAACACCAGTCCCGGACCTTAGCGACCGGTCGATCGAGGAAATCTCCTGAAATCCGACTTTTCGCGAAAATGGAAGTCGCGGTGCATTTCCCAGTCTGAGAAGCGGCCAAGACCGGGCATCAAGGCAAAAAAGGGGAGCTTTGTGGGGGCTCCCCAGTTCAAGGTTTCACCTATCGATTGCTGACCCCTTACTTGCTGGTGTCACCAGATTCTGCTCGGGCCGATTCCGCGCCGACAGCGAGCGCATATTTCTTTCCACTCAGGCGAATCTCGTTGAGAGATTTGCGGCCGTCTGCGTTCACCACGGTCACGGCTGAATCCCGCTCAGGAGCGCGATCAAGTTCGACGACTCGGGCGGGCACTGTGGCTACGACGTTTTTACCGCGCAGGATGTTGACTTCGACGTTCGGTCCAGTGCCATCCCACTTCACCGTATAGTCACCGGCGGGGATTTCCTTGCCGTTGATCGTGACGGGGGCGCTTACCTGAAGCGATCCCTTGTTGGCTGCAAACGCACTTGTAGCCAGTAGCAAAGCCAGTCCCAGCAACAAGCCCTTGGAGATTTTCGATGATTTCATTGCGCTCCTTTTTTCTTTCCCGAAGACGTCGGGAATCGGTTCGGGCGGCCTGGACTTGCCTGCGTCGGGAACTTCTTGTGTTTTACCGCCGAAGGCCTACAATGCTGCTTCGGGGTTAAGCAAAGAGGGCTGAGCCACAAGGCTTCGTGCTCTCCGCTTGGGGATTGTTCTCACCTGGGCCGCCAAACCGAGTTTGAGGCCAATCCCTTTAACCCCTGAATTTTTGGTCAGTCGTTCCGGATTGGGCGCTCACATCCAACCAAACCGGGTCTCGATCATCCTCAGTTTTCAAGTACGCTGCGTGCCGTTGAAAAGTTCCATCACACATCGGCTCGAGTTACTTCTTTTGACGCCCTGAAGGATTCGTTGTTAGCAACGTTCGGTGGCCAGAAAACCACAACACAACAACGCATTGTGTTGTCTTGTCCGGGCTTTACGACGCTTCTTCATTACACTGAGTACCGCCATTCCGAAAAGCGATTGATTATCAAGGACGCGAAAGGACTTAACGAATCGTTGATTTCAGGTAGAAATTCTGTGCAGTCTTGGTAGCTTCTGGCGGGTCTTGGGGTTAAATTTTTCTGATCTTCAAGGTCAACCAGTTATCCTTAGAACTACTTTGCCGAAGTTCTTGCGTTCGAGTAGTAGCCGGTACGCGTCCTGAGCCCTTTCCAAGGGTAGAACTTCACCGACTACTGGACGAAGATGGCCTTGCGCCATCCACGCGGAAAGCTGTTCCCATGCCTGATTCATTAATTCGCGTTTCGCGGATAGATAAGTGAGCCACAAACCGTGCACGCTTGCGCCTTTTGCGTAAAGCTGGCGCGCGTCTACCATGGCTGGCTGGCCGGTTGCGGCACCGTACACGATTACTCGTCCAAAATCCCGCAGGCAACGGACACTCTTGACCGTATGTTCCCCGCCCAACATTTCAAAGACGGCGTCTACTCCTTCGCCTTGAGTTAGCTCTTTGATCGCCTCTTCGTAGTCGCGTTCCTTGTAGTTGATCCCATGTTGCAGGCCTAATCGTTTTACGCGCGCCAATTTTTCTTCCGAAGAGGACGTCCCGTACATTTCTATGCCTAACAACTTTCCAATCTGCACCGCCGCTGTTCCCACCCCTCCAGCCACGGCATGAATAAGAACTCGGGGTTGATTGTCGCGGCGTCGTTCTTCCAGGAAGCCCGCTTTCCAGTATGCAAAGTAAGCGGTGAAGTAGTTCACCGGAAACGCGGCGCCTTGTTCGAAGCTCCATCCGTCTGGCACCGGCCAGAGTAATGCGGGCGAAGCAGGCACCCGCTCAGCGAATGCGCCCCACTGAACGTATCCCATTACCCGTCGTTTATCACTGTTACGAATTCCGCAGAATTCACGTCCCGCGACTAATGGAGGTCTTGGAGTCCCCGGATATCCTCCTTGCGCTGTCATAATGTCGGCAAAGTTTATTCCAGCTGCTTCGACCTGTATCAACTCCTGTCCTGGCGCGAGTACGGGATCGGAGACCTGCTGAATTTCCAAAACATCAGCGCCGCCTGGGCGGCTGATTACCAGGGCCTTCATGGCAGCAGTGTATCTCACGCCGGAAGCAGCGACGACAATGCCATGAGAGGCGTGATTGGCTGCAAAGCCGCAAAGGTTTGCAACTTCAAAATCGAAGCTTTACCTCCGGTATATACTTTCACTAACAAGAGTTGGGGTTCCTCGTTTCGAGCGTTGCGATCCGAGGAAAGTTGGAGCTTTTTTATCTTTTAATTCATAGGCTCCGCTTAACAGATCACTGGTTCCATTTCTGGAAGCACGGTAACTGGTGCGGGACTCTCGCTCGCGGCGGGGAGCCGCAGGTGGGTTCCGGGGAGGTCCTTCGGTGGACTTGGTTTTGGTACGTTTTTTATTTGTTTTAATTATTACTGTTACCTGTTATCTGATTGATCCTTTTGACCTGCCTTCGAAGCTCGATGCTGCACTGACTGGTGTGGCGATCGGCATAGCCATTGTGCTGTTTGAATGGCGCCTCCGACTCGTCAGCTTGACGCGCCTGATCGGTGCCGCCATCGGCAGCATCCTGGGCATCTTCGGAGCCTACCTGTTTGCTCTGGTAATTCGGAACAGTATCCCAGCGGGACATACGCAGAGCTTCTTGCAGATTCTGGTGATGCTCTTAATGGCCTATGTCGGACTGGTGGTCGGAGCAAATAAAGGTGACTTGCTGAATCTGGCCGCGCTGGGAGGCGTTTTCGGAGGCGAGAAGCAGGGCAAGAAAAGCTATAAGATTCTGGACACCAGCGTCATTATCGATGGCCGTATCGCGGATATCGCCGAGACAGGTTTCCTTGACGGAATTATTGTCACTCCGCAGTTCGTCCTTCGCGAACTGCAACTAGTCGCGGACTCCGCCGACTCCCTTAAACGGAATCGGGGACGGCGGGGACTGGACATTCTGCAACGTCTGCAAAAAATTGCCAGCGTGCAAATTCAGATTGTTGAGGACGATTTTCCCGCGGTAAGGGAAGTCGACTTGAAACTTATTGAATTGGCCAAAGTATACGAAGGAAAAATTATTACCAACGACTTCAATCTGAATAAGGTCGCGCAACTGCAGGGCGTGGCTGTATTGAACATTAACGAACTGGCGAACTCGCTGAAGCCGATTGTGCTGCCCGGCGAGACGATGAAAGTGTTCATTCTCAAAGAAGGTAAAGAATATAACCAGGGCGTAGCTTATCTTGACGACGGCACCATGGTAGTGGTGGACAACGCACGAAAGATGATTGGCAAGACGATCGACATTTCGGTGACTTCCGTGTTGCAGACCACTGCCGGCAAAATGATTTTTGGAAAATGGGACGAACGCAACGGTGTGCGTAACGATTCACGCCCGGCGGTGAATGCGATGCCCTCACTGCCCTCGACAGCCGTGGTTTCGCAGGGTCAAGGCGGCGGGGAGATCAAGAAGCCGCAGCCGGTAATGGTGGAACGCCCGGTCGAGTAAAACGTCGACGTGGGCTAAATCTAATTTGTAAGTGGCGAAATCGACTGGACTCTGATCGTGTCTCCCACGAGCCTTCCGACGACGTTTACTCTCGTTCCTGCAAGTTTGTCCAGCTGGGTGCGGTCGCCTTGCAGGCCGTGGATTTCTTCGCCGTCTACCAGAACGTAGTGCGAGCCTTTGCTGTGCACACAGAGATGGGTGCATTCGGCGGATGTCTTATCCGAATTCCTTGAGTGCCTGGCACCACAATGGGAGTCGGTGATCATTCCTGCGAATATCTTTGTTTCGCCCCCGGTCTCCTTATCAGGAGCTGGATTATGAGACTGCGCCGGGTTCGCCCGAAAGAAGACCGCGATTGCCGCAGAAGCGGATTCACTGCGGAGCGGGTATCGAGTGATGGTTTCCGATGGCGTGTCAGTCGCAGGCGCTGGTGGTTCAGCGACGGCAAAAACCACGGACGCACCGGCGAAAAGAATGCTGCAGCCAAGCGCTGCCGAAATCGCGGTCACCATGCCAAGCATGACCAGTGAAAGCCACGACCCGCGCTTTGATCTCATCATCGCCCCAATGAAGTTCTCAAAACATAACCGCGAAGGCCGATCAGGTATCACTCTAAGTTGCCGAAATCGATGGCGGGGTTGCACCTTGAAGTGCTGCTCATTTGTCATTTTAACAAGATAGCCGCAAATCGTTTATCACCTGTTAGATGCACCCGTGGTCTTGGGCGGCGCCCAAAACCTAGTACCGATAACGCCGTAGAGTTTTGCGAGATGTCTTCAGTGTAAAGTTGATCGTGCTGCGCGAATCTGGAGGGAGGGACATGAAACGAGTTACCGGCATTGGGGGAATATTCTTCAAATCACACGAACCGGACAAACTTTATCGATGGTACGAAACACATTTAGGGATTCACCCTTCTCCCGATGGTTCTGGCGCCGCGTTCGAATGGCGCGAAATCCAAAACTCAGACGCAAAGGAAAGTGGAGAGAAAGACAGCGGGAACATCGCTGTCACGGTATGGTCGATTTTTCCGCGTGACAGCAAGTATTTCGATCCCAGCCAATCGGGATTCATGGTTAATTATCGCGTCGACAATCTGGATGCCCTGCTCGAGGCATTGGAAGAGGAAGGGGTGCAGATCGATCCGCGCCGTGAGAATTACGACTACGGACGTTTCGCATGGATCATGGACCCCGACGGCAACAGGATTGAATTATGGGAGCCGCCAAAAGGACCTGAATCTTAGCCGCACAGCTTCGACACATTTGAACCGTCTGTTTCCACCCCGTATACTGCAACCCGCGATGAAAGTTGTAGTCATCATTCCGGCAGCCGGCCTCGGGACCCGTATGGCTCCAGTTGCTGAAGCGAAGGCGAAAAAGCCTGTTGCCTCCAAACAATTCTTCGAATTGGCGGGGACGCCAATCCTCTTTCATACTCTGCGCAAGTTTGCTGCCAGTCCTGCGGTATCGGAGATTTATGTGGCCCTGCGCGCCAACGAAATTTCAGGGTTTCGTGACCGGCTGCAATCGCATGCGGCCGACTTTTCCAGCAAGAAGATTGAGTTGGTGGAGGGTGGAGAACATCGACAGCAGTCCGTAGCGAGTGCCATGGCAAAGATTTCCGCTTCTCCCGATGATATTGTGCTGGTTCACGACGCTGTTCGACCCTTCGTAACCCTGGAAATTATTCAGGAAGTGATTTCAGCCGTCACCAAATACGGTGCCGCCATCGCGGGCATGCCTGCGATGGACACGATCAAACAAGTCGAAAGAACCTCGGAAGGGGCCCTGATTACAGCGACCATACCTCGGGAGCGGGTCGTCATGGCGCAAACCCCACAAGGTTTTCGCTATGGCGTCCTGAAAAAAGCGTTCGACGAAGCTACAGCGGATGGTTTTCTAGGGACTGACGAAGCCTCGCTGGTTGAGCGTTCAGGCCACAAAGTTGCAGTAGTGATGGGCTCGCCACGAAACATCAAAATAACTACGCCGGCAGACATGGAACTGGCGGAGTTCTTTTTGAAACAGCAAAGGCAGTAAGGATTTTCACAATGCACGAATTAAGAGTTTTGAACTTGCCCTGCGGGCGGCTAATTTGAGAGGCTCAATTGCCACATTATTTGAAATCCACTGATGTCGAGAATGACTGGATATTCAATTTCGGTTCTCGCCCACGATCGGGTCAAATCGTATTCGATAAGCAAAAGAAAAAAATCGGTGAGAATTAGTGTCAATCCGTGGCTCGGGTTTCAGCATGAAGATCGGCTATGGCTGGGACTCTCACGAATTCAAGCGCGGCATCCCGCTCAAGATCGGCGGCATGACCATTCCGCACTCCGAAGGACTGGGGGGACATTCCGACGGTGATGTGTTGCTCCATGCCCTCACTGACGCTTTGCTAGGCGCCGTCGCCGCTCCTGACATTGGCACTCTCTTCTCGCCATCCGACCCGCGATGGAAAGGAGCAGACTCGGCGGTCTTTTTGGCTGAAGCGGTCAAACGTGTGAAGGCTGCCGGCTACGCCGTGGCAAACGTCGACTCCACATTGGTTCTGGCTGCGCCGAAGATCGGCCCGCACGCGCCTGCCATCCGTGCACATCTCGCGCACCTCTTGCGAATTCCTGCCGACTGTGTAGGCCTGAAGGCCAAGACACCCGAAGGCATGGGGACCGACAACGCCGCGATTGCGCATACGGTGGTTCTGCTAGAGAAGAAAGTCGCGAAAACTTCCCGACGAATCAAAGCAAAAAAATAACTCGTCGAGAAACTAGCCGGTGGTTGAGTCTACGAACGTCCCGGGCGTTTTTAACTGGGCTGCATTGATCAACGCGTGAAATAAGGCACGGGAATGCTCATCGTTTTCCACGGAACGTTCTGGATGCCATTGCACGGCCACGACGAAGTGGTCGGCCGCGATTCCCTCCAACCCTTCAATAATTCCGTCGTCCGGACAGTGGGCCACGATCCGCAGCCCGCGACCTGCGACTTCAGCGGACTGGTGATGACTCGAGTTCACGGGAATAGAGAACTCGTCTCCGGAAGTGTGGGGGACGGAGACGAGGAGCCTGCCTAGTCGGGAATCGGATTTTATATCTGCGGCGTGCGCGATTGGCACGCTTTTACCGGCTTCGTGGTTGACTGGCGATTCGATGTGCTGACGCAGTGTGCCCCCCCGGTACACATTAAGAATCTGCAAGCCGTAACAGATTCCGAGCACTGGCTTGCGCTTGGCGTAGGCGTCCCGCAAGAGCATTTCATCAACCGTATCCCGCCTGAAATCGGGGGAGGCAGTTTTCGGATGTTTGGGCGAGCCGTACTTTGCGGGATCAACATCAGCTTTGCTTCCTGGCAATACCACCCCATCACAGTTTTCGATCAGCGTAGTGATTTCTGCAGCCGACAAATCGAGAGGAATGCGAACTGGTTCGCCGCCCGCCATCTGAACTGCGTGAACATACTGTTGCAAGGCGCGCCCGGCGTATTCCAAATCTTCGGAATGGGGAACGGGAATCGCAATGCGCGGGAGCATACAACAATTGTAGCGGCTGCGGCCTGGGAATGGGCGCTCGTTTCGAAGCAGATTCCTGCCTAGAAGAGGCGATCCCCGCGATAGATCAGTTCGCCATCGACGACACGTGCCTCCTCCAAAAGCTTGTGGGCTCTGCCTGAACCGACCCCATCGATGTGCAGGATTTCATGCCCATGAGCGGTCAGCCAATCTGAAACCAACATGCGGTGACAGTGAAAATATACCCGCTCCGCACACATGTAAGCGGTGCGGGATGATTCAGACAAATCGATCAATCGGTCCACGCCTTGTTGGAACTCGTCGGTCAGCATATAGTCGGCGTAATTGCGGAAACTGGGGCTGCGCAACGCCGTGTTGGGGGAGTCGCTACGAATCTTCTTGCGGCGACCGCCAAGTTCCTTCATCCATACGTATCGGATTCCGGCAGCAGGCAGGGCGTTCTCAAGCGATTCACGATTGAAGTGAGGCAAACGGCGCGACATGGGGAAAGAACGGATGTCGACCAGGGTTGCTATGGAATGGACGCGCAGAACTTCTACCAGTTCAGCGAACGTCCGCGTGGAATGGCCGATTGTGTAGAGGGTTGCCATGACTGGGAGTCTGAGATGTAACAGGCGATTGTGGCTCTTGGATCTCAGATCTACTCCTGCCGGAGCGCTCGTGGCCCTTGCGCAATGCTGGCGCGTCGGGAATGACGAATGCTTGCCGCTAGGAGCCGGTCACCGCCTGGATTGCCGCGATCAAAGCCGGCTCCTGCTCCGGGAATACCGTTCGTAAATCAACAAGGACCCGTCCGTCTTCCACCCGGGCCACGACTGGCGGATCGTTTGCTCGCAGTCGTACGCTTATTTCGTCGGCAGTCAAACCGGTGCAACTTACGGCGAGAAGGCTCGTTGGCAGGACCGCCGAGGGGGCAGCGCCTCCGCCTACCACGGATTCACCGGCCACGATCTCAACTGACAACTTTGATCCCTTTATTTGTCCGGATATGGCCTCCGCACGCTTTGCAATTTCCTCCTTCGACGAGTGCATCATTCGCAATGCCGGAATCGATTCATGGTCTTGCTTCATGTGCGCTAAAAGTGTCGCCTCAAGAGCAGCATATGTAAGCTTGTCGACTCTAAGGGCGCGAAACAATGAATTGGCTCGCATACGATCAATCAGGTCTCCACGACCGCTCAGCATGCCCGCTTGCGGTCCACCCAGCAGTTTGTCGCCACTGTAACTGACCACGTCGACGCCGGCGTTGATGCTGTCCAGCACGCTGGGCTCTCCCTCAATGCCGACTGAACGCAAATCGAACAGAGAACCGCTGCCCAGGTCTTCTACCAGGGGGATATTTCGCGCTTTTGCTAAGGCTACCAGTTCGCTAATGGCCGGCTGTTCGGTGAATCCCGTGATCCGGAAGTTCGAGCGATGAACTCGCAAAAATAAGCGGGTCTTATCGTTGATCGCCCGTTCGTAATCGGTGAGGCGAGTGCGATTGGTGGTGCCCACTTCCCGCAGAGTAGCGAGCGACTTGGTCATCACGTCGGGTATGCGAAACGATCCTCCAATCTCTACCAGCTCTCCCCGCGAAACGATTACCTCGCCGCCTTCGGCCAGCGTGTTCAGAGCGAGAAGGACGGCGGCGGCATTATTATTGACGACGATCGTGGAGACCTCCGGTGCGCCAGTGTTTCCGGCTAATCCCACGCTCAAGAGCTTGCGGAAGAGCGCGTTCACGTGAACGTCACGTGTGCCGCGATTTCCAGTCTCAACGTCGAACTCGAGATTCGAATACCCGACGGCGATATGACGAACATGTTCCAAAGCTGTCTCGGACAGCGGCGCGCGTCCCAGGTTTGTGTGCAGGACTACTCCTGTAGCGTTGATCACAGAGCGCAGTGAGAAACTGGTCGTCTTACGAACCTGCCGCTTGATTGCATCGATGATTCCCGAAAGCGCAAGATCGACGCCAGCCACATCTAATCGTGCCGCAGCGATTTCTTCTCGCAAAGAACCCAACACTGTCCGAGCCGCATCGGTGACCGCCGCCGGCCGGTTGTGCTCGATGGTTGAAGCCAGTTCGGGGCTTCGCAGCAACTCGTCGACGGAGGGAAGTTTGCGGTAAAGCTCGGCTTTGGAAGTTACAGGCACCCCTGAAGATTATCGCACTGCAGTCGCAAACGGTGGGCTTGGGCAGCACACCATCGGCCGGCATGGGCGGGGCGCCTGCGCGCCACCCCAGCAATCAATTACTAACCCACCTCGACCAAACCGTAGGTCTTTTGCCAGTGGGTACGCATGTGCTTTAACGCACGATCGATTTCCTCTTTCGAGACCTCATCATTCGGACCAGTGAGGATTGCAGCAGCTTCGCGCTTGGCAGCCTCAAGTAGCTGGCGGTCCCGAATGAGGTTGGCGACCTGAAAGCTCGGCATTCCTGCCTGGCGGGTACCGAAGAATTCGCCGGGTCCGCGTAATTCGAGGTCGAGTTCGGCAATCTGGAAGCCATCCGTTGTGCGCACCATGGCGTCGAGACGGCGTTCCCCATCTTCAGAAATTTTTCCCCCAGTCATCAGTATGCAAAAGGATTTCGCCGCACCACGGCCGATACGTCCGCGAAGCTGATGCAATTGAGCCAGTCCAAATCGCTCGGCGTGCTCAACCACCATTACGGTGGCATTGGCGACGTCAACACCCACTTCGATGACCGTGGTTGAAACCAGAATGTCCAACTCCCCCTTCTGGAAACGGCGCATTACGTCTTCCTTCTCGTCCGAGCCCATCCGCCCATGCAGCAGCCCGACCCGCAAATCGGGAAAGACTCGTTTTTCGAGTTCTCTCGACATCTTGATCGCGGCCTTGAGTTCACTCTCCTCGTTTTCTTCAATGACGGGATAGACCACGTAGGCCTGATGACCCGCGGCTGCCTGTTTACCCACAAACTGCCAAACCTCGTCAGCCCGATCGTCCGACACCCTGCGCGTGACAATGGGGGTGCGACCGGGAGGCATCTCGTCGATGACGCTAACGTCAAGATCGCCGTAGAGAGTCAGAGCGAGAGTGCGAGGGATCGGGGTCGCGGTCATCACCAGGACGTCGGGCTCGCCGGCAGTACTTGCGCTCTTCTTCGAGATCCCTTCATCGCCAGATTTTTTCATCAGTTTGAAACGCTGCATCACTCCGAAACGATGCTGCTCGTCCACAATCACTAACCCTAATTTGGCGAACTCCACTTTCTGTTCGATCAGCGCGTGAGTTCCGATCACCAATTGAGCATTGCCTTGGCTTATGTGGCGGCGCACTTCGCGTTTGCGATCTTCTTCCAAAGATCCCGTAAGGAGCACGACCCGGTAGCCGGCATTCTCTAAAATTCTTCGTGCGGAGAAGTGATGCTGTTGTGCCAGAATTTCGGTGGGCGCCATGAGCGCAACTTGATATCCATTTTCGATGGCGATGATAGCGGCTTCGAACGCAACGATCGTTTTGCCAGATCCAACATCTCCTTGCAGCAAACGCCGCATGGGGAAAGGCTTTTCCATGTCGGACGCGATTTCCTTAAGAACACGCTTTTGCGCCGTCGTGGGATGAAAAGGCAAAACCTTCTTGATGGCCTCTCGAACCTGGCCATCCAGGCTGAACGCGATGCCCACCTGAGCTTTTTGCTCACGCCGCTTAAGCTCAAGTCCCAACTCTAGAAAGAAGAGTTCCTCGAAGATCAGCCGGATATGGGCAGGCGTGCGTGAAGTTTGCAAATCCTGAAAGCTTTCGCCGGGATCGGGCCAGTGCACTCGCCACAACGCTTCCCGAGGTGCAATCAGGCTCAACCGGTTGCGAACTATCGCGGGGAAGGGGTCGGGAAGCTCTGGGGTAAGGTTTTCGAGCACACCGCGTATCACCCGCCGGAACCAACGGGGAGTCAGACGACCTTGTCCCGCCGACTCGTAGATGGGGACGATGCGCCCCACTTCCAGCGAGGCCGCGGCTTTCTGATCCGCACCGTCGGATTCCTCTGAAGAATCACCCAGAATTTCGAACTGAGGCTGCATCAGCTGCAAGCTCCCGCCGTAACGGTCTTCCTCCACTTTGCCGTAGAGCGATACCAGTTGCCCGGGCTTGAACCGGTCGCGTAAGTAGGTAGCGTTGAACCATGTACATTTCAGGCGGCTTCTTCCCTGGCCTGCCGTCATCTGAAAAATCGGCATTCGGCGGGTCCGAAATATGCCAGAGGTTCGTACTTCGGCAATGACAGTTGCCATTTCTCCCGGGCGCAGCTCGGAAATTCCGCGCGGATTTACGCGATCTTCGTACCGGAAAGGCAGATAGTGCAGCAGGTCGTCGACTGTGTGGATGCCTTTTGCCGCCAAAACCTCGGCCAGGCGCGGCCCAATACCCTTCACGAACTGAACGGAGGTGGCAGGATCGAGCATCTGAGAAGAATGTTAGCAGGAGACTGGGAGGTAGCTCTCAGCGGTCTGCGTTCAGCTGTCAGCAACCGGCCATCAATATTCAGATTTCTCGGTATGGCTTTCTGAACGACATTTGGGACCGTTAGGCAGAGGAGAATGTTTAAGGCGCAGTAAAACAAGCAATTTCAGGATAGTCGCCAGTGTCGAAGCTATCTTTAGCCAATTTCTTACATTCGCTTGCGGCTGTCCTTGCTGGGAACGCAGCCTATTTTCTCTTGATGCCGCGCTTGCCACTCTGGGCCCGCCATGTGCCTTTTCGCACCGATATGGGTCTCGCAGTGGATGCCGGTTTCTGCCTTGCTGCACTAGGGATCACCAAGCTAATAGCAGGCAGAAAGTCAGGTCATGGCCCAATTTGAGATATGGCCAGCCACGGCTATATTTCGAGCGTGTTCGTCCCCTCGTCACACCCCTAAATTCAGGTAAACGTGAGGGTTTGCACGCGCCAGGCATTACTTTCGGAACTTCGGTATGTGATTGGGACAGGCTACAATCCCGCTGGCAACATGCAAAAAATCGCCATCCTCTACGACGCCAGCCAGGCGGTTCTGTCCACCTTTGATTTGGACGAGGTGTTGCAACGTATCTTGATCATAGCGCGGGACTATTTTCATCTGCAGAACGTAGCTATCTTATTGATAGATAAGGATAAACAGGGCTTAATGATGCGCTCCCAGATTGGCGGGGAGGAAGGTTTCAATGAGGTTCGCATAAGCATCGGCAGCGGCCTGATCGGTAACTCGGCGAAGGAAAAGCGCCCCCTATATGTTCCGGACTTCCAGAAGGACACCCGCTATATCCCTCGCGGAAAAAAGACTCGTTCGGAGTTGGCAATTCCACTGATGGTCCGGGATGAGGTAGTTGGTGTGCTGGATTGTCAGAGCGAAAATCCCGACCACTTCGTTCGGGAGACCGTCGACCTCCTGACGCTGTTTTCCACCCAGGCGTCGATGGCGCTACAGAACGCGCACCTGTATTCATTGGAACGCAGACGGGCCTCGCAACTGGAAGCGATCAACGCAATTGCCCGCGAAACAACTGTGGTGCTGGACATCAAGAATTTGCTTTCGAAGGCTTGCGAGAAGATTCAAAGAGCCTTCCAGGTTTCTCACGTTTCGATTTTCTTGAAGGACGAAGATGACCTAGTACTGCGCGCCCACCACGGTGATCTGACACCCAGCATCCCAGAGAGTGGAAGGCTCCCCTCGGCGAAAGGCTTGTTGGGACGTTCATTGTCCGAGAGTAAAACCTTGATTGAGAATGACATCGCTGCCGTGCCCGACTACGTTGCGATCTATTCGGAGACCGGATCCAGGATGTGCATACCATTGATTTCGTTCGGACAGACGCTCGGCGTTCTGGTGCTCGACAGTGATCGTACCGGTTCATTCAGCACGAGTGAAACTCAGTCCTTGGAGTCGGTTGCTGACATATGCGCTACCGCGGTCCAGAACGCCTATTACGTGGAGAGAGTGAAGCAGTTGGCCTACCTTGATGGCTTGACCGGAATCTTCAATCGCCGATTTTTTGAACTGCGCATTGAAGAAGAATTGGAGCGAGCTCGAAGGTTCGAGTCTGGCATGGCCGTGATCATGGTCGATATCGATCAGTTCAAGCGCTTGAACGACGAATTCGGGCATCTGCTTGGAGACGAAGTGCTGCGCCAGGTATCTTCGATTTTCTCTCAGCAATTGCGGAAGATTGACGTTGTTTGCCGCTACGGAGGAGAAGAGTTTGCGATTTTACTTTCGCAGACCACGCACCAGCACGCTTTGGGAGTCGCTGAGAAGTTAAGAAAAATGGTTGACACCTGGCAATTTCCCGGTGTGCCACGGCCGGTGACTATCAGTTCGGGAGTCGCCACATCTCCCGATCATGGAACCACTCGCGACGAACTGGTTAAAGCGGCCGACGCCGGCCTATATGCAGCCAAACAGGCCGGAAGAAATTGTGTAAGAGTAGTTGCCGATGTTCAGCGTGGCCGAGGGAAATCTATCGGCCGGTCGGTGTAACGACGGCTCTCGCACTCAGTTGGTGCCAAAAAAACTCCCTTATGTCAAATGTCCGCCGGGGACTGCCAGATTTTCAGCTCTGGCATCTTATGGTTTTCAATTTGTATTTCTTCGTTGCGTAGTTCTCGCTCCAGATCTCTCATCTGTTTCTTCAGTTCCCGCTGATGGCTGCGTATTTCCTCGGTTGCCCTTTCGATCTCCGGCTTGATTCGAGCCAGTGTGGTTTTCATCGCAGGCTCTATCCCCGCAATTTCGGATTGAAGGCCGGTAAGGTCAATTTCAGTTTCCGCATCGATATCAGGGACCTCAAGACTTTCGTCCAAGACTTCGGACTGGTTGCGCTCCGGCAATGGCAGCCTGAGATTCTGTTCCTTCTTCTCCCGAATGATGCTGACGTTCAGAGCAGTGTTCTTGCGACCATGAAGCGCGTGGGTGAAGTCGCCGCTGTCACTGATAGATTCGCCGTCTACCTTGACAATAACGTCTCCGGCGCGAAACCCTGCTTTCTCAGCGAGGCTTCCCTTTTCTACCGAACGAACCAATACGCCTTGTCCATCTTTCGCTCCAAAGAAGTCTCCCAGTTGAGGGGTTAGGTTCTCTACCATCAACCCGCTTCGAGCCGAGGAATGAACTACGACGACGGAAATTGGTACATCCATGTCCGGCATGGCTGGCATGGCGGGTGTAGCCGGCATCGCTGGCATTGCGAAAGCGAACGCCTTTCCGCTCGGCATTGCTAGGGAGAAATTTTTCTTACGATCCGCCAACTGTGCTTTAAGAGTCATCGCCTGCCCGTTGCGGCTGATTCCAATCGAGATCAGACGTCCGGGAGGAATCTCATGGATCATGCGGCGTAACTGCTCTACGCTCTCCACCTGGCTTCCATTGATGGTGAGAATAACGTCATATTCTTTGAGTCCCGCTTTGCCAGCGGGCGCATCCTGATCGACCAGCGTCACTTCCACGCCGTGTTCCTCCTTCAGCTTCAGATCGCTAAGGCGATCAGAGGTGACATCTCGGGTATCCACACCCAGATATGCACTGCCGCCGAAGTCCTCGCTGGAATATCCAAAGGATTCGGTGAAAGGTTCCTGGGAACATAGTTGAGCTCCACCGGCGACGGTTAGAAACACCGGCACCATCAGCATTCCGAGGATCGATTTACGCATATTCGTTCCCTCCTCATGGTTCTGTTCTTTTCAGCGGCTGGCACGGAGGAAATTAATATTTCCGGTGGTTGTGCGCACTTTCAACATCGGTCCTCCACCGTTCAAATTCCCTTCCGCGGTTGCTGTGCCAGGGCCCCATTGGCCGCCTTCACTGCTGACTTGTATCTCGGAAAAATCCGAGCGGATGCGGTGGCCATTGGCTAGATCAATCGAAGCCCGGATGGTGATGCTCAGGTCGGGGGCCAGATAAACTGTGATATCTCCGGCGGATGTTTCGAGTACTGAGTCGGTACGGCCTGAGCCCGATACAAATTTAGCTACGATTCCACCCGCGCCAGTCTCGGCCTTGGCCGCCGGTACACCGTTCAGAGCGATGCTGCCTCCCCCGGTCTGCGCCTGCACCATGCCCGTAGCAGAACTCAAGCGGATGCTGCCTCCACCAGTTTCAATTTCGGCGGGGCCTCCGATCTCACCCAAATCGATACTGCCGCCCCCTGTCGTTACCTTCAACGAGCCGGAACAGCGTTGGACCTCGATATTGCCGCCGCCTGTTTCCAACACCGCGCTCTGGAGCCCAGAGACCACCATCACGCTGCCGCCACCACTCTCCGCATTGATCTTGCCCTTTGCTGCCATCACCTTGATGCTGCCACCGCCCGTACGCAAGGTAAGGTCACCGCCAACCGTCCCCACGTCGATGCTGCCACCGCCCGTTTCGGCGTTGATCGATCCTCCAATGTTATCCACGTGAATAGTTCCGCCCCCGGTCTCCGCCTCTACGCGACCGGCCATACCAGTGGCCACGAGGTCGCCACCTTCGGTTGCAACCTTCGCCAGCTCTATGTTGCGCGGAACGCTGACTACAAATTCGGTAGAAGATCGATGCGGCCTGCCGCCTTGCCATTCGCCTGTTACCCAGGCCGTATCACCGCGAACGTAAACGTTGATTTTGTAACCTTCGAATTCGCGCCGGGCTTTATCTTCCGACGACGCGTAGGAATGATTGCTGATGGAGTAAGTGATGTTCTGCTGAGATCCGCCCTCTACCCGCACCGAGCCGGTGTCGACCTTTACGCGGAGGTTTTTCGCCGCTGGCAGGGAGCCAGTGATCCGCCGAGTCCACCTGCCATTATCCTGAAAAACTCGGGTCTGTTCGTCGGGCCGGGTATCTTGCGCCAACGCCAGAGGCAGGAGGAGTAGAACTATCGAAGTAATTGTGCGAAGCCTTTTCACCATTCACCTTCCGATTTCCAGGATGCTGCACCTTACTCATCAAATGCGGCAAGTACCAGCCAACGTCAGTCGATCCCTGCAGTCTGAGCCAACACATTACGGGCCTGTGACTGAATGAACTGGTTTGGATCCTTGTCTGCCAACTTCTGCAGCACCACTCTCACGCTGCTGTCGGCGCGAACCGGCTCGAGAAGGCGCAGGGCTTGGGCACGCACGCCAGGGTTCGAGTCATTTGCCAGCGCTTCGAGGACTCCATCGCGCACTCGCACATCATCTTTCACATAGGAACCGAGACTTTCGATCGCCTTAAGACGTACTCCGGGATTCGAGTCGTAGCGTAAGGCATACAAGAGCGCCTCACGCACATGGGCATCGTTCGGTGTTTGCGTGAGCAAATCTACCGAGTCCATCCGTACGCCAGAGTTGTAATTGTTGCGCGCAGCGAACAGCAGCAATTGCTGGATTCGCTGATCGTTCAACGAACCTTGTGTCTCCTGAGTAGAAACCGTGTTGTACCTGATACTGACTTGGGAAGAGCCAGGTTCCTGCTGGATGGATTGAATGCCGGTAATAGAAGCCTCGATGGGGGCGGGAGCCAAGGGTTCGATCGGGTTTCTTGTATTCATTACTTGATATGTAGCCCCAATTCCGCCAGCAAAACCGAGAATGAAAATTGCCGCAGTTAAAGCAGGAGCCAGCTTGATGGGACGAAGCCACGCGCCAGGATCGAATACCAGCCGCTGCCAGAATCCGCCCTGTTCGGTGGTTTCAAGGGATTCCTGCAGTCGCATCCGGGAGGCAGCAATCAAATTGGGAGAAGGTTCGTCCACCGGGAATTGGGAAATCGTCGCATGGAACTGACGGGTCGCTTTTAATTCCGCAGCGCAGTCGGTACATCGCGCAACGTGTTGCTCCAACTCATAACGAGCATCGTCGGGCAGCTCGTTGTAAATATGCAGCAGAATATTTTCCTGTACCCATTCGCATTTCATTGGTTGACCCCTTCGTAGGGGAGGTTTGTCCTGTTCATCGCATATCCGCCAAAGAGCCACGTAATTTCTGAGTGGCCCGGAATAAAGTATTCTTTGCGGTCTCTTCCGTCGTGTTCAAAATTTCGCCGACCGTACGCAATTTCAACCCCTGATAGTGTTTCAATTCGAAAACCATACGCTCGCGCGGCGTCAGTTTTCCCAATGCATGATTGATACGTGTCCCCAACTCGCGGCGCATCAGGTCTCGCTCGGGGTTGGCGCCCGATCGTCCATCAGGAACCTGGGCAAGAACGTCGTAGGCTTCACCCTGCGAATCCATAGCGACCGGGGCGTCTTCTTTTCGCACCTGTTTTTTTCGCAGGTGATCGAGACAAAGATTGGTCACGATACGGTAGATCCAGGTATAGAAGGAACACTCAAAGCGAAAATTACCCACGCTCCTGTACGCCTTCAGAAAAGCTTCCTGATAGATGTCCTGAGCTTCGTGTTCCGATCCGGTAAGATGCATGGCCAGCCGTAGAACGGCCTGGTCATAGTGCCGTACAAGCTCCTCAAAGGCGGCGCGATTGCCACGCTGCGCTTCGCGGACCAACGAGCTGTCGTCGATGCGGCTTAGACTATGCCCAGCCATTTGGCCCCGCACTGAGGGGTCATGGGTTTGATTGCTTTCCTCCCCCCGGGCCCGATTTTTACCCGAATGGGGGTATTCGCCAACCGCAAAAGGTACTGCCCACGCATCGGCCGGCATGTTTTTCCTTGTCCTCGACTGACGCCGGGTGCCTTGCCGTTCTTCCCGGTCGCATAGCTATGGACGTGGCAGCAAACGAACCGTGAGCATGAATTATAGGAGTTTGGCCCTGTCCGTGCATGCGTCTGGTCGAGAATTCCCAGTAAGGAAAAGGTTCTGGCAGGGTTTGTCAGGATGTCATGAAGCTCGGACGTTGGAGGGAAATTCCACGCTGAGGCCGGTTCACAGTCCCAGCGTGGAGCTTTAGACTCGCTTATTCAGCAGATTCCTTCTCGATCAACACTTTGAGGTGCGTCGTGACATCCTTGTGCAGCTTGATCGGCACAGTGAATTCGCCCACGGTTTTCAGAGGCTCGTGGATCTGAATCTTCCTGCGATCTACGTCAAAGCCCTTCTTTGCCAGGGCATCGGCAATATCGCCCGAAGTGACCGAGCCAAAAAGCTGCTCATTTTCTCCGGAGCGGCGCTGGAAAGAAACCGATACACCTTCGAACTGTTTAGCCAGTTCTTCCGCGCTCGTCTTCTCCTTGGCGGAGCGGCGAACAGCCGCAGCTTTCATCTGCTCGACTACCTTCTTGTTTCCTGCCGAGGCCTGAATTGCAAGTTTCTGGGGCAGCAGGTAGTTTCGTCCGAAGCCCTCGGCGACCTTCACTACATCGCCGCGTGATCCGACTTTGGGTACATCTTCCTTCAGAATGACTTCCATCGTATGACTCCTATAAAAATTCTCTTGCCACGAATTCAACCTGGATCTCACGGACTTATCAACTGGTACAAAATCCGTGATGAACCGTGTAACCCGTTGCTAGTTCTACGAAGCGCGTCCGGCGAACGGTAGCAGCGCGATATTCCGCGCCTGCTTGATGGCGGACGACAGGCGCCGCTGATGCGGTGTGCAAACGCCGGTCAGACGCCGCGGAACGATCTTTCCGCTTTCAGCCACGAACTGGGCCAGCAGCCTAACGTCTTTGTAGTTGATTGCTTCAATTTTCTCCACGCAGAATTTACAAACTTTCTTGCGCCGAAAATATTTGCGCCCACCCTCGCGCGCACCGGGACCACTGGCACGCGGCGGACGACGTTCTCCGCGATCCGGCCCAGAAGAACGATCTCCTCCCGATGGGCGATCTCCGCCAGAAGGGCGGTCTCCAACAGAACTTCCGTGCGCTGCTGCTCTGATTTCTTCAGCCATGATGCTCCTTAAAGTCGGTCGTCTGTGAAGTCAGCAGCTGTCTTACGACTGGTGACTGACCTCTCGTGCGACTCTTGCTATGCCGTTGCGGCAGGTGTCTCTCCGCTAGCTTCCGCGGGCGGGGCTGGAGCGGCGGGCGGGGTTGGTGCAGTCTTGCGACGCGCATCTCGAATCGCCTTGATCTTGTCGAGGCGCTTTTGTTCCTCGTCGATGCGCACCGTGATGAATTTGATCACCGGTTCCGTAACCCGCAGCCGGCGCTCCAGTTCGTGAATCAGGCCACCGCCACCTTCCACCGTTAATAGCACATAAATGCCGTCGTGAAATCTCCGGACTGTGTACGCCAGCCGGCGCTTGCCCATTTTTTCCACGCTTTTAACATTTCCACCCGAAGAAGTGACCGCTGTCTCCAAGGTGGAAATCAGCTTATCCTGCTCCTCTTCGATCATGTCCGGGCGGACAATAAACATCAGTTCATAAGTGCGATTCATTTTCTCTCCTTCTCCATCCGCCACGGATTCTCACGCATCAGCACGTTCCGGCGCTTGATGCCGGCGCCATCATTAAGAATTCGAATCCATGCTCATCCGTGTAAATCCGTGACTACTCTTCGACTTCAGGTTTCCGGTTGAACCGGTTCATCGCCGCTGCCGGACCTTCCTTCAAAATTACTTTCACCGCGTCAGCTGCTTGCTCGAGAATCTCGTCCACTTTTTTCAGTTGTGCCTTACGAAATGGCGTGAGTACAAACGTCACGCCATCCGCGATCTTCCGTTCAGGTGCAATGCCCAGCCGGATACGCAGGAATTCCTGCGTGTCCAGCGCCCCAATGATCGACTTCATGCCATTGTGGCCCGCCGAACTGCCCCGCTGGCGGATACGGATCGTTCCCAGGGGGAAATCCAGTTCGTCGTAAATCACAATCAGGTCGGACTCAGGCCTGATTCCATGTTTGACCACGAGCTCACTCACCGAAATGCCGCTGAGGTTCATGAAGGTCTCGGGCTTGGCCAATAACACTTGCTGGCCTTCAATTTCTGCCCGGGCCGTCAGCGCGCGACACTGGCGATTTCGAACTTCCACGCCATAGTCGTTCGCGATTCGATCAATCGCTCGAAATCCCAGGTTGTGCGGCGTGAACTGGTACTCCACGCCCGGATTGCCAAGCCCGACAATCATTTTCACGCTGCGTCAATTTTCCTCGGCCAACAGAACCCGTCGAGCTCCACTCGAGCGGACAGCCGAGGGCGGCTGCCCCCACGCGGACCTTGCCATCTACTTCTTCTCTTTCTCTTTTTTCTCGCCCTTCTCCGGTTTCTCCGAGGCCTCGGCACCCTCTTCGCCCTCAACCTCCTGCTTGCCCTTCTTGATGACTTCGGGCTCGGCCGGAGTTGCGGCTGCGTCCGCGGCAACCGCATCCGCAGCAGGCGCCACTTCTTCCTTCACCGTCGTGATATGCGCCACAGGCTGATTTTCTTCGGTGATGAACTCAATCTTTTCATTGTGCAGCAGATCGGAAACACGCAGCACTTTGCCGAAGACTAGTTCCGAGACGTCTGCTTCAATCGAACTCGGGATGTCGCCAGGTAAGCACTCAATTTCCACTTCACGCAGAATCAGCTCGAGAATTCCTCCCTGCTGTTTCACGCCGGCGGGCTCGCCTTTCAGCACGATCGGCACACTCACCTTCAACTTCTGGTCCATAGCGATGCGTTTCAGGTCGATGTGCAGCAGGTGGCCTTTGATCGGCTCGTATTGCCAGTCGACGATCATCGCCTTGGTGCGATCGCTGCCCTCGAGGTCCAGATCGAAAATGGTGTTGTGGCCGGTCTTGGAATGCAGAATACGGGTCACTTGACGCGGATCGAGGGTCACCGGCAGCGATTGCTGGCCTGCTCCGTATACGATGCCGGGTATCTTGCCACCCTGACGCACCCGCCGGGCCACGTTCTTGTTGCCCGGAGTACGCGCTTGCGCTTCCAGAACATTGCTTTCAGTTGCAGTTGCGGTTGCCATAAATTTTTATTCCTATAAAAACAGTCTGCTGACCGACGTTTCTTCGTGGATCGATTGGATTGCACGTCCGATCAGGCCAGCGATGGTTAGTACTTTGATTTTCGGTTCCCGCTTCGCGTCTTCACTAAGCGGAATCGTGTTCGTCACCACAACTTCGGTGATGCATGACTGCGAAATATTCTGTACTGCCGGACCCGAGAGCACGGGGTGCGAAGCGCACGCATAGACTTGGCTTGCGCCATTCTGCATCAATGCGCTGGCGGTTTTAACCAGCGTGCCGGCGGTGTCAATCAAATCGTCGATCACAAGGCAGGTGCGGCCGTTCACATCGCCGATGACGTTCATCACTTCTGCCACGTTCATTTCTGAACGCCGCTTATCCACAATGGCCAACGCTGAGTCCATCTTCTTGGCAAAGAACCGGGCGCGCTCCACGCCTCCCGCATCGGGAGAGACCACCGTCAGATTTGGCAGATTCAACCGCTTGAAATGATCCACAAGTACTGGCGACGCAAACAAATGATCCACCGGGATGTTAAAAAATCCCTGCAACTGCGGCGCGTGCAGATCAACGATCAATGCGCGGTCCGCGCCCGCTGTCGTCAACAAATCCGCTACGAGTTTGGCGGAAATCGGAACTCGCGGCTTGTCCTTGCGATCCTGCCGCGCATAGCCAAAGTACGGAATTACCGATGTGATACGCCGCGCCGACGCGCGCTTGAGCGCGTCAATCATCAACAGCAACTCCATCAAGTGCTGGTCCACCGAATGACAGGTGGGTTGCACCACGAACACGTCGGCGCCCCGCACATTCTCTTGCACCTGGACGTAGGCTTCCCCGTCGCTGAAGCGTGTGACCAGCGCCTGCCCGCGGGTCAACCCAAGAAACGTGCAAACTTCATCACACAACGGTTCGTTGGCCGTACCGCAAAAAATCTTGAACCGGTCATCCACCCGGCCACGTTGTGGTTTGCGCTCCGGCTTTTCGTCGGCGCTCATCTGGGCCTTCTTTTCAGTCGCTGTCGCAAGAGTTGCCATGGAAGCAGCCTTTAGCTGTTAGCTTTTAGCCCGAATCTATAGCCGTCGGCTCTCATGCACACCGAAGAGCTAACAGCTAAGCACTATTTTCTGGCTGGGCCGCTAGGATTCGAACCTAGACAAAGTGCTCCAAAGGCACTTGACCTACCATTAGTCGACGGCCCAGTAAAGTCAGTTTTAAGTCTTCTGGTTTCAGGGTTCAACTAAAACGTTGAGTCCGCATTATCCACTTGAAACTAGAAACCGGAAACCAGAAACTTTTTCCAGTACAGCCGCCGGGCCATTGTCGACGTGGCCACCGCCGGGATGCCGTTCTGCCGCAGCTTGGCCGCCGCTTTTTTACCCGCTGTCTGGGATTTGAACAACCCGTAAAGGGCAGAACCTGAGCCAGACAACGAGGCGTAAAATGCCCCTGAGCGTTCGAACACACTTTTAACCTCGCGCAATTCGGGATACTTCGGAAAGACGACCTTTTCAAAGTCGTTTTCGATCCCGGTACGGACAAGGTCGAGAAGCGAGGTCTCGGCCCGGCCCCTGCCTTTACTCACAGGGACACCGGATAAAGGTTGACCACCCAGCCACGCAGACAAAGCAAGGCCGAACTCATTCATTCTATCGGAGGGGGACTGGCCCGTCAATTTGGCTTTGATGGCGGCGCGACCAGCGTGAGGACGGCCGCCCTCGGCCGTCCCAGCCGAGCGAAGCTCGGCAGCTCCGAGGACGTCCCCCGCCACCATCGCATCCCAATCCTTAAACGCCTTGGGTGTCGAAACCCCTATCTCAGGCGTTGCCACCACGCAGCAGGCAGAAGGCAGATCGGGCAATGGATAAACTTCTTCCCCGCGGCCCACTCCTAGGGCGGTTCCTCCTATCAGAAAAAGCGGCAAATCCGAGCCAACGTCAGCCGCGATGCGCAATTTATCCGCGCCTGAAAGACTCTTTTTCAGGGCCTGTTCAAGAGCGAGAAGAGCGGCTACAGCGTTCGCAGAGCCAGCGCCTAAACCGCCTTGTACGGGCAGCCTTTTTTCGATAGTGATAGTTACCCGGCTACGCGCTCCAAGCGCGTCCATTGCTCGTTCGACAATGCGATAACAGGTGTTTGTCGAGTCCTTTGGAACTCGAGGATCTTCGCAGTGAATCTCTATTCCCGTGCCAGGTTCGACCTCGACACGAACGATATCGTGCAGGGCAATTGTCTGGTAGACGGTCCGCAAATCGTGAAAGCCATCTGGACGCAGCGCTCCTATGCTCAAACCGAAATTAATCTTGGCGAAGGATCGCACGGTCACGGGCATGGGGGACGATTGTAAGCACAGAAGCCACAGGAGGCACAATACTTAGCATTTTCGGAGTTCCGATCCGTTTGACGCTTGGCCGCCCTACGTCCGTCTCTTGTAGTAGATCGTGAACTCGAACCCCGGATTTGCGGGAAACAATTCTGCGACTTTCTTCAGCCGTTCGGCCATTTGTGCCGGCGCCAGCAACGGGTAGTCGCGCTCACGCAAGTCGTAATAGTCCACGTCGATAAACAGCGACAACAAGTAGATCGAGATGGCATCGGAAAAGCTAGCCGACAGATACTCGTTCTTGTATTTCTCCGTGTCCGGACCCGGGCCGGTGGCCAGTTTGCGCGATTCCCAGGCGTCGAGGGACGTCTCCCCGCGCGCTTTGTTCTGCACCTGTTTCCATACTAGATCGGCGAATGCCTGGGAAACGCCGGCTTTCTCCACTACAGCGTGCCCCACGTTGATATAGAACTCAAAAGCTACTGAAAACTTGTCGTCCATCAGGCGAGTCGAAATGAACACGCACTGAGAGTCGCCGAGATCGAGGTTGCGATGGCAGACGGCGTTATCGCTCAACGCAACATCGTAGCGGTCAGCAATGACGGTTTCGTCGCCCTGGTTCACAGTCAGTGGTACAAAATAGTAAGCCTTGCGCTTCAAGGCGGCCGCCGCGGCATCGGGAACAGCGGCAACCATTCTTTGCAGGTCGGACTCGGAAACCGTGGTCTCCCCCGATGCGGCGTAGCAAATTCCATTGGAAGCTTGTGATACCGGGCTCTGGCGCACAACCTCCGCTGGGGCTCGTGTAATTGGCGGGGCAACTTGTGACATGGTGAGTATTTTAGCGCACCTTCCGAAATGAACTCCTCGGCTGACGACTTCCAGGAATTCGGAACTGGGAACCTGAAACCGATACAATCGAAAACGGATGCGATACCAAGGGATGGCTGCGATAAAGCGTCGCTGGTTCTGGATCCCGGTTCGAATATTACTTGTGACCTTTCTCCTTTCCTTGCTTGTCTTTGCGCTTTGCCTGCTACTGGGTATCGTCGGACTGACAATCAACGGAGCCGTGCATGGTATCCATCCCAACATGACCCTGGCGTATAGAGCCTTCGCGTTTCCCGTCGCCTCTGTGGCAGGTGCTATTGCCCTGTTCGCAGCGATCGTAATGGAGTTCCGCGAGCCTCGTGAAACGTAAGCTGAGTTTTGGCGCGGGGCTTCTCGCCACGCCGCTCCCGTCCTTCCGCCGTGCTAACTTGTTGAGGCATGATCGTGGGCACTGGAATCGACATCGCCGAAGTTCCTCGGATTGCGCAAGCCCTCAGCCGACACGGTGAGCGTTTCCTCCACCGCGTTTACACTGAAGGCGAGATTAGTTATTGCGATTCCAAGGCCAATCGCATTGAACGATACGCCGCCCGCTTCGCTGCCAAGGAAGCCGCAATGAAAGCTCTTGGCACGGGATGGAATCATGGAGTCCGCTGGCGCGATATCGAAGTTTCGCGTCTCCCAGGAGGCCGGCCAACGATCAAATTTCACGGCAAGGCTGCTGAGTTTGCGGCACGGCTTGGTATGACTAACGTTGCGTTATCGATATCTCACACCAGCGAGCAGGCCATCGCCCAAGTGATTCTGGAAAAGCCGTGAACCGCGGCCAGTGGCCAGAACCTGGCATCTGCTACTGCTCGCTGAAACTGCCTACTGCTAACTCGGCGCTGCCCTTCTGTTAGACTGGCGGCTTTCCCAACGAACCTGCAATGAGTGAGACGTCCCTGCGGAGCCCTGTCAGCACGGCGAGAACGCTGGATCGTGCCATGCTGGCCGGTACAGGGCTCAGTAGTTTCGCCGCACTGCTGCTTGAACTGGCGCTGACGCGTCTGTTTTCAGTTGTGCTCTTTTATCACTTCGCATTTCTAGCGATTTCCATCGCGTTGCTGGGACTTGGGGCTGGGGGCGTCTTTGCGCACCTGAAGAAAACCTGGCTGACCTCCTTCCGCACACGCCCGCTCGTGGCCCGTCTTTGCGCTATCAATTCGTTGACCGTTCCCGTGGTTCTGGCGATTGTTCTTCGTATTCCGGTTTCACTGGAAATCTCGAAAGCTAACTTCCTGCGTTTAACCGCTATTTATTTGGTTTCCGCCGTACCATTCTTCATCACGGGGCTCGAATTCTCCGTTGTGTTCGCCCGTGAAGCTACCCACGTTTCCCCTCTCTACGCAGCCGATCTTGCTGGTGGCGCGCTGGCGTGTCTCGCCATTGTCCCCTTACTCAACTGGCTCGGCGGACCAAATACCGTCCTTTTCACCGGGATGTGTATGGCGCTTGCGGGAATCGTATGGGCGATAAACCGCCAAGGCCGGAAGGCTGCCGCGGCGCGGGCGGTGTTCCTGTTCGTCCTGATTGCGGTCAATTATTCGGGGAAAATCTTTGATATTGTTTATGCCAAGGGAGGTCTTCGAGATGCCTCATGGGTCGAATTCTCCCGCTGGAACGCAATATCTCGCGTTGAAGTAGACCGCCAAGGCGGCGCCAAGGCAATCGTGATCGATGCCGACGCTTCCACTTACTTGATGAATGTCAATCCCAAGACCTGGCAGGGTACGGAATGGGAGAAACACCTGATGTCAGGTCCACCTGCAATCGCCAATGTGCTGCGTCCTCACGGCGACTACGCGATTATCGGACCTGGCGGCGGAGTAGACGTGGTACGTGCGGTGGCCAATGGTAGCCCCAGCGTCACCGGAATTGAGATCAATCCCATCATCGCCAACACCATCATGCGCCGGCGCTATGCGGATTATGTTTATCACCTCTACGAGCGGCCTGAAGTTCACATTCATGTCACCGACGGACGTTCGTTCGTGCGTAACGCCAGCCAAAAATTTGATGTCGTGCAAATGACCCTTGTCGATACTTGGGCATCTACGGCAGCGGGCGCCTTTGCCCTGAGCGAGAACAGTCTTTACACGGTGGAGGCTTTCCGCGACTATTTCGAACACCTTAAGCCCGACGGGATGGTTGCCATTACCCGTTGGGAATTTCAACAGCCGCGCGAAGCTCTACGGGTAGTTTCGGTGGCAATGCAGGCACTGCACGAACTTGGCGTTTCAGACACTCGCGGCAATTTCATGGTGGTTTCCGAAGGAACTTTGAATCAAGACGGCATTGCGGTCGCAGTTCTGGCGAAGCGCACAGCATTCACCTCGGAAGAAGAGGACCGGGTACGGGCGCACATCCTCGCCAACCCCGGGTTGTTTCTCTTGCATGCTCCATCCGTTGGCACGCTTGTCCCAAAAACCGAAGCTGCCCAGAATGCAGCTAATCCGGATGCGTTTACACGGTTGATCCAACTAAACGACCCGCAGCGCTTTTCGTCCAGCTACCCGTACAACGTTGCTCCAGTTACGGACAATGCCCCGTTCTTCTTTTTCAACTTGAAGCTCGGTCAGGTTTTGCGTCCCAGGTCGCTCATGCAGGGAATGGACTGGAAGGTCAATCTCGGGGTCGCCGTGTTGGGCGTGGTGTTGGCCATCTCCCTTGTCGCCGTGTTCGGATTTCTGATCGTGCCACTGGCGTTGACGGCTGGGACCTTAGATCTTCGTCCCGTCCGGTTGCTTTATTTTGTCGCCGTCGGACTTGGCTACATTCTGGTTGAGATTGCGTTTATTCAGCGTTTCGTCTTGTTTTTAGGGCACCCGGTTTACGCGCTAACGGTTGTGGTGTTCTTGTTACTGCTATCGAGTGGCGCAGGCAGCATGGTTTCGCGGTGGTGGCTGTCTGAAACCAGCCGTATCTGGTTAGTTTTGACGCTCATCGTGGGAGGGTTGCTGGCTTACGTCGGTTTGCTGCCTGGAGTGCTAAACCGGTTTGTCGGCTTACCCCTCGCTGCCAAACTTCTGATAAGCGCCGCTCTGCTCGTTCCCTTGGGATTTGCGATGGGCATGCCATTCCCCACCGGCCTTCGATCTCTGGCCAATTCCATAGAGAATGAATTCTTCGCTCCCACCGAAAACGGAACAGGCGGAAGTTTCGTGGAGTGGGCTTGGGCCATGAACGCAGCTTCGAGTGTCCTGGGCTCGGTCATGGCCATCATCATCGCGATTCAGTACGGACTCAACGCCACGCTGGCGTGCGGTGCAGCGGCCTATTTCGTCGCGCTCGCACTGGTGACGACTCTGCGTCCCGCCTCGAGACTGGCGTAAATTCGAAAAAACTGTCTGCTATGATTCTGAAAACCTGAACCAGACCTTTGCCGTACAGTAGAATGAGTCGCTCGGGGAGAATGCGTGCCTAGTCAGAAGCAGCTAAAGTGGTCTGAACTTAAAGTCGGGCTCACGGTGCTGATTGCCTGTATCACGCTTGGCGTTCTGATTTTTCTCATGAGCGGTACGGGCGGTTTGTTCACCACCAAAATCCTGCTGAAATCATATTTTGACAACGCCAACGGCCTGCGCGTAGGGGCGCCCGTCCGGCTTTCAGGCGTGGATATCGGCAACGTCACCAACATCCGCGTGATTCAAGATCCCGCCAAGCAACTAACCCCGGTCGAAGTCGTGATGAAGGTGAACACGAGATACCGTTTCAGCTTGCGCAAAGATTCTCTGACCTTGCTTTCTACCGCCGGCGTGCTGGGCGAGACCTACATCGACATTGACAGTTCGCAAGCCAGGGCGGCGCCCGCCGCCAATGGCGATATACTGCCTAGCCGCGAAGTGCCGGATTTTGGAGATATGGTGCGTTCCGGCCAGGGCACGCTGCAAAATATGGACGCCCTTTTGAAGCGCCTGGATCGGATCATTGCCTTTGTCGAAAGCGGGCAGGGATCAGTCGGAAAGCTTATTTACGATCCGATGCTCTACAACAAACTGAACTCCACCGTGTCGGAATTTCAAGGCCTTGTGAACCAGGTGGCTGCAGGAAAGGGCACGCTGGGTAAGCTTTTTTCTGACGAGGAGCTTTACCGGAAGGTCAATGGCACCTTGGACAAGGTAAATTCGACGATCGACGATTTGAATGCCGGCAAGGGAACTGCCGGAAAACTTCTCAAAGACCCTGAACTCTACAACGCGGCTAACGCAACGATTGCCAATGTTAAGAAGCTAACCGATGACATCAACGCCGGTAAGGGCGCGATCGGTAAAATGGCAACCGACGAGGAGTTCGCTCGCAAACTCCAGAACACGATCGATAAATTATCGGCTATCTCCGATCGCCTCGAAGCAGGCGAAGGCACAGCCGGGAAACTGCTGCGCGATCCCTCGCTTTATAACAACGCCGATCAGATGCTGGTTGAAACACGCGGCTTAGTCAGATCAATCCGGGAAAATCCCAAGACCTACCTGACGATCCATTTCAGAGTATTTTAGCGATGGCGCGAGCGGGGCGCTCGCGGCTAGATTGGCCTGGTGGCTTCGGCTTGTTCGTGCGCGTGATAACTGGAGCGTACCAACGGTCCAGATTCCACGTGGCGGAAACCAAATCGTAAAGCCTCGTGTTTCAGATATTCGAACTCATCCGGCTCGTAGAAACGAGCGATAGGCAAATGATCCAATGAAGGTCGCAGATATTGCCCCACAGTGAGAATGTCCACTCCGCGCGACCCAAGATCACGAAAAACTTCGATCAGTTCAGCCGAGGTTTCGCCAAGTCCTACCATCACGCCCGACTTGGTTACGGTCAAAGGCGAAATCGCCTTCGAATTCTCGAGGAGCCGCAGGGTGCGCTCATAACGGGCACCAGAGCGAACCGCTCGGTAGAGGCGTGGTACCGTCTCGGTGTTGTGATTGAGAACATCCGGTTGTGCGTCCAATACAATCTGTAGCGCTTCATCCAACCCCTGGAAGTCTGGAATCAGTACTTCTACCCGGCAGCCCGGCGACAGTTCGCGGATCTGACGAATGGTCTCAGCGAAAATGCGTGCCCCCCCGAGATTATCGTCGTCCCGATTCACGCTGGTAACAACCGTGTGTTTTAACCCTAGAGTCGCCACGGCTTCGGCCACGCGGCGCGGTTCGTCCCACTCGATCGGGCCGGGCTTGCCTTTGGGCACTGCGCAGAATCCGCAACGACGAGTGCAGATGTCCCCCAACAGCATGAACGTAGCCGTGCGATGATTCCAACATTCGCCGATATTAGGACACTGCGCCGACTCGCACACGGTGTGCAGCCCCAGGCCGCGTGCTAACTTTTTGAGATTGTGGAAGTTCTCGCCGACTGGAGCCTTCGCTCGCAACCATGGGGGCTTGGCTTGTCGCACCGGCGGCCCGACCGTAATTTGCACCAGTTGAGACGAAGCTGCCATACCATTGGGATTTTACATGGAATAAAGCAGGTCGTGTGGTAGGGCCGTTCTCGCTCTAAACGCCATTTGTAGGCGGCGTTCGGTCAAGCTGGAACCGGGAATGGCTAGTTTTCCAGATATGCTTCGATCCATTCTTTGATTCGAAAGCGCCGTTCGTCCTTGGAATCGAACCGAACTCCGAAGGTTTTGTTCGGCTTCCGCCAGCTCACCTCGGCCCGAACCCAAATACGCGGCAACGTCAGCAAAGCGAACGAAACCTCCAGTCCGGTGCCTGGAGTCACGTCTTCCGGGCTTTTGACCGACATTCCACCGGTACTGATCTCCTGACTTGTTGCAGTGAAACGCCGGCTATCCGTGGTCACCATAGCAATTTCGGTAATGATCGGAATCCGCACGTAGCGGCGGAACTCGTGCAACACGAGCATTTGTGTTGCGCGCACGAGCTTTAGCGCGGACGGTCGATCCAGGGGCTCGTGAAAGACCGCATTGACTCCGTATCGGGAAAATCGCATTGCATCCTGCGCACTACCTCCTAGGCCGTAAATGATCATGTGCCCGTTGGAAGGCGAGCGGCGAGCCGATTCCATCACTGCCTCAGCCTCCGATCCCAGATGCAGGACACAGGCTTCAAACTTCTCTCTGTGCAGGCGGTCGGCCACTCCCGTGTTCATAAACACTGTTTCGATTCCAAACTGCTTGAAGCACTCTGCCAAAAGTGTGCCGTTCGGTTCCTTGATGTTGACCAGAGCAACCCGAGCCGAATTCTTCTTGCCGGGACGAAGAGGCGCAAGCGTAATTCCTGAAGCTTTTTGCATGGGTTTGGGAACTGTCGTAACCACGTACATTCTCAGCTCCGAGGCAAGCTTTGGCAAAGGGGAAGAAGGACAGTGTCTGACACAAAGGTCGTATTACCCGGAATGGACTGAGGTTTCCTGTTTCTTGATTGTAAGTCTATATAGTTCTGTAACTTACGTCACCGCTGAGAGATGACCGAAGGGGGCCGGAATACGATTCCGTTGAATTCGTTAGGGTTGAAAGTCCTCGACTTCCTAAATGGAAAGGGCAACGTTTGGTGGTGCGATACTCGTCTCGGGTGGGATAACTGCGGTAACTGTTACTCGCTCCAGCGGCGGAACAGCAATGCACCGTTTGTTCCGCCGAAGCCAAAGGAGTTGGACATGGCATACTCCAGTTCCATCTTGCGAGCGGTATTGGGCACGTAATCAAGATCGCAGTCAGCATCCGGCGTCTCGAGATTAATCGTGGGAGGCAATATCTGATCCCGCAACGCGAGGAGGGTAATTCCAGCCTCGAGTCCGCCCGCCCCGCCCAGAAGATGGCCGGTCATGGACTTGGTCGAGCTCACTGCGAGCTTATAGGCATGGTCGCCGAAAGCCCGTTTGATGGCGACTGTTTCCAGTTTGTCGCCGATATCGGTGGAAGTTCCGTGGGCGTTGATGTATTGGACCTGCTCCGGCCTTATCTTGGCGTCTTTCAGAGTATTCAGCATAACGCGGTACGCGCCATCTCCATTTTCCGCAGGCTGCGTAATGTGATAGGCGTCGCCGCTCATGCCATAACCGACAACTTCCGCCATGATCCTGGCTCCGCGGCGGCGCGCAAACTCCAGGTCCTCCAGGACAACAATGCCGGCGCCTTCTCCGATTACGAATCCGTCGCGTCCCGAATCCCAGGGGCGGCTCGCCTTTTCGGGATCGTCATTCCGAGTTGAGAGAGCACGCATCGCGGCAAACCCGCCGACGCCCATGGGGGTGATGGCGGCTTCGGTCCCCCCGGCGATCATTACGTCCGCGTCACAGCGCGAAATGATCTTGAAGGCATCGCCAATGGCGTGGGCACTTGAAGTGCAAGCCGTACAGGTGGCTTCATTCGGTCCACGCGCATGATAACGGATGCTGACGTGTCCGGCGGCGAGATTGACAATGGCAGCCGGGATAAAAAATGGGGAGATTTTTCGCGGCCCGCCGTTCAGCAAGCTGATGTGTTCACGCTCGATCACATCGAACCCACCAATTCCAGACCCGATGTGCACGCCCACGCGTTCGGAGATTTCGGGCGTGACTTCCAGACCCGAGCCCTTCATCGCTTCATCCGCCGCGGCGAGCGCCAGATGGATGAAGCGCCCCATTTTCTTTAGTTCTTTTTTTTCGATGAACTGCAGGGGATCGAAGTTTTTAACTTCGGCGGCAATCTGGCAGGCGAATTGGGTGGGATCGAACTGCGTAATGCGAGCGATACCACTTTTGCCCGCAAGCAGCCTTTTCCACACCTCCTCTGCGGTGTTTCCCACCCCGCAAATGAGGCCGATCCCAGTGACTACGACCCTACGTCCCAACTACTTCCCGCCTTTCGCATGTTTGCCGATGTAGTCGACGGCGTCTTGAACGGTACGAATTTTCTCCGCGTCCTCGTCCGGAATTTCAATCTCAAACGCTTCTTCAAACGCCATGACCAGTTCTACTGTGTCGAGGGAATCAGCGCCGAGGTCGTCCACGAACGACGCGTTGGAAGTAACTTCACCTTCGTCAACTCCCAACTGTTCCACGATAATTTGTTTTACCTTGTCGTCAATCGCAGCCATGGGCCCTCCTCGAGTACATCATTGATCCGCACCAATGGATCATCGTTGGTCCGCAAGTGCGCAAATAATTTGGGCTGCCGGTTGAGTCGGACAACCCGACGGACTTCTATTTGCTAACTTTGGCGTGCTTGTCGATGTATGCAATCGCATCTTGCACGGTGCGAAGCTTCTCCGCATCTTCGTCCGGGATTTCTACCCCGAAGTGTTCTTCCAGCGCCATCACCAATTCGACCTGATCCAGCGAGTCGGCGCCGAGATCGTCCACGAATGAAGCGCTGGGAGTGACTTCGTTTTCATCGACCCCCAGTTGCTCCGAGATGATCTGCTTCACTTTTTCTACGATTTCTTTCTTTTCTTCGCCAGCCATAAGAATCCAACCTCCTGAATTTTAAAGGGAATCAGTAGTGTAATGGCCCACACGAATTGCTGTAAAGGACACGGTTTGCCGTAAAGACAGTTTGCCGCCCAAGAAGGGAAGATCGGGTGGAAACGGTTTTACCAGCCCGCGCTCGCCTGGGAGAATCCTACCGCCGTGAGTTAATGGGGTCAACGTCAGCGCAGATCGGAAAATCGACCCTCCGCTATCGGACCACCTTTAACACTGCGAAGACATCGAAGCCGGGATGTCCAGGCCAGTAGCCAAACGAGACGAAGAGTGTAGCGCTGAAACTGGCCGGCTCACTGCGCCGGAGATATTTCTCAACGTCGTCGACGACGCCAGGCGGGAACTAAAACGCTCTTCCAAAAAGCTGGCTTTTTCCGGACTTGCGGGCGGGCTTACCCTGGGCCTCACCGCCCTGTCGGTTGCGGCGATTCGCGCCCTGCTAGGCCGGGGAGGCTGGCAAGATTTGGTCTCGTACCTCGCCTATCCGATCGGCTTTATCGCAGTAGTCATCGGAAGGGCGCAACTGTTTACTGAAAACACTCTGTATCCGGTTGTCCTGGTACTCGATGAGCATCGATACTTGCTGCAGACTCTGCGCCTGTGGTTGGTCGTTTTCGCCTCGAATATTCTTGGGGCCATGTTGTTCGGGCTACTCGCCATAAAATCGGGTGCCCTTCTTCCAGGCATTGCAGAGCAGTTGGTGACGCTTGGCGATGAGTCACTGATCGGCTCGAGCTCGCACATCTTCTGGAGCGGCGTGATCGGAGGCTGGCTGATCGCTTTGGTGGCATGGGTAGTGACTGCCAGCCAATGGACAATCGGGCAACTGGCGATGGTTTGGTTTTTGACTTTTGTGGTTGGAGTGGGAAAGTTCTCCCACTGCGTAGTCACTAGTGGGGAGATTATTTCTGCCGTTTTGGCAGGGGATGCGACGCTGGGACAATATCTTCAATGGCTGGCGCTCGCAACCTCGGGGAACATCGTAGGTGGAGTGGTGATTGTGAGCGTTTTGAATTACGGGCAGGTGCGCGAAATTTGAGATGCGGCATGCGCGGGGCTACAGAGTGTGCAAGTAGGCTAGCAAATCAGCGACTTGCTGCTTAGACATGACCTGGCTGAAGGCTGGCATCATATTGCGTCCCGTAAGAATCATATCCCCGACGCGTTCGTCATTGGCAGGCATCCCACTTTGCGATAGGAATTGCTTTTTGAAAACGCCCTGCAAGCTGCGACCTTTTTTGTCACGAGACGAATAGGGTTCGTGGCACCGGTCGCAATATTGGTCGTAAAGGCGGCGCCCTGCGGTCTGTTGCGGGTTCAACCCTAGCTCGGCATCACTCTTCCGGCGCTGGACATCGCAACCGAAGACGACAAAAAGAACCGTCGCGCAGCCGACCACGGCCAGCCACTGGCGGCTGCGGACCTGCGACTTCCGTAAGAACCTCGTGCGGCTCATTTGCATTCTCAGTTTTCCCGGACAAAAAGGTTTAGACGCCTCATTTATCCGCCAGGAACCCTTCCCACGCTCGCGCTCCGCAGAAGTACAATAGTAGAGCACCGCCATGCCTACCGCCATCAAACGTGTCGCTGTTAAGCGCGCTTATGAGACACCTGTTCGTGGCGACGGATACCGCGTTTTGGTTGACCGCTTATGGCCACGCGGTTTGAAGAAGGACCAGGCGAAGTTGGATGCTTGGTTGCGCGATCTCGCGCCTTCAAACGAACTGCGGCGGTGGTTTCATGCCCGTCCTGATAGCTGGCCGACGTTCCGCAAACGCTATTTAAAGGAATTGGCGTCACCGCAAGCAGCGAATGATCTTGAAAAACTCTATCGATTGGTTCACAAGAAAAGAAATCTTACCTTGGTGTTTTCCTCAAAGAACGAACAGCATAATAACGCTGTGGTGTTGAAAGATCTGCTGGAAGGGATGCGGAAGCCGCCCACTGGCACTGGTCCGGGCGCGGTGCGAGGCATGGGCACACGTCAGGCGAAACGCATGCCGCGGTAGCAATGTCCGTAGGGGGGCGGGCTCGCTCACTGACCGCGCGCCACACATTCTAAAGTCTACTTTTTGCCGTCGTTTAGGATTGCTCCCACGATGTTGTCGATGGTTTCGTTCATTTCCTTGTCGGGAAGATTGAAATTATTAGAGAGGATGGAAAAAGCCACGTTGTCACCGCGATTCGTCGTGGCGTATCCGGATAGGGCTTTGACGCCGCTGAGCGAACCGGTCTTCGCGCGAACCCGTCCCTGGACATCTACAGTTTTGAAACGGTCGTAAAGCGAGCCATCGGTTCCCGCAAGCGGCAATGTGTCGCGGAAGCTTTTGCCCCAGGGTTGTGAGTCCGCATAACGGAGCAGCTGCACAACGGTGTGCGGCGTAACCAGATTTTGGCGCGAAAGCCCGGATCCGTCGTAGAAAACGTATTGATCGCCAGGAATTCCTGCCTGAGTCAGAAATCCTCGCAGCACTTCGAGACCTCCTTCAATCGTGCCCGCCGTGCCCTTTTCTCTACCCAAGAGGCGTAACAAAATTTCCGCATGCAAATTCTGGCTCACTTTATTGATCACCCGAACATCCTCGAGCAGCGGTTTGGATTGATAACTGGCCAGCACAAGTGGCTGGTTTTGCATCCCGCGCGAAGGTTCGTCACCACCGTGGGTCGCGGCGGACGCGGTGATGGTAAAAGTCGATAGGCTGGAAAGTTCGGTGTGTCGCGTCTTCTGCCGCCCGTAGACGGCGATACCTCGGACTTCGAGAAGCTGGCGGAACAATTCGGCCGCAAATTCCGCCGGATCTGCAATGGCAAGCCCTTCATTGACACCGGCATCCCCGAGCGGCATGTTGCCCCACAAGGTCAGCACTGTGGCCCCCGGCTCACGATTGATATAGATTTTCCGTTCAGTGCCCGAGGGGGTCGTGATGATCTGATTGTCGATCCGATAGTAGCCAGCGAAAGGCGCAATGCTGACGAAGGCGCGATCGCCGGCACGGTCGGCGGGAAGAATATTCACGAAAATTACGTTGTCATTGATGGTAAGTGCGGAGACTGGCGCGCCATCTGCCCAGAGCAGATCGTCCTGACTCCAGCCTTCGCTGTAACGCTCGAAGGCGAAGTAGGAATCGTCGGCAACGACGTCTCCGTCAACATATTTCACTCCCTTTTGCACGAGCGTATCCGCCAGTTGCTCAAGCACACGAATGGGATGATCATTTCTCTGGGTTCGTAGAGCGTAGGGCAGTTCGCGTCCTGAAAGATTGGGGTCGCCGCGGCCTACCAGCACCAGATCGCCGGTGAGACGGCCGTGGGTATCAAGAGTGCCGTTAGTTTCCACCGTGGTGCGGAAACTGTAGTCAGGACCGATCAGGGCTAGCGCCGCCGCGGTGGTGAAGAGCTTGGTGTTAGAGGCAGGGGTGAATAGTTTGTTGGGGTCGCAGGAGTAAAGCACTTTCCCAGTCGACAGCGACACGACTTCAATGCCCCAGAATCCGCGGGCCTGGTCGGAGGGCGCGAGAATGGCAGCGATTCGTTTGTCGAGAGATTTGTGCGACGCGCCATGCACTTGCGTCAGCAACAACAGACACCATGCCAGCTGCGAGAATAGGCGCGGAATGCGCATCGCAAGCTGATTGTAGCAGCCCGACACATTCACGTTAGAATGCCATCTTATGCGTCCAGTTTTCGATTGGGTCATTGGTTCGCGCACGTTGCAGCTCGGCAAACGTACGTTGATCATGGGCGTCGTGAACGTCACCCCGGATTCATTTTCTGGCGGCGGCGTGAATTTGGACGGCGATCGCGCCGTGGAGTTTGCCTCCCAATTATTGCAAGACGGCGCCGACATCATTGACATCGGGGGCGAGTCAACGCGTCCGGGAGCGAAGGTATCAACCGCGGAATCCTCCGCTACGGTGACTGAAGAGGAGGAAGTGGAGCGAGTGATACCCGTCATCGTGGGGATGAAGAAAAAACATCCCACTGTGGTGATCTCGGTCGACACTTACAAGGCGGGTGTAGCGCGACAGGCGGTGGAAGCCGGTGCAGAGATTGTTAACGATGTGAGTGGCTTCCTTTGGGACCCGAACATGATTAAGACCTTGGCAGAGTTGAAATGCGGAGCGGTGCTGATGCACGTACGAGGACGCCCTCATGAGTGGCACAAGTTGGCCGCGGTGCCGGATGTCGTTTCGCTGGTTAAACGGGAATTGCGAGATCGCACAGAAGCAGCAATACTCGGCGGCATGAAAAGGGAACGCATGGTGATCGATCCCGGCTTCGGTTTTGGGAAGAATCGGGAGGAGAACTATCCATTGCTGAGGCGGTTCGAGGAATTCCATCAGTTGCGATTCCCACTGCTGGCTGGGGTCTCCCGGAAGTCATTCATCGGACGTGCACTGGCTCGGAACGGAAAAGATGCAGCCATTAGCGATCGTGAATTTGGAACTTTGGCGGCCGAGACTGTGGCGATATTGAAAGGGGCACAGATAATTCGCACTCATAACGTACGGGCGTGCGTTGAGGCGGCTAAGATTGCGGATCTTGCGGCAAGTTAATCCGATTTCATAGAAACGGGCAGAACGATCTCTGCGAATTTCCTGATAATTTCGGATTCCGATTTTTTGTTCCAGGCCATTCCGATGTCCCAGTCAGCGTACTTGTCATGGACCGGCGCAAACTTGACGCCGGTTACGTGCATTGCCCGCGCGGCGCGCGGCACCAGCGAAACACCGATCCCGGCACTGACCAGATTCAGAATGGTGAACATATCATTGGCCTCGTACACGATACGCGGGGCGAATCCCGAACGGTCGCACAGGCTTATGCAGTGATCGTGATAGGTCGCGGAGACGCCGCGGTCAATGAGAATGAACGCCTGCTCTTGAATGCCCTCCATGGTTACCCTGCCAGTGAACTTGGCGGAAGCAGCGATAGTCAGGCGCTCGGTTAAGACTTTCCGAATCGCCAGTTGGGGATGTTTAACCTTCAGTCGAACGAATCCCACATCCAGACGTCCGGTGATGAGGGCTTCGATTTGATTTGACGTGGACATGTCGGTCACTTCTATTTCGATTCCCGGCCGAGCTTCACGGAATTTGAGCAAGGCACGTGGAACCAAACTGTGGACCGTGGAGATGCCGACGCCGAGGCGAAGCCTGCCGAGCTCACCGCTGGTGACGGCACGTGCAGCTTCAAGGGAGATGTCGATGTCGCGAACGAGCCTTCGACAGCTGTTGTAGAACGTCGCCCCGGCCGGAGTGAGCGTAACCCCGCGCCGGTTACGGATTAGAAGGGGTCCGCCAATCTTCTCTTCGAGACTCTTGATGCGTTTACTGAGCGCCGGCTGAGAAACATGCAGACGGGCGGCAGCTCGTCCAAAATGCAGCACCTCGGCAAGAACGGCAAACGAGGCGAAGTCGCGAGTCTCAAGCAGCATAACTGAAAGTTATCACAGTCTGTACATCATTTCATTGGACGAATCGCCATGCCGGCAGTTCTACTTGAGGAACACGGGGGAAGCCTTTTCATGACAGTCACGACCTTCATCGGGACGGCCGCTGCGGTATGTACAACCGGGGCCTTTATTCCGCAAATCATAAAGCTGCGAAAGCAAGGTGGGAAAGATCTTTCCTACCAAATGCTGTTTCTTTACCTGACGGGAGTTTTGCTTTGGCTGGTCTACGGAATTCAGGTTCACGCGACAGCGGTAATTTGGGCAAACGCTCTGGCCGCACTCATGGTGCTGATTTCGATTATTTTGAAAGCCAACCCCCCGGCCAAAAAACTAAAACTGGAAGATCTCGGAACGCGAAGACTTCGCATCGCCATCGATATGGACGAGGTTATTGCTGATAGTTTTGCCAGGCATTTGAGCTGGTATAACCAGCGGACCGGACGAAATCTGACTCCGGAGTTGGTTTCCAGCAAGGGTTTGAGTTCTCTCATTCCGCATGATCGCTGGGAAGAATTCGCCGGCATTCCGCATGAGGGCGGATTTTTCGATGATCTCGAAATGATCCCGGGTAGCCAGCAAGCCTTGTTGGAGTTATCGCGTTACCACGACGTGTACATCGCGAGCGCTGCCATGGAAGTGCCTTCGTCGTTCGATGCCAAGTACAAATGGCTGCGGGAGAATTTTCCTTTTATTCCTACCAGTCAAATGGTGTTTTGCGGCGACAAGAACGTAGTTAACGCCGATATTCTGGTCGACGATCGCTCGCGGCACTTCGCCGGCTTTCGAGGCAAGGGGATTCTGTTCACCGCTCCTCACAACGTCGGGGAGACGCAGCACTTACGGGCGAACAACTGGAATGAGGTACTGGAGATCCTGAACTGTGCGCGGCGCGTAGTTGCGGACAAGGAACAGCTCGCTAGAACGCTTTCGATGAATCCAGCAGGATAGTGACGGGCCCCTGGTTGACCAGTTCTACTTGCATGGTCGCTTGAAACACCCCGCTTTCACAAACGAGCCCGGCGGCGCGAATGCGCTCCACGAAATATTGGTAAAGCTCGCGAGCTTGGTCGGGGGCGGCGGCCTGGTCAAACGATGGTCTCTTGCCCCGCCGAACGTCGCCATAAAGAGTAAACTGAGACACGACCAGTACACTTCCGGCAGCCTGTCCAACGTCTTGACTCATCTTTCCACTCTCATCTTCAAAAATACGTAGTCCGATAATTTTGTCTGAGAGATAGTCGGTGCTGGCCACGCTATCTTCGCGGCTAACTCCGAGCAGGACCAGCAGTCCGCGGCCAATTTCACTCACAACTTTGTTGTCCACGGTCACCCGGGCCCGGCTCACGCGTTGGACAACGGCTCGCATGGGCTATTTCGCCGGGTCGGACAGGAGAGATTCCTGTCCAGCCACCGCTAGCCATCGCTGTCCGCGGTATACATATATGTCGGTAAAGCGGACCTGGGCCAACGTCTTTCCCTGACCATCGACCAGAGTAGCAAGGCCACGGATATAACCGAAGTCGCCGAACACATGAGGATCGAGTTCGCTCAGTAGGTTTTTGCCGGGACGACGGTGAGAAATCTGGGCCAGCGTTTCGGCCCGCCCGTGAAGTTTGCCATTGGGGTCGGTATCCTGAAATTCGTCGGCAAGAATGCAGCCTACGGCGTCGGCGTCATGAACCTCAAGTGCACTCGCCCAGGCTTGTTCCAGTTGAACGAGCGCGTTGCCATCTTTAAGTTGCGGAGAAGGACAGTTGGCGGCCATAAGCGGAAATGAGAAAAATGCGGCCCAAGCTAAAAGCAGATATCTCGTCATGCGTCACCCGTTTTGGGTAAAACAATACACTGTTAGACAGGACGAAACATTTATTGATGATCACTGGGAAACTCGAAATGCGCCCCGCAAGATTACCAAGAAACGTTGCAAAGAACCTCGAACAATTCAATTGCAGTGGCTTTAACGGAGATTCCTGTTTGACGCCTCTGGTATGGACTCTTAGAATCCCGATGCTGTGTTTAGTGAAATCGAGCGTAGGAGTTGGTAAGAATGCGTCGGTTCTCAGCTTTCTTTTTGTGTGCCGTTCTTGTTTTTTCGCTCCCACGCTCAATGGCGCAACAAGCCAGTGTGCCACCTTCTCATAACCAAGTCCTGATCAGGAATGCGGTCGTGATGACAGTGACACACGGCAATGTTCAGAACGGCAGCGTCTACATCAAGGACGGAAAGATCGCGGCCGTAGGTAAGAATGTGAACGCACCGTCGACGGCCACCGTTATCGATGCTGGCGGCAAATTTCTTACCCCGGGCATCATCGATTCCCATTCGCACATCGCCCTCGACGACGATGTCAATGAGGCTACCAGCCCCATCACACCGCAAATGATGATGATTGACGCGTTCGACTACCAGGACAAGGCGATCTACCGAGGTCTTGCGGGTGGGGTCACGACGTCGCTTCTGCTGCATGGGTCGGCCAACATGATCGGCGGGCAGGCGGTCGTGATCAAGCACAAGTACGGAGAGAGCCGGGACGCAATGCTATTCCCTGGCGCACCTCAATCCATCAAGTTCGCGAGCGGTGAGAATCCCAAGCGGGTTTATGGAAGCCGGGACCAACTGCCCTCCACTCGCATGGGCAATTTCGCGGTGCAGCGGGCTGCTCTGGTGGAAGCGCAGGATTACGTGCACGAATGGGACGATTACAACGCGAAAGTAAAACGCGGAGACAAGGATGCAAAGGTTCCGAAACACGACCTCAAACTCGAAGCGCTGGCGGATGTGCTCCGAGGAAAGTTGCTGGTGCAGATCCACTGCTACCGCGCGGACGAGTTGTTAAACGAAATGGCCATGGCGAAGGAGTTCGGTTACAAGGTGCGGGCATTCCATCATGCGCTTGAGGCCTATAAAGTCGCTGACGAACTTGCGGCGCAGGGTGTCGCTATCGCCACGTTTTCTGATTGGTGGGGATATAAACAGGAAGCCTGGGATGCGATTCCATGGAATGCCGTGATGTCGATGCGAAAAGGCGTGAAGGTGGCCATCAAGAGCGATTCGGAAGACTTTGCGCGGCGTCTGAATCAGGAAGCAGCCAAGACCATGCGCTATGGTGGAGCGACCGAAGAAGAAGCGCTCCAGATGATTACCATCAACCCGGCGTGGATTATAGGCGTAGACAATCGAGTGGGATCGATTGAGGTTGGGAAGGACGCAGATCTCGTGATTTGGGACGGTTATCCACTCTCCAGTTTCGGCGTGCCAAATAAAGTTTTGATCGATGGCGAGGTTTATTTTGACCGCTCATTGCCGGGCTTTGGCATGCCGCATTACCGGGAGGGGGAGTGATGGGAAAGCAATCTTCGGTCGTCAGTTTTCCTTTGTCAGCGCCGCGGCTCGGTCGCTGGCATTCAATCCTCGGCCCTCTCTTCCTCGCTCTAACCATTTGCCTCCTATCGTTTGCAGCATATGCGCAACAGAAAAGCGTTGTGCTAAAAGGGGGGAAGTTGTTGACCGTATCGCATGGAGTGATCGAAAACGGTGTCCTGGTCATGACATCGGGAAAGATTGCTGCATTGGGCGCCGCCGGTTCGGTCCTGATTCCAAAAAATGCGCAAGTCATCGACGTCACTGGAATGACGGTGTATCCGGGGTTGATTGATTCAGAAACGTACCTGGGCTTGACTGAGATATCGGCGGAAAACAGCACGAACGACATGATTGAGACCAGCGAAGAAATCATGCCGCACATGCATGTGTATGACGCGTTTCACGCCGAGTCAGACCTGATTCCAGTGGCTCGCCTGAATGGGATCACAAACGCCATTGTTGCGCCGCAGAGCCAGGACACTTTACCCGGACAGGATTCCTTTGTTCAGTTGGACGGCAAGTCGGCGAATGACATGCTTTTGGTGCGCGACATCGCATTGCCGCTGAACTTCACCGGCGAGCAAAGGCGGAACGAAACATGGGAAAAACGAAAATTCCCACAAACTCGCATGGGTTTGGCAGCGCAGTTAAGGCAGGCATTTCTGGATGCGCAGGATTACTCCGACCGCTGGGTTGAATACGAACGGAAGCAATCCGATGCGGCTGCCCACCCGGATGATAAGAAGGGGCCGCCTTCGCCAATGAAGCACGACCTGAAACTGGAGGCGCTGTTGCCTTACTTGCAGGGGAAAAAGACGATCGTGCTGGCGGCACAAGAGTCCAGCGATTTGCAGACCGCCGTCGGACTGGCCCGGCAGTTCAATCTAAAGTTTGTTCTCAATCACATCAGCCATTCTCAAGCGGTGCTTGATTACGTTGCCAGCCTGAAGGTGCCGGTGATTGTGGGTTCAATCTATGAACCCCCCAAGAATCACGAACGTTACGATGCGGTTTACAGCTTGCCGGCTGAACTCTGTAAGCGCGGAGTAAAAATTGCGTTCGCCTCATACGACGCGCATGCGGTGCGCAACCTGCCTTATGCGGCGGGGTACGCAACGGCTTTCGGTTTGCCACACGATGAAGCTTTGAAGGCGATCACGTTGAACCCGGCGGAAATCTGGGGAGTTGCGGACCAATTGGGATCGCTTGACGTTGGCAAAACAGCTAACGTTGCAGTGGCGGATGGCGATCCTCTTGATGTCAAGTCGGACGTTAAACGAGTTTTTATTGCGGGACAGGAAATCCCGATGAAGAGCCGCCAGACTGAATTGCGGGATCACTATGCAGGGAAATAGATGTATTTCTAAAGTTTGCGCGATTTGGCGGGATTGACTTTTACGGTTGCGAGCGAGTAGATTTTTCCAACCATTCAGTTCTGTTCTTTCAAAATTTCTTTGGTTCGCGCACCCTTGTCAACCTGACAAGGAGGGAAGCGGGTGCAAATCCCGCGCTGCCGCGCAACTGTAAGCGAGGAAATCGCAATCGGTCACTGGGATAAAACCCGGGAAGGCCGGTTGCATGTATCGGACGATAATCGCCCTTACTCGCGAGCCAGGAGACCGGGCGTGAACCGCTTACTAACCCCTTTCGCGTGTCAAAGGAGGAGCATGCGGTTTCTTCGTATTTTCTCTGGCTTTATTGCTCTGGTGGTGGCAGCTTCGGCCGCCGAAATCAAAATAAAAACTGTCGATCCCCAGTCGGTCGCCGTTGCGGGCGCCGAAGTCCAACTTTTCCGCGGAGATTCCACAACTCCCGTGGCTCTGCAGACGACATCACCCGAGGGTGTGGTGATTTTCCGCGGCGTGCCGGAGGGATCCTTTCGCGTCCGGGTATTGGCGCCAGGATTTGCCATCCAGGATGCGGACATCTCCACGTCTGGCAGCGAAACGGCAACGGTGAAGCTGAGATTGGCGTCAGCCACCGAGACGGTTACGGTAAGCGCCAGTCGAACTCCCGTGCCGGCCAGTGTGAGCGGCGCAGACGTTGAGACATTGAATAGCGAGCAACTGGAAGTCATGCGGCCGGTGGCGGCCGACGACGCGTTACATTTTCTTCCCGGTGCGATCGTGGCTACGACGGGACAGCGCGGAGGCTTGTCTTCACTTTTTGTGCGCGGTGGCGATTCTACTTACAACAAAGTCATCGTGGACGATGTGCCGGTAAATGATCCTGGAGGAACTTTCGACTTCGGTGTCCTCCCTCTGGAAGGAGCGGATCGGCTCGAGTTCGTTCGAGGCGCACAGAGCACTCTTTACGGTTCTGACGCGATGACCAGCGTGGTGCAGGTTTTTACGCGCACCGGAAGCACCCGCGTTCCCGAGCTTCGTTTTGGAGCGGATGGCGGGAACCTTGGGACTGCAAACGGTTATGCATCTCTCGCGGGAGCAAGCGGTCGTTTCGACTACCACCTGTTCGGCAACCAGTTCAACACCATGGGTCAGGGCCCCAACGACGATTATTCAAACTCGCAGGAGGGAATGAATGTCGGCGCAAAATTGAACGATTGGGCGTCACTGCGAGTGCGGGCACGCCATTCCAACAGTGCGACCGGGGTGCAGGGCAACTGGAACTTCAATGGCGTCCCCATACTTCCTCCCGATTTCGACCAGCGAGCAAGGCAGAACAATCTATTGGCGAGTGCAGACCTTACGATTGCCGGACCTTCACGTTGGCAACATCGATTCACTGGTTTTGAGTACAAGCTTGATCGCACCAATATACAACCAGTAAACCAACCGGGCCGTGTCGATCCCTTCGGCGATCAGATCGATACACCTTTCGATTCCATTACCCGCATCAACCGCGCTGGCTTCGACTATCAAGGCGACTACACGGAGCGAAGCTGGGCCCACACGACCGTGGGATATGAATTTGAAGATGAAAATGGCACTACAGGTAGCCTTCCGGATTCGTTAAGTCACGGCTTGCGCTTGAACCATGCAGTCTATGGGCAACAGGTTTTGACCTTGGGGCGGCTTTCAGTGGTAGCAGGAGCCCGCTATGTTCATAACGGAAGTTTTGGAAATCGCGTTGTACCGAGAGTCGCGTTGGGGTTCACGGCGTTGCGTGGCGGACAATTCTTTTCCGGCACTCGCTTCCGTTTTTCCTACGCCACAGGGATCAAGGAACCAAGTTTCGCCCAGTCTTTTGGCAATGGCGGCGGCTTTCCTGTAATTCCCAACGATGCCCTCAAGCCGGAGCGAGTGCGCTCATTCGAGGCGGGGTTTGAGCAGAAGTTCTCGCAGAACTATTCACTGAGCGGCACTTATTTCAACGGACTGTTTCGCGACAAGATCGATTTCAATTTCATTACGGGTTCAAGCTGCCCGCCGCCAAGTACTTCCTGCGGACAGTATGTGAATGTCAACGAGGCCCTCGCACATGGAGCCGAATTGGAATTTCATGGTCGTCCGATGCCCAAATTGTCGTTCGATGGATCGTATACCTACACATCTACCCAGGTTCTGGAACAGCCTTTTGCCTTCGATCCGCTCCTGGCCCCGGGGCAGCCGTTAATCCGGCGCCCAAAGCATTCGGGAACTTTAGTGCTGACATACCTTGGCAGCCGTTGGGGGGCCAATCTCGGTGGAAGTTTTATAGGAAGGCGGCCAGATTCGGATTTCCTCGGCTACAACATTGATCACGCGGCAGGATATGCCCGCGTGGATATCGGAGGATGGTATGCAGTCAGCTCACGCGTGACCGGATACGTGAATATCGAGAATGCGCTCGACCATCAATACCAGGAAGTGGTGGGCTACCCGGCATTGGGGATAAATGTTCGGGCTGGCGTCAGATTCAGAATTGGTGGCGATTAAATCCGTGTGTGGGGAGGGGCAGTATTGCCCCTGGCGGTTTGACTTCGTACCAATTCAATTGTCGAAGGGATCACGCCTGCTATCGGTGGCGTGAACCAACCCGCCGAGATGTTCTGGAGGCGGATTCCTCTCGAGGCTGCGAAGGCTCGAAGCCGCCATCGCCCTCACACGGCACTGCCAGTGGCAGGGGTGCGGAAGAGGTTGATCCTTGATATTTGCTCCGGGCTGCCATTAATTTCCCAAGTTCCACACTACCTAACGGCTGCTGCTTGCCTAACAAATGTGTCACCAGCGAGATTTGCGCAAAGTGTTCGACTGTCTCCATCTTCATATAAGCAGAGTGAAGATCGACGCCGTACGCTACCACCCCGTGGTTCGACATGAGAATGGCGTCGTATTGCGGAATCAAGGGTTCCAGTCCGCTGGTCAGTTCGGGCGTGCCCGGTGTGCCGTATTTGGCAAGGGGAATTGAACCCAACCCGATGACGACCTCGCACACCAGGGGCTGGTTCAAAGCCATGCCGGCGGCGGCAAATCCTGTAGCCGTCGGGGGGTGGGCATGAACAATCCCCCGCACGTCTGGACGCAGTTTGTAGATCAGAACGTGCATGGCAATTTCGCTGGACACGTTTCTGCGTCCCGAAACATGCCGGCCTTCCGTGTCCACAATAACCAGGTCCGAAGCCTTCATCATGCCTTTGCACATGGAGGTAGGAGTGGCAAGAATATGGCGATCGTCAAGCCGTACTGACAGGTTGCCATCCATGGCTGCAACATATCCGCGCTGGTGCAACGCCCCCCCAAAAAGGACAATTTCGCGGCGATGTTGGCGTTCGGTAGGCATTTGTCTTACGAGGATGGAACGGCAAGCCCCGGCTCAATGTCGCGTATGGTACCGCAGGCAGCTAACCGTTACAAACGCTTTTACACACTATTACATTCTTTATCATAAGGTCTGATGCTCGCCTGGGATGGCACGATGCCGAAACTTTATAATCAGCGGCGTGCTGGTCTCCGAATTCGACTATTTCCTCCCCGATGAACTGATTGCGCAGGAACCGCTCGCGGATCGGGCAGCGTCGCGCCTGCTTCACTTGAATCGCAACATGCCCGATTTGGCCGACCGTCAATTCCGAGACTTTCCCGACTTATTAAGACCGGACGATCTGGTTGTGTTCAATAACACACGAGTTCTCCCCGCTCGTCTCTTCGGACACCGAAGCGGTGCCCGAGCGCAACCTATCAGTTCTCGGAATCCAGCCGCGCGTGAGTTTCTGCGCGGAACCATTGAGGTTCTATTGACACGGCAGGTTTCGCAAGAACCCAACGAATGGGAATGTCTGGTCCGTCCTGGACGAAAAATTGGGGTGGGAGAGCAGCTGTATTTCGGGGCAGAATCAGCCTCCGAAGTGAGCCTGCAAGCCGAAGTGGTCGGTCGGGAAAGCTTCGGAGAGCGCCGCATTCGCTTCGACCCTACGCCAGATTTTTTGGGGACCATCGAGCGCATCGGCCATGTCCCGCTGCCTCCATACATCGTTCGCCAAGATCAGCCGGTGGACCGCGAACGTTACCAAACGGTTTATGCGCAAGCCAAGGGATCGGTAGCGGCTCCGACGGCCGGTCTGCATTTTACGCCTGAAGTCTTGAATCGAATAAGAGAGCGCGGGATCGAGACCGCCCAAGTCACGCTGCACGTTGGTTTGGGAACTTTTCAGCCCGTGCGCGAAGAGCGCGTGGAAGACCACACCGTACACCTGGAGCCATACTCGATTTCTGCGGACGCGGCCACAGTCATTAGCCGCGCACTAGATACCGGACGGCGGATCGTAGCAATCGGTACAACTACCGTGAGGGCGTTGGAGTGTTCGGCCGGGAAGTCGTCAACAGGCAGACTGAACGGCGAAAGCAGCAACGCGGACATTTTTATTTATCCTGGATATAAGTTCCGCGTCGTAAGTGCGCTACTGACTAATTTCCACTTGCCACAATCGACGCTGCTCATGCTTGTGTCTTCTCTGGCGGGCAAAGATCGCATTATCGAAGCATACCGCCACGCGGTGCGGCAGCAATACCGGTTTTATTCTTACGGCGACTGCATGTTTGTCGAGTAGGAAAGCTGGTTTTTCCTGACGTTCCTTTGGAAACTGTCACTTGCGAACGGCGTTATACTAGGCGTGGCAGGGGTGAAAATATGAGCACGCAAGCGGTCACAAAGCCGGTTCCAATCCAGGATTTTGTCGCTGAGTTACGAAAATTTCCCGAGCCCGCTTTTAACCGTATCTACCAACTTACCCGCTTCCTGAAATATACCCAGGTTTTACCCGACACTCTGGCTCCCTACCTCACATGGGACAAGCAGCACTACACCCGTAATTTGATCGACAAAACGCCCCTATATGAATTGGTAGCCATCTGTTGGGAAGTCGGTCAGGCCAGTTCGGTGCACAATCACCGGGAACAGAATTGCTGGATGGCGGTCCCCGTTGGGCGGCTGCAAGTGGAGAACTTTCGAGTCATCTCACAAAACTTGGACAAAGGCACCTGCCAGCTCGAAACCGCGGACACGGTTGAGATGAATCCCAATCAACCGTGCGCGGTCGATCCGTTAGAACCGGTGCATCGTGTATTTAATCCCCGCGAGTTTAATCAGCGCGCGGTAAGCCTCCATGTATATTCCCGCCCCTTCGATACCTGCGTAGTCTATTCATGCGAACAGGGCACTTGCGGAGTCATCAAACTGCACTATCAGACCGAATATGGAAAGCCCTCATCCCTGAGGACCGGGAACTGATCGCTGGCAACTGCTAAACTTAAGTATTGCCGTCCAAAAAAAAATCTTCGTCCGCATTGTCAGAGCCAGGCACGCCGGAGCGCGCCGCCGGCGCTTCGCGGCCATCCCTGGCGATCAAGCCGAGCGATGGCCGCCGCATCTTCCTCATGGACGCCATGTCCTTCATCTTCCGTGCCTACCATGCCATGGCACGACAGAGGGGCATGTCCACCAGGACCGGCCTGCCGACGGCGGCAACCTATGTTTTCGTCAACATGCTCCGTAAATTGCGGGAGGACTTCTCTCCGGAATACCTGGCTGCGGTGTTCGACGTCGCTGCCCCAACGTTTCGCGATGAGGCAGCCGGAGCGATCACCAAAGTTCGAAAGTTCGACATAAAGACCCAAACCTTCCAGGAAATCGAATATCACGGATATAAAGCCAACCGTAGCGAGATGCCTGCGGAGTTAGTTCAGCAGGTGCCTTACATCCGTCGCGCACTTGAGGCTTACCGTATTCCTATCCTTGAATTGGCGGGCTACGAAGCGGACGATGTAATCGGCACCCTCGCCTTTAAAGCCGCGGCGCAGAAATACACGGTATACGTAGTTTCGAGCGACAAAGACATGCTTCAGTTGGTCAACGACCGGATACTGGTGCTTAATCCGCCAAAGGACAATCTGATTTGCGACTCACAGAAAGTCGAAGACATCCTGGGGGTTCCACCGGAGCGCGTGGTTGACGTGATGGCTTTGCGCGGCGACACCATCGACAATATTCCAGGCGCACCAGGCATCGGCGATAAAGGCTCGGTCGAGCTTATCAAGCGATTCGGGACAGTGGAGCAGGCGCTTGATCGCGCCGCCGAGGTTGAAAAAAAATCCTACCGGGAGTCGTTGGAGCATAACCGCGACGTTGTCCTCTTCAGCAAGCGTATGGCCGCGATCGACTGCAATGTGCCGGTCGAGCTGGACCTCGATGGCATGCGCGCCGGAGCCCCCGATGTGGAAGGCCTGCGTGCGCTCTTTACTGAATTGGAATTCACTTCTCTTTTGAAGGAGTTGTTGCCGGTCGTCGAAGTCACCGAAACGCACTACACTGAAGCGAAATCAGCGGCTGACGTCGAATCGGTGCTGAAGTCTGTGTCGGCAAGCCACCCTCTGGCAGTGGCGATTGAAGCGGGAACGCTCGTTTCAGTCGACGAAGTGGAAGAAGAGTCGGAGGAGGCACAAGAAAGCATGCTGCCGCTCACCGAGGACACAGAGCAAGCGCCGCCACCGCAAACTGTTGCCATATCCGCGGTTGTTGGCAGGGCACAGACCGTCTCCCTGCGAATTCGCGAAACAGCGGAGCCATTAAAATCCGCGCTGGAAACCGAGTTCGTCCCGAAGGCGATTCACGATTACAAGGCAGGCATACACGCATTCACACCGCAGGGAATCAATCTGCGCGGCGTAGTGCACGATTCGCTGTTGTATTCCTATCTTCTAGATCCGACATACTCTTCGCATCGTCTGGCGGAAGTTGCTTTGCGCCGTTTCAACATGAAGCTAAGTGGCACCCTCGCCGAATCCGCGGACGTCACTGGAAGATTTGCTGCCGTGCTCCGCAAGGAAGTCGAACAAGCCAATCTCCTGAAGTTGTATGAGGAAATTGACCTGCCGCTGGTGTCGGTGCTCGCTGGCATGGAGCAGACGGGCGTCAAAATTGACCGTGCAGTTCTGCAAGAAATGTCGTCACGACTGGAGCGCGAAGTTGAAGACAAAGCGCGCGAGATCTATCAGCTCTCCGCCTGCGAGTTCAATATCAATTCTCCCAAACAGCTTGGCGACGTGCTTTTTAACAGAATGAATCTGCCGAAGCCGGTCAAATACGGCAAGGGGAAAACCATCTCCACCGCGGTGGATGTACTCGAAGGCCTTGCCGAGACACATGACGTTGCCCGTAAGGTCCTGGAATATCGCCAGCTTTCAAAATTAAAATCGACTTACGTCGACGCTCTGCCCGCGCTGCTGAGTCCCACGACCGGTCGCCTGCATACTACTTTCAGCCAGACCGGCACCGCCACGGGGAGACTTTCTTCGGCCAATCCCAACCTGCAGAACATTCCCATTCGCACCGAATTGGGCCGGGAAATTCGCGCCGCATTTACCGTCGAACCAGGCCACCTGTTGATGGCCGCCGACTACTCTCAGATCGAGTTGCGTTTGCTTGCCCATTTCTCCAAGGATCCGCTACTCGTCGAAGCTTTCCGACGCGGGGATGACATACACACGCTCACTGCATCGCAGGTATTCGGTGTACCGCCGCTGATGGTCACGCCTGATCATCGCCGTCAGGCCAAGGTGGTCAATTTCGGGATTGTGTACGGACTATCGGCTTTCGGTCTATCCCAAAATCTTGGCATCGAACCCTCGGAGGCCAAGCAATTCATCAACGCATATTTTGAGAGGTATGCCGGGGTCCGGACGTTCATCGATCAGACCCTCGAAGAGACTCGCCGCGAACAAAAGGTCAGGACTCTGTTTGGACGGGTGCGGCCAATCCCGGACATTAACGGCAAGAATGCCAACCTGCGAGGTTTTGCCGAACGAACGGCGGTGAATACGCCGTTGCAGGGGACGGCCGCAGACTTGATCAAGCTTGCCATGATCCGCATCGACGCTGCACTCCGGGAGCGGGAACTCAAATCACGCATGACGCTGCAGGTTCACGACGAGCTGGTGTTCGAAGTTCCCGAAGAAGAAGTCGATATCATGCGCTCCCTGGTACGCGATCAGATGGAAAATGTCCACCCACTGTCCGTTCCACTACTGGTAGAAATTGGGGTTGGAAAAAACTGGCGGGATTTGGATTAAGAGAGTAACCGCGAAGCGTCCCGCGCGCGCCTACCTAGGTCTATACTCCAAGCGCTTGCTTGATTGCCGCAGCAATTCCCTGCGACAGCGTCTTCATTTTTGCTTCCGACTCAGCTTCAATCATCACTCGTGCCAGCGCTTCCGTTCCCGAGTAACGCACTACAACACGGCCGTTTCCATCCAGTGCGCGCTCGGCGGCGTCGATTGCCTGTTGGATTGCCGGCACTTCAGCAAACGGCACTTTCTCGCGTACCCTGACATTCTGAATAGTCTGGGGAAATACTTTCAGGTCGCTCACCAAGTCTGCCAATGGTTTCCCCTCCTTCGCCATTGTCTCCATCACGCGCAGAGCCGTGAGCAGACCGTCGCCCGTGGTGGCTTCGCCGTCGCGAAAGATAATGTGACCCGATTGTTCGCCGCCCAGTACCGAACCGCTCTTCTGCATTTCCTCCAGCACGTACTTGTCACCGACGTTGGCACGGAGCATCCGGATACCAGATTTGCGCAGCGCGATTTCCAGTCCCATGTTTGACATGGTAGTGGCGACCACAGTTTCTCCGGGCAGCGTGCCCTGTTCTTTCATGTGCCGCGCCTCCAAAAGAATCACGGCATCGCCATTCACCACACGCCCATCGCATCGCAAAAAAGAGCGCGGTCCGCATCACCATCGAAAGTCACGCCCAAATCGAACCTTCCCGATTGCGCTGCTACCGCCCGAGCCAAGCCTTCGGGATGCAAAGCGCCACACTGCTCATTGATGTTTCTGCCGTCGGGAGCCGAACCGAGAAAAGTAGCCTGAATTCTGCAGCGGCGGAACAGTTCGGGAGCCTCCGCTGTGGCTGCGCCATTCGCACAATCGACCAGCACCCGTAAGCGGCTCAAATCGGTGCTCACGCTGTGGGCTAGCCAATCGATGTAAGCGTGGCGCAATTCAGCTTCGCCAGGCAAACTCGGCTTAAGCTTAGCTGTCGAGTCGACCGTGGCTCCAGGCCCCTGCAGCAGCGCGAAGATTTCCTTCTCAATGGCCATCTCATGCGCGTCAGGCAATTTGTATCCATCACCGGAAAAGACCTTGATGCCATTGTCCGTCCACGGATTGTGGGATGCGGAAATTACAACGCCCGCAGCATACTTGCGGGACCGCGCAAGATAAGCCACCCCGGGAGTTGTAATCACGCCGGCGCTGTGGACATCGATTCCGCTGGCCGCCAGGCCCTGTGATACGCGGTCAGCAATCCAGGCACTGGATTCGCGTGTATCCTGCCCGATCACGGCGCGCGGCGAGACCCCACTTTTTTTCAGATCGTGGCCCAACGCTCGCCCAATCATGTATGTGCTGTCCTGGGTCAGGGGAAATTCGCCGGCAACGCCGCGAATCCCATCGGTTCCAAAGAGTTGTCGTGTTTGGGATGTCATGCTTGAAGTGTCACGCCTGGAATCGCTTGGATGGGACCCGGTACTGTTTGCGATGCCTAGCGTCCGCCTACTGCGGTATTACTCTTTTCCATAATAACCGTGACACGGACCGGATTGGAGGTCATGACCTCCACAAGGGGATCAGAAACGTAAGCATGCCGTACGAATGTGGCGCGATCTAGGGTCCCACTGGCGTCTACCGGGTCGGTAATCGCGGCCTCTATGAGTTGTACCTGCTTTTGGGGGCCGCTGACAGTGACGGTCGCCGGGTCGGCGACGATCTGGCCAATCGTATAGCCGGGCGCGAAGGTACCGACGACCCGCGGATGTACGGGTATTTGACGAGTCAGGCGCGCATCGAAAGCGATGTGAAACTGGCTGGGAATGATCTGGACGACTTCCAGTTCTTTTGGACGATGAATCTGGTCGGCCGTCAGGTCGAAGGTCCGTTCCCCCGGCTTCATCCCGCTGAGTTCAATTTCGACGGAGACATCGGAAGCCTGCAGGCGACGCACCACTCGTTGCGGACCTCGCACTCGGATCTGCGCCCTTGGAATAGTTTCCGAACTGATCTCCACGTTTTCCGGGATGTTGTGAAATTCAATGGGCACATCTACCGCTACCTCAGCCATGGGGTCTCGCGCGACGGCCACCCAGAGTCCGACGGCGAGCGCCAGAGACAGGAGCTTGAGCCCGAAATTGTGTAACACGTGCCGCTGAAAAAAATCCTTCATGTTAATAAAGTCAGGCGCGGCCTTTCACCACTAGCGCTCATCGCTCCGCGTCAAGCGCGAATCTGCTGTATGAGGCAACGATGCTCGCTGGTCGTCATCGTCCGCCGGGGTGAAGTCTTCGTTGTCGTTTGCGATGGGTGTCGGCAAGGTAGAAGGAGGTACATAACGGCGCAATAATTTTCCTAATCGTTCGCGCAATTGTTCTACGGTTAGGTCCCGCTCTATTTTGCCCCCCACCGCCAGGCTAATGGCACCAGTCTCTTCAGACACGATTACCGCGATTGCATCGGTTTCCTCAGTCACGCCGATACCGGCACGATGTCGCGTTCCCAGCTGAGTCGAAAGCACCGGATTCATCGAAAGAGGCAGGAAACAGGCTGCGGCTGCGATGCGATCCTTCTGGATGATTACGGCGCCATCATGCAGCGGAGCACTGGGACGGAAAATCGTGGCCAACAAATCATAGGAAAGGCGCGCATCGAGCGGCACTCCGCTTTCGATGTAGGTGCGTAAACCGATTTCCTGTTCAATGACCATTAACGCGCCGGTTTGGTTTTGGGAAAACAGATTCGCAGCCAAAACGATATCGTCGTAGACGTCGGATTCCCCGGCTGATCCGCGTTTGAGCAAAAGTCGGCGGCCGAGTCGCGCCAGCGCCTGCCTGATCTCTGCCGAAAAAATTACAATCAGCGCGAACACCGTATACGGCAAGAGCGCGCTCAACAACCAGTTCAGCGTGGTCAGTTCGCCGACGCTTGAGAAATACAAGGCCAGTCCGAGCACTGCGACGCCTACCAGCATGTACGCGGCGCGCGTGCCCTTGATGAGCGCCAACAGCTCGTAAATAATGATTGCCACCAGCATGATGTCGATGACCGCAATCATCGACAAATGTGGCCACGGCGCTGAAAACTGCCTCACCCGGTCGGCCCCTTTCAAATATCAATCGGTGCAATCGAGGAACGAAATTCAATTGTAATCCAGGCAAGTCCTATCTCAACATCAATGGAATGAAGTCTTTGTAAAGATTTGGCGAGAACTCGTGCCGATGTGACACTCCGGCCTCCCACTATCGAAGTTCAGGATCGTTTTGATTATTTGGGGCTGTGCGTCCCCTTTCGGTTGCTCTGACCAAGGTCAAAAAGTCCAAACCCATTGTGGATTTGGACCCGGAGGATAAAAATTAATGCCGAAGGAAAACCGCGGTCAAGTGAGCGCCCACACGGTCGCTATTTGCGTTTTACGGTTGCCGTCAAAGTTCCCTGGGATAGTCGCGCGGAAATCTCGTCTCCGGCGCGTACTCGCGAGGCATCTTTCAGCAAGCTCCCAGCAGAATCGAAAACCAGAGCGTATCCGCGGTCGAGGATTGCCAGCGGAGAGAGTGCTTCCAGTTGCCCATTCAACTGATTCAGCCGTCCCGTTCGTTGCAGCAAGAGAGTTCTAGCGGCTGCCACCATTCCGGCGACCTGCGCATCGAGCTCCTTGTGAATTCCGGCTAGGATACGACGCACGTCGTAATGGCGTACGGCCGCAGCCGCGAGTTCAACCCGTCGACGTTGTTTCTCCAGAATCTGGCGTTCTGCGCGATCCATACGGTTCTTCAAGTCGTCCAGCTTTTGCTGCCGGCGATTGATTACATCTTCAATGCGGGCAAAAGCGCCGTGTTGTGCAAGTTCGGTTAGCCACTGCCTGCCCATCAGCAGACGGTAACGCATGGCCCGCGCCAGCCGCTGGCGAAGTCCTTCGGATTGTTCTTCCACTTCCTGGCGCGAGCGAATCACCAGTTCGGCGGCGGCTGACGGTGTGGGAGCACGAAGATCTGCCACAAAGTCAATAATGGTGAAATCAGTTTCGTGCCCCACAGCCGAAATCACCGGGATCATGGACGCCGCGACCACGCGGGCTAGAGCCTCATTGTTGAACGCAGCCAGATCCTCCGCAGATCCTCCTCCGCGAGCCACGATGATGACGTCCACATTTCGCGCTTTGTTGAAATATGAAACGCCTGCGCTGATTTCGGAACTCGCCGACTCGCCTTGCACCTGGGCAGGAAAAATTAAGACGCTGGCACTGTGATGCCGCCGCCGCACGATGTTCAATATGTCCCGCAAGGCAGCGGCTTGAGGCGAAGTCACGACCCCGATCCGTTGTGGTAATGCCGGAATCGGCTTCTTCCGGGAATCCTCGAACAGACCTTCCGATACGAGCTTTGCCTTGAGCTGCTCGAATGCAACTAGTAACGCTCCTGCTCCCTTCGGCTCAAGATATTCGGCGGAAATCTGGAGCTCACCGCGGTCTTCGTAGATGGTGACGCGTCCGCGTAGCACCACTTGCATTCCGTTCTCTGGCCGGAATCGCAGCAACCGGGCTTGTGAACGGAACATCACTGCGCGGAGCTGCGAATTCTTGTCTTTTAGCGTGAAGTAGAGATGGCCTGAGTCATGGGCACGGAAATTTGAAATTTCACCTTCTACCCAGGTGTCGCCATACTCACGCTCAACATGGGTCCGCACCGCGGCCACGAGGTCGCGCACCGACCATATACGGCGTTCGACAGGCTTGAAACTGAATCCGAGTTGATCGGCAAAAGACATTGTTGTGAAGTCTATCGCAAGGTGGGCCTACTGCAGGGAGAGCGGAAAACGTGTGCCTTGTCCGCGGCAGTCGACTCTGCACGCGAACCGGCCGAAGCGACTGACTGCTGCGCAAAAAGTTCAAATTAGAAATCGCAACGTCCCAGACCGCAACAATGTCGCTAGTGCCGAAATCGGTTAACCAAATACATCACCACTGACAATACGACGCTAACCAGAATCGACGTAGCTAGAGGAAAGTAAAACGTGCTGTTCTTCCCTCGGTAGATAATGTCGCCAGGTAATCGCCCTAACGAAATATTTATCCGGCCAAGAAGAATAATCGCCAACCCGGCGACAATAGCAGCGCCGCCGAGCAAGATCAGCAATTTCGCAAAGTCTGTCATTTGTCGTCCACAACGAAGTCTAAATCAGCCTTAGGGCAGGAGGATGCTAGAATCGCGCCGATGAAATATTGCTGGTCTCTTCTTCCTCTGTTGGCCCTCGCGATCTTTGCCGACGCGCAAGCAGCAGCTCCCATTATCGAGATCACGGCGGAACCGAGCCATCACCTTCTATTCGAAAACCCCTACGTGCGCGCCTTCAAGATTGATCTCGCGCCTCATGCAGCCATGCTCGTGCATCACCACCGCCATGACTACCTCTTCACTGTTCTTGGCCCCTCAAGTATCGAAAATGACATCGTTGGACAAGCGCCGTTCCTGCGCAAGTTTCAGGAGGGCGAAACCGTATTCGTTCCCGGTCCATTCGCCCATAGCGCAAAAAATCTTCTAGACAATCCCTTCCAGGTGATCGCTGTCGAACTCATGAAGACCGACAAAGCGCAAACGTCGCACAAATGGGATGAAGAACGCGGCCTGCATATCCTCGACGGCGGTACCTTGGACGTTCTGTTCGTAAAAGACGGTGTGCGCGCTGCCGATCTCCAACTCAACCCCGGCGGCGTTGTGCCCAAACATCACCACGACGGACCACACGTTGTCATCGCGATTACCGATCTCGATCTGCGCACCGACATCGAGGGTGGACGGACCGACGCAAGTTCAACTGAAAGCCGGCGACGCCGCCTGGGTAAAAGGCGGCGTTACCCACACTGTGACCAACGTCGGATCGCAGAACGCGAGGCTGATTACCCTGGAATTTCCTTAACGAACTTTTTTGATCTTTAGACTGGATGGGTTCGTAATGGATTAATTCAACCGTACTCTGGAATTTGTGACGCTAGCGGTACAGGCGGTTATTATGTCACCCATTGTTCTTTAAGCCATGAAAACGATCTTTTGTCTTCTTTGCCTAGTGATGATGGTCCTCTCATTGAAGTCTTCCTTAAACGCGGCCACCGGAAAAGCACCTGAATTCGCTCTTTCGATTCCAGCACAGCGGCACGGCGGACAGCCGCTCGACGGACGAATGCTGCTGCTCCTCTCGACGGATCCAACCGCCGAACCTCGCATGCAGATCGGCCTGAGTCCGAACACCCAGATGGTTTTCGGCGTTGACGTGGATTCACTTCCGCCCGGCCAGATCGTCACCGTGGACGACAAGGCTTATGGATATCCGGTGAAAAGTCTGCGCGATGTCAGACCGGGAGAATATTTCGTACAAGCAGTGTTCCACCGGTACGAGACGTTTCATCGGGCGGATGGCCACACCGTCAAGCTGCCCATGGACCGCGGTGAAGGCCAGCATTGGAACATCGCTCCCGGCAATTTCTACAGCCGTCCGGCGAACATTACGATCGGCCCCGGTGGGGGACGAACTCTCATCGTCCTTGACCAGGAAATTCCCCCTATCACGCCGCCCGCTGATACCAAATACATCCGCCACATCAAAATCAGGAGCGAAGTCCTGAGCAAGTTCTGGGGCTGCCCCATGTATATCGGCGCCGACGTCTTAGTGCCCGAAGGTTTCGACGAACATCCGCAGACACACTATCCGCTGGTCGTTTTTCACGATCACTTTGTTCCGGATTTCGACGACTTCCGCCCTGAACCTCCCGACCACAATCTGAAGCCTGACTACAGCGAGCGTTTCCACATCTCCGGCTACAACCGCATCCAGCAGGAGGAGGCGCACAAGTTCTACCAGCAGTGGACCGGCGCCAATTTTCCACGCGTGCTCATCGTGAAGCTGGCGCATGCTAATCCGTTTTACGACGATTCCTACGCCGTTAATTCCGCCAACGTAGGTCCCTACGGTGATGCTATCGAAACCGAACTGATCCCCGCGATCGAAAAGCAGTTCCGGGCGATTGGCCAAGGATGGGCACGCTTTACTTACGGAGGCTCCACCGGTGGGTGGGAAGCGCTCGCCGTCCAGACTTTCTATCCAGACAGCTACAATGGCGCTTTCGTAGCCTGTCCCGATCCGGTCGACTTCCGCGCTTTCACGGTGATCGACCTTTATAACGACAAGAACGCTTACTACCGTGAAGGCGCGCATCGCCGCATGATGCAGCCAGCTATGCGCAACTATCTGGGACAAATCCTAATTACCGCGGCTGAAGCCAACCAGTACGAGCTGGCGCTGGGTACGCGGGGCCGCTCCGGAGAACAATTTGATATCTGGCAGGCCGTCTATTCGCCGGTAGGGGCCGATGGTTATCCCAAACCTATTTTTGATAAAGAGACCGGGGACATAGACCATACCGTCGCCGATTATTGGAAAGAGCACTACGACCTACGCTACATACTGGAGCGTGACTGGCCTACGCTCGGTCCCAAGCTTCGCGGCAAAATCCACGTCTACTGCGGCAGCGCCGATAATTATTTCCTCAACAACGCCGTCTACCTCCTTGAAGATTTCCTGAAGACGACGGATCCGGCTTACGAGGGTGAAGTGAAATACGGCGACCGAGCCGAGCATTGCTGGAACGGTGATCCCACCCTACCGAACTATCTGTCGCGCCTCCACTACAACACGATGTATCTGCCAAAAATCGTGGATCGCATTGAGAAGACCGCCCCGCCTGGTGCAGACCTGACCAGTTGGCGCTATTAGAATCGGCGTACAGGCGGCGGATGGCTCACTTATCCAGCGGGGAGAGCTCGGCAGGACAATCGGGCGCAAATAGTCCTGGTAAAGCAACCCCGGCTTATTACGACCCATCCATTGCCTCAAGTTTCCGGATTGTGACGAATGAGGTAGTGCAGTTTGTGTGGTTTGCCCCGTGTGCGCCGCCATTCCGATCCGATTAATCGGGGAGGGATCTTATTGGCGGGAGAAGAGCCGATTTTTTCGCAATACTATCGCGCTCATGGCAACTCTGGAATCCAAGAAGGGGTGACCGCTAAAAATCAGCCGCGAAAAATCAATAGATTTCCCACTGAATCGCAAGGCGCGATACCATCATCTGAGACTCTATAAAGGAGAACAATATATGGCGTTTGAACTGCCCCCCTTGCCGTACGACTACTCCGCTCTTGAACCCACCATTGATGCTGCCACGATGAAGTTGCACCATGACATGCATCATGCGGCCTACGTAAAGAATTTGAATGCTGCTCTGGAAAAACATCCGGAATTGCAGTCTAAAAGTGCCGAGGATCTGATTCGCAACATCAACGCTCTGCCAGAAGACATTCGCGCCGCAGTGCGCAACAACGGCGGTGGTCACGTTAATCACAGCATGTTCTGGAAGATCATGAAGCCCAAAGGCGGCGGCGAGCCAAACGGCGCCGTGGCGGAAGCCATCAAAAAAGCTTTCGGAAACTTCAAGGACTTGCAAACCAAGTTCAACGATGCAGGCGTCAAACAGTTCGGCAGCGGCTGGGTTTGGCTGGCTGGCAAAAAGGGCGGAGACGTGCAGATTCTCAGCACCCCCAACCAGGACAACCCCATCTCTCAAGGGCTATTCCCCATCTTCGGCAACGACGTGTGGGAACACGCGTATTACCTCAAGTACAACAACCGTCGTCCCGAATATCTGGCTGCCTGGTGGAATGCCGTGAATTGGGAAGAAATCAACAAACGCTACGAGAGTCTGATGTCAGGGCACCTCGAGCCGGCGCTGGCTCGCTAAAGCAATTTCGCGACCACTTGCCTCAACTCGGGAAACCGGGTTGGGGCTTTTCCGTGCGCAAAAAGATATGCAGGAAAGAAATGCAGGCATGATTGGGATATTCTGAAAGTCGGAAACCGATTACTGAAAACTCGGCTACTGCACCTTCGCGTATTCTGCCTTAACCGCACGCAACAGCGGCACATCGGGGTCGGCATCCTTCCACAAGGCTAGGAAATCCTGATAAGCGACACGTGCCTGTGCTTTATCGCTCGCCATGACATAGGCCCGAGCGAGGCCCACTTTTGCCAGGGGCATCAGAGGGTCCACCGTAATTACATTCTTCATGTCCAGTAGCCGCTGAAAAGCCTGGACGGCATCACTGCCGCGCCCCGCTTTCAGAAACGAATTTCCTCGAACATAAAGCACTCCTGAATTTGCCCGCGCATAGACCAGCGCACTATCGAGCATATCAATGGCTTTGCCTGGATTGCCCTGGTTTAACTCCATCTGCGATTTAACTAATGGCACCAAAACAAACTGCACCGCAGTATCGAACGGACGTTTTTGAGCCACGTCGTTGGAGAGTTTCGCGGCCCGCGCATTTTCCCCAACCATGGCGAGAGCGATTGCGCAATTAAGAACGACGTCTGGCGACTGGGAAAGCTTCATCGCCTGGGCCACATCGTCGAGGGCGCGGGCCTTGTTCAGGAAAGTGGCTTCGGCAAAAGCTTCCTGCGAATATTCGTTGGCCGCCGCTTCCTTAAATCCTAAACGTTCTGCCGCTTCTCGTTGTTTTTGTCCAAAGGCGCGTGCCGACTTCAGTTGCCCTGCATAAGCGGCTATACCTGACCTCAGCCCGCTGATCTGATACTCGCCCTGTGGATCGTCCTTGATTGCTGCCAGCTCTTGCTCAAGCACCACATTGTCGCCCTGTAGCCAAGCAATGATGGCCAGCGAAGAGTGGGCTATGTTTGCGCCGGCTTTGTGCTGCAAAGCCTGGTTGAACGTAGCCTTGGCTTCATCCAGACGGTTCAAGCCAGCATAGGCGAAACCGACATTCGAGTATCCGCTTGCGCTATCAGGGTCGAGTTGAACTGCCCGGCGCCCATTTTCGAGCGCATTCTCAAACTGTCCCATCTGGTTATAGACCACGGAAAGATTGTTGTAGGGGATGGCATTATGCGGATACGTCTGCTTATAGAGCTCGAGCGCCGTAATTCCCTTTTCCAACTGTCCTGAATCCACGTAGTAATGCGACATGATGTACAGCTTTTCATGCTCGCTCGCCCGGTCTCGCAGTTCGAAGGCTTTTTCGCGGTTTTTCTCCGCAAGCTCGGTTTGTCCGAGGTTGGTGTAAACCGTGCCCAGTCGTGCATAAGCCATCGCGAAATTGGGATCAAGCTCCACGGCATGCTGATATAACGGCAGAGCGCCGAGTTCGTCAGACATCTGATGTTTGCTGTCCGCCAGGCTGAAAGCCTTGAGTGCTTCGAGAGACGATGTCGTCGCTTCCGACAATGGCTTGTCGTATTTCTGTACTGAGGCCAGCGACTCTCCGAGCTTTTTTCGTAAGCTCGACCCCGCCTGATGCAGGGAGTTCAGCACGCCTTCCTTGCCTTCGGCTTGTACTTCTTCCCGCGCCAGGGACTCTCCTGAACCGGCGTTCACGGCATCTAGCGTGATCACGTATTGGCTGCCAAGGTTGGCAATGGAGCCATTAAGAATGGCTCTTATGCCGGCGCGCTGGCAGATCTCGCGACCCACGTCGCCGGTGATGCGTTCGTTCGGCGCACGCCCCATAAGCTGAAGTGTTTGCCGCACTTTTTGTTCAGGAAAGACATTCAGGTACGGAGATTGTTCCAGATCGACGGCCAGCGCCTTTTTAAGAGTGCCGTCGAACATCGGATCGGCTGTGGTATTTACGAAATCGGTCAGGAGGATCGCATCCTTTTCCGTCATCACCGCACGCGTACGGCGCATGAATACGGTCATCGCCATACCCAGAAGCAGCGAGTACGACGATCGCGATCACACCAGTGTTCCATGCCCGACCGGGCTTCCTGGGGGCTGTAGTCGTAGCTTGCCTGAACTGACGGCCGCGGAAATCAGTCCCGAGTCAGTATCCCGTTTCAGCCGTTTCAGGTCGGCGCGTACTTCGGCTGCGCCCTGGTAGCGCAGATCGCGATCTTTCTCCAGCAAGTTTCAGGATGATCTCTTCCAACTGCAGCGGCACGTCGGGATTCAACCGGACGGGAGCGACCGGCACACGATTGAGAATGGCCTCGAAAACTACCGGCGAAGTGTCGCCTCGAAAAGGCAGCGCTGCCGGTTGTCATCTCATAGAGCACCGCGCCAAAAGAAAACAGGTCGGTGCGGGTATCCAGATCTTTACCGCGGGCCTGTTCCGGCGACATGTAAGCGACTGTGCCGACGGTCGAACCCGGGCTGGTTAACATATGCTCATCGACCGTCGGCGCCGCGCCGGCAGTGACACCTCCTAGCACGGTATCGCCTTTGAGTGCCTGCTTCGCCAGACCCGAAATCCAGCACCTTGGCCTGGTTGCGGTCGGTGACGAAGATATTCGCCGGCTTGATATCGCGGTGGATGATGCCTTTGGCGTGCGCGGCCTCCAGAGCGTCGGCAATCTGGATGGCCAGCTCAAGCAGCAGCTCCATCTCAAGAGGATGTTTTCCAATCCGCTGCTTGAGTGTCTTGCCCCTCGAGCAGTTCCATGGCGATGAAGTATCGTCCCTCGGATTCGCCGATTTCGTAGATGGTGCAGATGTTGGGATGATTCAGAGCAGACGCCGCGCGGGCCTCGCGCTGAAAACGCTCGAGCGCCGAAGGGTCTTTCTCCAGCTCGTCGGGCAGAAACTTCAGAGCGACATGTCGGCCGAGATTGACGTCCTCGGCTTCGTAAACGACTCCCATGCCGCCTCCGCCTAGCTGGTGAAGGACGCGGTAATGAGAGATGGTTTCGCCAGTGATCAACAGTCAACTCCAAAATGTTTACCGATGGTAGGCTGCGTTCAACCGCAAGTCAATGTGAGCACCGGGGTTAGGCGACTCCCCACCGGTTCTTTGAAGTACAAAACACGCAAGACAGACCCCGACAACGAACTCGACATTTGAGGATACGAGCGTCAGTCACTATTTGTTTCGTAGGGATGAATGAAAGGAAGGAAACTTATAAACGCCAAACCAACAGCGCAAAGGTCGCGACCACGATTACCACCGTCGCAACCAGATATAAATTCGATCGCACCCAGCTAGGCTGGACTCCTGGAAGCTCTGCGAGCGGTTGATAAGGCCCGGTGCTTTCCATGTTCGGGGTAGCCGCTTCGCAATCCAGACACAGGCGCCGTCCGTCGGATATAGGAAACCCGCAGGCTTGGCAGCTTCGGACCTTTCCCATTGTCATCGGGATGATCGGATTACCCAGGTCCACGTCAGGGAGGTCCGTAGCGATAAGCTCGGAGTCGGCAAGATCGCCATCAGCTGTCTCGGCTGCCTCTGCAACCGCGTCCAGTACAGGGATGGCCTCACTAATTGGAGTCGAATTTTCCTCGATGACGAGGATGTTCTGCTCCTTAGCAAGCAAATCTAGGGGCGGGCTCTTCTGAGCCGTGGTGGAATCGTGGAGTACGGCCGTTATGAGAGCAGCGTGTGAGGAATTGGCTTCGGGTCTCATTTCGGTTGCCGTCGCTTCATCGGGGCCGATCCCGAACTCCTTTTCGGCGCGTCTGGCGGCGTCGGCATGGTCTACCGCCGTCTTGATCATCTCCGACAGCCGCTGCAGAGCGACGAAATCCCGTTCCTCGAATGCTCGAGGACGGTCTGCCAACAACTCAAATACGCCGAACACTTCCTCGCCCCTGACGAGAGGCATGACCACCACCGACGAAATTCCGAATGCCTTACAGCTCTCGCGGTTCACCCGGGGGTCGTTTTCAGCGTCTTCGCAGTGCAGGACTTTTCGTGTCCGAACGCTTTCTGCTGAGAGACCGGAGTCGATTTGCAGATGCGCCCCCAAGTGAGGTGCAGAATCGCCGGAACTGGCACAGCAAACCATGTTTTCCCCATCGCGAAGCGCAATCGCCGCACCTGATGCGCCGCTGATGTATTGCGCCCGCTCCGTCAGGAGCTGCAGCGTAGCATCAAGATCGCGCTGGGCCATCTCGCTCAGCGACTTTCCGCCGTCTTCCCCAGGGAAGCGAAGCGTTTCCCGGGCCGGCGTCGGAGCAGCCCCCGCGCCCCCATTGGACACAGCGTGCGCGGGAAAAGCGCCCCGCGGAACCAGTCTCGGCGGCACTTGGGCGAGCTTTTCGTTTTGGGTCGGCTGGGTATCCATCAAAAACTAAGAGGTCTCTGCTCAAAGTTTCGACCAGCGAACATGTGGTGTCAAGGACAAATCCGCTGGTTCATGCCCCTAAGTTACTGGTGCAATTCAGGTTGGTGGCCGGGTAGCCCGTTGGTTTTTGCCGTGTTCGGGTGGCGCGGTCCTCCCGTGCCCACGAAAAAGTGGCACTCAGATGAGCGGGGCTCGAATGTGTAAGCAGGGGAAGGCAGAAGCTGTCGAACTTACGGGGTGACCTTGAAAAGCCAGAGTCAAAGGCCGGTATCGATTCGGTCATTCCGGTGCGGACGGGCACCCTCAGACCGTGTTAAGTGTGGCGCGGGCGAGGTCGCCCGCGCCAACAAAGCTACGCGGACTTCGCGGCGAGTGCTATGCACTCGTCGAGCACGTCGACTGCGACGTCAGCCTCGTCCTTGGTCACGACCAGAGCTGGGGCGATGCGGATGGTGCTTGGACCGCAACCCAGGAACAGAATCCCGCGTTCGAAGGCCAGTTCGATGATCTTGTCGCGGAAATCCGCGCCATATTCTTTGGTCTTCTGGTCTTTAACGATTTCGACGCCAACCATCAGTCCCCGTCCCCGGACGTCGCCTACCAGCTTGTGCTTGCGTGGCCAGTCCGCCATGCGTTTCAGCATGTGGTTGCCGACTTCACTGGAATTCTGCAACAAGCCTTCCTTCTCAATGACGTCCAGCGTAGCCAATGCGGCAGCAATGCAAACCGGGTTTCCGCCAAAAGTGGACGCGTGCGACCCCGGAATCCAATCCATGATTTCGGCACGGCTCAGGGTGATACCGAGAGGCATACCGGACGCAATGCCCTTGGCCGAGCAAATGATATCCGGCTGAACTCCAGTATGCTCAATGGCCCACCATTTTCCGGTTCGGCCGACGCCGCTCTGAACCTCGTCTGCGACCAGTAAAATGCCGTATTTATCGCAGATACGGCGCAGTTCCTGCATGAACACAGTCGGCGCCACCACGTACCCGCCCTCGCCTTGAACCGGCTCAACGAAGATTGCTGCCACTTCCTCCGCGGCCAGCGTCGTTCTAAACAGCTTGTCCTCGATAAAGCGCGCGCAACCAAGCGCGAATGCCTCAGCATCCTGTGCCCCGCCTTCGCAACCTCGATAAACGTCGGGATAGCGAACGTGGGTCACGCCCGGCACTCCGGTGCCAAAGCGACGTTTCTGTTGTGGCTTGGAAGCGGTCAGTGACAGCGCACCCATGGTGCGTCCATGAAATGCGCCGAAAAAGGCGATAACATTCTGCCGTTTGGTGTGGTAACGGGCCAGCTTCAATGCGGCTTCAATTGCCTCCGCGCCAGAGTTTCCGTAATAGACCCTGTGCGGCCCCGGCATCGGTGCGATCTTCGACAGCCGCTCGGCCAAGGTGACCATGCTCTCATAGTAGAAATCTGTTCCGGACATGTGAATTAGTTCGGCAGCTTGTTTCTGAATCGAAGCCACCACGTCGGGATGGCAATGTCCGGTCGAAGTAACGGCGATACCCGCAGAAAAGTCGAAGAATTCATTGCCGTCCACGTCGGTCACCACAATGCCTCGGCCGCTTTTTGCGACCAGGGGATAGGAGCGCGTGTAAGACGGTGAAATGTATTTCTCATCGCCCGAGAGAATGCGCTTGGCGTTTGGGCCCGGCAGAGCGGTCTTGATTCGGGGTCCAGCGAGAGTCTTGGTCGTCATGAAATCCTCCTGAAAAACGGTCGTAAGTCTCGGGTCGTTTGTCTTTACGGGCGGTCCTGCCGAAAAAAAGGAGGATTCGTCCCTTAAGCACATCAATTGGGAGGATGAAAACTAGTCACTACCGAACAAACTGGGACGCGCCTGCGAGGGCAAAACTGCCAGATGACGGCGCGGGCACACGAGAAAGTCGAGCCAGCACACGGGCAGTTGCGAATTTGGGCTTTGATGGCGCATCGGGCAACATTTCTATGTCATTATAGCTTGATCAAGCCGGTGGCGTAACCCCCAATCGTTCGCTTTGCCGTAACCAGGGTACTTAGCCTTTAACGGGGATTACACGTGAATCCTTCACCGGACAATCCGCTACCTAGGAGGGTTGTCCAGTGCCTCAAACGACCTTCTGAATCAATGATGTAGGTGAGACGGATTTGATCGGATACGAAGATTGCGAGCGAAGGATGGCTGCGCCCTTGACGCCAGATGGGCTGGTCCATTTCGGGACGGGCGAAGTGATTTCGGGAAGGTTCTTAGTACTCAGCGCGGACGCGCGAGCAAGGTCTGATACGGATCAAGCACGATCTTTCGCGTACCCGCAGGCGCAGACAAATGAAAGCTTGTATCGGGGCCGTCGGCGAACACCCGGCCTAACAAAACCATCTTGCTAGAAAGTACCGCATAAACCGGGATCGGAGTGACAAGATCCTTGGGCGCGTCGTTCTGATCAATCGAGCCCGTCACGACGGTGCCGTTAGTCTTCGCCATGTACTTCACTCCATGCAATTCATACCGCGGGACCACGGTGCCGTTGACCCATCCCTGATCGAACCATTCCAGCGATTGCTTCCCCTCGAACCAGAGAGAAGTGGGCAACTCTTCTTCAAACACCTGCAACAGATCGTGGGTCGTGATCGGCTTTTCCTGGAAGCGCTGTCTGATCTTCATCAATGCGTGCAAGTAAGGGGCATCGGCCTCGGCATCCGAAGTGTTGGCAGAACGCTTCCCCTCGCGTACTGCGTCGCGCATCATGTATCGCAACATGTGGAATAGCCAGGTGCCGCGACCATAGCTGATTGCTTCATAACCGGCTGGAAAGTGGGAACAGGTGAGCCTGGTGCCGAATGTTACCGGGCCCGCATCCGCCAACTGCGATCCCTCCTTGTTCTTCTCCAGGAGATTCTGCCGGTACGACTCCATAACCACGCGAAACTTCTGGGGAGAGTCTGTTTCTAGCATCATCAAGGCGCTATAGTTCGCCAGAGCTTCGAAGATCCATTGATCGCGGTAGCCTTTCCATGAAATCAGATCGCCCCACCATTGATGAGCGGTTTCATGCGCAATCACGTTGTCGCTGAGGATTCTCATTACCGGGCTCATATGGAGATCAGATTTCTCCTCCGCGGTAAGGAAGGAAAAACTCGACAGGAAGATGAGTGACGGCCAGCCCTGGCTGACGTAACCGGGCATTTGAGTTAGCGCGAGGTCTGCGTAAGGGTAGGGGCCAAAGCGATTCGCAAAAAACTCAACCGCATGGGCGGACAAATCCGCGACAGCCTGAGCATTTCGTGCCGGAGAAGGCCGAGGTGCAGTGACAGTCATCGATTCCGGTTCGCGCCGGATATGGAAGGGGGTAATTGGCTGGGGGAGGGTAGCCTGCGTCGTTCCATTGGGAAAAGTGCGCTCTACACCGGCGGTTGCGTAGGCCTCAACCTGCACCGTACCGGCGTGCGCCACTACCCGCGAATATTTTCCGAGATTAAATCCGGCGATGGGCAGAGGACGCTCGGATACCCAACGACTCACTTCTTCGCCCTGATCCACTGCTGGCGGCGTGCCTTGCACGCGCTTTCCCGTGGCAACCAATGTCCACCCGACCGGATAACGGAACGCCAAATCGAATCTTGCCATTTCGAGCCCGCGATTCGGATACCAGGTCCCACGAGCGCCCACATAAAGCAAACCCGATCCCGCTTCGGAAAGCACGTCGCCTCCATAAACGAAGTGCAGATCAATTTTCTGGCCCGTTTTCAGCACTTGGGGAAAGATGACCGCCACCAGATCATTGCCTTGCCGCGCCAGTTGAGTTCCTTCGAGCGCCGGGTTGTGAATGAATTCCACCGCCTTGCCATCCGCATCCACCTGTTTGATCTGAAGAACGCGGGATAACTCAAAAAGGACGGCCCGCTGTCCACCCTGTATAACCTCAAGCTGCAATGTTGCGTCAGTCTGAAGCCTGGTAGGAGGCTCGACTTTTGCCTGGATTCGGTATTGCGAAACCTTTACCGGATTGGGCTTGCCGTCTTCGCTCAGAACGCCGGTAGCCGTACCTGTGCGCCCAGAGGGGCCGTCAACGGTAAAGGAAGTCCACACGTCGTAATGGGTATCTCCTTCGACCGTTTTCAATTGACCGGCCCAGATCTGTTCCGGAGTCGTCGAGTCGTAATAAAGATCGAACACACCCAACTTCGAGCCCTGTACGCGAGCATGCAACATCCGGTCTTCATCCGGGGACACTTCCGGTTTTTCACCCAGTCCGGAAGATGGAATGGAATTGCTAAAGCTGAGAAGCAGCCGCAGAGCGTCGGTCTCGGCAAGGTTTCGTGCTGCCGGATTCCATTGAGCAATAAATTCCTGGGAGTGTTCGGCTGGCCTGAGCGAGGGTTGCAACTCGGCAAAGGTTTTATCGTTGAAGCGAAAATATGCCGTGATAAATCTTTCTTCCAGAATGGCAGCTCCGGTGAACAGCGTCATGGACGCTCGTTCCGACTGATCAGGAGGAGCTAGCAGAACCTCGCCTTCGCCCTCGAAGAAGGCGCCTGTGATGCGCCCGCCTACATCTTCTGTGAAGGCGATGGTGCCATCTTCAAAGGAGATGTGAAATGCAGAACGGTCCAGCGTCGCGTCGCGAATGTTGTATACGCGTGACTTGTCCAAGCCGACGCTGCGTAGTTGCAAATAAAGGGACTCGGCTGAATGCTCCTGTGGAGGGACTGCTTGATCGACCTGATGGGAAGACGGCACAGTTGAACTTTGTGCGAAAGTGACCGGCATTGCCATCAACGCCAGGATTGTCACAGAGTAAGCGAGTGCCTTAACTGGGATATTTCTGATTACCATGGTCACGTGGGCCGACTTAGCGCCTGTTGCTAGAATGCGCCCTAGTGCGGGCACCTGTCATCTTCCTATTGTCTTCGGGTTTGCTGTTGGGCGCAGTCTGCGCTCCCGCCGAAGTCATTCATCTAAAAAACGGCCGTACCATTTACGCCGACCAAGTCAAGGAGAGTGGCTCCCATTTGGAGTACGAGGTGGGCGAGGATTCCTACGCCATTCCTAAATCGGTTGTCCTGCGAGTTGAAGCGGGCGGCATTCGCCCGGAGCGCATATACACGGCCGATGAAAAAAATTCTCATGATGTACTGTCTTTAGCCCCCACCGGCAACCTCACCGGCGAGGGAGAATTAAGCGACAAACTTATACGCAACGACCAGGTGGATACAGAGGCGCTTGAGGCGGTGGAACGAGCTGGTAATCCGCACTCAACCGCCACGGGATATTTCATCGCCGGTAAACACGAGATGGAACACCAAAATTTTACCAAGGCCCGGACGTTCTTCGAGACGGCCCTCCGCTTCGACAGCCAAAATCCCACAATCCTGAATTACTACGTTGCTTTGCTGCTCCGAACGGGGAACACAGTCGCTGCGTTGCCTTTCGCAGAGCGTGCGGTGCGGGTCGCCCCTGATTCGCCCGACACCTTGGCCATCCTGGGCTATGCCCAGTTTGCTGCCGACCGGAATCGCGATGCCATCCGAAGTTGGAAGCGGTCTCTGGCGCTCCGTCCTGACTCTCAAGTGGAGAAATATCTGGAGAAGGCCGAGCGGGACGCCGCCGCGGAATCTGACTTCACGCAAAAGGAAAGTAACCACTTCACCCTGAAATTTGAAGGGACGCAGACGTCGGAAGCTTTGCGTCGCGACCTGGTCTCGACATTGGAATCGCACTATGACGAATTGGTACGCGACCTTGGAGTAGCCCCGCGTGGCAGCATCTCCGTGGTCCTTTACACTGATCAGGCGTTTTTCGATGTGACTCAATCGCCCTCTTGGGCGGGAGCAGTCAACGACGGCAAGCTGAGGGTGCCAGTAAATGGCATGAGTTCGGTCACACCTGAACTGTCGCGGGTCCTCAAGCACGAACTGGCGCATTCTTTCATCAACCAGCTTTCTGGCGGACGCTGTCCCCAGTGGTTGAATGAAGGGATCGCGCAGGCGCTTGAACCTAAGTCGCTTTCATCTCGCGGCCGCCGCCTGGCAGAGCTTTTCCGGGCGCAGCAGGAAATCCCGTTTAACTCGCTTGAGGGCAGCTTCATGCGCTTCTCCCCGATGGAAGCGGCTTTGGCTTATGACGAATCTCTGGCGGCGGTGCAATTCATCGCGGACACCCGCGGAGTTAGTGAGTTGCAACGCATTCTGCAGAGATTGGGTGAGGGCAATTCGACTGAAGCCGCTCTCCGTTCGACCATTCACGACGATTACGGACAGCTGCAGAGTGATGTAAGGAAGTATTTGATCAGTAAGTACGCCGACTAGGATTGCCTCGCGAAATATTCTGTCCCGGTTCGACGGAGCTATTCTCCGACCCAAAACCATTGGGCGTTTGTGGCAAATTATTGAGACTCTGCGCTCGCTACATTTTTCATTTCCAGCCTTGACAACGACCTTTTCCCAGTTGATTATAAGGCGAACAAATAGCGAATATCTATTTGTCTCTCCAACCCGAGGGCCATGTTTATCGAACTCCATTCCCGGTCGGCGTTCAGCTTCCTTGAAGGTACTTCCCTGCCTGAGGAGATGATCGCCAGATGTGCTCACCTGAACATGCCAGCCATGGCATTGCTCGACCGGGATGGCGTTTATGGTGCGCCACGTTTTTACATGGCAGCGAAGAAAGCGGGAATCACGGCGCATCTGGGAGCGGAAGTCACAACCGAACTTCCATGGCAGAGTCACAAAAATGCGATGGAAATTGAGCCTCTTGTTTCGAATTCTTCGGTGTCCCCGGGCCTTCCTAGTGAGGTCGAGCTTCCACTACTCGTCTCCTCCCGCCAGGGATACCAAGACCTCTGCCGGCTCATTACCAAAATGAAGCTGCGCTCGAAGAAAGGAGAAGGTGCCGTCCGGAAAGACGAATTGGAGGAGCATGCCAATGGGCTGATTTGCCTCACCGGTGGCGATGACGGACCGCTAGCTACGGCGCTGGCACGCGGAGGCATGGACGAGGCGCGACGTTCGGTGGAATGTCTGATTGGTATTTTTGGCCACCGCAATGTGTATGTGGAGTTGCAGCGGCATTTTCATCGCGAACAAGAGGAACGGAACCGGGCTGCCATCGAAATTGCCCGTTCGCTTCACTTGCCATTATTGGCGAGCAATGGGGTGTGCTATACGGCTCCGCAAGAGCGTGAACTTTGTGACGTATTCACCGCTATTCGTAATCATTGCACGCTGGCGACCGCCGGGCGTCTTTTGGCCAGAAATTCAGAACGTCATCTGAAGCCGCCGAGGCAAATGCATCAACTTTTCGCCGACTTGCCGGAAGCGCTGGCGAATACGGTGGAGCTTTCGTCGCGCCTCGAATTCACGCTTAAGGATTTGGGGTATGAATTCCCTCAATATCCCGTGCCTGCGGGCGAGACCATGATGTCTTTTCTGCGGGAACGTACTCGCGAAGGATGTCAGCAGCGTTATGGCCGGGGCGATGTCGGCCTCAAAAACCGAGCTCAGCGCCAGATTGAACGGGAACTGGCGCTGATCGGAAACCTCAAGCTGGCCGGCTACTTTCTGATTGTCTGGGATCTGGTTCGCTTCTGCCGCGAGCAAAACATTCTGGTACAAGGACGAGGCTCTGCCGCCAACAGCGCTGTTTGTTATTCGCTTGGCATTACTGCAGTGGATCCCATCAGGATGGAGCTTCTTTTCGAACGCTTCCTTTCCGAGGAGCGCGGCGAGTGGCCGGACATTGATCTCGATCTTCCTAGCGGGGATCAGCGCGAGCGTGTCATTCAATATTTGTATAAACAGTACGGCGAACGCGGCGCCGCTATGACGGCTAATGTTATTACCTACCGCAACCGCATGGCATCGCGAGAAATGGGAAAGGCGTTGGGGTTGGATCCGGAGACTCTGGACAAAGTTTCATCCGCGGTCTCGACCTGGGAATACCGCGACTCCCATGACCGTCTTGATCATCGCTTTCGCGACGCCGGATTGGATTTAAACCATCCTCGGCTGCGCAAATATTTCGAATTGTGTGAAGCGGTGCAGGACTTGCCACGTCATCTGGGACAGCACTCCGGCGGCATGGTGATCTGCCAGGGACAACTGGATTCCATCGTACCGCTGGAGCCTGCGTCAATGCCCGGCCGCGTGGTGGTGCAATGGGACAAAGAAGATTGTGCCGATCTGCGCATCATCAAGGTGGATCTGCTCGGTTTGGGCATGATGGCTGTGCTGGAAGATTCTATTGAATTGATTCGTGATCATTACGGCGAAGAAGTGGATCTTGCTCACCTGCCGGCTGACGATCCCACGGTGTATTCCACTTTGCAGAAAGCTGACACTATTGGCATGTTCCAGGTCGAAAGCCGCGCTCAGATGTCATGCTTGCCGCGCCTGCATCCCGAACGTTTCTATGACATCGTGGTGCAGGTCGCCATTATCCGTCCGGGCCCGATTGTGGGACAGATGGTGAATCCATTTTTGCAGCGCCGTCAGGGCCGCGAAAATGTTACTTATGCCCATCCTTCGCTCGAACCGGTGCTGAAGCGCACTCTGGGCGTGCCGCTTTTTCAGGAACAGTTATTGCGCATGGCCATGGTAGTCGCGGGATTCAGCGGCGGCGAAGCCGAAGATCTACGTCGGGCCATGGGTTTCAAGCGCTCCGAAAAACGGATGAAGGAAATTGAGGCCAAGCTTCGCGCCGGCATGGAACGCAACGGCATTTCGCGCGAAGCGCAGGAGCAAATCGTTCTTTCGATTACTTCTTTCGCACTTTACGGATTTCCCGAATCCCACGCCGCAAGTTTTGCGTTGATCGCATACGCCAGTGCTTATTTGAAGTGTCATTACCTGGCGGCCTTTACCGCGGCTCTCCTGAATAACCAGCCTATGGGCTTTTATCGACCGGCGACGATTGTGACCGATGCGCAACGGCACGGGTTGAAGGTGTTTCCAATCGATGTGATGGAGTCGGAGTGGGATTGCACGGTTGTTGGGACAGCCAGGGAGACGGTCGTTGGTTATCAATGTTTGGCCGGTAGCCGAGAAGATAAGGGCGATTCAACCTTGGATAATTTTGCCAACGGTGGGGCGTCGAAATTACGAGTTGGTCTTCGCTATGTGCGCGGGCTACGCGAAGACGCTGCTCGCGCAATTATCGGGCGGCGCAATCTCGTGCCCTTTACTTCGATTCACGATCTTGTTCATCGCGTCCCGGAATTGCGCAAGGATGAATTGAATACGCTGGCGGAAATCGGAGCGCTGAATTCAATCAATCCTTCACCACGGAGGCCCGAGGGTGCAACTTTTCATCGCCGCGATGCTCTCTGGCAAATCGAACGCTCGGTTCGTCACTCGGGGCCTCTGCTCGATGAACTTTCCGAACCGGATTTCAAATCGCCGCTTCATCCCATGAACCCGGAGGAGCGGCTGGTTGCCGATTTTCGCGGCACTGGTTTGACCGTGGGCCCGCATCCCATGGCTTATCACCGGGCGCGAATGGATGCGATCGGGGTGCGTAAAGCCAGCGATCTTGCCGGCATTCCCAACGGCAAATATCTTCGCATCGGAGGATGCGTTATCGCGCGCCAGCGTCCTGGCACTGCCAAAGGTTTTGTATTTCTCAGCCTGGAAGATGAGACTGGAGTTGCCAATGCCATTGTCATGCCCGACTTGTTTCAGAAAAATCGTCTGTTGGTGACTACTGAGCAGTTCCTGATGGTGGAAGGAATATTGCAAAATCAAGATAACGTTATCTCAGTGAAAGCGCGCCGTCTTATGCCGCTATCGATCACGCAGGCGGAGACCAGCTCGCACGATTTTTATTAGGCTTCCCGATGTAAGCGATTACTAAAATAGTTTTGCGCCAACAGATATTTTCTTGATTCTTCTCTCCCTCATTCATGCCGATTCGGTTTATGATTGAAGAGCAAATTCTGCAACAATTTTAGCTTTTGGGCGGATTGCGCGAAAGTTCTACGTCCATCTGGCTCATCCATCAATTCGGTTCATTCATTAATTGAACCTTGGCCTATGTAAGGAGTATTTGTTTATGGCTCGCGTAAAAACCCTTGGGAATGGCACCACCACTCGCAAGAACGTTACAACCATGCCCACGCCGAAACCAGTCGAAGTAAGGTACAATGCGCCCACCGAGAACCTGGAAGAAAAAATCCGCATTCGCGCTTACCAGTTATACGAAGAGCGGGGATATCTGCCAGGCCATCAGGACGAAGACTGGCTAGTCGCGGAACGGGAAGTTCTTGGCGGTAACCAGCAGCAAAGCGCCTAAATTCCAGGATTCTGACTAACGAAAATGTAAGCGCGGGCGTATTTCTCGTGCGGGCTTCTGCTTGGCACGTGCGGGATGCTCGCGCCTACGTAAAAATCAAGCTTATTTGTTTGTCTGGAATAGCCCTTCCGCGTTCCTCGCGGTTGCCTCTGTGCGCGCTTTCTGAAAAAATGCTCCTTAGGGTCATTCATGTCTCAAATTGGCAGTTTTGCGCTTTTGCTTGCGTTGGCGCTAAGCGCCTACTCCTTTCTGGCAGGAGCATTAGCATTAGCCAAACCCGGACCTGTCTCCGAGCGGCTGGGCGAAACCGCGCGCCGGGCAGGCATTGCTACCTTTGCCCTGGTGCTGCTCGCAGCCGTCGTGCTGGTGACGTCGGCCTTTCAAGACGATTTCTCAATCGCCTACATCTATCATCACAGCAATCGCGATCTGCCGGCAGCCTATAAATTCGCCACCTTGTGGTCGGGGCAGGAAGGCTCGCTGTTGTTCTGGTCTCTTTTGCTGGCGGCGTATGGTCTGGTATTGCGGTTGCGACACAAGACAGATACGAAACTCTTTGCTTACGCTTCGGTCATCATCGCTGCGGTACAGATTTTCTTTCTGCTGTTGCTGAATTTTGCTGCCCATCCTTTTGCGCTGATCACCGGCGCACTACCGGCGGACGGTGCCGGTCTGAATCCGCTACTGCAATATCCCGAGATGGTAATTCACCCGCCCATGCTGTATCTCGGATACGTGGGCTTCACCGTGCCTTTTGCCTTCGCATTGGGTGCGCTCATCATGCGCTATCCCGGTGAGAAATGGATCCGCATCACCCGGCGTTGGACGATGGTGACCTGGGCCTTCCTGACCTGTGGCGTTTTTCTCGGCGCGCATTGGGCGTATTCAGTTCTTGGCTGGGGCGGTTACTGGGGATGGGACCCGGTAGAGAATGCGTCCCTCATGCCGTGGCTGACGGGAACTGCATTTTTACATTCCGTGATGATGCAGGAAAAGCGCGGCATGCTGAAGATGTGGAACATGTGGCTGATCTTCGCCACATTCTGGCTGGCCATTCTGGGAACGTTCCTCACGCGCAGCGGCATCATCAGTTCGGTGCACGCCTTCGCGCAATCCTCAATCGGGGGATGGTTCAAGTGGTTCCTGCTGATCACACTGGTCGCATTCACTTTTTTCTTTTTCAAGAACAAGTCGCACTTGCGAAGCGAACATAAACTCGAATCACTGGTTTCGCGCGAGTCGAGTTTCCTTTTCAACAATCTCCTGCTTTTGTTGGCCTGCTTTACGGTGCTCTGGGGTACGTGGTTCCCCTTGATCTCGGAATATGTGCAAGGCAACAAGGTCACCGTAGGCCCACCGTTTTACAACAAGGTTGCGATCCCGGTAGCGCTGCTGTTGCTGTTGCTCACTGCAGTGGGGCCTTTGTTGGCGTGGCGTAAAACGTCCCTGGAGAGCCTGAAGCGTAATTTCAAGTGGCCAGCGGTGGGTGCGCTTGCGGTCGGCGTTCTGATGATTGCACTTGGGGTGCGCCCCTGGATCGACATGGCATACTTCTACGCGCTCATGGCCGCGATGCTGGCCGCGCTGGTGGTGCTGACCGTGACATCGGAGTTTATCCGCGGTGGTCGCGTGATAGCGCGCCATACGGGACAGAACCTGCTGGCCTCAATGGTGCACTTGTGGCATCGCAATACTCGGCGTTACGGGGGATACATCGTACACTTCGGCGTTGCGGTTGTGATCATCGGGATCCTAGGCACGCCGTTTAATCAGGATAAAGAAAAGGAAATGAGTTATGGCGATAAGATGACCATCGGCCCGTATACGCTGGTTTGCGAGTCCTACACTCAGGACGACAATCCCAATTACAGCAACGAGTGGGCAATCATCAACGTTTTCAAGGGCGACAAGCAGGTTACGACGATGTATCCGGAGCGGCGTTTTTATAAAGCAAGCCAGCAGCCGCAGACCCTGCCCAGGATTCGTTCTACGGTCAAAGAAGATCTGTATCTGACTTACGAGGGACTAAATGAGACGACCGGGAGACCGATCATCAAGGCTCACCTGAATCCTCTAGTCATGTGGATATGGGTGGGAGTTCTGATTATGATCGGGGGCACCGCGCTGGGTCTGATACCGAATACATCGCCGGTGAGAGTTTCTTCTCCGGCGCGGATTGAACCCGCGTCAGCAAGTGCGGGAGATTAATACCCGGCGATTCCTGTTGGAATCGCACCCCTGTGATCTTTCTTCCAAAGAACCTGATGACGGATGCGAAATCCAATTCGCCACCTTGGCGCGGGCTGCAGATTTTCTTTCTCTGCTTGATGGTGTTCGCATTTCTCGGCGCGGGAGACGAACCGGCTCGCTTTAGCAGCTTGGGCCACCGGTTGATGTGTGTTTGCGGATGTAACCAGATTCTGCTCGAGTGTAACCATGTGGGCTGCACGTATTCCGATCGCATGCGGGGCGAGCTGGTTGCGAGCCTCGATCGCGGCGAGAATGATGAGTTGGCATTACAGGATTTCGTCCAGAAGTACGGACCGACTGTGCTGGCTGCACCCACCGGAACAGGTTTCAACAGGGTGGCATGGGTCATGCCCTTCCTGGCCCTGGTGCTTGGTTTGGTGACCACAATATTCATTGTGACCGCGTGGAAAGGCCGTGGTCCCGGAGATGGCGGAGACGCGGGCGCACCAGCCGGGCAGCCAGGGCTTGATCACTTCCGCGACCAAGTCAGGAAGGACACTGAACTATGACGATGGCAATGCTCGCGTGCGCTATGGTGAGTCTGGGAACCCTGTTCTATGTGTTTTATTTACCTGGAAGATTGCACATGGGACCGGACAAGAGCCGGCTGGCGTATTTGCAAGAGCGAAAAGATACGGTGTATGAGAACCTGCGCGATCTAAATTTCGAGCATCAGGCAGGCAAACTTCCTGATCAAGACTACCAGTCGCTAAAGGCCTCGCTCGAGGGAGAAGCCGTCGGCATTCTGGCGGAAATGGCTGGCCTGGAACAGCTCACTACGACGGTAGTGCCGGGCAAAAAAGGAGCTCGAGTTTGAAGGTTCTCCCCAAGTGTGTTGCGGCGTCTGTTCTATTTCTATTGGGTACCATTGCCTCCGCTCAAACTCTTACCGGCACGGTAAAGAATGGAACGACCGGCAAACCTGCCGCTAGGGACGATGTAGTTTTGATCAAACTAGGACAGGGCATGGAAGAAGCTGCCCGCACCAAAACAGATGCCACCGGACGATTCAGTTTCAAACTTCCCGACGCGGGCCCTCACTTGGTCCGGGCCATTCATCAGGATGTGACGTATCACCGCATGGCTCCGCCCGGGGTAACTTCCGTTGAGTTGGAAGTTTTCGACGTATCCAAGAAAGTGGAAGGCGTGAGCGTCACGGCTGACGTATTTCGCTTCCAGGCTCAGGGCAATGAGCTACAGGGTATCCGGCTGTTCGCGGTCAATAATATTTCACAGCCGCCACGCACCCAGATGAGCGACCAGAATTTCGAATTCTTTCTGCCCGATGGCGCTCAAATCGATCAGGGAATGGCGATGACGGCGGGCGGTCAGCCGATCAACTCGGCGCCGGTGCCGGAAAAAGATAAGAACCGCTACAAGTTCGTTTTTCCTTTGCGGCCCGGCGAAACACAGTTTCAGGTTGTCTTTCACGTGCCCTATAGCGGCGAACTCAATATCGATCCCAAGCCGCTTTATGGAGCGCAGCATTTTGTGGTGATGGTCCCAAAGACCATGCAGTTTATGGCCGCGCCTGGCACGGACTTCAAGGCGATGAAGGATCCACGCCAGTCGGATGCTTTGGTTCAGGTGGCTTCTAACACGCAGGCAGGTCAGTCACTGGCCTTCAAGATTGCGGGCACGGGCGCGCTGGGCGAAGCTGGCGACGACAGTCAGGGGGCACCAAGTCCGGCTGATGGTGGTCAGGCGACGGCCGGGCGCGATTCCCGTCCCGGTGGAGGGTTGGGACCGCCGATCGATGCCCCCGACCCTCTGGAAAAATATCGCTGGTATCTTCTCGGCGGTTTTGGGGTTGCACTGGTTGCAGGGGCGATTTACATTACCAATCGCTCTAAGTCGGCGTCGGTTCCGGATTTTGGCGTCGCGGATGTCGCCATCCCAGCATCGATCACAAAACAGCCAGCCGCCAGCCGTTCCGAGTTGTTATTGGAAGCTCTCAAGGATGAGCTGTTTCAACTCGAAGTGGAACACAAGCAGGGAGGCATCTCGCAGGAAGAATACGACCGAGCTCGTGCTGCCCTGGACCAAACCTTGGAGAGAGCTCTCAAACGCACGGCGCTAAAATAACCCTGCTGGGGGCGCGGACAACAACCACAAATAAGCCAATCGCAACCCCCAACTGCGGCGTCCAGGGGTACCCAACCCCACCCACGCTCCCTGGGGTGCATCCCTTTTTCGGCCAGACCATCTAATAAAGCGGATAATCAAGTTATGGGGAATACCTTCAAAACCGCATTTCTTCTGACCGCTCTGACGCTTTTGCTGATGGTGGTCGGTCGCGCTCTGGGTGGTCAAAATGGGATGCTGCTCGCCTTCGGCATCGCCGCTGTCACCAACTTTGTTGCCTATTTCTTTTCCGACAAGATTGCGCTACGAACTTATCGCGCGCAGCCAGTTTCGCGGGAGGAATTGCCTCGCGTTTACCACGTGGTTGAGCGGATGACGCAAAAGATCGGTCTGCCGATGCCGAAGATCTATGTGATCCCGACCGACTCTCCCAACGCTTTTGCGACGGGTCGCAACCCCAAGCATGCCTCGGTTGCAGTGACGCAAGGGATTTTGAATCTGCTCAACGACGAGGAGCTGGAAGGCGTTCTGGCGCACGAGCTTGGACACGTAAACAACCGTGACATTCTGATCAGTTCGGTCGCCGCGACGATTGCAGGCGCGATTACCTGGCTGCGGTACGGCGCTTACTTCGGCGGCCTGGGTGGCCGCGACGATCGGCGCGGCGGCGGCGTGGGAGCCCTGCTAATGCTGATCCTCGCTCCTATTGCTGCGATGCTGATTCAAATGGCGGTATCGCGCTCACGTGAATATGCCGCCGACGAAACTGGGGCTCACTTTACCGGGAACCCTTATGCGCTGGCGAGCGCTCTGGCAAAACTCGATGCCTACTCGCGTCGTGTCCCGATGATGGGTACTCCATCAACAGCGCATCTCTTTATCATTCAACCGCTGTTGGGAATGAGTTTCGGCAATCTCTTTTCGACCCATCCGCCAATTGCCAAGCGCATTGAACGGCTGACTGGAAGGCCGGCGGAGTTTACGCAGTAAGCTTTTCAGCTTTCAGCCGCCGGTTGTCAGCTAACCGCCGATCAATACGCCGTCGATGTTTAGTTGACGGCTGAAAGCTGAAAGCTATGGCTAGGATGTGACGTTCGTAACGTTCCTCGCTCGGCTCGATCGCTGTATCTACATAGTAGAATTTCTCTGATGTCGCGCGAAACCGCTATTGCCGCGTCACACCGAGCGACGCAGCTGGAAAACGCTCTCCGCAAGGTAATTCGCGGTAAGGATGGGATCATCCGACTTGCCCTCGTATCGGTGCTGGCCCGCGGGCATCTGCTGATCGAAGGCGTTCCTGGCGTCGGCAAGACTACACTCGGCCAGGCCCTGGCGCGGGCCATCGATTGCGGATTCCAGCGCGTCCAATTCACCAGTGACATGTTGCCGTCGGATGTTCTGGGGATTTCAATCTACTCCGCTATCGAACAGCAGTTTGAATTCAAACGAGGCCCGATTTTTACTAACGTCCTTCTCGCCGACGAAATTAATCGCACCACTCCCAAGACACAGTCGGCTCTGCTCGAGGCCATGAACGAAGGCCAGGTCACTGTTGACTCCCATTCTTATTCACTGCCACAACCGTTTCTGGTAATTGCGACCCAGAATCCTGTCGAGCACCACGGAACCTATCCTTTGCCGGAATCGCAGCTCGATCGTTTTTTGATGCGCTTGCGGATGGGATATCCCGATGGCAATTCCGAACGCGAAATTCTGCGCTCGGAGGCTGGGACGGCACAGTTAGAAATCATGGAACCAGTACTAACGGGAGCTGATGTGTTGGAAATGCAGCATGCCGTCACACAGGTGCGGGTGGATGAATCCCTGGTCAGTTATGTACTTGAGATCGTGCGCAAGACGCGCGAGTCCGAGCAACTTTCATTGGGAGTTTCGCCGCGCGGTTCACAAATGCTCTATCGAGCTGGCCAGGCCATGGCATTCCTGGACGGGCGAAGTTTTTGCGTTCCCGAAGATTTCAAACCTCTCGTCGTGTCTGTGTTTGCCCATCGCGTTGCGGTGAGCGGACGCTACTCGTCTTTGCTGAAAAAGTCCGAGCAAGCTGAGCAGGTCGTTCAGGAAATCGTGGAGAGTGTACGGGTGCCGGTGTAATGCGAGCAATCGATGTTTGAATTTGTGCCCGCCGCAATCAGTTGCTAGTTGTCAGTTCCGGGTTCCCAGCCTGGCTTTCACTCTGATCTGCCTTCATAATAGTCGGTCATGTCATTTCTCCGATTTCTTATGTTGCTTTCGCTGATCGTTTGGATCGGCGGTCTGATATTTTTCCCGGTGGTGGCGCAAGCAGCTTTCTCAGTTCTTCCGACACGACATCTGGCGGGATTGGTGGTAGGTCGCTCTTTGGGGATTTTGCATTGGATGGGAATCGTCTCGGGGGCAGTTTTCCTGATTAGCTCGCTCATCTACAGCCGCTGGAGCGAAGGCACGCCGCACGGATTTGCCGCCCGAAACATTCTGATATGCATCATGTTGGCGCTGACATTGATTTCACAATTCGGGATTATCCCACGCATGGATACGCTGCGGGCGTCCCTGGGAAGTCTCGATTCGGTGGCTGCAGACAATCCCGCGCGCCTGCAATTTGACGCTTTACATCAGTGGTCAACGCGCACGGAAGGCGGAGTTCTTCTGTTGGGACTGGTGGTTGCCTATCTGACAGCGCGCTCGTTGACCTGAAGTGGCTGTTATCATCTTGCTGATCGTTCGTCGTAAACATCTTCAATAATTTCTATGAAAACTGGCATTATTGGCCTGCCTCAGGTGGGCAAGACATCTCTTTTCGGAATTCTCACCAAGGCGCATCTTTCCGCCCAGGTATACGCCAACCCGCGAGAAGCGCACATTGGAGTCGCCAAGGTTCCGGACGAACGGCTCGATAAGCTGGCTATGCTTTACAGCCCCAAGAAACTCACTCACGCTTCGGTTGAATACGTCGATGTGGGCGCGATTGGGCAGGATGCACTGAAAGAGAGCGCCTACATCGGGCATCTGCGTAACGTGGATGCACTGGCCCACGTGGTTCGTGCTTTCGAGGACCCGTCGATCCCACACGTCGGCCCGGTAGATCCGCTTCGCGACATAAAGAACGTGGATTTCGATCTCATGGTTAGCGACCTGGGACAGATTGAGAAGCGTCTCGAGCGGCTCGAAAAAGATCTTAAGAAGATGCGTACCCCTGAACTCGAGAAAGAATTTGATCTTTTAAAGCGGGCCAATGCGCACCTCGGAACCGAGCGGCCACTGCGGGAAATGGAGATGACTCCCGAAGACAAAAAACGCCTGCGGGGTTTCATGTTTCTCAGTGAGAAGCCGATTCTCTACGTTCTCAATGTGGGAGAAAGCACGGAGTTGGGCGACGATCTGGAGAAGGCAATCGCCAAATTCAATCTTACGGAAGTGGCGGCGCGTTCCAACGCAGGCGCATCCGCCATCTGCGGAAAAGTAGAGGCCGAGCTTGCGGAGATGAGTGACGCGGATGCCGCCGAGTTCCTTTCCAGTTATGGATTGAGAGAGAGTGGCCTGGTCCGCTTGATTCGAACCACATACGCGCTTTTGGGTCTGATTTCATTTTTCACCGCCGGAGAAGATGAATGCCGCGCCTGGACTATCCCCGTGCGCACCCGTGCGGTAGAAGCTGCTGGGGCCATCCACTCGGATTTGGAGAAGCATTTCATTCGCGCCGAAACTATCCGCTGGGATCAACTGCTCGAAGCCGGGTCAGAAGCTAACGCCCGTAGTAAGGGTACGCTGCGTCTCGAAGGCAAGGATTACATCGTGCAAGATGGCGATGTGATGCATATCCGGCACAGTGGCTGATCGGAATCGATCCCGGCCCTGTCTCTAAAAAATACTTCTCTGCGCCATCCCGGCCGCTGCGTAGCTGGGGACGGGGAACTGATATTATCCTCGCTCGCATGCACCCCATTCTCCTCAGCATTCTGCTCGGTCTTACGGCGGCGGCGGCCAACGTTTTTGGGGGCGCGATCATTGTTCAAAAGCACTGGGATCGTTCCTACCTTAAATATTTCGTGGCATTGGGCGCAGGATTCATGCTGGCGACAGCAATTGTCGAGATTTTTCCGGCGAGCCTCGAGCTGCGCGGCAAAAGCGCTCCACTTCTGGTTCTGGCCGGATACCTCATCGTTCATCTCTTCGAACACACCGTAACGCCTCATTTTCATTTCGGCGAAGAGACGCACAAGGACGCATTCATTCACGGCCACCGAGGATATTCGGTGCTCGTTGGATTGATCATTCACACCTTTTTCGACGGCATTGCCATCGCTTCCGGATTTATCGTTTCGAGTTGGCTGGGATGGGTAATCTTCCTCGCGATTTTTCTGCACAAGATTCCAGAGGGATTCACCGTGGCATCGGTGATGCTGGCTAGCGGACAAAGCCGGCGCATCGCCTGGGGCGCTTCCATCCTGCTCGGGGCGTCGACCCTCGCGGGAGTGCTAACCATGGCGGTTTTTCGTCACGAGGTGAGCTTCGGTTTGCCTCTATCTGCCGGGGTGACGATCTATGTGGCGGCGTCGGATTTGATGCCCGAAGTCAACCGTGAACCTGGAGTGAAAATGGCTCTGGTTGTGTTCCTTGGAGTGGGATTGTTGTTTCTTTTCGATCGACTGGCTCACATCCACTAGGGCCGCATTTAAAGTCTCTACTCGACCGTGTGCTTGGCTGTATAGCCTTCCCTGGCGACAACCTGATACTTCACATCCTTACCCTTCTGATCTTTCACCTTCAGCGGCCCTCCGTCGGGAGCGACTACTTCTACTTTTAACTTCCGGTATGTGCCGTCGAGCTTAGGGTTCGTCGGGTGATAGGACAAGTTGTACTGGTTGCGAATGTCGCCGGTGATGCTGTGAAAGATCTCGGGCATTTCCTGCTGGAAACGCGGAAAATATGCGCGCCCTCCGGTCAGACGGGCAAACGTGTTCATCTCATTATCACCCTGCAAATAATCCATTTCGCCGACAGGGATTCCCATGCCGTGAGTGTAGCCGCAGGAATGAGTCTCGCAATAATTGCGGACTGCGAATCCCACGCTGATGGGAAAAATGGTCACGTCGTGGGTGGCTTTGATCTTCTTGGTGATTTGATCGAGGTTAAGCTTGCTGAAGGTGTCCACGCCTGTGGTAACGAGGATCACATACTTGCGGCCCTCGATTTGATCGACCCGATCAAGCGTGTCGTAGAGAGCATCGAACAGATTCGTCTCAGCGAATCCGGGCATGCGTAACTGGTTCAGTGCGCCGTAGACTTCCTGTTTGTCCTGGGTGAAGTCCGCCAGAATGTGCGGTTTCATGTCGTAAGAAATCACCGCAACCCAGTCGTTTTTCTTCAGGGAGTTCGCGAAGGCGTAACTGGCGTTTAGCGCGTCCACCATGAAGTAGTAGTTGGTGGAAGCGAATTCAACTAGGAGCACGGCGGTTATCGGAGCCTGCGAAATCTCAAAGTTTGTGAGAGATTGCTGGACTCCATCCTCCATCACACGGAAGTTATCTTTTTTCAGGCCGGGGATGAACTGTCCATCCTTGGTGGTAACCAGGACGTCGACGTTGACGAGCGGTACATCCACCTTAATTGAGTAATCGGGCATCCCTTCGACTTTCTTGGGTTTTGCTGGAGGCGGCGGAGGTGGCGGTTCTTCTTTTTTCTTCGGAATCGCATAAGGCCCGACATCATTTTGCGGCCCGCCGGCTTCGGGGGGAGCGTTCTGCTCCTGTCCGTTCGTAGAGGGCTGAGACTGGTCCTGGGCAACCATTGTAGTCATCGTAGAGGCTAGAAATAACGCCAATATAATCAATGAGATAGGCGGATACCACGGAGAAACCAATTGCCAACGCGCCAGCTTTGAATTGCTGATCTGCAGAGAGGGGAACATGAAATTCCTCGATAAAGCCTTATGCTAGTATAGACGCAAGGCTTCGCGATTGGGATGTTTCTCCGGCCTTGGCTTTAGCGTTGTTCCTCTCCCGTAGGGTATTCGCATCCAATCGTGAAGGAACATATTCAGATAAGCAAGACTCGGCACTCCCTGTTGTCGAGCTTTCGTAGGCTTGGATTTACAAACTTTTAGGTCAAATTCATGAGACGTACGTTTTTCTTCAGTCTTATCGCGTTCTTCTTTTCGTCATCTTTTCTGCTGCCAGCCCAAGTACCGAAATCAATCGAGACCATCCCTGTCAATCAGATCCACGCTGGCATGCACGGCGTTGCGTATACGGTATTTCAAGGGACCAAGCCAGACGCCATGGGAGTGGAAGTGTTAGGGATTTTGAGAAATGCTAATGGTCCCAAGGGCGACATCATTCTCGTGCGCCTGTCGGGGGAAAAGGCGGAATACACCGGCGTGGTTGCGGGAATGAGTGGCAGTCCGGTGTATTTAGACGGAAAACTTGCGGGTGCATTGGCTTTCCGAATTGGCGAGTTTTCGAAAGAACCGATTGCGGGCGTAACTCCCATCGCGGAAATGTTGGAGATCAACGCAATGGACCGCACGGCAGGGAACGCGCCAGTGAGCGCCAAGGCCGGAGCCACCGCTCCGAACAAAACGTCAGGTCCCGGCATCGGGGAGCTATCGCCCGATTCGATCGTTTCCAAAGATTATGCCAACTATCTCAAGCCGATAGAAACGCCGCTGGTGTTTAGCGGATTCTCGCAGGACGCCGTAGAGCGTTTTGCTCCGCAGTTCGCCAAAGCGGGCATTGTGCCGGTACTGGGAGTTGGCTCGGTCAGCGACAAAAAACAGCCTGAACCTCTGGAACCAGGCTCAGCTGTCAGCGCAATTCTGGTGCGCGGAGACATGGACATCGCTGCGACCTGCACGGTCACCTACATGGATTCCCAGCACCTTCTGGCTTGCGGACATCCGCTGCTTCAGTTCGGCATGGTCGATCTTCCGATGACAAAGGCCGAAGTCTTGGCCACGCTGCCGTCGCCGCTCAACGCTTTCAAAATTGTGAATGCTACCGAATCCGTGGGCGCATTCGTCCAGGATCGTCATACCGGAATCATGGGAGAATTTGGCAAAGAACCGGAGATGATCCCAGTCACGCTAAACATCCACAGTACCGCGGGCAATAAGCAATTTCACTATGAGGTACTGAACAACGCGAACCTCAGTCCGTTGGCAATGATGGCGACAGTGTTCAATGCGCTCCACGGCGTGAACGAATACGGAGAAGACACCACGTACCGGATGAATGGCCGCATTAGCGTGAATGGATATCCGGACGTTTCGGTACAAAATATGTTTGCCCCGTCAGATGGGGGCAGCCCGCCGCCGTCATGGCAGCCATGTCTCTAGGCGAGAGATTCAGCCGCATATACGACAATCCTTACAATGCGCCCAGCATCCACGGTGTGCAGCTTGATTTTGATCTGGTTCGTGAACGCCGGTGGGCTCGACTGGAAGGAGCGCGCACCGACGTGATTGAAGCGCGTCCGGGTGATGAAATTACGATCGAAACGCTTCTCCGACCTTATCGCGGCGAACTGATGCTGCAACAGATTCCCATCCATATTCCGACGTCGACCTCCAAAGGGCCGCTGCGCATCCTGGTCAGTGACGGCGAAACCCTTGACCGGGTTCGTCATGGCATGCCTGCTTTGGGACGCAAGCTCGATCTGGCATCGACGATCGCAATGTTGAACAAACAGCACGTTAACAACCGCGTTTTCGTATCACTCCTTGAGGCCGATCCAGAGGCGACGGTTGCAGATAAAGTCATGCCTACGCTACCGCTTTCGATCATGAATGTGATGGACGGAATGCGTGGGACCCAGGAAATGGTCGTACAGAACGAGTCCTCGGTGAATGAAGCCGCCACCGCACCCCTGGATTATGTGGTTTCGGGCGCACAGGTACTGACCATAACAATCAAGTAAGTATGTTGTGTGCCGTGGTCTCCCCTCGCCCGCTGCCTTGACCATGCTTCACTTTTGCATTGCCTACGCAAAAAATCTAAATAGGCTTGCCAAATCCGATTTTATTCAGACCAGCCTAAGTTAAAGACCGATCTCAAAGACCGGCGAGGGCGTCCGCCCCACACACCGTGATAACCTAAAATCTCCGCTTAAAAGACTGGCTATGAGGTATGAACTTGGCAATCCGTCTGCGTGAACGATCTTTTGTCTTCTTCTTTTACTTTTTGTTCTTGATGGCGGCAGCCGAATTTGTTGTCGGCGAAGGCACGCGCACGTGGGAGCAATCCAAGTTTGACGAGTTGAGTAAAGGGACAGCGTCCGGCGTGGCTATTCGAAGTACCGGAGGACTCGAATTGGCCCCTGCCGTCAAGGCGCTTTCGACCACGCCATCGACCTATATCTGGTCAATCGCCGCCGATCAAAACGGGAATCTTTTTGCTGCTACCGGCGCCCCGGCTCGCGTGTATCGGATCACGCTGCAGGGGCAGTCCAGCACAATTTTTGAGGCCCAGGAATTGCAGGTCCAAGCATTGGCCATCGACAAGAACGGCGTCCTGTACGCTGCCACGAATCCAGATGGCAAGGTTTATCGCATCCAGCATGTGACTGGCGGATCGCCGAGCAATGCGCCAGCGGCGAAGGAAAAGGTTGAAGCGGACAAACCTAAATCCACGAGTGAGTTCTCGGCGTCCGTATTTTTTGATCCGGGAACGAAATATATCTGGGACCTGGTTTTCGACAACGCCGGGAATCTCTATGTCGCCACCGGCGATCATGGGGAAATCTTCCGTGTTACTCCCAAGGGAGAACACGCGGTTTTTTTCAAAACTGACGAAGCACACATCCGCGTTTTAGCCGTCGATGCCGACGGCGATGTGATCGCCGGTTCAGATGGCAGCGGACTGGTCTATCGGATCAAGCCGGACGGCAAAGGATTTGTACTTTACAGCGCACCGAAGAAGGAAATTACCGCGCTCGCTATCGACAAGGCAGGAAACATTTACGCGGCCGGAGGCGGCGAGAAACGGGCCGGCAGCAGTCCGACGATCTTCCCCTCCTCTGCCGTTCCACTTCCCACAACGACCACCGCTGCCGGACCAGGGCAATCAGGCATGGTGATTCTGAACGCGGTGTCTGCTGGTTCTGGAGTGAGCGGGATTCCGTTTCCGGGTGCCGGTGCGACGGGCGGGTCCGAGATCTATCGCATTGCGCCCGATGGGTCCCCAGCTCGAATCTGGAACTCGTCGCAGGATCTGGTATACGCCCTGGCGTTCGACCGCAACGGACGGTTGTTGGCAGGAACGGGAAATCGCGGTCACATCTTCGCCATCACGGGAGAAGACCAGTTCGTCGATCTACTAAAGGCCAGTGCATCGCAGGTCACGGCGTTCGCCGAAGCGCCCGGAGGCGGGCTCTATGCTTCGACCAGCAATCTGGGCAAGTTGTTCTTGTTGGGGGGCGCGCCTGCATCCGAAGGCACTTATGAGAGTGATGTTTTTGACGCAAAGGTTTTCTCCCGTTGGGGCCGTGCGCAATTTCGCGGTACTGGCAAAGTCGACCTATTCGGTCGCAGCGGCAACGTGGATAATCCTGACCGCAACTGGAGTCCGTGGGAGCCGGTTGATCTTCAAAAAGATCCGGTCTTGAGCGTGCCGCCGGCACGCTTCGCGCAATGGAAGGCCGTCCTGCACGCTGGTACTACGACGCCCACCGTGGACAGTGTATTGCTGAACTATCTGCCGAAAAATGTCGCTCCCGATTTTGACGATGTGACAGTGCAAGTGGGCGTGCGATACCAGCCGCTGCCCAAAACGCCTGGGCCATCTGACAACACGGGAGCCGCCAGCGGTGGCATACGTTTTGACGCAGCGCCTGCCAGTACGCGCGACCGCGATTCCATCGGCGTTAAGTGGACGGTACACGACGATAACGACGATCAGATGATTTATTCGGTTTACTTTCGCGGCGATGGGGAATCTCGCTGGTTGCTTCTGAAAGATAATCTCACTGACAAATCTTATTCCTTTGACGCCTCATTGCTTCCGGATGGCGGATACACGATCGAGGTTCAGGCTTCCGATGCGCCATCGCACTCCCCCGGTCAGGCACTGACCTCGACAAGGGACAGTGCGCGGTTCGAAGTTGACACTACCCCTCCGCGTATTGATGACCTCAAGGCCTCGTTCGAAGGCGACGAAATACACCTAGCCTTTCACGCCACCGACGGTTTTTCCAATATCAAGCGCGCCGAGTACTCGGTGGATGCGGGCGAGTGGCAATATGTGGAACCGGCCGGTCAGCTCTCAGATTCGAAGACCGCGAATTACGATTTTCGGGTGAAAGTGCCGGCAGCCACGACCTCCGCGAGGCCGCAGCTCGAGCATGTGGTGGTGGTGCGTGTATACGATTGGTTCGATAACATGAGCTCGACCAAGACGGTGATTCGGGGCAAGTAAAACGTCGGAACAGCCGCCCTCGGCTGTTCTAGCGATGTTTCGATCTAATTGATCTGATCAGCCTTTCGCAGTTCCGGAAAAATCCACGCCCAGACTCCGATCACTACCAGCGTTCCTAATCCACCTAGAACCACCGCGGGCACCGTGCCAAACCAGTGGGCGGTCAGACCGGACTCAAATTGCCCCAGCTCGTTGGAGACCCCAATGAAAATCATGTCCACTGCGTTTACTCGTCCGCGCATTTCGTCCGGCGTCGCCAGCTGTACCAGGATGGATCGGACGATCACACTGACCATATCCGTGGCCCCGAGCAGCAGGAGCGACACGAGTGAGAGCACCAGACTTCGCGAAAGGCCAAAGATTATCGTGCAAATTCCGAATCCAGCCACGCACCACAACATGGTTAACCCGGCGCGGCGGCGCAAGGGGCGATGAGCTACCAGAATTGCCATGGCTGCCGCGCCCACGCCCGGGGCGCTGCGCAGAAGTCCCAGGCCCCACGGCCCTGTCTTAAGAATTTCACTGGCGTAGACGGGAAGCAGAGCCACCGCACCGCCCAGCAGGACGGCAAACATATCCAGCGAGATTGAGCCCAGCACGAGTTTGTGGTCCCAGATGTAGCGGAAGCCAGCCAGCACAGTGGTCCAATTGACCGGCTCGCGCGCCCGGACCTGCGTCTGCAAAGTAATTCTCAAGGTGGAAACTACTGCCGCCCCCGCGGTGACGGTCGCCGTCAAATACACGACCGACGGGCCGCGGGAGAATGCGTAGAGAAATCCGCCAATTGATGGACCAAGAATAGTCGCCGCCTGAAAAATGCTGGCGTTCCACGCCACCGCGTTAGGAAAATGTTCTCCCGTCACCAGTTGCGGCAGAAGGGCTCTACTTACGGGAGCGTTGAAGGCGCGGACCACACCAATGAGCACGACGACCGCATAAATCAAGTGGACCGAATGGCTGGCTCGCCATGCAATGATCCAAAGCAGGCCTGAGCTTATCGCGAAGCCGACATAACAAAGCGTAACCAGCTTGCGCCGGTCGAAACGGTCTGCCACATGTCCTGAGACTAAAAAGAGGAGTACACCCGGCAAAAACTGAGCGAGACCGATCAGACCAAGATCGAGCGGACGCTTCGTGATCTCATAAACCTGCCATCCCACGGCAACCGACTGCATCTCCAATGCGGCGACGATGAAGAATCGCGCCACTTGGTAGATAGTGAAATCCGGATAGGTGAAAGCGATGCCACCGGGAATCCTGGTTTCGACAGTTTCGGCCATCCTCCTCTAATGTGACATAAAAGTTGTCAGTCGTCAGGATTCAGTCGGCAGTCTTCGGCGGGGAGTGTTTTTCCGAGAGACGCTTGCCGCCCCCAAGGTCTCCACCACCAACTGACGACCTGACGACTTGCTTCTAGCTACACTGAAATCACTAGGTCATGTCGACGGTTCTCCATAGGATCGGATGGGTGGCTTGCGTGGTATATGCGACCATCCCTTCGTTCTGGCTGATGATTCATCCGTGGGCAAATTACTGGCGTTCACGCCAGACGTCGCCTTACCGGGTGCTGGTGCCAATATGGGTTGGAATGTGGGTTCTCCTCGGCTTGCTCACCTCGCCCTGGCGGGACTTACTGTTATACGACTCGTGGTGGACCTGGATTCCTGCTGCCGTCCTTTTTGCCATTGGAGCTTGGATTTATCGTCGTTCTGGAACCGGATTCAGCGCGGTCCAATTAGGTGGACTACCGGAAGTGACACCTGGGCATAGAGAACAGAGGCTCGCTATCTCCGGAATCCGCGCCCGCGTTCGCCACCCCGTTTATCTGGGACACTTCTGCGAGATGGTGACGTGGAGTGTGGGTACGGGTTTAGCAGTGTGCTACGCGCTGACCACATTCGCGCTGGTCACCGGGGCCATCATGATCCGTTTGGAGGATCGCGAGCTCGAGCAGCGATTCGGTGAGGAATACCGCGATTATCGATCGAGAGTGCCGGCAATTCTTCCCAAGATATTAAGCAAGTGAGCCTGAAGCAGATCAACCGCAGCGAGCGAGGCGCCGCACCACACCGATCTCTCGCTATAATCGCTTTGGCTTACAGCTAACAGGTTCTCCGCATGCGCTTCGAACTTTTCATAGCGACTCGTTACCTGCGTGCCAAACGGCGTCAGGCGGTGATTGGCGTTATCACTGGGATTTCTATTGCGGGAGTCGCCGCCGGAGTTGCGTCCCTTGTTGTTGCGCTCGCGATCAATAATGGCTTTCGTCAGGATTTGCAGAATCGTTTATTGGGATCAACTTCGCACATCAATATCTTGCGGGTTGAAAGTGATGGGATCAAGGATTGGCGTCCTTTGATGGATCGTCTCGCAAAACAGCCTCACGTGGTGGCTGCGGCCCCCGCGATTTACGAACAGGTCTTGATTTCCAGGGGACCTCGGGCGCGCGGCGCTGTGCTGAAAGGCATGATCCCTGCGTACGAGAGCAAAGTCAGTGACATGCTCAGTACTGTGAAGATTGGTTCGATCGATCTCTTGAACGAGGTGAAGGGCGCCGAAAAAAATGTACCTCGCACGGGACAAGAAGGGACGCAAACTGATGCATCCGGAGGCGCGTCAACCTCCAGTTCCAGCGCCACCTCGGCAGACTCGATGACGTCGGTTCAGGACCGGGTAGCGTCGATGCCGCCGATTGTTCTCGGCAAGGATATTGCCGAGGATCTCGGCGTGACCCTGAACTCAATCGTGCTTGTAACCAGTCCGCAGGGTGAACTTACCCCATTTGGGCTGGTGCCAAAATACATCCGCTTCCGTGTCGTGGGAATTTTCAATTCGGGATTTTTTGACTACGACAGTTCCTGGGCATTCACCCGGCTGCGAGATACTCAGCAACTTGAAGGTTTGGGCGACCAGATAACCGTGCTGGAGTTCAAGATAGATGACATTTATCAGGCCGCGCAAGTTTCGCAAGACCTGGAACAAGCCGCGGGACGGGGCTTTATGGCCACGAACTGGATGGAGCAAAACAAGGCCTTGTTCCGTGCGCTACGGCTGGAGCGGCTCGTGACATTTATCACCATCGGGCTGATCGTCTTTGTGGCTGCCCTGAATATCCTGATCTCGCTGACCATGATGGTGATGGAGAAGACCCGCGATATTGCGGTGCTGATGTCGATGGGAACCCGAAAGTCTCAGATACGTCGCCTGTTCATCACACAAGGGCTGCTTATCGGCGTGGTGGGGACGGCGGTCGGCTTAACCTTGGGCTACGCGCTCTCCTGGGTTGGAGGGCATTATCATGTTTTGTCACTCGCGCCTGAGGTCTACTCCATTGATTATGTGCCCTTTGCTCCTCGGGCCAGTGACGGCGTCCTGGTGGCCTTGGTAGCTATCGGGATTTCCCTGATCGCCACCATATATCCATCCTGGTCCGCGGCCCGGATCCTGCCTGCCGAAGCCTTACGGTACGAATGACGTATTTCTTCGCAAGCCAAGTGACTGTAATCATGTGGTCTTCGCCCCCGCTGGGACTAGAGTTTCTGAGTAGGACGCTCCGATCTATGAAGGACTGTCCTCGAAGAATTCATGTTTTAATGGGGTTGCCTGACTGGGAATAACTTTCAAGAGCAGTCGACTGTAAATTTTCCGGTTCGGATGGACCGGGAACGCATACACAGGGGCCCGGAAGCGTCCCCACTGAGCCGAGGAGCCTGTCTTTTGCATCTAATTGAACGGGAAATGATCTTGCGTGTGGAGAACCTCAAGAAGGTTTTCCGTTCAGGCGAGTCGGATCTGGTGCTCTTTGAAAACTTGTCCTTCCAGGTGGCTAAAGGCGAATTACTGGCGATCGTAGGCGAGTCGGGCTCGGGCAAGAGTACCTTGTTACACATCCTGGGCGCTCTTGATAGGGCTTCTTCTGGTAACGTATACTGCGCGCACCTGCAAGTGAGTTCGCTCTCTGAAGATGACGCCGCCGGGTTCCGCAATCATGAACTCGGTTTCGTTTGGCAGTTCCACTACCTGTTGCCGGAGTTTACGGCGCTGGAAAACGTGGCCATGCCTTTGCTGCTGCGGGGTGTCGCCCAGCAGAAAGCAGAGGAAGAAGCTTTGCGATGGCTGCACGAGGTGGGTTTGGAGCAACGCTCGCATCACCGTGCGGGTGAACTTTCCGGCGGTGAACAGCAAAGAGTCGCCTTGGCTAGAGCCCTGATTACGGGACCCAAAGTCTTGCTGGCAGATGAGCCCACCGGAGACCTCGATAGCCGCACCGCGGACTCGGTTTTTGAATTGATCGACCGGTTACATCGCGACCACCAGCTGACTTCTCTCATTGCCACCCATAATTTTGCCTTCGCACGCCGCTGCCATAGGGTGTTGCGATTGCAGCGCGGCCGCATCGAGGAAGTAGAACCGCAGACACTTTCTGGATAGTCCAGTGACAGAAGTTTCGGGCAGAGTGACCGAATGGGAACAGTTGGGAAACATTTGTAACATATGCAATTATCTGGGGATGGAGCGAATTAGGTTTCTTTCGTAATAGAGTGGGAATGAAACTAAAGATTGATAAACGGCGCTTAGGTGCCATAGACGTGTTGGAAGCTTGATTGCATAATGATCTTGGGGCCAATGGTTTTCCCCGGGGGCGGCCACGACCAGAATCAGCCGTCTCTCAAGGAAGCCAAGGGGGTAGGGCTTTATGTTTGAACGTTATACGGAAAAAGCAAGGCGCGTTATCTTTTTCGCGCGCTATGAAGCCAGCCAGTTTGGTTCGCCTTATATAGAAACCGAACATTTGTTGCTGGGACTTCTGCGCGAAGACAAAGCCCTGACCAACCGGTTCTTGCGCTCGCATGCCTCAGTTGAGTCCATTCGAAAGCAGATCGAAGGGCACACCACCATTCGGGAAAAGGTTTCAACATCAGTTGATCTTCCTCTAAGTAATGAGTGCAAGCGAGTTTTAGCCTACGCAGCGGAAGAAGCGGAGCGGCTCTCGCATAAGCATATTGGGACTGAACACCTGCTGTTGGGATTATTAAGAGAAGAGAAGTGCTTTGCGGCCGAGATCCTGCACGAGCGTGGTTTGCGGCTCTCCACCATTCGTGAGGAATTAGCCCGCAGCAGCCAGGAGAAGTCGCAGCCCCAAAGGCAGCGCGAGTCGTCCTTGCTCAGTGAGTTTTCCCGCGACCTGACGCAGGCTGCGATGGACAACCAGCTAGATCCTCTAGTGGGGCGTGAAGGCGAATTGGAACGCGTGGTTCAGATTCTCTGCCGGCGGACCAAGAACAATCCGGTGCTGATCGGCGAACCCGGTGTTGGCAAGACCGCCATCGTCGAAGGCCTGGCGCAGCGTATCGCGGACGGCGAGGTTCCGTCGTTCCTGGCTGACAAGCGCATTCTGGGACTGGACCTTTCCCTAATCGTCGCTGGCACCAAGTATCGTGGCCAGTTTGAAGAACGCCTGAAGACCATCATGAAAGAGTTGATGGAATCGCAGAACTCCATCATTTTCATCGACGAGTTGCACACCCTGGTGGGTGCGGGCTCGGCGGAAGGTTCGCTTGATGCCGCCAATATTCTCAAGCCGGCGCTATCGCGTGGCGAAATTCAATGCATCGGGGCAACCACACCCGGCGAGTATCGCAAATCAATTGAAAAAGATCGCTCACTGGAGCGGCGTTTTCAAGCGGTAAAAGTTCCCCCGCCCGACGAAATTAATGCCACCAAAATTCTGTTTGGGATCAAGGACCGGTACGAAAAGTTCCACGCCGTAACTTACACCGACGATTCGATCAGCTTTGCAGTGTCGCATTCGAACCGCTACATTCCGGATCGTTTCCTGCCGGACAAGGCAATCGATTTGATCGACGAAGCCGGAGCGCGTGTAAAACTGCGCCAGACTTCGCTGCCGGAAGAGATCACCGAAGTCCAGAAGCGTATTAAGTTCATCGTCCATCGTATGGAGAACGCCATCGCAAACCACGAGTTTGAGAAGGCGCGCTTCTACTCGGACGAGGAACGCAAGGAGCGCGAGAACCTGCGCGCCCTTCGCGAAAAATACCACCTCGATGAATCCTCCACCGGCGTAGTCGGTCGGGAGGACATCGAGGACGTGGTATCACGCTGGACTGGCGTACCGATCACTTCCATCAAAGAAGAAGAGTCGCAAAAACTGCTTCGGATCGAAGAAGAGCTTCACAAACGGATCATCTCGCAGGATAAAGCGATTCTGGCTTTGGCCCGCGCCATTCGGCGCAGCCGTGCGGGCCTTAAAAGTCCGAACCGGCCCATCGGTTCGTTTCTGTTCCTCGGGCCTACCGGAGTCGGCAAAACCGAAGTTGCACGCACCTTGGCTCAGTTCATGTTTGGCAGCGAAAAGTCACTGGTTCGCTTCGACATGTCCGAGTTCATGGAAAAGCATTCGGTCTCGAAGCTGATCGGTTCCCCTCCGGGATATGTTGGTTACGAAGAAGGTGGACAACTTACGGAGCGGGTGAAGCGAGCGCCCTATTCGGTTGTTCTGCTCGACGAAGTAGAGAAGGCGCACCCCGACGTATTCAACATCCTGTTGCAGGTATTTGAAGACGGTCAGCTCACTGACGGTTTGGGCAACACCGTAGATTTCAAGAACACGATCATCATCATGACCTCGAACATCGGCGCCCGGCATTTGCAGAAACGCGAAGGCCTGGGCTTCCAGTCGACCAACGAGGACATGATTTCGAGCAAGGTAGAGGACTTGGTAAAGGGCGAAGTCAAACGCACCTTTAACCCGGAATTCCTCAACCGGCTGGACGAGATCATTCTGTTCACCGCTCTTGGTGAGCAGGATCTGATCCAGATTCTTGAGCTAATGGTGAATCTGCTCAATCAGAACTTGTCTCAGAAGTCGATCACCGTTACTGTGACCGACGAAGCCAAGAAGTGGATTCTGAATCAGACTCTGGGCGATCGCAGCTATGGCGCCCGGCCGCTACGGCGAGCTTTGCAAAAGTACATCGAAGACCCGCTGTCGGAAGCGCTTATCCAGGGCACGATCACAACCCGTCCGGCGTTCATCGAAGTCTTCCTCGACGGTGACAAGCTCTATTACCGTCCAGTGGATTCCGAAAAAACAGATGGTGTGTTGCTCTATGAGAATTAGCTAGCACTGTTTGGTCTTAGCCGTCAGCTTTTGCTGGCGGCTTTGCTTTCTATGCGATCTAAGCGCTCTCTTAAGAATATGAAAGTATTGCTCTATTCCTCATATTGGTGCCCCGACTGCCGGGTAGCCAAGCGTTTCCTGCAGGAGCACAATGTGCCCTTTTCGGAAGTCGATATCGAAAAGACCCCTGGAGCAGCGGATGAGGTCATCGCTCGAACCGGCAAACGTGCCATCCCCCAGTTTGTCATCGATGGTGAATGGGTTCAGCCCTATCGCGTGGGAGAGGGCTTTCTTCATGAAGAGATGTCCGAACGCCTTGGTATTAAAGAACCTTAAGTCCACCCGTACATAACCTTCCGTACCGTAGAAGACCCCGGCTGCAAGCCCCAAGATAGGGTTGAGTTTGCCCGGCGAGCGCGGATTTCCTCCCCATTAACTCCTCGGGCAGACAGCTTTCCTCATGGCCGAAAACCACAATCTATTGGAAGAAGAGCCGGTCTGCAGGACTTGGGCGCGTCTGGTTGAAATCGTGCTCAGTGTGTTCCTGCTTGTAGGCACTGGAGTCATGGTCCGCTACTATTCCCCACCGCCGCCTCTTGATCTTCCTTTGGCACGAAAAGTTGTTGCCGATGCCGATGGCAAAAGCGAGAGCCAGCGCGAGGCCTTGCGGCAGAGTGAACTCCGGCAGAGCCAGCTCCAGCAGGACGAACTACGCCAGCTAACCCGCGACGTGGATGAATTGAAACAGGAACAAGCCATGCCGGCTTTGGTGTTGAACCGGTATCGCAATTCAATTTGTTACATTTTCGGTATCTATCACGTTGCCATGCCGGGAAAGCGGCCCAGCCTGCGAGCGCGCATCTCCGGAACTGGGTTTGTGGTGGCGGAAGGCTTATTAGCCACGAATCGTCACGTGGCGCAGCCGTGGTACGGGGATTCTGAGGCAGACGCCCTGATCCACAAAGGCGCCAAGCCGGAGCTCGAAAAACTAGTGGCCTTTTTCCCAGGCTTCCCGCAGCCGGTCGATATCACTCCGCTGGTGCTTTCTGCGCACGGTGATCTTGCAGTATTGCGAGTCGAGAACTCTTTGGCGATCAGCCGTTTGCGGCCATTGCCACTAGCCGAACAAGTATCCAATCCGGGAGAGTTAGTCGCCGTGGTCGGCTATCCCATGGGAATTCTGGGAATGGTAGCGAAGTCGCCCCCCGCCGTGTATGACCGTCTGGCCTTCCGCCGGGATGATATCGGTGCGGCCAACGAATTGGCAGCCCTTTCTCTGATCCGTCCATCCGCCACTTGCGGACACTTGGGGGATGTAGTCGGTGACAAACTCATCTACGATGCCCCTACAGCTCACGGGGGCAGCGGTGGGCCGGTTTTCAACTCGCAAGGCGAAGTAATCGGCATCAACGAGGCCTACATCGATGGGTTCTCCGGCGGTACCCTTGGCGTGTCCGTCCAAGCTCTGCAGCCGTTGATCGGAGCAGCACAAAGGCAGAAGGTAAGAGAACATACCTACCCGTGAAAAAAGACCGCCGGTTTACCCGTACCGGATCCTTATAACTGCTGAAAACGCTCGGGATGACGCCGAACACTAAGAATTCTGAAGGATTTGGTGTGTTTTGGGCAAGGAACCCCCCAGCTACGCTTTGACCACTTTGCCGCTGCGCAGGCAGGACGTGCACACGCGGATACGTCTGGTGGCGGCGCCGACTTTGGCGTGAACTGGACGCAAGTTAACATTCCAGCGTCGCTTAGTCACGTTGTGCGCGTGGCTGATATTGTTTCCAAACTGCGGACCCTTGCCGCAGAGATCGCATACATGTGCCATAGGACTGCTCCAGATAAGCCGGAAACTTGTTCTGTAAAAGCATTATTTTAACGGAATTCCGGAGCTTTGACCAGTATGCATTGGAGCGGGGGTCCTCGCCCGCCTGGTACAGGCCTTATACTGGAAAGCGTGACTGCCCAGCCTGATCCGAAATCGGTAAAAGTCAACCTGACCACAGGCTCGGGCATGGACATCGAGTGGAAGGATGGTCACCGATCGCACTACCCATTCGTATTTCTACGACACGCCTGCCCCTGCGCCCTGTGCGACGATGAGAGGGGGAAGGCCGGGCGGGAGCCTGGAGAGCCATCCAAACCCGCGCCAGGCTCGCTACCGATGTTTAAAGAGGTAGCCAAGCCACTATCGGCGGAAGGCGTGGGCAAGTATGCCATCAAATTTCACTGGAATGACGGCCACGAGCTGGGCATCTACTCCTGGCAGTTTCTGCGGGACTACTGCCCTTGCGAAGAATGCACAGCGGCCCGCACCGCGCTGAAAACCGGGTAGGAAGTTGCTGGAGGGAAGATTCAGCAGGGCGCACATGAGGCGCGGTTCGACGCGCCGCACACCAGCTTTTTTGCAGCCCGAAAACGCAAAGTTCGACGGCTCACGCATTCCGTGCGTTTATGGCGGCGCGCGGTGTGGTATTCGACTTCGAGGTTGTCACCGCCCCGGTTTTGACTTCCGGGAAGCTGTCGGCGTGAGGTCCTCGGCTTTGGCTAACGGCGCTCGTCGAGTGACCCGCTTAAGTTGTTCGATTTCTGGTCTCAAGTCCGCGCCAGAACCGCCACGATGACATCCAAGTCCGTACTACTGAGATTCTTGGAGTCCAGAAAATCAACGCCCGCTAACCGAACCGACGGACTTCGTGTTGGCGGCGATTTGGGCAGATGGATGGGCGCTTGGATCTGAAGCGTCTCTCGCGAACCGTCAATCATCTGTAAAATTAGTCAACGAAGTCCGGAGAAGTCCTAGATTTGTCTTTCCTCGATAAACTCAACCCGCAGCAGCGCGAGGCCGTGGAAACCACGGACGGCCCGGTGCTCATCCTCGCCGGCGCGGGCAGCGGCAAGACGCGGGTCATTACCTATCGCATCGCCTATCTGATCGAGAACCGCGGCGTCATGGCTGACTCCATCCTGGCAATGACCTTCACCAACAAAGCTGCGCAAGAGATGGTGGAACGCGTGGACAACCTGGTGGGCGGCCTCTCAGTGGCTAAGCCGGTGATCTCTACCTTTCACTCTTTCTGCGTGCGGGTGTTACGACGGGATATCGAGCAGCTTCGCATTCCATCGTCCGTACCGGGGGTCCCCCCGGTCGGTTTGACCAAAAGCTTTGTCATTTATGACGAGTCCGATCAGCAGCAGTTGGTGAAATCGGTGATGCGTCGCCTGGGGATTGACGATAAGCAGACGACGCCTCGATCAGTGCTGTCGCATATTTCGTGGGCTAAAAATCACATGCTCGATCCGCAAGAGGTTTATCTGCAATCGGGGGATCCCAACACCGAGCGCGTGGCCCACATCTACGAGGAATACCGGAAGGAGTTGCGCAAGGCCAATGCTCTCGACTTCGACGATCTGCTGCTCGAGACTGTGCGCCTGCTGAAGGCTGTACCGACGGTTCGTGACTACTACAATCGCCGCTACCAGTACGTGATGATCGACGAGTACCAGGACACTAATCGCCCCCAGTACGAGCTAATGATTCTGCTGGCAGGGACGCATCACAACATCTGTGCCGTCGGCGATGAAGATCAGTCCATTTATTCCTGGCGTGGGGCCGATATTCGCAACATCCTGGAGTTCGAAAAGGATTTTCCCCAAGCCAAAATCATTCGTCTGGAACAGAATTACCGTTCTACCCAGAACATCCTGCAAGCGGCGTCGGCTGTGGTTTCGAACAACCTCAAACGCAAGGGAAAGAATCTCTGGACCTCGCGACAGGGCGGTACAAAGATCGGTTACTACGAAGCTCCCGATGGAGAAAATGAAGCTCTCTTCGCCGCCGATTACATCGCCAAGTATCTGCGCGAAGCTATCGATCAAGGTGAGAATACACGCGCCGCCGTGCTCTACCGCACCAATTCGCAGTCGCGGTTATTTGAAGAAGCCATGCGCCGCTACCAGTTGAAATATCACGTCGTAGGCGGTTTTTCATTCTACGAGCGAGCCGAAATCAAAGACATGATTTCGTATCTCAAAGTGATTCACAATCCGGATGACACGATCTCGCTTCTTCGCGTAATCAACACGCCGGTACGCGGCATTGGCAGGACCAGCATCGAAACCTTGGAACGAGTCGCGCTAGAAACCGGATTGTCCTTATGGGGTGCGATTGGAGAGGTAATCAAACGCCAGCTTCTTCCGCAGCGTGCATTAGCCGCGCTTAAGGCCTTCGTAAGCCTGATAGACGATGGCCGGGCAATTCTCGGCGGGACCTACGTGGAACGTCTGGAAGAGACGGCTCGGGCAGAGGTCGAGTCGAACGAAAATGCAGTTACGGAAGCCCCAGACGTCGATGACGATACGGATTTCAGTCCGGATAATTTCTCGTTTGATTTTGGTTCTGTCGAGGAAGAAACAGCCGACGGGAATGCTTCTTTGGAGATTGCAGACGCCCAACCCGGTACCGCTGTGGAGGCGGGACGCCTCGACGACAGGCGGCAGGATGCCAGCGCTACAAACGGCACTCCGACTCCCAGCACGGCTGACATTTTGAAGTTTCTTATCGACCGCACGGGCTATATCAAACTGCTCGAGCAGGAGGACACGCCGGAAGCGTACTCACGTATCGAAAACTTGCGTGAATTGGTGAATGCTGCCATGGATTCCCGCGATCGCGGCGAAACCCTTGACCAATTCTTGGATCACGCCGCGCTGGTCAGTGACGCCGACGCTTATGACGAAGCTGCACAAATTACTTTGATGACGCTTCATGCAGCCAAAGGTCTCGAGTTCCCATTGGTATTTCTCGGAGGGCTCGAAGAAGGACTGTTTCCACACTCGCGGACTTTTCTCCAGCCCGACGATATCGAAGAAGAGCGGCGCCTTTGTTATGTGGGGATGACGCGAGCCATGGACACGCTGATTCTGACTCGCGCTGTGTATCGGCGGCGTTATGGTACCGATCTGCCCGAGGCCAGCATTCCTTCGCGATTCCTTGAGGAAGTGCCCGCGGGATTGCTGGAAGAAATAGGTGGAACCCGAAGAAGGGCGACGGCAGCTCGAGTCGGGACACCCGTCCGGCATGATCCGGAACACAGCTCCACCCATTACGCCTACGAAGATGAAGACCAGAGCGCAAGCTGGGCTAACCAGACCAAGCAACCGGCCAAACAATCGGCGCCGTCTTATTCCGGCAAATCCTATAACTCCATCGACAATATTGCAGAGTTTTTTGCCTCGCGCGGAAAGAAGTTTAGTCCTACGAAACCGCCACTGGAGGAGCCAAAAAGCAGGAAGGGTTTCCGTCCCGGGCAGAAGGTTCTCCACCCAAAATACGGTGAAGGTACTGTTTACCAGCGCGAAGGAGAAGGTGAAGACGCCAAGATTACGGTACAATTCCCTCGCTTCGGTTTGAAGAAGCTGGTTGAAAAATACGCCCAGCTCGAGCGAGGCAGCTCTTAGCCTTTGGCTATTGAGCTTTTAGCCACGAGTCAGGGTCGCCAAGAGCATTTTTTGTACTGCTAAGCTAGAAGCTAAAAGCTTAATTTCTGAGGAGAAGCAATCAGCACTCATGGCAAACACAAGCACACTGAGCAAGGAAGAACGCAAGAAAGCCAAACGCGCGGTCCGCAAGAAGAAAAAGACGGAAAGCCCATTGAAGCCTCGCGAGTACGCTCGCGGTTCGGCGAAACGGAAAGTGAAAAAGTTGGCGCGCGGCACGGCGAAACGGTAAGAGCGGCGCTTAGCAGCGGCAAATGCCAGCGGACGTTCGACTTTAATCCCGGCGTCCGCCGGCTGAGTGCCGGCTGCCGGGTGTCGATTGCTAGAAGCTTCAGGAGACAACAACCCTTTGGCACAATCACCGTCCGCACGTACGTCCGAACACCAGGTTCTTTGCTGCAAGTCCATCGACAAACTGATCGCCGAGGCCGACGAGCCCGGGCATCGTCTTAAAAAGACGCTAGGACCCTGGTCGCTCACGGCGCTCGGCATTGGGGCCATCATCGGCTCCGGAATATTCGTCCTGACCGGCACCGCGGCGGCGGGAGAGCATTTCGAGGCTCCTTCCATCCTGCACGCTCAGGTCTTGGACCTGATCGGAAATTTTCTGCGAACCGGGAGCACGGCAGGTGCACTGATGCATGGACGCCCGCCGGCGGGTCCTTCCATCGCCATTTCATTTCTCCTGGTAGCAGTCGCTTGTAGTTTTGCCGGCCTGTGTTACGCCGAACTTGCTTCCATGATTCCGATTGCCGGAAGCGCCTACACATATTCCTACGCCACCTTGGGCGAAATCTTCGCTTGGATCATCGGATGGGACTTGATCCTGGAATACGTGGTAAGCAACGTTGCCGTGGCCGTAGGCTTCAGCGGATACGCCAAGGCTCAACTCGCTGCGTTCGGTATTGACCTGCCCAGTCAGTGGGCCAGTCCCGTATGGGCGTCAGGCAAGTGGACGGGAGCGTATTTCAATCTCCCTGGGTTTCTGATTGTCTTTATCTTGACCTTGCTGCTAGTGCGAGGCGTGAAAGAATCGGCCGGTGCCAACAATGTCATGGTATTGGTCAAAATTGGGGCCATTCTCACGTTCCTGGTCGTCGGCGGCATGCTTATTAATCCCGCTAACTGGACCCCATTCGCGCCCTCAGGTTTCGCCGGAATCGTGACTGGGGGCGCCATCGTATTTTTCACCTACATCGGTTTTGATTCGGTATCCACAGCGGCCGAGGAGTGCAAGACGCCGCAACGTGATCTTCCTTTTGGGATCATCGCTTCGCTCATCATCTGCACGATTCTCTACGTGGGCGTCGCAATCGTGTTGTTGGGCATGATGAAGTACACGACGTTTGTTTCCGGAGCGGCGGCTGAGGCACCGGTGGCTTACGCTCTGAAACAACTGGGAGCACATCCCGTCTTCCGTTCAATCATCGTCGTCGGAGCACTGACCGGAATGATTTCGTCACTGCTGGTTTTTCAATATGGCCAGGCCAGAATCTGGTATGCGATGTCGCGCGATGGTCTCCTGCCAAAACTCTTTTCCGCCGTGCATCCCAAATACAAGACTCCTCACTGGTCCACTTGGATTGCCTGCTTTGCGGTAGGAATTCCCGCCGGGCTCGTGGATATTGGTGATGCCGCAGATCTCTCCAACATCGGCACGCTGTTCGCCTTCGTCCTGGTTTCGCTCGGCGTCATATTTCTTCGACGTAGACAGCCCGACCGGCCACGTGCTTTCCGCGTTCCGTTTGTTCCGTGGTTTCCGCTCGCCTCGGTGGTGCTGTGCGGGGGCCTGATGACGGGACTAACTGTGATCACCTGGCTGCGTTTTTTCATCTGGCTTGGACTCGGCATGCTCATCTACGTTTTCTACAGCAGGCGTCACAGCGAGTTCGCGAGCGCGAAGAGCAAATAAGCCCACGCGCTAGCAACATCTGGACGTGCATTGGGCAAATTTCGATAGTTTTGCTCTGCAAATCTCGCATCTTCCATCTACAATCTTAGTTGTATGGACCGTCCCAGCTCATTTCTCGTCACTCTGCCTAAAGCCGAGCTGCATCTGCACCTGGAAGGTTCAATCGACCCTACGACCTTGGTTGAACTAAGAAAACGTCATGGCAAAACCAGCACCTTGAGCGAGATAGAAGCACTCTATCGCTATGACGATTTCAACGGTTTCTTGATGGCTTTTAAGGCCGTGACCGAAGACCTTCAGACGCCCGACGATTACGAGCTTATTACCTATCGCATGATGGAAAGGCTTAAAGCCGAAAACGTACTCCACGCCGAAGTGTACGTGTCGGTGGGAGTATGTCTGTGGCGAAAGCAGGATTTCGCGGCAATTTTTGAAGGGCTGGACCAGGGACGGCGTAGGGGAGAACGTGACTTCGGCGTCTCTTTGTTGTGGATCTTTGATGCGGTACGCCAGTTTGGCCCTGGCGCCGCGCGCGATGTTTTCGGAACTGCCGCCCGCTATCGGGATCGCGAGGTTGTGGCTATCGGCATCGGTGGCGACGAACAAAAAGGACCGCCGGAGTTGTTCCGCGAAGCCTATGCCTTTGCTGCCGATCACGGCCTGCGACTTACGGCACATGCCGGCGAAAATGCCAGCTCAGAATCTGTGTGGGGCGCGTTGAATCTACGAGCGGAACGTATCGGGCATGGGCTGGCGGCGGCGCAGGATCCCGAGTTGGTGGAGGAGCTCGCGGTCCGGCAAGTCCCCCTGGAGATATGCCTCACCAGCAATCTTCGCACCGGTGCATGCGCCTCCCTGAGTGCTCATCCGGTGCGGCAATATTTCGACCAGGGAGTGATGATCACTCTTAACACTGACGACCCTGCGATGTTTCGTACCTCCCTGGCGCGCGAATATCAACTGGCTCAGCAGGCGTTCAACTTTACCGACGAGCATCTGCGGGAACTGGCTCGTAATTCCTTCGAAGCGTCGTTCCTTCCAGCAGAAAAGAAACTGACATTCCTGAATTTGTTTGACGCGGCGGCGGCGCACACTTAGCCTTTCCTGACACTTTTCATGGAGTATGACGCATGAAGGCGTTGCTAACCGCAATCTTGTGTCTGGCGGCCGCCCTTAACGCCGAGGCTAAGGCGAAAGATGGCCCTGAGACGCTCATCTTCACCAATGTCAACGTGGTGAATATCCGCGATGGCGGAATCGACCAGGGCGTAACCGTCGTCATCTCCAAAGATCGAATTACCGGGGTCGGCAAGGTAGGCTTTGTTCCCGAGCGGCGAAATCTTCAGATCATCAATGCCAACGGAAAATATTTGATACCCGGTTTGTGGGACATGCACGTGCACAGTGCCTTCATCTCGCCGGTGTGGGATGAAAAAGTAATTTATCCGCTATACATCGCCAACGGAGTGACTGGCGTCCGCGACATGGGTGGCAATCCCGATGTACTCGACGGCCGCCGCAAACGAATTGAAACGGGAGAATTGCTCGGCCCGCATCTGATTCTGGCTGGTCCATTTCTTAGCAACAGCAAAGCGGACGCACAAACCATTTCTGTTAATACTCCTGAGGATGCGCGTCAGGCAGTAGATGCAATCAAAGCCAGAGGCGAAGACTTCGTTAAAATCCTCAATGTACCCCGCGATGCATATTTTGCGATTGCCGGCGAGGCGGCAAAACAGAAGATTCCGTTCGTCGGCCATGTGCCCTATTCCGTAAGCGCTCGTGAAGCAGTGGCCGCGGGGCAGAAAAGCATTGAGCACCTGAGCGGAATTCTGCTGGCTTGCTCTTCAAAAGAAGATGACCTTCGCGCGAAAGGTCTGACAGCCCTGGCAAGTCGCGACTACGCCAGCTATCAGAAGCTCGGCGACGAGGTAATGGCCACGTACGATCAGTCCAAGGCACAGGCGTTTTTTCGGCAGATCGCGAGCAGTACCACCTGGCAGGTTCCGACTCTCGTATGGACGCAGGCCAATAGCCGGATTGACTCTCCTGATCTGCAGAATGATCCGCGCCTCAAGTATGTTCCGGCGTCCGTGCACGACCAATGGGCTCCGGCAAAACTTCTAAAAACCACTTCGGCGAGCGAACTGGCTGGCCTGAAAAAAGAGGCAGATCGCGACGTGGAAGTGGTGAAGGCGATGCACGCAGCAGGCGTGCAGTTTATGGCAGGCACCGACGGGCCTGATCCTTATGTTTTTCCTGGATTCAGCTTGCACGATGAACTGGAGTGGCTGGTGAAAAGTGGGTTCACTCCTCTCCAGGCCTTGCAGGCAGCCACTCTGAGTCCTGCTCTGTTTCTGGTCAAAACAGACAAATACGGTCTGCCGGAGGTAGGCCATGTGGCGGACCTGGTATTGCTCGATGCGAACCCGTTGCAGGACATACGGAACACCCGCAAGATTTTTGGCGTCGTGGTGGGCGGAAAGTATTACTCGCGCGGCGCGTTGGACAAGATGCTAGACCAGGTGGAGAAACTGGCGGCGCAGCAGTGAAGCTTCGTTAATTCCAAAAGCAGTGGCTTTTTAACGAACCTAAAATGAGCCAACATATTGGTATCGTCGCGTGTAGCGCGGAGGGCGCTGCGCTTTGTTATCGCACCGTCGCTCTCGAAGGAGCGAAGTTGCTGGGGGAGCATGACCATCCTGAGGTCTCGATGCACACCCACCCTCTGGCTCGGTACATGACCTGCATTTACCGGAATGACTGGCGGGGAGTGGCGGAATTGATGCTCTCGTCCGCGGACAAGCTGGCAAAAATTGGAGCTGACTTTCTCATCTGCCCCGACAATACGATTCACCAGGCGTTCGATCTGGTCCAACCTCGCTCCCCGCGTCCCTGGCTGCATATTGCGCAAGAGGTGGCCGCGGAAGCGAATCGAAATCATCTTAAGCGTTTGGGCATACTGGGCACACGCTATTTGATGGAAGGCCCGGTATATCCGGAAAAGCTGAAGGCTGCAGCCCTTGACTATCGAACCCCGGCTCCGAAACAGCGAGAGATGATCAACCAGATCATAATGGACGAGCTGGTCAACGGTCAGTTTACGTCCCAGTCTCTGGGGTATTTCCAAGAGGTAATTCGGACGCTGGCCAATGAGGGTTGCGATGCAGTGGTCTTGGGTTGTACCGAAATTCCATTGCTGGTTTCGCCCGAGTCCTCCCCGCTTCCGACTTTGGATTCGACTCGCTTACTGGCGAGGGCTGCAGTTAAGAAGGCGGTCAGGAACAGCTAGCGCCATCGCGACACAACCGTTACTAGTCTATGGAACTCAAACCCTTGCAATTTCGACAACTTCCCGGCGACTTCATGATCTGCCGTTTACCCGTAGACTCACCCCTTCCCCCATTGGTCGCGACCGACTGGTTGATATCCGTGACTCGAACTGCTGATGAACTCTCCATCGTATGTTCATTTAATCAGGCTCCCGCCACCGCGAAGTGCGAAGGTCCCTGGAAATGCTTCAAGTTACGAGGGCCGTTCCCGTTCTCGCTAACCGGTGTTCTAGCTTCATTTATCGACCCCCTTGCGATGAACGGAGTCCCGATTTTCGCGATCTCAACGTTTGACACCGACTATGTCCTGGTAAAAGAGGCGGACGCGGCTAAAGCGTTGAAGACGTTAGAGGCTGCCGGGCACGAGTTAATCGCATAGAAGCAGATAACGCTCGTTTCCTGCATTCTCCATTCACGCCGTAAATCCTTCCAAACACTGCACAAACGATGCATATCGAGAATGGCTATGCTTTAATCAGTAAAGCCGTGGCTTCAATTCGAACCAATGTCCGTCGCCGTTTGAAAGCACTCCACCGCAACCTGCGCGGAGCGCGAATGATCGCAGGCGCGTTCTCTTCCACGGATCATCCGTTACTGGCACACATTATTCCCATCCGGCGCTGCAATTTGGCTTGCGAGTACTGCAACGAGTACGACGACTTTTCCAAACCCGTGCCGACCGAAATGATGTTCGCGCGCGTGGATAAACTTGCTGCTCTTGGAACATCCGTCATAACCATCAGTGGCGGTGAGCCGCTGCTTCATCCCGAACTCGACCAAATCATCAGCCGCATTCGCAAGCGTGGGATAATTGCCGGATTGATTACTAACGGTTATCTTCTGGTAGCCGATCGGATCGAACGGTTGAATCGTGCGGGACTCGAATGGCTGCAGATTTCCATCGACAACGTTACCCCGGACGAAGTTTCGAAGAAGAGTTTGAAGGTGCTCGATAAAAAACTGGAGCTTCTCGCCGAATATGCAGACTTCCACGTAAACATAAATTCGGTGGTCGGCGGCGGGGTTCGCAATCCGCAGGATGCGCTCACCATCGGTAAACGCGCTCTAGGGCTGGGTTTCAGTTCGACCATCGGCATCATTCACGACGGGTCCGGCCAGTTACAGCCGCTGAATGAAGAAGAGCGTCAGATCTATCGCGAGATGAAGTCGATGGAGAAAAGCAGCTTCACTCGCATCAACGGCTTCCAGGACAATATCGCGGATGGCCACCCCAACCAATGGCGTTGCCGGGCGGGGGCTCGCTATCTTTACATCTGTGAAGACGGTCTGGTGCACTACTGCTCGCAGCAGCGCGGCCATCCCGGCATCCCTCTTGAAAAATACACAACGGATGATATCCGTCGTGAATATCTGACGGAAAAGGGCTGCGCTCCCAACTGCACGGTCTCGTGCGTGCACCAGGTATCCGTATTCGATTCCTGGCGGGCACCGCAGTTTCCAGCACCGGCCGTGATCGCCCCAGCCACCAGCAACCTCTTGCAGATCGAGCAGCGCTGATCAAAGAGCTGCTGCATTGCGAACTATCTTGCTCAAGATTGCATGGGATTAGACCAAAAACCAGCCTCGCGCGGGGATGGATTGTCGAGCGCGTCGGGGCAAAAGCGAAGAGTGCATTCCCGTTTATGGGGGTCCGCTGCGATCGCGTAGTTCGCAATGTGCTCATTCGGCTCGCAAAAGTAGCCCAGGAATCTCCCGCAATCAACTAAGCGATTGCTCTGTTCCTGGACTTTATCGCCTGCCCTGCATTTCCCTGCAAGCTCATTTCTCGGCAATCGGTTGAAGCCTGAATGGCTCCCGCCAGCAATTGCACCATTTTTGGGTAATTGACCGACTCCTAACCAGCCAACATACTATTCAGACTTCGCATCAAAGTCCTTCCGTCTTTTTTCTACCCGAGGTAGTTCATGGCCACGCCTGGTGCTGAATTCGCAACCCGCCGCCGCAAGGTCGCAGCCGATTCCGGCCTCCCGAGCGCGAGTGAAGCCGAACTCCAGGAACTGGAAAGCGAAATTAGCAGTCATCGTGAACGCCCGCAGTCGGTCCTACTAAAAAATGTAATTGAACGGCTGAGCGCGATTACGCTCGCGGATGGCGCTGCCATCGCTGTTTGTGATCAGTGGGGCGTCGTCTGTCGGGCCAGTGTTGGAGAGGCTCCCGAGGTTGGGTCACGGCTGCGACCCGATTCGGCATTGACCAGGGAGGCCTTCGAGACGGCACAAGTTGTAGTTTGCGAAGATACTGAAACCGATTACCGGGTACGCCGTTCGACCGCCAAGAGTTTGCGCCTCCGCTCCGCCGTGGTTGTGCCCATCCAGGCGGAGAAAAAAGTTTTAGGTGTGATCGAGGTCCTTTCTGCGAGGCCCCGGGCTTTCAACGCAGCCCATGTGGCTGGATTACTTCGCATCGGCGAGTTGCTGGCGGAAGCCTTAGTTCCAGCTCCACCGCCATTGCCACCTGACCCGCCCCCCGAAGAAACCGTCGTTGACTACGCACCTTCACAGATTTTCGCGTCTGCGGAGAAGGTCGTTGCTCCGATTCCTATCGTCGTCTCAGCCCAAGAACCGAAGCCAAAATCGAACGTGGCGTTGCTAATCGCATGCGCTATCGGAATGCTGCTTCTTTTTCTGTACTTTGCCGTGATCCGGAGCCGGCATGAAACGGTCTCTAGTCCAACCGTTGCGCCCACCTCCGTTCCTGGCGCCTCCACGACACCCCCACCGCAACCGCAAAGCGTGCCCGAGACCTCGCCCCCGGTATCTATTCCACGATCCGAGGCTGGACCGTCGCCTTCTCAGTCTCCAACCCCCGCACCGCCAGTGGTGTCATCTTCGGGAACGCCTTCGCCCAAGGCTTCAGGAGTAGAGTCGGCCAATAGCTCGTCCACACGATATTCTGCCGTGCCGAAAAACTTGGCCGCGGAAAAAACGGTGGCACCGCCAATTCGTCCGGCAAGCCCTGCGTTGGTGGTCCGAGGAGTTCCTCCGGGAACCAAAATTTTCATAGACGACCAGATGTTCGCTTCGTCGGATGCATCTGGCGAGGCCACAATTCCCACGATGGCACAGGGCGCGCACCATCTGCGGCTTTCAGCAGATGGTTATCGTGATTTCGATCAAACCGTTGAGGTTCCGTCGGGGAAGACGGCTGCAATCACCGCCAGGCTTGAACCCCTGCCGCCAATTTTGACCCCACGCCCAAATTTGCCACCCGTAGCGGCCGCTCCCGCGATTCCGCCGCCGGTCACTGCCACCCCGCCTACGCCGCCCGAGTTCGCGCTGGATCGCAGTGTGAGGGCTCATTCCGGATGGGTAACATCCGTGGCGTTCAGTCCTGATGGGCGGCGCCTCGTTTCCGGAAGCTGGGACCGGACCGTAAAATCTTGGGACACCTCAACCGGGGAACAATTGACCACGCTCGGCAGCAAAAAGAAAGAAATCCAAGCTTTGGCCTTCAGCCGCGACGGGCGGTTTTTGGCGGCAGAGAACTCATCCGACAACACCGCGCTGCTCGACTCCACTACCGGCCAGGAGATCCGCGCACTTGCCACGGACAAACCCTTGGGCACGCTAGGCAGTGACTGGGTTTACTCGATCGCGTTCAGCCCCGATGACCGCTGGCTGGCTTCCGGAATCGACGACAAGACCGTGCGTATCTGGGACGTGAAGACGGGCCAGAAAGTTCGTGACCTGATCGGACTTCGCCGTCCGGTAATCTACATCGCCTTCAGCCCCGACGGGCGGCTCCTGGCGACGGGCGATGACGAGAAGTCCATCAGAATCTGGGACCCATCGAGCGGCGAACAGATCTACAAACTTAGTGGGCATAAGAAAGTGATTTACGCTGTCGCTTTCAGTTCGAATAATCGCTGGCTCGCTTCGGCGAGTGCCGACAAAACAGTAAAGTTGTGGGATCTCAAATCCGGCCGCGAGGCTCACACGTTGGCCGGCCACGGTAATGTAGTCACCAGCCTCGCCTTCAGTTCTGACGGTCGCTGGCTGGTTTCCGGCAGTTGGGACAAGACCATCAAAATCTGGGATGTCGAAACTGGCAAGGAAATACAAACTCTCGCCGGGCATGACCATCCTATCTACTCCGTCGCATTCGATTCTCGAGGCCGCTGGTTGGCTTCGGGAAGCGAGGACGGAACCATCAAACTCTGGCGGTTGTCAGATTCACCCAAGCAAAGCGAATTGCAGCGGCGGTAAATCTCTAGCTCGACAAGCAGTCTTCATGCGGGCCACGATTTCGAAAATCTTCTTGGAGTAGAGAGTCATGTGTAACCCAACAGATCAAACTCCAGTATCTTTTGTCGCGAGAAAATTCAGCAGCGTCGTGGCCGTCGTGTTGGCTGTCGTTATCGTCACCTTCGCCGGCAATCACACTTTCGCTCAAAGCCTCAACTGGGAAGGCCAGACTGGCGTCTTTGTGACGCCGCTGGCATATTCAGTTTCAAGTGGCAATGCGACTTTCAGTATCCCCGTAGTTTCCTATCACTATCTGAATGCTGGACCCGTGTTGGGTGGATTCCATCAGATATCCATCAGCATGGGGGCATTCAATCGTGTGGAGTTCGGATATACCGGCAGTCTGCACCAGGACGGCGTGACCGCCGGCTTGAGTCCATTGTGGAGCCGCGGTTTCAACACCTTTCATGCCAAGGTCAATTTGCTACGCGAGCGCCGGGGCGGGTTGCCGGCTTTGTCCGTTGGCTTCGTCGCGCGCACCCAAGTCAGGAACGTTGGTGGCGTCATTCTGGGGCATGACACGAACAATCAGGATTTCTACGCTGTTGCCACCAAAACCATAACCCACTTTCGAAAGCTGCCGTTGGTATTTAATGCCGGCTTCAAAGCAACCAACGCGTCTTTACTTGGGTTGGCGGGAAATGCCCCCGGCTATTATGGCCGCGGCTTCGGCGCCGCTGGGTTTGCTTTCAACGGCCCGGGACGAAGCACCATCCTGTTAGGTTCTGAAGTCATGCAGGAACCGCGCAGCATTCAAGGTCTGCCGGGAGCGGTAATGCCCACGACGATCACCTACGCGGTCCGCATCGTGCCATCAGGCGCATTGCCGATTCACGGATGGGGAGTAGAGTCACCCAAACTGACTTTGGACTTCGGCGTGGCCCAAGCAGCAGGGAACATTGCCCCCGGCGTGGATTTGCAGGCCAGGCATCAATTCGCTTTCGGGATCTCCTACGGCTTCTAGCGATGGCCGTTTCCAAAATGGCGGCACGGCACGGGTGCGCGCCGCCAGGATGACAAGATCTACGCCGGTACTTTGGTCCGCTTGCTGGTTTGTTTGATGGTGACCGGATCGAGGAAGGTCATCATGGCTCGAAGTTCCTCTCCCACTTTTTCGATCTGCTGTTGCTGTTCTTTTTCGCGGGTGGCTTCGAACCATTCGCGGCCGGTCTCGTTTTCCTTGATCCAATTCTTCGCGAAGGTGCCATCTTTGACTTCGCGCAGTAATTGCCGCATGGTCTCGCGGGTTTGCTCGGTGACGATGCGCGGTCCGGCGGTGTAGTCGCCGTATTCGGCGGTATCGCTGACCGAGTAGCGCATGTAGTTGAGGCCACCGCGATAGATCAGGTCCACGATCAGCTTCAGTTCGTGCAGGCATTCGAAGTAGGCGATCTCGGGCTGGTAGCCGGCTTCCACCAGGGTCTCGAATCCTGCTTTGAGCAGAGCGCTCACGCCGCCGCACAGCACGGTCTGTTCGCCAAAGAGATCGGTTTCGGTTTCCTCGGCAAATGTGGTTTCGATAACGCCGGCGCGAGTGGCGCCGATGGCCTTGCCGTAGGAAAGGGCCAGTTGCTTGGCTTTTCCGGTGGCGTCCTGGTGGATGGCCAGCAGCGCAGGTGTGCCGCCGCCTTCCACGAACACTTCGCGGACGCGATGTCCGGGAGCCTTCGGAGCGATCATCGAAACATCGACGTTGGCTGGTGGCGTGATGGTGCCGAAGCGGATGTTGAAGCCGTGGGCGAACATCAGGGTCTTGCCGGCGGTCAGGTTGGGTGCGATTTCTTTTTTGTAGACCTCAGACGCGACCGTGTCCGGCACCAGCACCATGATTACATCGGCCCAGGCCGATACTTCGGCTGGAGTGCCTACGGTCAGGCCGCTGGCCTTGGCCTTGGCGCGCGATTCGCTGCTGGCCGGCAATCCGACTCGCACGTCGACGCCGCTGTCCTTCAAGCTGAGAGCGTGGGCGTGTCCCTGGGATCCGTAGCCGATGATGGCGACTTTCTTCGCCCGGATCAATGCTACATCGGCGTCTTTCTCGTGATACATCTTAGCCATTGGGGTTCCTTTCGATAGATAACAGAGCAGTTTGATTTGTACGGAACTTATACCAAGCGAACTTGGTTAGACAGAACTTGGCTAGACCGAATACGACACGCCTTCATCGGCGCCAATCTCGGGCGCCTTGGTCTGCGCCGGGTTGACGGTGGCAGACGTCGTGCCGCGTCGCATGGCGACGATACCGGTGCGAACCATCTCCACCACGCCGTAAGGACGCAGAACTTCCAGCAGGCCGTCAATCTTGTCTTCGCCACCGGTGATTTCGATGGTGAGCGATTCGGGCGCGACATCCACCACGCGGGCGCGGAAGACGCTGGCCAGTTCCAGCACATGCGAGCGCGCTTCATGCGTCGCGGCCACCTTGATCATCGCCAGGTCGCGGGCGATCGCCGGTTCGTGGGTGATGTTTTCGACCAGCAGCACATTCACCAGGTTGTAGAGATTGGCTTCGATGCGCTTTGCCTGGTCGGGATTGGTGTCGACCGTAATGGTCATGCGCGAGACTTCGGGCTTTTCCGTGCGCCCGACAGTCAGCGAATCGATGTTGAAGGCGCGGCGGCGGAACAGCGACGCCACACGGGTCAGCACGCCCGGCTTATTTTCGACGTACACAACAAATATGTTCAGCATTTTTACCTTTATTCGTCGGCAGCGGTTTCGACGATCGGACTGGGCCGCCGGATCATATCGTTCAAAGACGCACCGGCCGCGACCATCGGGTAGACGGTGTCTTCCTGCTCAACCTTGAAGTCGATCAGCACCGGCGCCGTCGTGTTCGCGCGCCGCCCGCACTGTCGGCAGCACCTGCGAGCGCTCGGTCACTGCCATGCTGCGAATGCCGTAGGCCTCCGCCAGCTTCACGAAATTGGGATTCAGCAGCGGCGTGGCTTCATAGTTGCGCTCGTAGAAAAATTCCTGCCACTGGCGCACCATGCCCAGAAATCCGTTGTTGATGATGGCAATGTTGATCTTCAGCTTCTCCTGCTGAATGGTCGCAAGTTCCGACATGGTCATCTGGAAGCCGCCGTCGCCGACGATGACCCAGACTTCAGAGTCCGGACGCGCCACCTTGGCTCCGATGGCCGCAGGCAAGGCGAAGCCCATGGTTCCGAGACCGCCTGAGGTGATCAGAGACCGCGGCTTTTCGTGCTTGAAGTATTGCGCTTCCCACATCTGGTGCTGGCCGACGTCGGTCACGACTACGGTGTTGCTGTTGCGAGTTTCGCGCCACAGGTCGTTGATGACGTGCGCGGCATAGAGATGCCCGTTGTCGGGAAGCTTCTGAACGTCCCGTACCGCGGAGTCGCCCTTCAGTTTGTCGATCGAATCCAGCCAATCGGTGTGATCGACTGACTGCACGCGCGGCAGCAACTCCTTGAGGACTTCGCGCAAATCTCCGACCAGCGCGACATCTACTTTGACGTTCTTGTTGATCTCGGCGGGATCGATTTCGATGTGGATCTTCTTGGCATCCTGCGCGTAGGTCTTCAGATTGCCGGTGACACGGTCATCGAAGCGCATGCCGAGCGCCAGCAGAAGATCGGCTTCCTGAATGGCGTGATTGACCCAGGCTTCGCCGTGCATTCCCATCATGCCCAGGTTCAGGGGATGAGACGCAGGAAACGCTCCCAGGCCGAGCAGAGTCAGCGCGACCGGAATGCCGGCTTTCTCCGCCAGGGTCAGAACTTCCGCCATGGCGCCGGAGACGATGATGCCGTGTCCCGCCAGGATCAGCGGCCGCTTGGCTTTGTGGATCAATTCCAAAGCCTGTGCGTATTCCGATTCCTCGGGAGAAAGGTCAGGACGATACCCCGGCAGTTGCGGCCGGGCGGCTTCCCAGTCGAATTCGCAGGAAGACTGTTGCGCGTCCTTGGTGATATCGACGAGCACCGGACCGGGACGGCCGGAGCGAGCCACATAAAACGCCTCGCGCAAGACGCGGGCCAATTCACTGGCGTGGGTGACCAGGTAATTGTGCTTGGTGATGGGCAAGCGTGATGCCGGTGATGTCGGTTTCCTGGAAAGCGTCGGAGCCGATCAGCTTGCTGCCGACCTGTCCGGTGATGCAAACGATGGGAGACGAATCCAGCATGGCCGTGGCGATGCCAGTCACCATGTTGGTCGCGCCGGGCCCCGAGGTCGCGACCGCGACGCCAACTTCGCCGCTGGCGCGGGCATAGCCATCCGCCATGTGGGTGGCGCCCTGCTCGTGGCGCACCAGGATGTGATGGATATCGCTGTGCTTCAGGGCGTCATACGCCGGCAGAATTGCGCCTCCCGGATAGCCGAAGACGTGCTTTACGCCTTCGCGCTCCAGGCATTCCCAAAGAATTTGTGCTCCCGTTTTTGTCATGAACCCAGTCCTCTCAGTCGTCGGAACTCAGCTGCCTGACGGCGGAGCTGTCCTCCTAATCAACAATCGCCAGCCAGTCGGTTCGCAGCTAGCAATCATACTCCCCAAAGATAGTCTTCCTGCTCGCTTCCGCTCGTGGCCGCATGGGCGGCGTGCGCTTTCTCCTTCGCGCTTGCCGCGATCGGTATGCGAGGCTGGACGTCTTCCTTGACTTACCGGAGCCATCCAGGTAGATGCCGTCTTGCCGGCGCTGTCCGGAATGGTCGACAGTCCGGCTGGGCACATCGCGAACCAGTTCGAGCAGGTGTCCGTCTTCGATCGTCTTGATCTTGTCAGCCAGCGCCACGAAACGGCGATAGACGTCGTCGAGTTGCGCCCGTTCGAAGGTGAAGCCCAGCTTCTCGTAGCGGACTCGCAGGGCATTCCGGCCGGAGTGCTTGCCCAGCACCAGCGAGTTGCGGGGAGCGCCAACCGACTGAGGCGCTATGATCTCATAGGTGGACGGGTCTTTGATCATTCCATCCTGGTGAATGCCGGCTTCGTGGGCGAATGCGTTCCGTCCCACGATGGCCTTGTGCGGCTGCACATAAACGCCGGTGATTTCGGACAAGAGCTGGCTGGACGGAAACAGTTGCTCGGCGACGACCGCGGTTTCATACGGATAGTGTTCCGCCCGCACCCGCATCACCATGACCAGTTCTTCCAGTGAGGTATTGCCGGCCCGCTCGCCGATGCCGTTGACGGTGCATTCCACCTGGCGCGCGCCCAGCGCCGATCGCTGCCAGCGAGTTTGCCACGGACAATCCCAGATCATCGTGGCAGTGAACCGAGATGGTCACGCCGCTCGATGCCCCGCACCCGGCGCCGCAGGGTCTGAATCAGATTCGGCAAATTCGTGGGGCACGCTGAAGCCGACGGTGTCCGGAATGTTGAGCGTGGTCGCACCCGCCTCGATCACTGCCTCCAGCACTTCGCACAGGAAGTTGATGTCGGTGCGGCTGGCATCTTCGGCGGAGAACTGCACGTCCTTGCAAAACGTTCGGGCCAGCTTGACGCCGTCGCGGGCCTGTTCCAGGCATTGCCGACGTGAGATCTTGAGCTTGTGCTGCAGGTGGATATCGGAGGTGGCGAGAAAGGTGTGAATTCGGGCTCGGGCGGCCCCTTCCAGGGCGCGCCCGGCTCGTTCAATGTCGCCCGGACAACTTCGCGCCAGGGCAGCGATGATGGGACGCCGAATCTCTCGCGCCAGCGCCCGCACGGCCTCAAAATCGCCTTCCGAGGCGATGGGAAACCCGGCCTCGATGATGTCTACACCCAGACGGTCCAGTTGGTACGCCATGCGCACCTTCTCGTTACCGTTCATGCTGCAACCCGGCGACTGTTCTCCGTCGCGCAGGGTGGTGTCGAAAATGGTAACGCGCTCTGGTTGAGCCAAATTGTCCTCCCCGGCCTGGCGCACAGGCCCGTTCCTGAAATTATGCTGCAGAAACTAAAAAGGCCATCATCCGATGCGGTGGATGATGGCCTCTTGCTGAATCTTGCTGATCCCTAAATCATCCGCCGCTGTCTTGAGGTGCAAGCACCAGGCCAGGAATGGCCACGCTAAGGGCGAGAAGACGCACTCGCACCTCCTGGGCAACTCGGCTCACGATGATTGCAGTATTAGTCATTTTCGGCGAAATTTGCCCCTAAAACGTATGCCAAGAGAGTATCGACTCTGGTACGAGGCTGTCAATCCAAAGTACAAGTTTGGAGTATCGATTTTTTCGATTTAACTCCAACTTTCTAGCTGTCGGTTGGCTCGCAACCGACCGCCAACTCTCCACCGTGACCGACACCCGGATTATTCGGACCTATTCGGCATCCAGCGGGTTTCCGATCACCGCGCGGAAGGTAACCTGACCCACCTAGGTCCTTCCGTAATCTCCTACTCTGGGTGGCGCAGTAGCATACTCAAGTCCTGTGAACGCCCTCCCCCAATCTAAACCCTGATGCGCCGTGCCTCCACGATTTAATTTGGCCGACATCACTCCGGCCGTACTCCGATTCGACGATGGCCACCGAACCCAAGCCCAGTTGGAAATCATCTCGCTGACCGGCGGCATTGTTGTGCTTCCCCAAGCACAGTGCAGCCGGATTCCCAAGTAAAGTTGATGTTTGTGACCCCGACTGGGCCGGTGCTTGGCACGGCGGAAATGCTTAAGCCGATTTCTCTGAGTCAGCAGCCTTTTCGTTTCGTTGCTCTTGAACACGACGACCGGCGCCGTCTGCAGGATTCGATTCAGTCAGTCGTTTGGGCAAGTCGTAGACGATCAGGAGTGGATCGAAAAATACCGGGCGGCTCTGGATCAACGCGGAACCGAAAAAACACGCTTCTTCAGCACGCCCCTCGCTGCTGTTCACGGTGGCCCTGCTTTCTCTGGGCAGTGCGATCTACCTCTTCGGCATCTTCAATCTTAACCATCCACCTGAAGTAGCCGGGCGCGGGTTCAGATCAGGCTCTACTGAGCGAATGATTGAACCGCGGCGTTTTCGTCCGCAAAGATCTCAAACAGGTTCAGTACGCCGATCAGCTTCAGAGTTTGCACCACGAACTTGGACGGCTTGACCAGTTTCACTCCGCCGCCGCGCTGCTTCGCCGAAGCCATCGCCTTGACCAGAATTCCGATGCCGCTGGAATCGATCATCGGCACTTCCGCAAAGTTGACGACCATGCGCGTGTCGCCGGCGGCCAGGGCGTCGTCCATCGCCTGGCGAAAGCTGTCGACGCCGACGCCCAGCCGTACAGCGCCGCGAATCTGAATGATCTGAACTTCCGAAAGCCTGCGGACGCTGATTTCCATCTTGCTCCTCTGAGTCTGGCTGAAGCCGTTCTGAGTTCGGGCATTATGCACGACGAATCTACGTTGCTCAGTGCGCAGCAGATTCCTCGCCGATAAGCGGCACCATGACCTCACCGCCTCCCGGGAAACATTGACAGTCAGGAAGGCGATTTGTTAGATTGCCCGCTCAAGTTACGGGAGCCGCCGCGAATTTGCAAGTGCGCGGACCCTCGCCCTCCCCCGCATACCCACGTCGTCTTGCGATCGGCAACGGGCGACCTGAAACACAGAAATGCCCAAGTCGACCTCTGTCGAGTTGCAGGCCCGGTTCCTGAGTGCCCTGCTTCAGGAACGCGAAGTCCAGCCACGCGCATTTCTGCTCGCCCAGCAGATCATCGAAATACTTCCCGGCGCCGCGGCGGTGGTCTATCTGCTTCGAACAAGACGGTGAAGGCACTAAGCATTGGTCTCCCAAGGCCGTAGCCGGCGACATCCACCTCGACGACGCGCTCATCCCGCTCGATTCAGGCACGTTGGGACTTGCTGGCCAAGGACAGCCAGCCCTTGCTGATGTCCGGGACAACACTCGTCCGCGAAGACTACGCCCATCTGCATGCGCGGCGCACCCTCCTGTCGCTGGCCTATGTTCCGATGATTGTCAACGAGACTCTGATCGGAGCGCTGGAAGTCGCCACCTTCGATGAAGCGCTCAACGAAGCCGACCTGAGCGGATCTGATCGAGTTGGTCGATTACGCCGCTCCTGCATTTTCCAGCGCCACCCACTACGAAACCGAACGCAATTCCCATCTGGAGTCCATCTCCCGCCTGACCCAGCTTTACGACGTGGAGAAAGTCTTCAACTCTACGCTGGAAATGGATGAGCTCAATCCTCTCATCACCGCCAAGGTGCGCGAACTGCTCGAGGCTCAGGCGGTAAATCTCTGGCTGGTGAAGGACGAGCAGGAACTGCTGCTGATGGACCGAGTCCGGCGAAGATCCAACCAGCGAAGTTGGGCATGACGGAGAAAAGTGGAGAAGGTTATATCGCTGAAGTCTCCGATTCCGGCGAACCTCTGCTGATCGATGACCCAAGCGACGAGCGCCTGCAGCGGCGAAATGCCGGCCACGATGGCGGCATCTTCTCCGTGATCGTCGCCCCAGTCGTCGCCAAGGAATTCCAGGTCGGCGTGATCGAGGTCATTAACAAGCTGGATGGAACTCCGTTCTCCGAAGACGACCTCTTCCTGCTCAACTCCATCGCCGAGACCGCGGCCTCGGCTCTGAACAATGCCGGAATGCTGCAGGCCGAGCGCAAAGTCGAGATTCTCGAAACCCTGGTCAAGGTAAGCGCCGAGATTACTTCGACCCTTGATCTGGATCGGGTGCTGGACGCGATCGTCACCGGGCCCGGCGCGGTGATTCCGTATGAGAGAGCAGCGATCGCGCTGGAAGAACGCGGGCCGGTTGAAGATCCGCGCCATCACCGGAATGCCGCGGATCAATCCGCAGGATCCGAATGTTGTTCGGCTGCAGGACATTCTGGAATGGGCGTCTCTATCGAATGATGCGGTTTCTTTCTCGCAGCACGGAGAAGCAATTTGAAGATCCACGCCAGGAGACGCAAGCCAAGTTCGGCAAATATTTCGCCGAATCCGGGATGCGCGGCTTTTACGCCGTGCCGCTTGCCGACGACGATGGCCGGGTCGGCACGTTGTCGTTCGAGAGCAGCGATCCTGATTTTCTCGGCCCAGCGCACCTGGAGATGATCAAGATTCTCTCGGCCCAGGCGACCGTGGCGTTGCGCAATGCCTCGCTCTACCGGGAAGTTCCTTTCATCGATCTGTTGAAGCCGGTGCTGGACAGGAAACGCAAGTTCCTGGCGCTCGAGAAACGGCGCCGGGCGCTGTTGGTGGCTGGGCGCGGTCGCGGCACTGCTGTTCCTGCTGATCTTTCCCTCTGCCGCTTCGGGTGGTTGGCGACGCCACGGTGAGTCCGGCGCAAAGCGTTCTGATCCAACCTGAAGTCGAAGGCATAGTGCAGCGCGTCCAGGTTCGCGAAGGCGATGCCGTGAGCTGCCGGGACGCTACTCTGGCGACACTTTCGGACTGGCAGTATCGCGCGCAACTGGCGGCGGCGCAGGCCAAATACGAAACTGCCGTGTCGCAGATGAATCGGGCGCTGAACAGCAATGACGGAGGCGAGGCCGGCATTCAGCGCAATCCAGGCGGACTTTTGGGCGTCCGAGCTGGCGCGCGCCCGCGAGCGTCTGGATCGCACCCAGTTGCGTTCGCCCATCAATGGCGTAGTCGCGACCCCGCATGTGGAAGATCTGGTGGGACGGAAGCTCATGCCGGGCGACACTTTTGCCGAAGTTGTCGACACCTCGCGCGCCATCGTGGATGTGGCCATTGACGCCGATGATGTTCTGCTGCTTCATCCCGGCGAAAAGGCTTCGATAAAGCTGGAAGGATTTCCCACGCGCACCTTTCATGGCGTGGTCACGGTTGTCAGCCCGCGAAGCCAGGTGCAGGGCGCGGACCGCTTCTTCTTTGCCCGCGTGCTCGTGCCGAATCAGGACGGCGCGATTCGTGACGGCATGCAGGGCCGCGGCAAAGTTGTGACCGGATGGAGTCCAGCAGGAAAAGTCATCTTCCGCCGTCCCGCAATCTGGATCTGGTCAAAACTGTGGTCGTGGTTCGGATGGTAATAGCGGGCCTGCGTGCAGCCCACTGTGCGGACAGTGCTCGAGAGACCGGAGGTTCATATGAAACGGGTTCTCGCGCTCGCTCTGCTGATGACTCCTTGCGCTGTCACTGACCAGCTTGCAGCGACTCCGAGCGATACCTCCAATGTGGCCGCAGCTCCGCCGGTAGCGCATCCGGCTCTCGCAAGTTCCGTACCGCTCCGGATGACAGCGTCTTCGTCAGCCTCCGGTCCCGTCGTGGTCGAGAACCAGGTCGACGTGGCCGCGCTGCGCGAAGGCGTCATCGTCTCCATTCTCGCCGAGCCCAACACCCACGTGCGCAAGGGCCAGCTTCTCGCCCGACTTGACGACCGCCAGATTTCCGCCGATCTCGACGCCGCTTCCGCCAAGACCCGCTCGATCCAGGCCAACCTGAAGAACTGGCAGGCCGAGACCAAAGTGCTCGAGTCCGATCTCGCCCGCGCTCAAAAGCTATGGGAGGCGGGCGTCTTCACCAAGGAAACGCTGGAGCACGCGCAATACAAGGTGGAGGCCGACAAGTTCGAAATCAACCGCGAAACCGAGATGCTGACCAATGCCCAGGCCACCGAGCGATCGCTGGAACTGGAAAAGGAAAAGACTCGCATCACGGCGCCCTTTCGACGGCATCGTCGCCCGCCGCTACGTGCGCGTGGGACAAAAGGTTGGGATCAGCGACCGCTTCTTCTGGGTCACCGCGGTGTCGCCCCGCTGGAAGTGAAGTTCACCCTTCCGGAACGATTTCGTGGGCAAGCTTAAGAACGGGCAAATCGTCAGCCGTCGAATTGGCCGACGGATCATCGGCGGTTCATCACACCGCTGCTATCACCCAGATCAGCCCGGTGGTCGATCCGTCGAGCGGAACTATCGAAGTCGTGGCCCGGCTCCAAGGCCAGGTTCCGGACCTGAGGCCGGGAATGCTCGCCAACATCCGCCTGACCAATCTGAAATGAATATCCTCGAAGCTCTTGAGGTAGCGCTGCCCGATCTTCCGGCCACGACAGCGCAGCGCCGCTATCCCAAGCTCGATCCCCGCGTCATCTCCAAGGAACATATAGAGCAAGGCGTCCGCGTCGTGCTGGCGAAAATGCCCGGCAGCGAAGTTTATCTTCGCTTCACGCCTGGAGCAGTGGCAGACTGCTCCAGCTGTTCGATGGCGAGCGATCCTACAAACAGATTGCTGACCTGATTCTCAGCGAAACCAACATCGCATTTACCGAAGACGATGTGAGGGAGTTCGCCTCCGGCCTGGAAGGTCAAGGCGATCTCTTCTACAAGACGCCGCTGGAAAAGAACATCACGCTCACGACAAAAGATGAGCAGCGAGCGCAAGAAACGCGGGCGATTTCACGTCGCCGACGTCACCGACTTCACCCTGCACACCTGGCCTCACGCCGACGACTACCTGACCACGATCCAGCCTTATCTCGAATTTGTTTACACCACCTGGTTCACCCTGCTGACTCTGTTCATGTTCGGCGTCATGGTGTGGATGTGGGCCGACAAGTTCGGTGAGATCTGGAGCGACAGTTTCGCCTTCTACAACTTCACCGCGAAGAGCAGCTGGGACCTGGTGGAATTCTGGTTCCTGTTCGGGGCCATGGCTTTTTTCCACGAGACCGCGCACGGCCTGACCTGCAAACACTTCGGCGCCCAGGTGGAAAGCATGCAGTTCATGCTGATGTATTTTGCGCCCACCTTCATGTGTGACTGCACCCAGGTCTGGATTGTCGGCGACAAGAAAGCGCGGATCTCCACCATCATTGCCGGAATCTGGGGCGATCTCATGATCTGCGTGGTCGCAACCTTCATCTGGTGGGGCACGGCCACCGGCATGTTCATCCACGACTTTGCCTACAAAGTCATGATGGTGACCGGCATCGGCGTAACCATCCTGAATCTCAACCCGCTGATCAAGCTGGATGGCTACTACCTTTTGGCCGAATTGATCGACGAGACCGGATCTGAAGGAACAGTCCACTGTCTTCGTCTCGAGCTGGATCCGCAAGACATATCTTCCGCTTGCCGGTTGAAGTCGAATACGTTCCCCGGCACCGGCGGGTCTTGTACATCGTTTATTGCGTGCTTTCGGGCGTCGTACAGCTACCTGCTTATCGCCGTGGTGGTGGTCTTCGTCTATCACATCCTGAGGGCGTACACCCCGGAGTGGGCCTGGCTGCCGGCTCTTTTGCTCGGCTTTCGGATTTTCAAGTCGCGCATCGTCATGCTGGAGCGATTTATGAAAACTGTTTATCTGGACAAAAAGGAACGAGTATTCGCCTGGTTCACCCCAGCCGCGTGCGGCGTTCTGGGCAGCGTTGTAACGCTGGTCTTGCTGTTCACTCCGGTTTGGCCGGATTTCGTGGAGTGGCCGCTTCGCCCTGGAACCAGTGCGCAGAACCTTGATCCATACCGAAGTTCCGGGAACCGTGGCCGAAGTATTCACCGATGAAGGACAGCCGGTCGCGGCCGGAGCACCCTTGCTGCGACTTCGCAATCTGGAACTGGAGTCTGCCGCGGCACAAGCCGGCGCCGATATGCAAAGTGCATCTGCCCGGGCCACACAGGCCAGCATGAGTTACACAAATTTTGGAGCCGCGGAACACGAACGCCAACAATCCACTGAACGTCACCGCAGCTCTGACGGAAGAGATGAAGCATCTCCAGGTGATCAGCCCGATAACGGGCACTGTCGACCACCCCGCGCTTGCACGATCTGTTGGGCGCCTACCTGAAACCCGGAACCGACGTCGCCGAGGTCGCAGACTTGTCCACCATGACGGCACGCATTTACGTTCCGGAGTTTAGTATGCGGGACGTTCAGGCTGGGAGCTCCGGTTCGACTTCATGCCGCATCCCAGTTCACCGGGTGGTCAGGGACTCTGAGTCTCTTGGCACCGGCCTCGTCTTCGATTGAGGACGGTTTGATGGAGAAGGCTCAACTGGAGGGAATTCGAAATGCCGAAGTTCTACGTCGGAAATGTGGAACTGCAGAATCGGGGCGACCTGAGGGAAGGCATGAGCGGCGACGCCAAAATTCTGGTCGGCCGTCGCAGTGTGGCTGAATTTACCTGGCGCTTTGCCCGGGACCTGGTAGGCCGTCGTATGTGGTGAGGGTTTTATGACACAAATGAAAAGGGGCTGCGTTCCTTCGCAGCCCCATGTGCATCCGCCAGAAGAAATCTCTCTGGTCCGCCTGATGCAGTTTCCGGCCAGATTCGTTCCCGCGCACTCTTGTCGATACGCGGTGCGACACCTTCGCGGCCACCTTATGGGAGACTTTCGCCGCCACCTTGTGCGAGACCTTCGGGGCGACTTTGTGGGAAACCTTGCGGTGCGACGGCTGGGCTGACTGCCGGGTTGAAATTGGAGGTCTGGGGCGTGGCCAGAATGGCGCTCTTCACTGCCGACCGTTGGCTGATCAAGGATTTCTTCTGAACTGACATTACGTCCTCCGTTGGAGTTTAATTTTTGAATTCTCAACCGCGGGTCTGATCTGCCTTACCCTGTCCGGTTCGGTTTTGTTATAAGCAAGAGCTGTGCCAAACCGTTGAGACTCAACTTCGACAATGAAAGCAGTCAGCTTAATTCCAATGAGATACGGCGAGGCCATGTGGGAAATTCCGGCTCAAGCCGAAATCGTCCACGGCCTCCGTAGGTTAAAAATTAAACCTCAGGAGGTCAATAATTAACCCTGCAGACCATATTTTCGGCACAGATACTTCATTTTCTGAGCGTTGATCTGGAGCAAGGCCGCTGCTGCCACTTTCTTCCCGCCGGTCCGGCGCAAGGCAGCCTGCAGATACGCCAGCTCGATCCGGGCCATCTCTTCGTCGAACGAAATTCCCTCTTCCGGAATGAGCAGCGCCTCCTGCTTGGCGGTGCTGCTGTAGAGGATCTGCTGCGGCAGGTGTTTGGCGCTGATCACGGCGCCCGATCCCATGATCACCAGCCGCTGCACCAGGTTTTCCAGCTCGCGGACGTTGCCCGGCCAGTGATATTCCTCGAGAATTTCCAGCGCATCGGCGTCCATCCGTTTCAGACGGAAGACTGTTGGCTGCGCAATACATGCGCAGGAAATGATCGAGCAGGATGGCTACGTCTCCCGGCCTTTCCCGCAGCGGCGGCAGAATGATCGGGACCACGTTGAGCCGGTAATAAAGATCCTCTCGGAAGCGGCCCGCCCGGACCGCCTGTTCCAGGTCCTCATTGGTGGCGGCAATCAGCCTGAAATCAATTTTCTTGGTGGTCCGGCTGCCGATGCGCTGGATGACATGCTGCTCCAGAACCCGCAGCAGCTTGCTCTGCAAACCCAGTCCGAGCGTGCCAATCTCGTCGAGAAACAGGGTTCCACCTTGCGCCGCTTCGATGTGACCGGCGCGGGATTCATGTGCGTCGGTAAAAGCGCCCTTCTCATGGCCAAACAGTTCGGCCTCGATCAGGCTTTCCGGAAGAGCGGCGCAGTTTACGCTGACGAACGGCTTGTCCCGCCGGGGGCCGCTGGCGACGATGGCCTGAGCTACCAGTTCTTTTCCGGTCCCGCTCTCGCCGCGAACCAGCACGTTGACGTTGCTCTCGGCCACACGGCCGATAGCGTCGTAAACCAGTCGCATCGGATCACTGCCACCAATCAGCTGGCAAAATGAGTTTCGATCGCGGGCCTCTTCCCGCAGTCTGGCGTTTTCGATTTCCGCCGATCGCTCTTCGAGCGCAGAGTGAAGGACGGCCTGCACTTCGTCGAAATCCACCGGTGCGACAAAGCAATGACGGATTCCAGCCTGTTCGAACTGATTACGGGAGGCCTTATTGTGCGAGCGAGTGAACCCCAGCAGGACGAGATACTCGTCACGCTGCCTTAACTTCCGGACCAACTTCAGCATCTTCTCGTCGGAGGCCGTTGCCGTTTCAAGATCGAGAATCAGCGCTTCGACTGAGACCTCGTCGAGAAGAGGTAGTGTCTGTTCGCCCGGACCCCAGGAGGGTTGTGTGAAAGGCAGACGCCAGGACTTCCTGGGCGGCCAGTTGCACGGATTCATCGGTCGTAACGACCGCGATTCGTGGTGCGGCACCGGTAGGTATAGAATCCATCGCCATAGGATTTCCGGACTGTGTCATTTTTTAGCTAAACCGAAGCGGATTATAGGTCAATTTTTCACCCGGTAACGGGAAAATATTAACCTTGCTGGCAGGAGGCAGGAATGCTGAGCTCAGGCAAACTCGTGGGTTTCGTTCCCACCAAAAATGCGCAGGCGGCGCGCGCTTTTTATGAAAACCAGCTGGGATTCCAGTTCGTAAGCGATGACCCTTATGCCCTGGTCGTGAGGGCGGGTGAAACCATGATCCGGGTGGCTAAGGCGCAGGAATTCAATCCCGCCCCTTACACTGTCATGGGCTGGGAAGTGGATGACATCGAAGCCGTGGTTCGCTGGTTGCAGGGACGAGGGGTTGTCTTCGAAAAATATCCCTTCGTTCAGAATCGCGAGCTGGGAATTTGGACTACGCCAAATGGCGACAAGGTGGCCTGGTTCAAAGATCCAGACGGTAACGTCCTGTCAGTCAGCCAGCACGGATAACGGCAGGCACGTGCGAGGGCATCGATAATTCACCTTCCACCAAGCGCCGCGAACTTAAGAGGGAAAATGGGAGATGGGCGCGAACGTCCACCTCCCTGGGGAGAAACAAAGCTAGGCTTCGATTACATACCGCTGTTGCTCTGGTTGGCTTCAGCAGGATGCAGCACCCGGAAAGTATTGCCTCCGTTCGACCATACTAGTACCAGCACATCCTGTCCCTGCGGTACACTGCCGAGCGCTTTTTTAACCTCAGCCGCGCTCTGCACGGGCTTGCGATCGACTTCGACGATTACATCGCCCGATTGCAATCCCGCAGTATCTGCGGGACTTCCTGGCTGAACCTGCTGGATCACAGCGCCTTGCAAGTTGCTCGGTGCCTGCAATTGGTCACGGACATCCGGAGTGATGTCCGCCAAACCGATTCCCCATCGTGGTTTGTCGTGTCCGGAGGCAGCGATTTCTCTGCCTGATTTATCACGGCTTCCCATCGCTTCCAGGGTCACCGGAACAGTCACGTTCTTGCCATCGCGGATGACTCCGAGATGGATTGTCGTGCCGGGGTCTTTCTGTCCCACTTCGACTTGTAACGCTCCGGCATCACTCACTTCGTGCCCATCCAATTGCGTAATTACGTCACCTACTTTCAAGCCTCCCTTGGCTCCCGGCGAGGCGGATTCAACTTGCGTGACTATCGCTCCAACCGCGTCGTGCACGCTGAAGAACTTCGAGTTGTCGGGGGTCACGTCCGAAATTCCGATGCCCATGTAGCCATGGGTTACTTTGCCAAATTGAATCAGTTTTTCGACCGTGGGCCGCACGATCTGGGTAGGAATTGCGAAGCCCATGCCGGAGAACGAACCGGATGGAGAGATCAGGAAAGTGTTGATCCCAATTACTTCACCACGCGAGTTCACCAATGGGCCGCCCGAGTTTCCGGGATTGATTGCGGCGTCAGTCTGAATAAATTCACCGGGCTTGCGTGCATCGTCGGTGGACGGGTTGGGGCGGTTTAATGCGCTCACTATGCCTCGGGTTACCGTGAAGCGAAATCCAAACGGATTGCCGAATGCTAATACAGTCTGGCCGGGATGCAGCTTCGTAGAATCGCCCCAGGGAGCATTCGGAAGGTTGTGACCCTCGACTTTGATGACCGCCAGGTCGGTGAGTGGATCCGTTCCAACCACTTTAGCTGGCAGAATTCTGCGATCGCTCATGGTGACGCGAACGTCGGTTGCGCCGTCCACCACGTGGTTGTTGGTGACGATGTATCCGTCCGGCGAAACGATCACCCCGCTGCCCAGTCCGTGTTCAATTCGGGGCTGCTGTCTTGGTTGCATCTGTCCAAACATGCGACCGAATGGACCAAATTGCTGTCCGAATTGATCACCAAACTGCTGCATGTCGTCGGCATCGCCGCCAGCCATGCTGGGTTTAGTGCGTGAAGTGACGGTCACGTTCACAATCGCGGGAGTCACACGTGCCGCCAGGGTTTCCATCGCATGGTCCAGCGAGAGCAGCGCACCCACGCTGTCATTGTCGAGTGGTGTCGTGGTAGGGCCTGCCATGGCAGCTGCTGCTTTTGCCGGGATTGCCTTCACGAAATCGTAAGCGACAAACGAACCCACTATCGCGATCGCCAGGAATGGCACGATCAAATGACGGCGAAGTTTGCCTTTCAAGTTCACTATCCAGCTTGTCATTGTCTTCTTTCTCCTCGGTTGTTAACTAATTATTTAGTTGTTAATGCCAAAAAAACTCATATCGACTTCGCGACCGTTCCGGGCTCCGTTTCTGCCGGCCCATTCACTGTCACCTGCCACACGCAAAGATTCCAAACTACGGAACCAGCACGGTCAGACTGCACCGTTTGCAAAACCAAGATCAAAGTTTGCCGGTTTGGACCTTCATCCGGGAAACTGGCGCGAAGCACGGCCGGCGGATTTGCGTCCTGCTTTCTGGATGTAGCCGGTACCACGCTGGCGTTCATCTGCTTCGGCTTCTGATTGACTTCGGTGCCAAACGGTGGATGATCGCTTTCGCTCTTCACCGCAAATTTCGCCGCTACAGCCCGAGCGCCCACATGCGAACTCGAATCAACCACGCTCCTGATCGGCATAACCGCCGAAGCTGATACGACCGGGGAGGCGGCGTCGCGGAATGAAACCAACCGCGGAGCATCCGAAAACGCGATCAAGCTGGCCAGCGTTATTCCGGTTAGCATCAGCGGGGCGGGTCTCCACACACGGGTTGCAGCAGGCCGCTTTTCATCTAAAATCTGCGTCACTCGCAACGACATGTGACGCACCCGACCGACGGCTGCCTGCGCGAGGGAGAAGCCCCGACGTAGCAGACTTTTTTCGGCCACCGATACCAGGCATTCCGCGTAAGCTCGGGGGTTCGAAGACCTGGAAAGGACGACATCATCGCAAGCCATTTCCCGTTCAAGCGCGAGTTTCCTCTCAAGCCACCAAACTGCCGGATGGAAAAATAGCAATGCCCCCAGTACTTTCTCGGCGAGGTTGGTCCAATCGTCCCAGCGCCGCAAGTGCGCCAGTTCGTGCAGCAAAATGGCGTTGAGTTCGACCGCAGATAGCTCCCGCATGGTCCAGGATGGAATCACGACCAGCGGCTTTATGAACCCAATGGCAGTCGGTATGCGCAAATTGTCTGACAGGCAAACCGTCACGCCTCGGACTGAATCCAATTCTTCCAAAGTCTTTGCGGGAAGGGGATCGAGAATAGCTCGATCAATTGGCTGGCAACTCTTCCGCAGTGTCCGCAACCGAAAGAAGCCCACGCCTATCCTCACCAGTTTTGCCGTCGCGATAATTAGCCAGGCGAAAAATATGTAAAGCGCCCACGAAGCGGGCAGTATGATTTGGGAATGTAGCGGCATCCGCGCTTCGCTTGATCCGAAATGCCCCAACATCGGCAGCGCAGCAATCCCTATCAGGGCAGAGAACCAGACGGCAAAGCGCGTTCCGGAGTTCTGCCGACCCCAGGCGTGGAGCACGATCCATCCCAGGAGCGCGATTCCGATTCCTTCGGCCACGGAATTGAACATTCGCGACGAAAAAACTTGCGCGCTCGATTGCAAGTCGAAGCTTTGCAAGTTGAAGTTCTCAAGGTTGAATGGGTGGAAAATCGCGGCGATACTCATTTCTTTTCTCCCGCGATTTCTTTGGACTGCAGCAGATTGCGCAGCCTCTTTATTTCGTCGGCTTCAATGCCCTGGTCCTCAAGAATGTTCAGAACCAGAAGTTCGTGTGAGTCCTCAAAAAATCTGGTCACCAGATGGCGTATTTCGGACCGGGTAGCGTCTTTTCGCTTAACCGCGGGCATGTAGACGTGGGCCCGGCCGTCCTTGACGTGTTTCACGTACCCTTTGCTTTCGAGGACTCTGATCGTGGTAAGAACGGAGTTATAGGCCAGCGCCGGCTTTTCTGGCAGTGCATCGAGAACTTGCTGAACCGTGGCCGTGCCTTTGAGCCAGAGCACGTCCATTAGCCTCAATTCGGCTTCTGTCAGCGTTTCCGATTTCCTGGGTGGCAAAACTGGCTCCTTAAATGTTTATCAGTTGGACGCGGCCAAAGGTGCAAAGTCAACTAATTATTTAGTTGCTTTGTTAGCCTGGATTGGTTGCCCTTATAATCCGATGAATTTCGAGGATGCGGGCGTCTAATTTTGCGGATCGACGCATCTAGCTATTTAAGGTTCGATTAAGCTATTTCCTCTGGCCTGGGCCGCGTATGCAAACTAATAAGAGTTGGCTGGAAACCTCGTCGATCCTCGTCATTGCGTTGGCTATTCTGGGAGTAGCGGCGGCAGCGCAGGAGAGTCAGGAAAAGAAGAGTTTTACGTATGCCGTCGGGCCCGGGGCCGTGATCTCGATCACCAACAACTATGGCCCCATCACGGTCAAACCTTCCAACAGTGGGCTGGTCGTCGTGGAGACGTTATCCCATTCCCCGGCGATTAGTCTTATGAATGAACAACATGGCGACCGGATCGAGCTACGCTCAGTATCCAGCCGCCCGGGAACCAGTCAGGTGGAATACACCGTGCAAGTCCCGGCCGCCGCCTTCGTTTGCCTCAGGTCGTCCGACGGGACCCTCAGGGCAGAGGGGCTGCATGGCGATGTTGTATTGGAAGCCGCTTCCGGTTCAGTTGAAGTCACCGGCGTAAGCGATGCTCATTTGCATGTGAAAACTCTCAGCGGACCGATAACCCTGACGGATATAACTAACAGCCATCTCGACATTCATTCCGTGACCGGCGACGTCAGCCTTCGCAATGTCAACGGGCCTTCAGTTGAGGTGAATTCGGGCGCCGGACAGATTACTTACACCGGCGATCCGGGCCGCGCTGGGGAGTACTTGCTAACCAGCCATACGGGCAATCTCGAAATCTCTATCCCAGCCACTGCTTGGGTGGATATCAGGGCGCGTTCGATAAAAAATCAATCCGATCCAGAATTTGGAAACTCCAGGACAGCTCCCGCCGAGAACCGTAAAAGCCTGTTGGGAAAGCCAGGGACCATCGTTGGATCCCGGTTCGAGCTGAGATCGTTTAGCGGCAAGATTCATCTGAAACGCCCGTGAACGAGTTAAGAAATTCGCAGGTTCTTCGCGGCGGTCAGGTGACGTAAGGGCAGTTTCAATCCTGACCAATCGACTCCACACCACCCGGTAGCGCAGGGTAAACTGTTGACAAGAGGCTTGAGTTCAGTTCTACCGTGGTATAAATTTTAGAAATCTGTGCTGCAGACCATAAATGAAGTCTGTCTCTAAAAAAATTGCGTTGCTATGCTTGCTGCTGACGTTCTTCTCCGCAGCAGCCTTGGTGACGCATCACCATTCGGGCGCAACCGATGCTCTGAAATGTACGGTTTGCGTTACCGCGCACGCGTCTACTCCTAAAGCAGTTTCGACTCTACCAAGCCTTACGTTCGTCCGCGTTTCAGCCGTCAGGTTAGAAGCTGTTTCCGCCAAGCAACGCCTGATAGCGTTTGCCCTCAGCGTTCGCCCACCTCCCGCAGTCTAGAAATCGGAAATCTCATATTCATCGACAGGGTGTGCTAGCGCGCACTCCAACTTCCTATTTCTAGATTTTAACGGAGGAATCATGCTGGCTTTCTATAAGAAGCCGCTATTCGCGGCATTTCTATTGGTCGTTGTTTTATCTTCAATCTTGTCCGTGTACGCCCAATCAGGTGGAAGCTCAACTTCAGTCACAGGTACTGTTGTGGATCCAACTGGCGCAGTCGTTGGCAATGCAACCGTAGTAATTCACAACCCGGTTAGTGGATTCAATCGCTCCACCGCTACGGATAACGCCGGCAAATTCAGCATCCCCAATATTCCGTTTAATCCCTACCACCTTGAGATCAACGGGTCAGGATTTGCTCCCTACTCCCAGGATGTTGACGTGCGCTCTGTCGTACCAGTCAGCCTCAATATCACGCTTCAAGTGAAAGGGTCGGCCGAAACCGTGACTGTTGAAGGGGCCGGAGAAGATCTTCTGGAGAAAACTTCCACATTTCACACCGATGTAGACCGCGATTTATTCGACAAAATGCCACTGGAGAGCAGGACGTCGTCAGTTAGTTCTCTTGTGACTCTCTCGTCGCCAGGAATCGCTGCCGATTCAAACGGTCTCTTCCACGGCCTGGGAGATCACGCAGAAAATTCATTCTCGGTCGACGGCCAACCGATCACCGACCAGCAAAGCAAGGTCTTCTCCAACCAAATTCCACTCGATTCGATCGAATCCATGGAAGTCATTTCGGGTGCACCGCCCGCGGAATTTGGTGAGAAGACCAGCGTTGTGATCAACGTAACCACGCGTTCCGGCCAGGGAATGACCTCTCCCAAAGGCAGCGTTACAGCTTCCTACGGGAGTTTTGGCACCGCGGATCTCGGAATTAACTTCGGCTATGGAGGCCAGAAGTGGGGGAACTTCATTTCTGCCAGCGGCTTGAATAGTGGTCGTTTTCTTGATCCGCCCGAGTTTGCCGTGATCCATGACAAAGGGAACGAAGAGAATTTATTCGACCGGGTGGATTTCCAACTCTCGCAACCGGATTCGATTCACATCAATCTGGGCTTCACTCGCTCGTGGTTTCAAACTCCAAACGCCTTCGACAATCTGAATGTGGTCGATCAGAATGGCAACCCTGTGGGATCAACCGACCAACGTTCGCAGATCAAGACCTTCAACATTGCGCCCTCATGGACACGTGCGCTGAACCCGAATGCGGTATTTACGCTGGGAGGATTCGTCCGCCGCGATCAGTACAACTACTATCCGAGTGACAATCCCTTTGCTGACCTCGGACCGATTCAGCAGGAGACGGTCGCTCAGAATCGCACACTGACCAATGCCGGCTTGCGCTCGGATCTCTCCTACGTAAAAGGCATTCACAATGTGAAAGTGGGAGCTACCTATCAGCAGACTCTCCTGGACGAGAACACTCACTTCGGAATCATTGATCCGCTCCTGAATGCTCCCTGCCTCGATGCTACGGGCGCGCCGGTTGCCGGATTTAACAGTCCTGCGGACTGTGTCGGTACGAACCAGCCGAACATTTCCTCCAATCCTAATGCAACCAACCCATTCCTGCCGCTCTTGGGATGTTTTGACCTCACGCGGTCAACTCCCGCACCGGCGGACGGCTGCGCCGGGACCAGCAGCGCGTTATTTCCTTTCCTCGGCCATACCGATGTCAAACAGTTAGCCATGTTCGCCCAGGACACAATTTCCAAAGGAAGTTGGTCCCTCAATCTCGGATTGCGGGGAGATTTCTATAATGGTTTGACGACGCACAAGGAAGCGGAGCCGCGCCTCGGCATCGCGTACAACGTGAAGAAGACCAACACCGTGCTTCGCGTTTCTTATGCCCGAGTGCTGGAAACTCCCTTCAACGAAAATCTCGTGCTCGCCAATAACGGTTGTAATTCCCTGGTCCTATCATCGTTGCTCGGATGCGCGGCGTCGGGCCAGGTGACTCCATTCAGTCCCGGCTGGCGCAACGAATTCCATGCCGGCCTGCAACAAGCCTTCGGGAAGTACGTAGTCTTCTCAGGCGAATACATCTGGAAGTACACTCACAACGCTTATGACTTCAGTGTGCTGGGAAGCACCCCAATCACCTTTCCGATCGAATGGCACAATTCCAAGATTCCCGGATTTGCCGGACGCGTAAGTGTTCCCAATTTTCACGGCTTCTCCGCGCTTTTGGTTTTCTCCAGCGTGGCGGCGCGATTCTTCACTCCTCAGATAGGAGGAGCTGGCGCTGTTCCCTCAGGAACAATCGGAAACGCTTTCACCCCATTCCGTATTGACCACGACGAGAGGTTCAATCAGACCACCCATTTCCAGTACCAGCCTTGGCAACGTGGTCCGTGGGTCGGTTTCAACTGGCGCTACGACAGTGGGCTGGTTGCTGGCGCAGTGCCGGTTGCAGACGCCTCTGGCACCGTCGATCTTTCCGGACTCACCGCAGATCAGCAACTTCAGGCGGGACTCTTCTGCGGAAACACACGCCCGACTTTGAGCCAGCCGCTGGGCGTTTGTACCGCGGGCTACGGCTCGACTCTGATCAGCTTGCCCGCTCCGGGGAAGGAAAACGATGATAGCAATCCACCGCGCATCGCTCCGCGAAACCTCTTTGATCTGGCGGTGGGCGACGACAATCTCTTCCATGGCGAGCGTTACAAGTGGAGTCTTCGCCTTTCAGCCATCAACCTAACTAACAAAGTCGCGCTGTACAACTTTCTCTCAACATTCAGCGGAACTCACTACGTCACGCCGCGCGCTCTTACAGCGGAGGTGGGATTCCACTTTTAATGACGGTTGGGGCGGATAACTTATAGTCATTCGCCCCGATCGTCTCAGCCTCGCCGCATGTGCCGTTTATAATCCGGCCATGCTTGCTCGTGGGCGGCAACCTTTCCGGTTCTTGTGGCTGATGTCTGGGGTGTTGTTGGCGTCACTGGCGAATGCATTCGGAGTCGCCTCCTGGAGCGGCGTCTTGCGCGACAGTGCAGGCAGGCCGATCAATCACGCCACGGTAAAGATCTACTCCAAATCCAAGAATCACGAATACCTGGCTCACACTTTGAATGCCGGGGCGTTTGTATTTGCTGGAGTAGCTGCAGGCAGCTACGAGGTCTCGGTGGAGTCCGCGGGGAATAGCTGGAGTAGTGTTGATCATGTCAGCCTCAAGGAAGGTGAGACGCTTACCACAAATCTGCAAATTTTCCTCCAGCCGCTCGAATTACGGTTTGTGGCTTCAACCGAGGATGGTTCTCCTCTGGCCAGCGGGGGGGAACGCCTTTCTAGCGGTGAAGTTTCCAGCCTGCCGCTGAATGCGCGTGACTTCAGCAAGTTGCTGCTGTTGGCGGCCGGTACCATGACCGATGCTAACGGCGCAGCGAATTTCACCCAGCAATTCGCGGTAAATGGACAGCGTGGCACCGCTACCGTATTTGCCCTCGATGGTTTCGATACAACCGATCCTGAACTGGGCGGCGCAACGTTTTCGAATTTTAACGTAGACGCAATTCAGGAAGTACAGTCGAGCTCCGGCGTAATGCCGGCTCAGATCGGCCATGGCGCGGCGAGTTTCACAAATGTAGTCACAAAGTCAGGGGTAAATCAGGTTCACGGTAGTCTTTTTGAATTTGCCCGGAACGCCGCTTTCGACGCCCGCAATTATTTCGATCACAAGAGCGTGGCAGACGAACGCCGCATCCCGCCATTTGTCCGCAACGAATTCGGTTTTACCAACGGCGGCCCGGTGGTGATTCCTCATCTTTACAATGGCAGTGATCGCACATTTTATTTCGGCCAATATCAAGGCTTTCGTCAAGTACTCGGGACCACCCAGGTATTCCCGGTGCCGACCCTAGCCGAGCGTGGCGGAATTGATACCCTCACATTTCCCGGAGACACTTTGACCATTCCGGTGAACCCGGCGATCATTCCCGTCCTCAACCGCTATCCGCTGCCCAACGATCCAACTGGAGCCTACGGCGATCGCACTTACGCCGCCTCTTCAAAGATATACACGCGCACCGATCAGTTTTCGGTGCGTGTTGACCATCGTCTCTCCGATAAGACAACTTTACTGATGCGATTCGGCCTGAACCAGGTCACAGGCCCCCTCACCAATCCCGATCAAACTGCCATCCACCCCAGTTTCGGAGTCCAATTCTTCGATCATCAGCGAAACGCAGGGGTGAGATATTCCCGCAACATTTCGCCTCATTTTATTTCTGACACTTCGTTCGGTTATATCCGCAGCACACCGTTTTTCCCCACCACCAATCACACTCAGCCTGCTTTAGCTTTCGGCGACGGGCTTTTCCAGGGGTTCAATTCAGCCGGCGGGTCGATCTTCGGATCGTTTGGGAACCTTTATCAATTCAAGCAAGATATGAGTTACGTTCATTCTTCCCACTCCTTCAAGTGGGGCGTGGAAATTCGAGTGAACCGCGACGCCACAATATTCGGTACCAATCCGAATGGGATTTACAGCTTCGGAGGAGGTACAGCGTACTCCCCGGTATTAATCAAATCGGCCAGCGGCACTCACGACATACAGCCCGGAGATCCACTCCCTGATTCACTCACCGGCCTGCTCACCGCTACACCGTATTCCTATGGTGTGATTGCGGCTGCGGACGTGACTCCCAGGGGAGACAGGTTCGACGAGGCTGCGGTCCGGCGACAGGCCTACAACTTCTATTTTCAAGACACATGGAAAGCGAACTCGCACCTGACGCTCAATTACGGGTTGCGTTACGAAGTGAATAGCCGGATTCATGAAGCTGAAAATCGCACGTCGCTTCCAAGATTTGTTGGTCCCGACGGGAAAGATGTCGCTTATTCCGACCACAGCGCGAAGCAGATTTTCCTTTATAACCCACAGCCTCCGTACGATCAGGATTGGAATGGCTGGGGTCCGCGCTTTTCAGTCGACTATGCGGTGGCGAGCCACACCGTGCTGCACGCGGGCGGCGCCATTACTACGATCGTTCCCAATCTATGGCAGGACAACTTTGTCACCGGCGGCATCCCTCTTGCGACCAGTCTTTACGTCAGCGCGCTGCCCAACGTTCCGTTGCCATTTCAGAATGTGGCGGTGCCGGTAAATCTTCCGCAGCCGTACACCATGGCAGGCCAACTCTTGTTTCCTAACGGAGATGCCAGCCACGTCGCTCCCAACACGCAGGTCGACCTCGCGCGCTATCAGAATGATCTCAAGGCGCTCACTCCGGGCAACCAGGTTCAGCTGCTCTCGATGATCGGTTTCGCCAAAAACTTTCGCAACGGCTACGTCGAAAGCTACACCGCCGGGATCGATCATGATTTTCGCGATGTGAAGTTCACCGCCGCATACGTGGCAACGGCTGGCGTTCATCTCGCCAGCGTTTATTCTCCTAACAGTTATGGTGGTGCTGACCCGGCGTTCGCGCCGTTTACCGAGTTCGATTCCACCGGAAAAGCCATCGGAGGCTTCGGGCCGGAAAGTGTTATGACCAGCCGGTCGCACTCTACCTATCATGCGTTGCAAACCAGCCTGAGCAAGAATTCCGCGCGGGCCGGATTAGGGCTGCAAGCCAGTTACACATATTCCAAATCTTTGGACGACACCAGCGCAGTGCTCGGAGGACAGATTGCAGGCGCTGGCGTGGTATTGCAGACACTCCCGCAGGATCCGTGGAATCCGAGCGCAGAAAAGGGGCCCTCAACTTTCGATGCCACCCACTCATTTACGTTGAGTCTGATACAAGTGCTTCCTCTGGACCGCGTGGCCTTTTTTCGAGGGCTGGGCAGAACGCTGACCCGGGGCTGGCAGTTTCTGAACATCACGACTCTTACCAGCGGGCCGCCCTTTACCGTCTACTCAGGAGTTCAGCAAACCGGCGTGGGAGCAGGAGGGACCGATCGCCCCGACCTTGTGAAGCAGCCGCATTTCTCCACCAGCGGTCCGGTGCGCGAAGATTATTTCGGATTAGGCACTGACAACGCTTCGTTTTTCAATATTCCTATTGATATTGCCGGCGGCACTGGACCAAATCACGGCCGTTTCGGAACGTTGGGACGCGACACCTTTCGTGGTCCTGGCTTTCAGCAGTACGATGTGGCCCTGATCAAAGACACTCCGTTTGGCCATCGCGGGAATACCGAGCTTGGCACCGTGGAGTTTCGCGCTGAATTCTTTAACGTCTTCAATCTGGTGAATTTTGGACTGCCATCGAACATCTTGCGGGGTAGCGGATTTGGAATTATCAGCAAGACGGCAGGACCTTCACGACAGATCCAGTTCTCGTTGAAGCTGATTTACTGAAACGGCTCAGGGGAACGCGCCAGGGTTAAGGCCGGCGTGCTGGAGCCGGACCGGGTGGAAGAATTTCGACGCCTCCGGAAAACCCGCTCTGCATAGTCACATACAAAACTGCTGCCGTCCATGTGGGAAACAGATCGAATCCCGGAGTAAGTTCGGCCACCAGGGTTGGCAGGAAAGCCCAATGCCATCCCATCATTCGAATGAGAACTATCGCCATGACCGCGTCCAGAAGCGTGTCTGCAGGCGATACACCCCCTGCGGCAAACAGCGGCAGAGCGAAGATCTGCAGGGCGTCCCCAGCCATGGCGATCAGCAAAGCAAGGCGGTGTTCGGGAGACTTAATGGCGTGGAATAAGTTGGAAATTCGCATAAAAACCTATCGATCCCTCAAACCTGGTCCTTAACGTTGCCCTCAGCGTTTCTCGCTGGTCGAAATCTCTTGACCTACGCGTAACTAGTCCTTACCAACTATTGCCTCTAAATCAATTGTCCCCTAGAGTGATGCCGCGATGCAATGGAACGATGCCAAAGGGCGTCTTAAATTAAGGCCGCCTGTCCGCAAACGCTTGGCCTGGGCGGCTGTAGTTCTGGTTGTCCTCTATGGGGTTTTCGGTAGTGTGGTCTGGTGGTCGATGAATCAGCCGCCAGAAACCTTCGGTCGGGTGATGAAAAGAATGCCGGGCCCAGTTCCATTTCTTCTTTTTCCCTTTGAGACTGCATGGCTTCATGCCCGTGCCGGTAAACTCCACATTGGAGATGCCGCGCCAGATTTCTCGCTTCTTAAACTCGACAAGACGGGACAGGTACAGCTTTCGGTTTTGAATCAGAACCAGCCTGTCGTGCTGGTCTTCGGCAGCTACACTTGACCGCCATTCCGGCGGGAGGTTCCCGCTCTCAACAAGCTCTACGAGCAGTATCAGAATCGCGTCGCGTTTCTGGTCGTATACATCACCGAAGCGCATCCCAGCGACGTCTGGCAGATGCAGAGCAACATAAAAGATCAGGTCGTTTTCGCCAGCCCAAAAACTGAAGACGAACGCGCCTACGTCGCGGGGGCCTGTGTCCGCAAATTGGGCATAAAATTCCCCGCCGTTCTCGACGAATTCGGCAATTCCACAGAGCGCGCGTACACCGGATGGCCCGATCGGATCTACTTGATCGATGCGAATGGCCGAATAGCGTACAAAAGCGAACCGGGCCCTTCGGCTTTGAGCCAGACAAACTAGGTGTGGCACTTTCGCACGTTGTCGGCGTGCCTACCAGGGCGAGTAGCGTGTTGCTGCACTAATCGACTTGTCTCTGAGATGGGACGGGGAGGCTTGGAACAACCCAAACTGCGAGGGCAATTGCCCTCGCAGTGGCGGCCAGAGATATTCCAGCATTACTCGTTCGCAGCACGATCCCGGCGGACCGCTTCCGCTTCTTCGCTCCATCTCCTGGTTGGTATTAGTGGTAGGTTTGCTTGACTGCGTCTTTCGCCTTACCCCATGCGTTCTGAACTTTGCCTTCAACTTGTTTCGCTGCGCCTTCGGCCTGATCTTTCGTACTGCCGGTCCATTCCCCGACCTGACGCTGAGCTCGTCCTGCGACGTCTTTTACTTTTCCCTCAACTCTATCTTTATCCATGGCCATTCCTCCATCAAGCAGGATTGAACGCTTTATGACTTCACTACACTAATTTAAGAGAGAGACCAGGGGACATCGGCTAGAAACTGTATGCCTCTTGGGGAGGCAGTGTAGGGGATTTGCGATGACCGAACTTCTAGAAAGCTCAGGGAGTTATACGGATCATCACCACTGAGTGCGGAGCAACGGTTGTGGAAAATCTCTCTTTGCGTTGACCAAGATCCCTTCCTTGCCAGAGATCGCGCACGCCAGCGTTCAAATGACCGGGATAGCCAATATCTTCCCACCTGAAACCAATCTCTTTTTCGTTTGCCTCGCGATTGAGTAGCAGGACGCTTCGACTGCCATCCTGCATCTGCTTGGACCACACTTCGAGGTCGCCGTCCTTATGCACTCGGCGGCCCTGGCTACCCAGCGGGTCTTGATTCACCGCTATGACTTCTTTGTTAGTAAGAATGTCGTGGATTTCTGGTTTCATATCGCGTAAATCATTGCCCGCCAGAAGCGGAGCGGAGAGGATCGACCACAAACTGAAGTGGGCGCGATATTCGTTTGTCGTCATACCTCCGTTGCCCACTTCCAGCATGTCGGGATCATTCCAATGTCCGGGCCCGGCGTAGCTTTCCAGCCCGTCCTGCATGTCGAGGATGTCGAGCACGCCCAGGCGATGCTTGTCTTTGGTCTCCCACTTGTCGCTGATGTCTCCGGTCGTTCGCCAAAGATTCCCGCCGACAGTCTTGCCCCAGAGCCAGGGCTTGGCTGTGCCCCACTCGCAAATACTCAGCACGATAGGCCTGCCAGTCGCGTTGAGTCCGTTGCGGATCAGCGCATAAGCCGCTTGAGCGTCTTGCGTCGTAGTATTGCACCAGTCATATTTCAAATAATCGACACCCCAGGTGGCGTATTGCAACGCGTCCTGATATTCGTGCCCCAGGCTGCCGGGGCGGTTGGCGCAAGTCTTGCTGCCGGCATCGGAATAGATTCCGAACTTGAGCCCAAGCGAATGAACGTAGTCCACCAGAGCCTTGATCCCGCTGGGAAAGTGTTTGGAGTCGGCAACAATGTTTCCACTCGCATCCCGTTCTACCTGCCAGCAGTCGTCAATCACTACGTACCGATATCCGGCGTCTTTCATTCCCGACTTGACCATGGCGTCGGCCATTTGCCGGATCATGTCTTCACTTACGTTGCAGCCGAAGTTGTTCCAGCTATTCCAACCCATGGGAGGCGTGCTCGCCAGTCCCTTTTCTTGCGCGAATAACATGGGCGCGAGCGTTAACACAGCCATCGCCACCAGAATTTTTACTCTTACTACCATGAATGCAGAGTCCTTCCAGAACGTTTTCTAAACCGGCGTTGCTTCGCCATTTTTTCGCGATTCGTCGCCATCCTCACGGCCTGAGACGGCCACCATGGTTTTGGAGGGCATTCCTCGTCCCGTCGATTGTCTGATCACCAGCTTCGGCTCAATCAGGATCTTTGCCGGACGCAGCTTTTTCTTGGAACCAATCCGCTCCAATAAAAGATCGGCCGCCCTCTTTCCTATTTCTGAAGTCCCCTGATCTACCGTCGTCAGCGGCACTGCCAGAAAATCAGAATAGTGAACATTACCCGCTCCAGCTACGGCGATATCATCCGGCACTCGAAGCCCCGCCTCTGCAATTGCACGCATCGCTCCGATCGCGACTGGATCGTTGTAACAAAAGACGCCATCGGGCTTTACCGCTCCGCGCAATAATTTACGCATGGCCTCGTGTCCGGATTCGTCTTGATAGCCCGCGTCTACGATGAATCCCGATGGAAGTGGTAAACCGCTTTTTGCCAGTGCGCGCCGGTAGCCTTCCATCCGTCCCGTCGCGATACCGATGTCCAGGGCCGCGCAGATGTGCAATTCGCTGGCAGCCCCTTTCAATCAAATGACACGTGGCAAGTTGGCCGATAGCTTGATTATCTGCACCAACAAAACATGCTTGAATGCCTGCGATGGGACGATCAATGAGTACGAACGGGGTATTTCTATCCTTGATGTTCTCGAAGGCACCCGCTCCAGCCTGCGCCGACGCCATGATCAATCCGTCCACCTGTCGGGCCAGTAATGATTCTGCTTCACTTTTTTCCAACTGCGGATTTTCTTCGAAATACGAAATGATGACGTGATAACCGTGTGGTCTCACCGTCTCAGCGACTGCCTTGGCGATTTCCGCAAAAAAAGGATGAGTAAAATCCGGTAGCAGCAAGCCGATGGTAAAGGTGCGGCGCATGACCAGGCTGCGCGCGATCCAATTGGTTTGATAGTTGAGCTTTTTTGCCCGGCGCAAAACCCTCTGGCGGGTTGCCTGACTGATTTTCCCTTTGTTTCGTAGGACTTTGGACACCGTCACCACGGAGACATTCAGTCCCCGGGCAATATCTTGCATCGTAACAGCCATGGTCGGGGAAGCATATCACTAGCCAAAATGGCCGGAAAGAGTTCTCTGAAGCCAGACCTACGCTAAGAATGCGTGGAGAGGAGAAGATCGCTTGTCCCTTGCCGTCAACGTAACCGGTCGCTATGAAGCGGCGACCGGCTCCGATCCTCGGAACGCGTAATAAGCGATGTAGAGATAACAAAGCACCGGCAGGACGAACGCATGGTGGATACCGATGCGATCCGCCAGCGCGCCCTGCGCCAGAGGAATGATCGCGCCGCCTACGATTGCCATCACCAGCAAACCGGAGCCGTCTCCGGTCAGCGGACCCAATTCCGCGATGCCCAGAGTGAAGATGCTGGGAAACATCACCGAATTGAACAGTCCAACCAGGATGATGGTCCACATGGCCACATGCCCGAGAGTGAGCATGGAAATCACCACCAGCGCGCAAGCCACCAAGGCCGCGATTCCGAGCACCACATTCGTGCGTACTTTCTGCAAGAATGGCTGACCCGATGAAGCGCCCCACCATCGCGCCACCCCAGTAGTAGGAGACGAACCCTGCCGCTACCACCTCGGTGACATTTCCGATATTCGTGCTGGGTGAAATAGTTGATCAGAAAACTACCAATAGATACTTCGGCGCCTACGTAGACGAAAATTCCAATAGCGGCCAGTACCAGGTGCCGGTACTTCCAGATGCTTCCCTTTCGGGCCCGATTCAGCGCCGTGCCGTTCAGCCTGTGGCATCGCTGGCAGCTTGAACATTGCAATGACTACACCCAATGCAATCAGCGTCAGTCCAATAATTAGGTAAGGCAATTTTACCGACGACGCTTCATGAATGCGGTAAGCCTGCAATGCCTCGGACGACATCTGCCGCACCGCGTCGATATTCTGGCGGCTGGTGTTCAGGATAAGCATGCCTCCGAGATACGGCCCGATCGTGGTGCCCAGCGAATTGAACGCTTGCGCAAGGTTCAGACGGCTGGAGGCGGTTTCTGGAGGTCCAAGCACGGCCACGTATGGATTCGCGGCAACCTGCAAAGCAGTAATGCCCGCAGCCAGCACCATGAGCGCTCCAAGAAATAGCGGATAGGAAGGCACGCTGGCCGCAGGAATGAACAAGATCGATCCCAGCCCCATGGTGCAAAGACCAACTACCATCGTCTTCTTGTACCCAATCCAGTCGATCAGCTTGGCGGAAGGAATGGAAAACAAGAAATATGCTGAAAAAAATGAAAACTGGATCAGCATGACCTTGGTGTAGTTCAGGTCAAAGATGGACTTCAGGTGAGGCACCAGCACGTCATTCAAGACGGTGAGAAAGCCCCACATGAAAAACAATGTGGTAACTACGGTGCAGCGCGACCTTGTTGTTCGATGCCGGCGACTCCCACCGCACTGGTTCGACTTGGAACGTTTGCGATTGCCATGGATATCTTTCGACTTTCCGTTCTCGACACGTCGCCGGCCAGAATCATACCACTGCGAAAGTCGGGCTCTGATCGGTTATCGACGCCGAGGCTCGTGGCAGACTCCCAGGCGACTGTCACCGCCAATTCCGCGGGCTGCGTCTGAGTCGACTCATTTTCGCAAACTGAGGAGTCTACGGGATTCCACAGTTTGAGAGTACGGACAAGCCTGTACAGCGAAATGTCATTGTTCTGTGATCTAACGGAACACAAGAAACGCTTGGAGGCAACATGGTTAAATCAGTGAGCGCTGTCGCGGTGGCCTTCCTGATGCTAGTTGCAGGAAGCGGAGTGAAAGTTCTCGCACAACAAGATCAGCAGGAACAAAAGAGAAGACATCAAGCTAAACCGAGCATCAAGCTAAACCCGAGAAACAAACCAGACCGGAACCGCAGCAAGAACGCAATCCCAACCAAAATCAGCAGCAGGAACGCGCGCAGCAGGAGCGGCAGAGGGAGCAAAACCAGCAACAGCAGCGCGTGCAACAACAGAACCAGCAGCAGGAGCGCGTCCAGCAGGAACGTCAACAACAGAACCAGCAACAGCAAAGAGTACAGCAACAGGAACTTAATGGCAGCAGCAGGAACGTGCGCAGAGGGAGCAAAACCAGCAACAGCAGCGCGTGCAACAGCAGGATCAGCAGCAGGAGCGCGTCCAGCAGGAACGTCAACAACAGAACCAGCAACAGCAAAGAGTACAGCAACAGGAACTTAATCGGCAGCAGCAGGAACGTGCGCAGAGGGAGCAAAACCAGCAACAGCAGCGCGTGCAACAGCAGAATCAGCAGCAGGAGCGCGTCCAGCAGGAACGTCAACAACAGAATCAGCAACAGCAAAGAGTGCAGCAACAGGAACTTAATCGGCAGCAGCAGGAACGTGCGCAGCAGGAGCGGCAGCGGGAGCAGAACCAGCAACAGCAGCGCAAGTGCAACAACAGAATCAGCAGCAGGAGCGCGTCCAGCAGGAACGTCAACAACAGAACCAGCAACAGCAAAGAGTGCAACAAGAACGGATGCGCAACAGCAACAACAGCAGAATCGCATCCAGCAACAAAATCAGCGCAGCCAGGCAGAGCAGCAACGCCAGCAGGAACTGAATCGGCAACAACAGGACCGCGCACAGCAGCAGTGGCAGCAACAGCAGCAGCAACACGCCCACGCCCAGCAAGAGCGTCTCTCACAGCAGCGTCAGCAGCAATTGATTCAGGAACAGCAACAGCGGGTGAACCAGTACCGACGGCGCCTGGACGAGCAGCAGCGACCGACTGCAACGCCAGAACGCGACGCTGCAACAGCAGAGACGTAACGCGCAGTATCGCTTTCAGGAAGAGTATCTGGAACACTTGCGCGAACAGGATCGGCGCTTGCGCGAAGAGCGCCACGACTACAACAATGATCCATATTTTTACACTGCTCCGATTTATCGCTACCGTCGCGGCGGCTCGTACTATGAAATCAATCAGTACGGTGCCGATCTACTGCGGCAAGCCGTCAATAACGGCTATCAGGAAGGTTTCCGTGCGGGAATGGCCGATCGCGAAGATAACTGGCGCGGAAATTATCGGGACAGCTATGCCTATCAGGACGCGACCTACGGCTACAACGGCTACTACGTGGACGCGGACGACTACCGGTACTATTTCCGCGAAGGTTTCCGCCGTGGATACGAAGATGGATACAACGATCAGTACCAGTACGGATACGTTTCCAATGGCTCGTACGGCGTGCTTGGAAAGTACTGTCAGCGATCTTGAATCTGCAATCGATTCGCTAGCGGGATGTTCAACGCCCGGTGTGGAGTCACTTTTTCGGATTAGAAAAATCTCCATCCGGGCATTTTTTCTCGTTATCAGTACCAGCTCAAATCAGCAGACCGAACTCGAACTAACATCTGCGCAGTACACAATTTTCGCCGTCGTAATAGCCTGCCCCACATGCCGCTGCGTGTGGTCGGCGACATGAATTAGAAGTCCAGCTACAGTCGTGGGCAATTTTCGGTTGCCCACCAGCTCTCGGCTCTTCCAAGTTCGCTAATGTCGAAGGCGCGAATCCGCAACTCGCTGTCCTTGATGGCTTGATCAAATTCGAGGAACAAGACTATCGCGATTTGCTCCCGGGTCCAATTCCCGTCTTCAACGCCGTTAGTTGCTCTGCCGTCAACGCTTGTCTTCGGCATAAGTCAGCAGCCGGTCAAGGCTGCGCGCGATGTGGCGTAGATGAAACGCTACCGGCGCCAGTCCAAGTGGACGGGCATTCATCTGTTCATCCGTCAGACCGCCGCACCACTTCGCAACATCTTCCTTTGCCAGCTCAAGCGCGTGCAAGACTGCTCTCTGTACTGCCGGAACTTCTTCCAATGATCCCCGCAACCAGGGCTCGGGCAATTTGTTCTCCGCCATGTTTCTCCCTCTGACAGCCGAAAACAGCCGCTCCGGTGCCTTCTACTCTTTACGAACTCACAACTACGGGTTTTCGGAGCTACAATGTAGACGTTTCAGACGTTTGCTGAAAGCCGGACCCGTAGCTCAACTGGATAGAGCACTGCGCTTCGAACGCAGGGGTTGGGAGTTCAAGTCTCTCCGGGTCCACCACTGTCTCGCTCCAGATTTCCGCGTACCTGTTTATTCATCTTTTCGTAAGAAGGAATTCCATACCCCACATGCCGCGCTTTGACGTCACCATCGCCGGAGAACTGAACCTCGACCTCATTCTCTACGGGCTTCCCGACGAACTGCCGCCCGAGCGGGAGCTTCTCGCCGATCGCATGATGCTCACCTTGGGCAGTTCTTCCGCGATCGTCGCCCACAATCTCGCGGCACTTGGTAGCCGAGTCGGTTTTCAATCGCTGATTGGCGACGATCCCTTGGGTCAGATTGCGCTGGATCGTCTGTCGGCAGCGGCGTCGATGTCTCCGGCGTGCGCCGTGTACCCGGGCTCGACCACGACCGGCCTCACCATCATCCTGCAACGTACCGGCTGGCGCAATATGCTGACCTACGCCGGAACCATTGCCGAACTATCGTTGAAAGATCTCGACTTCGATTCGCTGCTTGGACTCTCGCCACTTTCATCTGTCGTCGCTCTACCTGCAACGCGGCCTTGTTGCCTGACGTCGCCGAACTATTCCGCCGGGTAAAGGCGGCAGGTCTGACCATCTCGCTGGATACCAACGACGACCCGCAGGATCTGTGGGATGGCGGCCTGAAAGACTTGTTGAAATACGTCGACGTATTCTTCCCAACACTCGCGAAGCCACGAGAATTACCGGAACCGATGACATGGAAACTAGCGGTCAAACGTCTGGCAGAAATGGTTCCGCTAGTGGTGGCAAAACTGGGCACTGACGGGAGCACTGGCACAGCGAGGTGAACGAGCGGTTCGCCAGTCCGGCGTCTGAATATCACAGCAGTAGACGCGGTGGGCGCGGGGGACAGCTTCGATGCCGGCTTTCTGCACGAATATCTGCGGGGCTCGGACCTCGACCACCTGCCTGGCCAGCGGCAACCGCGCAGGCGCGCTCTCTGTCACCCGCCCGGGCGGAACAGAAGCTTTCCGCGACAAACAGTATCGCGAGAGACTTCCTGCGTGAACACCCGCTATAGAACTCGGCGTGTGTCGGGCGGGCACCTCGCCTGCCGCAGTTGGCGCGGTATCTCTTCGCGATCAAAGTGTTCGTTAACTAGCGCGAGACAACACTCACCGGACAGAATCTAGCTTGCTCACTTCCAGCAGCAGATGATCTTTGAACTCGGTATTGAGCTGGGGAGCCGCACTCGCCGCCGCTTCAACCGTCCCAGGTCCTTACCATCGGCGTAGTCGCGTCACGTGATAACTTCCCGGCTCCAGTCCGCGCAGTTCGATTTCGCCCTTCCACGCTGCCGCCGATGGCGCAAAGAATGCGTAGTACATCTTTCCATCTTTTTCGATGGCGTAGCCTTCCGGCGAGTCGTATCCGTAGACATAGAGATTGCGGAACGTCCCCTTCGACAGCATTTTCTGGTTGTAGATGTCGATCCATTTCTTCCAGTGCTCTTCCTTGCTCTGGGTCAGCATCACCGGCTTGAATTTCGGTCCGGGATCGGGCCACACGAATTTTGTCCCGACCACTCCGCCCGCACCGATGGTCGAAGCGAAGTCCTCACCGTGCTCGCGCCAGTTGTTGCCAATGCGATCCATGGCGGAAAGTTCCACGTGATCGCCGTACACCGCCGACTCCGGCCCCAGCAGCGCCTTGTACATCTTGATGCGACGCCGCACCTGGACTGCTCCCACCGGATCGGCCGTCACGGCCTGATCGATGAATGGCAGCCATGCCAGCGATGGCGGCGTGCCGCACGGACAGCTCTGGGTCACGCTCTCGGGCTTGATGGCGCGGCTGGTTTGGAAGATCGTTTTGTAGACATCGCGCCATCGCGTTGACCGAATCCTGCGGAGATTTGTGATGATGCGCCGGGTTGTAACACATGGGTACGCTGTAAATGTTGTCGAGCTTCGATCCGTCAAAGCCCCATTCGCCAATAAATTTCTCGGTCAGCTTCTTGTAGATAGGCCTGCACGTCGGGCACCGCAGGACAAAGCGTCGCCAGGTCGCGCGATCATGCGCGCGTGTTTTCCGTCCTTGTCGAGAATCAGCCACTCCGGATGCTCCTCTGCGACCTTGGAGAGGGCATATTTATGTGACTCGTACTTCCCCTGTGCGTCTTCAACGCCCAAAGGCAACCACCACAGCTGCACGAGCATTCCCTGCTTGTGGAAATCGTCCGTCATCTTCTTGATAGAATCTCCGGGAAATGTATCGGACCGCGGATTCCAGTCACCATAGTTATCGAACCAACGATCATCGAGTGTCGCCCACTTGATGCCTAAACTCTTTCAACTTCGGAACTGTACCCAGCATTTGCGCGGGAGTGACATTGAATTCATATCCCCAACCGCACCAGCTGACGTTGTAAGCCTCGCCCGAAGGTTTCGGGATTTCCCATCCTTCTCTCTGCAGAACGCTTGACCACAAATGCAGTGGCTCGTAAAAATCTCCCGCATAGACTGAAATGAAGCTGCGGGGAGTGGAGTATCGTCTCTCCGGGTTTGAGGACTGTGTCAGCGGCGATATCCACGACGGCGTCGACTCCGTCCGTTGCGACCTTGACCGGCAGTGAAAGCGTGAGCGGCGACTGTCTCTACGTGGCCGATTGCCTCGCCCACCGCTCCCGTCCAAAACGCCACCACCGGAATGCCGCCACCGTAGCCTCCTTTCACGGCCGCGCCCATCAGGTTCGGGCGCGAGAACGAGGACGTGAGCTTAACCACATCGTCTTTTCCCCAGTCATAGCTCGCCCCCTGAAAGCTCCACATGTCGTAGGGTTGCGCCTTCATGTCTGCGACCTTAGCGCGGAAGCGGTGTGCCTGTTCGACCACACGATCGATCCGGGAATCTTGCGGGCCGTTGTTTTTATATTCCGCGCTGGAGAGGAGAATGTTGGGAAAGTCGTCGTAAACTTCGAGATGCAAAACGCGTTGAATTTTGGTTGATGCGTCCTGAGGACTGCGCGGGAATGTCCACTCGCTTACCGCGTCCTAATTTTCCGGGGTTGTCCTGGATTTTAGCTCGCGCAAAGTCCAAGGCGAACTGAATTTCTTTCCCGTCTTGAGCTAAAAAATCACCGCTGCCGGAACGAGGCGCGTCCAGTGTGAGTCTTTGGTCTCCCTTAAGTAGCGACGCTTGAATGTACCCGGAAGGCAGAATCTGAAATTCAGCGGAACTGGTGGTTACGACGATCGGCCCACCTGGTCTTTCGTCTATTTTGACTTGCGACGGCGGCGCTGCGGCAGGCTCTATTTTCGATGGGGGATGAGTGCAACCCGTGAGCAAAAGGCAGACTCCTGCCACCAGAAGTTTACCCGTACGGATTATTTGGCAAGAGATGCTGTTCGAATTCCCAAGTATCGGACTCACATTCGTCATCGCATTCCTCCCTGCGCCTGACCCTTAAACTGGCGAAAGACGCGCTCTGCGTTCAGGTGATAGACCTTTTCCAGCACGGGATCAGGCAATTCCAGACCGTAAATTTCCCAGCGTCCCTGCGCCGGATAGCCCCAGTAGTCGAAGGATTCATCCCCGGTTTCCAACCAGCGGAAAATATTGCGATACATTGCCTCCTCCATCCCATTGTCAGTGCCGAACATCACCCTGTCCTGATACTTAAGAAATAGCTCGCGTGTCTCAAGCGGTTGCCGCCCCAACTCTGCCTCGCGGGCCCCGAACTCAACCATCACATTCGGATGGTCGTCGAGCATTCGCATGACCCAGGGCAAGTTTTCTGGCCAGCCCATATGCAAGGAAACAAAAAGCGTCTCTGGATGCCGGGTAAACACACGGTTGCGGGCCTCGAGCAATTGCACGAAGGAAGGAAACTGCGGGCCGTAAAAACTCCAGTCGGGATGTTCAGTCAACTCTTCATACCGCTCATTGCGCCCGTCCGTAGGGTGAAAGAAAGCCTCAGGGTCTCCGGTGTGGATGAAAACTGGAATGCCCAAATGTCCGCATTCGCTCCAGACCGGATCGAGTCTGGGATCGTCAATCGCAATCAGCTTTCCCGATTTATCGCGCACTCCCAGACCAAAGTCCTTCAGCAGTTTCAAGCCGCGGGCGCCTCGACGGACAGCATCATCCAACTGTCGGACCATTTCGCCGCTAAAGTCCGGATCATCGATCTTGCTCCAATCCATTTGGGTGAAGACGACAAAACGCCCTGGATAGGGCTTCACCATCTCGTCGATTACATGCTGCAGCTTGTCTCCCCACATTCCGGTGAGGATCACCACGGTTTTCACGTTGGTCTTATCCATGATCTCGACAACTCGTGCGGGAGGCATATGTTCTTCGATTCTGGCAGCGTCGTTGATGTGGTTGTGTACGTCGATGACATAAAACTTCGATCTGGAAATTTCGTGAGTGGAGACGTGCAGCATGGAAACCGGGTGGAAATCCCGTAATAGAAGGGTCTTTTTCTGCTCGGCGTCGGTTGCTGATTTATATCCAATCTGGCCCGAGGGCGCGGATTGGCCAGCCGCCTGAGCCCAGACAGTCGAGCCAACTAGAAGAAACATTGCGACAGTACCACTCGCGAGCTCATGCATCCTCCAGTAGGACTCATTCATGTCGCAACCGCGCTGTCTTTAAAATGAAACTAAAAGCAAGTAATCGTAACTATACAACAGGCGCCCGGGATTGGCGCGCCTTCATTCCAAATCGAAGTTTATTCAGTCCCAGAGCGGGCCGGTCGCGATTCCACTATCGTCCTCGCTTGACCATCGGACTGTCCCGTTGTAAGCCGTCGCCGCTGTGCAAAAGTCGCGCCAACCGTTAGTCTGTCTTTGGCATCTTGATAACAGCAAATGTGTTTGATTTTTGATTTGAACTTCATGAGAGGTGGAAATGAAATCACGCAAGAGAAAAAGTTCTTCTTAATCTGCTGCTCGGCACTGGCGTCTATCTGCTCGAATCCATGCGCGGACGCATGGGTGGCACTGTCGACGATCTTCGTTCGAAAGGCAGACGATTTACGGTCCAGAGCGCAGGATACTTACGAAACCGCGTCCGATCGCGTTAGCCGCGCCGCCGATGTGATTCGTGGCGATGATGGCAGCAACATCATGGGCACTGCCGGTGCCGCTCTTTTGGGTTTGGGTATCGGCGTCGGAATCGGTTTGCTGCTGGCACCGGCAAGCGGAGAAGAAACCCGTAACAATCTCGCCGATAAGGCGCGAGACATCCGCGACCGAGTCTCGTCTCGCGTAGGCGCCACTGGCACCTACGGAATGTAGCGTCTCCCGACGGCTCGTTACCTAGTCGATATGGGCGTGTGGAAGAAGGGGTGTGGAAGAAGAAGGCAGAAAAGGCCGGGACGGGTGCTTCCCCGTCCATTGTCGCTAAACGGTTCTAGGGTCGGCGTTTGTAATGAATCGGCCAGACTACTTTCCATGTCTTGCCGCCATCTTTCGATCCTTCCCAACTCCAGTCAAATTCGTCGTGAGTTATGTTCTTGAACACCATGCGTGACAGGCCCTTAGTGCCGTCCGGGCGCAGTGGCCTCGCGCGCAAGAATCATCTGTCCATCTTTGGATTCGCCCACAAAATCGAGATAACCGCCTTCGTTGTCGACCCAGGTCTGCTTCCACTTCCCCGCGGTCACGTCGAAGATCGAAACACTCTTGCCGCGAAGATGCATAGCGTCTCCGCCGGAGAAATTCTCTTCGACGATGCACCCATCGAGAATGCGCCGGACGCTATTCGTCCCGTGCGCCGTTTCACCCGCGTTGTTCCCCGGCCAGGTCAGGTCCCATTCGCCTACCCAGAAATCCAGTTGCTTCTGCTCGGGCTCGGAACACGGTTTGGGCTGTGCCGCGGCAGGGGTGTTCTGGTCTCCGGCGACGAGACAGCACAAGTGCAATCACAACCAAGACCAGCCGCAGGCTATTCTTTGGGTATCACTGTTCTCCACATCTTGTTCGGCGTGCGGATCTCACTGCCATCAGACGGGACAGAGTCTCAAACGGTAGCAAGCGGCGCGGCCACGACCTCACGGATCGTTTCGTGCCAGTCGTGTGGTACACCTTTAACCTTGAATCTCGTCTCCATGAACCTGGCGTCGTTGAATCCGCAACCCGCCAGTCTTCCTTTTCGTGGCCGGCGTCCTCGGTGGAGCATTGAACGCGGTCGCCGGCGGCGGCAGCTTTATCGCTTTTCCTGCGTTGTTGCTGGTAGGCGTACCACCAATTCCGGCCAACGCCACGAACACGCTCGCCCTCTGGACGGGAGTGACCGCCAGCGGCGGAGCGTACCGCAACCGCCTCGATGTGCCGCGGCGGGTGTTGATCCCGCTGCTGGTCGACAAGTTTCATCGGCGGAATCGCCGGCGCATTTCTGCTGCTCAAGACGCCCGCACATACCTTCATGCGAGTGCTGCCCTGGCTGATGCTGGGCGCGACTCTGCTGTTCGTATTCGGCAAACGGCTGGCAGGAAAGCGCGGCTCCAGTGTTGGACATGACGCCACCACGGCAGCGATCGTCGCAGCCTCTATTTTCGAACTCGTAGTCTCCGTGTACGGCGGCTATTTTGGCGGTGGCGTGGGCATCGTCAATTTGGCCATGCTCGCCGCGGTCGGCATGACCGACATTCACGCCATGAACGCCCTCAAAAGTATTCTGGGAATCGCGATCAACGGCGTCGCCGCTGTCGTATTCATCGCCGAAGGGCGCGATCTACTGGCCACAGGGCAGCAGTAATGATCGTGGGTGCGCTGATCGGCGGATACTTCGGAGCGCACTACGCCCAAAAGCTGCCCCAGGCATGGATGCGCAATTTCGTCATCCTGGTGGGAGCGGGGATGACGGTGTACTTCTTCGTTCAAAGCCTACGCCTGAGCGTCCGCGCCGGATCGCGTCCCTGTCGAAAGCGCGAATCTCATCCTGAGCGCAGCGACGGACCCATGCATTGTTGCCGAACGGTGAAGCGGGGCGTCTCACATCAACTCCTTCAAGCGCAAATCCCCAGGTCCTTCGGCGGCAGACCGTCTCTAGCGGAGATTCGCCCCCCGTGCGAAATTCCAGCGACGTTACTGCAACGGCTCGGACAGTGTGCTCGTGCACGATCATCCACTTTCCGGCCTGCTTTTCGAAGATCAAGGTCCAGCGCAGCGTAGCCAGTTCGTGCTTACCGGCCGTGGTGACCGCATCTTCTTTTACGGTTGCGGTTGTCCAGGTCAGATTGCCGTCGGTGTGAATCTGCGCGTCGTCGTTCAGCGTCAGCTTCAGGCTCTTATAACCCTTCAGCAGCTCCGTCACTCCTTTTTGGTACTCCGCCCAATTGTTGTATTTCAGAGGAGCGATGTCGAAGAAGTTGTAGTCACCCTGATCGTAATAATGGGCCATATTCTCTGGATCGCCTGCACTCCAGTCGGTCAAGATCTTCTGCAGGTAAACCTTGTCCGGAGCGCCGGGCGCTGCCGACTTCTTCTTGGCCTTGGGCGCGGCAAGTCCGGAAATGCTGAGTGCCAGCACGCACATTCGAATGGTCAAAAGACGCTTGCGCATTTGATCTCTCCTCAGAGTCGATTGCTTCCAATTCGGCGACAGATTGTCGCACAAAGGCCGGAAGAGCGGCAAACCATCCGGCCCAAAATGCGGGTCGGCCAGATCAAGACGCGGGGCCGGCCAGATCAATGTTTGACGCTTTTCCACAGCGCACGCTAAAATGGATGAGTTTGCCTGTAGTCGCGGTTCCGTTCTGGAGCCGCCCGCAATCGTTGCCGCAGAGCGTCGACGCGGAAAGCAGCAAGCACAGCATCGATGTTCCCCGCAATCGCGCCAGGCCGCGACGGGCACAGGATTGGACGGAGGCATAAGTATGTACGCGGTCATCCGCGCCGGTGGAAAGCAGTACCGGGTGGCGCCCGGCGATGTGATTCGACGTGGAAAATCAGGGCAACGGCACCAACGGCAAGATTGAGTTCAACGACGTGCTGGCGGTTTCAGCCGAGCGATGGCCAGATCGGCAAACCGCAATCCCCGGCGCTTGTCACCGGAGAAGTGGTCGAGCAAGGCCGCGGCGAAGAAGATCCTGGTCTTCCATTACAAGCGCAAAAAGCAGTACAAGAAGCTGCGCGGACATCGGCAGGGCTACACCGCGGTGCGCATCACCGAAATTGCCTTCGACGGCCAGAAGTTCACCGCGCCTGAACTTCCGAAGAAGGAACCAAAGCCAAAAAAGGTGAAGCCGGCCGAGCGGAGGAAGCGCCCGCGGCCGAGGCCAAGGCAGCTAAGGCCAGCGAACAAAGAAAGCCTGCAGCCAAGAAGGCGACGCCAAAGAAGGCGGCCCCGAAGAAGAAGAAATAGCGTCGGCGTCTCGCCGGGCGGCGAGAAATTTCCCGTCGCGACAGACCTGCGAGACCCGAAACTAGGAACTGGAAACGGATTTAGCTATGGCACATAAAAAAGGTTTAGGAAGTTCACGAAACGGTCGCGACTCGAACGCGCAGCGCTTGGGCTTCAAGGCTTTTGGCGGACAAGTGGTCCCCGGCGGCACCATCATCGTGCGGCAGCGCGGCACGCGCGTCAAGCCCGGCCTGAACGTCGGCCGCGGCAAGGACGACACCCTATTCGCCAAGATCACCGGCCGAATCGAGTTCAAGGACCGCGGCTCGTTGGGCAAGTTCGTGATGATCGAGCCTCTGGAAGCGAAGTAGCATCACAGCAACGCTCGCGGACCGAGGTGTCCCGCCTCACCAGCCTCGCCTTCGGCCGAGGCTTTTTTGTCTTAGCTGTCAGCTCTCGGTCGTCGCTTGTTCAGCAAAGTTCCATTCATCGCGACGGCTGACCGAAGACCCAAGACTCCGATGTTTATCGACGAAGCCACAATCCGCGTAAAGGCCGGCGACGGCGGCAACGGCTGCCTCGCCTTCCGCCGGGAGAAGTTTGTTCCGCGCGGCGGGCCCTCCGGCGGCGATGGCGGCAATGGCGGCGACGTCATCATGGAATCCAGCGAGCGCCACAATACGCTGGTCCATTTCCGTTTCAATCCGGAATACAAGGCGCAACGCGGACGCCACGGCGAAGGTTCGAACAACACCGGACGCGAAGGCGAAGACGTTCTACTGAAAGTGCCCGTGGGCACGATTGTTTACGACGACGAAACCGGCGAGAAGGTCCACGACTTCTCGCGCCCGATGAACGCATCGTGATCGCCTGCGGCGGACGCGGCGGACGCGGCAATGCGCGGTTTGCTACGTCCACCCACCAGGCGCCTCGCGAACACGAAGACGGACGGCCGGGCGAAGAACGCGTTTTCCGCCTGGAACTAAAACTGCTCGCCGATGTCGGACTGGTGGGTTATCCCAATGTCGGCAAGTCCACGCTGATTTCGCGCATCTCAGCGGCGCGTCCCAAGATCGCCGATTATCCTTTCACCACTCTTGCAGCCCAATCTTGGCGTGGTGGTGGTCGGAGAAGCGCCGGACGAGAAGCAGCTTCGTGGTCGCCGACATTCCTGGCCTGATCGAAGGCGCCCACACCGGCTCTGGCCTGGGCACACAGTTTCTGCGGCACATCGAACGCACGCGGTTGCTGGTGCATCTGGTGGATGTCTCGGATGCCAGCGGCCGTCCCGATCCGGTCAAGGATGTCGAAGTAATCAATGGAGAGCTGGAAAGCTTCGGCGCCGGCCTGGACAAAAAGCCGATGATCATGGCGGCCTCGAAAATCGATGTGGCCAACAAGGAAAAGCTGGCAAAGCTGAAGCGCTATTGCAAGAAGAAAGAGTTGGAACTGTTTCCCATCTCCGCGGTGACCGGTAAAGGGATTGAGGAGTTGAAATACACCATCGCCGAAAAATTAGATGAAATTCGGGACGAAGAAGCCAGTAGGCAATCAAGCCGTTACCGGGAACTGACAACTAGTCTCCGGCAACTGGTTTTGTATACAGATTCAGCACCGCATCGTGCACCCTGTCGGAAAGCTCTTCCATGTTTCTCAAGGTATAACCCGAAGTCGAAATCGGCCTTCCCACGCGCATTTCGAGCGGACGGCACTTGATGTGATAGGTATCCATGGGCAGTAGTTCATAGGTGCCTACCAGAGCCACCGGTACAACATCGACCTGGGCCTTGATCGCGAGAAAAAATGCTCCTGGTAGAAACGGTTTAACTTCCCCGTCTGGGGTACGCCCACCTTCAGGGAAAATCACCAAAGGCATGCCGCCCTTCAAACTTTTCAGTGCGGATCGAATGCTGCCGATCGACGCTGCCGGGTTCTGCTGATCAACGCAGATCTGTCCCGAACGTCTCAGGTGCCAACCCACAATCGGGTAAGCCAGCAGCTCTTTCTTGAAAGCGATGCGGAATTGAAATGGCAAATAGACATACAGCACTGGAATATCCAGAGCCGACGCATGATTTACGGCGTAGACAAGCGGTTTCGAGGTATCAATCTTGTCCAGACCTGTCACCCGTGTCGGTGAGCAAATGATCTTCATGATCAGCTGCGACCAAAAGCGGGCAAAGCCATGCAGAATGCGGCCTTTCTCTCCCAACAGAGAAACCGGAATCGACACGATTCCGAGGACGACAGTAATCAACCAGATCAGCGGATCGAAGATGAAATAAGAACGCAGCCGACTGAGCCATCCGTAGCGCCGAAACTCCCTGGCCTTCGCGGGCAAGGGATGGCTGAGCAGGGTGGCATCTTCATGCCCTTCTGCTTTGTGATCAACCTCGTTAGTTGGCGTATTTACAGATGGCACGCTTATTTAGATGCGCACACCCAACAGCCGCATCGCCTCTCCTACAATGTATATCGAGCCGGTGATGACCACCACCGCGCCCGGTCGCGCCGAGGGTTTCGCCATCGTCAACGCGCCCGCCATGTTATCGGCGTCTTCGATCTCGATCGAAACCCGCGACGCCGCTTCGCGAATCTCCTGCACTGTCGCTGAACGGGGATTGTCGGCCTGGGTCACGATGACCCGCTCGGCGACCGGAAATAGAATCTCAGCCATCTCTCCAATAGCCTTGTCCCGCATCGCCCCGAAAATAAATATCAGTGGTTGCTCGCCGTAGTTCGCCGACAGAGTCGACCGCAGAGCCCACGCCCCGGCGGGATTGTGAGCCACATCAAAGACATATTCCGGGTTACCATTTGCGGCGGGGACCACGTGGAACCGTCCTGGCCATCGCGTTTCCCGTATGCCTCGCTCAATCGAAGCTGTCGTGACCAAGAAGCCTTGCCGCGTGAGTTCTTCCGCAGCCGCAATCGCGAGCGCCACATTTCGCAGTTGGTGACGGCCAAGCAGTGGAGTCTCGACCAGAATTTCCTCGCCCAGCACCTGCAGCGGGTAGCGTGAAACGGCTGTCTCCAAGCCGGGCGTCAGGTATTGCGCGCTGGCAGGACTGATTGGCGGCACATAAGGGACGGCGCTCACTGCGCGCGCGCCCAAATCCATGATAGTGCGACCGATTACGTCGTTTGCCTGCGCTTGCTGTGGCAGCGTGACCACAACGCCGTTGGGCCGAATGATTCCCGCTTTCTCGCCCGCGATCTCGGCTACCGTTTCGCCCAAAAAATTTTGATGATCCAACGAAACATCCGTGATGACACTCACTAATGGTTCAATCACGTTGGTAGCATCCAGGCGCCCGCCCATACCCACCTCAATCACGGCGATGTCCACCTTCCGGCGTGCGAAATACTCGAACGCAATCGCAGTCAGCATCTCAAAGAAACTAGGATGCCATGGCAGCTCTCCCTCGCCCACTAAGCGTTCAGCGGTACGATCCACCAGGTCATGCAACAATGCGAATTCTTCATCGCTTATCGGCTGAAAGGCGCTCCTGTCCGTCGCGATTTGGACACGCTCATTAATCCGCATCAGGTGAGGCGACGTGTAGAGCGCAGTTCGCAGTCCGGAGGCTCGCAAGATAGAAGCGAGCGTAGCCGCAGTCGAGCCTTTGCCGTTGGTCCCTGCCACCAGCACGCCCGGGAACCCTCGCTCAGGATGATCCAGCGCGTCCAGTAAGGCTCGCATGTGAGCCAGATCGAACTTTTGCGATAGAGTCTGCGCCAGCTCGTGACCCAAAGAGTAAATGCGCGCGAGAGCGGTTTCGTAGGAGGACATGATGAAAGTTTGTCAGTCTTCAATGGTTCCCAATAAGGGTAGCAGTTTCGTCCCCAACCTTTCGAGACCATGCCATCGAAACGCTTGTCATTAAGGTCGAACAGGGGTGCCTGCGATTCGAGGGGAGAAACTGAATATTCGGGAACCGCCGCCACCGGTCTCAAGATGCCTGAGGGCTGAGGGCCGAAACCTGCGGTTGCACCGCCATAAATTCAAGTGCCCGTGCAATATAAGACTTTAGCTGCTTGCGATGGACAACAGCGTCGAGCATGCCGTGTTCCAGCAAGAACTCGCTTCGCTGGAAGCCCTGCGGAAGTTTCTGCCGAATGGTCTGTTCTATGACCCGGGGCCCAGCAAATCCGATTAGAGCGCCAGGCTCCGCGATATTAAGATCGCCCAACATGGCAAAAGAGGCGGTCACTCCCCCAGTAGTTGGGTCTGTCAGCACCGAGATGAATGGGACTTTAGCCTCATCCAGCCGAGCCAATGCCGCCGAAATTTTGGCCAACTGCATCAAGCTGATTACGCCTTCCATCATGCGAGCTCCGCCTGAAGCGGAGACTATGACGATCGGAGCTTTGGTTTCGGTCGCTTGCTCGATGGCTCGCGTAATGCCCTCCCCCACCACCGCGCCCATGCTCCCGCCGATAAACCCGTATTCCATTGCACTCACGATGACGGTACGTCCGTTCAATTTACCGCGAGCGTTAATCAACGCGTCATTCAGGCCGGTGTCAGCCCGCGCCTGTTTTAACCGGGCCGAGTAAGCCTTCAGATCCACGAACTTCAATGGATCGGTAGAAGCGAGGCTTTCGTCGGAGACCTCATATTGATTGTCATCCAGAAGCTGGGCCAGACGTCCTCGCGCATCGATGCGAAAATGCCGGTCGCATTTAGGACAAACGTTGAGGTTTTCTTCGAGATCTTTTTTCCAGATAACCTGGCGGCAGGTGTCACACTTTACCCACAAGCCTTCGGTACGCACCTTGCGCTCCCCCGAGGTATCTAATTCGCCAGCTTGTCGCTTAAACCAGGCCATAATTATGGATAACTGCGTAGTTCAGTAATTCTACAATTGAGCAGGCCGAGGCAGGTTTCGCTCAATCACGCAACCGTCAGTATTCAATCCCTCTCTGCGCCATCACGCCTTTCTCATAGGCATGTTTCATCTGGCGCATCTCGGTTACCGTGTCCGCAAGTTCGACAATTGTCGGATGGGCGTTGCGCCCGGTCAAGATAATGTGCACCATTTCAGGTTTGCTTTTAAGAGTCTCCGCCACCCTGGCTGGATCAAGCATTCCGTAGCTAATGGCATAATTAATCTCATCCAGGATAACCAGATCCCATGTGCCCGAAGTGATTGCCTGTTCCGCCTCGGCCCATGCTGCTTCTACCATCCGGATGTCTTCAGGATCGGGTTTTTCGGCTCCAACTTTTACGAAGCCGCGTCCCATTTGTTTCATCACGAACTTGTCGCCAAACGCTTGAACTGCATCGAGTTCGCCATAGTGCCACGAGCCCTTTAAAAACTGCAACATCAGGACACGCATACCCTGACCGACTGCCCGCAGTCCCGTCCCCATCGCAGCCGTGGTCTTGCCCTTACCCGGACCCGTATTCACGATAATGAGACCACGTCGGATGTCCGGCATAGCGGGCAAATCGTTTATTGCACGAAACTTTGATTGTACCTGTTCTCTGAAGCGCAGAAAACGCGGGCCGCAATGCAGATCGCTAATGTATTGATGCTAAAGGATGAACTTGGGGAAAGAGCAGCATACATGGGCGCTGGGAAATCCCAGCGCCCATGAAGGTCCCCTGAAACTGCTTTTATGTGGAATAGATAAAGAGTCGTGCTTACGGCATCTCGATGACGGAACGTAAGTCGACTTTCGTATCGGCTGAGGGCGCAGCGTTCTCGTCCCCTATCAACCTTATCGTAACCCGGAGAGCATCAACTTCTTTTTTTACTTTCACCATCTCTTGTTCTTTAGTCTTGAGCACATCGAACGGATTCTTCATCGTATAAGTCCTTTATTGGGGAAGGGCTGGATTGCACAGCGATGTTCTGCCGTTAACACAACTCTAGTCTTGCCATGAGTAGAACGGAACGTCACGAAGGTACACGCCTGATTTCCTAAAGATCGCTTCAGTGTCCCAGGTGGTAGGGATGACCTTTTAGAATGGTGAAGCTCCGGTAAAGTTGCTCCAGCAACACAACCCTGGCCAATTCGTGCGCAAGCGTCAGCTTGCTGAGCGACAGTACTAGCATCGCGGCATTACGGGATTTTTCAGAGAATCCGTCGGCTGCACCTACCGCGAATAAAAGGGGCAGCGAGTTGCGCTCTTGATAGTCAACGATGAATTTCGCCAGTTCCTCGGAAGAAAATTGTTTGCCACGCTGGTCGAGCAGCACAAGCGTATATCTGCTGGGACGCGCATCGCGCTCGCATAATTTCAAAATGGAAAATTCATCTTTGAACGCGGTCCCCTCGACCTCGGCATAACGCGACAAGCGCTTAAGGTACTCATCGGTCAGCGATTGGATGGCTGCTTCCTTCGTTTTGCCAATCCAGGCGATCTTGAGCTTCACAACCAAATTTAAGCACAGATGCCGATAATGCGTTGGGGCGGAAAAAGCGTGAGCCGCTGAGGTTCGCCTTTAGCCTTCGATCTATGCACTCGTCGGTCTGGATGCGGTCCTGCAATAACTCGTCACTTCGTTCCCGATACAAACACTACCGACGCCCCGAACTTTACGCTGGCGCCATCAAAATATTCACCAATGGCATTAAGCACTTCGGTATCAATCTGATTTTTCTCATGCTCCGGGACCCTCCCCATCATCGCAAGGAAAGGAGTAGCCGAAGCTTGCATCAATTCCCAAACCTCTTCCGGCTTTCCTGGCCAGGTCCAGGCCAGCGTCCTGGTTTCTTCCTCGACTTCCTGGAAGCCTGAACTACGCAATACCGACGCAAGACTTCCAGTTTGTGCAAACTTGAATGGATTTTGTCCCGGAGCCAGCAGCGGCCCACCGACGTGTTTATGCACTACCCCCATGGTGGTCGACCAGAAAGGCTGCCCAAACGGTCCCCAAGCGACCAGGCACACGCGCGCGTTCGGTTTGAGTACGCGGTGCACCTCCCGGAAGGCCCTGTCGGGGTCAGCAAAAAACATCGCGCCGAAACGCGACGTCACCAAATCGAAATTTTGGTCGGGAAACGGAAGCGCGTGCGCGTCCCCCTGTCTTACGGAAAAGTTCTTAAGCCCTCGAATCTGAGCCCGTTTCGCTGCAACCTCAAGTAATTCGGGGCTCAGATCAAGAGCTGTCACGCTTCCCTCAGGCCCAACTCGTTCCGCCAGGGTAATCGACGGCTCACCCGTGCCGCTGGCCAAGTCCAGCACCTTCATACCAGCTCTGGGACGCGCGTATTCAACCAGGGTGACAGTTACATCGCGTCCCATGGCGGCGTTCTTCGCCTTCCACTTCTCCGCAGCGTTTAGTTTGTAGGAGGAGCCCCAATCGAGGTTAGGATTTTCAGAGGAATTCATTCGGCCGAAACTTCTACGCTCGTTTCTTTTTCTGCGCTCGGGCGGGAGCACGCCGGCGGGCGCGGCCATCCTCCACTAATTCCGACGGTTCTAGTCGTCGCGATGACTTCCACAGTCTTTCCAAGTCGTAAAACTTACGAGCCTTTTCTGAGAAGACGTGAACCACAAAGTCAAAATAGTCCATCAGCACCCACTCCGCCTGCTTATACCCCTCAATCTGATGAGGCCATAAGCCCGCCTTCTTCAGGCGAAGTTCCACCTCGTCGGCAATGGCCTGCACCTGCCGCGGGTTACTGCCGCTGCACACCACGAAGTAATCTGTGAATGCTCCCGCGCCTTTTTCCAGTTCCAAGATGGTTATTTCTTCTGCCTTCTTCTCTAGACAGGCTCTTATCGCTTCGGAGATTTGTGCTTTCGATTCGTTCTTCTTCATGCGGATCGGTTGTGCCTGTCCTCGGCCACATCCATTGTAGCCGACACCCTAGACTGCCGGCGGACTGGGGAATGATCGAGACTGGTGACCGAATTTACAAATACAGTCCTTCCTTCTTGATATATTCCTCCACCCCGGCGTCGACGAACCTGCGCAACGGCTTCTTCGCCGCCACCGCCTGACGTATAGCCGTCGCTGAAACTGGCTGGTGCACACTGTCTAATAAATGGACAGTGACACCGTTCAAGATCAGGTCGCCTGTGGCCGCCTGTTTGGCGAATGGCTGGCTGACTGCGGGTTTCGGGCGCAGTTTCTCGGGGAGAGCGTTGGCCACATCCGCCAGCGAATACCCGGGACGGCTCGCAACGATGAAATCACATTCACGCAGAAGTGCCTCCGGCTCGTGCCATTTGGCGATATCAGCGAAAGCATCAATGCCGATGAGAAAAAACAGGGAATCGATTTTCTTCAGGGATCGTTTTAGCTGCCGCACCGTGTCAATCGTGTAATTTGCTTTCGCGGACGATTGCTCTGTGGCACGGAGTTTTCCGCCCGCGGGCTTGGGCAAAGTCTCTTCCGGCGCCTCGAGCAAGGACGGCACAAACGCCTTTTCTCCCATCGTCGCCAGCACCACCATGGCATAGCGATGGAAATACGACGACAGGGGCTGTTTCTGTTTATGAGGCGGAATATTGGCCGGAACAAAGTAGATTCGGCTCAGTTGGTATCGTTCTTTCGCGGCGCGTGCTAAAGCCAGATGCCCGTGATGTATCGGATCGAAGCTTCCCCCAAAAAGACCGACATTCATGAAGAATAATCCAAACACCGGCTCAGGCTGCCAGTGCTCATTGTCTTTGACCGCTGAATCTCAACATCAACTCCGTCGCAAAGGTTGCCTTGGTTTTCGGACTAATTTTCCACACCTTAGAAAATTGGCCAGTACCGTATTGGACTCTCGTAACTCGCGCCGTTCCCATTAAGGAATTAAATTCTTCTTATGCGAACGAACCTCCCCCTTCTTCGCAAACGCTATATCCCTCCCGCTCGGGCTCCAATCCTCCGATACGGTGTTGCGGTTCTCAGCATCATTCTCGCTCTCATCCCAGCTTTATTGCTTGCTGATGTGGTCGAAAGCCGTCTCGTTGTCTTCGCCGTTGCCGTGATGGTCAGTGCGTGGTACGGCGGCTGGAAGCCAGGCCTCGTCGCCACCTCATTTGCCTTGACGGTAAGTGCTTACTTCTCGCTGGCGGGAGCTCGCGCGCCTTCTGACTATCACAAAGCCATCATACATCTCACTCTATTTGTGTTCGTCGCCGGCCTGATTTGCTTCTTCAACGCCGCACTGCGTTCAGCCCAAGAGGGCCTGCGCCGCTCCGAGATCAACTTCCGCTCGCTGGTCACGCACGCACCGTATGGCGTATGCCGGTGCGATTCCAATGGGATCCTTCTAGATGTGAATCCGGCCCTGGTGGCGATGTTGGGACACGAATCCGGAGCGGAGTTGGTCGGCCAGAATCTGGCCAACCTTTATTCTGACTCCCAGCAGTGGTTCAGCCTTGCAGACTTCCTCCGCGCCCTCCAGAAATTTCATGGCCTGGCTGCCGATTGGGTACGTAAAGACGGTGCAGTGATTAACGTTCGCCTGTCTGGGCGCGCTTTTCGTGACGACGGCAACGCCATCTTCTTCGAGCTCTTCGCCGAAGATGTTACCGAACGCCGCGCTCTCGAACAGCAACTTCGCCAGGCTCAAAAGATGGAAGCTATCGGCCGTCTCGCCGGCGGAGTTGCCCACGATTTCAACAACCTGCTTATGGTCATCTCGGGTTATTCCGAATTTCTGTTGGAACGGATCGGACCTAACCCCACATTACGCGGACCAGCCCAGGAAATCGCCAAAGCCTCCGAACGTGCTACCGCTCTCACTCGCCAGCTCCTCGCCTTCAGCCGCAAACAGATGCTGGCGCCTAAAGTCGTGGACCTCAATAGCGTGGTGACCGAAAACCTGAAAATGCTGACCCGGCTCATTGGCGAAGATATCGACCTTGTCATGGTTCCCGGCTCCGATCTCGGCGCCGTCAAAGCGGACCCCGGCCAGATCGAGCAGGTTGTCATGAATCTTGCCGTCAATGCCCGTGATGCCATGCCCCACGGCGGCAAACTCACCATCGAGTCTGCCAACGTTCATGTTGACACTACCTACGCCCGTTTCCACTCACCGGTAGAGCCCGGCGACTACGTAATGCTCGCCATCAGCGATACCGGCATGGGCATGGACCCGGAAACCCAGACTCATATCTTCGAGCCGTTTTATACCACGAAGGGATTGAAAGGCACCGGCCTCGGGCTCTCGACGGTCTACGGCATTATTAAACAGAGCGAAGGCTACATCTGGGTTTACAGCGAGACCGGCAGAGGCACGACTTTCAAAATCTACCTGCCCCGCGTCGACGCCGCCTTGCAGCATGAGGCTCTCCAGCCCCCGGCTCTCGCAGAACAACCGCGCACCGGCACAGAAACCATCCTGCTTGTCGAGGACGAAGAGAATCTTCGACAACTGACCAAACAGTCCCTGGAGAGTCAGGGCTACAGCGTTATCGACGCTGCTGATGGCGCGTCCGCCATGAAAGCTTCCCAGGAACACTTAGGCCCCATTCACCTGCTGCTGACTGACGTCATCATGCCGGGAATGAACGGGCGCGAACTGGCCAACCAGATCTCCCAGAGCCGGCCCGAAACCAAAGTGCTTTACATGTCGGGCTACACGGAGAACCACATTGGCCACAACGGCACCCTGGACCAAGGAATCAACCTACTCCAGAAGCCCTTTACCCTCCCCGCGCTTCAGGCCAAGGTGCGGGAGGCGCTTGATACCCCACCCCCAAAGGAGATTCAGATGTCTGCTCGCTTAGCTCAAACCGTTCCCATCGTTCGGACTCGTACGAAAATATCCTCCCCCTTCCGCGCAACTCGCTTTGATCTTCATTTGCCGCTGAAATACCGGCAAGTGGGAGAACGAGGATGGCGGGAAGGCACAACGGAAAATATCAGCCGCTCGGGAATGTTGTTCCAGGCGGAAGAGACGATTGCTCCCAATGCACAATTGGAAATCAATCTGGTATTACCCGCAGAAATCGCAGGCTTGGCCGCTGCGGAAGTAGTCTGCCGCGGGGAGGTTGTCCGTACCATCGATCCGCAATCGGGAAAAGTAAGCCCCGTGCTGGCTGCAAAGATCCTGCAGTACCATTTCCAGCACGGTTCCCGCATCTCAGAAGCCTGATCGATGACGGCGTACAAGGGCGTCCGCGCCTGAATGTGGGCGCGGGCGTCGCGCCCGTGTACGCGAGAAAAAGCTAGGCCTATGCCATCCTGAGCGAAGCGAAGAACCTATGCATCTCGCGCCCAGCTGGACCGGCCTCTGAACGCGGGTGAAGAGCTATGTTAGTGATCCGAATCCCGAAAGACTGTTCTGCCAGCAATCAGCTCGCCGGAATGGCGCGATGAGATCGCCGAAGGTCCTGCCACTGAAGCACGATATCAGCCAAGAGCAAAGCAAATATGTTGCAGGCCCATACCACGGTCTCGGCTGCCGAGTGCCCCAGATTCTCCCAGCCGGTCACGCCCAGGACCAGGCGGACTTCGAGAAAAACCAGGGCAATTGAAAAGCTGCGGGTCATCCAGCGGCGATGCTGATCGACTTTGCCTTGCAGTATGAAGGCCAGCGCGATCATGGTGGTCACGGTCCACGTGATAGCTTGCGCCGCGGCGGCGACACTGAACGACCGCGGGGCGCCCGATCGCTCCGCGAGATACTGGATGTAGAAGCCGAGCGGTGCGGAAATGAGAACGCCGCCCACATAAATCCTGCCACCCACGCGATGCAGCCTGGCGAAGTGCCGCCGCAGACGGTCGGAGAACTGCATCGGGCCGAGTAGCAAGGCGCACGCCCCCGCGATAGCATGAGGCAGCAGATACCACCGGAATGGGTGAATGTGCTGCCATTCCGGGTCATGCGCATTGATCAGGAAGCTCTCGTTATGAACGAGAACGTAGGCCAGCATCAGGCCAATGGAAGCAGATAAGAAATATTTTTCAAGCAACCGGGGACTGCGCCGCAAGGTTGCCGGTACGGTTGACATAAAGTGACCGTCCAGAACCTCAGGCGAGAAGGTTCGGCCACAATATACAACGGAAATGGGTTGTTGCAGGTGGTATTTGAGTTCGACCGGCGTAACAGGCGTTGGCCCCCAGGATGCGAGAGATCAAGAAATAGAGCTCAAGACTCCGCCGACCGGAGTTACACACCTTTCCATGCGATTTTCAAAGAATCGTTCGACACTCGCTAGAATCTCGCTCCGGCTCTTGGATTCGTAGATCGCTTTGCGCAGTGCAGCCCCGCCCGCCACTCCATGCGTGAACCAGGAGGCAAACTGCTTCATTTTGCCCTCGGCCCCCGGCATCTCTTCTTCGATCAACATTTCAAAATAGGTGCGAATCATCTGGTACCGGTCGGCTTCGCTGGGCTCGCTGTAAGGTCTCGAAATGTAGGCGCCGGAGTCCTCGGCCGTGCGGGGAAGCGCAAGATCGCCAAAGTTATCGAGAACTAGTGCCGGGCTGCGCTCGGCCGGGCAGGTGATGACCCCTTCCCCTACCCGCTTTGTCCCGATGCAGTGCTGCTCAATCTGCCGAAAGATCCACGGATTCGCAGGCGCCATCCGCCCGATCATCACCGCATCGCATCCTGTCTGGGCCACCATGGCGCAGGCGTCCTCGGGTGTGCGGATGTCTCCGTTCCCGATGACTGGAATCTTCACCGCGTCTTTGATGGCGGCAATCCACTCCCAGCGGGCCTGACCGCTGTAGCCTTGTTCGCGGGTGCGGGCGTGCAGGGCAACGGCGCTCAGACCGCATCCTTCCGCCATCTTCGCCAGCTCGACACAAACAATGTTGTCGTCGTTCCATCCCGCCCGAAATTTCACCGTAAACGGAATCGTGACCACACTCCGCACTGCTTCAAAGATCTTTCCAATGGCCGGTAAATCCTTAAGCAGCCCAGAACCGCCGTTGCACTTCACAACTTTCTTGGCCGGACAGCCAAGATTCAGATCGACCAGATCAAAGCCAAGATCTTCCACAATCCGCGCCGCGTCCGCCATCACTTTGGGATCGCTTCCAAAGAGTTGGGCCGATATGGGATGTTCGTCTTCGTAGAAATGCAGGTAAAGCTTGGCTTTCTTGTCCTTGCCACGCAGAATGCCGTCGGCAGAGGTGAATTCAGTCATAATCAGTCCACATCCGCCGAGGTTTCGGATGAAGCGGCGGAACACCGTGTCGGTCACGCCAGCCATGGGAGCCAAAACGGTAGCCGGAGCGATCCGAACGCTTCCAATCGTCACCGACGAAGGAACAGATTGTGTGGCTCTTGTCCCTTCGCCCGCGGCTGGCGCCGAATTATCCCAATATTTGCGCACGACCCCTATTCTACCTGTCTCTAAAACAAAGCCCCCGCGAAATGCAGGGGCTGAATAAGCTGTAATGATCTCGGGAAATCCGTGCCCAGCCTTACTTCTTTGCCGGCTCTGCCTTCGCATATTTCCGGCGGAAACGCTCCACACGACCGGCCGTATCGAGCAACTTCTGCTTGCCCGTAAAGAACGGATGGCACGCCGAGCAAATTTCCACGTGGATATCGCCCTTATGGGTAGAACGGGTCGTAAAACTGCTTCCACAAGCGCACATAACCCGGATTTCGTTGTACGCGGGATGAATAGCTGCCTTCATTGGGGTCTCCAAACTTGTTCGAGACATTAGATTCTAATGGATTCCCGCAGGATTCAGCAACTAAAGCCCATCAGTGTGTAGGGCGCCCACAACAAAAAAAACGGCAGGACCGACCTCCTGCCGTTCATAACTTCGTAATTAAACCTGGGCCTTTACTTGCCGCGGTTAACGGCCTTCTTGAGTTCGGCTCCGGACGAAAATTTAGCGACTTTCCGGGCAGCGATCTTGATGGTGGCGCCGGTTTGCGGGTTGCGCCCGTTGCGGGCTTTTCTCTGCGAGACAGAGAACGTGCCAAAACCAATCAACGCGACCCGGTCTCCTTTCTTCAGAGCCGAAGTGATGCTGTCGACGGTTGTGTCGATAGCCGTGGCTGCCTGGGTCTTGCTGATGTGGCAACTGGCTGCGATTCGGTCAATGAGATCAGCTTTGTTCATCTTATCTCCTGGCAGGTTTCGTTGATCCCCCAGCGTGTAAATGGATACAGATCACGAGCACTCGCTGAGTGGGGAAACCCGGCGGCCTTATTTAGCTACCGTCAGCAGCGAAAGTCAACTGTGGAAATCCGCACCAGATGCCGCTTTTGAGTCATGGGGTTCCCGATTCGCCTTCGGGAAGCCCTTTCGCAAGCTAACGCCCTCAACTTTCCCTAATAATTCCGCTTGATAGCGCGGGTGCGGGGGGGAAGGTAACTAGCACGATCTAGCGCATTCCCCTCACAACGCCTCGCCTTGTTACGAAACTCGTCACCCCATTTCCTCAGCTCTCCACAGCGCATCTCCCAACTTCACAGGATGTGCACAGACCGGCAGGCTTTACCACTTGCACAACCGCGCTGTGGAGTGCAAAGTTTAGTAAAGACAAGAGCGTTGATTGGGAAATCTGTTCATGAAGATTTTGTCAGAAGTCTGCTCGCTATGTGACGGCACCGGATGGAAATCCGTCTCGATAGGCTCCGAACGTCGCGTTACTCGCTGTGACTGTCGCCTGCAAGCCCGCGCCCACGCTCTGCTGACCGCCGCCCGCATCCCAAAGCGGTACGAGCACTGCGAACTGTCAAACTTTGAGTCGGACGGCCCGCATCAACAACTTGCGTCGTCCCGGCTTGCCGCAGGGAAATTTGTCGAAGAGTATCCCATCGATAGCACGGGCCTCCTTATCATCGGCAGCATTGGCGTAGGCAAAACCCATCTCGCCGTTGGCATCATCAAGGAACTGATTCTTGGCAAAGGCATCGCCTGCCTCTTTTATGATTACCGCGAACTCCTCAAGCAGATACAGAACTCCTACAACGATTCGGTGAAGGCTACTGAACTCGAAGTATTGCGCCCGGTTTTCGAAACCGAAGTCCTGGTCCTCGACGAACTCGGCGCCGTCAAGCCTACCGAATGGGTTTGGGACACAGTAAGCCTGATCCTGAACGCCCGCTACAATGATAATCGGACCACGATCATCACTTCCAATTTTGACGATCGCCCCGCAGGCGCTGTCGCAGGCCCTCGCGGTGCTGCCCGCGAAGAAACTCTCGGAGATCGCATCGGCGAACGCATGCGCTCCCGCCTCCACGAAATGTGCCGCATCATAAAAATGGAAGGCGAAGATTTCCGTCAAAAATTCCGCAGCGCCAGCTTCCGCTGACGACTGGCCACTTGTGCACGCATCAAACGCCGGATCAAACGCCGATAGACCAATAAACCTTTCCAACGTCTGGATGCCGGCACAAACTAAAATGGGCAAGTGCTAGCCGAGCGCATAGAGTTCGTTCCCTCCCGAGACGCCAAGGCCTTTGCATTTGCCCCGGCTGGCCCCGCCGTCTTCCTTCTGCGCAGCGACGATCCCCAGGCCGACCCCTACGTCAGCAAAACTGCCAACCTGCAGCGCCGTCTGCATCGCTTGCTTGGTCCTCCTGAACACAGCCGCAGACTTAACCTTCGAGATCGAGTCCGCTGGATTGAGTTCACTGCCTCCGGTTCCGATTTTGAGTCGGGATTTCTCCTGTATCGCCTACTTCGTTCTGCTTTTCCGAAAACCTATAGCGACCGCCTCCGGCTGCGTTTCGCACCGCTACTCAAGCTTCACCTGGAAAACGAATACCCTCGCGCGTCGATCACGACGCGTCTTGGCCGGATGGGAAGCCAGTCCGTCTACTACGGTCCTTTCCCCTCGCGGACGGCGGCAGAAAAGTTCGCCAATGATTCTCTGGACTTTTTCAAGATGCGCCGTTGCGTCGACGATCTCGACCCCGATCCAAGCTTTCCCGGCTGCATCTATTCTGAAATGAAAATGTGCCTGGCTCCGTGTTTCAAAGGTTGCTCTGACGAAGCCTACCGCACCGAGGTTTCGCGCGTGCAAACCTATTTCGACACTGGCGGCGACTCCCTGGTACGGCAGATTACTCAGTCCCGCGATCAGGCTTCCACAAACTTGGAATACGAAAAGGCCGCCACCCTGCACGTCGAACTCGAAAAGCTCAAGCCGGTTACAAGCCAGCTTCCGGAAATTGTCCGCCGCATCGATCAACTCACGGCCATCATGGTGCAACCATCTCCGGTACCCGAGTGTGTGACCTTCTTCCCTATCGACGCCGGCCTGATCACCGGGCCGCTGTCATTTTCAATTCAAACCGCCGAGCACACGAAATCTCAGTCGATGGAGTCTCGAGTCCAATCAGCCCTCGCCACAATACCGCCCGCTTCCCCCAAAAGCTCGCTCGAAACCATGGAACACTTGGCGCTACTGAAACGCTGGTTTTATCGCAGCAATCGCAAAGGAGAGATCTTCCTCGCTGACATCAAAGGTGGCCTTCCCTTGCGCCGCCTGGTGCGCGGAATTGCCCGCGTCTACCGCGGCGAAAAACCAGAGGAGCAGCCTAAAATGGAGTGATGTGAGCGCCAGATGTGGACGCGCGAGCGTAATGATGCAAAGCTAAGATGTGTGAGCCTATCTCAAACTTCTGCACTACGAAGCCGTAAGAGAATAAAAGGAATAATAAGTATGAAACCCGATCCCGATCACTTACTCCGCAAGCAACTCATCGACTTGCTCAAGGGCGGTAACGCGCACGCAAAATTTGACGACATCATCGCAGGGCTTCCTCCGAAGTTGCGCGGACAAAAGCCTCCCCGCCTGCCCCACTCTCCGTGGATGTTGTTGGATCACCTGCGCATTGCTCAATGGGACATTCTCGAATTCAGCCGTAACAAAAAGCATGTCTCACCCGATTGGCCAAAAGGCTATTGGCCACGCACCGCCGCGCCGCCGAGTACAGCCGCATGGAACGCCAGCGTCAAGAATTTCCGCAAAGACTTGAAAGCCCTACAGGACTTGGTGGCGAATCCCAAAACCGATTTGCACGCCCGTATCCCATGGGGAGATGGCCAAACCGTCCTTCGCCAGGCCCTGCTGGCGGCCGACCACACTGCCTATCACCTGGCCCAGTTAGTGGATGCACGCCGCGCCCTCGGAGCCTGGTCAGAAAAATGAACAAAAGCTGAGGCAATTTAGGAAACCTTTGTCATCCCGTCTCTAACCGAGTCAAGGCGTTTTTTGGCAAGACCTGTTCGCTGACGCTCTCGGGTTTGGACCTGCGCCATTTTCGCTCTAGCCGGAGAGGTTTTGCGATATTGACCAAGTCTCGTCTTCGGTGTCGGGTTGAGTGCAGTTCGGAAACGATTCGGAGTGAAAAGCCCACCTAACCCGTTCCTGGGGGAGCCGTTCCGAAATGGCTGCTAACCGTCAACCTCCAGCCAATCTCCATGTGGGATAATGCCTTATCCGGGAGTCTTTCCCGCCCCAAGGACATCTAATTATCGTGGATAAGAATCGGTTCTTTTTTCAGCATTACGGCCTTAGCGAACATGACTTAGAACGCTACCTTGCGGCAGCCCTGTCGGCCGGAGGCGAATACGCCGACCTCTATTTTGAATATCTATCGTCTACCTCCCTGGCGATGGATGAGTCGATGGTAAAGTCCGCCTCTCAGGGGATCTCGGCTGGTTGTGGCGTCCGTGTCGTAGTCGGCGAGCGAACCGGCTACGCTTATACTGACGACCTTTCTTCCGAGAGAATCCTGCATGCGGCCCGTACTGCCGCCTTGATAGCCAGTGGTCCAGCAAAGACCCCGTCCGTGGGATTTCAGGAAAAGCCTGCTCGCAGCCTTTATCCCATCACTCTTCCGTCGGTTGATGCCGAAATTAGCGCCAAAGTTGAACTTGTCATGCGCGCCGACCAATCGGCCCGGGCTTACGACCCACGAATTCAGGAAGTGCGCGCAAGTTATGTAGACGAACTTCGCAACATCCTGGTCGTCGGCTCCGACGGCACCTTCGCCGAAGACTCGCAGCCTTTAGCCCGCATGAATGTTTCGTGCATCGCCAAAACGCAAGGGAACTCCGCTCGCGGAAGCTCCGGGGGTGGGGGCCGCGTGGCTCTCGATTTCTTCTTCGGTGAAAAAACTCCCGAATACTTCGCAAAAGAAGCCGCTCGCCAGGCAATTCTGCAACTCGATGCCCGCGAAGCCCCGGCAGGCGAGATGGAAGTCGTGCTCGGTCCGGGCTGGCCCGGGGTCCTTCTCCACGAAGCGGTAGGTCACGGTCTTGAAGCCGATTTCAATCGCAAACAGACTTCCGCTTTCGCCGGCCTCATTGGCAAACGAGTAGCCAGCGAAAAATGCACAGTGGTTGACAACGGAACCATGCCATGGCGTCGCGGCTCACTTAACATGGACGACGAAGGCCAGCCCACCCAGAATACTGTGCTGATCGAGAAGGGCATCCTGAAGGGCTACTTGAGCGACAAACTTTCATCTCGTCTGATGGGCATGGCAGATACCGGCAACGGCCGCCGGGAGAGTTACGAACACATTCCCATGCCGCGCATGACCAACACCTACATGCTGGCAGGGCAGGACGATCCCCAAGACATCATTCGCTCCGTCAAACACGGCGTTTACGCCGTCAACTTCGGCGGAGGGCAGGTAGACATTACTAGCGGAAAGTTCGTCTTCTCGGCATCAGAGGCTTATCTGATCGAAGACGGTCACGTCACCGCACCCATCAAGGGCGCTACGCTGATAGGAAACGGCCCCGATGTTCTGACTCGCGTCTCCATGGTTGGAAACGACCTGAAACTCGACGAAGGCGTAGGCACCTGCGGCAAAGACGGCCAGGCCGTTCCTGTAGGGGTTGGCATTCCCACGCTCAAAGTAGATCGTTTGACCGTTGGCGGTACGGCCAAGAAAGACCCCGGCGGCTTCATGCAATAGTAAGAATTTCTCAATCGCAGAGTCAGGAGAAGACCACCAAAAATTCCTCCGTGATTCTTTGGTTCACGAATTGTCTATGCCCACTGAACTAGAAACCAGCAGTCAGAAATCAGAAACTGATCTCCGCGAAGTTGCTCAGGACATCGTCCGCCGAGCCATGGCTGGCGGCGCCTCGGCCGCCGAATGTGTTGTGCGCGAAGGTGATGAATTTTCCACACTGGTCCGCCTGGGTCAGGTCGAAACCTTGAAAGAGGCCGGCTCCCGCTCCATTGGGGTGCGGGTGTTTCACGGCCAGCGTTCAGCCAGTACCTATTCGACGGATTTCTCGCGCGAAGCGCTCGATCGTATGTTGAATTCGGCGCTGAGCCTCGCTCGGATTACATCCGAAGATCCCTTTTCCGGCATTCCCGATGCCTCGCAACTCGGCTCCCTGCCCGGCGATCTTGATCTCTACTCCGCCGACGTGTACTCGCTTCCCGGTGAAGAACGCATCAACTACGCTCGCCGCGCCGAGAAAGCGGCACTCGACTACGATCCTCGCATCAAGAATTCTGAAGGCGGTTCTTTCGACGCCGCTACCGGCCACAAAGTTCTTGCGAACTCTCACGGGTTCGTCGGCGAGTACCGGCGGTCGTACTGTTCGGTGGCAGCTGTACCCATCGCCCAGACAGAAACTGGCGGCATGCAACGCGACTACTGGTTCTCAGTGGCTCGCAATTTGGGCCGCCTGGATTCCCCAGAGGAAGTAGGAAAGATTGCAGCCCAGCGCACCCTGCGAAGGCTCGGTGGTCGAAAAGTAAAGACAGCGCGCCTGCCTATCGTTCTCGATCCGATGGTCGCTAATTCCATACTGGGTCATATTTTCGAAGGCATCAACGGAGACTCCGTCTATCGCGGCGCCTCCTTCCTCGCCGGGAAGCTCGGCCAGAAAATCGCTGGCGACCAGGTGACGGTAATCGACGACGGCACTATGGTCGGCGGCTTTGGCACCGCCCCCTTCGACGGTGAAGGCATTCCCACCCGCCGCACGGTGGTTATCGAAAATGGTGTTCTCAAGTCTTATATGCTGAATACTTACACCGCGAAAAAGCTGGGTCTTCAAACCACAGCAAACGCCTCGCGCGGACTCGCGGGTACACCCGGAATCGGTCCCGGAAATTACTTTCTGCAGCCAGGATCGAAAACTCCGAAAGAGATTATCGCCGCCATTCCTGAGGGACTCTACGTCACGGAGTTTCTCGGCCATGGCGCGAATCTGGTTACAGGTGACTACTCTCGCGGCGCTTCCGGCCTATGGATCTCGGGCGGGGAGCTGGCCTTTCCAGTCGAAGAAATCACCGTGGCAGGAAATCTTAAGGAGTTGTTCTTCAACATCTCCGAAATCGGCAACGACCTCGAGTTCCGTGGCGCCATGGCCTGCCCAACTATTCGCATCGACGGACTAACCGTCGGCGGCGAGTAGCTCGTGTAGGGCGGGCGCCCCCAGCTCGCCGCCTTTGAAGTTGCTGGTGAAGTCTCCAATCTGAAATCCCAATCCTGAATTCCCGTACAATCTCCACATGGGAAGCCTCCTCCAGCCCTCCCCGGCAACCGAAGAGCCGAAGTCAAATCTACTTCCCATCCTCTTGGGTTTGGCTCTGGTCGTGGTGGTCGTCGGTGCTGCCGCTTTCCTGTTGCGCAGCGATTCCAAAATTGCGAACCCTCCGCATCCCTACGCCGCCAACCTCAAACTCTCCGACATGAAAATGAGCGCAGCAGAAAACTTTATCGGCACCACTGTCACCTATCTTGACGGTACCGTCACCAATGCGGGAGATAAGACGGTTACTCATGCCGTCGTCCACGTCAGCTTCAAAGACTCGCTCGGTCAGGTGGCACAAGCCGAAGACGTCCCGCTGCATGTTCTGCAACCCACCGGCCCCTACACCGACGCGGTTGATTTAACCGTTGCGCCGCTCGCTTCTGGACAGAGCCAACAATTCCGTCTCACGTTCGAACACGTCACCGCCGACTGGAACCACGAGTATCCCGAGCTACGTGTCACCGACGTTTCCCTTCGCTAACCGCCTGAATCCCCGAAAAGTTTGTCATCCCGACCGGAGCGAAGCGCAGTGGACAGCAGGTCCTTCCTCTCCCAACCCGCAACGTCAAACTGACCAAACAACCCTTCTACCTACCCTTGTCAGCCGCCCAGAATGAGGCGTAGCAGCAGAGGAACTTGCCTTTTCATTGAGCTTGCGGATCGCCGAACTTTTGCCGGGGGTCAAATCTTCTACAATGGGAGTATGCCCACCCTGAAAACACGTCTGACTGAGACTGTAAAGGCCGGGGGCTGTGCCTCTAAACTAAGCCCCGCAGTGCTCGACAAAGTTCTCAGCAAACTTCCCCGTCAGCACGATCCCAACGTTTTGGTCGGCTTCGACCATGCCGACGACGCTGGTATCTACAAAATCACAGACAACCTTGCCTTGGTACAGACGGTCGACTTCTTCACCCCTATCGTGGATGACCCCTACACCTTCGGCCAAATTGCCGCAACCAATGCCTTGAGCGACGTCTATGCCATGGGCGGACGTCCCATCACCGCACTGGCTCACGTGTGTTTCCCCGCCAACGGTGATCTTGAAGTCCTGGAGCAAATTCTGGCCGGTGGTCTCTCGCAAATGATGGAGGCAAGCTGCACTGTGATAGGAGGGCACAGTATTCGCGACGAGGAAACCAAGTTCGGTTATTCCGTCACGGGCCTGATTGATCCCAACCAGATTTTGACCAATGGTGAAGCGCAACCTGGCGACCGCTTGTTGTTCACCAAATCCCTCGGTACCGGCGTAATCTCAACCGCAATCAAACAGGGAACAGCAAAGCAGTCGTGGATCGACGCTGCGACCCGCTCTATGACGACTCTGAACAAGGTCGCCGCTGAAATCATCGCAGGATTCTCTGTCGGCGCAAACCGCGTAAGGGCAGATGTCTCACCTGTCCAGGCCGAGCAAGGCTCGGCGATGTCCGGCAACCATCGCCCCATCCACTCCCTGACCGACGTTACTGGCTTCGGTCTCATCGGTCACGCCCGCGAAATGGCCCTTGCGTCAAATGTTTCACTGACCTTGCACATAAACCAGATTCCACTGCTGGAAGGCGCTCTCGCTTGCATCCGCGCTGGCAACATCCCCGGCGGCCTGAAAAATAACCGCGATTTCGCCGAATGTGTAGTCGGCTACGAAGAAGGTGTTTCGGAAGAACTGAAAGCAATCCTCTTCGATCCTCAAACTGCGGGCGGCCTTCTAATCGCGGTCGCATCAGAACACTCTCCGAAATTGATTCGTGAGCTAAACGACGCGGGCGTTCCCGCAGTCGAAATCGGCGAAGTGCTGGAACGAGCCAAGCCGCTGATTACGATCAGCGTCTGAAATACTCGGTTCGTGCCAGGGACGGCGACTGCCCCACGTCAGCTTGCCAGAGCGCGAAGCCTGAAAGTTGGAGCATCCTCACCGCCTCACCCGCATCTATGGCTTGGTAGACCTACATAATTCGTTTCTGGAGTTCAATCATGAAAACCCGAAAACTGGGTCATACCGGCCTCACCGTTTCCGCCATGGGCTTGGGCTGCATGGGCATGTCAGAGTTCTACAGTGGACGCGATGACAACGAATCCCTTGCTACCATCCACCGCGCCCTCGAACTCGGTATCAACTTCCTTGACACAGCCGACGTCTACGGTCCCCACACCAATGAAGAACTCGTGGGACGCGCCATCAAGGGCAAACGCGACCAGATCGTACTGGCAACCAAGTTCGGCATCGTTCGCGATCCCAAAAACCCCACCGCCCGTGGCGTGAATGGCAAGCCCGAATATGTCCGCCAGTCCTGCGAGGCCAGTCTGCGCCGCCTGAACGTGGACATCATCGACCTCTACTACCAGCACCGCGTCGATCCCAACACCCCGATCGAGGACACAGTACGCGCCATGGCCGAGCTGGTGAAAGAGGGCAAGGTTCGCTATCTCGGCTTGTCCGAGGCCAGCGTCGCCAGCCTGCGCCGTGCCGTAAAAGTTCATCCGATTGCGGCTCTGCAAACCGAATATTCGCTGTGGACGCGCGATCCCGAAGACGAGATTCTGGCGACCTGCCGCGAACTGGGCATCGGCTTCGTTGCCTATAGCCCGCTGGGCCGCGGATTTCTGACCGGCCAGTTCAAGCGCGTTGAAGACCTGCCCGCCGACGATTACCGTCGCTCGTCTCCTCGCTTTCAAGGCGAGAATTTCCAGAAGAATCTTGACCTGGTTCACCGGGTGGAGGAAATCGCAAAAGAGAAAGAACTGCAAGCCTGCTCAACTGGCACTGGCATGGGTACTGGCGCAGGGCGATGACATCGTTCCCATCCCGGGCACTAAGCGGCGCAAATATCTGGAAGAAAACGTCGCCGCGCTGGAAGTGCAAACTCAACGCCGACGACCTCCACCGTCTCGCGGAAGTCTTCCCCCACGGAGCCGTCTCCGGCCAGCGTTACACCGAGCAAATGATGAAGGCGGTAAACCAGTAGGGAAGCCGGTCAACCGATCACACCGATCAAGAGCGGAAGCGATTTCGCAAATAAAAAAGGGCGGCATAATATAGCCGCCCAATGTTTTTGCTGAGTCTCACGTCCGACGATGTTTTTACGCTGGCGCCGGCCGTTCCGGACTCTTCGCCCTTCCCGGCTGCAAATCCGGCTTGATCACCTGCTGCACGCCATCGTCCGCTTTAGGAGGCGGGACGATCTTCGGCAGTTCCTGTCCTTCGATGATCATCTTGATCTGCACCGCATCGAGTACTTCGCGTTCAATCAGCGCATGCGCGATCCGCTCCAGCACATCCCGATTCGAAGACAGAATACCCTTGGCGGCAGCGTAGCCGTTGCCTACGAGTTTCTGCACTTCTGCATCGATCTTGACCGCAGTTGCCTCGCTGTAATCGCGGTGCTGAGCAATCTCGCGTCCCAGGAAGATCTGCTCTTCTTTCTTGCCGAAAGTGAGCGGGCCCAGATCACTCATGCCCCACTCACAAACCATCTTGCGTGCCATTTCGGTGGCCCGCTCGATGTCGTTCCCGGCCCCGGTGCTCATCGAATTGAGAAAAATTTCTTCTGCGATTCGGCCGCCCATCAGAATAGCGATCGAAGTTTCGAGGTAATTCTTGTAGTAATTGTGCCGATCATCGATCGGCAACTGCATCGTTACGCCCAGCGCCATCCCGCGAGGAATGATCGTCACTTTGTGTAAAGGATCCGAGTGCGGCAACAACGCCGCTACCAGCGCGTGTCCGGCTTCATGATAGGCCGTGTTCTTTTTTTCTTCATCGGACAGGAGCATCGACTTTCGCTCCACGCCCATCAGCACCTTATCCTTGGCGAGTTCGAAGTCATACATCAAGACAGCTTTGCGGTTCTGCCGCGCCGCTGCCAGTGCCGCTTCGTTGACCATGTTGGCGAGGTCAGCGCCTGAGAATCCAGGCGTTCCGCGACCCAACACAAAGAGATCGACATCATCGGCCAAAGGAATCTTGCGGGTGTGGACTCGCAGGATTTCTTCACGCCCGCGCACGTCGGGCCGGCTGACAACCACCCTGCGGTCGAAACGTCCCGGCCGCAGCAACGCCGGATCAAGTACGTCGGGCCGGTTGGTCGCGGCCATCAGAATCACGCCTTCGTTGGACTCAAATCCGTCCATTTCGACCAGCAACTGATTCAACGTCTGCTCACGCTCATCGTGACCGCCGCCGAGTCCAGCACCGCGATGCCGCCCCACAGCGTCAATTTCATCGATAAAGATGATGCAGGGAGCATTCTTCTTCCCCTGCTCGAAAAGATCGCGAACCCGACTGGCTCCGACACCTACAAACATTTCGACGAAGTCTGAGCCCGAAATGGAGAAGAAGGGAACGTTAGCTTCGCCGGCGACAGCTCTCGCCAGCAGGGTTTTACCTGTTCCCGGAGGCCCTACCAGCAACACGCCCTTGGGAATTCGTCCGCCCAGCTTCTGAAACTTTTGTGCCTCGCGTAAGAACTCAATAATCTCTTTCAGCTCTTCCTTGGCTTCGTCCACGCCGGCTACGTCTTTGAATGTGACCTTCTTTTGCTGCATTGACAGCAGGCGGGCTCGGCTCTTGCCAAAAGACAAAGCCTTGTTACCACCCGTCTGCATCTGCCGGATCATGAAGAACCAGAGCGCGGCCAGCAAGATCAACGGCGCCCAGGTTCCCAGCAACTGGAGCGGCCAACTACCGCTGCTCATGTCGCGGATGTTCATGGTAACGCCCTTATCCCGCAGCATCTTATAAATGTCGGGATAATTCACCGGAGCTGTGGTATGGAAGGGAGAACCGTCGTTGCGGTACTTGCCCCGCACTTCCATGCCGGTAATGGTGACCTCTTTCACATTTCCTTGGTCAATGTCCGACAGGAACTGCGAAAAATTGACTTCTTTTTCTTTCTGCCCCGCGCTTCCCGCTTTCATCACCTGCCACAACAGAAAGGCGGAGAGAACGATCACCAACCAGAACACCACCGTTTTGACTGTAGAATTCACCTAAGACTCCTGAGAAATAACCGCAACGCTTCAAATCAAAGCAAAATAGCCCACCGCACCTCAATTAGATGCGCGGGCTGGGAGTTCGGATCAGACAGGTTGCCAAACCTATTCTAACCGTTCCCGAGAAAAAAAGATCGGAGTTCTGTAAGTGACTTAAGTCACTGGATGACATTAACTTGCAGCGCCAACGTAAGGTAGGTTGCGATTCGTTTGTTCCGGGGATCCCAAGCCATAGCCCACCAAAAAGGCTTCGTCCACCAGGAAACCGAAATAATCCGGCTGCAACTGCACTCTCCGCGCCGACTGCCGGTCCAAAAGTGTCACCAGCTTCACAGACGCCGCTCCCCTGGACTTTAGATCCGTCATCAGAAATTCGGTAGTGATGCCGGAGTGCACCAGGCCTTCCACCACCAGTACGTGTTGACCTTGAATATTCGATTGATGGCTGAAGAAAATCTCCAGTATTCCCCCGCCCCCCTCCGCTTTGTCCTCGCGATAGCGGGGCTTAATGAATTGGCAAATGACAGGAACATCCAGTTCCCGCGCCAGATCCGCCATAAAGATGAATCCATTCTCCAGCAGGGCCAGCAAGTGGACGGATCGGCCACGGTAGTCGTCGGAAATCTGCCGCCCCATCTCTCGTACCCGCTTCTGGATTTGTTCCGCGGGAATCACCTGGCGCGGCTGCTCTGGTTTCAAAGGCTGATTCATACTTTCGCGTACTCCTGAATGACCAGGGCCTGTTTCGCACCTTCCCGTGGACGCAATCGCGCTGGCGCCGGGAAGCCACGAACCCACACAATTTCACTGCCGCTCACCACCACGGGCCAAAGTTTACGCTCTTTAGCAGCGAGTTTTCGCTCCTGCAACAACGTCTTGATCTTCTTGGAAGATTTGCTGTGCCCGGGCCAGAATCGGTCTCCCGGACGCCAGTTCCTTACCGTCAACTCCTGTTGCAGTAACGTGGGGTCAAATACGTGGTCGGGATTATAACCCGGCATTGCGTCTCCTGGAACGATCAGAATCTCGAAACAGGTCCCCGATTCAGCAACTTGAACCACACCGGGTACCGTCAGAGCATAGGCGTAGCCGGAACTTGTCTCGGTCCCACCCCCGGCCTCAAACTGCCAGCAGCCGTCTTTATGCTTCAAAACTACCCATCCCTGGGGCAACATCGTCGACGATGCTGCGGGCAGTTCCAGCATTTCTTCCACATGTTTGAATTCCAGTCGCAGCCCAACCGATTCCGCCGCGGCCCTGATCACACGACGGCGTAAGGCGAGCGCTAGGCCGCCCATCGGCTTCAGTTTCTTGAGGTCTCCGTTCCACACCTCCGGCAAGAGTCGTCCTACTTCGGCCTGCCAATACTCTTCTTCCGATCGCGCCATCTCCGCTGTCTCCGCCAGCGCTTCCCGCACCCTCGGATTCAGCTCACGCTGCAACCGCGGGACAATTCCGTGCCGCACCCGGTTGCGTGCGTGGCGAAGGTCGCGGTTGCTCGAATCCTCTCGCCAGTCCTGCCCAATCTCACGAAGATAGGCCTCCAACTCAGATCTTGTTGTACCAAGCAAAGGCCGAATCACCGGGGACTGGGAGCTGTCCACCGATAACCGGACTTCATTTTTCTGGAGAAGATTCAGCTGAGGATAAATTCCAGACAACCCACGCGTACCCGCCCCGCGGACAATCCTCATCAGCACCGTCTCCGCTTGGTCATCCAGGGTGTGCCCGGTAGCGATGCAGTTCAGCCGCGCTTGCTGCATGAGACTTCGAAAATATTGGTAGCGAAGTTGCCGGGCCGCAGCCTCCGTACTTTGGTGCTGAGTTACGGCATGTTGCGCCACATCCCCGCGGCCGCAATGCAACTCAAGTTCGTGGTTCTGAGCGAGTTGTGCGACGAACTGCTCATCCGCCTCTGACGCAGCGCCGCGCAAATTGTGGTTGAAGTGAACCACCGACAAGACAAGCCCGATCTCCTGACGCAGATCCACCAGTAATCGGAGAAGTGCAACCGAATCGATCCCGCCTGAGACCGCTGCCCCAACCCGGTCCCCAGCCTTGAGAAGCCTGTGCCGGCGAATATACCGAAGCACGTTCTCAGCCAGTTTGCCCACGCCCAATGTTACATCCTGCCACCGCATGCTTAAGGGCAGCCCTCCACGAAACATCCGCTTATCCCATCATTCGATTCAGGTCCGCATAAGAGATCGCTCCCTCGAGCGACTTGTACGTTCCCGGCCCCTTGAGCTCCTCTGCGATCCGCTTCACCAGCCCCATCGTGGCACGCATGGCGCCCGAACCGACCGTAACCCGTGCTACGCCAAGCTCTTCCAACTCCGAAATCGGCTGAGCCCCCGGTCCCGCGAGGATGTTTACCGGACACGCCAAGTCTTTGACCAGCCTTGCAATCGTCACCGAGTCCTGCAGTCCGGGCACAAATACGCAATCCGCACCTGCGTCGCGATACGCTGTCAGTCGCCGTAGCGCAGCCTCATAGCGCTTCTCAGGGGTTTCCAGTTGCAGCAGATATACATCAGTCCGCGCATTCAAAACGATTGTTTCCCCTACTGCCTCCCGCACCGCATTCACTTTCTCCACTTGTAGTGTCAGATCGAACAGCGGTTTTTCAGAATCACCGGTCGCATCCTCAAGATTCATCCCGACACCCCCGACCTCGGCGAGTTCCCGTGCAGTTTGGGCAGCGTCCTCGGGCCGATCCCCATATCCTGCTTCTACATCCGCTGTCACCGGAATCTTGACCGCCTTCGCAATACGCTTCACCACTCCCAGCATTTCGTCACGCGAGATACGCTGCCCATCGGGATATCCCATCGTGAAGGCAATCCCAGCGCTTGTTGTAGCGATCGCGCCAAACCCGGCTTCTTCGAACACCCGCGCACCAGCGGCGTCCCACGCATTTGGGAGGACAAGAATTCGTGCCGCGCGATGCATCTTGCGAAATCGGTTTGCCATCGCTTTCTGATTGTCTTTGTCTGTACGCATATGCTAGCTCCTCTGACGATTTTAGTTGTTAGAATGAGAGACATCACCATGCACTTCACCGAGCAATTCGATGTTGTCGTAGTCGGCGCCGGACATGCCGGATGTGAAGCCGCCATGGCCGCGGCCCGTATGGGCCTGAAGACCGCTCTCTACACGCTAAATGTCGATCTGATCGCCCAGATGTCATGCAATCCGGCCATCGGAGGCATCGCGAAGGGGCATCTGGTTCGCGAGGTAGATGCCTTGGGCGGCATCATGGGAGAAATTACCGACGCAGTCGGTATTCAGTTTCGCCTGCTGAACACGTCACGTGGCCCAGCGGTGTGGTCTCCACGAGCGCAATGTGACAAACAGGCCTACCGTCTAAAGATGCGACAGGTTCTGGAATCTCAGCCCAACCTGAAAATCAAGCAAGCCGAAGTGGCAGATCTCATTCTGGAACCGTCGTCAGTTGTCGGTCATCGGTCGTCCGCAAATTCTCCCACCAGTTATCATCCCGAGCGAAGTGAGGCGAAAGCGAACGAAGTCGAGGGATCTTGTGTTTCGCCCAACGAGCCGTGCCGGAAAGCGATCGGCGTCGTCCTTCGTGACGGACGCACCGTCGGCGCCCAGGCAATCATCATCACCACCGGAACTTTCCTCAACGGCCTGATTCATTGTGGTGAGCAGCAATACCCGGCCGGACGCTCCGGCGAACCCGCCGCCGTCTTGCTCGGCGAGTCACTCAAGCAATTGGGGCTTCGTGGTTGCCGCCTGAAAACCGGCACCCCGCCTCGTCTCGACGGTCGCACCATCGACTGGTCTCGGTTCGAAGTGCAGCCCGGCGATGTTGACCCTACGCCTTTCAGTTTCCGCACTCGCAGGGTCGCGCATCACGATTCGCAGGTGCCTTGCTATATCGCATGGACCACGCCGGAAACGCAGCGCATTATCCGCGAGAACGTCCATCGCTCCCCGATGTACAGCGGTCAGATCCATTCCATTGGTCCACGCTATTGCCCGTCGATCGAAGACAAGATCGTCAAGTTTCCCGATAAGACAACGCATCAGCTTTTCCTCGAACCCGAAGGCCTGAACACGCACGAGATTTACGTTAATGGAATGAGTACTTCGTTGCCGGTGGAAGTTCAGCTTGCAATTTTGAAATCAATTCCCGGCCTCGAACGTGCTGACATGTTGCGGCCAGGTTACGCCATCGAATACGATTCCATCGATCCCACAGAACTCGAGCGCACGCTGGAGACAAAACAAATCGCGAGACTTTTTCTCGCCGGACAGATCAACGGCACCAGCGGCTATGAAGAAGCAGCCTGCCAGGGTCTGATGGCGGGAATCAATGCCGCGCTGAAAGTGAAAAACCAAGCGCCGCTCGTTCTCGACCGCACCGAGGCCTATACCGCGATCCTCATCGACGACCTGATCTCCAAGGGCACTAATGAGCCGTATCGCATGTTCACCTCGCGGGCGGAGTTCCGACTGCATCTGCGCATCGACAACGCCGATCGTCGCCTGACCCCACACGGCCGCCGAGTTGGTCTCATCTCCGATGCGGCGTGGACCGAGTTCCAGGCTAAGCAGGAGCGCTATGCATCCATGAGGAGATACCTCGAACGAACCCGCTTGACCACCGCAATGCTGGAACAAATAACAGATCAAGTGGGGACGGGTGAACAACGCTCAAGTGAAACCGGCGATCACCTGCCAAGGCCCAACGACTGCCGCTCCGCAGTAGGCCAGAGCCTGGCCCAACTCTTGAAACGCCCCGAAATTCAGATCGAAAATCTGCTGCCAATTCTTCACGAATCCATTCCCGTTTTCTTTGACCCGGAAGAAATCCCTGAAGATCTGCGTAAATCTGTGGCCTATGTTTCTTCGGCAACCCGCAACAACCTGAAGTCGGTCGAAACCGAGATCAAGTACGAAGGCTATCTCCTCCAGCAGCAACGCGCCATCGACCGCCTGAAAAAAGCTGAACAGCACACCATCCCACAATGGTTCGATTACGGCTCGGTCAGCGGTCTGTCGCGCGAAATGCAGGAGATACTCATCAAGATCCGTCCCCGCACCCTCGGCCACGCGTCGCGCATTCCCGGAGTAACCCCGGCAGCGGTCTCACTCGTCCACGTATACATCGAAATTCAATCTAAGCGTCGCGACCAGGCAGCCGTCATTTAAACAGCGTTTTCCGACAGCGTCGATCGGTAATTTGCTCTAACAAAATTGTCATTCCGACCGAAGCGGAGCGAAGCGAGCGAAGTGGAGGGACCTGCTTTCTCCCGACGCACTCACCACCTTCAGCACGAAATGAATTTTCCGGACCACATCTCCTCGTCGGCAATTAAAATTTGAACGTAATGCCAGCCTTTGCCCAAATCGAAAGTCCGCTCGGCCCGCTCCTGCTCGCTGCGGACGAAACCGGACTGCGCAGCATCGACTTCGTAAATGGTCGACGCCCCGTCTCACTCCAGGCCCCTTGGCACGAAGACCCAGCTTTCCTTAACGAGCCCATCCACCAGCTCCGCGCCTACTTCGCTGGAGACCTTGAGACTTTTAATCTCCCGCTAGCCCCCGCAGGCACCCCCTTTCAACTCGCCGTATGGCGCGGCCTCTGCGAAATTCCTTACGGAAAAACGATCTCTTACGGTGAACTCGCCCGCCGGCTCGGTAATCCCAAAGCATGCCGTGCGGTTGGCTTGGCCAACGGCTCCAACCCGATCCCAATAGTTATCCCCTGCCATCGCGTAATCGGCAGCAACGGAAAGCTGACGGGCTATGGCGGCGGCCTGCTCCTCAAGGAAAGACTATTAGCCCTGGAACGCCGCCAACTGCGCCTGTTGTAGTCCCACCCAACCAGAATCATTCCAGGCCCAACTACCCCAAAATATTCTCATTCCGAGCCAAGCGAGGAATCTGCTGTCGCCTGACCATCCACGCCTGAGGCCGATAAGTATGTCTAGAAGCACGTGCCAACCCGGGGCCACCCAATACTTCCTCGTCAACCCAAGCTTTTCCCATATGTCCCAAAGCCACTTCGGTTAACATAAAGAGGAGAAAAACGCATCCAATAAAATATGACTAACCACTACCTCTTCTTCGCGATGGCTTTCCTGCTGGTCGCCTCGATGGCCCCAGCCCAGAACGTCGATCCCGCCCTCCGCCCGCCGAAAGGCGCCCAGGTCGCTCTCGTTGTCTTCGAAGACTTGCAATGTCCCGACTGCCGCCGCGCCGCGCCCCTTGTTGAGGAAGCTGCACGGACCTACAAGATCCCCGTCGTCCGCCACGACTTCCCGCTCCCGATGCACAACTGGTCGTACGACGCCGCCCTTATAGCGCGTTATTTCGATACGCACTCCAAGCAACTCGGGAACGAATTCCGCGACTACATTTTTCAACACCAGCCTGAGATCACGCCTCCAACCCTGCGCACCTTCGCAGAGAAATTCGCCGCAGATCACAAAGTTGATTTGCCTTTCGCGGTCGATCCCCAAGGCAAGCTGGCGGAAGGAATTACTCAGGACAAGAATCTGGGCCAGCGCGTCGGTATCAATCACACACCGACCATTTATGTGGTCAGCAACAAAACCCAGGGCAAGCCTTTCGTGGAAGTAGTCGACCGCACCCAACTCTTCCAGCTAATCGACGCCATGAAAAGCGAATAAAAGAAAGGAGTGAACAGAAAACGGGAATGAATAGAAACAAGTTAAGCCGGTGCAGATCCGAGTAAATCCGCGGGGAGGAATTTTGATCTTAGCCCTACCCCACCTGCCATACCGTATCCAACACCGTCCCATCCACCCACTTCACGACAGCCACGGGATTATCTCCAAGCTTCGGACGCGCCGGCTTGCCCCCGCAAATCCGTTCCACTTCGGCCTTAATATCCTGAATCGGCCGGATCGGCAGGGACGATCCCTTCACCGCATCGATCAAATCCTGACGTTTAGGATTGATCGCAATCCCGCGCTCGGTCACCACAACGTCAATCAACTCCCCAGGCCCAGTCAAGGTTGTCACTTCATCCACAATCACCGGAATCCGATCGCGGAATGAAGGCACCGCCAGAATTGTGCACCCTGCATCCAGGCAATTCTGCCAGCCGCCAATCCCGTGCAACAGCCGCCCGTCGGAATGTGTGACCACGTTGCCATTAAAATTCACATCCACTTCGGTCGCGCCTAGAACCACCGCGTCGATCATCGAAGCGAATGACCCCTTACCGTGATAGTTGTAAGAAGTAAACGGCGACGTTGCCACGTGCCGGGGGTCGTTCGCAATACTCTTTACCGCATCCAGATCAAATGTCTGCCCGTCTAGAATGTACTCGGTCAATCCTTCCCGCAACAATTCCACCAGATACTTTGTCGACCCACCACGGACAAACCGCGCCTTCACGCCATCTTCTTTCATCATGCGCCGCAGATAATCCACAAACGCCAGCGCGATACCGCCTGCACCCGCTTGGAACGAGAATCCGTTTCGCATGATTCCCGCATCACGCAGAAATCTCGCTACATACTCTGCCACCTTTAACCGGTCAGGCGAGCGTGTAATCTGCGTCGTACCCGAAACAATCTTCGCCGGATCTCCAATCGACGATATTTCCACTGTGTAGTCGACGTTGTTGCCCTGAATCTGCCAGGGGATGCAAGGAAATGGCACCAGATTATCGGTGACGACAATCACCTGATCCGCATAGATCGAATCCGCCAGCGCAAATCCCAGCGACCCGCACGCCGATTGTCCATGCGAACCATCGGCGTTACCGAATGCATCCGCGGTGGGCGCAGCGATCACCGCAATATCAATGTGTACTTCGCCATCCTGAATCGCCTGCCAGCGGCCGCCGTGCGACCGCAACACGCCCATCCCGCGCATCTTGCCCTGCGTGCAGTAATCCCCCAGTGGCCCGTTCATCGATCCTTCAATGTGATGAATTACACCCGACTGCATCAGGTCGATGGCACTCTTCTGCGAAGGAAACGACGCGCTGGGAAACCACAACAGATCTTTGACGCCGATCCGTGCCGCTGCTTCCAGCATCATCAACGCCACGCGATCGCCATCGCGCAAATGATGATGATTCGAAAGCACCATGCCATCGCGCAATCCGCACTTGCGCAACGCAGTCTCCAGGTCAGCGACCCGCTTGTCGCCGCCCTTCGGATAATCCTTACTCGATCGCACGGGAGGCGCTGCCTTTCTCCCGCGCGGCTGATATTTGCCGACACCCAGATACGGGATCGCTGGCTTCCCGTTCACCATCAGCGGTGCCATGCGCCCGGCGGCGTTCTGCGCCATTTCCACGCGATCAGTCATGGTGTTCTTGCACCCGTCATGGGGACATTATCACAAGAGTTGAAAAACAAACCGCAAGGCCTGGCTTGGCGTACGCGAGTGATAAACTAACCAGCGCAAACACACAACCGGAGAAAAGAAAAATATGGCCGACGCCAAAATTCTGTCCAATCAAAAGACGATCCTGACCAACCAGGCGACCATTGTAAAAAATCAGAAAGCGATCCTTGCTAACCAACACACCATCGTCAAAAATCAAAAGCTGATCTTCGCCAACCAGGGCACAATCAAAAAGAACCAAGCCGCACTGACAGAAATCCTGAAAAACCAAAAAGAAATTCTCGCAGCCGTCAAGAAGTAGTTCTCTAGAGATCTATCTCGGCGATAATGGCGTCCACGCAAGTCTTAGGAACGTAATCTTGTTTGGTATGCCCCCCGCCGGGAGCGAGCGAAATCTGAATTAAGTCATCCACACGGATGCGCCGCCACTGTCCATCCGGTTGTAGTCCCAACTTGCTCTAGCCCGCAAATTGAAAAAAAACGCATTCAGATCGCCATTTTTAGTCCCAATGACGTGCGGGCACATTATTCCTGCTTAGTCTTGATATGTTGCTGTGACTATGGGCTTTTGCTGGATGGCGTCGACGATTAGCTTGTTGAACGCGTGGGCATTTCTCCCGCCCTTAGCGCAAGAATGCCGAATCCGCGAAGCTGCCGCGTTCCCTAGAACCCCTGCCGGGCTGAGCTTCGCAGGGCAGGTGAGGACGCCTGCCCCTACGTGAAGCAATCCTAGCTGCACCCGCTCGTGCTCCCGCAGCTCCCGCACCGGTAGCAGCTTCCATTGCGCGTCATGATGGATCCGCAGAAGCTGCAGGTGGGGGCGTCGCCCAAGTCGATAAGTCCGGCGAGAGCGTCTGCGGCGTGCACTGAACCGGGCGTCGGAAGCCGTACTTCAGACCTCTGATCGGAAACCGGCGAGCTACTGACTTCTCCGACGCCTTCGGACTGCGACCCGGCGGCAGGCGTACGCAGTCTCAGGTTTTCGAACAGCATCCCCTGCTGGCCAGTCAGGAAGCGTAACTGCAGCCAGCGGAAAATGTAGTCCATGATCGATTTGGCGAAGCCAATGTCGGGATTGCCGGTCCAGCCGCTGGGTTCAAAGCGGGTGTGGGCGAACTTCTCGCAGTAGAGCTTCAGCGGTACGCCGTGTTGTAGCGCGATGGAGACGGCCAGAGCAAAGCTGTCCATCAAGCCGCTGACCGTGGAGCCTTCTTTGGCCATGGTGATGAAGAGTTCGCCAGGGCTGCCGTCGGGATAGAGGCCGACCGTGATGTAGCCCTCGTGGTCGCCCACCTTGAATTTGTGAGTGATGGAGGCGCGCTCTTCCTGCAGCTTGTGCCGGACGGCGCGCGGCGGAGCGTTGAGATTTTCTTCCTCGACGTGCTGGGCGGCCAACGCGGCAGCGGCATCCCCTTTCTTCGAGAGCGCAGTCGTGGTGCCGGACGCGCTCAGAGGTTGCGACTTCTTGCATCCATCACGGTAAACGGCCACAGCCTTCAACCCCAGCTTCCATGCCTGGAGATAAGACTCCATGATGTCTTCCACGGTGGCGTTCTCCGGCAGGTTCACCGTTTTGGATATCGCGCCGGAAATGAAAGGTTGCGCCGCCGCCATCATTTTCAGATGGCCCATGTAATGGATCGACCGTGTTCCCTTGGCCGGCTTAAACGAGCAATCAAAGACGGCGAGGTGCTCATCCTTGATATCGGGCGCGCCTTCGATGGTGCCGGTGGCGTCAATGTAAGAAACAATTTTGTCGGTTTCGTCGTGATCGTACCCCAGCTTGAACAGAGCAGTAGGCACGGTGTTGTTCACGATCTTGATCATCCCCCCACCAACAAGCTTCTTATACTTCACCAGCGCAAGATCCGGCTCAATCCCGGTGGTATCGCAATCCATCATGAATCCTATTGTTCCTGTGGGAGCAAGAACGGTTACCTGGGAGTTGCGGTAGCCGTATTTTTCGCCGTGGGCCAGGGCTTCGTCCCAGCTGTCCTTGCTGGACTCATAAAGTGCGGTTGGGACATTCGTTTTGTTGATGTTATTGACCGACGCCCGGTGCATGCGGATGACGTCGAGGAACGGTTCGCGGTTGATGTACCAGCCGGGGCAAGCCCCGCCGGGCATTACGTTTGATCCGAGATTGGTTTCCGCCATACCTTTTTGTGTAGGCTCGGTTGCCGGTGCAAGGGCTGGGCAGAGCTCGGCGATGCGTGAAGATTGCAGGTAGGCTTCGCCGCACATGATGGCGGTGACGCAGGCGGCGTAGTCACGTCCGGCGTCGGAGTCATAGGGGAGGCCGGCGGCCATTAGCAGGGCGCCGAGATTGGCGTAACCCAAGCCGAGAGGACGGTAGTCGTGCGAGTTCTTCGCGATCATTTCCGTCGGGTAGCCGGCGTTGTCGACCAGAATTTCCTGTGCGGTGATGAGTACATCTACGGCATGGCGATAAGCCTGCACGTCGAAGGTGCCGTTGGGCGCGAACTTCAGCAGGTTCAGGCTGGCCAGGTTGCAGGCGGAATCGTCGAGGAACATGTATTCCGAGCACGGGTTGCTGGCATTGATGCGGGCCGTGTTCTTCGACGTGTGCCAGCGATTGACCGTGGTGTCGTACTGCATGCCGGGATCGCCGCAGCGCCAGGTGGCGTCGGAAATCTTGTAGAGCAGATCTTTGGCTTTGAAGTTCTGCATGGGGCGCCCGTCGCGAACAGCGCGCGTGGTGAAGCCGTTGTCGCGCAGAACGGAATACATGAAGTCGTCGGTGACGCGGACAGAGTTGTTTGCGTTCTGGAAGAAGATGGACGAGTAGGCATCGGAGTCGGGAGAAGATCCGTCGTATCCCGATGCGATCAGCGCGTGTGCCTTCGCTTCTTCTTTCGACTTGCATTCGATGAAGTCGATGATGTCGGGATGGTCGATGTTGAGGATGACCATCTTGGCAGCCCGGCGAGTCTTGCCACCCGACTTGATGACCCCAGCAAAGGCGTCAAAGCCTTTCATGAAGCTGAGCGGACCGCTGGCGGTGCCCCCGCCGCTAAGGCCTTCCGTGGAAGAACGCAGCGAAGATAGATTGGTGCCGGTGCCTGATCCCCACTTGAAGAGCATGCCTTCGGTCTTGGCAAGAGTCAGAATGGAATCCAAAGAATCTTTCACTGAATTGATGAAGCAAGCGGAACACTGCGGCGTGCTGTACCCGGTAACACCGAATTCCACCCGTGCACGGGCCGGATTCCAGTGCCAGTTCTGGGCGTCGGAGTTGGGCTCGATGCGGTCGCATCCCACGTTGAACCACACCGGCGAGTTGAAGGCGGCGTACTGGCGCAGAAGAATGTGCGATAACTCGTCGTGAAAAGTGGCTCCATCATCGGAAGTCTTGAAATAGCCTTGCAACATTCCCCAGTCGCGGATGGTTTCAGCCACCCGAGTCACCAGGGCGCGCACCCCTGTCTCACGCTCGGGCGTCCCAAGAGTTCCGTGCAGATATTTGCTGGCCACGATATTGGTGGCCGTGACGGACCAGTCTTTGGGGACTTCAACGTCTTTCTGTTCGAAGATCGCATTGCCTTTGGCGTCAGTGATCAGCGCAGTGCGCTTTTCCCACTCGATTTCGTCATAAGGCGAGACGCCGGGCTTGGTAAAAAAGCGTTGAAAGGAGAGGCCCGGGGCCTTCTTGCTGGAAGTGGCGGCATTTACCGGGGTCGCACTGGGAAGGGCGGTGGTATCGGTGGTGGGGGCTCCTTTTTCTCTTACTTCTGCCATGTTCGTTTCTTCTCTCCTTTTAATTGTGCTTCTGGCCGACGCGAATTTGCCACTGCTGATCTTGCTTTCCATCAAACTCAGAATTTCTCAGGTCGTGTCTATGTTTCTTGGCTCAAGATTTCTTTGCTCAAGTTTTCGGCTGAGGAAAAGGATTGCTAGCCTCTTTTGGAGGTATTTTTCACACTTGATTTGTCAACTGTCGTCGCTCCCTCAGGAGGAGTTCATAGACTGCATTCAGCAAAAACAGAGGAAGCGGCCACCGCACCAACTACCCGCTCAGAGAACGGGTGGAAACCCTTCCACGAGACCGCTCAGATCACCTCAACCGGAACGGCCTTACGTGTCCTTATCTTGTACTTACGATGCCCCGTCTTATTTTTTTCAAAAGGCGTTTAATGCTCTATGGGATGCAAACACTACTCCCGTATGTTGGGGCTGTCAAGCAAATATCCCCATATATTGTATCTCAGTCTTAGCAAGTGGGATGCTGCCCCTTTTGCGAATTTGATGTGGAAGTAATGGCTCTGCCGGCAATAATGGGATTTGATATTTTCCGCTTCTTTCGAGCCGAGGAAGTCATGACCACATAGATGTCTTCAAAAATTTCACGACGAGCAATCCGTTGCGTGCCATCGGAGGACTCGATCAAATAATCGCCTGGCTGTCCGCTATGTTCGCGGCCGAGCACGTCGCGAAATTCCAATGGCTCAGTCAACTGCTTGGCTCGAACCAGAAACCGCGTGCGGTAGACATGCCATCCGCTTTCTACGTTCTGCACAATGCGTCACCTTTAAGGAAGCGGTACGAGGAATGCAGCTACCCTTACCGAGAAAAATTACTTTTTTGGGCTGGATTATTGCTTAGTGTGAAAACGAATCTACGCGTGATGTGCGACCAGGTCAATCCCCTAACTTCGGTGCACCTGTGCATTTCTAGAAATAAAATCCAAAACTATCTTGGTACTCTCTGTACGACGTCGTACACTCCCTTGCGCTTCCATGTGGGATGACAGCAACGTCATGGGATCCGAATTTCCGCTAACCCGGTGGTCGGTAGTGGTCGCGGCTCGCAGTGCAGAGCCCGATCAGCGACAACGTGCGCTCGAAGTGCTGATCGCAGCTTATTGGAAACCAGTCTACAAATATATTCGATTGCATTGGCGGAAAGAGAACGAGGAGGCAAAGGATCTTACCCAGGATTTTTTCTATCGCCTGCTGGAAAAAGATTTTCTCGCCAGCTATGAACCAAAGCGATCACGATTGAGAACTTTTCTACGAGTTTGCGTGGACCGTCTGATCGCCAATCAAGATAAGGCGTCGCGCCGCCTAAAACGGGGCGGAGAAATTAAATTTGAGCAGCTCGACTTCGAATCCGCCGAAGGCGAGTTAAGGCACATCGAAATTCCGTCGCCGGGACGAGTCGAAGACTTCTTTGAGCGTGAATGGATGCGTAGTGTTTTCACCCTATCCCTCGATCGGTTTCGCCGCCACTGCGAAGAATCCGGCAAGCAGATGCAGTTTCGGATGCTCCAATTCTATGACATTGATGACGGAGGTCATGACCTGACATACCAGCAGGTGGCGCAGCGGTTTGGATTAAAGAGGACCGATGTCACAAACTATCTGGCCTACGCTCGCCGTGAATTCCGCAAAATTGTCCTCGAGCAACTACGTGAAATGACCGCGAGCGAAGAAGAGTTTCAGCGGGAAGCGCAAATACTACTAGGGATGAAGCAGCGATGAATTGCATTCTCGATTTCGCAATGACATTCAACTCGATGCCTGCCGGAAATACCGTGGCGCGCCAACAAAGACCTCCTGCATGAAATGGCTCTCCGATAACGCTCTCGAGCGTCTGCGTTCTGCCGCGGATGTTCCAGACCTTAGCGGAACGCGATATTTGCTCATCGATAAGCTTGGTGAGGGCGGAATGGCCAGTGTGTACAGAGTGGAGGACACAACGCTTGGGCGTGAGGTAGCGCTCAAGGTTATCCGCATGGTGGACTCCACCGGGGCGATCGCAGCCCGACTACTGCGCGAGGCGAAAATCATCGCCCGGCTGGAGCATCCCCGCATTATTCCGGTGCATGATGTCGGAACGCTGCCCGACCGACGCGTTTTTTACACGATGAAGCTGGTGCAAGGCGAACGACTGGATCAATACGCGGCTGGTGCGAGCGGACTGCTGGAAAGATTGCGAACTTTCCAGAAAATCTGTGAAGCAGTTTCATTCGCGCATGCCCACCGCGTACTCCACCGCGATTTGAAGCCACACAATATTATGGTCGGGCCATTCGGCGAAGTATTGGTGATGGACTGGGGGCTGGCGAAGGTCTTGACGGAGGAAGTGGGCGGACGTGAAATCCGCGAAGGGCAAGAGAACCCCTCCGCCTCGAATACCTCCCACGGCACAATGCTTGGCACCCCGGGATACATGGCGCCGGAGCAGGCGCGGGGCGAAGCCTCGGCCGTGGGGGAGCGCGCGGACGTCTATTCGTTAGGAGCGATATTGAAGTTCTTATTGACGGATTCAGTGTCGTTGCCGAGGGCGCTGGGGGCAATCGTGGGGAAGGCGACGCTGGAAGATTTGGCTGAACGCTACGGGTCAGTAAAAGAACTGGCCGACGATATTGACCGCTATGTTGATGGTTTGCCTGTCAGTGCCTATCCTGAGAGCGCGATTACGAGACTATGGCGGTGGATGGGGAAGAATCGCGCCTGGATTCTGCTAATCCTGGCTTACCTACTTATGCGGAGCTTGTTTATTTTTTGGCGAGCCCGGTAAAGAGGAATCTTCAGATTGGGTTTTCTGCGACCACTATCGAGTTGACTGGCGAGGTGAAAGCCCCCACCCAGAGGAAAATATTGCTTCTGACTTAAAGGATTTTTGGCGGATGTTGAATAAGGTGGTAGCAAGGCTTTTTCTCGCTATGAGGAGATACCATGAACAAAATCGTCCTCGGGCTGCTGGTCGGCGGATTTCTGGGGATTTTTGACGGACTCACTGCCTGGTTCACACCCGACGTGCGAGCGCAGCTGCTTGGCATCGTGATTGGTTCCACCGTCAAAGGGCTGATCGCTGGAGTACTTATCGGATACTTTTCTAAGAAGGTGAATTCACTGCCGCTCGGAATTCTTTTTGGGCTGGGAATTGGATTGCTACTGGCATTTGGGGTGGCTGCGATACCGAACCCTGGCGGCAAGCACTATTACTTCGAGATCATGCTGCCGGGCGGGATTGTGGGCATGATCGTGGGTTACGCCACCCAGCGGTTCGGCCAGGGAGCCGAGATGGCCAGGCGGTAGTCTTATTGTTTTTCTTGCTTTAGAACGATTCGCGGTCGGAAGCACGAGCGGAGCGCTGGTGCCCATATCGGTTGGCGGACGCTATTTTGGTACAGTGACTGGTTATGGCTAATGATCGCGAGAAGGAAGCGGCAGCCTTGGCGGCGGTAAAGCGGGTCCGCGATGGCGACATCGTGGGGCTCGGGACCGGCTCGACCGCTGCGTATGCTATCCGCTTTCTCGGAGAGCGCGTGCAGGCCGGGTTGAAGATTCGCGGCATACCGACTTCGATCCATACGCAAGAAGCAGCGGCAAGCCTGGGAATTCCGCTGACCACGCTGGATGAGTTTCAGAAAATTGATATCACGATCGACGGCGCCGACGAGGTAGATCCCAAGTTGCGACTGATCAAAGGCGGTGGCGGGGCATTGCTCCGGGAAAAGATTGTCGCTTCAGCGTCGCGGAATCTGGTCATTATCGCCGATTCTAGCAAGCGGGTTTCGATGCTTGGAAAATTTCCCGTGCCGGTTGAAGTCATCAAATTCGCAGAGGCTGTGGTCGCAAACAAGATTGCTGCCTTCGGAGCTGAGGTTGTAGTCCGAGGAGCTTCGTCGGGCAAACCGTTTATCACCGACGAAGGCAACCACATTCTTGATTGCAATTTTGGACAGATTCCGGATCCGCCGGCTTTGGCGCGAAAACTGGAAAACACGCCCGGCGTGGTGGAGCATGGACTATTTATCGGGATGGCCTCCGCGGTGTTGATCGGCGAAGGCGATCAGGTGATCGAGATGCGGGGAGGCAGTGACTGAGAGCGGTTGTCAGTGCAGTGGCTGGTGGGGCACATATCGCTGGCCACCGACTACTCAATACTGACCACCGACCTCTACCCTGCGATCTCTCTTAGTGCAGTCAAGAACCGATCAACTTCCTCAGTCGTGTTGTAATGCGCCAAGCCGATGCGCAAGAAGCCGCCGTCTTTTTCTACGTCGAGGCGTTCAGTGAGATTCAGGGCGTAGTAGTTGCCATCCCAGGTGAAGAAGCCCCGATCGCCGAGCGCGGTGGCCAGCTCCAGCGGAGTTCGATTTGCAATGCGGACGGCAAAAGTGGGACAACGACGGTCAAGTTTTGCGGGATCGGTGATGCCGTAGAACTTGAGTCCGGGAATTTTCATCAATCCGGGAATCATGGTTTGCGCCAAGCGAGCCTCGTGTTGCTGGATGGCGTCGTATGCAGTTAGCAGTGCTGCACGCCGGGTGGTGGCCGACGGGTCTGTGTGACGGCCAAGATCCGCGAGATAGTCCACGCATGCGGTAATCCCGGCAATGCATTCGTGATTCAGAGTGCCCCACTCCCAGCGATTAGGAACGGCGTTGGTGTTGGCCCGCAGCTTGTAGGGCTGCAGGCGCTGCAGGTGCTCGCGTTTGCCGAAGAGCACTCCCATGTGGGGTCCAAAAAACTTGTAGGTTGAGCACGCAAGAAAGTCGCAATCGATCGCGCGAACGTCAATCAAACGATGCGGTGCATAATGGACGGCGTCGATGTAGGCGAGGGCGCCCTTCTTATGCGCCAACCGGATGATTTCCTTTACATCATTGATCGTGCCGACCGCGTTCGAGGCATAACCCACGGCGACGACCCTGGTGCGACTGGTGATTTTTTGCGCGAGGTCTTCAAGGTTAAGAGTGCAGTCGTTTTCGTTAATCTCCGCGAAGCGGATCGTGACCCCGCGCTCTTCAAGTGCACGCCAAGGCGAGACGTTGGCGTCGTGATCGAGATGGGTCACAAGAATTTCGTCGCCTGGTCCAAGGTCGCGGCCGATAGCGCGACTGATGGCGAACGTCATCGTAGTCATGTTCGGGCCGAAGGCGATTTCGTCGTGATCGCACCCGAGAAAATCTGCCATAGCGGTGCGCGCTCCCGCGATAACCGCATCGGTTCGCCGACTGGTCGCGTAAGCACCGCAGGTGTTGGCATTTGAGTGCGATAAATAATCGGCAATCGCGTCAATCACTCGCTGCGGCACCTGAGTGCCCCCAGGGCCGTCGAAAAAAACGGCAGGTTGCCCGTCGATAGTTTGAGCCAGTGATGGAAATTGCGAGCGAACCCAGGGGAGATCGAGGGCGGTAGTTTCGGCCTGTGCGGTTGGCATGGAGTTCCTGGAATGTGCTTCTTAAAATTTAGGGGCAACTTTAGCGAAACTGAGACGCGACGAACAACACGTTCCTAACTGGCCGTGATCAGCCCATCATGTGAGTGTGCTCAGGCTGAATCTTATAAATCACGCGAGTTTCTGTAGGCTGGCGATAGGGGTATTTGTCCACTCCAAGATATTTTTTGGCCAGCTTGTCGATGTGTTCGTCGGCACCCTGCTCCGTAATTTCCACGACGCGGCCGCGGATTTCGAGATAGCGATAAGGATTATCGGGATCAACGATGGCTAACGCGACGTGTGGGTCGCGGCGCACATTTTTATCCTTTTGACGCCCTTTTGCGGAATTGAAGAGGACGTAATCTCCTTCCAGATCGCACCATACCGGGGTCACCTGCGGATGTCCGTCGGGCATGAGGGTGGCGAGGCTGGCAAAGGCACGTTTGCTGAACAGATCACGATATTTTTCGGGGATGGCTGAGGACATTGATCTCTCCTGGGATAGGGTTGAAGCTTTTCCGCCCTGAAAGATTATAGACGTTTCCGGCGCATGGGAAATATTCGGGCTGGTATGGTCGTTTACAATGTTCCGCTCTAACCCGAGTCCGGAATCAGCTGGTGGAGGTGTAGCTTCCAAATGCAAAAGTTGCGCAAATGGGCTGTTTTGCTGGCCGCGGCGGTCTTGCTTGGCGGTCCGAGTGCAAGAGCTTACGGACAGGAAGTCGCGGCGAAGGCGCCGCCTACCGTAGTGTTCATGACGGACTTCGGCGTGGTGGACGACTCGGTTGCACTTTGTAAGGGGGTGATGTATTCAATCGCGCCAAGGCTGCGGATTGTGGATCTGACTCATAACGTGACCCCGTTTTCCATATTGGATGGGGCGCGATTTCTCTATGGTTCTGCGCCTTACTTCCCCGCGGGAACAGTTTTTGTGGTGGTCATCGATCCGACGGTGGGGAGCACGCGAAAAGCCGTGGTCGTGAAGTCGAAACGCGGTCAGTATTTCGTGCTGCCGGATAATGGATTGATGACCCTTGTGCAGGATCGCGATGGCATTGAGGCGGCGCGGGAGATTACGAATCGCGCCTGGATGATTGGCGCGGCGTTGTCTTCAACCTTTCATGGGCGAGACATTTTCTCGCCGGCGGGCGCACATCTGGCGCGTGGAGATGATTGGACCAAGGTCGGTCCGGAAATGGATGTGAACACACTGGTGCGGCTTGATATTAACGCGCCGCGTCTGGATGAGAAGGGGTTGAACGGCGAGGTGATCGCGACTGACGGACCTTTTGGCAACCTGGTGACGAATATCAGCGCTGAGGATTTCTTCAAACTTGGTTACGGACGCGGGCAGAGTGTGCATATTGCTATCGGGAAAAATCAGATGGATCTTCCGTTCGTCCGAACATTCAGCGATGTGCCACTGAAGAGGCCGCTGCTTTACGTCGATTCGCGGGGACACATGGCTTTGGCGGTAAATCAGGCAAGCTTTTCCGAGGTCTACGGAGTGAAGCCTCCGGTGAAGATTTCCATTTTTCGAGGCAGGAAGTAACGAGAGGCGGGGGTCGGACCTCGGCAAAATCAAATGTCTTTTCGACTTACGACGTGGGCCGCGCTTTACACATTGGTTGTAGAGCTACTTTCCGAGGTCGGACGTCTGAAGTCCGGCGCCAACCTATCCGCTTTTTAGCTCATCTCTTTGGACTTCTTTTGCAATTTCCGGGAGGGCGGCGCGCAGCAAAGCTGTGAAGTCTCCTTTTACTCGCTCACCGGTTTCTAGCACTTCTACGTGATTGATGGGTTTGTCGAGAATGCCGGCAGCCATGTTGGTCACGCACGAAATGGCCAGTACGTTCACCCCGATGTGACGGGCGGCAATCACTTCCGGGACAGTGGACATGCCGACCAGATCAGCTCCGATGGTCCGCAAAAAGCGGATCTCCGCCGGCGTCTCATAGCTGGGGCCCATCATGCTTGCGTATACGCCTTCGTACAATTTCTTGCCTAGCTTTTCCGCCGCTTTCTTAGCAATCTCACGATAGACCGGAGAGTATGCGTGAGTCATGTCGGGAAAACGCGGGCCACAGCGCTCATCATTGGGACCCGCCAGCGGATTTTGTCCCTGCATGTTGATGTGATCCGTAATTACGACCAGAGCGCCTTGCTTATATTCCAAATTAATTCCGCCGGCGGCATTGGTGAAAATGACCGCGCGAATATTCATTCGTCCCAGGACGCGTATCGGGAACGCTACCGTGCGCGCCGAATAGCCTTCATAGAGATGCACCCTGCCCTGCATAACGGCGAGTGCCATCCCATCAGCCGTGCCGATCACCATCTGGCCTGCATGACCAACCGCGGTGGATAGCGGAAAGAACGGGATGTTGTCGTAAGGAATGCGTGTGGCGTCGGCGAGGTTATCGGCGAAGCCGCCGAGGCCAGAGCCGAGCACAAGCGCGATTTTAGGTCGAAGCGGGCTTTGCGACAGCAGAAACTTTGCCGCTGCTTCGGAATTTGCGAAATCGGATGGGTCGACCATGGTTAAGTCCACTGCTTGAGAAATCTTAAAGCCACTCCGTCAATTCCGGTTCATCATCAGTGATTCTTTTCGAATTCAGCGAACGACAAGGCCAGATCCTTTAAGGCTTGATCACGATCGCTTTCTTTCAGAAAGCTGTGCTCTATGCTTTGGCGGGCTATTCTTTTCAAATCGGAATAACTCAGGTTATACGTTTCAGCCGCACGCAGGTATTCGTAAGTCATGTCTGAACGCGATACCCCCTGGTCGTCAGTGGAGAGCGCCACCGGTACGCCGTATCGAATATAGGCGGGCAAGGGATGCTGCTGTCCGCGCACTCCCAGAATCAAATCATTCGAGGTCAGGCAGATTTCCACCAGCACGTTGCGTTGGGCCAATTCATGGAGCAGGCCTACAGCATCGCGTTCGTTCATCACGCTGGTGCCATGTCCGATGCGTTCCGCGTGTCCTAGTTCTACCGACCGGCGGATATGAAATGCCAATGCTTCTGGCGGAACCAGTCCCATAGCCAGTTCCCCGGCGTGCAAACTGATGTGCACCCTGGGATAGACGCCATGTAGGTAGTCGAGCATTTTCATGTGCAGCTCGAAGTCGTGCATGGGCACATACCAGTCCTCGGGCATCACCAGATTCACACCAACAAAGCGAGGATCAGCCTGGACAAGCTCGAAACCAAGCACGGTTTCTGCGAACACCTGTTCTTTAGGCAGACCTCGCAAAACCTGATAGAGATACCGAACCTGGACGGTACAGCCGGGATCAGCATGCGATGAATCGCAGTGCAGGACTCGAAGTTTGGTGGCTTCGTCGCGGTCCAGTTTTTGCCGGGTCGAGGCGATGATCTCTTTCAGCCCCGACGCGAGCAGTTTGCCGCGGAACTTCGCGAAATCGTCGTCCCAACCCAATTTCGCGCCCAGAGCCGCCGACTGCATATCATCAGCGGTGTGCATGAGTTCGAGGTATTGAAGGTGGTCAGCGGCAGCCCGCGCAGCGGATTCGGCGATGGCATCACCGATGTGGTTAAACAGTGCCAACTGAAACTTGTCGAAGCTGGCGAAGAAATGATCGTGGCCGGGCTCCTCGCCCGCCCAGTTACGCATGGACCACGCATCAACGATGGAGTTATATAGCACCTGGTCTTGATAGGCGCACGCGATCTGCGGTTTGCTGGTGAAGCGACCGCAAGCGTCGTCACACGGAGGTGCGATCAGAAGGGAAGTAGTGCGGTCAATGCAGAAATTGTCGCGGGCGGCGAAGTCGATAAGACTTTCCGCGTAGATGGCGCCGAAAAGATGATTGTGTAGGTCGCCTCCCTTGGGCATTTCATGCAGGAAGGCCAAGAGCAACGATGGTTGCCGCCGGATGACCTCGAAATGGCGGGCGGTGCGTTGCTCGGAATCAGCTTTCTGTCCGATCGCACTGGGGATTGCGAACAGAGCCAGCGCCATGACGATCGATTTGATGATTTGAATTGCAACCGGTTTCATTTGTGGGACCGAATTTTATCCGATGTCGAGTGCTTCGGAGATCTTCCTTTTTACGCCAGAGCATTTAACTGCGGAGGGCGCCGAGAAAATTTAAACGCAATCGAGAGAAAGCCGCTTCCAGCAGTATTCTTGGCTGGATTTACACAATTGAAATATTTGGCTGACTATTCTTCTGTTGGCGGGAGACGCTGTAAATAGCGGCGATAAAACGCCTTATTCTCGTGTTGTTGCTCGATACTTTCTTCTTCTGCTGCACCATTTGCGCGGCACCCGGCTGTGGACAGTCTGCACTCGATTGATTTTATGGGAGATATAAGAAGTCATTTTTTATTGACTCTAAAAATGAAAGGAGTAAAAACAAACTCGTTCTTTGACAGCTTCTGAAGTTTTCCCGGTTGGTGCGGCGTCCGGGGCTCAAGCGAAGTCACTCTCTGCATTGCAAAATGACGGAGAGAGGGCAAGCGAGGGTCTATAGCAAAGCGCTGGTCGAGGCGAACAGGAAGATATGTCGGAGCAAAATAGAGTCCCGAGGCGTCAAGCAGGTTTGTCCGGTTGGCGGTGAGCCCGGAGCCCGAGCATGATCGCGCGAAGCGGCCCGCAAGGGAAGCTACGAGAGCAGGTCGGCAAGGGTCTAACGCGAGCTACTGGCCGAGATGAATGGGTTTGACATCACCTCGGGATTCTTAATTTTTGGCCTAAGGTATTAGCGCTACTAGCTGCCTTCGGCTTGGACAGGTCTGAGATCTGTCCGCCCTACATCCTTCCGTTTTTCTCCCTTCGATGTTGCGAATTCATTTCGATTGCTTAGGGGCCTTGCTGGACTTGCAGCTTTTCTGCACTGGCCAGGTGGACGCGATGGATTGTATTGGTGGCGGCTACTTCAGCGATCGCATCGGCGTGCAGGTCGTAGGCTCCAAAAGGCAGGTTTTCTCCGAACGGAATTTCGAACTCGTCTGTGTTCTTCTTCAGAGTGAAATGCTGGTAGCCGACGGCGGTGGCGCGCCCGTTCGGATCGACCGCTAGGGCGATAAAGGTGAAATCGAAATCCTGTTCTGTCTGGTTCGAAACTTTAATCGACCCTTCCACTCTGCGCCCGTTGACCTTCGGCTTCTTGCTCCATTCCACAACCAATGGCGCAATGACATCGAAAGTAAATTCCTTTTTCTGCGATCGGGTTGGCTTGCCGCTGTCGGTTATAGTCACGACGAAATGGAAGCTGTCGATTTCGGTAGGCGCGCCTGTCAGGGTACCGTCGGCAGATAAGTCGATCCCCGGAGGCTGTGCGCCAGCCGTGATCTCCCAATTAAGGGGAAGAATGCCGCCTTGGGCTTCCAGTTTGAAGTGATAGGGCTGTCGCAGAAATCCCTTGGGAAGGGACGTAGTCTGAAGGACGATGGGCTCGCCGATAGCGCCCGCCTGCTGCGCCGCGGAAATTGCGGAACCGAGCAGGACGACGGCCAGCAGAACGGCGGTGAGCTTCAGATTCATGTGTCCTTAGATGGCGGCAGGGAAACGCATAGTCAACTCTAGCATCGGATCGAGCGGTTGGGTGCCCCAGGTTTGCCCGGTTTTGGCAAACCTGGGAGCCGCCAGAAACACCATCACCATCCCCTTAAGTTGTGCCGTTCTGGGGGGCACCCCTGTCCTACATTCCTTGTTGGGTACTCGACGCGTGCTCTATGGCCACGGTAAGCTAATTTGTTTGGTTTGAGGGGGAATCAATGCATGAGGCGGTGGCCAAGCTCTGGCCGGAAATTGAGTGGATCGAAGACAAACAGCTTCGTGCCCAGGTGGCCTTGACCTGGGTGAAGGCACTGGAGCGTAGTCCGCTCAAGCCTGAAGATCTGCATCGCATTCCCTTCACGCTGCTGGTCCCTAACTGTCCGATCACCTTTATGGAACATAAGCGCTGTGTCGTGCACATTGCGCGAGAGAGTGCTGAGGCCATGGCGGAGTTCATGGGGCGCGCTTTGCCGATCGACAAAGATACCGTAATCGCAGGAGCAATTCTGGCGGATGTGGGAAAGCTGCTCGAGTACGAGTTGGGAGCGGATGGAAAGAGCCGTCAAAGCGAGCGCGGAGAGGCGCTGCGTCATCCGTTTACCGGCGTAGCTTTAGCACTGGAATGCGGCATCCCCGACGCTGTGTGCCACATTATCGCGGCGCACGCGGCTGAAGGCGACCTGGTGAAACGTACCACCGAGGCTTACATCGTGCATCACGCTGACTTCATGGCATTTTTGCCGTTCAAGAATCCAAAGAATATCAAGTTGAAATAGGAGAGTTCGTGTCCGCTACGCTCGAAACCAAAAAAGAGATCAAGGAAACCATTACCGCCAGGATGTCCCGCTGGGCCGCAGGAGTGACCTACAAGCACCTCTCCAAGGAGGCCGTATACCAGGCGAAGCGCTTTCTGCTCGACTCCGTCGGATGTGCGCTGGGGGGATATCAACAGCACGATGTGAAGATCGCACTGGAAGTGTTGGACGAGATTGCTGGGCCTGGGCGAGCCACGGTGATTGGTACAGGCAAACGCGTTGACGCGGTTTCCGCCGCGCTGGCGAATGCGTTAATGATTCGGTGCATGGACTACAACGACATTTACTGGAAGCAGGATCCATCGCATCCATCGGATATTTTTCCAGCGGCTCTGGCTTGCGGCGAGCGTGCGAAGAGCGATGGGCGCGAACTGATAGTTGGTCTGGTGTTAGGCCACGAGTTCGAAATGCGATTTTGCGAAGCGGCCTTTCCTGGCATTCGCGAACGAGGCTGGCATCACGCGACGCTGACGGCATTTGTATCTCCCATAGTTGCGGGACGCGCGCTCCATCTCGATTGGGAGCAAATTCAACACGCGATCGGCATTTCCGCCAGCCGACATGCCACCCTGGGGGCGGTTACTGCGGGCAAACTGACCATGATGAAGAACACGGTTGATCCCATGGCGACCCAGAGCGGTGTTCTTGCGGCGCTGATGGCGGAGAAGGGTTATACCGGGCCGGAGCATGTGGTGGACGGCAAGGAAGGGTTAACACATTGTTTTGGCCCGTCGTGGAAATTGAACCTGCTGACGGACGGGTTAGGCGAATCGTGGCGAATCACGCAATGCGGAATGAAAGCATTTCCTACCGAGGCGTTGACCCACACACCGATTTCAGCGGTGCTGGATATCGTCAAGTCGAATGATCTTAAGCCGGACCAAGTGGAGAAAGTGCAGATACGGTCGCTCGCTAGGGCGGCGGATATTTTGTCAGATCCGAGCAAGTACGACCCGCAGTCGAAGGAGACGGCGGACCACTCGCTACCCTATGTGATTGCGGCGGCGATTGCGGAAAGACAAGTCACCCCGGTGCAGTTTGAGATGAACAAGATCATGGACCCGACGATCCGCGCACAGTTACAGAAAGTCGAGGTGGTGGCTGATCCGGAAATTGAGAAAGTGTTTCCGGCGTTGCAGAGGGTGATTGTGAATCTGACCACTGTCGATGGCAGAACATACACTAAGCAACTGGATTATCCGAAGGGTGATCCGCGGAACCCTTTGACGGATGCCGAGGTGGAGGAGAAATTCTCTGCGCTGGCTGAAGGTGTACTGTCGGATGGTGCACAAAAAAAATTGAAGAATGCGATTTGGAATCTGGAGAAGGCTGGGTCGGTCAGCACGTTAATGGCGTTGATGAAGGCGGATGTGCGAGGGAAGAAAGCAAGGGGCCGAAAGGCGCGCTAAGTTGAGATTCCTGGTAGAGAGGTTCTTCGATCCGGTCAGGGCGCCAGATGTTTGATAGGAGTTAAGAAGTTTCGAGGGGATGAGTCGTATGGGTCAGACCATTGTTGAGAAAATTGCGCAGGCGCACCTTGCCGAGGGACCGAAGCGTCCTTTGCGGACCGGGGATTTCGTGGCGATCCGTCCGCATCGTGTCATGACGCACGACAATACGTCGGCGGTAATGAAGAAGTTTCAAACCATCGGCGCGAAAAAGATCCCGAATCCCAAACAGCTGGTCTTTGCGTTGGACCACGATATTCAGAACAAGGAGGATTCAAATCTCAATAAATACCGGGCGATTGAAGGTTTCGCGAAATATCATGGAATAGATTTTTACCCGGCGGGCTCGGGCATTGGCCACCAGATTATGGTAGAGCGAGGATATGTGGTGCCGGGATCGTTTGTGGTGGCATCAGATTCGCACTCCAATATGTATGGGGCACTGGGCGCCGTAGGTACCCCGATTGTGCGTACAGACGCGGCGGCGGCCTGGGCTACCGGCGATTTCTGGTGGCAAATTCCGCGATCGATACAGGTCGTGCTGGAAGGATCGCTGCCAGCGGGCGCGACCGGCAAGGACGTGATCATCACCTTATGCGGGCTGTACAACCACGATGAAGTCTTAAATGCGGCAGTGGAATTCAGCGGGCGCGGTGTGGCAAGCCTTTCGATGGATGCGCGATTTTCTATTTCTAATATGTCCACCGAATGGGGGCCACTGGTGGGGTGGTTCCCGGTGGATGCGGTCACTCTGAAATATCTTGCAGCAGTAAAAGAGCGGCTGGCGGCGCAGGGTATTGTGCGGTTCAGCGATGAGGATTTGTTGAAGTGGACAACGAAGCCTCCGCAACCCGATCCGGACGCGGTTTATGCTGCGCGTATCGTGCTCGACCTGGCGCAGGTGACTCCGCATGTTTCAGGTCCTGACACAGTACAAGTGATGTCGTCGTTGGCAGAAATAGAAGAGCGGAAGGTAGCGATCCAGAAGGCGTATTTGCTTTCGTGTGTGAATTCGCGACTCGAGGATTTGGCGGCGGCGGCCAACGTGCTGCAAGGTAAGAAAGTCGCGGATGGAGTGAAGATGTATTTGGGCGCGGCCAGCCACTGGGTACAGGAAGAAGCCGAGCGGCGGGGCATTTGGAAAATTCTGCTGGACGCAGGCGCGCATCCCTTGCCGGCAGGCTGCGGGCCGTGTATCGGTCTGGGAGTGGGATTGCTGGAACCCGGCGAAGTGGGCATTTCCGCCACCAACCGCAATTTCAAAGGACGGATGGGATCGCGCGATGCGAAGTGCTACCTCGCAAGTCCCGAGGTAGTCGCAGCGTCCGCCGTCGCAGGATACATTCGCGGGCCGTACAAAATGGCTGACCGGACTGCAGTGCGGTCTTATCAGGAATTTCCTGTCACTGCCGAGCCCGAGAAAGTTGATATTCTTCCCGGCTTCCCCGAACGGGTGCGAGGTCGCCTGGTTTTCCTGCCGGCGGACAACGTGAACACCGATGCGATCTATGGAAAAGACTACACCTACCGCGACGACGTGACGCTCGAGACCATGGCGAAGGTGGCGATGGAGAATTACGATCCGCAATTTTCATCGCGGACGCGTGCCGGTGACGTGATCGTAAGCGGTTTCAACTTCGGTACTGGATCGAGCCGGGAACAAGCGGTTACCTGTCTGAAGGCGAAGGGAATTCCACTGGTGATCGCGGCAAGTTTTTCGCAGACCTATTTGCGCAATGCTTACAACAATGGCTTTTTGTGTATTGAAGTTCCGGAATTGGTGAAGGAACTGCGCGAACAGTTTGCCAAGGAAGCTGGAGCGAAAGAAAAGACCATTATTCCTGGTGGCGAGATCGATATCGACTTCACTTCCGGCGTGATCGCCTGGGGTGGAGAGATGTTTACATTCCCACCGCTGGGAAGCGTGCCGCAGTCGCTGGTGATCGCGCAGGGCGTGGAGATGCTGGTGGCCAAGCGGTTGGGGCTGGGTTAAGGCTGCTAACGAGCCGGCGCGCTGTCCACACGCACGGGTCCTTCGCTTTGCTCAGGATCACAAGACATTTTTATAGGAGATACCCATAGATGGCGAAACATACGGTTGTGACCATGCCTGGGGACGGAATCGGGAACCAGGTTCTGCCTGAGGCTTTGCGGGTTTTGAACGCGGTTGGGTTTGACGCGGAATATGTTCACGCCGATATCGGGTGGGAGATCTGGTGCAAGGAAGGCAACGCACTGCCCGATCGCACTCTCGATCTGCTCACTAAACACAAACTGGGACTGTTTGGAGCCATCACCTCGAAGCCCAACAAGGAAGCGCAGGCGGAACTGATGCCGGAGTTGCGCGGAAAGGGACTGGTGTATTACAGCCCGATCGTTACTATGCGGCAGAAGTTCAATCTCGATATTTGCATGCGTCCGTGCATCGGTTTTACCGGTAATCCGCTAAATTTTATTCGCAAGAAAGTCGAGGGCGGTTTTGATGAACCGAAGATTGATACCACTGTTTTCCGGCAAGGGACTGAAGGCATGTACGTCGGGGTAGAATGGACGAATCCACCCGACAATGTACGCGCTGCGCTGAACACGCATCCCAGGTTCAAGGCTTTCAATAGTGTGCCCGGTCCCGATCTCGCCGTGAGCGTGCGTATCATCACTCGCGCGGCGGCGCGGCGTATCGTTACCGCTGCTTTTGAGTACGCGAAGAAGCGCGGGTTCAAAGGCGTTACCATCTGCGAAAAGCCTAATGTGGTGCGCGAGACATCTGGAATGATGGAAGAAACTGCAAAGGGCGTGGCGATGAATTATCCCGGGATCGCGTTGTGGTCGACTAACATCGACGCGCAGTTGATGTGGCTGAACAAGAATCCGGAAGAGTACAACGTGATTGTCGCCTCCAATTTGTTCGGCGACATTTTGTCGGATGCTTTTGCGGGACTGGTGGGCGGGCTGGGCTTTGCGGCTTCGGGAAATATTGGCGACGAAGTCGCTGTGTTTGAGCCCACACATGGATCAGCGCCGAAGTATGCGGAACTCGATCCTCCTATCGTGAACCCGATTGCCATGATTCTATCCGCCGCGATGATGTTGGATCATATCGGCGAAGGCGCCAAAGCGGATCGTATTCGGAAAGCGATTGCTGAAGTCGTGCAGGAAGGTAAAGTGCGGACATACGACATGATGCGCCTATCTGGCGGAGCGAGAGCGATTTCGCTGGGCGCGGCGAGCACGGTAAAGATGGGAGACGCGATTCTGGAGAAGTTGAAGTAAGGGTTTTACGTCATGACAGTTTCTGTGGAAGAAAAGTCGGCAGGCGAGGCTGGGCACTTCGGTAAGGATGTGCGCTCGGATTTGCACGTTGCGATCGAGCCACGTGATGGTGGTGGACTCGATATCACGATGGAATCACGGGTGGCGCCATACTATGGCAACTCCATCCTGACCCAGGCGCGTCAAGTTCTGGAAGTGCTAGGGGTCAAGCATGCACGCGTTGCGATTCACGACGAAGGTGCTTTGCCATTCGTGATTTCGGCGCGGATTGAGGCCGCGGCCAAACGTGCCGGACTGGGTTCTGGGCGCAAGGCTTCTCCCGAGCAGATCACTCTGCCAGAACCGTCGCCGCGAGACCGGTTGCGGCGTTCGCGTCTTTATCTTCCGGGCTCGGAACCCAAATATTTCATCAATGCCGCTCTCCACGGCTCCGATGCCATCATTCTTGATCTTGAAGATTCTGTACACCCCGCAGAAAAAGACGCGGCGCGTATTCTGGTGCGTAACACGCTGCGGTCGGTCGATTTTGGCAAATGTGAGCGCATGGTACGTATCAACCAGTTTCCACTCGGACTGGAAGATTTGGCGGAAATTGTTATGGAGTCACCCGACCTGATCCTCGTGCCCAAGGTAGAGCGGCCGGAACATATTGCGGAGACAGACCGCATGATCGGCGAGCTAAAAAGTCGGTACGGAATTACGCGTCCGATTTGGCTGATGCCGATTCTGGAGTCCGCGCTGGCAATTGAGAATGCCTCCGCGATTGCGACAGCGAGTAAGCACATAGTCGCGCTCACGATTGGACTCGAGGATTACACCGCCGACCTGGGCGTGGTCAAGACCGGAGAGGGTAGTGAATCGCTCTATGCCCGCTCACGTTTGGTGAATGCAGCAAAGGCGGTCGGAGTGCAAGCAATCGATTCGGTTTTTGCTGACGTTGGCGATATGGGCAGTTTGCGAAGCTGGGCAGAAAAGTCGCGCGCGCTGGGATTTGAAGGCATGGGCTGTATTCATCCTTCGCAAGTTCCTGTAATTCACGAGGCTTTTGCGCCTTCGGCGAGTGAGATTGAAAAGGCTTCCAGGATTGTCGCCGCCTTCGAAGAGGCGCAACAGCGCGGGTTGGGTGTAGTGAGTTTGGGCTCGAAAATGATTGACCCGCCGGTGGTGGAACGCGCGAAAAAGTTAGTGGAACGGGCTGAGAAAATGAGGAAGGCTTAGATTTTTCTCAAACGATAAAACGGTCGTCTGAATCTTGCGCCATTTTCTTTCTTTAACGCCATATCCGCAAAACCTTCGCTATTAGCCTCCGTCGCTAAGGAAAGGCGACAAACAGCCTGCCCGGAAGATACTTTGCGTAACATCGCAAAACCGCCGAGGGTGAATGTCGCCACATTCGCGATGCCTGAAAAGATGAACCTGACCAGCGGCGATTATGAAACTTCAACCATGAATTCGATCTTGCAGGATTCGCGATCAGACCTTTCCAGATCGTGTAACCGCGCAGGTAGCGAGTCGCCGGTGAGTTTTGAGTGCAAGCTGGAGCGGATCATCGACTTTGGCACTGAGGTTCCGAGCGGAAGCCTCGTGATCGATGGGATTGTCTGCATTCACCGGGAGAAGGTTTTGAAGGCTCAGCAACTGGATGCTAACGCGCTCAACCTAGTCGGACGCATGAGCGGTAATCAATATACTCGCACGACTGAGCGCTTTGAAGTGATAAGGCCTCACCTGCCAAAGTCATGAGCGAGGCAATCTGAGGCCGCCGGTCTGGTTGGATATTTGTCAGTTTCCTCGCTGGACTTTCCGATGGGACTGGACGAACCTACGCGGCCAGCGCATAACGGCTATCTGCGCGTGCAAGCAAGGCCATCATTTCGTCAAGTCCGGCGATTTCAAAAGCAGACATCGAACTCACGTGCTCGAGTTTCTCTTTCACTGATCGAATCGGGTTGAAGAGTTTGAATCGAATATCGTGGTTGTACGCCCAGCGCTGTAAAAACACGAGCATGCCGATCACCCCGCCTCCGATGGCTTCCATTTCAGTGAGATCGAGGACCACTACGTGAGCTTTTGATTGGGATGTGACTGCGTCGCGCAATTTGTAAGCTGCGTCGCTGCGGACGAATCTGCCTTCGCACTCAACCACTACCATGTCTCCCACGTTATCTATGTGCACGTTTGGCATGATTTCCTCCATACAATTATTTGTGCGAAACGAGTGAGTGCACGAACTGGGCCATCTTCCGCCAATCCTTTAGTTTGATAAAGATGAAAGTGTGATTCAAAAGGCTGAGGGGGAAAATCCGGCGAGTCAGCGAGAATTTCTGCGCTACAGAAAAGACTGTATGCGGCACAACCGGGCAGTCTGTTACAGATTTGTTACAGACTTGTTATTGCCTGATTGAATCGCGCAGTTGAGTCAGTGCACTGTCTGCCGCATTCAGCCGGATGAGGCCAAAGCGCGGATAATCGAGATCCACAAACGTGAAGACAGTGAGAGCAATTACTGAGGCATAGAGCAACATGTGAAGCCAGCTACGCTTTCGCCGCTTCTCCATATCGTAACCTGCGAGCAGAGCGCTCAACAGGGCCACTATGATCGACAAGCCAAAGATAAGTGGCGGTAAGTGAGTGTGCAGTGCGATGGTGCGCGAAGTCGTGACATCGATCATGTCGTTCAACGCAGGTAGCAGAAGACGATCAACATTTTGACTCGGATCTGCGAATCCGGCCGCGACTGCCTTCGACCATATTTCCTGTTGAAGCTGCGCGGCATGGCCCAACTCCGTCTCGGCTTCCGACAGGTCGGGAAGTCTTGCATATACACGTAATCGACTGTCAAGATACTCGCGAAACAGGCGCCGCATTTCGGTCTGCTGGCTTGCAGGCAGTAAATCCAGACGAAGATATGCAGTGCCGATGGTGTTGGCCTCGTGAACGATCAGTTCACGCCGCTGGTCAAGGTGCGAAATCCCGTTGGCAAACGTGAATCCCAGAAGTAATCCGAGTAATGCGAATATCGCCGCTCCGATAGTGCCCGTGCCCTCGTGAGCGGCTTCGTTCTTGCGGGAAGAGTAGCTGCCAATGCGATATCCCACCTCCAGACATACCAACATGCCGAGAAACAGGGAAACCGACACTATTGCAGCTAACTCAGCAGGATCCATTGATTCGTTCTCCGGGCGGTGAACAGTGTATCCGAAAGGTTTGCGATGATGGGAAAGACGTCAAAATACTTGCTCTCAAATCTTCACAGTGTGAGACGTGGATCCATCGCCCAAAGTTTGATTTGAAGACCGCTTCCTCGCGAGTTGTTATAGTCACAACTGGTCAAATGCCGGCAACTCTTAACAGGAAGCCCTTTGCCGCAAGGCGTGCGGAGTTTCTTCTCACGCTACGTCTTGCCCTGCCACTCATCATCGCTGAGGTTGGGTGGATGAGCATGGGTATCGTCGACACCATCATGGTGGGACGGTTGCCGGACAGCGCTGTCGCGATCGGCGCCACCGGCTTGGGGCAGAGTCTTTACCATAGTGTCGCGATCTTTGGCGGCGGGCTTCTGCTGGGTCTCGATACGTTCGTGTCTCATGCCTACGGACGCGAAGATTTGAACGACGCAAGACACTCGCTAGCCAATGGCTTATTCCTTGCGCTTGTGATGACCCCAATCCTGATGATTGCGGTATCGTTCTGGCCGGCGACGATGATGCGATTCGGCATCAGCTTGGAATTAGTGGGACCGATGACGCCATTCTTGCGCGCGCTGAACTGGGGAACCTTGCCGCTGCTGGCATACTTCGCTCTCCGCCGCTACCTGCAAGCCGTGAATGTGGCGATCCCGATCATGTTCGCTCTGATCTCGGCGAACCTCGTCAACGCCGTCGGAGACTGGGCGCTGATCTACGGACATCTGGGATTCCACGCCATGGGCATTACCGGGTCAGGGTGGTCCACCTGCTTTGCTCGCGTCTATATGGCAGGCGTGTTAGTGGTCACACTGATTTGGGTTGAGTCGAAGCGCAGATTCGGTCTGGCCGAGAAAGCCATCAGGATTCGAGTCGATTTGCATCGGGTATGGGCGTTGCTCAAGCTAGGCGCGCCCGCCGCGACTCAAATCCTTTTGGAGATCGGAGCGTTTGGAGCGGCGACAGCTCTGATAGCGAAACTCGGTCCTGTACCCCTGTCAGGCCACGAGATTGCGCTCAATTGTGCTGCGCTCACATTCATGGTTCCGTTGGGAATCAGTTCCGCCGCAGCGGTGCGAGTGGGTCAGCAGTTGGGCAGGAAGGATCCGGCAGGAGCGCGGCGTGCCGGGTGGTCGGCGATCATGCTCGGAGCTACATTCATGACTTGCTCGGGATTGGTGTTTGTTTCCTTTCCCGTTTTGATCGCGCGGTTGTTCTCTCCCGATCCGATTGTGATTCGGACTGGTGCAAAGCTGCTGCTGGTAGCGGCTGCATTTCAACTCTTCGACGGATTACAAACGGTCGCGACTGGCGCTTTGCGTGGAGCAGGCGACACTAAGACGCCAATGCTGGCGAATTTCATAGCATATTGGCTGATAGGAATTCCTGCGGGCTATGTTCTGTGCTTCAGATTTGGATGGGGTGCGTTAGGAGTCTGGATCGGATTGTGTGGCGGATTGATGATCATCGGCTCGGCGCTCTTGCTGGCTTGGCATCGTAGGATGGTTCACGCGTAAACTACGGTTCGCCAGCGATCGTCCGATGAGCAGGAACGCCTGCAAATGTTCGCATCCGTTCTTAGTTCGCGGGCAACTGTTCGCGGATTCGTGCGTATTCGGGCTTGATGACAGAGTAAATGAAGCGGCACCGTTCGTCGTATGGTAGAAAAGCGCTCTTCATTGCGTTGATGGTAATTTTCTCGAAGTCTTTCAGCGACAGGCCGAAAGTGTTTGCAGCAGCCTGGAATTCCTGAGTCATAGTGGTGTCGCTCATCAAGCGGTTGTCGGTGTTTAGAGTGACTCGAAATTTTTCCTCGTAAAGAATCTTGAATGGGTGCTCGGCCAGACTGGGCGTAGCGCCCGTGTGGACATTACTGATGAGGCAGATTTCCAGCGGGATTCGCTTATCCAGAACGTACTGGGCAAGGTCGCCCAGCTTCACTGCTTTTCCGTTCGAGATCGCGATGTCGTCAATCAACCTGGTTCCATGTCCAATGCGATGTGCGCCGCAGTATTGAATGGCTTGCCAGATCGATTCCTTTCCGAAACCCTTCGCCTGCATGAACGGTAATGTTGAAATTCTGGCGTTGAATGTAATGGAAGGCCTCCACGTGCTTTTTGGGAGGGTAACCACCTTCTTCGCCCGCCAGATCGAAACCAACCACACCACGTTCCCGAAAATCGACCGCGAGTTCGGCCATCTCCAGGGAGACGTCCATATTTCTCATGGCACAGATGATTAACCCTGACGACACGCCAAAATCTTTACGACCTCGCTCCAAACCCTTCAACACCGCCGAAACAATTTGCTGGTGAGTTAAGCCATTTCGAGTATGAAAAATCGGGGCAAACCGACTCTCAAAGTAAACTACGCCGTCTCGACTGAGGTCCTCTGCCTGTTCATATGCGACGCGCTCCAGCGAGTCTTCAGTCTGCATGACGGCGATTGTGTGAGCAAAGCCCTCCAAATACTTGGCCAAGCTGCCCTTGTTGGCGCCCTGGTGGAACCAATCGGCCAGCGTAACGGGGTCCGTGGTGGGAAGGCCAGAATATTTTTCGTCTTTCGCCAGATCAATAACGGTTTGCGGTCGCACCACGCCATCCAGATGTTCATGCAAAAGAACTTTGGGAAGGGTCGCGAGGAACTGTCTGTCGAACATCTAACGTCTCCATCTTTCTAGTGCCGGGCAAGGATGACGGGCTTAGTCTTCCCCGATATCTTCGTTCCATATCTCGGGGTTAGCCGCGATATATTCGCTCAATAGAGACGCGCACTCTTGAGAATTCAGGTCAATAACCTGCACGCCTAGAGAACGTAGCCAATCGATTCCGCCCTGGAACGTACGGCTCTCTCCCACAACCAGAGTGCCGAAACCAAACTGCCGGACCAGGCCGCTGCAATACCAGCAAGGTGCCAGCGTCGTCACCATGATGAAATTACGATAGCTGCGTTGGCGACCGGCGTTACGAAATGCGTTCGTTTCCGCGTGCATGGAGGGATCGCCATCCTGGATGCGGCGGTTGTGGCCCAAGCCCGTCAGAGAACCGTCGCGCTTAAAGATCGCCGCGCCAATCGGTATACCGCCCTCGGCTAGTCCTTTGCGGGCCTCGGCCAGAGCCAGAGAGAGCATAGCGGAATGGTCGAGGGTAAGCGCTCATGGATTTCGGTACATGGAGATTCAGGTATGAGATCAGTATGCTCGGCCCCACGTTGGGTGCTAAATAAACGGCTTCAATGCGGCTTATAAGGTTTTTTAATGAGACGGAATTGAGGGCTTCGCGATATCCTAACCATTGCGAACCAGCCGTCACATCCCCACTTTTTATGTCTGAGCGTTAGTCACTTTAAGGAGATTCATGTCGAACGAACTTCGCAACTTCCTGGCTCTCTCATATGACGAATTGGAACAGCTGAATCTGAAGGCAAAAGAGCAGCGCAAGAATCGCGTTGCCGTGCACAAGGTCCAAGAGGATCGGATCAAAGTATCTGACCGACGAGAAGCGGATCAAGGCTGTGACCGTGCTTTTCAGCGATCTCGAAGGCCGGCTGCACATGCTGGACTATGACAAGAAATTTCTGATCAAGAGCTGGGACAATCTCACTTTTGACGGATCGTCGATCCGCGGGTTTACGGCGCAGCGGGAAAGTGATCTGCGCTTGGGAATTGACTGGGCCGCGTTTTACTGGGCTCCAGCCGACTATTTCGGATCGGGAAAAGTGTTGGTGTTCGGCGACGTTATCGACAAGGGCGGTACACCTTACGGCGCCGACATTCGCGGCATCCTCAAGTTGTATGCCGACAAACTCTACAAGGATGATGGCTACACCCTGAATGCCGCCAATGAAATCGAAGGCTTCCTCTTCAAAGGAGTGGATGCGGAACGCCGCTACAACGAGACCGGGAAAATTTGAATACGTCAACACCGGCGGATACTATCACTCGCTGCCTGGTGACCTGCTCCGGACTTTTATCGATACCACTGCCGAAGTGCAGCGCGCGATGGGTTTCCAGAACGAGAAAGACCATCCGGAAGTTGCACCTTCACAGTTTGAAATCAATTACGGATACGGGGAAGTCGTGGCTGCGGCCGACCAGATTCAGCTTTACAAACTGGTGTGCCGCCAGGTTGCGACCAACATGGGTCTGACTGCCAGCTTCCTGCCGAAACCTGTGGTGGGTGTAAACGGCAATGGCATGCATACCAATGTTTCCATCAGTAAAGGCGGAAAGAATCTATTCTGGGATCCGAAGGGCGAGGAGAAGCTCAGCAAACTGGGCTGGTCGTTTGTGGATCGTATCCTTACCCATGGCAACGATATTTGCCTATCTGCTCAATGCAAGCGTCAATGCTTACGACGACTTGATCCGCACTTCGAAGCGCCGAATCAGATTAAAGCTTCGGCAGTCGATCGCGGTTCGATGATTCGTATCCCAATTGGCAACGAGAAGAGTATGCGCGTCGAGGTTCGCTCGGTGGCTCCGGACGCCAATCCTTACATGGTCATGCTCTCGATTTTCAAGACCGGCATCGATGGTGACACGGCCAAGATCAAGAACCTGCGCCAGGCCGAGCGATACTTGCCCGACAACGTCTACGATGCACTGGCGAATTTCAGGAAAGCGGATTGGACGACCGAAGCTTCTGGGCGAGGATGTGAAGGGCCGTTACGCGGACCTGAAAGAGGCGTCGGCGGACCGTTGTCCGCGGCTGCTCGGAACATTCGTAAAGGCGCCTGAGGTGCAATATCACCACGACGTTTATAACCAGTTCTTGTGGAACCTGTTCTAGAGTCTGGCTTTCGAATTGGAAAATGCAAGGCCACGTTCAGGAATGGGCGTGGCTTTCTTACTTTACAAAGCTTTGCCGGAATTTGACGGTCTCTTTACAATACTCCTGGTTGTTGTTCTTAGAATAAGATGGGTTGGATTGTCGCTAGTGTTTAGCCTGAATGCTGTGAAGGAGAAATGTTTGACCGTATTAATATGGTGGCGATAGGCACAAGCTTCCTGCTTTTCTCCTCACTTGCATTTGGTCAACATGGAGGGCACGGCGGAGGCGGCGGTCGAAGTGGCGCGCCTAGCGGTGCTGGCGGTACTGCCGGACACTAGCCTGCAGGACTTCAACCATGCCCTGGCGGTGCAAGCTACACCGGATCAGGTGTCCCAGTTCCAGACGCTGGCGAAGAGCACAGAGGCTGCCAGAGAAACAGGCTCAAGAGCTTCTTCAGTTGGCGACGAAGGCAAATAAGGTTGCTGATTTTTCGCGCCAGACTACGGCCTTGAAGGATGCGGTGGAAGATGTTCAAGGCGGAAACAAATTTTTTCTGAAAAGCTTTTCCAAAGCGCAGAAGGCCGGGCTGAAGGAATTGACGAAAAAGCTGGAGAAAGCAGATTCCGAGGTTGCCAAACAAAAGAAAGTGCTGGATCAGCAAGTCGGCACGGCAAAGAAAACAGCGACGGAATGGCCAGTACGGCGGACAAACTGGCGAAAGCATTGACCGAGTTCCAGTCGCAGCAATTGAGTTTGGGCAAAGAGATGGGTATTGAGACGCCAGCGATGTGAGAAGTTCTAGCCGGTTGCTATGCGACTCGGATCTTTATTCCCAATCCCCAAATATTGGCGTCATTCGAACCGATTTATCGGCGAGGAACCTGCTGGTGCCCCGAAACAGGATCCCTCGCGCGACATTTGTTGGTCCTCTCTATTTCTAGAATAGTGCGGTTGGCCGGCGCTTCCAGCTTTTACCTTTTTCCTTCGCGATGTTTTCCATGTCGTTGACGTAGGCGCCAGCCTGCGTGAGGACGTGATGCAAATCGTTGCCTACGCTGATGAAGGTGAAGCCCTTTTCCAGGAACTCGCCTACGCGGAGGTGCCGAACAGAAAAACTCCCAGGATCAGTTTATTCTTGACGAGCATGCTCGACCAGCTTTTTGGTGGCGGCGTCCAGTTCGGGCGACGTGTACATGTGGGGGAATTCGTACTTCTCGTAGAGCCCCATCGACATGCACAAGATCGTTTTGGCCAAGAAAAAGAATGTCGACGCCGGGCACCGCGGCGATCTCGGCGATGTTATCGATGCAGGACGCAGTCTCGACCTGCAGAGCGACGATTCCGTTGTTGTTAAAATTTCCGGCGTACCCCAGCAAGGCCGGCCTTGTTCATGCTGCGCTGCGGAAAGTACACGGAACGTGTGCCAACCGTGGGATACTTGGTGCAACTCACTGCCTGTCGCGCTTCCTCGGCGGTGTTGATGTAAGGCACGAGAACGCCGTCGGCGCCCATGTCGAGGGCCTGCTGAATGCCCGGACGATCGTCATATCCGCCCACACGAACCAGGGATTTGGCTCCGCCGTTGGAGATTCCAGAGAGCATGGCAGAAAGCTTTTCGTAGCCCATCGGACCGTGTTGTGTGTCGACCAACAACCAGTCGTAGCCGCTATGGGCCAATTGTTCGGCCACAGTCGGGACTGTGCGAGTTCACGAACAGACCCATCTTGGGCGCACCTTCGCGCAACTGTTTTTTAAAATCAGCGCCACTGACGGTGGCTTCGGACATAGCACATTCCTCCTCAGATTAGGGAAAGGCCCCTAGTGTAACCCAACCAAGGCGGAGGGGGCGCCCTACGGGCGGCGGTTTGCGAATTGTACCGTGACCCGCGGACATGGACTAGGATTCGGATGTGTAGCGCGTGTGCTCTCGCTCGCGGGCCACCCCTATTTCAGGCGGTAAACATCTTGGCGGCAAGAAGAACAGCGCGGACGTAAACGTCCGCGCTGACTATTGAACCAAGAAAATGCTTTATGGTGATCGTGATCGTGGTCATGATCATGGTCGTCGTGATGACCGTGCCGCCAGGTCCAGTATTCTTTCTGCTCGTCGTGGTTCAGTCTCCGAAAGTCCCGGTGACTCACGATGATTTTCGATTGGTCCACTGGTCGTAGTAAACGGTCTCGTGACGGTCCCAACGGTGATAGTCGTTGTAGTACGGATCGTGATAGCTGCGGGTGCCACATCCCGTCAGTCATGGCCGGCACGAGAAAGGCTATGGCCAGCAATAAGCGAACTGAGGTCTCGGTATTTACTGGTCATTTATGTTTGCTCCTTCGATTCGTCTCACATCGGAACTTGGTTGCCGCCATAAGACTTTGAGGTTGCCTGAAGTTGTGAGGGCTGCGAATGATCGCGTTACCGATCAGTGAGGCTACGCTACTCTTCTGGCGCGGGTTCGTTCGGTCCCGTCTCAGCCGGGGCGAGAGGCAGACGGGAAACGTCGCTGAGAAGGTCGCGCTCCTGCGGCGAAAACTGGCTTTTGAAGCGGTCAGATTCGATAATCTGCTGACGCTGCTTGGGGTGGCATTGAGCGTAGGTCTCTAATAGCGGCGCGCACTTTTTGCCGGCGATCGGGTGGCAGGTCACGAAGCTGCGAATACAGTTGCCGCGCCTGTTGTTTCTGGCCGGGAGTAAGGTGCTCCCAGGTCTCCATACGCTGCAGGATGCGGTCTTGCTGCTGTGGCGGAAGACTATTGAAGCGCTGCAGCCGCTCGCGCAGTAACTGCTGCCGTTCGGGGGGAAGACTGCGGAACTGGGGATCGTTTTCCAGGGCTTTCTGTTGTTCGTCCGGAGGAAGGCCCTTATAGCGGCGTAGCCATTGGCCGGCGTGATTGCCTTTGGCCGCTTGCCGTTCCTCGCGTCTAGCAATACGATCGGCCCGGTTCTGGCCCACGCACGGACGGACAGCGGATGCCAGCACGAGGCTGGCGGCCGCGGCCGTTATTTTCGCCGTGATGGAAGTAAGTTTTAGCATTTGGTGCTAGCTCTAAGCATCCTGCAATGGTGTGAGAAGAGCTTCCACCATATAAGGCTGCCAAAGACAGAGCTGACAAAGGTCGCGAAGGGTTGCTACGGGTTCGCGGTCACATCCTGCTGAACTTCAAGATCGTCAAGGACCTCGAAATCAGAATACAAAGTCTGATTCTTTTCCAGCGCTTGCAAGTCCCCAACCGCTGTACCCGGTTCCGCAATCTGCAAAGCCGCGGCGACCGGATGCTCTGAAACGCCAGTCGCGCTCCCCGCATGACTGCCGCTGTTCATACGAACCAGGGTTACGCTCACCACCATCAACACTGCAAACGAAGCCGCCAAAGCCGGCCTTCGCAGCCAGCGTAACCAGCCCACTGACTGCTTCGCGTTTGCTGCTTCTTCACGTAGACGGGCATGCAGACGGACGTCAAAATATTGGCTCGGTTCTGGAGCCTGCCACTCGTCCAGCAACGACATGGTCTGGCGGAATGCCTCAAGCTTGCCAGTGCACTCCGCACAGGAGTCGAGATGGACCTTGATTTCCGGAGTAACTTCTGTCAGTCCGGCGGCCAGGTCCGGCATCAGTTCACGAGTAGCGTCGCAATTGAACTTCATAACAACTTCTTCCTTTAGCAAACTTCCTACACAAACTCACGAAGCTGTTCGCGCAAGGTTTCGTAAGCGCGAAACAGCAAAGACTTGGTGGCGGACTCGCTGAGTTTCAACACCTCGGCAATCTGGCGATAATCCATCTGCTGATACTTGTGCATCATTACAGCGACGCGCTGCCGTTCGGGAAGCGCCTGGACCCGTTGGCGAATCGCCGCCAGGCGTTCGCGTTGCACAAGATTGTCTTCAACACTGGGTGTCGCATCTGGCAAGTCCAGGGTGTTGCCGCTCTCCTGGTCTGGCTCATCGAGGCTTACCTGGTTTTCAGGACGCTCATAGCGCGTGTCCCGCGCATGGTTTACGGCCAAGTTGGTCGCAATTCGATAGAGCCAAGTAGTGAACTTGGCGCTGGCTTCGTAAGTTTCGCGGGACCGGTAAACCCGCAAGAAAACCTCCTGCGCCAGATCTTCCGCGCCAGCAGCGTTGTGCGCCATGCGATACATAAAGCTGACGATCGGACGGCGGTACTTTTGCACCAGGTAGTCGAAAGCAGAATCGTCCCCAGCCTTCACCCGCAACATCACGTCGGCATCGGTCATGCCCTCGGCGGACATACCGGTTTTTGATTCCGCCACCGCTTGTTGAGGGCCACCCGCCAGAGCGAGCAACCCGCGATCCATGGCTATGCTGCTCACATCTGATTGAACCCCTTCGGAAGGTGAAAGTTGCGCTTCGGCGCTCCCGGTTTCCAAGCCAGAAGTGCCTTTGGTCCTTGAGGCTACGGGTACTTTGGCGGGTCTGGGATCGGTCGGCATCACAGGGTATATTCGCGCGGCCGCAGGACCCGGAGGGCAACTCTCCAGGGTGAGCAGTTGAGATTAGCCTATCATGGGAGGAGAATACGTGAACTGGTTCATTTGCTTCAATATAGCGGCGATTCGAGTGGGCGCTTAACTCAGCGGTAGAGTGCCATCCTCACACTGTAGCGTGGCATGAAGAATGAGAGAGTTACAGATGCTGGCGGGAGCATTTGAGCACTGCTAGAGCATTCAGGCATCGCTAACGTTCCCGCGTTTGTTCCCATGGCGGACGGGTTCTGACACCCGGTCTAACCCAAGTGGCCTGGCTGCCAACAGGCGCCGTTATTATCAGCTCGATTGGCAATGCATCACGGAGACGCAGCTTATGGAAATGACCCCGGATCGCATTACCACAGAAGAAGTAGATGGGTTGCTCTTGTTGTCTCGCTTTTCCGAGCTACGTCAATCAGGCTCTACGAATGTTGCGTCCTCGTAGCGCGCTCGATTTGGACGCAAATCGTTCTCGCTCTAAAACAACTAGTTTCGTCAAAGCTCGTCTAAATCATCGGTGCCACCCCCAACCACTGGTCTCGATGGCGGGTATAGTAGACGTCTCTTCCTGCACAAGGAATCGCCCAGCTGCGACTTGCGAGCATGATGCGATCGATCACCTCCGTAACTTGCCGGCGAGCCAGTAATCGACACTGAACTTTCCCGGACCAAAGCAGATCAGCCAGATAAAGAAGAGCACGTACAGGACTTCCGGAAGGTAGAGGAAATCGTCGAGCCAGTTAAGAGGCGAAAGTCCTTTAGGCATGGCGGAAAGCTTGGTGGTCAGGATGGCGACAAGCATATCGACCAATAAAGCCACGCAGGCCAGGCTCGAAAGAAACCCCACGGTCAGCAAGGATCCGCCAACGAACTCGACACCCGACACGAAATAAGTCATCAGGTGGGGAAACGGGACTTTGGCCTCAACGAGCGTTTCGTACATAGTTTGCGTGCTGCCGGCGACAAACAATTTGTTTGCCCCGGAGATGGCGAAGAACAGCCCGAGCGAAACGCGTACCAGCAGGATGGCATATTGTTCCAAATCACTGCTACCCAGCAGCGCAAACTGGACCAACCGTTTCCAATCCACCTCTTGTCCCTCCATCGGAGGATGTGCTGTAACGATACCCCATATCATACAGTTCGACTTCTCCGGTAACCGCGTTAATCAGGACTTAGCGGGTCTCTGGCGTTAATCTCTGTTCTCGACAATTATGCTGCAAACCGCAAATGGCGGTGTCGTTAGCGAATTCTCGCGCCTCGAGATTATGTGTCCATCCGTTCGACCCATTGAGCGCGCCATGCGGGAGCCACGAATGGATCCGCAAAGTACTGTGTTTCCCGCGCAACCTTGTCGTCCCTGAACTCCATGATGCTCACGGTGTAGGACGGCTTGCCGTCATATGTCAGGATGAATTCGGTGATCCAAAGATCACCGCCGCCAATGATTCGTCGGACAGCAAACCGCTTTTTGCTCGGCTGACTAGCGCGTTGGTTCTGTATGTTGCGTCGACCGCGGGTTCGCTCGCCTGACTGCGGGTATTCCAGCACCGCGTCCTCGTGATAGATGCGGTGCTCCGTTTCAAAATCGTTGGCATCGGACGCCGCCCAATGCTGATCCAGTGCCGCACGGATCTCTTGATCTCGCACTCCAGAATACTGCTCCTTCTTTTGTTGATCGTTCATCTTGAGCCTTCAATTTGACAAGAAACTCGCTGCTCCACCGGCTCAGAGCTTGAGGATCATTGGCGAGTTCCTCTGGAAGAAACTTCAGGGCCACGTGCCGACCAAGCTTCACGTCCTCGGCCTCGTACACCACTCCCATCCCCCCGCCACCGATTTTGCGCAGTATGCGATAGTGGGAAACCGTCTGCCCAACGGATTGGGGCAGCGCTGACACTGGCTAGCCATGTTAGGTGCGTACAAAGAGAAGGTCAACGTTCAGTGGCATTTGGCATTCATCAGGAACAGCGCAACCACGACTGCCACATCGAATGTCGAATAATACTTCTTCACGTCCTTTGCCCCGTACTTCTCGCGGAACTTCTCGACCACCAAGTTCACGCCTTTGGCATTGGTAATGGCAACAGATTGGAACTCCTCCTCTGAGCCTCGCGCATCAATCCGAATCGACGGGTTCGTAAGTTCGTAAGTACATTCCGGTACCAGCGTGTCTCCGAGCCCTGCACGGGGAGCAAGTACAGCTTTTGGCCTTCGAGCACGAACCAGACAAGATTTGAGATCGTCTACCAGTCTTCCTGCCGATCGATACGTGATTAAGTTCGTCGCCGACATGGAACAAAGCCATTGAGGAAAGGAGTTTGCTCTTAGCGTCCTGCGGTGACCTACGTTACTCGCCGTTTTGTGATCGCGAATCGATAATATGTCCCATGGATCAAACCGTTCCGCGAACGCGACTATTCTGGGTTGCCGGTGCTTATACGGTGGTTGTGGCAGCATCCGTGGCGTTGATTTTTGTACGATACATGGCGTACATCAGACACCCCGACGATGCGGCGGCATACAGCGGGATGTGGGCTGGCGGAGACCTGCTGCTGGAAGTCTTCATTACGGGCATGCTGCTGGTAGTGAGCTTCTTCCTTGTGATCGCGATCTTCAAATACGAAGCGGCTTACACGACCTATTCCAAGATGTTGGTTGCGCTGAGCCTGACTGCTCCGGCATCGGTCGGTTTAATGGCGATTCCGGCCGTGGGTCAGAGTAATTCTGTGCTGGGCTACGTCTGCCTTTACCGTGTGTTAGCCTCGCCACTCGTGCTGCTGGGTCTTGGGGTGAGTCGCCTGTTCGCGTGTTTCCCCAAACCCAAACGGATGACCAACTACGCCTTGCTGATCGAGGCGCTGACTCTCGTTTTTATGGTTCTGATGCTCTTCTTTCCGTTTCACTTTCAGCACGCATAAAAAACTTCCACTCTGTCAAGAGACGAGGGTCGCGTGAATGCGGGCAGAAACGCATACGCGGTCTCCTTCCGCCATGCCGCAAGCACGCCGAGCAGGCTGAAGATGGTGACTATGTTTTTCGTCCAAGAAGCTCGGTGGGGCGCAACCTCAGAGCGGTTCCATGCTGGTCGAGGATTACCTTTGCCCGGCAGCGATCCGTGCGGGGGTACTGAAAGTCGTGGATGGCGTAACCTACGAGCCGGACGGTGACTCGGTGAGGAGGTTTGGATTCCACAACCTCGGGCGACACAGCCTCGCAACATTCCTTATGGATGAGGGCGAAAACCCCGCTGTGGTGTAGTCGTCCGCGGCTCCCGTTCTTGCTCCCGTCGGGGCAGGCAAACGCCGCAGCACCGTCTCTTGTGCTGCCAGTTTTTGTTTACGAAGTGAGTGGCTGAAGTAGAGCGTCATGTCAAGCTTTGCATGCCGCATGATTGCGATTCAATGACCGATGACCACAGGCTGGAAGTAGCGTGTTATGATGGGTTTGCCGCAAACTAGTGGGCGCTTAACTCAGCGGTAGAGTGCCATCCTCACACGGTGGAAGTCGTAGGTTCAAATCCTACAGCGCCCACCAGTAACCAACTGGGATTATTCAGGTTGCTGGGTTGTCGATGTCCATAAATGTCCAGTTGGCTCATTTCACTCTCAGTATGGTAGGACCATTCGCACGACCTTCGAATGGGCTACTCTCTTCTGATCGCTGACTGCTTGGGTATAAACGTTCATCGTGGTGCGGATGTCAGCGTGCCCCTCATTAATTCCTGCTGCACTTTGAGATCCACGCCGAGTTGCCGAAGCATGGAGCTGTAGGTGTGCCGGAAAGTATGCCAGCCCACCTTGTCGCCCAAACCCGGCTTCCAGGCTGTGGATTTGATGCAGCCGCAACTCCTGCGGCAACCGGCCTTGCCAGGTGCCGAAGTTGCGCTCCGATGCGGCCTCGCGCCTGCGGTGAGTAGGCCGGGATCATCTTCACTCCCAGTTCTTGCAAGGCTCGTCCCACCTGCGTCAGACGATGGGTCCACCTTGCTCGCCCGCCTTCGGAGTGAGCAAGAAATGGCTGCCGCGGTCGCTGTACAACGCACAGAACAGGCCCTTGCGTCTCGATCACTTCCCGCAAGGCCGCCATCACCGTGCGGGTCGATTCCTCTTCCACCAGCTGGGCGTAGTAGATCTCGCTGGTGGCATCGTCCAGGATCACGATCAGGTCGTAGTAGCGTTCATCCTGAAACCAACGATGCTCGCTGCCATCGATGTGCAGCAGCATCCCCGGCAAGGGCCGACGCGGCCGGCGCTTGCGGTGCGCTCCGCGCTTCGTCCGCGCGTCACCAGCCCGGCTCCTTGCAGCGCCATCTTCACCCAGGTGTAGCTCAGCTCGATCCCGTGTTCCTCCTTCAGCTTCTCGTGAAAATGCTGCACGTTCAAATCGAAGTACCGCTCCCGATACAGCTCCAGCACCTTCTCCACGGTCGCCATCGGCACCCGTTTCGGGAGACGGCTTCCCCCGCCGCTGATCGAACAATCCGTCATAGCCGAACTCTTCGTAGCGCTCCCGCCAGCGCCGCATCGTCCGGTCACTGATCCCGATGATCTCGGCCGCTTGCCACCAGGTGATCTTCTTCGCCATGGCTCGCAAAATGACTTCCTGTACTTTCATCGCCCGCTCCATGGCGGCCTTCGAGTAAGAGTCCATGCTCCGCATGTTCTCCTACTCTCACCGCCTGCAAAGCGGACATATCACGTGCTAATTCCACCGGACATTTGATGTGCTAACGACATAGGCGACCGTCGGCGTTGACTTGCTCCTAGCCATGACCTAACATGCTCATCCCAATAGGGGTGAGGTCCAGCTTAGGTGATCGGCCAGACCATCTCGCACTACCGCATCGTCGAGAAGCTCGGCGGCGGCGGGATGGGTGTCGTCTACAAGGCCGAGGACACGCGAGCTCGATCGCTTCGTCGCCCTGAAGTTTCTGCCCGATGACGTGGCCCAAGACCCGCAGGCCTGGCCCGTTTCCAGCGCGAGGCGCAGGCCGCGTCCGCGCTGAACCATCCCAACATCTGCACCATCTACGAGATCGGCGAGCAGGACGGCCAGGCGTTCATCGCCATGGAGTTTCTGGACGGCGTGACGCTGAAGCACCGCATCGCGGGACGCCCGCTGGAGACCGAAGCTATTGCTCGTCTCTGGCCATCGAGATTGCCGACGCGCTCGACGCCGCGCACGCCGAAGGCATCGTCCACCGCGACATCAAGCCCGCGAACATCTTCGTCACCAAGCGCGGACACGCCAAGATTCTGGACTTCGGGCTGGCGAAGGTGACGCCAGCGAGCAGTTCTTCGAGCCAGATTGCGGCGGCGCAACACGCAGACCGGTACGGTGGACGAGCAGCACCTGACCAGTCCCGGGCGCTACGCTCGGCACCGTCGCCTATATGTCGCCGGAGCAGGCGCGGGCGAAGGAACTGGATGCGCGCACGCGATCTGTTTTCCTTCGGCGCGGTGCTGTACGAGATGGCGACCGGCGCATTGCCCTTCCGTGGCGAGAGCTCGGCGGTCATCTTCGACGCGATTCTGAACCGCGCCCCGGTTCCCGCGGTGCGGCTGAATCCCGATCTTCCGCCCAAGCTGGAAGAGATCATCAACAAGGCGCTGGAGAAAGACCGCAAGCTGCGCTACCAGCACGCGGCGGACATGCGAGCCGATTTGCAAGCGGCTGAAGCGGGATACGGAATCGCGGCACGGCGTACAGCGAGTTCGGGACGGTGGCGGTGGCACAGGAAAGCGGCTCTCAGGTCGCGCAACAGCCGTCGCCAGCATCCGGTTCTGCCCTGCGTTGCTGCATCTTCGTCATCGAGCGCAGCAAAGTCGCCGAAGTTCCTGTCGCGGGCAGGAAACTCTGGAAGATTGCTGGTTCCCGCCGCCGTGGTACTTGTCGCGGTTGCAATCGCGGGCGCGTCTCTACTATCGCTCGCGCCAGAGCACGCAACCGCCTGACCGAGAAGGACACCATCGTTCTCGCCGATTTCGCCAACAGCACGGGCGATGCAGTCTTCGACGACACGCTGAAGACGGCGCTCAACGTTTCCCTGCGGCAGTCGCCTTTCCTGAATGTGCTCTCCGACAGCGAGGTCGCGAAGACCTTGCAACAGATGACCCGTCCGGCCAGCACGAAACTCACGCCCGAGGTGGCCCGCGAGCTTTGCCAGCGGGCGGGCAGCAAGGCTTACATTGCCGGATCGATTGGCAGTCTGGGCAGCGAATACGTGCTGGGATTGAAGGCGGTGAATTGCCAGAGCGGAGACACGCTGGCCAGGAGCAGGTGACGGCGGCGTCCAAGGAGAAGGTGCTGGACGCGCTGGGCGAGGCGGCATCCAAGCTGCGCGGCGAACTGGGCGAATCGCTGGCTACGGTGCAGAAGTTTGATGTTCCGCTGGAACAGGCCACCACGTCTTCGCTCGAAGCTCTGAAAGCGTACAGCCTTGGCGGAAAGGCCCGTAACGAGAAAGGCTCCGCCGCAGCCCTGCCTTACCATCAACGTGCCATCGAGCTTGATCCGAATTTTGCCATGGGCTACAGGGCAGTGGGCAACGACTACTACAGTCTCGGCGAGCTAGGGCGGGCCAGCGAGTACTTCACCAAGGCATTCCAGTTGCGGGAACATGCCAGCGAGCGGGAAAAGCTGGCGATCACCGCCGACTACTATCGGAATGTAACCGGGGAACTGGATAAAGCGGCCCAGACGTATCAGGAGGAGATTGAGAGCTACCCGCGAGAATCCGGAGCGTACGACAATTTGGGCATCGTGTACGCCGCACAGGGGCAGTATGAGAAAGCCGCGGAGATCACGAGGCAAGGCCTGCGCCTTGCACCGGATCAGTGTAGTTGCGTACGCGAATCTCGCCAACTACACCCTTGCCTTGCAGCGCTTCGACGAAGCGCGGCAGATCATCCACGAGGCGCAGGCGCGAAAACTGGATGATTTCGTACTCCACAATGCTCTCTACGCTCTTGCCTTTCTCGGGGCGGACTCCGCGGCGATGGCGGAACAGCAACAGTGGTTTGCGGGCAAGCCCGATTACGAGAACTTTGGACTGGCGCTCGCATCCGACACCGAGGCGTACGCTGGTCATCTGGGCAAGGCGCGGGAACTGACCAAGCGGGCTGTGGACTCCGCCATCCGGGCGGACAGCAAGGAAACTGGGGCAATATGGCAGGCGAATGCTGCTCTGCGCGAAGCCGCTTACGGCAATGCTGCGGAAGCGCGGCAGTCAGCGGCAGAGGCTTTGAAGCTGGCTCCCACGAGTCAGGGCGTCGAGAGTCGAAGCCGCGCTTGCGTTTGCCATGGCGGGCGATACGGCACGAGCCGAGTCCTTGGCCCAAGACTTAGGGAAACGCTTCCCGCTGGACACGCAGATGCAGTCGCTTTGGCTGCCTGCGATTCAGGCGCAATTGGCGCTGAACAAAAAGAACCCGGCTGCCGCCCTGAATGCCCTGCAAGCTGCTTCACCCATCGAGTTGGGGCAAATTGCGTTCGTCGCCAATATTTCCTGCCTCTATCCGACGTATGTACGCGGAGAGGCATACTTGGCAGCCGGACAGGGCAGTGCTGCCGCCGCCGAGTTTCAGAAGATTCTCGACCACAGCGGCATCGTCTGGAACTGCTGGACGGGAGCGTTGGCGCATCTGGGAGTGGCTCGTGCCAATGCTTTGCAGTCGAGAACCTCGCAGGGCGCGGATGCCGATGCCGCCCGCGTCCGGGCGCTCGCCGCCTACAAAGATTTCCTCACCCTCTGGAAAGACGCCGACCCCGACATCCCCATCCTGAAGGAAGCCAAGGCGGAGTACGCGAAGCTGCAATAGAATTTTTTGGGACGTTTCTCCTTGCCGATCGAGCCTGTTCAACAAACAAGTGTTTGATGACACAGGAAACCGCCAAGCGAGTTTCCTATGGAACTGTGAACTTAGGGGTGCGCTTTCGGGAGGGATTTTGGAACACGGTTTTCTCAGCGGCGCCTAAGGGATCGGCTTTCCCCGACCCAGCGTCCGGCTCCGAAACAGCAAGCTTCGCAGGATCGGGCGCGGCGAAATGGTTGGTCTTACTGGGGATCGAACTTTACTTCGATCAGTTCCCGAGTTTCGCGAGAAGCGGGCGCCCATCGCCACTTATAAATCGCGTGCTGGACCGCCTCCACGAGCACCGGATGTCCGCCCTTGACTTCCACGGACTTGACCATCCCATTGGGCTGCACCACGGCTTCCGCTTTCACGCTTCCTCTTAGATTCATGGTGCGGGCCATTTCGGGATATCGCGGCGTCACACGATTCACAATTTTGCGAGTGGTTTCGGTCTGGTCCTGCTGGGCAGACAAAGCCGGCGTGAACACGAGAGCCGAAAATAGAACCAGGAACGTCGCCGCCAGGAAGCGCTTCATGAGTGTCAGGTAACCATTCGCAGCTTATTAGTCTCCTTCGGGCGTGCAAAGATGACCGAGGTAACCGACCCTACGGTTTCTAGTCACCTCGTGGATTGGGCCACGGTCCTTCCAGGTTTTCCGCAGCCGCCTAAGGAGTGAACTGAAGCCGGACTTCCATGTTGGTCCAGCCGAAAGCCGGTTCGTACTTCCACTTCTTTACCGCAGTGACTGCTGCATTCACCAGAGGGGGATTTCCGCCAAGCGTAGAAACTGACTGTACAACTCCACCAGGCGAGATTGAGACATTCAGGCGCACCACCCCACCGATCCTGTGGGCTTTCAAGATCACCGGATATTGAGGATCGACCTTGTAGAGCAGTTTTCTTCCGGTTTCCTCCGTCTGCTGCGCGTGTACTGGCAAGGGAGAGATTGCAATGAAGAAAAATACGGGTGACCAGAGTGCCGACCAAATCAAACCGCGAGCCAGCAGTAGGCGGATTGTCTGGGGTAGAACACGTGGAGACTCCATGTAGGTTCATTGATTCTCCAGGTACACCATTCAGCCCAGCAAGTTACCAATGCGTCCGACGGTTTGGCGTGCAGAAAAGTCAGAACGGGGGCAGTGACCAGTAGCAGACTTATCGGACACAGGCAGGATCCCGTCCCCCTCACAGCGCCCCGTTTTGCCCGACTCTCCCGGTACGAGGGGTTTTGAGCGTTATGGCGATTTTACGTCAACAAGTTGCCCCGATACGCAGGGTGTGAAAGCCTAGATGACATCGCCAAAGATCATGTTACGCACACTGACCGCCGCGCAGATGGCAGCGGGCAGAACAAGGTAGACACAGATGATCGTCAACATGGTTGCTCCTTGGGGAACGAAATACCATACATGTCTGGAATACACACGAATGTAACAACTGTACAGTTACCTTCGGGACAAGCCTGGTACAGTTACCTTTGGGAGAAGCCCCAAAACGGGGGAAACGATCCCGTTAATTGTGTATCGGTGCCGTCTGCTGGAGGGAAGGCGGGATCGGGTCAATGGTTCGACGGACGAAGGCCGAGGCAAGAAATTCAGGTGGAAGTGGTTACAGAAAGGCCGCCCGGAAGCTAATTGCGTTACTGCTCCCATAAGCGTGCATGCGGTCCCGGCCCGGCTAGCAGCTGTGACGGTGCTTACGACGATTGCGTCAAGTGAAATGACCTACGGTTTTTCCCGCGGGTTGGGGACGCTGGCGTGGGCCACGATTTTCCATTGTCCGCTGATCCTCTTTACCACGAGCAGGTAATTACCTTCCACCACGCGGTCGCGGAGAGTGACGTTGTAGGCGCCGGTATCATAGCCGAGATCGCCGGAGCGTTCCGTCTGCAGGCTGTGGACGATGTAGCTGTGCGCGCCCCCAGTGATCGAGCGTTGCAGCTCTGCCAGGATTGAATCATATCTGTGCACGGTACCGTCCCAGCGCATGAGGACGGCTTCCGGCGCGTAAAAGGCGGCTACCTTGTCGGCGTGACCGCCGTTGAACTCCTGCACCCAGGTGTCCCGCATTTTCTGCATGACAGCCGCGAAATCTTCTGGTTTCTCGGTGGCATGCTTCGTCGAAGACCTGGTGGGGGATTGGGACTGCGTAAGTGCGGCGGAGGGTAGAAGCAACAACGCCATCAAACCCGTAAACGCTGTTTTGCGCGGATCGAGCATGAGTCCCCCCTGTGACGCGCAAATTTGGAACACACGACATATTGTCACACAAGCGTCGCAAACTTGGGGTAGCTTCAAGGGGGAGGAGCTTCGGAGCATCATCATTGCTCACACCCAGCTTGTTCACTGGCTGACATGTTAGGTGGGGCAGAGGGGAAGGTCAACGCTCGGTGGCATTCCGGTTTAGGTCAGTTGAGCCACAACTGCCACATCGAACTTCGAATAATACTTCTTTACGTCTCCAGTGCCGTATTTCTCGCGGAACTTCTCGATCACCGATTTGACTGTGTTGCCATTCTTGATGGGAACGGCTAGGAAAGCCCCCGCCGCGCCCCGCGCATCAATCCGAATCTGCGGGTTCTTGAGCACGTTCTGTACCACTGCGTGTCGGATCCCTGCACGGGCAGGAGGTAGAGTTTCGCCCTCGAGAACGAACCAGACCGGAATCGAGATCGTCTTCCCGGACTTCCTGCCGATGACGCTGAGCTTGATCTCGCGGTACCGAGCGAGGCGTTCTTTTAAGCTTTCCACGGGAAAAACTCGCTATGCTGCCGATTTCGCGGGCATCCTGAATGGCTTCGTGAGCTTAATCACTCGGTCGAACTTGGGGAACCATCCCTGCGGTGCAAAGTCGCTGGTGTGCAGGTAACACTGCGCGGCTACTTCGTCGCTGGCCTCAGTAAACGTTAGAAGCCAGCTTCTTGGGATGCAGTTTTGAGGCGAGCCCATATACTTCGTCAGCCCAGCGACATTGATGAACGTTGTGCCCCATCGTTGTTCGATGTGCGACTTGCCGCCGTAAGTGTCGTTCGGAGCGGTGTGGGTATGCGCTCCGAGCCACAAGTCAACACGACCGGGAGATGCATTCAGACCGTCCTCAAACGCACCTGAGTCCTGTTTGCTATCGACCCAATAGAGATACGATGCACCACGAGGGGAACCTTTTCCTTCGTAGTAGCCGTGGTACCAATCCTTCCACTGGCCTTTTTCATCGCGGCGGAATCCCTCCCAATCGCCGGATGCGACGGTTGTGTTCTTGAGCACGTAATGATGTGCACTGATGATGATCGAAGAGGGGTTCTGTTCAACCATGCGCTTCCACCAGCGGAATGTATCTCCACTGACCACTCCCGCAGGATTTCCCCCTAACGTCCCGCGCCCTAACTTTTGGCTGGGCTCGTTGATATCACTCATCATGAGAAACAAGAGATTGCCAGCGCGGAAGGAATACCGTTCCCACGTGCCGTCAATCGGGAACGGTCGCTTTGACGCATCGACGTGCGACAACTGCGTCTGCTCCCCTGTGGGGTCAACCCACTTTCGCCACCACCATTCTTGTGGTTCATCGAGACCACTGCGATCATGATTCCCGCCTAAATCGTAAATCTGCTCGCGACGATGCTTCTTTAGCGCAGCGAATTGGCGGACGACCTCTTCGCCCTCAGCATCTTTCGGCAGGCCAACGTCGCCGGAAATATCTCCGAGGTCAAGCGCAATGTCCCAATCAAAGCCTGATGGCGATTCCGACTGACGAATAGCATCGGCGAGGCTCTCACGGCCATTTCCGTATTTCAGGTCTCTCCCAACATGCGGATCAGAGAATACCCAGATTCGGAATTTTCGCGATTGCGGGTTTGCCGTGGTCTGCGACAGAGAACCAGCAGTCAAAAGCGTACCAAGTCCAAGTGCGGCAAAGGAACGTAGGAAGTCACGTCGGCAGGGATTCATCGCCGAATTGTGCAGCATGACGGCGTATCGTTTCAACGAGGCGTCAGGTCTTTTTCTTGCGAGCAAGCTTTCTCCCGAGCATACGACAGCCCGCGTCTCAGATCGGCCTTCTAGCGCCGGGCGCCGCTCACGCGGTTCATCTGCGGTGATCGTGATCTGCTTCCATTTCCGATAAACGCTGACTACCGCCATCGTCCAGAAGGGAACCAAATCGACTCCGGGGACGAGTTCGGCAAGGAATGCAGGCAGAAATTCCCAGTGCCAGCCAAGGAGTTGAACCAGCGCGGCTGCGACCGCAATGTCGAGCACGTCATTCCAACGAATCTGCGCAGAGCATTCTGGTGTTTGAACACAAAGAAGGATTCGTTCAGAAAGAGTTGGTCTACGCCCTGGATGTCGCACAGGAGAAACCGGACGGGGCAGTGTTCCTGATTCCCGTTCGATTGGAGGATTGCCAGATACCGCACAGATTGCGGTCCTGGCAGTGCATCGATCTCTGTTCCAGGAGGATACGAGAAATTGAAACTAGCTCTGCACGAACGCGCGCGCCAGGTAGGCCTGGAGTTGCCAAAATCTCAAACAGCAGGCGCCTAGTTTCTCCAATTACCGTCAGTCGTTCACCGCTCTATTCGCTTGCCAATTCCGGTTGCGTTTGCTTGCCATCGAAGAGATCGCGCATGGTCTTGGCCCCCTCGTGGATAACCGTCTGTCCGTGGCCGACGCAAACAATCTCCGCTTGCACCATATCGCACAGCTTTCCAACAGAATCGCGGTTCTGCTTATTGTCCAGGGTAATTTGAGGCCATCCCAGCGCGACCTCCGGCCAGGTAACCACAATGTCGCCCGCCACCAGCGCCTTTTTTCCCGGCCAGTAAAAAGTCAGACTTCCCGGTGTGTGGCCTGGGGCATGCATGACCGTGAGCGGGCCCACGTGGTCTCCATCCTTTAGATTCTGGTCTACTTCGCACGGAGCTGGCTTCCCGAGGCCGAGAACGAACGCCACCTGGAGGTAATAAATCTGCAAAGGTTTTTGCGGCCATAGGGTAGTTGTTGGCGGCACTTGCACATCGCGCTTACCGGCAATAATATCCGCCTCCCAATCGTGCGAATAGACTTTTGCTCCCGTTGCTTTTTTGAGAGCAGCCAACCCGCCAAGGTGGGATTGATGGGCGTGCGTCAGGATAATGCGCTTTACGTCCGTCGGCTGTTTGCCCATCTGCCGCAGCTCGTCCAGGACGAGCGTGCCATCTTTATCCAGCAGCGTGTCGATCAGGGTCAACTCGGTGCCGTCGTCGATCAAAAAAGACCGCACGTAACCGCCGCTCTTGTCACCCAGGCTGTGGAGCCCTGGTACTATCTGCATAAAACTCCTTGCCAAGCTTGAACTTTGTCCCGGGGGCTAGTGGCCTCTAATCCGTTGCGGCTTGACCGATTAGCGTATCAGAAATCTTGCCCGGTTTTGAAGAGGGTTTATCGTAGACCGCATGCTAATTCAACCCTGACACCAGCAAATGGATCGAGTGACTGCATTGCTTTTGCCAGGATCAAGTTCTGAGCATAACGAAATGGGGCCTTGACGCAACGCTATTCAGGCCCCGTAGTAAGAAACGGTCTTCATCGGTTGCCGACGAATATAAGCTCGCTGTCGGCAACGGGGACTGCATTGCTTTTGCCAGGATCGCTTGGGCCGAAATAACCTACCACAGCCACTACAACCCCTCAGGTCGATTTGGATATCCCTGAGCGTCCAATGCGTCACTCGTCGCTCAAACGGGGTCAAATGCCGCATTTCCTGCCATTTTGTGTACTGTCATGAACGACCACCGTGATCTGGAAATTAGCGCAAGAATTCTCCGTTGCCTCCTCGTCGAGGCACTTTTCCGCCGTCAGAGTTGGCACAGCCACTACAACCCCTCAGGTCGATTTGGATATCCCTGAACGTCCCATGCGTCACTCGTCGCTCAAACGGGCTGAATGACGCATTTCCTGCCATTTTGTGTACTGTCATGAACGACCCACCGTGATCTGGATTAGCGCAAGAATTCTCCGTTGCCTCCTCGTCGAGGCACCTTTTTGCCGTCAGAGTTGTCCATCTACGAATAAATGGACCGAAGTCCTCTTGTCTCGTAGCGCCTGCATGAGTGTCCAATTGATGTCCAACAAGTATTCCGTTGGCTTCCATTGCGGTGTCTTGAGTGCCACCCGAGTCCCGCAAGTTCCTGTAAAGGTTGAGGTGGGATAGGTTCAAATCCTACAGCGCCCACCACTCGTTACGTGTCTCGGGTCGCTCCGGCTGCTCCAGGGAATATGTCTGGGTTCCCCGCCGCGGTGCACGGCGACGTAGCTTCCAGACTCTTGGCAATTTCGGCAAAGGACAGCTACGAATTCTTAAGGCCCCGTACTTACCCATACTTTGAACATTCGCAAAAGCGCGTTGGAACGGCACCTTTGGTGCCAGGTGGTCGGGGGGGCGAAGTGACGGCAGTGTTTTCGGGGTTCAGCAGTGAGCAAAATTGAACATCATCCGGTCGGTTCCAGGGTTAGTTTCTTGGGGCTATGGACAACGAAACCTTCCGGGCGTTCTGTATCCGAGTTGCCGATGAGAAAGACCCTGACATCGTCGAACTCCTGAAACAACGGTTACGGCTTTTGCTTTCAGAGACTCCTACCGAGCTGCCAAACAGCCGGAGATTCCGCCATACAATGAACTGATTTGGACCTGGCCTGGCTCGGGTTGATGCTCGCATCCAGCAGTGAATAGCCTCTGCCCTTTTTCCCACTCAAAATCAGCCAGCGCTTCGAACAAGGAAATTCCGCAACCTGTAGGCCATTGGCAAGGTGCTTTTAATTGCCAGGGGGTCGCCTGTCCACTTTGAGCAGGCCGGACACGGCAACTGTGGGCGGTCCACACACTCATGTATCGGCGCTATTTGCTCGCGCGACGGTCGAGGTTCATTTCCTGCTCTAAAGAGTGCCAGGGCGGGAAAACTCCAGGCCAGATGGAAGAAAGAACGGCGCTTCATTCGAGGCTCCGCTGACCAACCTGAGACAGTGAGTCAGGAGTAATGAAGACAATCTAATGCCAGTTTGCCAGAGGAAAACTCGAAATGAATCAGTCAAGGTGACCAAGGTAACTCCGGCCGACCCGCCTCACACGCACTGCGATGAAAAATCAATTTTGCAATGAAATGAACGTCAAAACCGTCACGGACGATGGACGAAAATAGTGCTTAAACGAGCGCTCGGCGTGGCACCAGAATGGTCAAGATCGTCACTTGAATTCGCGATTGTTCTACGCTACGTTGGGTCTAGAGTTCTTACTCGGGAGAATACCCTGATACGCGTATTTGTTTCTGCAATTGTTGTGGCTATCCTGTCACTGCTTTTGACACTCTCTGGTTGTGGCCATGACCAGACTTTGAACTCGATCAGTATCGAGCCTGATAACGCGACGGTTACCGGTCCCGGCCTACAAATCCATTACACTGCGCTTGGCCATTACTCACATCCCCCGAATACCAAGGACATCACGAGCCAACTCACTTGGGCGTCCAGTGCACCGCAAATCATTTCTGTAGACCAGCAAGGCGTGGCAACTTCGACATCCGGGTGCGGCACTAATTTGGAAATTACCGCGACCAGCAATACGCAGACTCCCAGAGCGGACTCTGTTGTCGTTGGCAGGGTGACGGTTAACGTGAAGCAGCCCAACGACCCCAACTGTCCTTAAGCATCGTTACTTAAGGCTTCTCCTCGATCTCATCTCACTTTCCGAACCCTGAGTTCTCACGCAACTCACGCTCAGGAAGTTTTCTTCTAGCTATGGATTGAATAAAACAACGCCAGGATCTTGGCGTGTCAGAACTTTCGATTACGTTGAGGGTATCTTCGGGTTGGACGTCCTTTTTTCTTTAAGGCGCGGCCTTTCCTTGGTGCTTCCCAACGCTCCAGCGCGTGTTGCAGCTTCAGCAAGTCTTCGCGCATCGTTTCTACGCGGTCGATTAAACAACTCAACTGATCGTCATGACAAGCTTTCGGCGGCATGCTGACACTATAGCCGGGGGCCGCTCAATGGGCGGCACGCTGGCGCACCATCTCTTTGTACGCTATCGCTCACTGTCCCGGCGAAGGGCTGAAGGTGGAGCGTTTGCGTGGTACAAATTCTCCATCATGAAAGATGAATGTCCACACTCGCCTTGGCTGGAAACGTACCCGCAATTCGTTGAGAAGACGGATCCGTCGAAGCTTAAAGAATTGTTAGGTCCGGTTGAAACAGCAACGATGGATCGGCTGCAGCAGATTGAACGGGATGCGAATAAGGTCGATTAGCGCATGGCAATAAAGATGGCGACCGAAAACGTGCTGGAAATTACGGTGGCGAAGTTGGGCTATCCAAGGTGGACCCAAGTTCGAGTCGACGGCGGGACGCATTTCTTAGTGTGACCTAAATAAATCCATGCTCCCCTGTGTCCCCCTCGAACGTACCGGTTTATTTCACTCTTTGCGCTACGAAAGAGAAACTCCGCTGATCGGCAATACTGCCGTTGTACTCCGCCCGGATCGCATTCAGGCCTTTACGCAATCTGGCAGCAGTTAACGCTGCCTCGCCTCCGTTTAGCTCCACCGTCCCGAGAACCGTGCCGAAATCCCTAAACGTAACTGTGCCCGTGGGAGTGTCTCCGGAGTTCGCTGTGACGGTGGCAGTGAAGGTCACAGGCTGTTGAGGCCGGGATGGATTCTGAGAGGAACTTAGTTTCGTGTGCGTCGCCGCTCGTTCAACCTGGTTCAGTTGGGGTGAAGTGCTGGGCAGGAAAGTCTGATCACCGCTGTAAATGGCGCTAAGCGGGTGAATCCCGGCGTCAAGCATGGAGGTAGAAAATCTTGCTCTGCCATTCACGATATTGACAGTGGATAGTGCATGGCCGGCATCACTGAACGTGACCGTTCCCCTTGGTCGAGCTTCCACAGGGGTCTTCCCGGCTGTTGCAGTGGACGAGGTAGAGGTTACAGTAGCGGTGAATTCCACACGGCGATGAACCTCTGCCGGATTTCTGGAAGAACGTAGCGCGGTCGAAGTGGACTGCAAGAAGCTTGCGGAAATATTCAGAAGCACAATCACGGATTGTCTGGTATTGATCAAGAGATCCGCTTTGCCGTCGTTGTTGAAGTCTCCAAGAAGCTCAGAAAACCCGCTTATGAATGCAGGATTGTAATTTTGGGCATCCTTAAACGTGCCATCTCCGTTTCCTGACAACACCTCTCTGTTCGATAAGGCGAGATCCAACTTGCCATCGCCGTCCAAATCAGCGGCAGCGACCATGAAGGGATCGCCAGTCATTCCCCCGGAGATGATTGCGGCCGACTGGAAAGTTCCATCACCGTTTCCAAGCAGTATGCCAATTGAGCCTTCTCCGCAGGGGATGGTGACGCACGGGCCCAAATTGGAGACGGCTAAATCGGGCTTGCCGTCCGCGTTAAAGTCTGCAATCACTACTGAAGAGGAGCCGAAATTTCCAGCGGAATAGTTAGTCCCTGTCTGGAAAGTTCCATCACCGTTTCCAAGCAGAACATTCAGCGAGCCCATGGGACAGTCGAACTCACCGCAGTTGTTATCGGACACCACCAAATCCATTTTGCCATCGAGGTTGACATCACCGGCGGCAATCGACGTGGAGCGAGCCCCGACGAAGGGGTAACGGACCGGGGCTTGCAGAGTGCCGTCACCATTTCCCAGGAGGACGTTTACAAAGCCGTCGTTACAGGTAACGTCATCAGCGTTGGCGCAAGTATTGGTCACAGCTGCCAGGTCCAGATTCCCATCGCCGTTAAAATCCCCAACTGTCAAAGCCACGGCTGAAAGAGGTGCGGAGAACAACGGAGAATTAAACGTGCTGTCTCCTCTTCCGAGCAGAACCGCGATTCCAGATTTAGTGCAATCTTGATCGAGACAGGTTATCGCTGCCAGGTCAGATTTATTGTCGTGATTGAAATCTCCAACCACAAAAGGAAAACCGCTGGGCGAATTGATGGCAGTCGCCGATACCGGAGAAGTGGGGCCTGGGACGAAAGTGCCGTCTGCCTGGCCCAGCAGGATGTTCACCGAAGCAGAAGGGAACGGATTGCTGCCGAGATCTAAAACCAGCTCTGCCACGTCCGGTTTGCCGTCGCCATTGAAATCCGCCGTCGCGATGGACTGCACGGTGGAACCTTGTGCAACGGGATAACCCGTCGGACCGGCGAGCGTTCCCTTACCGATTCCTAAAAGAGGGAGGGCATTACCGGTACATGTGTCTTGAAAATTCACTTGACAGGCGTTGACCACCGCGAAGTCCGGCTTGCCGTCACCGTTCAAATCCCCCAATATGCCGAAAAGTGGCGAGGTCCCGTTCGTTTCGTAACTGGTCGTTAACTGGAAAGTACCATCACCCATTCCCAGCATCACGGTTGCGGAAGCAGCATTGGGATCGACGGTCACTAGGTCAGGTTTGCCATCAGTATTCAGGTCTCCAAGTCCGATGAAAGTCACATCCGTCGAACTCAAGGCTGAACTCTTTGCAGTGCTGAATGTGCCATCTCCGTTGCCAAGAAACACATCAGCAAACTCGCTTGCGCATGTAATAGTTGTGGGGACGCAGGCGTCGACTACCGCGAGATCCACTTTGCCATCGCCGTTAATGTCGCCCACTGCAACCGTTTGGGGATTCAGGCCGACCGTAGATTGGTTTCCCACAGGCATTCCAAAAGTGCCATTGCCATTTCCTAAAAGAATGTTTATCGACCTCGTGCACGTGCCGGTTGAGTCACAATTGCCGTTCACCACGGCGAGATCCAGTTTTGCGTCATTGTTGAAGTCGCCAAGAAACACGGCTGAATTGCCCGAGGTGGAAGTAGCGACCGTCGAGACCGGCATGAACGTTCCGTCGCCATTGCCCAGCAGAACTCCCGCGCTGCCTGAGCCATTAACAGCGACGAGATCTGGCTTTCCGTCGCCGTTGATATCGCCGGCTTCGACAGAAAAAGCGTTGCCCCCCGATGGGTAAGCTACGGGCGGCTGAAAAGTTCCATCGCCCTTCCCCAGGAGAATATTTATCGACCCGGTGGTGCAGCCGGGGTCGGGGCAGGAGTTGTCTACCGCGACATCGAGGTTACCGTCGCGGTTGAAATCTCCTACGGCAATCGTCGAAAGAATCGCACCAGTGTTGGAGAGGCGAGCCGGTTGGTAGGTACCGTCTCCGTTGCCCAGCAAAACGGCTATCGTGCCTTGCGTGCAATCAGTATCGCTTACGCACTGGTTCGAGATCACTAGATCGGCCTTACTATCACCATTGAAGTCACCGATCTCGATATTGCGGGCGAATTTGCCTCCGGAATCATAGGTCGGCGGAATGAGAAAGATTGGATCGGCGATCATTTCCGTGGCGAAAGGCCGCGCACCGGAAATCGATGACCTTGTTCGAGCGACCATCGCTGAGGGGTTTGTTTTATCGAGACGACTCTGCCACCAGGCTCTGGGATCGCGCATCCGCTCCCAGATCGTTCGCGGACCGTGTGCTGTCTGGTGGCCTCTCAAATTCGCTACTCTCGTAGACGCCACTACAGATCCTGCCTTCAAGGGGCTGACAGACGTAACCAAAACCAACATTGTCATGATTTGAACTATGAGGAAAAGGAACTTCATCGATAAAATGCTTACGCGGAAAGCCTTTAACTGCTTCACAATTCCTCCGACTTAGCGGGAGCAAGAAATGAGTGGGTCAGGGCGAACACCTGGCTGCGAAAGGCCGATTGACGGGCGATTGGGCTGCCCAAAGGAAAGAGAGACCGGATTTTCACTTTGGGGGCAAAACATTGTCAAGAAATAACCCGAACCAGACTCCAGATGGCCAACACTTCAGGAGACAATCCATCGTGTTGTTGTTGGGCGATTAGCGCCAGGCTGTAAAAGGGGGCTAGGGTGTTATGGCATGGGTTACATATAAAAATTGTCTTTGCTGGTCCCACGGAGTGCTGTCACACGCCTGCGTCTAATGTTCGTGTTGAAAACGATATGCGCCTCGCCGCTGGATTGAGACTGTCTCCGCCACTTTCAGGAACGCGCGGGCCGCGTGCGACAGGCTGGCAGCCTTGCGATAGACCAGCCGCAGTTTCCGGTGCAGGCGCAACTCGCGCACCGGAATGCGGACCAGTTCTCCGCGGGCCAGTTCGCTTTCCACGCTGATTGCCGGCAGCAGCGCAACGCCGTTTCCCATGGCCACGAAGCGCTTGATGGCCTGCAGCGTGGGCAGTTCGATGTCCATGTGCAGCGGAGTCTTGTGGCGCTTGAATGCCTGGATCACTTTTTCGCGATACGGCGAGGAGACGATGTGGGCGACAAATGACTCCGCGCCCAGTTGCCGGATGCTGACCTGCGCTTCGCCAGCCAGCGGATGCGTGGGCGGCACCACGAAAATCAATTCGTCGAGATAAACGACGATGGAATGCAGTTGCGGCTCTTGCGGATCGTAGGTGAGGACGCCCAGTTCCGAGTTGTGGCGCAGCACGTCGCCGGGAATGTGGCTGCCCAGCGAACGCTGCACCACGATGCGGATCATGGGATGCAGGCGGCGAAACTCGGCCAGCACCGGCAGCAGATAGAGAGCGGTGAATTCGTTGGCGGCGATCGCTCAGCTTGCCGCGATGCAACTCGCGCAGTTCGCCGAGCGCTCCGGCTGGCGTCGTCACGCAGGTTGAGCAGCCGCTCGGCGTACTCCTGCAGGACGCGCCCGGCGTCGGTCAGCAGGCCGTCGCGCGAGGAGCGGTCGAACAGAGGCTCGCCGACATCTTCTTCCAGCTTGTGAATCGACTGGCTGACCGCCGATTGGGTGCGATGCAGCTTTTCCGCCGCGCGGGAAAACTTCCCTTCCCGCGCCACCGCCAGAAACACTTCCAGCTGTCCCAGGTCCATATTGCTACTCGCCTTAAGCAAAACTGCAATTACTATTAGTATATCTTATTAAGTAAGTATATCTAATACTAATTTAATAATTATAAGCTTTGCTTTAGGCTGCGCATTCCACGTAGCATGAGGCTCGTACCTGTCAGGAGGCTTCGAGCATGGAACGAGCACGGATCACGATATTCGACACCACGCTTCGCGACGGCGAGCAGTCGCCCGGCTGCAGCATGAACGTGCAGGAAAAGCTGCGCCTGGCGCACCAACTCGACCGCCTGGGCGTAGACGTCATCGAAGCCGGCTTTCCCATCGCCTCGGAAGGCGACTTTGCCGCGGTGCAGGCGATTGCGGCGACGATTCGGCGGCCCATCATCGCCGGCCTGGCCCGCGCCTGCAGCGCCGGACATCGAGCGTGCCTGGCAGGCGCTTAAAGGAGCCGCCCGCCCGCGCATCCATGTGTTCCTCGCGACCTCTGACATTCATCTGCAGTACAAGCTCAAGATTTCGCGCCAGCAGTGTCTGGAGCAGGCGCGCGATTCGGTTCGCCTGGCGAAATCTTGTGCGCGGACGTGGAGTTTTCTCCCGAGGACGCCACCCGCACCGATCACGAATTCCTGTACCAGGTTCTGGACGCGGTGGTGGAAGCCGGGCGCCACGACACTGAACATTCCGGACACGGTCGGCTACAGCATGCCGGCGGAGTTCGGCGAGCTGATTCAGAGTATTCGGCAGCGACGTGCGGGGCATCGAGAATGTGACCATCTCGGCGCACTGCCACAACGATCTGGGACTGGCGGTGGCGAATTCTCTGGCCGCGGTCGCCGCCGGCGCGCGCCAGGTGGAGTGCACGATCAACGGCATCGGCGAGCGGGCGGGCAACGCTTCGCTGGAAGAAATTGTGATGGCCATGCGAGTGCGGCCCGACCGATATGCGTATGAAACCGGGGTGGTCAGCGAGCAGCTTTTTCCGGCCAGCCAGATGCTGAGCGAAATGACGGGCGTGCCGGTGCAGCCCAACAAGGCGATCACCGGGCGCAATGCCTTCGCGCACGAAGCCGGCATTCATCAGGACGGCATGCTGAAGAACCCGCTGACTTACGAAATCATGACGCCGCAATCGGTGGGCGTGCCGGATTCCAGACTGGTGCTGGGCAAGCACTCCGGACGACATGCGCTGGGACTGCGCTGCGAACAGCTCGGATTCCAGTTCGATCGCCGCGAGCTGGATGAAATCTATCGCAGGTTCGTGGTGCTGGCGGACAAGATCAAGCATGTGGAGGAACATCATCTGCTGGAATTGATTCAGCAGGCTGCGCAGGACGGCGATGACGCATTCCGTGCGCGTCAAGCAACGCAGGCGACCTACTTCCAAGAACCAGTTGTCATCCTGACGCAGAGGCATCGCCGCTTCCTGCCGATGGTCGTCCAGATCGAAGACTACTTGCTGGGCTGTTAGACCGAAGTCAGGAGTCTTCCTGGGGATGTTCGCTAGCACACGCCGTCATACGCTCATGGGCAACCTGCGGCGCGTCGAGCGCTTCGCGCGAAGCTACTGCTCCGCTCGTGAGTTTTCACGAGCTCTTCCGCCATACAATGAAGCCCGCATGCTCCTCAACCTCACTGTTCTTCCCGGCGACGGCGTCGGACCGGAAGTTACCGACGAAGCGATTCGCGTTCTGGAAACGATCGCTGAAGCCTTCAGCCACCAGCTCATCAGTCACGCGCAAGCCGGTCGGGGGCGCCGCTCTTCTTGTCGAGCAAAGACCCACTCCCGGCGGACACCTTGCAGGCTTGCCTGAGCTTCGGGCGCGGTGTTGCTGGGAGCGGTCGGCGGTCCATCGTTCGATAGTTTTCCCAGCCATCTTCGGCCGGAGAGCGGGCTGTTGCGGTTGCGGCGCGAGTTGGGCGTGTTTGCCAATCTGCGGCCGGCGATGTGCTTCGCCGCGTTGGAAGATTGCTTCGCCGCTGCGAGCGGACGTGGTGCGCGGCACCGACGTCATGATCGTGCGGGAACTGCTGGGAGGCATCTACTTTGGGCGAGCCTCGCAACGACGCAGGGCACGCCCGGCAATCGCGTCGGCGATCGACACCATGCGCTACGGCGAAGCCGAGATTGAACGCATCGCGCATGTGGCTTTTGAGCTGGCGCGGTCGCGCCGCCGCAAGGTGACTTCGGTGGACAAGGCCAACGTTCTGGATTGCTCTCGCCTGTGGCGCGAGGTGGTGACCCAGGTGGGGCAGCAGTATTCCGACGTCAAGCTGAACCACATGTATGTGGATTCGGCGGCCATGGCGCTGGTGGCGCGTCCCGCGGATTTCGATGTGGTGCTGACGGAAAACATGTTTGGCGACATTCTTTCCGACCAGGCAGGCGCGGTCGTGGGATCGCTGGGGATGCTGGGCTCGGCCAGCATCGGCGGAACGGTGGGCCTCTACGAGCCGGTGCATGGCTCCGCGCCCGACATCGCCGGGCAGGGCATTGCCAATCCCCTGGGCGCGATTCTGTCGGCCGCGATGCTGTTGCGCTACTCGTTCAAGCTCGAAACCGAGGCGGCCTGCATCGAGTCCGCGGTGGCTGACGTGCTGGCTTCGGGAGTCGCACCAAAGACTTGGCCAAGCCGGGTGAGAGCGTACTCAGTACCTCGGCGATGGGACAAGAAAGTTGCCGAAGCCGTCGGTGAGCGAGCGAAACCTGCCGGACAGAAGTGCGAAACCAGCTGACCACGCTCCCGTTGTCGAACTCAGTCTCAGAGATTTCCACAAAGCTTTTTGCTCGGATGCTTCGTGTCGGATCTTCAGGAGTAGGATTCACTCAATAATATTTTTCGCCCGAGAGGAGGCAGACATGCTCTCCAAATGCGCCAATCCGGGCTGCCCGGCTCCGTTTCTTTATCTGCACGAGGGCAAACTGTTCCGCATGGACATAGGCGGTGAAGAAGCCGCCGGAACCGTCACACAAAGCGGTCCAGAACCTTGAGTTTTTCTGGCTGTGCGACGATTGCGCAGGGAAGCTGACGCTCAGCTTACAAGAAGGGCGTTGGAGTGACCACGCTCCCATTACCTGAGCACTCTCGTGCGGCGTCCGCTTCGTAAGTACGTGGGGGCGCCTTTACATGCCGCCATTGCCTAAGCCACTTGCTCTGCGGGTTTCCAGCATGGACAAGAATTCCCCGACGAGTTCCTCGTCCCAGAATCCGGAGCGAGCTTCCTCGCGCATGGTGAGCGCTGCTTGCTCGTGGCCAGGGCAGGCTTGTAGGGACGCGCGGTGCGCAGAGCGTCGTACACGTCCACCACTTGCAGCACTCGCGGCAGCAGGGGAATTTCGCTCCGGCGCAAGCCGATCGGGGTAGCCGCTGCCGTCGGAATGTTCGTGATGACTGCGAATGATCGGCAGCACCAGGCGCAGCGACTTGAGCGGCCGGCAGATGGTCTCTCCGGTGACGGGATGCAGTTTCATGACGGTCCATTCATCCGCGGTAAGATTGGCGCCCTTTTTCAGGATTTCGTCCGGCACTGCGATCTTGCCCAGGTCGTGCAGATAACCGCCGCGTCGCAGCGCCACGATGGATTCCTGATCAAGTCCGAGGTGGCGTCCCAGGTCGCTGGCGTTCAGTGCCAGCCGTTCACAGTGGCCTTCGGTATATGGATCGCGGCTCTCCACGCTCAAGCGCCAGGGTGCACAGCACCGATTCCGCCGTCTCCAGTTCGTCGGTGAACTCCTTGAGCTTGAGCAGCGACTTGACCCGGGCAAATAGTTCTTCGGGAAAAATCGGCTTGTGCAGAAAATCGTCGGCGCCCGATTCGATGCCCAGCAGCCGGTCCTGGCGATCGGTGAGGCCGGTGATCAGCACGAACGGGATCAGGCGGGTGGCGGGGTTCGCTTTCAGCTCACGGCACAATTCGTAACCCGATTTGCCGGGCATGACCACATCCGAAAGAATCAGGTCGGGAGGACGGCGCAGGATCTCGACTTCCGCGTGAACCGCGTCAGGAACCGCTACCACGTCATAGCCGCGACTGGCGAGCAGTTCCTGCATCAGCACCATGATGTCTTGATTGTCGTCGACTACGAGGATACGGGGAGCAGACCGCCGTACCTCGCCCGCGTTCTGATAAGACAGGGATGGCGCGGAAATGGAAGTCGGAAGTTTCTGACGGGAGCTCATCATCAACCGGACGCGATTCATCAATTGTACCGGATTCGAGCGCTGCCGAAACGGTTTCAAGTCGCAGGATTTCCCAACAAGGAAATTTCTTCACAACTGTGACGCATGCCCTTGCATCGCTGCCTGGAAGACAACTAATTTCATGCGTCAACTTAAGTCTCGCGAATTGTGTTTGGAAGTGTGCTCCGTTTTATTGCCGTGACCGCTTTGGGAGTGACCAAGCTGCACGCGGTCGGCTTTGGCAATGGAATTCGGCTAAATGTGGGAACGAATGAAAGCAAGTATCTTGATCTGAAAGTGCGCGGGTTGTAGGTGGATGGCCCGATTGAAAGAATTTAGGCTGGGTACATCGCACAATGTTACCGAACGGACATTCGTAGTGCACTGCGCTTTTCGCGTGCATGATAATTTGCCAACGGAGACCGTTTCGACCCGATGGATCTGGCAGCGCGGCGGATGGCTAACGGTTCGATCCTTATTATTCGGTGGCCAGCTGGTGTCGGAATTACGTCGCCTAATGCGGTGTCGCGGACTAGGGCAAAAAGTTTGTTCGCCATCGTATTTCAGATGGGACGTCGCAAACCCATGCTCAAGAAACCGCTCGGCGAGCACCGATGAAGATGACATGCCGAACTGGAATGTCCGGCACCAGTAATAGTAATGATGAAGAGGACAAAAGGGGGCACAAAGTGAGGACTGTTGTGGCGCTCCAGGTTTCCAGCAGCACGGCTTTATTTAACGGAGGGGAATAACAGAACCTACTGCGCGGAGCGCACTTTCAGGTAGTTAAAGAAAGCAAAAAGAAGTAAAGCCGTTCCTATTATGGCGAAGTTGCGCCAACGATCGCGTGTTTCCAGCGGCTCAGAAGTACTTTTTGCCAGCACGGCGCCGAGAGCCAGACCTGTCGCCAAACCTCCAAGATGAGCGGAGTTGTCGATTCCGGGAACCAGGCCGAAAAATAGGTTATAGGCCGCGAAGCTGATCAGACTTTTCAGCGTCGGCTTAAGCGCTTCCTTGGCAATGGGAAGTTTCCCCAAATAAAGAACCGCTATCAGGCTCCCTGCCAGTCCAAAAATCGCGCCAGAGGCTCCGGCGCCGACGCCTTTCGGATGCCACCATAGACTGGCCAGGCTGCCACCGATCCCACTCGCGGTGTAAACAAACAAGTAGGTCCAGCGATCGAAGATACGCTCTGCCAACCTGCCAAGGTTCCAGAGGCACCACATATTAAAGAAGATGTGGATGGCCCCAATGTGAACGTAATTAGACGCGAGAATGCGCCAGGGTTGGGGACCGATCGATAACGGAGCGTAGTTTGCTCCCCATGTCACAAGTTGCTGAACGGTGGGTGCTACCGGCGACACCCCTGAAAGCACCATGCCAAAAAAGACAAGAACATTAATACCGACGATGATCTGAGTCAACAGAAACGGCTGTCCGCTTCGAATGGGTGATCGTTCAGGAGCGTTCTCATTCGGCGAGGCGGCCATGGTCATACTCGCCCGACAGTCTCGGCATAGAGGGCTTACGTCTCCCACAGAAAACGACGGTAAGTCGCGACCGCAGCGCACACATGTCGGCATGCAAACTCCAGAGACTTCTTGAACCGGCGGTTGCCGGCTGAATAGTCAGACTAATCTGCCATGGTTTCGAGGGCTGGCATCTCTTCCGGCAAGATTTTGGTTGTAACCTGTGCGCTGGTCACCAGTGCTACCGAGGCTATCACGACCGCGCTGCCCGCCAGAATGTATCTGTCTACCCGTTCATGCAGCACCAGCCATCCCAGAAAAACGGCCACTACCGGGTTAACGTATGCGTAAGTCGAAACCTTGGACGTGGGTACGTGATTCAGCAGCCAGATGTAGGCGGTATATCCCACCCATGACCCGAACACCACGAGATAGAGAGTGGCGGAAATTCCCCGTGCGGTCCAAACCACGCGCGAAAGATCGCCAAGCGCAAAGGAGGCCAGAAAATTGGCAATACCTGCAGCGATCATTTGCCAGGCCGTTGCAGAAAACGGATCAATGTCTGGTGACTTCCACTTCTTCGCCAGAACCGAACCCAAAGCCCAACTAAACGATCCGCCTAACAGGCTGATGGAAGCCCAGAATTGAACTCGTCCCAATGTGCTGGTCGCTACGAGGTTGGGCCACAGCAATACCACGAGTCCAACAACGCCGAGTCCCAGTCCTATTTTTCCTTTGAGCGCGATGTAGTGATGACCCAGCAGCAGCGAATCAAGAACCAGAAAAAAAAGCGGCGTCACCGCGATGATCAGCGCCGCCAATCCCGACGCGACATGCATCTCGGCGTAAGATAACGTGAGATTGCCTCCCATCAGCAGCAAAGCACCCACGATTGCCATCCTCCCCAGTTGTGCGGGCGGATAATGAATCCTGCGACCGCGCAACCCGCAAAACGCCAGCATGAAAACACCCGCAATTGAGAAGCGGATGCCGCACATCAGTGCTGGAGGAATGTGCTCCACCGCGATGTCGATTCCCAGATATGTCGATCCCCAAAAGAAATAAACCAGGGCGAAGGCAAGAATGACTGCGAAGCGGCTCTGGGGTGTTATCTGAGTCATGGACTGGGATGAAGGACGAGAGACTAAACATACCAGATGAGTTTTGGAGGAAATGGATTCGTGGTTGCCGTGGGTTGTTGGCTAGTAAATCTCTCAGCAGTCTGATTTCAATGAGTTGCACGCAACGACGGGACATCGCTAGACCACGCGCTGACGTATCGATGTCAGCCGCACGTCCACTTAGATAGATGAGGGTATTCGGGAGCAAGCTATTCCAGTTTCAGGAAGAGTCCGGAAAAGGGACTATTAGTTCAGGCCCTATGCAAGGCTTTTGGGTGAGTGAGAGATCTCGGCTTTATCTCTGGGAGGCAGACTTCAACTTCCACTCCGGCAATGGTGTGTTCGCGCCGAAACCTGCCCCCGGCCGATTGACTGCGCCTTGATGGCCTAATACGGGCCGACAGTTCAGTGAATGAGAAAGGCTTTCCCAGATAATCAGCACGAGGATCCGCACACTGGCTCGTGGGTACGGAAACGAAGGATCGCGATCCCCTTCACTCGCGGCAGGTTCAAATCAAGCACGACCAGGTCGAAATCGACTTCGCCCGTCATGGCCCCACGCCTGCTCGCAGACGGATGAAACGTCAACCGCGTAGCGCTCCGACTCGAGGCCTCGCTTTACGAAACTTGCCAGCGCGCATCGTCTTCCGCCACTAGAATTCGCATAAGATTGCTCTAATTTAGAACTTCCTCGATTCTTCTCCGGAAGCGCGTACGGAACAAGAGATACACCAGGTGACCATTCTAGTTCTCTTCCCGAAACGGTACCCGGGACCGAAACGGAAATGTACTATGGGTGGCAAGCGGAACCTGCGCGGTCACTCACGTGTATCTAAAACCTTGCGGATAATGCAGTTACCTCGGACAATCGGTTGTAGGGAAAGGACATTGCTGAAGCGTGGACCTCTGGAGTCTCAAGACGTTGAAGTCAGTCATCGTGCCCGGAGGAATTGTTCTCTTGGCCGCAAGCGTCGTTTTCAGAGGCGCCTTCGGGCCCATTCCCTCTGCCGCGGTCGACTTCTATTACTACGCGGTATTTGCCGCGGGACTTCTGCTGGCTTGGCGTTTCCAGTCGAGCCGCCTTTTGTTTGCGTTTGTCACCCTCCTCCTTTGTCATCGATCGCTTGAATTTTTTTCGGCCAGCCACGTCGTTGCTGCGGGCCCTGGACGCATTGCCCTCGAGGCCGTCGCACTCCTTTTGCCCCTTAACTTCATTGCATTCTCTGTATTTAAAGAATGGGGACTGGGAGTGCGGGCCCTGATTCCGCGATTGACTCTGATCTTTTTCGAATCGGTTTTTGTCGCGATTATTTGCCGCCCTGGAGAAACCAAAGCCCCGGCGTTTCTACGACCGGATTTCCTTGGCAACTTGTCATGGGCACGAATGCCGACCTTGGCGGTGGTGGCCTTCGTTGTCGCGGCTGGAATTTTGCTGGTCCGCGTTTTGCTTCACCGCAAGCCGACTGAGAGTGGCATGCTGTGGGCTCTGGTGGCAGCATTTGTTTGTTTTCAGGTCGGAGGTGTCGGTACCGCCGCTACCGCATACATGGCCACCGCCGGACTGATTTTGGTCAGTTCCATTATCGAAAATTCCTATTTTCTTGCTTATCACGACGAGCTTACAACTCTGCCAGCACGACGAGCTTTTAATGAGGCGGTGCTTCGTCTTGAAGACTCTTACGCCGTCGCAGTCGTGGACATCGACCACTTCAAGAAATTCAACGACACCCATGGACATGAGACGGGCGACCAGGTGCTGCGCCTGGTGTCCGCGAAACTCGCCAGCGTAACGGGGGGCGGCCGTGCCTATCGCGTGGGAGGAGAGGAGTTCACTATCCTCTTTCCGGGAAAGTCCGTAAGGGAAGTACTGCCGCATCTGGAATTGCTACGATCCGTGATTGAAGTTTCGCAATTTCACGTCCGGGGAGGACACGAGCGCCGCAGTTCGGGGACGCCTCTGTCATCGTCGCATCACCCGGATGACAAAGGCGAGAGAGGCCAGAGTCTGGTCGGTCGAAGTAATGTGGCCGCACGGCAGAACATCACAGATCAGAATTTAGCGCTACGCGAACGCCGGAGCGTTGACCGGCGCGCCGAGACACGGCGACCCCGACCGGCAAAACGGAGATCCCCGCCCACTCTCATCAGTTCCGCCGATCAGGGCGACGCACCATTGTCCGTAACGGTCAGCATAGGAGTAGCTCAACCGGACGCCAAGGCGCGGGCTCCGGAGCAGGTGATTCAGGCCGCGGACAAAGCGCTGTATCGCGCCAAACAAGCAGGTCGAAATCGCGTGCAATCTGCCGCCACAACCCGTCCTGCAAAATCCAGGCGCAACATCGCATGAACCCAAAAGACAGTGATAGACTGATCTTCCGTCGGAGAGGTGGCAGAGTGGCCGAATGCGGCGGTTTGCTAAACCGTTGTACTGGCTAATACCGGTACCGAGGGTTCGAATCCCTCCCTCTCCGCCACACAGTCTGGGTTGCAGAGAAATCGGGCTGCATTACTGCAAGAATCGCTGAAAATCGCCGCAATTCCGTAGGTCTTGCCTTCAAACCGCACCGGAGAAAGTGTCCCGTCGAACCCCGCAGGCAAGTTTTCTGGCGTTTTTCTCTGGAGGGCACACGCACAGTCCGGTTTCAGCGACTCCATCAGGCGAATGCAATGCGATCACAAACCGATGATGCGGCGAAAGCGCCTTGACTTCGTAAGCATTTGGGAATTCTGTTTGGTGCCTCCCACAACCCGTTTGTTGGTCGATCGAGGGCCGACTTTCCGCAATCTGCGAACGCGGCTAGGTCGTTGCCTGTGTGTTAGCAGCGATACTGAGCCTAGTGCGTACAGGTTGTGCCAATCATCTTCAGCGTGAGCACACGAAAGTCGGCGGCTTCACGTTTGCCGGCTTTGTTTTGCTTTTGCGCTTCTTCGCCGCCCTCTTCCTTGCCCTCCGGCAATATATAGCCCATCACGATCACGGCCGGCCTCGCAATCGTTCTCAGAACGGGAGGCAGAGCATGAAGTTGGACAACCGGGCCCAACCTGATAGTGAGGGACGCACAGCGGAGTGAGAAGGGCACCGAATTCCATGCAGAGCGATGATTACCCGATCAAGCCGAGCTTCGGCGAGGGTGCGCCACACGAAGGGACTAACGCAGCCGCCATCCGAACCTATCAAACTCTTTGGTTCACCGAACGGCACCATCCACATCGATAATTAGGGGACCGCCTGTCCCGTGCCGCGCAGAGATCGATGGAACGGCCATAAGAATAGTGGCTACATTCTCCCTAGGAGCAGGTGGGCCGTGAACGAGTAGCTCAAGATTCCGCGGGGAACCGATTATCCCACGGCAAGTCCTTCCTGCGCGACGCCGGCTCCCCCCATTAGCAGCATCTCATCCCTTACAGAGGGGATTATTCTGGGAACCCGACTCGTTTGAGCAGCTCTTGGAAACGCGGGTTTTCATGAAGACTGTCGAAACTGCGGTCGACCCTCAGAAATAGGACTTCGAACGCATGCTCGTTCACGGCCCGATCGAGCATATCGAGAGCGCTGCTCTTGTCACCGAGAGCCGCGTACACCTGTGCCAAACCGTATGGCGAGACGTAATGATGCATTCCGCGCAATTGAAGTTCACGCAGGCTCTGCTGCGCTCGGTCACGGCGTCCCGCAAGAGCATACCCGCGAGCCAATCCCGCCGACATTAGACTTGCACCGTGAGTGAGATCCTTCGCCTTCTGAAGATGTGCAATCGCCTCGTCGTACTGCCCTATATTTGTCAACGCCCCGCCGAGGAAATAATGTGCCGGGGCGAACTGGGGATCGAGTTGGATCACTTTCTCATACTCTTCAATCGCGCGGTTGTACTGCCGCGCGTTGTGATACGCGAAACCTACAAGGGTGTTGACGATCAGCGACAGCGGATCCAGATCCCGAGCGCGTTCCATTTCGCCGATGGCTTCTGCGCTTCGCGCGCCAGTGCATTAAGAATTCGGCATAGCTCTTGTGCGCAATGGCTGAATTCGGATCCAGCTCGATGGCCCGGCGGAACTCTCGTTCAGCATCTGCCCACTTCCATTCGTACTCGTGTTCCGCTTCGGCCAGAGTCGTGTGGGCCTCTGCCAGAGTCTCGTCAAGTTCAAGGGCGTGCAGCGCTGCCGTCTTGGCCTTTGGGTACGCCTCTGCCGGACGCATGAGCAGCCAGCCCGCCAATAACAGGTACGAGTTCGCCAGGCCGGCATAGGGCGGGGCGTACGAAGCATCGCCTTGAATTGCTGTCTTGAAATATTCCACGCTTTTGCGCAGGCTTGGCTCTGAGCGCTGATTCGCCTCATATAGCCCCATCAGGTAAGCGTCATAGATCTTTGGATTGGGGACAGAAGGAGGGTGCCGTCCCCGCTCGGGCGCGACTTCGAGCACCAGCGCGCCGGGCAATCTGTCCGGCAACGTTGTTCTGAATCGTCAGGACGTCGGCAACTCCGCTCTCATACGTTTCTGCCCACAGGCTCGCCTGATCTCGCGTACGAAAAAGCTGAGCATTGATTCCTACGTGATTGCCGGACCGCCGCACGCTGCCTTCCAGCACGTAATCGACGCCGCCCAGTTCGCGCGCAACTTGCGGAAGCGGTTTCTGTGTTGCCCGGTAACGCATCGCCGACGTGCGCGCGATCACGGAAAGTCCGTTCGGATATTGTCGTCCGAGCAGTGTGATCATTTCGTCCGTCAATCCATCACTGAAATACTGCTGGGTTGGATCACCGCTCAGATTGTCAAAAGGCAGCACGAGCAGCAACACGCGCTGCTGCATCGGTTTCAGAACTGGTGCGGACTTCGTTCGAAGCGCATAAATCCCTGCAACAACCAGCACAAGCGCCAAGATCACAGCGCTGATCGCTTGCCAGCCGGCAAGGCGCGGACCTGTGCTCGTTACCGGAAGAGTTTGTTGGCAGGTCTGCCGGTTTCGAGATGGCCGGCGGTTGGGCGTCTCCCGTCGAACGAGGTTCACATTCCAGGCTCACGACCGGCGGCAAAAATCGATAGCCTTGGCGCGGAATCGTCTCGATGTAAATTGGATTCTCTGCCGAATCGCCCAGCACCTGTCGCAGCTTGTTCAGTGTGGTCTTGAGGTTTGCGTCAAAATCCACGAACGTGTCTGCCGACCAAAGTCCCTGGCGCAACTCTTCACGAGTGGTGATCCGGCCTGCGTGCTCGAGCAGAAGTACGAGGAGTTGGAACGGCTTTTCCTGGAGTTTGATCTTCGAACCTTGCTTTCGAACGTCTCCGTTCGAGACATCAACGTGAAACACTCCGAACTGAAAGCGGCGCGCCGGTCGCAGCGAGTTCTCCACCGGGGTCGTTACCGAATCGTGTCCGAGAGTGGTCAAGTCGGTCGCCATGGCGCGTCGAGTATAACCTAGCAAGAAACGAGCGGCGCACAAAACAGGGCTATGGAAAATGCGAGCAAGAACCTACGAAATTTTGGAGTCGACCTCCTCGGAAACCAGCAGGCGCCTAATAGCCGTTCTGACCTGCGATTAACCTGCTCGGTCATATCCGACCTCAACATGCACCTGCAGATTTACCTCGCGATTTACCTGGAAATGACCCGCGAGCAGCCTCGGAGGGATTTTGGATTGCACGAGCATCCATCGCGTTCGTTGTATCAACATGAAATCCAAAAGCTGATTGCGAGGCTTCCTATGAAACGGCTGACAGAAAAGCTCCGAGTTCACGCGTCTCTAAGCGCTCTCTTAATTGCAATCTGGTTCTTCGGATCTACGGTCACTGCTTCGGCGCAGAGCTTCACCGTAAACAATTTGACGGCCGACGTTCCAGGCGTCGCAGCCAACACGGATCCTAATCTCATCGGACCCGTGGGGCTGTCGCGTGGAATCATCGGCAAGTGGTGGGTCCCAAATTCTGGCTCGGCGACTTCCACGCTCTACGATGGAAATGGTGTTGCCAGCACTCTCATCGTAAGTCTCCCACCGGTACCCGGCAGTTCGACGCCTACCCGAGCGACTGGCACCGTGTTTACTGGCGCTGCTGGGTTCAACGTCTCTCCCGGGAATCCAGCGCTTTTCATGTTTGTGACTCTTGACGGCACAATTCTCGGATGGAATCCCAACGTCGATCTTTTTAATGCCGTAGTGTTGGTGAACCGTAATGGGAAAGCGTCATACACGGGGATGACTACTGCGGAAATCGGCACCTCGCATTACCTATACGCCGTCAACGCATTGACCGCAAGCATCGAGGTCTTCGACACCACGTTACAAAACGCTGGTTTTCAACGACGATGCATTTCGAGAACCGGGTCTTCCCGATGGCTTGGTGCCGTTCAACGTGCAGAATATCGGCAAAGACATTGTCGTCACCTATCATCGGGATGCGCGAAATGGCGCCAACGGTCCGCAGGGTTGGGTCGCAATATTTGACGCACGCGGCCATTTTCTCTCTCGGCTGCATTCCCATTCTTCCTTAAATGCACCATGGGGAGTCGCTCTGGCCCCGCAGGATTATGGCGAGTTCAGCCACTTGCTATTAGTCGCTAATCACGGCAGCGGCCAGATTGCTGCGTTTCGATCCGTTTACTGGCAAGTTCGTTGGCTTCATGCTCGACCCGAACGGAAATGTGATCAGCATCGACGGGCTGTGGGCGCTCGCTTTTGCTGACGGTGGAATCGCGGACTTCACAACTGTCATGGGACCTTACAACGCGTGCTATTTCACTGCCGGAGCTCAGATGGGCCAGCATGGACTTTTCGGCAATCTTGTTCCCGTAGACTCGGAACAGACCCACGACGAACAATAAAGCACTACTAGAGACGCATGGCAGCACCTGCCAATGCGGTATGGACCTGAGAAGTCAAAGCACGAACGAAGGGTAGGGAGAAAATCCCTGCTCGTTTTCCTTGGGAGCAAGGTCCGCAAACGTCCAACTTGGTTGGTCAACAAAATCTATCTTGATTGATGTGTGCCATGTCACCCCGTGTTCGCCATTGCGTCGAGTGCCCGAAGTGCCTCACTCGATATCTGGTTGGTTTCAGTCCGTACCACAACGGGTCGTGCCTGATGCCCCTTAGTGCGGGCTCCTCGGAAGAATGGATCCTCTACTGTTCCTGCGGCAGGCCGCCAATTTCCAGTCGATGGAACTGGGACGAGTTGAAGCTATATGCGGTCTCGAATCAAGCTCACGATCGCGGTTATGGGACACCCGAGGAGATCGTGCCGGTACGCAAGAAGTCCTTTACTTGACGTAGTGTTGTGGAGTGTAAAGAGTAAATTGTTCCGTATCGTTTTCATCAGCATGGGTTTAAAAGTAAGAATGGTTAGAGAATAAGAGTCTTGACGCAAAAACTGGATATTGGAGATGTATTGGGTCAGCGCAGCCTGTGCGAGTGTGTTTTCGTGTTCCTGAATGCTTGGATACGCTCATAGGGACACCGGGCAGATGTGTGAACCGAGTGGTGACACCAATGACAATCTGGTAGACGCTCTGTTGCCCGATCACTTGGGGAGACTAGTCCTTTGGCGCGACCATATTAGGGGGCCAAACAGCGGCGAGTCAACGAATTAAGGGCAGAGCTAGGTATTTCGGGGTCGGCGTCTTTCCAGAGCGTGAGCGAAGGTCGTGGTACGCCGCCATCCAGAGGCCCTTGAGAGTTTAGTTTCAGACTATCTCCTACTCTTCTGCTTACGTGGGCGACCACCTTTTCGACCATTGTCCCTTGCAGCCCTCGCTTTTGCGGCGGATCGTGCCCGCCCGCCTTTTGTCCCGCCGGTCCTCCCCCAGTTTCTAAACATCTCTATAACCGCTTTAGGAAGGAGTGCTCGAAGGGTGCTGTTGCGGCGTTTTGCCATTCCGAGCGGATTCTAGCACATTACTTTCACGTTTACATAAACCCAAACCCCACCTTGGGTTACTAGGTTGATACTGGTCCTTCGTGTCTTTAAACCCAAACCCCACTTTGGGTATAGTGGATCATGTCAGGGCTGGGAACACTAGCAGTGCAGATGAAAGCAGCAGCTTCAGCAAACTGAGGTTAACTATGTTCATGAAACTAATTTGCATTCATTCCGAGATGTTTATTCGGACCTCGGGCAATCGGCTATACACCGAATGTGCAGCCTGCGGTCATGAGTCGGCTGGCATTGAAACAGGGGCATTTCAATATCATCCTGAGGTCTACTCAAGGTTGCAGCACACGGAGCAGTTCTGCAAGGCTTGCTTGGCAAGATGAAAAGTCGGGTCCGTCATGCAGGAATGACCACCCGTCGAGAAAGCCCCAACAAGCTCATTGCAGCTTCGCGTACTCCGCCTTGGCTTCTTTCAGGATGGGGATGTCGGGGTCGGCGTCTCGTAGGAATTGGCGGTTATTGCGGAAGGCCGACGCGTCGCACAAGGTCTTGGAAGCGCGGGTCGGAGCGGAGCGCGTCAACCCTAAGATCGGCCTTGAGGAAGTAGGGCACATCGGGGGACCTCTCACGGTAAGCCTTCTCCAAAAAACTAAAAGCCTTTTCTTTATCGCCGAGTCCGGCGTAGATCGTCGCGATCACGTAGGGCGAAACATAACTCTTTTGCGATTGCTCCAATAAACCGTGCAGTATCTTCTCCGCCTCAGCTCGTTTTCCAATGGCGATATAGCCGTGAGCCAGTCCGGCGACAGTGTCTGTGTCGCTGTGAGATAACTCGACCGCCTTCTGGTACTCAGGAACGGCGTCTGAGGCCTGGCCTAAGCCGTCCTCCGCACAGCCCAGTCGATCTGTCGACGCATTCTCTCCTCGTTTCGCAGTATTCTGTCGCTATCCACTTCGGGTAACAGGGTTCCGTGGTCGAAGCGTGCATCGAATCGTTGTCCGTCGATCCGTCACAGGGATTCATAAGACTTCGAGCGACAACCCGGCGCTCTCCAACTGGGGCATGGCATTTCAATATTGGGAGATACTGGTCAATTCTTGATCAAAGACTTGGTTCTTTTGGGTGCCTCGTGTTGGATAGTCGCTGAGGCCCTTGGTGCCGTCGGAAGAACAATCAAGTTAGTCTGACCTTTCGTGACCGGTCCGTGCACGGAAAGATTTCGGAATTGAGAGCTGACGAACTGCTGGTCATTCAGTTTTTTGCTTTTCGAATTCCTTGGTCAACATCTGCCTGACGCGGAGGCTGAATCCGACCGGCAATTCGAATCTTTGTTCGTCGGCGAGCAAGACAAGTACATTGTGCGTGCTGTCCAGCAACACCGCACACTTGCGGCACTGCTCCAGGTGGGTCTCTAGCAAGCGCCGCATGCGTGGAGACATGTCGTCATCGAGATAGTTCGAGATCTCCCGGCGAACCTCTTCGCAACTCAGGGTGATCATGACTATGCCTTTCCTAATTCTAGGTGCGTGGCCCATGAGCGCGAAACAAAGTAATCGCGAACCATTAGTCGGGCGCGCAGTAATCGAGTCTTTACCGCCGGCACGCTTATTTCCAGTGCCGCCGAGGTTTCGGCAATGTTGAGTTCGTCGATGTCACGCAGAATCAGCACCTCCCGGTAAATCTCCGGAAGTGCCGCTAATGCTTCCTCAAGACGCGCCGCGAGTTCCTTCTGTAGGAGGGCTTCGACGGGTATTTCTCGCCACTCGGCTAGTTCAATCGGAGTATATTCATCCTCGTTGTCGGGGGACTTTAGAAGCTCCAGAGATACCTCCCGTCTTTTTCGTAGGCGCATCCGAGCCTCGTTCCCCACGATGCTCAGTAACCAGCTAGAGAATCTTGCCTCCCCGCGGAATGTGCGCAAGCCCCTGAACGCCTTCAGGATCGCCTCTTGCGAAACTTCCTCGGCATCAGCTTCGGTCCGCAAAATTGCATAGGCGGTGTAGTAAATCCGGCGCTCAATTGGTGCTATGAGCTCGTAATACCGTTCATAATTTCCAGCCAAGATGTCGGCGATGAGCTCTCGCTCCCCCTCGAGGACGCGATCATTTTGGGATTCTCTAACCAGGGTGTTCTGCATTCGCACACAGCCGCGCAGTCCCACCGCTGGTGGGCACGTAGAGTCGAGTATGCTGGTAGGATTCACGAGCCGCCGGAAAGTTTCAGGTTTGCGACGCGCGCGATTCGATGTGCAGATTTGTTAAATGATCGAAACCTATCAAATGCTGTGGCATCTGATTCAAATGCGAGGTGAGGTATGCCCGTTACCGAGACTGATCTCATTGCACCCTTCGAAGAAGCTCAGAAATCATCCTCTCCCTCTTTGTTGCTCTCGAGCGCAGCTTTTGTCGGCAGCCTCGTAGAAGGAGCGTGTGCGATCCTTGTCGCCAGTGCCTCGGCCAAGGTCTTCGTCGGGCTCGGGGCTGTAGCGGGCGTGGTAAAGGCTTCGCGCTTGCACGCCGATATCATCCGCGTCCCAGTCCTACTCGCTTCGGCTGCCGCCGCGGTTATCATGCTCGTGGTTTTGTGGAATTCGTGGCGTGCCCGAAACCGGCCTGCCAGTCGCTGGCGGAAGAAGCCAATGACGTTGCGTGAGAAATTCAGCTTGGCCGTGACCCTCTTGGCTTCCGTCTTGACACTAGCTCTGGTGGTCGGTGAGGCAATCGAGCATCCGATCTTCCATGTTCACTAGCGGACGTCCTCGCGGAAGCCAGCTAAAAGTGGACAACTAATCCTCCCGAAACGACGACATTACGCTGTTCTGAGCGCTGAACCGCAACGCCGAAACTGGGGGCCCCTAAAGTTTAGAAGTCGCGAACCTCGCCTCTGAAGCCGATCAGGAACAGCACTTTGAGCCGAGTGCGGACGTCGATTCCCCGGCCGAATTGCACTGTCGCCACGCTCCGATGTATCTGCGTGTTAGCAACTCCGTTTTGCAATACTCTACTTCCTTCGTAAAGTCCATATCCGAAGCCGCCGGATAGCCACGGCGATGCGTGAGCGCAGCTGACAAACCGGGCTCGCAGCGATGGCGTCACAAATGACGTTGCGAGACTGCTAATAGTATTGAGTTGTGCGCACTCCAGCTTATGACTCGGCGCGGCAGCAAAGGGGAACTCCAGAACAAAGCCGTGGTCCCGGTGGAGAGACGCGCGCATAGTCGACGGAATACGCGATGTTTCTACCAAAATTCACCGTCTCGTTAGAAGGCGTTGTGGTTTTCGGAATGAATTCAGCGCCAAGAAGTAATCCAAGCTCATTCTTCTCTTCTTGAGCAAAGCTAAGACGGCACATCCACAACATCAACACTAGTGCACGTTGAATCAACTGCATACCTCGCAAACAAGACCACGCATAACTGGAGGATGCTGATCGGGCCAGTTAGTTACAGATCGCCGCAGCGCGAGTGCCTCGGAAACTTTTTCCCATGTCTTGAATCATTCCCTCACGCCCGAAGTGGGCGAATCGCTACGTAAAGAGAGATCGAATGAACAGGAAACTGATGATGATGCTGGCTTCGTGTGTTCTGGTGAGCTCAATCAGCGTTTTCGCTCAGGACGCCGCGAAGCAAGATGGCATGCAAAAAGAGGAAACAAAACAAAACGAGATGAAGCAGGACTCCATGGGCAAGGACGAGATGAAACAGGATCCCATGGGGAACGACAGCATGAAGCACGATGAGATGACAGAAGGCAAGAAACAGAAAAAGGCCCACAAGTCCAAGAAGGCGAGCAAGAAGGACGCCATGGGCAAAGATGAGATGAAGCAAGGCGACAACATGAAGCAGGGCGACAGTATGCAGAAAGACAAAATGCAGCACTGATCTCGAATAGCGCTTAACCTCCGCGATGCCTCAGTCGTTGGCTGAGGCGGAAACCAACCAAAACAAAACCCGAGCCTTAGAACCTCAGACCACAAACCTCATCAAAGGAGAAGTGAATCGTGAAAGCAAGTCAGCGACAGGAAAGAAGACCACTCGGCAGTTCTCGCATAAAAACGATCAGCCCAATCCTTGCACTCGCAGTTATTTGCTCATCGCCGGCGTTTTCGGGGACGTCGCACGCACAGATTGCCGTTAAGCGTCCACTTTCGCCCGAAGCCTTGGCCATGCACGCTCACGCCAAGCGTCCGGTAGCGGCGGCGCCCACGAATCTGGAGCTTGCAGCTACAACTACCGCACCAGCGTCAACGAATGTTAATTCCGAGCAGGGGCCTGGCGGCGGCGCCATCGGTCCCGGCCCCGGGTGCAATTTGTTTCCGGCACCTGCTTCCATCGGCACCACAGTGCCTCTATCGTACTTTGGACCGCCGCCTTCTGACACCAATCGCAGCTTGGTCGGGCCGGTTCAATTGCTGGATACCGGCGTGGTCGACGTTGCACATGGGACCATTACTATACCGCTCTACTTGGGCCATCTGAAGGGAAGCGGGAAGAATGTGTGGTATGTCTTAACCGATGTGGACGATTCCAATGTCGCGGCCGAGTTGGGTCTGAATTTTTCCGCCAAACTCACTTTCGCATCGAACTCTGCCAGAACAGGCAACCTCGACGCTAACGGGAATATTGTATTTGACGCAGGCACGGTGAACTTTAAGCCTGAACGAAAGATTATTCCTGGCCCTCCTGGTCACGAATTTCCTCCCACGTTTGCGACCCCGGGATCCGTTGGGGACGCAAATTATGGCCCGCTGGTCAAAATCGTCAACGCCGCAAACGTGATTTACAACGCTCCGATGGTGGCATTCGACGTGGATGCCAACCAGATCAGCTTCCCTAATGGCAATGTGGACTACACCAAAGTGCACGACCAGGTCGTGGCCATCGATCCGGTCAACATGACGGTAACCCTTAATCTCATTAACGGCTTCAGCTTCGGTCGCCCGGTGTGGTATCTCTCGATGGATACAAGCATCCCACTGGGAGCGGCCATTGAACACAACACTTTCGCTCCGCTGATGCAACAACTTCTGTTGGGCCACGATGACAGCTTCGCCAGCCCTGTCGAGCGTATCTTCATCAGCACCAATGGACCCGAGTCAGGCTCTTGCGACAATCCACTGCGGCAAGGGCTGTCGGCAGATCTTGGCCGACGGCTTTAGGCCGAACAACGTCCTGGGTGGAATCCCAACCATCGCGCTCGATTACAGCCCGTATTGGGATGCACAGTTGTTCGAATGGACCCAGGATGCTATCGACCAAGGATTCCGGGGACAGGTGCGTGAAGAGTTCCAGATTCTCACCTTCGTGCAAGACAGTCTGATCACTGGGCCAGGTGGAGCAGCATTTGGGAGCGCCGGCTTCTCGATCAACTGCCCGATCGTTCAGCGCCTGGATTGAGAGCCGGTTGGCTAACAATAGAGCGGCCCGCCATCTCACATTTCGAGATGGTGGGTCTCTCCATCCGTCCTTAGCCTGAATATTCCACAGCTCCGGATTGGTATCCGTGGCAGCCCGAGTGGTCATGGATACATGAGATGAATTTGCAATTTTCTGCTGTGGTGTTCATAACGTCTTGAGGAGAGCGAGATGACAGTGAAGTTAGTGGTGATTTATCCGCGCCCAAAGGATATCGAAGCCTTCGAAGCAGTTTACAACCGGGACCATGTGCCCATGGCAGTCGCGAAACTTGTCGGCAAAACCAAGATCGTCGCCACCAAGGTACTCAGTTCTCCGGCGGGCGAACCTCCCTTCCACCGCGTCGCTGAGGTGTATTTCCCTTCGATGAAGGCCCTCGAACAATGCACAGCGTCGGAAGGCGGCAAACAGACGATTGCAAATGCAATTTCGATTTCGTCAGGCGGCGCACCAGTCTTTTTGGTAGCCGAGGAGGACACGTTCGTATTTTGAATGGTACAGGCCGGCACGACTTCTGCTGTTACTGCTGTTGATGTTGGGGTCGCCGGCGAACATTCACCGTATCTCAGACGGGCTATGAATCAACCCGTGAACTGGTACCCGTGGAGTAAAGATGCTTTCACGCGCAGAAGAGTTGAATGTTCCGATCCTTCTCGATATCGGGGCTGTGTGGTGTCCGAGGTGTAGCCTCATGGACCGCGACACGTACACCAATGTCGACACCGCGGATTACATTAATCAGCACTTCGTCGCTGTGAAGGTCGACTTCGAGGCTTCCCCGAAGCTGGTCGCGCAGCTGCAACAAGCCCAAGCCATGCTGAATCTTCCTGCCGGGCTGCCCTTACATCATTCATCACGCCGGACGGCAGGCTGTACTTTGGAGCTGGGTATCTTCCTGCTGAACACAGAAACGGTAAGCCACCTTTTCGCGAAGCCGCTGATGAAGCTCTCGCCCGCTTCGCGAATAGATCCAAGGTTGAGGAGCAATCATTTCAGTTGGAGCTAGAAAAATGAGCATGAAAAGATTAGTTTTGTATTTCTTTCTATTGTCGATGCTGAGCAGCCCGCTACTGTTTGCGATCGATAATCTGATGCTCAATTCCAAACTCGATTACACCAGCGACAGCCTCGATGGTCCGTTGATCACTGGAGATGATGCGCAGTCAGGATTTGCTGCGGGCAAGCCCAACTACGTCATCATCTACGGCGAAGGATGTTTCAACTCAAAAAGGCAGGCACAGCGCACTGTCGAGCTTTATAACAAATATCGCTCCAGGTGCACTTTGTCGTCATCGATCTGGACGTTCAGCGCTCTCCCGAGCAGCAGAAGCTGGTCAAGCAGTACTACAAGGGCTACATTCCTCACGTGCTGGTTTTGGATGCACGTGGCGAAGCCCTCTACAACCAGTCCGGTGAAGTGGATTCCGAGCATATCGAGGACATCTTCAGAAACTCTCTGGCCATTGAGGGCACGGGTTTCATCACCTTCGGGACGTATACGGACATTGCCAAGAGACTTGCAAAAACCAGCGGGCACGAATCACGTCGGCACCTGCGACATCACTGGCTGAGAAAGCGTCGTTTTGCGCATGCGGATCGATGGAATCATGACTCCGAAGCATGCACCAACTCGACGGAAGACGTGAGCCGAATCGCGTTGTGTAAGGTACGGTAGCGAGGGCAGTATCATTGGATACAGTGCGTGCGCGCACGCACTCAGAGCTTCTCTTTTCTCTTCTCTCTCTGGCGCTACCAGGCGCGTCGGCGCGACGCAGACTACAAAGCAGGGGTTTGACATGGCTCTCCTCGTGAACGAATTGCACGTTCATCTGCGTCAGGGCCTTTTGCATCCGCTGGATGCAAGTCGCTGCTCCCGCACGTGTTCTCCTCGTTGCCGCCAGTAGGTTCGTAGCACCCGAATCTCGGACACGGGTTGGAAGGAGTTGTTCAGTAGCCCATAGGTGTGCAACTTCAGCAACCACTGGCTCTCCTGCACGTCGCTCTTGCGTCCCGGAAGGTTCTTGGTATGCCGCGCGTTGACCAGATAGACCTCGAGGCCATGCTCTTCCAGAATCTCGTACAGCGGAATCCAATAGACGCCAGTCGACTGCATGGCTACTGTCTTTACTCCACAACTCTGTAGCCAGTCGGCCAGACGATGCAAGTCCGCCGTAAAACACTCAAATCGGCGTACTGGTTCTGGATCTCGGTCCGGCCGCACGGCGACGTAGTGCGTGCTGTTCCCCACATCGATCCCCGCGGCGTGAGGATGAACTACCTCTAGGCCTCGGTCCTCCGATTGCAATCGTCGTGCCCATTCCTTTTTCTCCTTCCGGTTTCGCCACAGCTGCTTGCCTGCCGTCATCGGTGGTCTCCTCAACGGAAAATTAGGATCCGATTCGGCCCGGTGACGATAGGTTGAGGAATCTCTCCAACGGGGTCAAAGAGCGTTCGCAAAGACCGCCCTTGCCACCATGCCAGCGATCGCCAGTACCGGAGCCATGCTCTTAATCCGGGCACAAGAAGCACGTAGGAAGTCGGCCTTAGCTTGCCGAATCTGATCCCCAGATCAGAATTGCAAATAGCAGGAGCTCGAGACAAGTTTTTGGCACCAGTGACTCCGCCCTTGGCGCAGTCAACTGCTCTTATAGAACAGGCTGTTACACTGACCACAATCGCAAGGCGGCCAACGCAGCAGCACGCTGAATCCCACTGGGAGATTGAACCGTGGTGCTTATGAGTGTGGGCCAGGTTCTTGAGCCCCTTGCAACTAGACCGTTGTATTAGAATTTCGCAACGTAGTTGTGGGGCGTGGCAGCATGGGTGATTGTGATGACGCCCGCATCATCCGATTCGGTCCCTTCGAAGCCGATTTGGAGACTGCGGAACTATGCAAGCAAGGCGTCAGGATTTCCCTGCAAATACAACCGTTTCAGGTCCTGGCCTTGTTGTTGAATCATGCGGGCGAACTGGTGACGCGTGACCAACTTAGGTTCCAGATTTGGCCGCATGACACATTCGTGGATTTTGATCACGCGCTCAACACCGCTATTACAAAAATCCGCGTGGCACTCGGCGACAATGCTCAGCGGCCAATTTTTATAGAGACCCTCCCTCGTCGTGGCTATCGCTTCATAGGCATAGTCCAGACTCCTGACATAAATGCGCCTACGGCCGGCGATGCGATGGCAATGTCCGTCCCGCGCAAGATGCTCTGGATTGTGGTGGGAGTGGCGGTGCTTCTTGGCACTGTGATGCTGTGGCGAACTCGTAGCCATCATAGCGACCCGTCATTGCGGTCTCTCGAGGTGGTGCCCTTCGTTCCTCTGCACGGCTTCCAAGGCCATCCTGCGTTTTCGCCCGATGGTAATCAAGTCGCCTTCACACGGTATGAGGGTGAGGATGACGCAATCTACACCGCTCTTATTGGTGGCGACACTCCGCTGCGACTCACTACGAAATCCGGCGTTTGCTGTCCGACGTGGTCCCCGGACGGTCGGCAGATTGCTTTTATGCGGTTCTCCAAAAAACGGATTCAGCATCAACGTGATTTCAGACACTCGGAGGCGCCGAGAAAACTCTGTACACATCGCAATTCGCGGAGCAGTCGAGATTTCCAGGAAGAATGTGTGATCACATGGATTGGTCTCCAGACGGGAAATGGCTGGCCTTCGGCGGACCCAAAGACGTGGATTACAACACATTAGCTTGCTCTCGCTCTCTCTCGATGATCTAAAGGTAAAGTCACTGACTTCACCGAAAATGCCGGAATATGACTGCGAACCCGCTTTCTCTCCAGATGGCCTGATGATTGCCTTTGAGCGAGGAAGCATGGGCGGAATGGGTAGAGACCTGTTTGTCATACCCATTACCGGCGGTGAGCCTCGGCGTCTTACCTTCGAAAATGCCTGGGGCGGCGTTCCCGCCTGGACTCAGGACGGCACCGAAATCGTTTTCCCCTCTTCCCGGGGAGGCTTGCTTAATTTGTGGCGCATTCCTGCAAACGGAGGATCACCGCAACCCGTCGCCGGGGTTGGGCCTGTTGCGTTCGCACCCTCCATTCCGCGTCGAGGTAATCTGCTGGCCTATGTACACCCCAACGTTAACAGTAGTATTTGGCAGATCAGGTTGAGCGATGAAACGCATCCTCGTGGTCCTGCCACTCGTCTGATCACGTCCAGGGGAGCTAATTGGCGACCGAGCTTTTCCCCTGACGGGAAAAAAGTCGTATTTGAATCCAATCGCCTGGGATATTCCGATATCTGGTCTTGCGATAGCGACGGGGCCAATTGCTCTCAATTGACTTCCTTGCACGGTACAGCCGGAACCGCGCGCTGGTCGCCGGACGGACATCACGTTGTATTCGAATTGCAGTCACAACGTTTTTACGAAATTTACGTGCTTGATCTGCCCACTGGCCGGCCTCGTCTTCTGCCAACTTTTCCTAAGTCGGATAATGGCGCACCCAACTGGTCCCGTGACGGAAAATGGATCTATTTTTACTCCACAGATGAAAATGGACTCTTTCAGTTATGGAAAGTTCCTTTCCAAGGTGGAACGCCAGTGCAAGTAACAAAAAACGGCGGCGTCTACGCAATCGAGTCCGGAGATAGGCGGTTCCTTTACTTTGCGAAAGTTGACCAGCCGGGAATATGGAAGATGCCCCTGAACGGTGGCGACGAGGAACGTGTTTTGGATCAACCCAAAGGATGGCCCAATTGGGCAGTCTCACGCCGAGGAATCTATTTGATTGATCGCACTAATAACGAAAAGGGGAGAATTGAATTCTTCGACTTCGCGACACACAAGAGAACTCTGATCGGTGATGTGGAGAAGCCGACACCCGGCGGTCTGGCTTTATCTCCCGATGGGAAATGCCTTCTCTACAGCCGAAACGAGTTCGAGGATTACGAGATCATGTTGGTCAAAAACTTCCACTGAGCCCCGCAGTCAACTCAAGAACAACATTTTTTGGCCAGAGCCGCGCCAACTCAACTCAACGCCAGCGCAGCGCAACTCACAGCGCGAGCGAAGCGAGCGCGTGCGCGCTTCACGGTGTCAGCGTCATCTCCCGCTGAAAATGCATCTAGGTGTCAGCTTTTACTACTTAGTTATTACGATGTGTCGTTTCAAAGTGAGCTGTCTCCTATCCCCCCTCTCGTTTGACTTGTTTTCTCCGGCCTGTAATATCGGAGCTCAGTTTTTAGCAGCCTGTACCGGGCAACTTCGTGCTGGATCCTACAAGTTCTGGCCAGGAATCGGCGACCATTGTTATGGAACTTTCGCTATCGTTTTTCGACACGTTAGAAAATTCTGGATAGATCATCCCTCTAGGAGATACGCTAGCGCTGGCAATCGCTCTTCAAACAGCCTCTCTAGGATTGTTATCGCATCGTCCTCTTCCCCGAGAAAACCCGCACGGTCTGGCTCGATCAGGTGAAGAGAACGGGAAATGACGTTGCGCGTTAGACTTTTCACCTGCCATTACGACTGTCTTGCAGTGCTTAAACCGTCTAAAAGTGCCGTCCGTTGCTTTGTATGTTGTTGAACTTACGGGAATCACACGGGAGCCTCGCAATGAAAGCGTGCCTGCTAGTCAGCCTTTCAGTCTTTCATGCGGGGAAAGTGGGGCAAGATTCCTATCCTCTTTCGACCCACCCTGCATCAGCTCAACGATCATCGCAAACAGATGATTCCGGGTCTCAACTCTCACTCCGGCACGAGTGATATAGCGAATCACGATGTCGACACCAGCTCCCGCCGGCCTGAGATTGACCGACGGCATGGCGCTAAACTGTGGCGACCCTTCTTCGTGCGTCACCCTCTTCCATTCCGCTTCCGCCATTTTCGCATCCGCTTCCGTTGTCTTCACCGTCGCTTCGTAGATCCCCTTGATAAGAGGATGAATACTCGTGCCGGGAGGAACACTTACCTTAATCTCATCCCACATCCACTGTCCTACGGTGGAGAAGTTGAAATACTTGCCGCGTATGGCATAGCCGTTTAAAAACGAGACTCTTCTTCCCGTAGGATGGCCATTGGCAGTCCAGTTTCCCGTCTCCAGCAACCAGGTGCGGAACAGACCGAGCTGTACCACCTCGCCGCCGACACCATCGATCTCTACCCAGTCCCTAACCCTGACTCCGTTTGGTCCCATCAGAACAAACCAACCGCAGAATGCCAGGATGAAATCCTGAAAGACCACGGTCAGTCCTGCGGTCGCCAGACCCAGGATCGTTGGCATCTGCTGTGGTACACCGAAAATGGTCAGCAGGATTAGTAAGAGGCCGACCAGTTGCGTTCCCAGATTTAGAACTGTTTTCAACGTCTGCTTTTGGCGAGGATCGCGAACCATCTTCTCCAATGCCAGTTGGAGAGCCCAGCCCGCCAGGATCACCAACATGCAGATCGCTGCAATCAAAGCCAGAGACCGCAATATCAGGTGAACTACGATCTTTCGCTGTATCTCGACTTGCTCTCCCCATCGCCCGTAGAGTGCCACAAGCTGCTGTTGCGCTCCCAGACGATCGTTGAGGATGCTCTGGATGTTTTGCTGAGCGCTTATCTGTTGCAGCCGGTCGATTCGTTCGGAACTTGATTCTCCAACGGCTTTATCGCCAAGGCCAGCGGCTTCTGTCTTCAGCGCTTGCCTGATCGCCTGTCAGCGCGGCCACGTCGGCCCTGGCCAACTGCTCAGCCTGCGCAATCAGTTGTTTCCTGTTGCGGAGGGATCGCCACGTTGATAGCTGCTGTGCCAACGTCCTGTACTGTTCGGCTGAGGCGACAGCAGTTTGCCCATCGTCCTTGGAGGCACTATCCCTGTACTGCTTCATGGCGGCTTGGCGTGCCGCTAGTTCCTGCTGAAGCTTGACTCGCTGATCTCCGCTTTCGCGGGCGAGGTCTTCGATCGAATCGGTCAGCTCGTTTTGGTCGAGGCCAAGTTGCGCCTTCGCAATCTCCAGGTCGCTGCCATTGGAAACTGCACCCGCTGATCTCGTGCCCGCGCCTGCACTGAGTGATGCGATCCGAGCCTGGTCGTTCTTGATGGTCTCCTGAAGCTCGGTGACCCTTTGCTGCAATGCCAATGCTTTACCGCTTAGATTTGGTTTTTCAAGGCTTGCCTGCCTCAGTGACTGCGAGAACGCCTGGTCGACTTCGTGATCCGCAAGGCGCTCGGCCTCCCGGGCGAGTTCCCTCTCCTCCGCCGACTGTGCCAGGGCCGCCAGAGTTGCCGCTGTCTGCCAGGGCCGTTGATCCACAACTCCGTGCGGCACATAGGCTCCCGTCCAGTTCCCCTTCCTGGCCTGCAAAAACGGAAGATATGCCATCACCCCGCGAGTCAGAAACGCACCTGCCAGGGTGACGGCCAGCACAATCAGCATGATTAGCACAATCACCATGCGGGCCCGATTCATACGCACACCTTTCGTTTAAACCTCTGGTTGACTGTATCGCAAACGGAGAACAAATTTAATGTTCAACTGCAGATGACAGGCCATCGAACAGATGGGAATCACGGCCGGGAAGCAATCCATCGAAACCAAGGACACTCGCCGAAAATCGGGTGTTTACAATCTTTGGCCGCCGCCTGAATCCTGCCCCGCATTTTTGGCTTTAAACGCGTCCTGCCTGTCTTAACCTCAATCCTCGCGATTCCACAGTGCACGCCCTCCCGGCAGTCTGCCACGAGAGATTGGATCTGCGACGCTGAACCCCAAATCAGGAACCGTGTGTCTCATGGCTCTTCGAAGTCCAGGGCATACACTTCCTGGCTGCCAATATCGCGCGTAAGAAGGGGCGAGCCGTCTGGAGTCAGCCCCATCCAGGAAACCCACGGATCCACAGATCGGCGAAAGTTCTGCAGATCGGCAACCCTTTCGAGTTTGCGGTCGGAGATCCGCACCCGATAGACCGCCAGCTCCTTACTGGTGCCAGTATCGAAGTAAACGTATTTGTTATCAAACGACCATTGCAGAAAACCTATATCGTGGGTCGCCAGATCTGACCAGTTTCCTGTCGCAAGCTCGTAGAGCCTGAGTTTTTTCCCGTCCTGAGTTACTGCAGTTAAGTAACGTCCGTCTGGCGAACAACGCGACAGGCGCAAACCGTCGGAGCCCGGGACAATCGTCATCGCGGACGTCTTGATATCGAAGAGGCGGATCTTGGAATTTTGCCCCGGGCCGTCAAAGAAAACTATGGAGCTACTCGGGCCACACCACACGCCCCCGTTTACGCCAAGAGGCTGGAGCGAACCGCCGTCTATCGACACTAGGTACATCCCCTGCCCTCCCCCAACTCCAAACGCACTGAATAGGATCTGCCTACCGTCCGACGAGAACGTCGGTGCCCACGCGTCCACGGGGGCGCGGGTGAGTTGCAGCTTTTCTGTACCGTCGGCGCGACTGCGCCAGACTTCTCGTTCCGGATAGGACAAGTAGGTCACCCACTGCCCATCCCTGGAAAAGCTCACTTGCGTAATGGAGCTACCTCCGAGATAGGGAACGAATTGAGCTGACTTTGCATCGTAGCGGACCAACTCCGCGCGCAGTTGCACACCAATCGCGAAAAGCCGCTTGCCGTCAATACTCGGTTGGGGAGAATAAAAACTGAGGGGCCCCGCGGTCAACTGAATCGGTTGTCGATTCACCTTGTGAAACCTGTCGGCAGCCTCTCGAATGGCCCAGATGTCCGATCGGACACCATGAGAAGCTTGAAACAGGTAGTATTTTCCGTCCGGTGTCCAGCTACCCTGGAGCGGATCCGTTGCTTCATGCCAGCCGGAGAGTAGATCGTGAACCTGGCTGCCATCGCTCGATGCTTCCCAAATGGCAGTGTGATCTGCGCTGCTGGCAGTAAAACGAACCGCTCGCGAATCAGGTGACCAACGCAGCCACCACGTCGTGTAATAAGAATCGGGCAGTTGTGCAAACTTTCGCGATACGTCGTTCCGGTCCATCTCGATGAGGCGGTTTTCATGCGCAATGAGCATATTGCCATTCGGCATCCAGGTTCCGTCCGCTCCAGGAACAGTCGCGAATCGCCGCGGACTTCCGCCCACGACAGGGACCGCCCATAGCGTTTGCTCTAGCTCTACTCCACTGAAACTGCCCACCACGAGCTCCGTCTTGTCGGGGGAGATATTGTTCAGCGAAGCATTGGGAAATGGTGTGTTCATCACGACGGTGTCGCCACCAGACACAGCGACTTGGGCGATTACATACCGTCCGTTTACGGACTCTTGAATGTAGAGCCTGGTGCCGTCCGTGAGCACGATAGGGGCAACCGGTCCGAAGACACCTTTCACCTGGCCATCATGAGTGATTTGCGTAAATCCGGTAATGCGAGGCGGAGGGAGCGTCGGTCGGAAAACAAACGCGAGACGCCAGCAGCCCGGCCAGCGCGAGGACAGAAATCGCCACGATTCGTGGCCAGGAACTCTGCCGCATCGAAATCCCTGTCACGGTAGTCGTCGCACGGGAGACCGAACTCGAGCGCCCCGATTCGACCTCGCGCTTCAGCCGCTTGAGGTCGACACCAATCTCAGAGGCGCTCTGGTAACGCAGCTTGCGGTCCTTCTCCAGTGCTTTGTTGACAATCGGTTCGAGCTCCGACGGCAGATCAGGGTTCAAACGGACCGCCGAGATCGGGGCCTTGTGCAGAATGGCGTCGAAGATCATCGCCGAAGTATTTCCGGAGAACGCTGGGCGGGCTGTGGCCATCTCGTAAAGAACCGTACCGAACGAGAATAGGTCGGTGCGGACATCAAGTTCTTCCCCGGCGACCTGTTCCGGTGACATGTAGGCGACCGTGCCCATCGCGGTGCCCGGACTGGTCAGGTGGACCTCGCTCACTACTGTCGACGCATTACCCAGAGAACCAGTGCGAGGCGTGCGCGGTACCAACTTTGGCCAGCCCGAAGTCGAGGATCTTGGCGTGTCCTCGCTTGGTGACAAAGACATTCGCAGGCTTGATGTCGCGGTGAACGATACCTTGCCCGTGAGCGGCGTCGAGACCTTCGGCGATTTCTGCAGCTAATTCCAGCAACTGATCGGTAGGCAGTGGTTGCCGACCAATGCGATCGCGCAGCGTCGTGCCTTCCAACAGCTCCATCACAATGAAGAACTGGCCATCCTGCTGGCCAATTTCGTGAATGGTACAGATGTTGGGATGATTAAGCGCGGAGGCGGCGCGAGCCTCCCGCTGAAAGCGCTCGAGCGCTGCAGGATCCGAACTGAGCTCCGGAGGAAGAAACTTCAAAGCCACGCGGCGGCCGAGCGTTGTATCCTCGGCCTCGAAAACGACACCCATACCGCCGCTGCCCAGCTTTTGCAAAATGCGGTAGTGCGAGATGGTTTGTCCGATCATGGGGTCGAAGAATGTTAGGCGGGATGCGAGGGCAAGTCAACGAGAGCCAAGGAGTTACCCGGATCGCAAGAGGTTGTTGGTGTAACATCTCTTTTACACTCATCCTATGAGAGAGGATGTCAAGAAAAGACACTTCTCCACTGCTCTCCGTGGGACCTCGATCGGTGCTTGCATCCAGGGCCCTTCTTCTTCGTGGGAGAGAGGTTCTGAGCTAGTCCTCAAGAGCCGCCGCGTTATCCCCGGTCGTCTTATCGCGGCTGGTTTCCAATTTCAATTCCCTCGCTGGGCGCTCGCCGCACAAAATCTGGTTGGCCGCTGGCGTGCGACTGGTAACTCGACTCGTTTCATCAGAAATTGCAATGGCGAGTGAGCGATCGCGGTTCGCCTCTTTCATTAGCCGACATACCGACGCGCGACTGATGGCGTGCTTTTTCGCTACCTGCGTGAGCGACATTCCTGATCGGCGATCTTGGACAATCTGTTCGCGGTCTACGTCCAACCGCGCACGCCCGATTTGACGGCCTTCGAGCCGCGCCCTGCGCATTCCACTTTTTACTCGCTCCGCGTTCAGCGATCGCTCAAGTGGCGATTGCTCGACAATGACTATCATCGCCCTTCCCAGCGCACCCGCGCGGAATTCGACTCTCAGGGAATCAGGGTTGTAGGCATCATAGGTTTTTCGCCTTGGACAAGACCTGGCAAAGGTGGTATTCATGAGTGAAAATTTGGCTTTTTGGCTCGGGTAAGGGCTCACATGTCGACGGGGACGGTAGGGAAATAGACCGGCCGATTCTTGAATGCGAATCCGTCCTAGAGGAGGGAAATGGGCCATGCAAAACTTGATCCCTTTGGCCGTCCTGAGTTTTATCCTCGCCTTTTCTGCCTCCAGTTCGAGGGAAGCACCTACCGGTTTCGACAACAAAAGCAACGGCGTCGCCGACGATGCGACTCACGAGGCCGATCAAATGAGATTCGAGGAAGTCGAGCTGGTGAGCGATGGCCTGGGGCCGCTCTATAACGCGCAGTCGTGCCGCGAATGCCACCAGAGTCCAGTTTCAGGGGCCGCCTCCCAGGTCGCGGAATTACGCGTTGGCCATCAGGGACCAGATGGACATTTCCATAATCCGGAAATTCCAATCGCGGGCGGAGCCGAAGTGATCTCTGGCCGGTCTCTGGTGAATGATCGCACTGTTTGTCCTAACGCTGCTTTTCCCGACAAGGAAATTCAAGAGCGAGTTCCAGAGACGGAGAACATCCGGACGTTTCGCCTTTCTCTGAGTCTGTTGGGAGATGGTTTCGTCGAAGCGGTTGCCGATCAAACCCTCATCGATCTCGCCACGCAACAGTGCAAATCTTCGCATCGGAAAATCTGTGGACAGGTTCTCAAGGTCCCGATCGTCGAAGCACCCGGACAGATGAGCGTAGGCAGGTTCGGTTGGAAAGACCAGCACGCGAGTTTGCTGTCGTTCGCCGGCGACGCTTACCTCAATGAGATGGGTATCACAAACCGCCTTCAACCGGACGAGGTAACCAATCTTTGCAACGCTACCTCGGGGCCGAATGACAAACCAGGACCCGACGGCCTCTCCGACATCGATCATTTCACCCGGTTTATTCGAGCCACGAAAGCGCCGGCGCGTGATTCCAGGCTTGCGAGCAACGCGGTCGCACAGAAGGGCGCAGGGTTATTTGACAAGATCGGGTGCGCGACCTGCCATGTCGAAACATTGACTACGGCTCCCGCTGGGACGAAGATCAACGGCGGAACGTTTACGATCCCAGCCGCGCTCGGGGCAATCGCATTTCATCCGTATGGGGATTTCTTGATGCATGACCTCGGTACGGGCGACGGAATCCTGCAGGCGACCCGGGAGCATTACGGAAAAAGAGTCTTTCAGATCATGTCGGACTATCTTTCGAAACAGGATTTCGAGAGTAGCCGGAACAAAATCCGCACCGCCCCTTTGTGGGGGGTTCGCTTGCGTCCGCGATTGATGCACGATGGCGAATCCCTGACGCTTCACGATGCCATCCTGCGGCACCGCGGGGAGGCAATCCATGTAAGTGAGAAATTTGAAAAATTGAAGGGGGAGGACCAAGAAGCCATCATCGAGTTCTTGAAGTCTCTATGAACTCCACGGGGGCTCCAGCTCTCGTCGGAACATTCTTCTGGGCTGTTTGCAGAAGACAGATTGCGGGGTACCCGACACCGGGGCTGATAATTTCAGGCGAGATCAGTGGCTACGGAGTCCGAATACCTCGGAAGCAAGAGGTTCATCGCAGCCGCTAGCGCTAGCGCCGCGGCGAGGACTACCAGCAAAGAGGTATAGGAGCCAGTCGAATCAAACGCGCGGCCCAATATCACCGGACCAATGGCCGCCGCTGCCGCATAGAATGTCCAGGTAACACCGTAAAGAGTGGAGAAAGCGCGCAGCCCAAAATAACGAGTCAGCAGGTAAGGGGTGATGGCCGCTTCGCCGCCGGCCCCGATGCCAATCAGAGCAGCAGCAAGGCAGCCCGCAGGAAAACTATTCGCGCGGGCTAGCAGAAAAATGCCCGATGCAGTCGACAGGCTTATTACAAAAGCGACTCGCGCTCCGAAAAACCGGTCCAGCAACCAGCCCACCCCGACCCTGCCGAATAGGCTCGACCCACCCAGAATGGAAGCACAAAGCGCGGCACCGCGGGCCGTGATTCCTCGATCCGTCAGCAACGCAGACATCTGAGTGATCGCTCCGTTCATGCTTATCGAACTCACGCAAAGGACAGCAACAATAATCCAGAAAGCAAAAGAGCTCAGTCCCTGCTGCCATGTCTTTCCAGTATGTGCAACAGGCCGGGACTCGTGCCGGACTGCGTCACGCTCGCGGATGTAGAACCAACTGAGCGGCAGACCAAGCAGCAAGGCGATGCAACCCAGTGCAATGTAGGCTGCCCTCCAGCCCGATCGGGTGATGATGGTTTGCGCAACCACTGGCAGGATCATGGCTCCCAGGCCGGATCCGACCATTACGAACGCCAGCGCCAGCCCCAGACGCCGCTGAAACCAGGTAGAAATGGACCGCGAATACGCCAGGTGAGCGGCGCCGTTCCCAACCACGCCCAACACGAAGCAGGTCACATAGAACTGCCATACTCCAGAGCGCAACAGTGACAGTGACGCAATGCCGCAGCCAAACACTGTCATGCACGGAAGAATGATGCGGCGAGGGCCAAAACGATCGATCCAGCGGCCCAGTAGCGGGGAGCATAAACCCACGGTCACGGCGGCGATGGCGAAGCCGCTCGAAACCGCCTCGCGGCTCCAACCGAACTCCGCGCCCAGCGGTTTCACAAAAACGGTGAAGGTATAGACGAAGAGCGAGCCGAATCCCGCCATCACGCCAAAGCACGCAGCCAAAACCACGCGCCAGCCGTAATAACCGAGATCGAATTCGCTTAGGCCGGGTTCCTGCCGGATACCTTGCATTGCATTCCTGTCTTGAAGATCAAGTTCCGCGCTCACGGTTCTCTACCCACGCCCAGCGAGTCTGCAACGCGGTTGATGTAATTGAACCATGACGCTATCAGCGTAATTTGCAGGATGGCCTTGTCGTCGAACCCCACTTCCCGGAGCCGTTCGTGGTGGGCGCGGCTGATTTTCGTGGCGTCTTTGGTAAGTTGGACCACATACTCCACCATCGCTCGCTCCGGCACGGTTAACGAGGCTGTTGAGTAGTCGCTTTCAAGCGCTCGAACCAGATTTTCGTCCAGCGTTACGCGACGCAGAAACTCTGCGTGGGACTCGATTCAATAGACGCACCTGTTGGTTACTGAGACCATCGTGGTAATGATTTCGTGCTCTCGCCGCGTCAGCGGGAGTTCGGGCGACATCAATACACCGAAGGTTGCAAAGGCATGGTACAGAGCTTTAGGGATAAGGCTGTGCGACTCGACGATCTGAGCGCCGCCTCCTTCCGCGGGATGTATCCAGACCTGCCCAGCACTCGCGCCGCCGAGCTGCTGGCCGCCGTTCACCCCACGACACAGCCAGAGGAGCCTCAATGCGAGGCAACGGTCTAACCCATCCGGCACGGCGGTCGCGATCTCCCCGAATCGCCCTCGAATCGCCCTGGCGTTCTCGGCAGCGCTCCTCCTCACCCTGGCCGCGACCTAGCTGTCGGCGGCCGGCTCAAACGCAGCCGGAGCGACGGGCCCGTCCAGATGCAAGATCGTCATTGTCGGTGCCCCATGGCACATCCGCGGTAGCGGCTCAGGCCACAACTACACGATCGCCGCCGAAGGAATGCCGTGCGCGTCCGCCCGCCGGTCGGTAGTCCGATTCACCCAGCAGCGCAGCACACGCCTCGGCCAAACCCTCCGAGGGCCGTCAGGCTTCCAATGCCGCTCGTTCTCCGAAGCCGCCTCCGGAGACGATCACGTCTACTCCGGCACCTGCCTCCACCGGCCACACAACATCCCGTTTTTCGAATGGACGCCTAAGACGTAGCTACCCCACCAGATCCTCCGGGGCATAGGTAAACAAGGGCCACGGTCTCGACGACGATCCTGCCGCCGGCTCCGACCACGTTCAGACACACGACTGTGAGACCCGCGTCAGAACTGAGACCCGAGCGCACACGAAGGCAGGCGTCAGCTCGTGGGGCTGGCGAGTCCCGCCACTCGCCTCAGCGACTCGACACGCTGTCCGCTCAGCCTTCCTCGATGAGACGATCCATCCTGTACTGCCCGGCTCGGCCGGGGTCACATATGAGGACGCCAGGCTCCTGGCTCGTGGCTGAGATCAGAGTCCTCAGCGATCGGGGTCTCGGGATGTCGCTGGCCCCAAACCCACTCGGCCGCTCCGACGGCAAGCCATCGGCTTGTGCGACGGGCTTCCTCAGATGCGGGCCCGATAAGGCAAGACGGCGTTGCGCTCGCGATGCTCGAGCCGAGTCTGGCGGTCACGATCGCGCTTACCGGCGCCAGCCGCGGCGCACTTCCGCTTGACGCCTGGAGGAGTCACGCCGGCATCGCTGCTGCTTCTCGATCATTCCGGCAGCGGGGCGGGTGCCGCCATCGTCGCGTGAGCCTGGGGGATCTCGGAGCTGAGCGGGAAGGGCGTCGAGCCGGCGCCGATCGAGATACGCCTGCCAGGACACCAATGTTCCGACCGGGGCGTATCCATGAGAGGGATCGGCGAGGAACCGCTGGTGGCCGAGCAGCGTTGTCGTCTCTTCGTCGAAGATCAGCTCTAGGCGCTCACCGCGCTCGACGGCGGCAAGGCCGTGGCCGCGGCGGCCGAGCTGGTCTGCTACGACGTCGAGGGTTTCGATCGCCTCGACCGCCATCGCGACATCGAAGACGACGCGGGTGAACTCGGCGCTGACACACGTCTCACCCAACAGGTGGTACGCGGCTTTCAACGTCAACGGTGGACCCGCCATGAGCTCTGCGGCGAGCGCGTCCGGATCAGATGGAAGCCGTCTCGTGCGGTCGCTGAGCTCCCCCGGCCCGTAGAACTCAACGACGGGGCCGCGTGCTAGCTCCGGGCTTCCGGGAGCTTCCCACCGCGCGTGGCCTTCGTCGGTGAAGAAGCTGACCGGCCCGGAGGCCTCCCGGATCGCGCCTGACCCGTCGCTGCCGATCCAGATCTCGCGGGCGCTTCCAATAAACGCCGCGAACCGACCGACGAGGTGCCAGGTATGAGCGCCCTGCGACCGCACGTACACGTATTCAAGGTGCGATCGACCAGTCGAAGGGTCCGCGCTCGACATCACGCGTCAGCGTACGCCGACAGCAAGCCCCAGGGCGAGGGCCAGGCGCAGGTCGACCAACCCGACAGCGAGGGGCGCTCTAACGACCGGCGTGAACGTGTCAGCGACGACGCTCACGTCGTCGCCGCTCTGCATATGGAGGACGAGGCGCGTGCCGTCTCTGACACTTCTGAGCCCTCTGAGGTCATGATGGTGTCGGTTGGGCCCCAGGATCGCCCCGCTCGGCTACGAGCTGGCGGAGGCCACAAATCTGGATGGTGGTTGGCTGGTCCGGATAGCTCTGATCCGCGATCAGGCGCAGGACCGCAAGGCGTTAGGTATCGCACGCCGGGGTCGGGAGGCGAGTGACGGGGAGGCCGGGGATGAGGGGGGGATGTAGTCGCCAAGGTGCCCGTGCGCGGTCCGCGGGCGGAGGAGTAGAGTCGAGAGGCAGCTTCCACCGCTTGGGTGTCGCTCTCGCATTCTCCCTGTGGCCGGTCTTCCTGGGGAGCGATGAGGAGCGCGGTGCTATGCCGAAGCAGATTGAACAACCAGGCCCAGGACGGTCGACAGCGGCGGCGGCGTTCGACGACCTCCGTAAGGAGATCGCGCAACGTAACGAGCACGCCCACCAGAAGGCTCGCAAGGCCCGGGCCGCGCGCGACCGCAAGCAGGTCCTCGCGCGTCGTCAGCAGGACCTTCTGTAGAAATTCCGCTGGCGGTAGACAGGTGTGACCAGCAGTCGCCCACGGGACCACGGACGCGCCGGGCTGGCGCTGCCCCCGCCTGAGGCGCGCCAGCGCTGTCCAGTGAGCGTTCGGCGACTGCGACGAGCTGACGAAGCGTCGTGGCCGGGCGAGGCCGTTCGCCGGTGGATCCCTTGTGAGACGGTCCACGCTGAATCACGCGGCTGTGGTCATGGCCGGGCGCGCATTGATGGGGCTTGTCCGGCAAGCGCACGACGGCACCAAGCGAGGAGTTCGGCCGCGACCGCAGCAGCGGTCGTCAGGCTCGAGGTATCGATCACGTGCATCGCCCAGCTGCCCGTCTCGTCCAGCCGGCTCAATCGTTCCCAGCGCATCTGCTCGCAACCGTCGGTCTGCAGCACCTCGAGCAGGCAGACCGCGATGCCGTCGAGTCGGTCCGCCGATCGCGCGGCCAGCACCTCGCCGGCCGCGACCGGGTCTCCGGCCAACAGCACATGCCGACCGTCCTCCTTGAGCTTGAGCACATGGCACACCACCGCCTCGGTAGCCCGCTGACGCCACGCCAACGTCGGAGCCCGCGGCATCGGCACCACGTCGTGCAGCTCGACGCACTCCACCGCGGGCTCGAGCTCGCCCGCGACAAGCCGCCGCGCGGTCGACTTGCCAGCACCGCTGGCACCGCTGACAAGCAGGAACATGCAGGGATCGTAAGGACGGGCTACAGGAACGCTGACCGCCGAGGGTTTCCATTCGCTGTCGCACGGTCGGCAGTTGGAGGGCCCACGGGTTCGCGGGTTAGCAGACGTGTCGGCATTTTGAGACCAGGAGCCATCGCCCTCGAGCCTCAACGCGGCGGGTGAAACGTGCGGTGAGCGTTGGTGCGCGGACAGCGCCGGCCGCGGCTGGTTTGAGCTTGGTGAATCGTCGCGCTTTGGCGCGCTGCGGCGCGCCTGTGATGGGGACTGGATGTCGCACGTAGTGCTGGTGAGGGCCGCGATGACCGAGACAGACGCATCGGACGCCAGGGCGGGGAGGGAGTCGGGGGCAGGCGCGGTCTCACAGCCGCAGTCCACGCCGTCGGCCGGAATCCTGATCGGCTATGCGCGTTGCTCGACCGAGAAGCAAGACCTCACGGTTCAGCGTGAGATCCTCCGCGACCTCGGGGTCGCTGAGGAGCGGGTCTACCTTGACCACGGCCTGACCGGCACAAACAGTTCCCGGCCTGGGCTCAACAATGCACTGGCCGCGCTGGGGGAAGGCGACACACTGTTAGTGCCCAAGCTGGACCGACTCGCCCGGTCAGTCCCCGACGCGCGAGCGATCGGAGACTCGCTCGCCGCTCGAGGCGTTCGGCTCTCGCTGGGGGGCTCGGTCTATGACCCCGGCGACCCGATGGGCAAGTGCTTTTTCAACATCCTCGCGACGTTCGCTGAGTTTGAGGTCGACCTGTTGCGGATGCGTACCCGCGAAGGCATGGCGATCGCTCGCGCCAAAGGCCGACTCAAAGGCAAAGCGCCCAAGCTCAGCACCCAGCGGGCGGTCCTGCTCAAGCTCCACGGCGACGGAGAACACTCGATCGCTGAGCTGGCCGAACTGTTCTCCGTCAGCCGCGCCACGGTCTACCGCGAGATCGCACGGCCGGGCGCCAAGAACCCCGTTACCGGCGTTCGCTGAGCGATCGGCTTGTGCGACGTTCGCGGTGGCCCTCTAAGGCTGGTTCTCGGTGAGGCTTATCGACTTAGTCGGAGCCGGCATGACCGGGCCGGCCGCTGGTGGTGGCTGAGGTCGAGCGGTCGATGCCAGAGCCGGACTGTGCTCTGAGTTTCAAGCTGAGTGCCCCGGATTGTCCTGCCAATGTCGGTGTCGTTGTCGTGGCATGAACCCGCGGGCGAGGTTCTGTCAATCAACATCGAGGACATCAAGTGCGGGGTCTGAGCTCATCATCCAGTAGTGACGCAGGGCTGATCGGTGTTTCGGTCTCCAATCCGCAGTGCTTCGCGATGCTGTTTGATCGGCATGCTCGAGCGATCTGGCGTTACGCGTGCCGCCGCGCTGGGCTGAGCGGGGCGGATGAGATCGTCAGCGAGACGTTCCTTCGCGCGTTTGCGCGCCGAGCGTCGTATGACGCGCGGCGTCCGGACGCGCGCCCGTGGCTGTATGGCATCGCGACCAACGTGCTGCGCGAGCACGCCCGCCACGAGGCCCGAAGCCATCGCGATGTTGAAAGGCTGCCACGCCGCCGCCGCCCGCTGATCGTGTCGCCACATCCGATACGTCGCCTCGACCTGATCAAACCCTGCGTCGCCCCGATGAAGCAACGCCAGCAGCGCCCCCAATTCGACGACCTCCTCTCCCTGACCTTAACCGTCGTGCACGTCACCGAGCATAAAGGCTGCATACGGACGCACTGATTGAACCGCGAGCCATGTCCGGCGCCGCAGGAGCCATTGTTCGCAGAGCGTTGGACTGTGCGACGACCTCGCTGTCGGCGTGCCCGCCGTCACTTTCGGGGCGAGTTCAAGGCGAGCGAGCGAAGCGCGCCGGGGTGCTGCGTTCTCACGGCGTGAGCAGAGTCTTGCCGACGGTGGTCCGAGCCTCGATCGCGCGATGGGCCTCGGCGGCGTTCCCGAGCGGCACCTGCTGGCCGACCACGGGTCGAAGCTGACCGGCGGCAGCCAAGGAGAGGGCTCGCGCGCTGAGGCGTGCCAGCTCGTCTGCCTCGGCGACAGCCCGGGGCACGCGCGTCACATCGCGGTCTGTGAGCTCGCGCTCGCTGATCGCCGCGAAGCTGCCCGACGCCATTCCAAACGTCGAAAGACGGCCGCCCCGCGCGAGCAGCTCGAAGGCCTCGCCGGCGATCGTGCCGCCAACGCCATCAAAGACGACATCGACCCCCGCAGGGCTTATGGCCGCGCCGACCTCACTCGTCCACGAGGGCCGGCGGTAGTCGACCGCAACGTCGGCCCCGAGCGCGCACGCAAGTTCGAGCTTGCGGGCGCCACCGGCTGCGGCGATAACCGTCGCGCCCGCGCGCTTCGCGAGTTGCACCAACAGCGACCCGACACCGCCCGCCGCCGCTTCCACCAGAACACGTTCGCCTGGTCGTATCCCGACCTGATCGAGCAGCCGGACAGCGGTCCGCCCGTCCGCAAGCAGAGCGACCGCGTCGCTCATCGCCAGCCCATCGGGAACCGGGATGACTCCGGCTGCTGGAACCGACGCCAACTCGGCATAACCTCCCGTCCCACCGGTGCTCGACACCACGCGCGCTCCGACCAGGCCCCGATCGATCGACCGACCGACCGTCACGATCGCTCCCCCGACGCCGTTGCCAGGGATCGCAGGCAGCGTCGGCAGCATTGATGGATGCGGCGCCTCTCCCCGCCTGATTTGCGTCTCGACGAACGTCACGCTGACGAACTCGACCTCGACGAGGACGTCGTCCGGTCCGAGCGTTGGATTCGGGACCTCGCGCAGCGCCAAGACCTCAGGTGCTCCGAACTCCTCCATCACCACCGCTCGCACCTCTATCGCGCCGATCCAGACACGCAGACGATCGTGCCGCCGATCGCCGCAGCGCACAATGGGCAATTGGTCGTAGGACCCTGCCCTCCGGGGCCGATCGCACCACCCGACGACCCAGCCACAGTCGCCAACTCCCGGAACTACACGCTGTCCGCGAAGCGTTCGTCAACGAACGTACGCCGCGAGCGCCTCGCCGCATGACCCCTACCGTCGGCGACGAGAGGACTGGAGAGTTCCTCTAGCAGATGCCGCGAAGCAGGAGAGCAAGTGTCGGTTCTCGTGCGGCGGCGCGAGCGGTGCAGCAACATATGGGATGTGGCGCACCGCGATGCTCAGGCCGCCGTCGTTGCCAGCTTGACCGCTCCCTCTGATTTCAGCCCAGAGCCGAGCCCGGTCGCCTGGGCAGACGAGCGGGCTCCCCGCGCGAGGGTAATGTCGCACGGACCGTTCGCGCGGGACCCGGCCACCATCACAGTGATCAAGGAGCGCGAGACCGCCGACCGCCGGCTGTACGCCGTCACCTTCGACGACCTCACGGGCAACCGGTGGTTCTGGCTGATGGCCACCGAACACAGCGAGCAGGGATGGGTCGCCCATGGCGTGGCCGGAGGCAGCAACGGACCAGCCGAGCGAGAACGCGCAACGCCGCGACCGTCCTCTGCGGGATCTCGTCCGTGGCTGAACCTTTGCGGGCAGTGGGGCGCTGAGACGTTCTACGCCGGGGGCCGCCTTGACCCGGCTGGCGCCGAAATCGGGCGCGTACAGCTCACGCTTGATGACGGCAGCCAGCTCCAGGACGACGGCATCGCAGACGTCTCGCTCTTCATCGGCCGTCACGGAGAGCCACCCAGGACCGTGGAAATCTACGCACCCGACGGCACGCTGCTCTCAAGCCACAACGCATGATGATTTCGCTCGGTTCGTCAATGCGGAGGTCGCACGGCTTTACGCCACTGTTCGTTGAGCGTTGGTCTCTGCGAACGCTGTCTCGCGCTTGACCTCCGCGTTCACCACCGCGGATGCGCTGTTCGCGCATGCGGGAGCGACGCGGCGCACCGACCGTTGCGACTGGGGCGGTTCGTCGGGATGTTGAGTGCCGCGCGCTCCATGAGCTCGCGGCAGCGTTGCTGGACGGCGTTTGCGGACCGCGGCGGTGCCGCCCGCGGTCCGCAAACGTTTCTCTGGAGGCTCCCGTGATGGCAGTCGGGGGTTAGGCGTGCGCTGGGACTGGGTCGCGGCTGTTGGCCTGCCGGGCGCCGGTGTCGGTGTTCTCGATGGTCTTGGTGTCGTCGGTGGGGCGCTTGCCGAGGGTGATCTGGACTTGCCGGGGCTTTTTCTGTTCGGGCTTGGGGATCCTGATCTCGAGCACGCCGCGGTCGAAGTGGGCCTGCACACCGTCGGGGTCCACGCCGTCGGGAAGGGTGAGCGAGCGGGCGAAGCTGCCGAACGCACGCTCAAGCCGGTAGTAGCCCTCCTCGTTCTCCTCGTGCTCGGTGTTGCGCTCGCCGGAGATGGTGAGCACGTTGTCCTGGAGCTGGATGTTGACGTCGTCGTCAGAGAGGCCGGGTAGATCGGCGCGGAGCACGTAGTGATCGCCGCTCTCGATCAGGTCCATCGCTGGCATCCATCGCCTGCTTGTGGCGCTGCCGCGGCTGGTGGGGGCGGGCGGCTCAACGAAGGTGTTGAAGAGTCGGTTCATCTCGTTCTGGATGGTGTTGAGCTCGGCGACCGGCTCCCAGCGAATCAGTGCCATGGCGACCCTCCTAAGCGAGAAGACATGGGTTGTGGCGTTCATCTTTGGTAATAGGTCTCAGTCAACGATTGTCAAGTCTTTTGTGAACGCGGACGTGAAACACGATCGGCCCATCGCGGTCGGGCAGCACGAGCTGGTCGCCGTCACCCGTCCCGGCGGGAATCAGGATGCGGCCACCGTGGGCATCGGTGAGGGTGAGAGGGAATCGCGCGAGGTGAGCCGCCTCCCGGTCGGTCAGCTCGAGGACTGCGCGCCGGTCGACCGCGGGTCGGGGCTTGGGCGATCGGCGGATCGGGACAGGTCGGGAGAAGCGGTTGTCGTAGCGGCCGCGCGCCGCCGGATCACTGAGGATCTCGTAGGCGCGTGCAGCTGCGGCGAACCGCTCGGGCCCGCCGGGCTCGCGGTTGACATCGGGGTGATAGCGCCGAGCAATCTGTCGGTAGGCGCGACGGATCTCCTCGCTTGACGCATCTCGCGAGACACCCAGCTCGGCGTAAGGGTCGTCCTGGCCGCCGCCAGTCATCACCAGCGATCGCCGTCTGCATCGCAGGAGGTGGCTAGAAGCCCACCGTCCACGGGGCCCGGACGGGGGAGCGCAACAGGCGCATGAACGGGTTCAGATTCCATCCCGCAACAGTCGACATCGACTGGACCGGCGGGGGGGTCGCGGTCGGCGAGCCGCCGGCCGAGGTGGATGTGAGCTCGTTCAGCGTCCCGGCGAGCAGCAGTGTGAGCACGATCGCCAGCGCCGCGCAGGCGGCGGCGATCGTTGCGGCGTGGGGAAGATGAGGACGATGAAGTACGTGCACCGGGATCACCTCCAGCTGTCGGATGCCTTCACCCCAGTGTCAATAGGCCCGGCCGCCCCAACCGTCAACCCTCGTGTGCCCAAGCGTGCGGTCAGTCGCGTTCGCCGCGGGTGACGGCGGCGCGAAGCTTGCCCAATGCGCGCTGCTCGATCTGCCGCACCCGTTCGCCGGACAGCCCGATTCGCTCCCCGATATCTCGCAGCGACTCCTCCGGCCCGTCCAGGCCGTGACGGGCGCGCAGGACCATTCGCTCGCGATCGTTGAGGCTGCCCAGCAGCGCGCGGATCTGCTCGATCTCTGAGTGATCGAGCAGCTGCTCGTAGGCGTCGCCGGCGAGGGGGTCGGCGAGCAGCTCGCCGAACGCCCCCACATCCCCTTCGGCGCCCTGAACCGCTTCGTCCATCGACTGCGGCACACGCTCGAGCGCGAGCATGTCCGCGACCTGCGCATGGGAGAGACCGCTGCGGTCCGCCAGCTCGTTTCCGCTCGGCTCCCGCCCATGCTCAGTGAGATACTCGCCGTGCGCGCGCTTGAGCTGTGAGAGCTGGCGCAGCGCCCGGTCAGAAAGCACGAGCGGCCGAGTGAGTTCGGCCATCAGCTGCTGCATCGCCTGCCTGACCCACCATGCCGCGTAACCCCAGAACGGCACCCCCAGCGTCGGGTCATAGCGCTCCAACGCGCGGAGCAGTCCGACGACACCTTCCTGCATCAGCTCCACCCGGGTGATCGCCTGCGATCCTCGGTAGACCCGGGCGACCCCGGCGATGAGCGGCAAAAACGCCTCGACCAACTCCTCGCGGGCGCGGCGGTCGCCGGCCCGAGCGGCATCGATCAGCCGTCGCTCGACCCCGGCCGGCAGCCGAGCGCGGTCGCTGACGTCGCGCAGGTAGCCGGCCGAGCTGGTCTCACCCCCCAGCCGGCGGCGGCGCAAGCCGTCCGCGAGGTCCTGGTCAAGCGCGCGAGCGGCGAGCGACTCTGACTGCAGCAGCTCGCTCTCGTCCTGGGTGATCTGGTCTGATCTGACGGCCATCTCGTCACACTCGCCCAGCGTGTCTAGCGCGGTGCTGCTCTCGATGTCGGCCAGCAGCGCCGCCACCTGTTCGCGAGCGAGCGGTTGGGCCAGCGCGCCGCGGCCGGCCGGAAGGTATCCATCGGTGCGCACGGGTCAGGCGGCCGGCCGGATCCGGGGCAACACGATCGCGCGATAGGACGACGACGCGAGCCCTCGCCGCACCAAGCCGATCCGCCAACGACGACGAACAGACATACGAGCGTTTCACCTCCTTCCCGACAACGGTGCAGCTCAGAGAGACAAGAAAGGGTGGTGGAGGCCGGGACCGCCAACAGAGCCTTGACCAAAGGCGGTAGGTGCCCCAACCGTCAGGCAATCCCTCGCAACTCGGGCCCCGGGCCTCCACCCATCTGATGAGCCGCTGGTTCTATGTCAATCCTCTCTGACCTTGCCAATAGGCCGCCAGACCAGACTGTCAACCCCCCAGCCAAGAAATTCTCGCGCGGCTGACTCGAGCGGAGCCTGTCCGGACAACCGGCCTCGACACCACCGCCCTCATGTCGCAGGCACGGCTGGCGGTGCAACAGGGCGTCACAGCCGGCGGACCGACGCGTCGGTGCTGCCGCTTGCGTCTCGGTGAGCGTTCCCTTGCGGGCACTTGGCGGAGCGCGCCTGAGCGATGCCCTCCTGAGCCATCGATCGATCGGCGTATTCGGTCGGGTGAGATACGAGGCGAACCAGAGACAGCCGCTCGTCGACGACGATCAAGAGTTCGTGGCGCCTTGGCGACCAGCGCTCAGCGTCCGTTCGCACCGCGTCGTCCTGGTGCTGTCTCTACCCCGGTCGCCGAACCGCGTCGGCTCTCTAAGGCGCTTGGCACGGAGGACTCAGCGAAAGTGTTTGGCGCTCGGTATTCAGCGCAGTCACTTAGGACACTGTCCTAGTAGGGAGGGATTCGCCGTTCACGTCCAGCTTCAACCATGGCGTGAGGCCCGACACCGGGGTGCGCGCCGTCTTGGGTGGAAAATCGCCGCTCCGGACCGCCGACGCTTCTCGAGCGGCCTCCTATTCGCACGTCTGACGAACGACACCGTCACGGGATCCGACGGCACGTACGACGCGGGCGCCGATGTGGCTGTCCACGCAGAGGCCACCCTCGCGCTGCAGATCGGCTCACAGGGAAGGATCGTCGGATACGCGGCGGCCTTGGAGCTAGTCGATTTCGTCGATGTGAGCCGGCCTCGAACAGAACTGTCCGCGGACCTCGGCCATCGTGCCGTCTCCTTCGGCCCGACTCGCCCACGGCTGTCAGCGGTCGATGGCCGGCTCCTGGTCAATGGTCATCTCCGCGCCGGCGCGTTTCTCGAAGGCGGCTACGTCGATCTGCTCACGCAATTGTCAGACGGCCTGTCCGCCGAAGGGGAGTCGCTGCTCCGCGGTGACTGGGTCATCACCGGGCCGATCGTCCGTGCGCCGGTATGGCCCGGAGACCATATCGTCGCCGACCTCGGTCCGCTTGGACACGCGGCGATCGTTATCGCGTAGTCCGCCTATCTCACCACCTGTGCGGTCGCGTCACCGATGCGCGGCACGTGCTGCGTAGCCCAACTCCACACGCGCGATGAGCGAGCCGATGGGTAGCCAGCACGGTCAGCAGCTTCGGGCATCAGCCTTCAGTGGCCTCGCGACAAGCTAGCCCTGTTGTCCGGCACCTCCGCGGCGGTTGCCGAATGTTGTCTGCGCGCGCCCTCTTTAGCGGGTGGCCTTCTTGGCGGCGCTACGGGCTTTGCCTGCCGCGTTGCGCAGCTTGCCCTTCAGTTCCTCGCCAGCACCACGGGCCTCGGTGCCACGACGCCCGGATGCCTTCCCCGACTCCCGCTTGGCGCGGCCCTTGAGCTCCTCGGCCTTTCCTTTGACTCGCTGCGCACGATCGCCCATATCTTCTCCGTTCCTGGCGATGTTGGTTCTCGTGACAGCGTCCTACCCGGCCACCTCCCGACCCACGCGACCGAGCGGCGACACGCTGTCTGCGCACAGCACCGGATCAGCGGTTTCGGGCAACGCCGTTGTGGGTCAGGCCCGTCGGGAGTGGGTAGCGCCAAGGAATGAGGATCTCGGCGCTCAATTCTCTGGTCGCGCGCCTTGAGTCAGTCCGGACGCTCGACGGTCCAGCAAAGACCGCCGGCCGAGTGGTTCGGGGGCTGGTCCCGGATGGGGGTCCCAAGGACGTCCTGAGCGGCGCGTGGCTGGGTCACGCCCTTCATCCGATCATGACCGACATCCCCCATCGGTACGTGGACGAGCGCAGTCGTGCTGGACTGGACGGGCGGCGAAGAGAGTCGATCCGCCGCAGATCGGCTACTGCTGACCGGCGTGTTCGCTGCGGGCGCGACCGTCGCCACGGGCTGGTCAGACTGGGCGGACGCCGAGCAAGGGAGTGCCGCGGTGCGGCGTTCCGGCGTCGTCCACGCCGCCGCGAACGCGACGGCCACCGCGCTCATGATCGGCTCCTACGTCGCGCGCAGGCGAGGCGCGCGCCGGCGCGGCAAACTCCTCTCGCTCGCCGGCTCGGCGGCGCTGGGCGCGGGCGGCTGGCTGGGCGGGCACCTGAGTTACACGCTTGGCGTCGGGGTCACGGCCGGCGAGCCGGCAACTGGGGTGCCTGCGACGGCGATCACCGCGTCCGGCTGAGCAGCGGCGCGGTCCCGCGGGCAGCGATCGGGCAGTGTCCGGTCGAGGAAATCGCGCGCCGCCGCTATCGCCAACACGCCCGGGGCCTCCAAGAAGGGCGGCAAGAACTCCTCCAGCGGCGGCAACAGTCAGAGCAGCAAGTCAAGCGGCAGCGGCAGCGGTGGCAACCGTGCCCAAAAGCAGGCCGCCGGGCGCAAGGGTGGCAAACAATCAGGAGCAGTCATGGCAGATCCGGTCCCCGCCGGCAGCGACGTGTCCGCCGGCGCCTACCGGTGTACCAACTGCGATTACAAAGGTCCCGGGCGTGGCCCAGGTCGAAGGTCAGGCCAAGGGCGCCGTCGCCGGAGCCGATGATCTGGCGATCACGCGCTACGACAGCCTGACGGCCGACGAGATCACGGCCAAACGGCCCCCGCTCTCCCAGATCGACCTGGCCAAGATCGACTCCTACGAACGCAAGAACCAGAACCGCACCACGATCCTCAGCCGGATCACCACCCTGCGCGGCAACGAGCCGTGGCCGGGCTATGACGAGCTGACTGCCCCCGAGGTGCACGCCGTTCTCGCCGAGGGTGACGAAGAGCGTGTGAAAGAGGTCCTGTCGTACGAGCGCGCCCACAAGGACCGTGCCGGCGTCCGCCAAGCCGCTGAACGCGAAGTGACAAACGCGTAAACGCACAATCGATTCCTCCACCGCCCAGATATGAAGCGGGCGGTGGTGGAACCGTCCAGTACGGCCACAGTCGGAACAGTCTCATCTTCCCTCGGCATGTCAGCGCTCAACTCAGGGCGGCCGCTGATGTTGCGTTCTCCGGCAACCGTTGGCCAGACAGCGCGAAGCCCGGGGTGACAGTGCGGCAGCTGGTGACCGACAAGCCGACGACGACAACAGGCGCCAACTGCCACCAGCACGACTGAGTCTTGCCAGACGCGGGCGTAGCGGTCAAGCGGATGGTGGACGATCCGATGACATGGCAAGGCGAGGGCGCCCAATGTGCATCGGGTCCGGCGGCCGCCTTCTTCATCGACCCGGGGGACGGGGCAGGGCCTTCTCCGGCCCCGCAGGGTCCGTATGTCACGGCGTCCGTGCACCCGGGGGGGTCGGTCCAGGGCATGGGTGGCCGGTCTGCGGCGCGCGCGTTGCTCGCCGACCGCCGCCTGCGCCCGTGGCGCGCCTGAAGGGCGTCAGGGCTTGACGACGCCGGTTTCGGCGATGCGCTTGAGGCGGCGCAGCGACTCGGCATTGCGGAGGCGGATCAGCGGATCGGTCAGTCGATTGAGCATCAGCCGCGACAGCCGGTTACCGGCCGTCTCCGTCATGGTCACGAACGTTCCGCCGTCACGCTCGGCCAGCCGCATCGAGACCTCGGCGGTGCCGAGCGGCCGGGCACGGGCGTGCATGATCAGCCGGTGGGGCGGATCCACTTCGAGGACCTCGGTGTGGTCGTTGAGCTTCAGCGGTCCAACGCCGACCCGGTGATAGAAACGCGAGCCGACCTTCGGCCATTCTGGATCCGCGTCCCGGATGACGTCGGAGCCGACAACCCAATCGCCGTAGTTGGCAGCGTTGGCCAACGCGGCGAACACTTTGTCGGGTGGGACTGTTATCTGAATATGGTTGGTGGCCATGGAGGGGAGAACGGGGTCGCGTCAGCTACGCAGCTTCTGACGGATCCTCCGCGGCCGCCAGCCGGAGTGAATGCTCGCGGACGGAGCTGACGTGGGACTTCTGAAGCGGGAGTGCGAACTTGACGACGCCGGCGACTTCCTTGTCCTTGGCGGTCTTGTTGAGGGTGGCGAGGATCTCCCAATGGGCCATCTCGCCGGCCTCGGCCATGCTGAGGAACTCCAAGCCGTCGAGGGCCTCAGCGTCCTCGAGGTAGGTCTTCATGAAGCCGACGACCTCGGTCTTGGTTTCGCGCGCCTTCTTGGTGATCGCCGTGCGCATGCCGTCCCGTGAGCCTGCGACGACGTCACAGCGCTGCTCGAGCTTCGCCGCCTCGTCCCCCATCTGCCGCATGAGCTCGAGAAGCTCGGTCTCCTTCTCCTTGCGGGCCAGGGTCGCGACCTTCTTGGTGGCGGTCTGTGCCGCCTGAGCGAGCCCCAGAACCTCGGCGAGCTTCTCATCAAGGGTGGTGAGTTCAGCCATCTGTGTCTCCAGACCGTCTGGTCGTTCGTTTCAGGCACCCGATGGGTGGTGGCGCGCCCGATTCAGAGCGCGCCACCATCCTGTGCGTCCTGTCTAGCTGACGGCGTCCTTGGCCTTATCGACGGCGCCGTTGCCCTTGCCCTTGCCCTTGCCCTTGCCGTTGCTCTTGCGGTTGCTCTTGCCGTTGGCGACGATTCCGGTGGGCTTTGCCGGTAGGCCGGCGGCCTTGCGGAGCTTGGCCGAGACGTCAGCGAGCATCTCCGGGTCGGGTCCGGGTGCGAACACCGCGGGCTCTGACGGGAGATCGAAGGCAGGCGCGCCCTCGGGATGGGCCTCCTCGGCGACGAAGAGGTCCTCGCCGGTCTCAGGATGCGGGCCGTTGAAGACGGCCTTGATCTCGGCGAAGTCGCTCGGGGAGAAGCGGTAGAGCTTGAGATGCTCGCCGCGCTTGATGTGCGGCTGGCACTCGGGGATCTTGTCGGTCGGGATCCGCGGGGAGGGGAACAGCTTCATCAGGTTCGCGCCGGTCAGGTTCTCCAGGGCGCGGGCGTAGGCCACCTGATGCACGCCACCGCGCACCAGGAGGTAGCCGGTCAGGGCGCGGGCGGCCGGATGGTCGACCATCTCGTAGACCTTGAGCTTGTTGTTGCGCGCGCCGGTCTCCAGGAAGAAGTTGTGGGTGAGATCCTCGATCAGGTCGCCGGAGGCGAACACGTAGTCGCCGCTCCACGGCTTGCCCATCGAGTCCTGGACCAGCGTCGCCGGCGCCACCGGCGATGAAGTGCTGGGTGTTGCGGACGTTCTTGACGCCGGTGAGGTCGCCCAGCTCGCCCGGCTTGCCCTCGGTCGCGCCGGTGAGCATCGTGTTGATCGCCGTCGAGACCAGCTCGATGTGGCCGAACTCCTCCGCGGCGATGCTCGCCACCAGGTCATAGAACGGGCGCGCGCCCTGGCGGTTGCGGAAGTTGAACGACTGGTAGGTGTAGTTCATGAACGTCGACATCTCGCCGTACTTGCCGCCCAGCAGCTCCTGGACCGCGGACGCGCCGATCGGATCGGGATCAGAGGGCGGCGGCAGTTCGGTCTGCAGGCGGTCGATTCTCAGAATCACAGAATTTCTCCTTGATAAGACATTGTCTAGATTGACTGCCCGTTGACGCATCGCCACAACCAAGTCCTTGAGCGGACAGAATGGGATGATGAGACTCACGCCAGAGGACGCCGGCGAGCTGCTGCGAGCCCGGGGCCTGCGCAGCACCCCGCAGCGACGCGCGATCCTCAGCGTCTTCGCAGGTGGGCGGACCGAGCACCTTTCCGCCGATGAGATCTACGCGCGCGCTTCACGGGGGCTTTCGGAACTGAGCCGCGCCACGGTCTACGCCACCTTGGCGGAGTTCAGCGAGCTGGGCCTCGTATCAGCGTTCGGGTCCCCAGAGCCGGTTCGCTATGAGACCAACCTCGAGCCTCATGCGCACCTTCGCTGCCAGCTTTGCCTACGGATCTTTGATCTCGTCGGAGGCCAGCAGGATCCTGGCGATATCACCGATCCCGGATTCGTCGCCGAGCGTGTTGAGACCCGAGCGGACGGGATCTGCGACGAATGCACCGCCTACGACCGCGGGCTACGCGCCGGGGCGAGCGCGATGAGCCGGTCCGGGCCCTGCGAGCGACACGCTTTCGGCGTCTGGCGTCGCCGTCTTGGAGATCGACAGTCCGCTCGGAATACTGATCCTGGCCGCGACCTCCCAGGGTTTGACCCGCCTGGCATTCGACGATCACGGCGATGTTCACGCGTTGCGCGCCTATGCCTCAAGACGCCGCGGCAGCCAAGCCGCCCGTCGGCATCTGGCGGAGGCGAGCACGAGCCTGGAGAGGTATTTCTCAGGTGAGCTTTCGCTGCCGGTGTGCAGCATCGACTGGGGCCAGCTCGATTCAGACGCGGCGGCGCTGACGGCGACTGAAGCGATCCCGTATGCGACGCATCGCTCCTACAGCACTCTGGATCAGGGCCTGTCCTCCCGAGATCTGGGACGTCTGCTCGGCCGCAATCCCATTCCGGTGTTCATGCCCTGCCACCGGGTCGGGCGCGGCACCGAGACGCCCACCGCCTTCGTCGGTGGAGCCGTCCGCCGGCAGTGGCTGGACGCTCACGAGCAGACCCACGGACCGGCGGCCTGAGTCGTCGCACCCACACGGTCCTCAGCCGGTGGCGGTCATTGTCGTCGGGTCCGGATCGGTGAGCTCCCGCACGGCGACCGACGCTCGCCTCAGCAGGCGCGACACCTGCATCTGCGAGCACCCCATCGCGTGGGCGATCTCGGTCTGCTTCATGTTGCCGCCGACGCGCAGCAGCACGGCCTGGCGCTCGAGGTAGGGCAGCCGCGTGATCGCTGCCATCAGCGACAACTTGGTCTCAACCAGGCCGAACAGAGGGTCTTCGGCGCCGAGCGTTTCGGCCAGCGACTGCGCGTCCTCGACGTCGGGGCCGGCCACGGGTGCGTCCAGGGAGTCCGCGTAGTGAGCGGTGCTCGCGCCGAGCCCGACGAGCACGTCATCGGCCGAGAGCTCCAGGTACTCGGACAGGTGGTGAAGGCGCGGCGCGCGACCGGTGACGGCGGCGATCTCCCGCGACGCCCGATCGACGCGTAGCGCCATCTCCTGCGCCCCGCGCGGAACATGCGCTGACCAGCCGGTATCGCGGAAATACCGCTTGAGCTCCCCCAGGATCGTCGGCACGGCAAAGCTCGCAAAGCTGGTTTCGCGGTCGGGATCGAACCGCTCGATGGCACCCAGCAGGCCCACCGACGCGACCTGCACGAGGTCCTCAAAGGCATCGTGCGAGTTGCGGTAGCGACCGGCGAGCTTGCGCGCCAGCGGCAGAAATCGCTCGCACAGCTCCTGACGAGCCGCCTGGTCGCGGTCGTCCTGCCAGCGCCGCACAAGCTCGCTCGTGCCGACGGTCTGACCCACCGGGCGCTGACCAGGACCGGTTCGCTCGGTCCCGATCGCGCGTGCGCGCGTCAACTCTGGCACGCGCGTCAGGCGGCCAACGGGAGGGCGGGTTCAGCGCTGGTGGGGCGATGGATGGCGACCGGCGTCACTGTGCGCGCATCCCGGTCGCGAAATCACCGACCGTTGTCGGCCTGCCTGCGATGCGCATTCCGGTGGCGAAGTCACCGGTCGCTCGGAGCATGCCGGCGCGACGCATTCCGGTGGCGAAATCCCCGTAGAGATAACCGTGACCGATGCTCGCGTCGCTGACCGCGCGCGAAGTCATCGTGAGCCGCGGTGCGGGGGTCACCGACGTGCGCGTCGACATCACTGCTGATGGGGGACGGGCGGGAGTCAATAGCTGTGGTTTGCAACAGGAGTCATCTTTCGAGTTCAGCTTGAGTAGGCGCCTGCGATACGGGTCCGACGGACTCGTCGAGGCGGCGAGAGATAGCTAATCCGATAGCGGATCAGCTATCTGAAACCCACGTTACCCCCTGAACAGATGGGGAAACGCGGTTAGCGATATCGATTATGGGATATGCTTACGATCATGCCGATGCGCGCCACCACCGTTCGTTTCAGCGAGGATCTCTGGCAGCTGCTGGAGGACGAATCGACGCGGCAGGGCATCAGCGCGGCGCAGTTCGTGAGGGACGCGACGATCGTGCGACTCGCGTTTCTCGCCGGTCGCCGCGGCGACTCGGAATCGGAGCATTCGGTCGAGGCGATCGCCGAGCGCGCGGCGCGCCGCCACCAGAACAGCCGAGGGTCCGACACGGCGCTCCTCGCTCCCGAGCGGTTGACCGAGTTGCACAACACCCGGCTGCTCGACAGCCCGCCGGAGGAGAGCTTCGATCGATTGACGCGTCTGACCGCGACGGTGCTCAACGTGCCGGTCGCGCTTGTGTCGCTGGTGGACAGCGACCGGCAGTTCTTCAAGAGCTGCCTGGGCCTGCCGCAGCCCTGGGCATCGCAGCGCCAGAGCCCGCTCTCGCACTCCTTCTGCCGACACGTCGTCGAATCGCGCCGGCCACTCGTCGTGTCTGACGCCCGGGAGCATCCGCTGCTGCGGGACAACCTGGGGATCCGCGACCTCGGCGTCATCGCCTACGCGGGCGCGCCGCTCATCACCCCCGACGGCCATGTGCTCGGGACGCTGTGCGCGATCGACCACGAACCCAGGCACTGGACTCCCGAACAGGTTGAGATCCTGTGCAACCTCGCCGGGTCAGTCCTCACCGAGATCCAGCTCCACGCCGCACAGCACAACCACGGCTAGCCCCCTCGCCTGCGCCGTGCGCAACCTCAGTTTCGCGCTCGTCGCGACGCATCGCCACCCCCACCGGCGAGCAAGTGCTTGGTGCCAGCCGCAGCGGGTACTCCCGGGCTCCATGGCATCCCGCGCGTCAGCGCCAGCGGCATCCTCCTGTGCCCCATGTCAGCGCCGGACGGGCGCCGGCGCCGCGTCTCCGGACCGGGCCTATGCCCCTGCTGGACGGGCGCGACTGAGCGGTTCTGAGCGGAGAGGGGGGGATTCGAACCCCCGATGGACTGATAGCCCATACCGGTTTTCGAGACCGGCGCATTCAACCGCTCTGCCACCTCTCCGGGGTGCGGCGGACAACAAGTTAGAGCACTCCGCGCAGCCTTGGCGGATGGGGCGTTGCGCGTTCGGAGCGCCGGCGTTCAGCGCCGGGAGGCGAAGAACGCGCGCAGCATGTCGCCGCACTCGTCGGCCAGCAGCCCCGACTGGACCTGGGGCCGGTGGTTGAGACGCGGCTCGGCCAGGACGTCGAGCACACTGCCGGAGGCCCCGGCCTTGGGATCGGTGGTTCCGAACACCACCCGCGGGATCCGGGCGAGCACGATCGCCCCGGCGCACATCGCGCACGGCTCGAGCGTGACGTAGAGCACGGAATCGAGCACTCGCCAGCTCCCCAGGGCACGTGCCGCGGCCCGCAGAGCGATCATCTCGGCGTGGGCGGTGGGGTCCTCGCGGAGCTCTCGCTCGTTGTGGCCGGCCCCGATCACCTCGCCGTCGTGGACCACGATCGCGCCCACCGGGATGTCGTCGTGCTCGAGCGCCCGGGAGGCCTCCCGCAACGCCAGGCGCATGAAGTACTCGTCTCGGGGGAAGAAGTGCGAGCCAGACATTGGCGTTTTTAAGAAGATCCGTGTACTTTTGAAGCGGGGGTGTTCGCTGTTCAATCATGTCTTAAGGTCTGACCACGCACGCTTGGGGCGCAAGCGGGGCGTGGGGATAGAGGCCGCTCATCGCTACGGGCAGTCGCTGCGCCTTGCACTGCTGGGCTTCAGCCTGCTCGCGGCCGCGCTGACCTTCGGCACCGCGCGAGCCCGGGCGGCCGCCTACGTGCCGCACGAGGTCATCGTCGGCTACCGCGCCGGCGCGGTGGAGACGCCGGCGCTGGCCCGGTTCGGGGTGCGCTCGAGCACTCCGGCGCCCGCGCCGGGCAGCCGCGTCCTGCATCTGCGCTCGGGCGAGAGCGTCTCAGCGGCCATCGCGCGGCTGCGACGGCAGAGCGGCGTGGCCTATGCGGTGCCCAACTACATCGCCGCACCTTGCGGGCGGCTCGTCCCGGGGAGCTCCACCGAGGCCGCGCAGGCCGAGCTGGCCGGCGAGTTCTACCCCGACGACGGCGGCCGCGCCGACAGCGCCCACGGCTGGGAGCAGATGCAGTGGAACATGCTCCCGGGCGCCGGCGTCAACGCGCCCGAAGCCTGGGCCAACCTGCTCGGGGACCGCCGCGCCGGCGGTAAGGGCGTCGTCGTGGCCGTGCTGGACACGGGAGTCGCCTTTCGCAACTGGAGGCAGTTCCACCGCTCGCCCGACTTCGGCCGGACCCACTTCGTCTCGCCGTTCGACTTCGTGTCCAACAACAAGTACCCGCTGGACCGCAACGGCCACGGGACCTTCGTCGCCGGGATCGTCGCGGAGTCCACCAACAACACGATCGGCCTCACCGGACTGGCCTACGGCGCGTCGATCATGCCGATCCGCGTGCTGGACTGCCAGCGGCGAGGGCGACGAGGCGACCATCGCACAGGGCATCCGCTACGCGGTCGACCACGGCGCGCAGGTCATCAACCTCAGCCTCGAGTTCCTCCCCAGCCAGGTCAACTCGGGCTCGGAGATCCCGCAGATCGTCAGCGCCATCGGCTACGCCCACCGGCGCGGGGTGACGGTCGTCGGCGCCGCCGGCAACGACGAGACCGATCAGATCGCCTATCCCGCCCGCGCCCCCGGCGTCATCTCGGTCGGCGCCACCACCAAGGATCGCTGCCTGGCCGACTACTCCAACGGCGGCAACGGCCTGGACATCGTGGCCCCCGGCGGCGGCAACGACGCGATCATGCCCGGCGAGCCCGACTGCCACCCCGAGCGCAGCCTGCCCTCGATCTATCAGCTCACGCTCACGTCGCCCCCGCACTGGGACCAGTTCGGCTATCCCAGCTACTACATCGGGACCTCGATGTCCTCGCCCGAGGTCGCCGCGGCGGCGGCGCTGATCATCGCCAGCCGGGTGATCGGCCCGCATCCGACGCCCGATCAGATCCTCAACCGGCTGGAGCAGACGGCCACGACGCTGCCCATCGGCGGGACCAAGCCCAACTCCGACTACGGCTACGGGCTGCTCAACGCCGGGGCCGCGACCACCCCGGGACTGCCCGCACCGCCCGCGACGACGCCACCGCCGACGACCACCACACCGACGACGCCGACCACCACGACCGGCCCCGACGACGGCGTCCAAGACCCACTGACGCCGGCCGACGCAACGTCGCGGCGGCCGGGAACGGGATGGCGGGCGGTCGCCGGCCGCGACCTGTACTTTCCCGACGAACCGAGTCTGCGGCCGGAGGGTTTTCCGACTTTTCCATGCCCACATCGATTTCGCGGCAAACCGGAGCCGCCCGAGCCAGTTTGCCGACCTTTCCAGGTCGGGAGGTCCCGGAGACCGACCTCGGAACCGACCGTCAGTTCCCCGCGCGCACGATCAGCACCGAGCACGGCGCATGGTGCGACACCTTGTTGGGCACCGAGCCCAGCAGGAAGCGCGTCGCCCCCGTCATCCCCTTGTTGCCGACGACGATGAGGTCCGCGGCCTGCTCCTCGGCGACGTCGAGGATGGCGTCAGCCGCGTCCCCGACCCGGGCGAATGTCTCCACCCGGGACACGCCGGCGGCCTCCGCGTCGCGCCGCGCGGACTCCAGGAGGGCCAGGACCTCCTCGCGCATGTTCGACCTGGACGTCGGAGGGGACCTGCACCCGCTCGATGCGCAGGTGCCGCTCGGGGACCGGCTCGTAGGCCGACACGATCTGCAGCCGCGCGCCCAGCGCGGAGGCCAGCCGGACGGCCCGGGAGACGGCCGCCCCCGCCGCGTCGGACCCGTCCGTGCCGACGAGGATGGACTCGAACATGCCGCGTCAGGCCAGGCGGGTGATCGCGATGACGATCCCGGCGACGACGAACACGACGATCAGTACCTGGGTCCAGAGGACTATGCGCGGCATCTGCATACTCACACCAAAGCTATCGTCTCGACCATGCCGGAGCCGGTCAGTCCCGCTCTGAAGGCGGTCAGCGACGCCGTGCTGGCGGTCGCATCGCGGCTCTCGGTCGACGAGGTCCTCCAGCAGCTGGTCGACTGCGCGCGCGAGCTGGTGGAGGCGCGCTACGCCGCGCTGGGGATCCCCGACGGCGCCGGCGGCTTCCGGCGCTTCCTCGTCGCCGGCATGAGCGATGAGCTGGTGGCGGCCATGGGGCCGCTGCCCCGCACCCACGGAATGCTGGGCGCCATGCTCGGAGACCGACGGCGCCTACCTCACCGACGACATCCACCAGACCCGCGGTTTCGGGCTGGTGGCCGCGGGCGCATCCGGACATGCGGTCGTTCCTGGGCGTGCCGATCGTCGCGCCCGAGGGCGTGATCGGCGCCTTCTACCTCACCGAGAAGGAGCACGCGCCGACCTTCGACGCCCACGACCGCGAGCTGATCGAGCTGCTCGCCTCACACGCCGCGATCGCCATCACCAACGCCCGCCTGTACGAGCGCAGCCGTGAGCTCTCGATCCTGTCGGAGCGCAACCGCCTCGCCCTCGAGCTGCACGACGTCGTCAGCCAGAAGCTGTTCAGCCTCAACCTCACCGCCGAGGCGGCGGCCACGCTGCTTGACCGCGACCCCGAGGAGGCGCGCCCTCAGCTCGAGCGCGTCCGCGACCTCGCGCGCGAGGCGCTGGCCGAGCTGCGCTCGCTGATCTTCGGGCTGCGACCGGCCGAGCTCGAGCGCGACGGGCTGGAGGGCGTGCTGCGCAAGGAGGCCGCCATGCTCCGAGCGCGTCCACGGCGTGAAGGTCCGCGTCGAGGTCCGAGCGGTGGGCCGCCCGCCGTCGAGCCCGCGCGATGCGGGAGCCTGCGCGATCGTCGAGGAGGCGCTGCCACAACGCGGTCCGCCACCGCGCCCGGCCGGACCGTGACCGTGCCAGCCTGACGGGCCGAGCAGCGCCCGTGGGGTCGAGGTCACCGACGACGGGATCGGCTTTGACCCCGCCGACCCGGCAGCGTGCGCTCGCGCCACCTGGGCCTCACCTCGATGGAGGAGCGCGCGCGCCGAGGCTCGGCGGGACGCTCGACCCTGACCACGTCGGCCGCGGCAGCGGGACGATGGTCAGCCTGGAGGTGCCCCTGCGATCGGCGCTGATCCGATCCGCGTTGCTCGATCGTCGACGACCACGCGGTCGTGCGCGAGGGGCTGCGCACGTTCCTCGAGCTCCAGGACGGCATCGAGGTCGTCGGCGAGGCCGCCGACGGCGAGGAGGCGATGGCGCGGGCGACCGGCTGCCGCCCGACGTCATCCTCATGGACCTCGTCATGCCCGGCTGGACGGGATCGGCGCGATGCGCGAGCTTCGCCGGCGCGCCTCGGCCAGCCGCGTGATCGTGCTGACCAGCTTCCTCGACGACGAGCGCCTGCATGCCGGCGATCCAGGCGGGCGCGGCCGGCTACCTGCTCAAGGACGTCGAGCCCGTCGGAGCTGCGCCCGCGCGGTCCGCAGCGCCACGCCGACGAGGCCTGATCGATCCCGACGTCGGCCGCGCGTCTGCTGCACACGCTGGCGGCGACCGGAGCCGCGATCGGCCGGCCAGCGCCGGCGGCCGCGTCGACGCCGCCGACGCCATCGCGCTCACCCGCCGCGAGCGGGAGGTGCTCGGGGCTGCATCGCGGCCGGCCGCTCCAACAAGCGGATCGCTCTCGAGCTCGGCATCGCCGAGAAGACGGTCAAGACCCACGTCGGCCGATCGCTGGCCAAGCTCGGCGTGACCGACCGCACCCAGGCCGCGCTGCTGGCGGTGCAGAGCGGTCTGGGCGCGTGGGCCGAGGTCCTAGGACCAATTACCGCTGCCAATCGGGACCGCTCCGGACGTACCGTGATGGCATGTCCACAGCCATCATCACCGGAGCCTCGCGCGGCCTCGGACTGGCGCTCGCCCGGGCGCTCGCGAACCGCGGCTGGAGGCTCGTCGTCGACGCCCGCGGCGCCGCCGAGCTCGCAGCGGGTCGCCACTGAACTCGGAGCCATCGCCCGACGTCCGCGCCCTCCCCGGCGACGTCGCCGACGACTGGCACCGCGCGCGCCCTCATCGACGCCGCCGGCGACCGGATCGACCTGCTCGTCAACAACGCCAGCACGCTCGGCCCGAGCCCCAGCCGGAGCTGGCCGACTACCCGCTGGACGAGCTCGAGCGGGTCTACGAGGTCAACGTGCTCGCGCCGCTGGCGCTCGCCCAGCTCGCGCTGCCGCTCATGCCCGCGGGGCGCGCATCATCAACGTCACCTCCGACGCCGCCGTCGAGCCCTACGAGGGCTGGGGCGGCTACGGGTCCTCCAAGGCGGCGCTCGAGCAGCTGACCGCGATCCTCGCCGCCGAGCAGCCCGAGCTGCGCGTCTACGCCGTCGACCCCGGCGACATGCGCACCCAGATGCACCAGGAGGCGTTCCCGGGCGAGGACATCTCCGACCGCCCGCCGCCCGAGGAGAGCGTCCCGGGCCTGCTCGAGCTGATCGAGGGCGACGCTGCCGAGCGGCCGCTACCGCGCCCGCGAGGTCCTGGCCTGCGGGATGGCGTCATGAGCGCGGCTCTCGCCTTCGAGCTGCCCGCCGCGCTCGAGGCCACCGAGCCGCCCGAGGCCGCGGCATCGCCCGCGACGCCGTCCGGCTGCTGGTCGCCGACGCGGCCGACGGACCAGATCACCCACGCCGCCTTCACCGACCTCCCGAGTTCCTCGGCGCCGGCGACCTGCGTCGTGGTCAACGTGTCGGCGACGCTGCCGGCGGCGGTCGCGGCCGCGCGCGCCGACGGCGACCGCGGTGCGGGTCCACTTCGCCACCCGGGCGCCGGAGCTCGACGACCGCTGGCGGGTGGTGGAGCTGCGCACCGCCGACGGCGCCGACCCGGTCCGCGGGCGCGCCGGCGAGACGATCACGATCCGGCCCGATCGACCGCCCGGCCAGCGACGCCGAGCTGGACCTCGTCGCGCCGTACGCCTCCGGCTCGCGGCTGCTGCTGGCCCGCCTCGACGGCGCGGGCAGCCGTCGAGGACCTGCTCGCGCCACCACGGCGAGCCGATCCGCTACGGCTACGTCCGAGCGCGTGGCCGCTCGAGGCCTACCAGAACGTGTACGCCGCGAGTCCCGGGCAGCGCCGAGATGCCGAGCGCCGGGCGGCCCGTTCACCGCACCGGCTGATCACCCGGCTCGTCGCGCGCGGGGTCGCCGTCGCGCCGATCACCCTGCACACCGGCGTCTCCTCGCCCGAGCGCCACGAGCCGCCGTTCCCCGAGGAGTACGAGGTGCCGGAGGCCACCGCGCGCCTCGTCAACCTGACCGCACGAGGCCGGCGGTCGCGTGATCGCGGTCGGCACCACCGTCGTGCGGGCGCTCGAGACCGTCGCGCGCGCCGACGGCTCGGTGACCGCCGGCGCCGGGCTGGACCGAGCCTCGTCATCGACCCCGACCGCGGCGTGCGCGCCGTCGACGGCCTCATCACCGGCTGGCACGAGCCCGAGGCCTCGCACCTGCAGCATGCTGGCCGCGATCGCCGGCGAGCCGTTCCTGGAGCGCTCGCTACGACGCGGCGCTGGACCAGGGCTACCTGTGGCACGAGTTCGGCGACAGCCACCTGATCCTGCGGTGATCGCCGTCGGCCCGGACGCGTGGAGCTGCGCCGCGCCGAGATCGTCGAGCAGGCCCGACGCCCCGCGGCGGACGGCCATCCTCGAGCAGGACCGCTCCACCCGGCCAGTAGGGGTGCGGCGCGGTGGCGCGGTCGACCAGCAGCGGCTCGTACAGCCAGGCGCCGGTGTTGATCATCCGCGGGCGCGCGGCGGCGGGCGGGCGGCTCGTTCTCATCGGGCCACGGCTCGTCGCCGATCGGTCCGCGCCGGTGCACGTGACCGAACACCACCCAGTCGGCGTCGATGCCCAGGCGCCGCGCCACGCGCCCCATCGCCGGCGTCGCCGCCCGGCGCATCTGGACGTCGAGCAGCGTGGCCGTCACCGGCGCCAGCCGGTGCTTGAGCAGCACCCGGGGAACGACGCGCAGCTGCTCGAGCATGGTCTGGATGAGGGTCGCGACCGGGCGGGTCATCAGCCGGACGGGGAGCGGCTCGCGCGAGCGCGTTCCGTGACGGTGCAAGCGCTCGTACTCCATGGGCGACGTGGCGCGGACGTCGCGCCCGGCCGGGCGCAGCAGCCCGAAGGCCGAGTCGGGAGCAGGTGGTGGTCCAGGTAGTGGCCGTGGGTGGCCCAGATGCGGTCGCCGAGCCACACGCCCGGGTAGCTGCACGCGGACCCGGGCCGGTGCCAGCCACGACGACCAGACGCTCGAGCGCGGGGCTCGCCGACGGCGGCACCGCATCGGAGGCCTGCAGCTGCGCCGCCCTGGGCCAGGACCCAGGCTCGCAGCAGCGGGGCGTCGTGGTTGCCCGGGACCACGATCACCTCCCGATCGGGTCCCAGGCGCGCGGCCGAGCGCTCGCAGCACCGGCTCGGCCGCCGCCATCGTGCGGCGGGGCTGGCGGTGCATCAGCTCGACCGTGTCACCGAGCAGGACGAGGCGGTCGACGTCGGCGACGAGCGCGTCGAGCAGCGCTGCCGGACCTCGGGCAGGCGCAGCACGTCGTGGCCGCGGCGGTTGCCGAGGTGCAGATCGGAGATGACCAGCGTGCGCACGGCGGCGCACGATAGCCGCGCCGCGCCTCGGCGGCGACGCCGCTCGCTCAGGCGGTGACCAGCGTCTCGAAGTGCAGCGGCACGCCCGCGCGCGACGATCAGCACCGGCGAGGTCGCCTCCTCGATCGCGTTGGCCGCGTGCGAGGTGATCATCACGCGCCCCGCGCGCGCCTCGGGGCGCGAGCCGACGACCAGCAGGTCGACGCCGCGGTCGCGATCGACGACGTGTGGCGTCGAGCCGGTCGGCCAGCGAGAACGCGGTCTCGATCGCGGCCTCGTCGGCGGAGCCGCGCAGGACGCCGATCGTGTCGATCTCCGGCTCGGCCGGCGACGGCGTAGTCGGCGGGCGCGATCGCCAGCGGCGCTGGGCCGCGCTCGAGCAGGGTCTGGGCCGAGCGGCCGATGGAGACGTGGCCGCGGCGGTGCGGTACTCGGAGCCGAACACGATCATGTCGGCCTGCTCGGCGCGGCGAGCCACGCCAGGCCCTCGCCCGTCGAGGCGCTGACCACCACGCGACGCTCGACGTCAGGCTCCTCCAGCCAGCGGGCGCCGCGCTCGAGCAGCGCGTCCGCCTCGTGGTGGCAGAGCTCCTCGGCGTCCGGGCAGCGGTGGACGGCGTGGCGCACGTAGGCGAGCGTCAGCCTGGCGCCGGCATCGCGCAGGGTCCGGCCGAGCATCAGCGCGTCGTGGTCGTTCGGGGTGTCGTCGTAGGAGACGATCGCGTGGGGTGTCATCCGGACTCCTCTCCCTGGTCAGCGTGATCTGCCGTCTAGTTCGCCGCAGCATCGCAGTCTCCTGCTCATCAGGACTAATGAAGTTGTTCATGATCTGGATAAGATTTGCTAATGCTGAACTTGAGGCGGCTCCAGGTGCTGTGCGAGGTCGTCAACCGGGGGTCGTTCTCGGCCGCGGCGGACGCGCTGTCCTACACGCAGTCGGCGGTCTCGCAGTCGATCGCGCGGCTGGAGGCCGAGATCGGGGCCACGCTGGTCGTCCGCGACCGGCGCGGGGTCCGGGCCACCGCCGCCGGCACCACGCTCGTCGCCCACGCCGAGGCGATCTTCGCCCAGGTCGAGGCCGCCGAGGCCGAGCTGGCCGCGGTGCTCGGCGTGCGCGCCGGCCGCCTGCGGGTCGCCTCCTTCCCGTCGGCCGGCGCGACGCTGATGCCGCTGGCCGTGGCCGCCTTCCGCCGCGCCCACCCCGACGTCGCGCTCACCCTGGCCGAGGGCGAGCCCGAGGAGATCGGGCCGCGCCTGCGCGCCGGCGAGTTCGACCTGGCGCTGCTGTTCGAGTTCCCGGGCGTGCAGCCGCGGCGCGAGCGGCCGGGCGCCGGCCTGCGGTCGGTGACGCTGCTGGAGGACCCGATGGACGTGGCCCTGCCCGCCGACCATCCGCTGGCCTCCACGCCGGCCCTGACGCTGGCCGACCTGCGCGACCAGCAGTGGGTTCAGACCTCGGCGGAGAGCCCGTGCGCCCGGCACGTCGTCCGCTCGTGCCTGGCCGCCGGCTTTGAGCCCTACGTCGCCTTCGAGTCAGACGACTACGACACGGTCCAGGGCCTGGTGGCCGCCGGCGTCGGGGTGGCCCTGATCCCGCGGCTGGCCCTCACCCGCGTGCACCGCGGGATCGTCGTGCGGGCGCTCGCGCCGGCGAGCCCGGCGCGCCAGGTGACGGTGGCGACGATGTCGGGCCCCGGCGTGGCGCCGGCGGCCAAGGCGATGATCGAGCTTCTGACCGACGTCGCCGAGCGCTACACCGAGACGCCCGCGGCCGCCTGACGCCCATCGCCGCCGAGCGGCCGCCGCCGCGTGAGCGGCCCGGGGCTCGCCCGGCGCTCAGCCGCGCTCGGCCACCGCGCGCGCCAGCTCCTGCGCCCGCCGCCCCACGACGATCGGGCGCAGCGCGCGCTCCAGCGGCCGCGCCAGCATCCCGACGGGCCCGGGGTCGACCGACAGCGCGTAGGTGGCTCGCGTGCGGCCGGGGCCGGCCTCTTCGAGCTCCCAGGAGGCGTCGAGCTCGTCGACATCGTCTGACTCGATGCGGGTGAACCCCAGCCGACGGGGCGGTTCATAGCTCACGCGGATGCGCGCCCGGACCTTGGTGAACTTGGCGTCGTGGACGATGTCGCAGACGAGCGGCCGTCCGGCGTCGTCGCGCTCGACCACGTCGACGCTGTCCAGGCCGCTCTGCCAGCGGGGGGCGTCGGCCACGTCCTCCACCACCGCCCAGCACCGGTCGATGGGGGCCTCGATCTCGGCCGACGACGAGCCGCTCAGCAGCGTCATCTGTTGGTGATCGCGACCTTCTCGCTCAGTCGTGTCCGGCGTGCCGAGGCGTCCACCACGCTGACCGTGACCACCTGGCGCTGGTGGAACGTGGAGTCGGCCACCCGTCCGCCGCGGGCGCCCAGGCTGGGTGCGGCGAGGATGATCCGCACGCTGCGCGCGGTCTTGCGCAGCTTGATCGTCAGGACCGTCCCGCGTGATGCGGCATCGGTGAACCGTAGGTGCGCCGGCCGGCGTGCGGTGGTGGTGACGCCGACTCCCCGGCCGGTGGCGATCGTCAGGACGCGCGGCACGGTGACCTGGAGCGTGCGCAGGTCGGGCGCGTACCTGCCGGCGGTGACGGTGAAGGCCAGCTGGGGTCCGCCGGCGGTCTGACGGAGCGACAGCCGCGAGATCGCCGGCAGCGCGCCGACCGTCCACACGAACGAGGTGCCCGCGGTCTGGGCCTGGCTGTCGTGGGCGCTCACGCGGACGGTGTAGCGGCCCGGGCGGGTCGGGTGCCCGGTGATGAGGCCGGTGGAGGCGTTGAGCTTCAGTCCCGGCGGCAGCCCCGCGGTCGCGTAGGTCAGAGCCTCGCCCGAGGAGGCGGTCGCGTGCAGGCGCAGCGACACCGACTGATCGACGGTGGCCGGTGTGCGCGCCCGGGTTGGTGATCCGGATCGTGTTGGCGCACAGCGCGGCGGCCAGGCTCGCGGCGTTGGGAGTGCCCAGGCCGCTGGCGGGGTCGTAGCCCGGCCCGGCCGCGTAGAGCGCCTCCGTTGGTCTCGGTGAAGTCGTTGTTGCCGGTCGTGACGTCGTTGAAGTCCGCCGCGTACGCGGAGTCGGCCGCCTGGTACAGGGCCGGATTGGCGTAGCCGACCGGGGCGCCCGAGCACGCGCGCGACCCGTCGGTCAGCGCCAGCAGCGCCGCCCACAGCGGTGAGGCGCCGCTGGTCCCGCCGATGCCCTGCCAGCCCGCGGGCTCGCCGGTCACCTCGCCCCGCCCGTTCCAGTAGATGAGGTAGCCGGTGGCGGGATCGCCGTCGGCGGCCACGTCGGGGACCTCGCGGCAGAAGCCGCTGGGGTTGCCGCAGGCTGAGCCCGCGGCCTGGGCGGTGCGGACGTTCAGCGAGGCCGCCGAGTCCAGCTGGGGCGACGGCATCGGCCACAGCGATGAGACACCCCCGCCGCTGGCGCCCGGCTGGAGCATCCCGCTGAGGGGCGTCCCGCCGCTGTTCCAGACGCTCTCGGTCGGTCGCGGGCCCAGCGCCGACAGGGTGGTGCCGCCCACGCCGGTCACGAACGGCTGGCTGGAGGGGTCGTCGACGGCCGCCTGAGTCTGGGGCAGCGCGCCCCCGGTGTCGCAGTCCTCCGCGCCGCTGTCGCCCGAGGCGGCCACGATCGACTGGCCCTGGATCGTCGCCTGCTCGAACAGGGTGTTCTCGGCGGCGGCGTCGGCCTGGCCGAGCGCCCGCTCGCACTGGCCCCAGGAGACGGTGACGACGCGGGCGCGGTTCTGGTTGATGATCGCGCTGAAGGTGTCGTAGGGGCCCGAGCCAGGGGAGCCCGAGTTGGAGTTGGGGCCCTGGTAGACGAGCACGTTGACGTTCGGGGCGAGGCCGATGAGGTTCTCGATGTCCAGCGCCGCTTCGCCGCTGCCCGGCCCCGTTCCGGCCCCCTGATCGACCGGCACGTACGAGATCGTGGCGTGGGTGCCGTAGCACGACTGGTAGGCGGCGATGTCCGCGGGGTCGTCGGGCTCGAGCTCGTAGACGGCGACGGTGACCCCGGCGCCGCTGTCGCCCGCGCCGTACAGGCCCGAGAAGCCGTAGGCGGAGGCGATCTCGTCGGCGGTGAAGGCCTGCTGGCCGGGGGCGGCGGCCGAGGCGGCGCCGCACGGCTGCGGGCCGCCGGTGACCACGTGGCCGCGGCTGCTCGGGCTCCGCCCGAGCCCGGATCGCGAGCCCGGCCGCGCCCGGACGAGCAGCGGCCGCGGCGCCGCGATGGTGTTGAGGCCCACGATCGACTGGACCGCCCGCGCCAGCGACGCGGGGAGGGCGGGCGCGGCGCTGGCCCGGATCGCCATCCGCCCGTCGCGGAGCGCCATCCGTGTCAGCGACACCGAGAACGCGTGCTCGAGCCGGGTCGCGCTGGCCACGACGGAGATCGACAGGGCCCCACGGCTCAGCGCTCCGGGGGCGAGCCCCTGCGCGCGCAGCGACCGGCGCACGGCACTGATCTGCGCCGCGGTGGCGCCGAAGCGCTGCGCGAACTGCACCGGGGTGAGATAGCGCGCGGTAGCTGGCCGACCCGGGCGTCGAGACGGCGCGCGCGTAGGCGGCCAGGGCGGCCGGGTCGCGGGGGCGCAACGCCACCGTGACGTGCAGCCGGGTGGCCGCGGGCACCATGCCCACGAACCTGGCCCCGGTGGGCACCGCCGGCGCGTGGCCGACGCGGACGGTCGCAGCCTGCGCCGCGGCCACGGGAATGAGTACCGCCAGAGTGAGAGCACACGCCAGCCGCCGGGCGGTTCGCGATCCTGCCATACGCCCGCTCAGCGTAGCGCTGCGTCGAGGCGCTCGGCGAGGTGGCGCTTGACCTCGGGCCACTCGTCGTCGATCACGGAGTAGTAGGCCGAGTCGCGTGCGCCGTTGTCGCGGACGACCATGTGCTTGCGCAGGATGCCCTCGAAGGTCGCGCCCAGCGCGAGCAGCGCACCCCGGGAGCGCTCGTTGCGCGCGTCGGTCTTGAACTCGACGCGCCGCAGGCCGACCCGCTCGAAGGCGTGCTCGAGCAGCAGGAGCTTGGTCTCGACGTTGACGCCGGTCGACCAGGCGCTGCGCGTCAGCCACGTCCACCCGATCTCGGCGCGCAGGTGCTCGAAGCGCATCTCCAGGAAGCGCGTCGAGCCGAGGACCTGGGCCGAGTCGGCGGCGACGATGGCATACGGCACCGCGCTGCCCTCGCGCGCGGCCGCCAGCGTGCTGATCAGCCACTCGTGCAGCGCGTCGCGCGAGGAGGCCATGTCCACCGGCATCCACGCGAACATCTCGGGATCGCCGGCCGCCTCGATCAGCCCGGGCTCGTGCTCGGCCGCCAGCGGCTCGACGCGGACCAGCCGCCCGGCGAACGTGCCGCGCAGGTCGGCGGCGGTCAGGTGCGGAAGCGGCTCGGTGGGGGCATCGGGCACGACGGCGACCTTACGGCACGCTCTGCTGCCGCGCGTTTATATTCCGGCCCCGTGCCCAAGCTGCTGATCATCATCGCCAGTACCCGGCCCGGGCGCATCGGCCTGCCGGTGGCCAACTGGTTCATGGAGCAGGCCGCCGCGCACGGCGGCTTCGAGCTGGAGCTCGTCGACCTCTATGAGCTGGACCTGCCGTTGCTCGACGAGCCCAACCATCCGCGGCTGCGCCAGTACACCAAGGAGCACACCCGCGCCTGGAGTCAGACGGTCGATGGCGCCGACGCCGTGGTCTTCGTCACCGCCGAGTACAACCACAGCTACACCGCCGCGCTCAAGAACGCGATCGACTTCCTGCACAACGAGTGGCACCACAAGCCGCTGGGCTTCGTCTCCTACGGCGGGGTCGCCGCCGGGACGCGGGCGATGCAGGCGCTCAAGCCGGTGGCCATCGCACTCGCCCTCGTCCCCATCGTGGCCGCGGTCAACATCCCCTTCGTGCAGCAGTTCCTCACCGACGACGGCACGATCGTCGGCAACGACGTGATGGTGGACGCGGCGGCCGCCATGCTCGACGAGCTGATGACGATGCACGGGGTCCTCGCGCCGCTGCGCGCGGCGCAGGGCTGAGAGCGGCGTCGTTCGCTCGCAGGATCGGCTGGGCTCACCGCTGCCTTGAGCATCATCTGGTGCCTCCCCTTCACGCCATCGCCATCTTCGCCGCCGGGATGGTCGCGGGCACCATCAACACGGTCGTCGGCAGCGGCACGCTCTTCACCTTCCCGGTGCTGCTGGCGTTCGGTTACCCCCCCGTGGTGGCCAACGTCTCCAACACGGTCGGGCTGGTTCCGGGCTCGGCCACGGGGGCGCTGGGCTACCGGCGCGAGCTCGCCGGGCAGCGCGGCCGGCTGATCACGCTCGCCTGCGCGTCGGTCACCGGAGGGGTGATCGGCGCGGTGCTCCTGCTCAGCCTGCCGGCCTCGGCGTTCAAGGCGATCGTGCCGGCGTTCATCGCCGTGGCGCTCGTGCTCATCATCCTCCAGCCGCGGCTGTCGAAGCTCCTGGCCAAGCATCGTCCCCACGGTCGCGACAAGCCGGGTCCCGTTCGTCCTGCTCGGGGTGCTGCTCGGCGGCGTCTACGGCGGCTACTTCGGGGCCGCCCAGGGGATCATGGTGCTGGCCATCCTCACCCTGAGCCTCGACGACGAGCTCCAGCGGCTCAACGCGGTGAAGGTGGTCCTCACCGGCCTGGTCAACCTCGTCTCCGGGATCGTCTTCATCTTCGCCGCCCACGTGGCGTGGGGGGCGGCCGGGCTCATCGCCGGCGGCTCGCTGCTGGGGGGCGTCATCGGGGCGCGCGCCGGGCGGCGCCTGTCCCCGACGGCGCTCCGGGCCGTGATCGTCGTGGTCGGGATCATCGCGATCGTGCGGCTCCTGGCCTGACGTGTGTCGAATAAGCGCCGCAGTGACGCTTATTTTGCGTCACGGGGGTCACGGAGTCCCGGGTCACGGCGGTCACCCCTCGACCGCCGCCGCGCGAGCGCTCAGCGCTTGTAGGTGCCCACCAGCCGCGCCTGCTCGATGACGTGGTCCTCGATGCGCTCCAGCAGCGCCCGCCGGTCCAGGCCGGGCTCCAGGTCGAGGTCCGTGTCCAGCGCGTAGACCCAGAAGTAGTAGTGGTGGCTGCCGTGATCGGGCGGCGGCGCCGGGCCCATGTAGCCGGGCTCGCCCATGGAGTTGACGCCCTGGACGGCGTCGCCGCCGCCCTCGGGCAGCCCCTCGGCGCTGCCGGGGATGCCGTAGGCGACCCAGTGGGTGAACCCGTCCACCAGCGGCGCGTCAGGATCGTGGACGACGACCGCGAACGCCTTGGTGCCCTCGGGCACCCCGGTCCACGTCAGCTCGGGCGAGACGTCCTCGCCGTCGCCGCTGTGGCGCTCCGGAATGGCCGTGTGGTGGTGGAACGCGGGGCTGGTGACCTTGAGATCGGCGACGTTCAGTTTCTGTGGCATGTCCTCACGCCTACCCATGGCCCGGCCGGCGAAACGGCGCCGCGTGGTCCTCCGCGTGGGAAACCCACTATCGCGGCGGCGGCCGCCGCTTGGTCGGGGCGCGCCCCGGCGGCTGGCTCGGGGCCGGCCGCGGCTGCAGATGCGGGATCGCCAGCTCGAGCGTCTTGCCGGGCTCGATGGTCTCGCGCGGCCGTGGTGGTGGATCTCCAGCGACTTGCCCGTCGACCACCGAGTAGCGGGCGTGGCCGGCGTCGACCTCGACCAGCAGGCTCGCGCCCCGGAACATCAGGCGGAACCGCAGCCGGGTCAGCGCCGCGGGCAGCCGCGGGCTGAAGCTCAGCTCGCCGCCGTGGTCGCGCATGCCCGCCGAAGCCGGCGACGGCGGCGATCCAGGTCCCGCCAGCGAGGCGATGTGGACGCCGTCGCGGGTGTTGTGCTCGAGGTCGTCGAGGTCCATCAGCGCCGCCTCGGCGAAGTAGTCGTAGGCGAGGTCGAGGTGGCCGACCTCGGCGGCCATGACCGCCTGGGTGCACGCCGACAGCGACGAGTCGCGGACGGTGAGCGCCTCGTAGTAGTCGAAGTTGCGGGCCTTCTCCTCGGCGGTGAAGGCGTCGCCGCACACGTACAGGGCCAGCACCAGGTCGGCCTGCTTGACCACCTGCTTGCGGTACAGGTCGAAGTAGGGGAAGTGCAGCAGCAGCGGGTAGTGCTCGGCCGTGCGGGCCTCGAAGTCCCACACGCTGATGCTCGGTGAACCCCTCGGCCTGGGGGTGGACCCCGAGCGCCTCGTCGTAGGGGATGACCATCGTCGTCGGCGGCGTCGCGCCAGCCGGCCGTCTCCTCCTCGTCGACCCCCAGCTCGCGCGGCGCGGCGCGGGTGGCGCTCGACCGCGTCGGCGGCCGCGCGCAGGTTCCGCTGCGCCATCAGGTTGGTGTAGACGTTGTTGTCGGCGATCGCGCTGTACTCGTCGGGGCCGGTGACGCCGTCGATCCGGAAGCGCCCGCGGCGTCGTGGTGGCCGAGCGAGCGCCACAGCCGCGCCGTCTCGACCAGCAGCTCGAGCGCCGACGTCGCGCTCGAAGTCCTGCGTCGCCGGTCGCCGCCTAGGTAGCGGCACGACCGCGTCGGCGATGTCGGCGTTGATGTGAAACGCCGCGGTCCCGGCCGGCCAGTAGCTCGAGCACTCCTCGCCGTGGATCGTCCGCCACGGGAAGGCCGCGCCCTTGCAGCCCGAGCGTGCGGGCGCGCTCGCGCGCCAGGTCGAGCGTCTGCTGGCGCCAGCGCAGGGCGTCGGCGCACGGCGTCGGGGCGCGGTGTAGGTGAGCACCGGCAGCACGAACATCTCGGTGTCCCAGAAGGTGTGCCCGTCGTAGCCGGGGCCGGTCAGCCCCTTGGCCGCGATCGCCCGCTGCTCGCCGCGGGCCCCGGCCTGCAGCGTGTGGAACAGGCCGAAGCGGACCGCCTGCTGGAGCTCGGCGTCGCCCTCGATCTCGACGTCGGCGCGCTCCCAGAACTCGTCCAGGTACGTCGCGCTGGGCCGCAGCAGGCCGCTCCCAGCCGGTGTGGCCGGCGCCGGCCAGCGCGGCCGCCACCTGGTCGCGCAGCGCCGGGACCGAGCGCTGCGCCGACCAGCCGTAGGCGAGGAACTTGACGATCCGCAGCGGCTTGTCCGGGCGCGAGGTCGGCGGTGACGATGACCCGCGCCGAGGTCGGGGAAGGCCTCGACGTCGGCGCTCGGTCCCGTCCGGACCCTCGACGACGTGGTCCATCGCCGCCGCCATGCGCAGCCCGCTGCGCGCGGGTGCGGTGGACGAGGATCGCCCGCGGTCGTCGGCGCGTCGTAGCACGTCGGACTCCAGCGGCGCGGCCAGCGCCGCCGCCGCCCGCGGGTCGCCGGCTGGCCGCCGGCACCGCCTCGTTGGCGACCAGCTCGGACTGCACGACGACCGGGAACGCGCCGTCGAGCGGCCTCGACCTCGTACTCGATGGCCACGACCGCCCGCTGGGTGAACGAGACCAGCCGGGTCGAGCGTGACGCGCACGCGCCGCCCGGTGGGCGACACCCACTCCACCGTCGCGGCGCAGCACCCCGGCGCGGAGGTCGAGCACGCGCTCGTGGCTGGCGCAGCTCGCCGTAGCGGACGTCGAACGGCTCGTCCTCGACCAGCAGCCGGATGATCTTGCCGTTGGTGACGTTGACGACCGTCTGGCCGTCCTCGGGGTAGCCGTAGCCGGCCTCGGCGTAGGGCAGCGGCCGGAGCTCGTAGAAGCCGCCGAGGTAGGTGCCCGGGAAGGCCGAAGGGCTCGCCCTCGTCGAGGTTGCCGCGCAGCCCGATGTGGCCGTTGGCCAGCGCGAACACCGACTCGGTCTGGGCCAGGATGTCGAGGTGCAGCTCGGTCTCGCGGACCGCCCACGGCTCGACCGGGAACGCCGGGTGCTCGATCACGCCTCGTCGAGCAGCTCGGCCAGGTCCTTGACGACGACGTCGGCGCCGTGCTGCGCGCAGCGCGTCCGGCCTGGCCGACGCGGTCGACGCCCGACCACGAAGCCGAACTTCCCGGCCGGCCCGGCCTGCGACGCCGGCCAGCGCGTCCTCGAACACGGCCGCCTGCGGCGGCGCCGACGCCGAGCGCCCGGGCGCCGGCCAGGAACGTGTCCGGCGCCGGCTTGCCCTTCAGGTGCTGCTCGTCGGCGACGATCGCCGTCGATCGCGCGCCTCGAACAGGTCCTCGATGCCGGCGGCGACGAGCACGTCCTGGCAGTTGGCGCTGGAGGAGACGACGGCGCGCCGCAGCCCGGCGTCGCGGGCCGCCTGGACGTAGCGGACCGAGCCCTCGTAGGGCTCGACGCCGTGCTCGTGGATCAGCTTCGAGCACGAGCTCGTTCTTGCGGTTGCCGAGCCCGCAGATCGTCTCGGCGTCCGGCGGGTCGTCGGGCGTCCCCTCGGGCAGCTCGATCCCGCGCGACTGCCAGGAACGAGCGCACGCCGTCGTAGCGCGGCTTGCCGTCGACGTACTCGTCGTAGTCGGCGTCCGCGTCGAACTCCTCGAACGGCCTCGCCGGTCTGCTCGGCCCGGGCCGCGCAGGTACTCGTCGAACATCTGCTTCCAGGCCGCGGCGTGCACCTTGGCGGTCTGGGTCAGCACGCCGTCGAGGTCGAACAGGCACGCGGTCACGCCGTCGGGCAGCCCGAGCATGGGCGAAACCCTATCCGCCCGGCGGCCGACCGCGTGAGCGTCTGGTGAAGACGGCTCACTCAGGCCGCCGCGAGCACCGCGACGCCGAGCAGGCAGACGACGTGAAAGCTCTGGTCCACCATCAGCCGCAGGCTGGGGGCGGGATTCGGGGAGTGCTTGACCTGGCGCAGCCAGCCCCGCACGAACCGCCCGTCGTCGATCGCCACGTGGGGGAGGGCGATCAGCAGGGCCACCGCGACCGCCCGCGGCCACGCCGCGCTCGTCGGCGACCCACACCAGCGCCGGCAGGAAGGCCAGCGTGTAGGTGAGGACGTGCGCGATCAGCGCGCGCCGCCCCACGGGGTCGCTGAAGCCGCGCACCTTGGTCAGCGCCTGCCACTCGGTCTGAAGCAGCAGGTCCCCGGCGAGGTGGCAGACCAGGAAGGCCGCGAAGACCGCGGGCCAGGTCATACGGCCCCCGACCTCAGCGGTTCCCCCTCCTCACCAGGGAGATTGTAACCCCGGATTGCAGAGCGACGGCTCAGTCGGGCGTGCCGTCGAGCAGCGGCGGCCGCCACCGGTCGTGCGACGGGCGGCTGACGTCGCACTGAGCTCACCCTAGACACCCACACGGAGACATGATGGCCGCGATCGAGATCCAGGATCTCGCAAGCGCACCAGGGGCCCTGGCTCGGTCAGACTCGTGGCCCGCGAACGTGACCGCGGGCCGGGCGACCCGTGCTCGCGATCCTCGGCGGGCTCGGGGCCGCGGCGGCGTGGGCCATCTCGACTGCTGTGCTCGTCGCGCTCCAGCCGGCTGATCGAGCCGATGGCCGTCGTGGCCTGGGTCATGCTCGTCGGCCTGGTGATCACGGCTCCGCTCGCCGCCGCTGAGCGGGCGTGCCGGCGAGCCTGCACGGCTCCGCGCTGGCGTGGCTCATCGTCGTCCGGCGTCGGGAACGTCGGCGGGCTGATCGATCACCTACTACGCCCTGCGCATCGGCCAGGTGTCGCTGGTGGCGCCGATCGTCTCCACCGAAGGGCGCGATCGCCGCCGTCATCTCGGTGATCGCCGGCGCGAGCCCTGGCGTCGTCGGTGGCGGCGGCACTGCTGGTGATCGTCGTCGGGGTGAGCCTCGCCTCGGTGCCCTCGCCCGACGCCGCCGTCGAGGAGGCGAGTCGCCACCCGACGGTGGTCCTCCTCGCGATCGTCACCGCGGTCGTGCTTCGGCGATCAGCCTCTACGCCACCGGCCGGGCCGGCGCCGTGCTGCCCGCTTCGTGGGTGGTGCTGTCGGCGCGGTTGATCGGAGCCGTCGCACTGGCGCTGCCGCTGGCCCTCGCGGGCCGGCTGCGGCTGACCTCCCGTGCCGCGCCGCTCGTCGTCGCCTCCGGGGTGGCCGAGGTGGCCGGCTTCTACTCCTACACCCTGGGGTCTCGGCACGGCCTCGCCATCGCCGCGGTGCTCTCGTCGCAGTTCGCCGTGCTCGCGCTCGCAGCGTCGTACGTGCTGTTCTCCGAGCGGCTCAGCCGCGTCCAGCTCACCGGGGTCGCCGGTGTCGCGGTCGGGGTGGCGGTGCTCAGCGCGCTGAGCGCCTGACGGCGCGACGGCGCGACGGCGCGACGGCGGATGCTCTGCTGTCGAGTCACGTTTCGCTTGGTACTGGCGCCCCGTGAACAGAGGAGGGTGGGCGGATGTGTTCCGGATGTTATCCAGATCTTGAACGATTCCAGATAACTGATACGTTGAGGCGGTGACCCCCGAGGGATGGACGGACGTCGCCGCGACTCTGCGCGCGGCCGGAATGCGCGTCACCGCGCCTCGCGTCGCGGTCCTGTCGGAGGTCCGCGCCGGCCAGCACGTGACCGCGGACCAGGTGGCCGCGGGCGTCCGCGCCCGCGTGGGGCCGATTTCGACCCAGGCGGTCTACGACGTCCTCGCCGCGCTCACGCGGTCGGGCCTGCTGCGGCGGATCGAGCCCGCTGGGAGCCCGACGCGTTACGAGACGCGCGTAGGGGATAACCATCACCACGTGGTCTGTCGCGGCTGCGGCGCCATCGCGGACGTCGACTGTGCGGTCGGCGAACCGCCCTGCCTGTCGCCGCCCGACGCCGGCGGCTTCGTCGTCGACGAGGCCGAGATCACGTTCTGGGGCCTGTGCCCCACCTGTCAGTCAGTCGCACCCGAACCCGAGATGAAGGAGAGCTAGATGAGCGAGAAGCGCCCCTATACGACCACCGATGGCGGTAGCCCGGTCGCCAGTGACGAGTTCTCGCTGACCGTCGGCCCCGACGGCCCGATCCTGCTCCAGGACCAGTACCTGATCGAGCAGATGGCCAACTTCAACCGCGAGCGGATCCCCGAGCGCCAGCCCCACGCCAAGGGCGCGGGCGCCTTCGGCGTGTTCGAGACCACCGAGGACGTGAGCGCCTACACCCGCGCCGGCGCTGTTCCAGCCGGGCGTCAGGACCGAGATGGTCGCCCGCTTCTCCACCGTGGCCGGCGAGAGCGGCAGCCCCGACACCTGGCGCGACCCCCGCGGCTTCGCCCTGAAGTTCTATACGCCCGAGGGCAACTACGACATGGTCGGCAACAACACGCCGGTGTTCTTCGTGCGCGACCCGATGAAGTTCCAGCACTTCATCCGCAGCCAGAAGCGCCGCGCCGACAACGGCCTGCGCGACCACGACATGCAGTGGGACTTCTGGACGCTCTCGCCGGAGTCCGCCCACCAGGTCACCTGGCTGATGGGCGACCGCGGCATCCCGAAGACGTGGCGCCACATGAACGGCTACTCGAGCCACACCTACATGTGGGTCAACGCCGGCGGCGACAAGTTCTGGGTCAAGTACCACTTCAAGACCGATCAGGGGATCGACTTCCTCACCCAGGAGGACGCCGACCGGATCGCCGGCGAGAACGCCGACTACCACCGGCAGGACCTGTTCGAGGCGATCCGCGACGGCGACTTCCCGACGTGGACGCTCCACATGCAGATCATGCCGTTCGAGGAGGCCAGGACCTACCGCTTCAACCCGTTCGATCTCACCAAGGTCTGGCCCCACGGCGACTACCCGCTGATCAAGGTCGGGACGATGACGCTCAACCGCAACGTCACCGACTTCCACACCGAGATGGAGCAGGCCTCGTTCGAGCCCAACAACCTGGTGCCGGGCATCGGGCTGAGCCCGGACAAGATGCTGCTCGCGCGCGGGTTCTCCTACGCCGACGCGCACCGTGCCCGGCTCGGGGTCAACTACAAGCAGATCCCGGTCAATCAGGCCAAGGAGGCCGAGGTCCACAGCTACAGCAAGGACGGCGTGGGCCGCACCGTCAACGTCAAGGACCCGGTGTACGCGCCCAACTCGTACGGCGGACCGGCGGCCGACCCGTCGCGTACCGACGACGCCGGGCTGTGGGCGGCCGACGGGGACATGGTGCGCTCGGCCTACTCAAAGCGCGCCGAGGACGACGACTTCGGCCAGGCCGGCACCATGGTCCGCGAGGTGCTCGACGACGAGGCCCGCGAGCGCCTGGTGTCCAACGTGGCCGGTCACCTGTCAAACGGCGTGTCCGACGACGTGCTGGCGCGCGCGTTCGAGTACTGGAAGAACATCGACGCCGATCTCGGCGCGAGGATCGAGCAGGCCGTCGGCGCGGGCGTCGGCGCCTGACCCACAGGCTCTCTCCGGTTACGCGGGGCGCGCTCCTCGGGCGCGTCCCGCTAATCCGGGTCGTCGGGCGGGAAATCGAGGTCGTCGATCGGTCCTTCGCCGATCTCGGCGGGCTGCAGGCGCTCCACCGCCTGGGTGAGGCGCTCGAGCACTTCGAAGATCTCGTCGCGGTCGGCCTTCTGGTCCACGGCCAGGCGCACCGCGGCGATCTCGCGGGCCAGGTACTCGGTCTCGGCGAGTGACCGGGCGTTGGTCTCGCGGTCACGCTCGACCTCTGCCTTGTCACGGTCGGCCTGCCGGTTCTGGGCCAGCAGGATGAGCGGCGCGGCATAGGCGGCCTGGGTGGAGAAGGCCAGGTTGAGCAGGATGAAGGGATACGGATCGAAGGCCGCACCCTTGCCATAGCTCACCGCCTCGATGGCGTTGTACGCGATCCAGACGACGACGATCCCCGTCTGCATGATGAGGTAGCGCGGGGTGCCGAAGTACCGCGCCAGCCGTTCGGCGACCGCCCCGAACTGGTCGGGGTCGTAGAGGGAGCCGCCCGCGACGTGCCCTTCGGCGTCGAGAGCTCGTCGCCGCGCGCCATCAGGCGCTCTCCGTGAGGGTCGCGCGCCAGTCGGCGGGCAGCAGCCGGTCGAGCACGTCGTCGATCGTCACCGCGCCGACGAGGCGATGGGCCTCGTCGATGACCGCCAGCGAGACGACGTCGTACGCGGCGAGCCGCACGGCCACCTCGCGGTCGCTCAGGCTCTCCTCGCACCGGTTCGACGTCCTCGTCGATGCACCGGCCCAGGGGCTTTGACGGGGCCTCGCGCAGCAGTCGCTGGATGCCCACGTTGCCGATGTAGCGCCCGGTCGGCGTCTCCAGCGGCGGCCCGGCAGACGAACACGGCAGCGGCCAGCGGCACCGGCAGGTTCGGGTCGCGCACGCGGGCCAGCGCCTCGGCCACCGTGGTGTCGGGCGCGAGGATCACCGGCTCGGGGGTCATCAGCCCGCCGGCGGTGTCGGGCTGGTAGGTGAGCAGGCGGCGGACCGGCTCGGCCTCCTCGGGATCCATCGCGTGCAGCAGCTCGGCCTGGCGGCCGGCCGGGAACTCGGCGAGCAGGTCGGCGGCGTCGTCGGCCTCCATCTCGTCCAGCACGCGCGCGAGGCGCTCGATCCCCAGGCCCTCGATCAGGCGGACCTGCTCGTCCTCGGACATCTCCTCCAGCAGGTCGGCGAAGCGGTCGTCCTCGAGTTCGGCCGCCAGCACCCGGCGACGGCTCAGGGGCAGGCGCCGGATCGCGCCGGCCATCTCCGCGGGGTGCAGGCCGCCCAGCTCGGCGGCCTGGCGGTCGACCGGCCGCTCGGAGGCGAACAGCTCCCCCGCCTCAGACCAGTCCAGGACGTCGGGCGCGCGGCGCAGGCCCGGGACCCGGCGGCCGCCCGACAGCGCCACCGTCGCCACCTCCCAGCCGGTGTGCTCGGGAACGTCGATCAGGCCGATGTCGACGACCCGCTCGCCCTTGAAGCGCTTGCCGATGAGCTCGCCGGCGAGGAGCCGCTCGCCGTCGCGCAGCGCGAACTGGCGCATGTTGACCGACCCGCGGCGCAGGCGCGCGCCGTCAGAGCCGATCTCACCCACGCGGCCGATGCCGACGAACACGCGGCGTCGCTGCACGGCCACCACGAAGCCGTTGACCCGCGGCGGCTTGGAGCCGAGGTCGACGACCGCGTCGGCGATGCGACCCACCTCGGCACCGTCGGCTCCCAGGAGCGGCAGCCGGGTGAGTCTGCGTGAGATAGACGATGCGCCGTTCCATGGCTTGAGAGGGTACCCGGCAACCTGCGCCCTGATCCCGTTACTGCAGCGGGATGTCAGCGCCTCGCTCGCCCTCGGGACGGGGCCCGAAGATGCGGCGCTCGGATTCGTCGATGGCCAGGTCGTTGATGCTGGCCTCGCGCCGGCGCATGAGACCGTGCTCGTCGAACTCCCACAGCTCATTGCCGTAGCTGCGCCACCACTGACCGTCACGGTCGTGGCTCTCGTACTGGAAGCGCACGGCGATCCGGTTGCCGTCACACGTCCACAGGCTCTTGCGCAGGGCGTACTCCAGCTCCCGTTCCCACTTGTCGGTGAGGAAGGCCACGATCTCGGCCCGGCCAGTGACGAACCGGTCACGGTTGCGCCACACCGAGTCCTCGGTATAGGCACCGGCCACGCGCTCCGGGTCCCGGGTGTTCCAGGCGTCCTCGGCGGCCTGCACCTTCTGTGCTGCGGTCTCGGCGGTGAACGGGGGCAGTGGCGGTCGGTCGGCCATGGAGTCCTCCTTGAAGTGGGTAGGGTGATTCTGCAATGAAGATCATCTACACCCAGACCGACGAGGCGCCGGCGCTGGCCACCCAGTCGCTGTTGCCGATCGTGGAGGCCTTCGCCGGGGTCGCCGGAGCCGAGGTGGAGCTGCGTGACATCTCGCTCGCGGGGCGCATCCTGGCCCAGTTCCCCGACCGCCTCAACGGTGACCACCGCATCTCCGATGACCTCACCGAGCTCGGCGAGCTGGCCAAGACGCCCGAGGCCAACATCATCAAGCTTCCCAACATCAGCGCCTCGGTGCCCCAGCTGCGCGCCGCGATCGCCGAGCTCCAGGCCCAGGGCTACGAGATCCCCGACTACCCGAGCGATCCCTCCGACGACGACCAGCGCGACATCCGCGAGCGCTATGACCGCGTCAAGGGCAGCGCCGTCAACCCCGTGCTGCGCGAGGGCAACTCGGACCGCCGCGCACCGGACTCGGTCAAGGCCTATGCCCGCAACCACCCGCACTCGATGGGCGCGTGGTCGGCTGACTCCCGGTCCCACGTCTCGACCATGACCGACGGCGACTTCCGTTCCACCGAGCAGTCCGTCACGGTGGCCGATGAGGGGACCGTCCGCATCGAGCACGTCTCCGCCGACGGCGACGTCACCGTGCTCAAGCCCGACTTCCCGGTGCTCGCCGGGGAGGTCCTCGATTCCGCCGTCATGCGCCGCGCGGCGCTCGACGCGTTCCTGGCCGGGCAGGTGGCCGAGGCCAAGGAGCAGGGAGTCCTCTACTCCGTGCATCTCAAGGCGACGATGATGAAGGTGTCAGACCCCATCATCTTCGGCCACGCGGTGCGCACCTACTTCCCGGCGGTGTTCGCCGATCACGCGGACGCCCTGGCCGCCGCCGACGTGAGCGCCAACGACGGGATGGGCGCCCTGCTCAAGGCCCTGGACCGTCGTGTCCGACGACGAGCGTGCCGCCATCACCGAGGCTGTCGAGGCGGCCTACCGCGACGGGCCCGGCCTGGCCATGGTCGACTCTGACCGCGGGATCACCAACCTCCACGTGCCCTCCGACGTGATCATCGACGCGTCGATGCCCGCCGCCATCCGCACCTCGGGCCAGATGTGGAACCGCGACGGCGAGCTCCAGGACACCAAGTTCGTGATCCCGGACCACTCCTACGCCGACCTCTACGCCGAGGCCGTCAACGACTGTCGCGAGCACGGCGCCTTCGATCCCGCGACGATGGGCACGACGCCCAACGTCGGCCTCATGGCGCAGAAGGCCGAGGAGTACGGCTCGCATGACAAGACGTTCGAGATCTCGGCGCCGGGCACGGTCCAGGTCGTGGACGGTGGTGGCAAGACGCTGCTGTCCCATGACGTCGAGGCCGGGGACATCTGGCGGATGTGCCAGACCAAGGACGCCCCCATCCGCGACTGGGTCCACCTCGCCGTCGCCCGTGCCCGGGCCACCGGCTGGCCGGCGGTGTTCTGGCTGGACGAGACGCGCGCCCACGACGCGCAGCTGCTCGACCAAGGTGCAGGCGGAGCTCGCCGAGCTCGACACCGACGGTCTCCAGCTGGAGATCCTGGACGTCGCCCAGGCCACCCGGTTCACGCTGGCCCGCGCCCGCGCCGGCGAGAACACGATCAGCGTCACCGGCAACGTGCTGCGCGACTACCTCACCGACCTGTTCCCCATCCTCGAGCTGGGCACGAGCGCCAAGATGCTGTCGATCGTCCCGCTGATGGATGGCGGCGGCCTGTTCGAGACCGGGGCCGGCGGATCGGCGCCCAAGCACGTGCAGCAGTTCGAGCGCGAGAACCATCTGCGCTGGGACTCGCTGGGCGAGTTCCTGGCGCTCGCGGTGTCACTCCAGATGCTCGCCGACAAGACCGACAACCCGCGGGCCAAGATCCTCGGCGACGCGCTCGACCGCGCCACCGGCGGCGTGCTCGAACACAACCGCTCGCCGCTGCGCAAGGTCGGCGAACTGGACAACCGGGGGAGCCATTTCTACCTCGCGCTGTACTGGGCGCGCGAGCTCGCCGATCAGACCGACGACGCCGAGCTGGCCGAGCGCTTCGCGCCGCTGGCCGAGCGGCTGGAGGCGGATGAGGAGACGATCGTGTCCGAGCTGTCCGAGGTGCAGGGCTCGGCGGTGGAGCTGGGTGGCTACTACCACCCGGATTCGGAGAAGGCGGCGGCGGCCATGCGTCCCAGCCCGACCTTCAACGCGGCCCTGGAGAGTCTCTAGGGCGTGAACTAGGCGGTCACGCCGTGACGCGGACGCTCCCCTCGGGCACGGTGACGATGCTGTTCACCGACATCGAGGGCTCCACCCGACTGCTGGACCAGCTCGGCGACGGTACGGCGCGATGCTCGCCGACCATCGCCGGCTGCTGCGCGCGGTGTGGGCCCGGCACGAGGGGGTCGAGGTCGGCACCGAGGGCGACTCGTTCTTCGTCGCCTTCGCCGACGCCGAGTCGGCCGTCGACGCGGCGATCGCCGCTCAGCGCGCGCTCGCCGCCCACCCGTGGCCGTCCGGAGGCGGGGCGGACGGCGTCCGGGTCAGAATCGGGCTGCACACCGGCGAGCCCCGCCTCGACAACGGCGACTACTGGGGTGTCGACGTCCACTACGCGTCGCGGATCGGCGCCGCCGCCAACGGCGGGCAGGTGCTGACCAGCCAGGCCACCCGCGCCCTGGACGGCCGCCACGAGTTCGAGTCACTCGGGGAGCACAGCCTCAAGGACTTCATCGCCCCGCGGGAGCTGTTTCACCTCGTCGTGGACGGCACCGGCGCCCTCGGAGTTCCCGCCACCGCGGACGCTGGAACCGATTCGCACCAATCTGCCGTCGCCGACGACCGAGCTGATCGGCCGCGAGGACGAGCTGGCGGTCCTGCTCGATCTCATCGGCCACCGCCCGGCATGGTCACCGTGTCGGGGCCGGGCGGCTCGGGCAAGACGCGGCTGGCGCTCGAGGTCGCCCAGCGCGCGGCCGAGGACTTCGACGCCGTGTGGTGGGTCGCGCTGGAGCACATCCTCGACCCCAACGACGTGATGGGCGCGCTGTCGCGGACGATGGGACTGCCCGAGGTCGCGGGCGTCGACGCCGACGAGCGCGTCCTCGATCATCTGCGCGCCCGCAGCGCGCTCCTGGTGCTCGACAACCTCGAGCATCTGATCGAGGTGGCGCCGCTGATCGGCCAGGTCGCGCGGGCCGGCCCCGAGGTCAGGGTCCTGGTCACCAGCCAGCTACCGTTGCGCGTCGGCGGCGAGAACGTGCTGGCGCTCGACCCGTTGCCGGTGCCGACCGGCTCCGAGCGCGAGCTCTCGACCCTGCGCGAGGTCGCGTCGGTGGCGCTGCTGTGCGAGCGGGCGGCGGCGGCCGGGACGGGCTGGACGCTGACCGAGGAGAACCGGTTCGACGTCGCTCGGCTGTGCCGGCAGCTCGAGGGCATGCCGCTGGCGCTGGAGCTGGCGGCGCCGCGGCTGCGCGTGCTCGACGCCGGCACCCTTTCGCCGAGCTGGAGGAGAGCCTCGACGCGCTGGGCAGCGGCGGCCCCGACCTGCCCGCTCGCCAGCGCGGCCTGCGCGCGGTGCTGGAGTGGTCGGTGGGCCTGCTGTCCGACGCTGAGCGATCGCTGCTGCTCGCGCTCGCGGTGTTCTCGGCGGGGTTCACCACGTCGCTGGCCGAGGCCGCGTTCGGCGACGTGGTCGACGAGCTCGACGCGCTGCTGGCGGCGGGGCTGGTCCGGCCGGCGGACGGTGGCCGGTTCGAGGTGCGCCCGCCGGTGCGCCGGTTCGCCGCCGAGCTGCTCGATGCCGAGGACGAGGACGCCGCGCACGCGGCCATCACCGATGCGCTCATCGCGCTGGCCGAGCCGTTCGAGAAGCGCTGGGTGGTCTGCACCATCGAGGGCCGGCTCACGCATCAACCCCGAGGAGCGGCAACATCTTCGCCGAGCTCGACTGGGCCCAGCTCATGGACTATGGGCGCCACGCCCGGCTGGCCGCAGCCACCGGCTGGTGGATGAACTACTCGAGCGCCGTCGAGTTCAGCCGCGACCACCTGGAGATCGCGCTGGCGCGCTCGACCGATGCGGTGATGCGCGCGCGCTGCCTGCAGGCGCTCGGGGCGCTCGGTCTCAAGGACTCAGACCCGACGGGGTCGCTGGACGCCGCCGATGCCTGGCATGACCTCGGCGACGTCGAGGGCGAGTTCTACAGCGTCATCTACGCCGCCAACCTCTACGGGCACGCCCGGGAGCCCGAAGCGCAGATGGAGCTGGTGGAGCGGGCCGCCGAGCTCGAGGACCGGCTTGCCCGACGACCCCGATGCCGCGTGGATCCTCGCCGTCGTCCGTGCCGAGGCGGTGTGGCTGGCGGGTCATCCCGAGGAGGCCATCGCACCGCTGCTGCCGCTGTTTCGCGACGCGCCCAATGGCTCCTGGAAGCAGTTCTGGCTGGCGACGCGCCTGGCCGATCTCGAGCTCGTGCTCCATCGTCCCGCGGACGCCCTCGCCCACTACGGGGTGGCCATGGCCGATCTGGCCCCGTTGCGCTCGCCGATGGGGGACCTCATCCAGGCCGTGACGGTCGCGGTCGCGCTGCTGCATCTGGGACGCGTCCCGGAGGCCGCCGCCGCGTGGGCGGTGTGCGAGCTGGGGTTCGACGAGCTCTCGTCGCCACCCCACGGCGCCATGCTGGACTGGTACGACGCCGTGCGGGCCAGCCTCGATGACGACTCCCTTGCCGCCGGGCGCGGCACGCAGCCGGCGCCGGATGGGCATGGAGGCGCGGGCTGGCCTGGGTGGGCCAGGTGGCTCGCGGCGAGAGCTGACACCG